>NZ_CP075184.1:2400000-3600000 GCF_020510705.1 Acidovorax radicis
GCATCGGTGGTGGGCTGGCCACCATCAATTTTGAGATCGTGACCGGCGCTGACAGCCTGAATGTGGTTCGCTCCGGGGGCTACCTGTTGTTCACCTTTCTGGGTGGGGCCACGTTCTTCTTCGGGCCGATCATCGGTGCGGTCCTGCTGGTGCTCGCCTCGGTGTTGTTGTCCGAGCTGTCAAAGGCCTGGCTGCTCTACCTGGGGCTGGTGTTCCTTTTCATGGTGATGTATGCGCCCGGTGGTGTGGCCAGCCTGGTCATGATGAATTTGCGCCTGGCCAAATACGGCAAGCTGCGGCAACTCTGGACGTCGTATCTGGGTCTTGCGGGTGCGGGGTTGGTGGGGGTGCTGGGCGCCGCTTGCATGATCGAGATGACCTACCACCTGCAGCTCAATGCCGCGCTGGGGCCAGAGCTCACGTTCCTGGGGGCAACGCTCAATGCCACGGGCTACAACACCTGGTTTGGCGCTGTTTTTGTGATGCTGACAGGGTTTGGGCTTTTTGAGCTCTGCCGGCGCCAGTTTGTGCGCCAATGGAGCCAGATTCAGGAAGAAATTGAACATGAAATCAAGCGTGGGGGGGCCTAGTAACCATGGCGGCTGACAATGCAACCTATGCCCTCGAGCTGCGTGACCTGCGCAAGAGTTTTGGCAAGACTGAAATCATCCGAGGGGCGAATTTGGCGGTGACGCCGGGAGAGCGCGTGGCCATCATCGGCCCCAATGGTGCCGGTAAATCCACGCTGTTCAATTTGATCAGCGGGCGTTTTGCCCCCACCAGTGGCGACGTTATCTTGAACGGCCAGCGTATCAACGGATTGCCTCCGTATGAGATCAACCGCCAGGGGCTGTCGCGCAGTTTTCAGATCACGAACATCTTCCCCAAGCTGAGCGTGTTCGAGAACCTGCGCTGTGGCGTGCTGTGGAGCATGGGCTACAAGTACACGTTCCTGCGTTTTCTGTCGAGCTTGCGCGATGCCAACCAGCGTGCCAAAGAGCTCATGGAGATGATCAAGCTCGACAAGAAGCGCGACACGCTGGCGATGAACCTTACCTATGCCGAGCAGCGCGCGCTGGAGATCGGCATCACCATTGCGGGCGGTGCCAATGTGATCTTGCTGGACGAACCGACGGCCGGCATGAGCAAGACCGAGACCATGCGGTTCATCCATCTCATCAAGGAAGTCACCGAAGGCCGCACGCTGCTCACGGTGGAGCACGACATGGGGGTGGTGTTCGGCCTGGCTGACCGGATCGCCGTGGTGGTCTATGGCGAGGTGATCGCTTTCGATACCCCCGACAAGGTGCGCGCTAACCCGCGCGTGCAGGAGGCTTATCTGGGCTCTGCCGTGGCCGATGAACAGGGTGCGGGACACTGACTTATGCTGAAAATAGACAACCTTCATGCCTACTACGGCAAGAGCCATGTGCTGCATGGCGTGGGCTTTGATGTGCAACCCGGCGAGATCGTGGCGCTGCTGGGCCGCAACGGTTCGGGCCGCTCGACCACCGCCAAGGCCATCATGGGCCTGGTGGACTGGGAGGGAGCCATTAACTTCAAGGGCCAGGACATCCGTGGCAAGAAAGCCTACGAGATCGCCCACCTGGGCATCGGTTATGTGCCCGAGAGCCGCGACGTGTTTCCCAACCTCACCGTGCACCAGAACTTGCTGCTGGGCCAGAAAGGCAAAGGAAAGAGCAGCCGCTGGTCGTTCGACGATATGTACACCATGTTCCCGCGCCTCAAGGAGCGCCAGCACACCGAGGCGGGGGTGATGTCGGGTGGCGAGCAACAGATGCTCACGCTGTGCCGCACGCTCATGGGGGACCCTGATCTCATCATCATCGATGAACCCACTGAAGGTCTTGCGCCCAAGATCGTCGAGCTGGTGGGGCAGTATCTGCAGACCATCAAGGCCCGGGGCATTTCGGTGCTGTTGATCGAGCAAAAGCTCACCATTGCGATGAAGATCTCGGACCGGGCGCTGGTCATGGGGCACGGCTCCATCGTGTTTCAGGGCACCCCCGAAAGCCTGCGCGCGGACAACTACGTGCGCAAGGAATGGTTAGAAGTCTGAAAAAAAACAAAGGATTGTCATTGCGATATTTCAAGCCCCGGCGTCGCTGTCGGGGTTTTTTTTTCGCGCGCAGGCCACTGCTTTTTGATCTGCATCTGCATGCGGCGTGGCTGCGGTGCAGTGTGGTCATGTGGCGAGCGTATAAATCTTGTGTCCACAGCGTTTCGTCTTTTGCGGACGCGTGACTGAGGCACCCGTATGCGACGCTTTTGCTGCGTTGGCTGCAGATTTCGCCGGGCGCTCTTTTTTACCCACGGGAAGTCATCGCATGAAAAAACACAGTCCAACGCCTTCGCTTGCCAACCCCCAGACAGCACAGCTGTGGATCGTTGGGGGCGGCATTGCGGGTATGTCGGTTGCCGCCTTTGCCATCCGTGACGGCAAGGTTCCGGCCAGCCATATTCACATTCTCGAAGAGACCGATATGCCCGGTGGCTCGCTGGACGGCGGCGCTGCGCCCAACGCACAAGCTCCCCAGACATGGGTGACGCGTGGCGGCCGCATGCTGACCGACGAAACCTACCTGTGCCTGTGGGACCTGTTCGAAAGCATTCCCTCACTGGAAAACCCGGGCCTGTCGGTGCGTGAGGAATGCCGCCAGTTCAACACCCAAGTGCAGACCCATGCACAAGCCCGCCTCATCGATGCCCGTCATGTGATTGCCGACGCACAGAAGCTGGGTTTTTCGATGGGGCATCGCGTGCAGATGCTGCGCCTGCTGGCGCTCAGCGAAGACCATATCGGCAGCCGTCGCATCGACGAGTTTTTTGACGAGGCGTTCTTTCAGACGAATTTCTGGCGCATGTGGCGCACGACGTTTGCGTTCCAGAAGTGGCACAGCGCCATCGAGTTGCGCCGCTATTTCCTGCGGTTCGTGCAGGAGTTTCCGCGCATCCATACCCTTGCCGGTGTCAAGCGCACCAAATACAACCAATACGATTCGCTCGTTGTGCCGCTGCAGCGCTGGCTGATGGAGCAGGGCGTGGATGTGCGCTTTGGTCACCGCGTGACCGATGCCACGTTTGCAGAGCAGCCCGATGGCACACGCAGGGCAACCGCACTGCAGGTGGAAAAAGGGCGGGGTACCTCCACCACCGCAGCGACCAGCGTCACGCTGGACCTGGGCGCCGACGACCTGGCCTTTTTCACGCTGGGCTCCATCACGCCTGACGCGCGCTATGGTGGCAACGACGATGTGCCTGCGTTGGTGCGCGACCGGCAAGACCACGGCTGGGCATTGTGGGAAAAGATTGCCCAAAAGGCCCCTGACTTCGGCCGTCCCACCGCGTTCTGCGGCAATGTCGATGAGCACAAGTGGGAGTCGTTCACGCTCACCATGCGCGACGACCGCCTCCTGCAGCGCATCACCGAATACTCGGGCAACCAGCCCGGCACCGGGGCTTTGATGACCTGGTACGAATCCGGCTGGCATCTGTCGGTGGTGGTGCCCTATCAGCCCCATTTTTATGGCCAGGCACAGGGCACTTACACGCTGTGGGGGTACGGGTTTCAGGTAGATAACCTGGGTGATTACGTGCGCAAGCCCATGTCGCAGGCCACGGGCAAAGAGATCCTCACCGAGCTCATTCACCAGATGGGTTTTGAGGACCTGCTCGACCATGCGCTGGCTACTACCGACGTCACCACCGTGATGCTGCCTTACGCGTCGGCCCTGTTTGCCTGCCGCGCTGCGGGCGACCGTCCTTTGGTGCTCCCCGAGGGTTCGCAGAACTTCGCTTTTCTGGGGCAGTTTGTCGAAATGGACGGTGATGTGGTGTTCACTGTCGAATATTCGGTGCGCTGTGCGATGGTGGCGGTGTACCACCTGCTGGGCATTGACCGTGAAATTCCGGCGATTTACAACGGCATGCTGGACCCGAAAGTAGGGCTGCACGCCCTCGAAGCCGCTTTCAGCTAATGTGCCGAGCGACCGCTGCAAAAGCCCCGTGCGAGGGGCTTTTGCATGGGGCATCGCGCTAAGAACGTGTTTAGGATCTCCCAGGGGTCGCGCAGCGGTCTTTGCGGGATGGGATGCAAGGCGCGGGGAGCAGCCAATAGCTAGGCTATTGGCAAGCGCCGCAACACCGCAGACCGCCCGCAAAGACCGCTGCCCGAAGGGTTGGAGCGAAATCGGGCGATTGAACGCTCCGGCTGCTTGCATGGGCACGAGCCCATGCGGCGCATCCAAAGCATCCACTCATCCCGATTGCGCTCCAACGCGATTCCCTGCGAGATCGTAAACACGTTCTAAAGGTGACATCGCTGCTTATCGCTTTCTGTGGGGCATGGCCCGCATCTTGTCCCGGGCGGGACAAATAGATACCCCCTGTCACTGGCAAAGTCAGTGGCAGCCTCTACAATAAAATCGCACGATCGTTCTTTTTTACTTTCCAAGGGACAACAGCATGACCGCTGAATACAAAGTCCACGGCGCCGTTGCCGTGATCACCATGTCGAATCCACCTGTCAACGGGCTCGGTCTTGCGACCCGCCAAGGCATTGTGGACGGGTTGAACCGTGCCAACGCTGACGCCGCCGTGAAGTCCATCGTCATCACCGGGGCCGGTGAGGCGTTTTCAGGCGGCGCCGACATCAAAGAATTTGGCACCGACAAGTCTTTGCAAGAGCCCAATCTGCTGTCGGTGATCGCCGCCATCGAGAACTCTTCCAAGCCGGTCGTTGCCGCCATGCACACTGTCGCCATGGGCGGCGGCCTGGAACTGGCCCTTGGCTGCCACTACCGCATTGCGGCCCCTGGCTGCTTGATTGCGTTGCCCGAAGTGAAACTGGGCCTGATTCCTGGCGCGGGCGGCACGCAGCGCCTGCCGCGCGTGATCGGTGTCGAAGCCGCGCTCAACCTCATCGTGAGCGGCGAGCCCGTCAAGAGCGAAATGATTGGCGCCATGCCTGGGCAGAAGCTGTTTGACAAGATGGCCGCGTCGGCCGAATCGCTGGCGGCAGAAGCCCTGGCCTATGCACAAAGTGTGGCCGATGCACGCCCCCTGCCGCTGGTGCGCAATCTGCCCTGCAAACACCCCGAGGGCGACGCGTACTTTCAGTTCGCCCGCAACATGGTCAACGGCATGGCCAAGAACTATCCGGCCCCGCCCAAGTGCGTGGACGCCGTCGAAGCCGCCACCAAGAAGAAGTTTGCAGAAGGCATGTTGGTCGAGCGTGAGCTGTTCATCAACCTGATGTGGACCCCCGAGTCGCGCGCACTGCGCCACCTGTTCATGGCCGAGCGTGCAGCGAGCAAGATCCCTGATGTGGCCTCCGACACCCCCAAGCGCGACATCAAGCAGGTGGGCGTGATTGGCGCAGGCACCATGGGCGGCGGCATCTCCATGAACTTCCTGAACGCGGGCATCCCCGTCAAGATTCTGGAGATGAAGCAGGAAGCCCTGGACCGTGGCATCGCAACCATCCAGAAGAACTACGAAGCCCAGGTCAAGAAGGGCAAGCTCAAGCAAGACAAGTACGAACAGCGCATGGCCCTGCTGACCACCACGCTGAGCTACGACGACTTGAAGGACTGCGACCTCATCATCGAGGCCGTGTTCGAAGAAATGGGCGTCAAGGAAGCCGTGTTCAAGCAACTCGACGCCGTGGCCAAGCCCGGCGCCATCCTGGCCTCCAACACTTCCACGCTCGACGTGGACAAGATCGCAGCGTTTACCAAGCGACCGCAGGACGTGGTGGGCATGCACTTCTTCAGCCCTGCCAACGTGATGAAGCTCTTGGAAGTGGTGCGTGGCAAAGAGACCGCCAAGGACGTGCTGGCCACCGTGATGGCCATCGGCAAGAAGATCAAGAAGACCTCGGTGGTCTCGGGCGTATGCGACGGCTTCATCGGCAACCGCATGATCGAGCAGTACAGCCGCCAGGCAGGATTTCTGCTGGACGAAGGCTGCACGCCCCAGCAGGTGGACAAGGCCGTCGAGAAGTTCGGCTTTGCCATGGGCCCGTTCCGCATGGGCGACCTGGCGGGCAACGACATCGGCTGGGCGATCCGCAAGCGCCGCGCCGTCGAGCGCGCCGACATGAAGTACAGCCGCACGGCCGACAAGCTGTGTGAACTGGGCCGCTTTGGCCAGAAGACCGGCGCAGGCTGGTACGACTACCAGGCCGGCAAGCGCGACGCGATCCCGAGCGACCTGGTCAACAAGATGATCGAAGACCACCGCAAGGAACTCGGCATCACGCCACGCAAGATTTCGGACGAAGAAATCGTGCAGCGCCTGGTGTTCGCTCTGGTCAACGAAGGCGCGCACATCCTGGAAGACGGCATTGCCAGCAAGTCCGGCGACATCGACATGGTGTACCTGACCGGCTACGGCTTCCCCATCCACCGTGGCGGCCCCATGCACTACGCCAGCGAAGTGGGTCTGTTCAACGTGGTGCAGGCCATGGACCGTTTTGCCAAGAACCCCAACGACGATGCGGAGTTCTGGAAGCCCGCTCCGCTGCTGGCCAAGCTGGCAGCCGAAGGCAAGGCATTTGCCTGATCGCTGGATCGCTTGATCCGATCGAATTGATTGATGCAGTGAAGCCGCACCGGATGCGCACGCCTTTGGCGGCCATCGGTGCGTTCCACCCCTGAAAGGATTTCCCCATGACCTCCGCAGTGATCGTTTCCACCGCCCGCACCCCGCTTGCCAAGAGCTGGAAGGGTTCCTTCAACATGACGCACGGCGCCACGCTGGGCGGCCATGCCGTGCAGCACGCTGTGCTGCGCGCCGGCATCGACGGCGCTGACGTGGAGGACGTCATCATGGGTTGCGCCACGCCCGAAGGCGCCACCGGCAGCAACATCGCGCGCCAGATTGCGCTGAAGGCTGGCCTGCCCATCACGGCTTCTGGCGTCACCGTCAACCGCTTCTGTTCGTCGGGCCTGCAGACCATTGCCATGGCAGCGCAGCGCATCATTGCCGGTGAAGCCGACGTGTATGTGGCCGGTGGTGTCGAAAGCATCTCGTGCGTGCAGCAGGAGATGAACCTGCACATGATCCAGGACCTGGCGCTGGCCAAGCAAAAGCCCGAGATCTACTGGAGCATGTTGCAGACCGCCGAACAAGTGGCCAAGCGCTACAACATTGGCCGCGAAGCCATGGACGAATACGGCGCGGCCAGCCAGCAAAAGGCTTGCGCTGCGCAGGCCGCTGGCCTGTTTGATGCAGAAATCGCCCCCATCACCGTCACAGCCGGCGTGGCCGACAAGACGCTGGGTTTGATCACCAAGCAAGTGACTGTGAGCCGCGACGAAGGCACGCGCGAAGGCACCACGGTGGAGGCCATCAGCGGCCTGCGCTCGGCACTGCCCGGTGGCCTGATCTCGGCCGGCAACGCCAGCCAGTTCAGCGACGGCGCAGGCGCCTGCGTGGTGACCAGCGAAGAGTACGCGAGCAAGAAGGGTCTCAAGCCCCTGGGCCGTTTCCTGGGCTTTGCGGTGGCCGGTTGCGAGCCCGACGAAATGGGCATTGGCCCCGTGTTTGCCGTGCCCAAGGTGCTGAAAAAGCTGGGCCTCACGGTGCAGGACATCGACCTGTGGGAGCTGAACGAAGCCTTTGCCGTGCAGGTGCTGTACTGCCGCGACAAGCTGGGCATTCCGGCCGATCGCCTGAACGTGAACGGCGGTGCCATCGCCGTGGGCCACCCTTACGGTGTGTCGGGCCAGCGCCTCACGGGCCACGCCCTCATCGAAGGCAAGCGCCGCGGCGTCAAGCGCGTGTGCGTGACCATGTGCATCGGCGGCGGCATGGGCGCTGCGGGCATTTTTGAAGTGTTCTGATCTCGCTGCGGTTTCGCAACCGGAACTACCCCGCGTGCAGTGTCACTGAGTTGAGTGATGCTGTAGCGGGGTTTTTTATGGACTTCGATACTCCTATTTTTATAGCTGCTTGCGCTTGATTTATAAGCGCTAGAGGCTGTTTTTAATGTAAACGCCATGAGCCTACGCCCCACCGTCGATTTCTTGCTGTACCAGTGGCTCGACGCCGAGAAGCTGCAAGCCCGCGAGCGCTTTGCCGACCACTCGCGCGAAACCTTCGACGCGGTGCTCGACACCTCAGAGCGCATCGCCCGCGAGAAGTACGCCCCCTTCAACCGCGTGGTGGACACCGAAGAACCCCGCACCGAGACCGAGCCCGATGGCACCCTGCGCGTGGTGCTGCCGCAGGCCACCTATGAGGCGCGCCGTGCCTACGCAGAGTCGGGCCTGTTGAGCGCCGCGCAGGACTACGACATTGGCGGCATGCAATTGCCCTACACGGTGGATGCGGCGGCCAACAGCTTTTTTGCGGTGGCGTCGATCAGCATCGGCTCCAACCTGCTGACCTCGGGCAACGCCAACCTGCTCATGGTGCATGGCACCGACCTGCAAAAGCAGGTGTTTGCGCTCAATGAATTCAACGGTCGCTGGTCGGGCACCATGTGCCTGTCGGAGCCACAGGCGGGCTCGTCCCTGTCAGATGTGGCCACACGCGCCGTGCCGGATGGCGAGGGCTTTGAGAGCGACCCGCTCGGTCCCCGCTACCGCCTCAAGGGCAACAAGATGTGGATCAGCTCTGGCGACCATGAGCTGACCGAAAACATCGTGCACCTGGTGCTGGCCAAGATCCCTGGGCCCGATGGCAAGCTGGTGCCGGGCACCAAGGGGATTTCGCTCTTCATCGTGCCCAAGAAGCTGGTGGACACCAACGGCCAGCTGACCGGTGTGCGCAACGACGTGGCGCTGGCGGGCCTGAACCACAAGCTGGGCTGGCGCGGCACCACCAACACGCTGCTGAACTTTGGCGAGGGGACGTACCCGGTGGATGGCCAGGCGGGCGCCGTGGGCTACCTGGTGGGCCAGCCCGGCAAGGGCCTGCACTGCATGTTCCACATGATGAACGAGGCGCGCATCGGCATCGGCATGGCCGCCACCATGCTGGGTCTGGCGGGCTACTACGCCAGCCTGGACTATGCCAAGAACCGCCCCCAGGGCCGCCCCGTGCAAGGCCCCAAGGACGGTGCGGTGGCCGTGGTCAAAGACGCCGCACAGCCCCAGGTGCGCATCATCGAACACGCCGATGTGAAACGTATGCTGCTGGCGCAAAAGGCCTACGGCGAGGGCGCCCTGGCGCTCAACCTGTACTGCGCGCGCCTGGTGGACGAAATGCACACCGCCGATGCGGCATCGGCCGATGACGCCCGCATGTTGCTGGAGGTGCTCACCCCCATCGCCAAAAGCTGGCCCAGCGAATGGTGCCTGGAGGCCAACAGCCTGGCCATCCAGATCCATGGTGGCTATGGCTACACGCGCGATTTCCCGGTGGAGCAGTACTGGCGCGACAACCGGCTGAACATGATCCACGAAGGCACCCACGGCATTCAGGCCATGGACCTGCTGGGCCGCAAGGTGCTGATGGAAGGCGGGCGCGGCCTGCAGCTGCTGGCAGGGCGCATCAACGGCACCATCGAGCGCGCCCTCCAGGTGCCCGCACTCGCCGCCCATGCCAACGCGCTGGGCAAGGCGTTGCAGGACGTGGGCGCTGCCACCAAGGCCGCCTGGGCCACAGGGCAACCGGCTGATGCGCTGGCCAACGCCGTGCCCTACATGCAGGCCTTTGGCCACACGGTGCTGGCCTGGGTGTGGCTGGATGTGGCGCTGGCCACCCTGCAGGCCGATGCTGCGCTGGCCCAGCCTGCCAGCGTGGGGCGCATGGGTGCGATGCGCTTCTTCTTCCACTACGAGCTGCCCAAGATCGGCGCCTGGCTGCAAGTGGTCAGCACGCGCGACGCGACCTGCGCCAGCTTTCCGGAAGAGGCGTTCTGATGGCGGCTCCGCACACGTTGCAGCGGCTGCAAAAGCTGATCTGGGTGCTGATCTACGGCGGCCTGCTCACGCTGGTGCTGGGCATCGCGATCGCCCGCACGGACGAGCCCACGGGCTGGGTGCTGATGGTGGGCGGCGGCGTGGTGGCTGCGGTGGGTGTGGCGCTGATCGCCGTGCGTGCGCGGCTCCAGGCTGACTCGCAAAGCTGACGCTGGGGCAACGTGGCTGGCCCGGTGCGGAGCGGACGCGGCGGCGACACAATGCAGCCTCTTGGCGCCGCACAATGGCTGCCTGCATTCCACCCCCTGGCCGGCGCTCCCCAGCGCCGGGCCGTGGTCCGAGAACATCCATCGACTGGCAAAAATCCAAGGAGACATTCACATGACACGCACCATCCAACAACTCTTTGACCTGACAGGCAAGACCGCGCTGGTCACCGGTGGCTCGCGGGGCCTGGGCCTGCAACTGGCCCACGCGCTGGGCGAGGCGGGCGCCAAGATCATGCTCAGCTCGCGCAAGGCCTCCGACCTGGAAGAAGCCGCCGCTGACCTGCAGGCCGCAGGCATCGACGCGCGCTGGATCGCCGCCGACTGCGCCAAGGAAGACGACATCCGCCGCCTGGCCGATGAGACGCTGGAGCGCATGGGCCATGTGGACATCCTGGTTAACAACGCCGGTGCGGCCTGGGGAGCGCCCGCCGAAGACCACCCTGTGGAGGCCTGGGACAAGGTGATGAACCTCAACGTGCGCGGCTACTTCATCCTGAGCCAGCACATCGCCAAGCACAGCATGATTGGCCGGCGCAGCGGCAGCATCATCAACCTGGCGTCCATCGCGGGCCTGGGTGGCAACCCCAAGGGCATGAACACCATTGCTTACAACACCTCCAAGGGCGCAGTGATCAACTTCACGCGGGCGCTGGCGGCCGAATGGGGCGCGTACAACATCCGCGTCAACGCGATCTGCCCGGGCTTTTTCCCCAGCAAGATGACGGTGGGTACCCTCAAGGCCATGGGCGAGGAGGCACTGGCGGCACATGCGCCCCTGGGCCGCCTGGGCGATGATGAAGACCTGAAGGGCTTGTGCGCGCTGTACGCGTCGGATGCGGGCAAGCACATCACCGGCCAATGGCTGGCGGTCGATGGCGGCGTGAGCATTGTTACGGGCGGTTGACCACAGGGTAGGAGGGGCGGGCAGCGTTCGTTATGCTCGCTTTTTTGTTCTGAAAACCGGAGTTGCCCTTGCTGAAATTCGGCGTCGAAATCCCCTTTGTCAGCCACCTTGGCTTTACGCTGCACCGCATGGAAGGTGGCGAGTCTGAACTGCACTACGAAGCCCAACCCGAGCACCTGAACTCCTTTGACGTGACGCACGGCGGCGCGTCGATGACGCTGCTAGACGTGACCATGGCCACGGCGGCGCGCAGTGTGACGCCCGACATGGGTGTGGTCACCATCGAGATGAAGACCAGTTTCATGCAACCCGCGCGCGGGCCGCTGGTGGCCAAGGGGCGGCTGATGCATCGCACGGCCACCATGGCGTTTACCGAGGGCACGGTGGTCGACGCCCAAGGCAAGGTGTGCTGCCACGCCACTGGCACGTTCAAGTACGTCAAGCGCCTGCCGGTGGACGGGCGCAATGTGAATGACCTCAAGGTCATTTCCACCGATTGAGCCAAATTTTTAAGTCAAATGGGCTTCTAGCGCTTTATCCATAAGCGCTAGCAGCTATTGAATTCATAGTCATAGACATTCTGAAGGAGCCTTTCATGCCACGCAATCAACAAATCGTTCTCGACAACCGTCCCCAGGGCGAAGCCGTGGCCAGCAACTTCAAGCTGGTGGCCGCTGATACCCCCGCGCTCAAGGACGGCGAGGTGCTGGTGCGCCACCACTACCTGAGCCTGGACCCCTACATGCGCGGCCGCATGAACGAGAGCAAGAGCTACGCGGCTTCGCAAGGCCTGGGCGAAGTCATGATCGGCGGCACCGTGGGCGAGGTGGCCGAAAGCCGCCACCCCAAGTACGCCGTGGGCGACAAGGTGGTGGGCATGGGCGGCTGGCAGGAGTACAGCGTGGTGGACGGTAACGCTGTGGGCGCGCTGCGCAAGGTGGACACCGCCCACGTGCCGCTGTCGCACTACCTGGGCGCCGTGGGCATGCCCGGCGTTACCGCGTACTACGGCCTGGTCAAGATCATTGCACCCAAGGAAGGCGACACCGTGGTGGTGAGCGCAGCCACCGGCGCCGTGGGCAGCGCGTTTGCCGCGCTGGCCAAGGCGCGCGGCTGCCGCGCCGTGGGCATTGCCGGTGGCGCCGAGAAGTGCAAGTACGCGGTGGAGGAGCTGGGCTTTGACGCCTGCATCGACTACAAGGAACACAGCGATGTGAAAGCCATGTCCAAGGCCTTGAAGGAAGCCTGCCCCAACGGCATCGACGGCTACTTCGAGAACGTGGGCGGCTGGATCATGGACGCCGTGATGCTGCGCATGAACGCCTTCAGCCGCATCGCGCTGTGCGGCATGATCGCCGGCTACGACGGCGCGCCGCTGCCCATGGCCAACCCCGCGCTCATGCTCATCAACCGTATGAAGGTCGAAGGCTTCATCGTGAGTGAGCACATGGAAGTCTGGCCCGATGCCCTCAAGGAACTGGGCACGCTGGTCGGCACCGGCAAGCTGCGCCCGCGCGAAACCACTGCCCAAGGCATTGCGGCAGCGCCCGAGGCCTTCCTGGGCTTGCTCAAGGGCAAGAACTTTGGCAAGCAACTCGTCAAGCTGATCTGACGATGCTGAAGTGGACCTGGGCCCGCTTCGACGACCTGGGCGTGCATGCGCTGCATGACGCCCTGGCCCTGCGCTGCAAGGTCTTCATCCTGGAGCAGGGCCCTTACCAGGACCCGGACGAAGCGGACAAGCAGTCCTACCACCTGCTGGGCTACGACGACGCCGGCATGCTGCAGGCCTGCCTGCGCGTGGCGGACCCGGGTGTGAATTACCCCGAGCCCTCCATCGGCCGTGTTGTGACCGCCAAGGAGGCGCGTGGCAATGGCACGGGCAGGGCGCTGATGCAGGAGGGCATTGCCCGCTGCAGCCAGGTGTGGCCGGGGCAGGGCATCCGCATCAGCGCACAGGCGCATCTGCAGGGCTTTTATGGCAGCCTGGGCTTTGAGGCTGTGTCTGACGAGTATCTGGAAGACGATATCCCGCACGTTGAAATGCTGAGGCGGGGTGACAGCCCCACCGCCTGAGGAGCCGCCATGACCGTTGCCAGTCTTGCTGCCACCCATGACGTGTTCAACCAGAGCACGCCCTGGGCCGATGCCAACCTCTTCACCACCAACCAGCCCCTGCAGGACGCGCTGCGCCTGCATGCCCCCAGCCTGCCGCTGGCGAGCCTGACGGCATTGGGCGCGGAGATGGGCTCGGCGGAGATGGCGACCCATGCGCGCCTTGCCAACACCTACAAGCCCCAGCTGCGCACGCATGATCGCTTTGGCCACCGCACCGATGTGGTGGAGTTCCACCCCAGCTACCACGCGCTGATGGGGGCCGCCCTGCGCCACGGCCTGCATGCCACACCCTGGTCGCGCCAGGACACGGGCCACGCGCACATCGAGCGGGCCGCAGGCTTCATGCTGTTCACCGAAGCCGAGCCCTCCATCCTCTGCCCCGTGTCGATGAGCTATGCCGTCACGCCCGCCTTGCGTGGCAATGCCGCCGTGTGGGCCGACTGGAGCGCGGGCCTGGCCAGCACGCAGTACGACCCACGCCTCGCGCTGTTCTCGCAAAAATCCGCGCTCACCATGGGCATGGGCATGACCGAGAAGCAGGGCGGATCGGACGTGCGTGCCAACACCACGCAGGCCGTGCCCGATGGCGACGACGCCTGGGGCGCGCGCTACCGCATCACCGGCCACAAATGGTTCTTCTCGGCCCCCATGTGCGATGCGTTCCTGATCCTGGCGCAGGCGCCTGGCGGGCTCACCTGCTTCTTTCTGCCGCGCGTGCTGCCCGATGGTGGTGACGGTGCCGTCAACACCATCCGCATCCAGCGCCTCAAGGACAAGCTGGGCAACCACGCCAACGCCAGCTCCGAGGTCGAGTTCATCGACGCGATGGCTTGGCGCGTGGGTGAGGAGGGCCGGGGCGTGGCGCAGATCCTGGAGATGGGCACCATGACCCGGCTGGACTGCGCCCTGGGCACCAGCGGCCTCATGCGGCAGGCGCTCAGCATCGCGCTGCACCACACGCGCCAGCGCTCGGCCTTTGGCAAGAAGCTCATCGAGCAGCCGCTGATGCGCAACGTGCTGGCCGACCTTGCTCTCGAAAGTGAAGCGGCTACCGCACTATCCATAAGGCTTGCGAGTGCTTTTGATCACAAAGAAAAGAACGAGCACGAGGCCATCATGGCCCGCCTCCTCACGCCCGTGGCCAAGTTCTGGGTCTGCAAGCGCGGCAGCGTGTTTGCGCAAGAGGCCATGGAATGCCTGGGCGGCAACGGCTATGTGGAGGAGGGCGGCGAGGGCGTGATGGCCCGCATCTACCGCGAGATGCCGCTCAACTCCATCTGGGAAGGCGCGGGCAACATCATGGCGCTCGACTTGCTGCGCGCCGTGCGCCGTGCCGATACCGCAGCAGCCCTGGCCGACGAACTGGCCCCCGCACGCGGCGCCCACCCGGCGCTGGACCGCATGGCCAGCGCGCTGCCCCTGCGCGTGGACGCCATGACGACCGAGGCCGAGGCCCGCCGCCTCGCGCAAGACGTGGCCATGGCCGTGCAGGCCGCGCTGCTGTTCCGCAGCGCACCCGCCAGCGTGTTCGGCGCGTTCTGCGATTCGCGCCTGGGCGGCGACTGGGGCTACAGCTTTGGCACGCTGGGTGCGGGTGTAAACCTTGACGCCATCTTGACCCGCGCGCTCCCGGCCTGATTCACCCTACAGAATTTTGCGGAGAACCCCATGTCCCACCTCATCCTGCACCACTACCCCTCGTCGCCGTTTTCCGAAAAGATCCGTGCGGTGCTCGGCTTCAAGCAACTGGCCTGGAAGTCCGTCATCATCCCCAGCGTCATGCCCAAGCCCGATGTGGTGGCGCTCACGGGCGGCTACCGCAAGACGCCGTTTTTGCAGATCGGCGCCGACATCTATTGCGACTCGGCCCTGATCTGCGACGTGCTGGAGCACGAGCACCCCGAACCGGTGCTGTACCCGCCGCACCTCAAGGGCGTGGCGCGCGTGTTTGCACAGTGGGCGGATAGCACGCTGTTCTGGGCCGCCATGGCCTACAACCTGCAGCCCAAGGGCGCAGCCGTGCTGTTTGCCAACCTGCCGCCCGCCGCCGCGCAAGTGTTTGGCGAAGACCGCCGCGAGATGAGCACGGGCATGCAGCGCCTGCGCCCGCAGGACGCCACGGCCGCCTACCGCTCGTACCTGCGCCGCATCGCCCACATGGCCGAAGAGCACGATTTTTTGTTTGGCGCCGAGCCCTGCCTGGCCGACTTAGCTGCTTATCACCCGCTGTGGTTCACACGCCAGTGTGTGCCGGTGATGGCCGACATCTTTGCGGCCACGCCCGCCGTGCTGGAGTGGATGGACCGCATCGCTGCGCTGGGCCATGGCCGCATGGAAAAGTTCAGCGCGGCCGACGCCATCACCGTGGCGGCGGGCATGGAGCCGCTGCCGCTGACCGACGATGTGTTCCAGGACGAGCACGGCATTGCGCTGGGCAGCCGGGTCACGATTGCGGCCGAGAGCTTTGGCACGGAGCCCACCGAGGGCGAGCTGATCGCCGCCACCCGCACCCGCTACACGCTGCGGCGCACGGACCCGCGTGCGGGGACGGTCCATGTTCACTTCCCGCGTATCGGCTATGTGCTGAAGCCCGTTTCGTCCTGAGCAACGGCGTCTTTTTATCGCATCGCACCCGACGACCTCCACCCGTTCGGGCTGAGCCTGTCGAAGCCGTGTGTCGGCGTCAGCGCCGCCCTGGGTTTTTAACACTGCATCCAATAAACCACTGACAACCTATAGGAGACATAAAACATGATCGATAACTTTGCTGGCAAAACCGCCGTCCTCACCGGCGCAGGCTCGGGCTTTGGCCTGGAATGCGCGCGCATCGGTGCCCGCCTCGGCATGAACCTGGTGCTGGTGGATGTGCAGCAGGACGCGCTGGACGCCGCCGCTGCCGAGATGCAGGCCGCAGGCAGCCAGGTGCTGGCCCGCAAGGTGGATGTATCGAACGCCGCGCAGATGGAGCAGCTGGCCGCCGATGTGCAGCAGCGCTTTGGCGCGCCGCACCTGGTGTTCAACAACGCGGGCGTGGGCGCGGGCGGGCTGGTGTGGGAGAACTCCGTCAAGGACTGGGAATGGGTGCTGGGCGTGAACCTGTGGGGCGTGGTGCACGGTGTGCGCCTGTTCACGCCCATGATGCTGGCAGCGGCCAAGGCCGACCCGGCCTGGCGCGGCCACATCATCAACACCGCCAGCATGGCGGGCCTGCTGGCGGCGCCCAACATGGGCATCTACAACGTGAGCAAGCATGCAGTGGTCAGTTTGTCGGAGACGCTGTACCAGGACTTGTCGCTGGTCACTGACCAGATCGGCGCCAGCGTGTTGTGCCCGTTCTTCGTGCCCACTGGCATCAGCCAAAGCCACCGTAACCGCCCGCAAGACATGCCGGTGGAAAAGCCCACCAAGAGCCAGCTCATCGGCCAGGCCATGAGTGACAAGGCCGTGGGCAGCGGCAAGGTGACTGCCGCCGAGGTGGCGCAAAAGGTGTTTGACGCGGCCGCCCAGGGCCAGTTCTACATCTACAGCCACCCCAAGGCCCTGGCCTCGGTGCAGACGCGCATGGAAGACGTGATGATGGGCCGCAACCCCACCGACCCGTTCGCCGCCAAGCCCGAGCTGGGCGCGCAACTGCGTGCGGCGCTGCGGGCCGATTGATGGCGCAGGCGCAGGCTTGGTGCCAAAAATGTGAGAAAAATTGGCCTCTAGCGCTTATCCAGTAAGCGCTAACAGCTATAAAAAGAGTAGTGAACACCAAACCTGCAAGGAGGGGCCCGCACTGTGCCTGATGCCGCCCCTGGCCACGGCCATGCGCTGTTCGACACCGCCATCGGCACCTGCGGCATGGCCTGGCGTCCGGGCGGCATCGTGGCCGTGCAATTGCCCGAGGCGGATGCCGAGGCGACCCGGGCGCGTTTGCTGCGCAGCCATACACACTGCGCGCAGTTTGCGGAGCCTCCCGCCACCGTGCGCAGCGCCATCGAAGGTATCCAGGCGCTGCTGGCGGGGCAACCCCGCGACCTGTGCGAGGTGCCGCTCGATATGTCCGGCATCTCGCCGTTTCACCAGCAGGTGTATGCCATTGCCCGGGCCATACCGCCGGGCCAGACGCGTACCTATGGCGAGGTGGCAGAGCAACTGGGCGGCAAGGGCCTGTCGCGCGCCGTGGGGCAGGCGCTGGGGCTGAACCCGTTTGCGCCCGTGGTGCCGTGCCATCGCGTGCTGGCGGCGGGCGACCGGCCCGGCGGCTTTTCGGCCGGAGGCGGCGCGCTGACTAAGCTGCGCATGCTGCAGATTGAAGGCGCTTGCCCGGGGGGAACACCATCGCTGTTTGATTGGTAACTGATCGTTTCAGTTCTTGGTGGATTGCCTTTACCCTGAAAAAGACCTCTCTGGTGGTCTGTTCGGCAGCGCACAGACTCGCGGCCCCGGCCCCTTGTACAAGAGGATCGGAGCGCAGCCGCAATGCGGTTGCGCCATTCACCTTGTGTACCAGGAGCCGCCCATGTCCCATCCATCCACCCTTGTCTCTGCGTGGGACACGTCTTGCGTAGGGCAGCCAGCAGACATGTCGCTGCTGGAGCTTTCCCACCTGGGTGAACATCTGGTGCATTGCGGCGCTTTGCGGGGGCCGCTGGACCAGTTTCTTGCTGGCGCTGCATGGCTGCAGGCCCTGGTAGCAGAACATGTGGTGACTGTTGCACTCTTGGTTACGTTGGCGGTGGGGGCCGTATCGCTGGTGCGATAGGGGGCGTGCGCATGGGCTTACGTACACCATGGCCCTGGGTTCCTGCCGCGCTGGACCGCATGCTCGATGCCCGGGCAGGCTTGGTGCTGGAGCCCCTGCGGGCCGAAGTGTTTGGCGTGGTCCGCTTCGAAGAGCATGGCCGGCACCTGGGCGCCTCCCACGACGCAGGCAAGGCACCCTTCGGCCGCACCACGTTCTACCCGCGCCTGCAGAGCAACATCCGTGCGCTGCGGGCCGCATACCGCTACCTTTTTGACGCACCGCATGACGAGCATGCCATCAGCCCCGCCGCCGAATGGCTGTTTGACAACTTCCACCTGATCGAAAGCCAGCTCAAGGAGATCCGCGCCGGGCTGCCGCCGCGTTACTACCGCTCGTTGCCGGTGCTCAAAGATGCACCGCTGGTGGGCCTGCCGCGTGTGTACGGTGTGGCGTGGTCGTTTGTGGCCCACACCGACAGCGCGTTTGATGAATCGCTGTTGATGCACTACCTCAATGCCTACCAGCAGACCTGCGAGCTGAGCCAGGGGGAGCTGTGGGCGCTGCCCACCACTTTGCGCGTGGTGCTCATCGAAAACCTGCGCCGCCTGGCCGAGCGCCTGGCCAGCCACAAGGCCGCGCAGGAGCTGGCCAGCCTGTGCGCCGCCCGTAGCAAGGACCTGAGCGTGTTGACGCTGGATGCGGCCTGCGCGGCGATGGACAGGCGTGGCGTGGCCCCGGTGTTCCTCGCTCATCTGGCGCAGTCGATGGTGGGGCGCGGCACGTTAGGTGGGCATACCGCTGCAGGCACGCCGTCGCCCGTGCAGCAGTGGTTGTTGACCGCTGTGCCCGACCTGGTGGCGCTGCAGGCCCAGCAGCAGATCAACCAGGCGGCGGACCAACTGAGCATGGGCAATGCCGTCACGGCGCTGCGGCTGATTGGTGCGGCTGACTGGTCCGACATCATCAGCCAGACCAGCCTGGTGCTGCGCGCCATGCTGCAGTCGCCCGTGTTCGCGGCCGAAGATGAGGCTACGCGCAACACCACCTTGCACGGCATTGAAAATCTGTCGGCCCGCAGCGGGCAGGGCGAGGCCGCTGTGGCGCAGGCGCTGCTGGTGCTGATGTCGGGCGCCGACGGTGAGCCTCGGGATGAGCCTGGAGGTGCGCAGGCGTTGGCGGGCTATTGGCTGCAAGGCGCCGGGCGCGGCCAGCTGGAGCATGCCCTGGGTGCGCGCCGCCATGCCACCGATGCAGTGGCCCTGTGGCGTTCTGCCGTGGGCTTGTCACGCGTGCCGCTGTACCTGGGCGCTTTGCTGTTGGGCTCGCTCGGCCTGCTGGCCTGGCTGACGGTGCCCTTGTGGGGTGCTTCGCCAGGGCCCGCAGCCAGCGCAGCCCATCTTGCAGGCCTGGCGTTGCTGGCCGTCTTGATGCTGCTGCCCGTGTCCGAGATCGTGGTGGCTGTGGTCAACCGGCTCATTGGCGAATCCGTCCGGCCCACCTACATGCCACGCTACCTGCTGCCAGCGGGCATTCCGGCATCGGCACGCGTGCTGGTGGCCATCCCGGCGCTGCTCAGCAGCACCGGCACCATCGACCGGCTGGTGCACCGCCTGCACCTGCATTTCCTGGCCAACCCCGAGCCCTGTGCCCAGTTTGCGCTGCTGACCGACGGTGTAGATGCCGATGTGCAAGACCTGCCCGAAGATGGCGCGCTGCTGGCCCATGCCCAGGGCTTGATGCAGGCACTGAATGCGCAGCACCCGACCGCCACGGGCAGTGCCCCGCGTTTTGTGCTGCTGCACCGCGCGCGCACCTACAGCCCCACGCAGCAGCAGTGGATTGGGTGGGAGCGCAAGCGCGGCAAGCTCGAACAGCTGGTGGCCGCGCTCTCTACCGGGGTGTCGGAGGCGTTCATCGATATGGGCGAACTCTCGCACCTCGCACCACAGACCCGCTATGTGCTCACGCTCGACAGCGATACGCAGCTGCCACCGGGCCGCCTGCGCAGCCTGGTGGGTGTGGCTGAGCATCCCGAGAACCAGCCCCGTCTGGATGCCGGCGGCCAGCGCGTGGTGCAGGGCTACGGCATCCTGCAGCCCCGGGTGCTAGCGCCACTGCCCACGCATGCCACCACCTCGTTGTGGCAGTGGCTGTTTGCGGGCCAGCAGGGGCTGGACCCCTACAGCGCCATGACGTCTGACGTGTACCAGGATTTTTTTGCCGAAGGCAGTTTCACCGGCAAGGGATTGTTGCATGTGGCCACCGTGCACGCCGTGCTGGGCGGGCGCCTGCCGGCCGACCAGGTGCTGAGCCATGACCTGCTTGAAGGCGCGCTCGCACGCTGCGCTGTGGTGAGCGATGTGACGCTGGTGGAGGCCGAGCCCGAGCACAGCGACACCGCAGCCTCCCGCCTGCACCGCTGGACGCGGGGCGACTGGCAGCTGTGGCCCTTTCTGGCCCAGGCCCATCGATGGGGCCTCTCGAGCATCAACCGCTGGAAGCTGCTGGACAACCTGCGCCGCTCGCTCGTGGCGCCCGCGTCGCTGGTGCTGGTGGTGCTGGCCTTGGCGGGGTGGGGTCTGCCCTTGGCCAGCACGCTGGCGCTGGTGGTGATGGCCTACGTGGCCGCACCCCTGATGGGAGCACTGGCGGGCTGGGTTCCGAGCCGGTTTGGGCTGCTGGGCATGCGTTTTGTGCACGAAGCATCGGGTGACTTGTTGCGCGCCCTGGCCAGTGGCGTGTGGCACCTGGCCCTGCTGCCGCAGCAGGCCCAGTTGCTGGGCGATGCCGTGGTGCGCACCGTGCACCGGCAGGCCGTAAGCCGTTGGCACCTGCTGGAGTGGACCACGGCCGAGGCCGCGCAGAGCACCCTGATGACAGGCCTTGGCGCAACGCTGCGCAGGCACAGGGCGGCGCCCTTGCTGGCGCTGGGCTGTGGCGCGGTGCTGTGGGCCGGGGGCTCCCAGGACACCTCGGCGCCCTGGGCCTTGGTGGCGCCGCTGCTGGCGCTGTGGGCGCTGTCGCCACTGCTGGTGTGGTTGGCCAACCGGGAGCCGCCCGGCCAGGGCAGCCCGACGCTGTCGGCACAAGACCAGGACCTGCTGCACGGCGTGGCTCGCGACACCTGGCGTTTTTTCGAGCGCTGCGTGGATGCGCACAACCACCAGCTGCCGCCCGATAACCTGCAGACCGCCCCTTATGAAATGGTGGCGCACCGCACCTCGCCCACCAACATCGGGTTGTATTTGCTGAGCGCCAGTTGCGCGCGCCAGTTCGGCTGGATCGGCACGCTGGAGCTGCTCGACCGGCTTGAAGCCACGCTGGCCATGCTGCAAGCCATGGAGCGGCACCAGGGCCACTTCCTGAACTGGTACGACACCGAAACCTTGCAGCCGCTGCTCCCGCGTTATGTGTCCACCGTGGACAGCGGCAACCTCTGCGCCCACCTGGTGGCCGTGGCGCAGGCCTGCAACGCGCTGGCGGCGCAGCCACTGTCGCCGCAGGCCGGTGAGCAGGCCATCCGCACCTCGCTGGCGCGGCTGCAGCCCCGACTGGGCACCCACCACCCCGGCATGCGCGGGCTGCAGCACCCATCGGCGCTGAGCCGCCTGCTGGGCATGCGCCCGCCTGACCCCGCGCACCTGCCCGAGGCCACGGCGTTTCGTACGCTGCTGGCGCAGGCGCAAGACGAACTGCACAGCATGGCCCAGCCTCGCCACCCAGCCATCGTGCACAGCCAGCCCACGGCCCACGACGAACTGCTGTGGCTGCTGGCCGACCATCTGTCCACGCTGCAGTCGGTGGACCGCGACCAGCAGGCTGCGCTCAGCGGCGGCGCGCCCGAGGCCACGCGCCGCCTTTCGGCCCTGGCCGAGGCGCTGGATGCACTGGCCTGGCAGGCCGATTTCCGGTTTCTTTACCACCCCCGGCGGCACCTGCTGCACATTGGCTATCGCGTGGACGAGCAGCAGCTGGACACCTCGTTCTATGACCTGCTCGCGTCCGAGTCGCGCACCACCAGCCTGCTGGCCATGGCCAAGGGCGACCTGCCTGTGAAGCACTGGGCGGCCCTGGGGCGGCCATTTTTTGCCAGCGGCCACCATGCGGTGCTGCGTTCGTGGTCGGGTTCGATGTTCGAGTACCTCATGCCCACGCTGGTCATGGCCGAGCCGTATCACAGTGCCCTGGGCGAGGCAGGGCGGTCGGCCCTGCGTGAGCAGGTGGCGCTGGTGCAAGGCCTGGGCAAGGACATGCCCTGGGGCATTTCCGAATGTGCCTATGCCGGGCGCGACCACACCCTGGCGTACCAATACGCGCCGCAGGGTGTGCCACGCCTGGCTTTGCGCCGCACGCCCGTGGGCGAGCTGGTGATTGCACCCTACGCCACGGCGCTGGCAACACAGGTAGACGCCCGCGCAGCCTGCACGAACTTCCGCACGCTGGCCGCACTGTCGGCGCGGGGGCGCTACGGCTTTTACGAGGCGCTGGACTTCACACCCGAACGCCAGACGCATGGCGAGCGGCTCACGCTGGTCAGCACCTACATGGCCCACCACCAGGGCATGACCATTGTGGCGCTGGCCAATGTGCTGCTGCGTGGCGTGGCCCAGCGCTGGGGTACGGCGCATGCACGCATCGAGGCCGTGCTGCCGCTGCTGCAGGAGCGCGCCCCGCGCGAGTTGCCCACCCTGCAGGCGACGCCGTCGCGCTTGCCGCTGCACGCGCGCCAGCAGAAAACGCCGGACCATGTGCGCCCCGTCACCCCTGGGGCCCAGGCGCTGGAGCCCACGCACCTGCTGGGCAACGGCCGCTACAGCGTTACCCTGCGTGCCAATGGGGCAGGGTGGAGCCGCTGGCACCAGACCGGCATCACCCGCTGGCGCGACGATGCGCTGCGGGATGCGCACGGCAGCTTTCTGTATGTGCGGCAGATGGGCTCCAGCGTGCCCGCGTCCGTCACCAGCCACCCCGCGCCCGATGCGCGTGCGGTGTACGGCAGCACCTTCCACACCGACCGCGTGTGTTTTGATGCGCTGTGGCCGGGGCTGCGCGTGCACACCACCGTGTGGGTGAGCCCGGAAGACGACATCGAACTGCGCAAGGTGGTGGTGAGTAACCTCGGCAACGAGGTGATCGAGCTGGAGTTGATATCGGCCCTGGACATCACCCTGGCCACCCACGCGGCCGACGAGGCGCACCCGGCGTTCTCTAACCTTTTCATCGCCGCCGACTGGCTGCCCGCGCAACAGGCGCTGCGGTTCGTCAGAACACCCCGCCTGCAGACCGAGGCCACCCTGCAGGCCACGCACTTTGTGGCCGATACGCACGGCCACGTGCTGGGCCTGCGCTGCCAGACCGACCGCGAGCTCTGGGTGGGGCGCAACCATACGCCTTGCCAGCCGCTGGCCCTGCTGAACCGTGTGCCCGAGGCGCCCGCGGTGCTGGAAACCGGCCTGGACCCCGTGGCTGTCCTGGGCGTGATGCTGCGCATTGCGCCCGGTGCGCAGGCTTGCGTCACGTTCGCCACGGCGGCATCGCAAGACCCGACCACGCTGCTGGCCATCATCGACAAGTACCGCCAGCCGACCTATGTAGAGCGCGCTTCGGCCATGTCGGCCACGCTGGCCAGCATCCAGTGGGCTTCACACCGCCCGCACCGCGACTACCTGCCCGCGCTCCAGGCGCTGACCACGGCGCTGGTGTTCACGCTGCCCAAGGTGCACACCACCTACCGGGGTGTGCTGACCGAATCGCAGGCCGCCCATCCCGTGTGTGACAGGCGCACGCTGTGGCAACTGGGCCTGTCAGGCGACCGGCCCATCGTGCTGGTGATGGCCGGGTCGCCCCAGGGCATGGGCCTGCTGCGCAGCCTGGCCCAGGCGCTGCGCGAATGGGCGCATGGCGGTGTGGCCTGCGACCTGGTGGTGCTCAGCAGCGAATCGCACTCGTACCACATGCCTTTGCAGCGCGAGCTGGCGCTGCTGCGCGAGCACCATGATGCCGACCTGGCCACACGCACCGGCCCGGCAGTGACCGGCCTGCGGGTGCTGCGGATCGACGAGCTGTCGGCCCAGCAACTGGGCACGTTGGCGAGCCTGGCTCGCATTACCCTGCAGGCCGATGGCCATGCGCTCATGCACCAGGTGAAGGCCTGGGTGGCGGCCCATGGCGTGTCAACGGTCAGTCCCTGGCGCGGCGGCGCTACCGATGAAGTGCCCACGCACCAAGGCAGCACGCGGGTGCCCGCGCCAGTAGGCAGTTTTGCCCCCGTCACTGGCACCTTTGGGTTCGATGTGTCGGCTGCGCTGCGGCCCACCAAGCCTTGGGTCAACGTGCTGGCCAACGCCCAACTGGGGGCCATGGTGTCTGAAAGCGGTGCGGGCAACACCTGGGCGCTCAACAGCCGCCTGAACCAGCTCACCGCCTGGTCGAACGACCCGGTGGCCGACCCGCCCGCTGAATGGTTGCTGCTGCAGGACCGCCGCACGCGCGAGGTGTGGAGCCTGACGCCCTCAGCCTGGGGCGCAGCCGACGTGGTGTACCGCGTGGAACACGCGCAGGGCACCACCACCATCCGCCACCGCAGAGGTTTGCTGGATATAGAGGTGCGTTGGTGTGTGGACCCCGTCACCGCCATCAAGCAGGTGCATGTGCAGGTGCGCAATCTGGGCGCCGGGCGTGCGCACTTGCGCCTCATTGGCATGGTGGAGTGGATGATGGGCGAAAAGCGCGGCGACCGCGCCACGCTGGTCACCGCACCGTGTTTTGCACCACTGCCCGATGGCCGCTTGCTGGGCCTGCTGTGCACGCAAACCGAGGCATCCGCTGGCTTTGGCGGTGGCACGGCCTTTTTCTGCGAGGCCTTGGCCGGGTCGGGCACGGGCGACCGTGCCAACGACAGCCTGGACTGGACCTGCGACCGCCGCGAATTCTTCGATGCACAGGGTGATCTGGTGGTGCCCCTGCAACTGGGGCAGCGCCGCGGCTTTGGGCTGGACCCTTGCGCGGCACTCTCGCGCATGGTCACCCTGCGGGGTGGGGCCGCGTTCGAGCGCGTGTACCTGATGGGCTACGCCCCCACCGAGGCAGCCGCGCGCACGCTGGCGCAAGAGGCCATGGCCGTGGCGGCCCGTGCACGCGAGCAAGCCACGCTCGACCAGTGGAACGAACTGTTGGGTGCAACGCAGGTGGCCACGCCCGATCCGCTGTTCGACGTGTTGGTCAACCGCTGGCTGCTCTACCAGACGGTGTCATCACGCCTGTTTGCCAAGGCGGGCTTTTACCAGGCGGGCGGTGCCACGGGCTACCGCGACCAGTTGCAGGACACGATGGCGCTGGCCTGGGCACAGCCGGGCGCCTTGCGCGCGCAGATCGTGCTGTGTGCGTCGCGCCAGTTTGAAGCGGGCGACGTACAGCACTGGTGGCACACGCCGGGCGGGGCAGGGGTGCGCACGCATTTCTCGGACGACCTGTTGTGGCTGCCCTTTGCCTGTGCGCATTACCTCCAGCGCACCGCAGACAACGGCTTGCTGGAGGAGCAGGTGGCGTTCCTTGAAGGCTCCGCGATCCCCGAAGGGGCGGAAGACATCTATGAATCCCCCAGCGCCAGTGCCACCACGGCCAGTGTGTACGAGCATGCCGCCCGCACCATCGACCGCAGTCTGCGCACTGGTGCGCACGGCCTGCCGCTGATGGGCGGTGGCGACTGGAACGACGGCATGAACCGCGTGGGCGACGGCGGTCGTGGCGAATCAGTATGGCTGGCGTGGTTCCTGTGTGCCATCGTCGCCGACTGGATTCCACTGGCCCGTGATCGGGGCGATCTGGAGCGGGTTCAGCGCTGGGATACCGCATGGACCGGCTGGCGCGCTGCATTGGAGAGCGATGCGTGGGATGGCGACTGGTACCAGCGCGCCTTTTTTGACGACGGCACAGCCCTGGGCAGCCACACGCGGGACGAGGGCCGCATCGATTTGATTGCCCAGGCCTGGGCAGTGCTCTCGGGCGTTGCAACGCCTGAGCGGCAGCGCCATGTGATGGACGCGGTCGAGGCGCATCTGGTCCACCCCGCAGCAGGGTTGATCCAACTGCTGACCCCCCCGTTGCGCCATGCCGAACCCAGCGCGGGCTACATCCAGGCCTACCCGCCCGGCGTGCGTGAGAACGGCGGGCAGTATGCCCATGGTGGCGTGTGGGCGCTGATGGCCGCCGCAGAATTGGCAGTGCAGCAGCCTGAGCACCCCGGTGCGTTCGATGTGCCTTACCGTTACTTCACCTACCTGAGCCCGGTGCACCGGGCCCAGCACCCGGTGTGGGGGCCGGTGTACGCCGTGGAGCCCTATGTGATGGCGGCTGACATCTACAGCCAGCCACCCTATGTGGGGCGCGGCGGCTGGAGCTGGTACACCGGCGCGGCGGGCTGGCTGCACCGGGCGGCGGTGGAGTCGATGGTGGGTTTGCATATACGTGCGCACGACTTGTTCTTTTCGCCGTGCCTGCCAACCCATTGGCCGGGGGCCGAGATTTCCCTCGTACGGGCGGGTGTCACGCTGCGTTTCGTCTTGGTGCGCGCGACAGTTGCCCAGGTGGTAGGTCACCATCTACCGGATAACGTGCCCGCCGATGCCCGCTGGCTTGCAGTCGGGCAGCGGCTGCGTTGGGTGGATGAGAGGAGCGACGCTTGCTTTGTGGTGCCGCTGTGACATATTGCGGGGCATTCGGCATCCACCTTGGAACAGCCACGAAAGTGGCCGTTAGGTAAAAGTGTGTATGTGCGATACCGTACAGACTGCTGGCGCCCAACAGTTGCACATTGATTGCCAGCGCAATGCAGCGGCACCCTTACCTCGGTGTTTGCCATCTCACCGAAGGTACCGCCATTAAAAAACCGAACGCAACCCCACTGCAGAATCAGCTTTTGGCCGCGCTGCCCGACTCCGAGTTGCAGCGCTGGCTGCCTGAACTCGAGCCGGTTGAACTGTCTCTAGGGCAAGTGCTGTACGAATCGGGTGCGGCCATGCCATTTGTGTATTTTCCGACCAACGCCATCGTGTCCTTGCTCTATGTGCTGGAGGATGGGGCGTCGGCCGAGATTGCGGTGGTCGGTTTAGAGGGCCTGGTGGGCATCTCCATCTTCATGGGCGGCGGCTCGACCCCCAGCCGCGCGGTGGTGCAAAGCGCTGGTGCAGGTTACCGCATGCGCGCTGATGTCATGAAGGCAGAATTTGAGCGCTCGGGACCCGTGGTGCATCTCTTGCTGCGGTACACCCAGGCGCTTATCACCCAGATGGCGCAGACCGCCGTGTGCAATCGCCACCACTCCCTCGACCAACAATTGTGCCGCTGGCTGCTGCTCAGCCTCGACAGGTTGCAGAGCAACCAGTTGGTCATGACCCAGGAGCTGATTGCCAACATGTTGGGGGTGCGCCGTGAGGGTGTGACCGAGGCCGCGCTCAAACTGCAAAAGGCAGGGCTCATCAGCTACGCTCGTGGGCATATCAATGTGATCGACCGGCCGGGCCTCGAGGGGCGCACTTGTGAGTGTTATGACGTTGTGAAAAAAGAATATGACCGGTTGCTGCCCCCGCGCACCGCGAGTTAGCCGTTGATGCGTTGTAGTGAGGCGCTGCCACCAAGCCTCTGTGCGCTGGCAGACAGTCAAGGCCCTGCGCTGCGCACACACTGGTAGAGAGTTGTTCCGCCCCAGCGCCGGTGCATTCGTCATGACACTGCTTCTTTGAGCGGTGCTGGCTGACCAGTGAAACGTCCTAATGCCTCGTCCTCAAAACCAGATCATTCGTCTGCTTCCGCCTGCCGCCCGAAAGCAATTGTTGGACCATTGCGAGCCGTTTGACTTGGTTCTTTCGGCCGAGTTGAGTGCGCTGGGCAAGCCGCTGGCGTATGCGCATTTTCCCAACGAAGGTTTTTTGTCTTTGGTGATCCATGTTGACAGCCACCCGCCGCTCGAAGTGGGCATGGTGGGGGTGGAGTCAATGCTCGGCTCTGAGTTGGTTTTAGGTGCAGCAGCAACGCCGTGGCGTGCGCTTGTGCAGGGAGAGGGGTCGAGCTGGCGGATCAGCGCAGCAGAGCTGCGTGCACAAAGTGACGCGATTCCTGCGCTGCAAAAGCTGCTGCAATCCTGCGTGTTGGTGCGGTTGCACCAGCAGGCGCTGGCGTCTGCCTGCCAGCGGTACCACGCCATCGCTCCCCGCCTGGCACGCTGGTTGTTGATGAGCCAGGACCGTTCGCGCACTGAGATTTTTCATGTCACTCAGGAGTTTTTGGCCCTGATGCTGGGCGTGCGTCGTGTGGGGGTGACGGAAGCCGCCAGTCGGTTCCAGGACGTAGGCTTGATTGCTTACCACCGGGGCGAGCTCACGGTGCTCAACCGCGCGGCAATGGAAGAGCAGGCATGCAGTTGTTATGCCGCTGATAAAAAAATTCACAGCCGGTTGATGGCAGCCCGCAACCAAGGCGGCGCTAAATAAGCCTGCGCGATGCGCCGTGCGCGAGGGACTTGCTCAGCGTTGCCAATGGGTCCAATGCACGAATCTCTGCGCCGTACTTATGTGCGGCCTCGTTCGGTCTGCGGTGTGACAAATACGCGCAATGGTGATGGCTATTGCTGGACCTCGCGGACCGCGCCGATTCGCAGCGCAGACTTGCCGCTCGATGCGTGCAGGGAATTGCTGAGCTGCCGAGTGATGCAGCGCAACAGCCCGCTGAGAATTTGCGGGGGCGATGTGGGCTCATGTGGGCTATTGCTCAATCAACAGTTCGTCGTAGACGTTGCTGATCCCCAGAATGCCGTAGGTCACCTTCATGAATCGGCGCATCGCCAAGGATGACTTCGGTGCTGGCGGTGCGTTTTCCGTTGCCGAGAGGGAGGATGCCACTGTCTGCGGGCTCTGCAAGGCGTTTGTTTGGGTGCTGCGTGCGCGGCGCACCGCGCGTTGACGCGTAAGGAACTCTGGGGAGGGCGTGTAGCTGCTGGGTGTGGGAAGGGCCAGTGCTACCCCAGCAGAAAAAATGAAGCTATCCACCTGGATCACACCCTCCACATTCTGGGTGATGAACAGGGCAAGATCCAGCTGCGTCTGGTCTGCCACCATGCCGCTCAGCAGTACCACTCCCTGGTGCGAGTCGACACCAATGTCCACAGCGTGAGTCACCGGAGAGCGCCCCAAGGCCTCTTTGACGCGTTCATTGAGCACACTGTCTTGCGCGTGTTGAGCGGTTGTTGTTGTTGTTGTTGTTGAGGTGAGTGGCTCCCGTGAGTCCGCCACCTCAGTGCCTTTGCAGCCTAGCAGCGATAACAGCGATGCAAGAAAGAGTAGGCGCAGTCCACCAAGGCGCGTACGTGGCTAGTGGCAAAAAATGGGGTGAAGCGTCGTCATGGTACATGCCCTCAAAGAGCCGGTCGGCAAGGTGGCAACCGTTGTATGTACTTTTGCAGAAGGCGGGGCGGGCGTCTGTTCGTAACCGTACCCATGGCCATGTATCTTTTTACTTTGCGAGGGAGGGGCGGACTACGGGTTCCGATCAGCGATCGGCGCAGTGAAAAGCAAATCCGCAGCCGTCGCGTTTCGCCGCATACATCGCGGCGTCCGCGCAAGCGAGCAAACCGTCAGCCGTGATCCCATGTTGTGGGCAAATCGCAATCCCGATGCTAGGGCGCACCAGCAGTTGCAGGGTGCCAATTTTCATGGGGGCAGATACAGCCTCCAGCAGCTTTTTGCACAACAGCCGTAACGGTGTCATGTCAACCACGTCCAGCAATAGGCAGACAAATTCGTCACCGCCCAGGCGCACCACGGTGTCGCCACGGCGCACCGCTGCACGCAGTCGCGCGGCGGTGATGCACAAGACTTCGTCTCCAACGCCGTGCCCATACAGATCGTTCACGGCCTTGAAGGCGTCCAGGTCGATGTACAACACGGTGAGCCCAGGGCTGTCGGGCCCACGCTCTGCCAGCGTGTGACTCAGCTGCTCCAGCAAATGACGTCTGTTGGGCAAGGTGGTCAGCTCGTCATGCAAGGCCATGTGGCGCGCGCGTCGCTCGCCACATCGCACAAGATCCAGGTCGGTTTCGGCCTTGATCAGTGCGGTCTGGGCGGTGTGAAAGGCGCGCTCCAGCTCTAGCCGCTGTGCCGTTTCGCGTTGCAGTGCTGTGTGCATTTCATCCAGCGCTGCCACACACTCATTCATGCTGAAGTTAGGGCCTGGTGTGGTGGTGGCGCGCAGCGTCTGATTTTCTTGCAGCGCATCGCCTGAGAGTTCCCGGTTGACCAGCCGCGACCGCAGGGCACGCAGCACTTGGTTCCAGTGCTGCAGTTGCCTTGCGCTGGGCCATGACGTGGTGAGCGTTTTGCCAAACAGAAATTTTTTTTGATTGATACCCATATGCCGGTCCTTTGAATGCAGCCGCCACTGTCAGAGAAACAGCGGGGCAACGCGAAGTCGGGACAAGGGCATGGTCATCAGAACAATGTCCTTACTAGTGATGGAGTCTGCGGGGTCTAAGGGCTTCTCACTGTCTGCCAGCGCACATAGGGCGACATGCTGCGTCTGTGTTGCGAAAAAGGGGTGATTGATCGCGGTATACACACAATCAGTAGATCCCCGACCGAAAACATAAGCACAGGCTATGGGACGCTTGCATGCGGCTTTCGTTGGCCGCCCGGTGCCAGGATTTCGTCATGCATTTCGAAGCTGCGGGTTGTTGCGATCCGGTGCGGATCGGTGCTGATGGAGCTTGATGGGGCGGGATTCTGGGCTTCGTCTGACTGTTGCGTACAGCCACTAGCGCTTGTGCGGCCGCTTGCGCGAGGGCGTGTGATGCTACATTCATGAGAGCGTCGGGCCACCGTTTGCTCCGCAGGTCATGCGCCCCATCCCTACCGCTGCTCCAGAGGAACCCACCCATGTCACCGGAACGCCAGCGACTGATTCGCCTGTTGTTCGAGGAATACATCGAACTGTACGCAGCGCGTGATGCTCGCTTGCTAGAGCGCTTCAGCGACAACTTCAGCGGCTTTTCGGGCAGCGGCGACCGTCTGATCAAAACCCGTGCCGAGTGGATTGGCGTGATGCAGCATGATTTTCGGCAGGTGCCGGGCCGCATCGGGATCCAGATGGTGGATCTGTTGGTGCAGGACCTGGGGTCGGATCTGGTGGCGGCCACCGCTTTTTTTCATATTCATTTGCCGATCCCCGATGCGCTGTTTTCGCAAGAAACAGCTCGCAAAGTCGTGCTGTTTCGGCGCGAAGACATCGACATCTGGAAGATCGCGCACGTCAGTGTGTCCATCCCTTTTGGCAAGGCGCGTGACAACGAGGTGTATTCCCTCCACGAATTGCGGCAGCACAACCGTGATCTCGAAACCTTGGTGCAAGAGCGTACCGAGGCGTTGGCCCAGGCCAATCACAGTTTGGCGGTGCTGAGCAATACCGACACCCTCACGGGCGTCGCCAACCGCCACCATTTCGACGATGCCCTGGCCCACGAATGGGCGCGCGCACAGCGGGCCCACACGCCAGTGGCGCTCATCATGCTGGACGTGGATGGGTTCAGGCCGTTCAACGAACACTATGGGCATCTGGCCGGCGATGCCTGCCTGCAGACCCTGGCGCTCACGCTGGTGCAAACCTGCGCCGGGCGTGAAGGCGGCCTGGTGGCGCGGTTTGGAGGGGAAGAGTTCATGGTGCTGCTGCCGGGTGTTGATGGGCTGGTGGCAGCAGAGGTGGCACGCCAGATTCAAGAGGCGATCCGCCATCTGGCCTTGCCGCACGAAGGCGCGCCATGGGGGTCTGTCACGGCCAGCTTCGGGGTGGCAAGCCTGCACCCGGAGCGCGACCAGTTGCCCGAAGCGCTGGTGCGCCAGGCTGATCGCGCCTTGCTCCGCGCCAAGCAGTTGGGGCGCAATCGGGTCGAAGTGGCCAGCACCGGCGCGTAGCCCAGCGAAGAGCGCCCTGGTGCTGTCGGGACCAATAGGCAACACAAAGGCGACGCAAGGGCGATGCGAGGGTATTGCGGGTTAACCCGCAAGTTCGTGGCTAATTTGTCACAATCGCGGGCTATGCCTTTTTCCCGCTTTTTCAAGATGGCCCTGATCCTGGGCCTGCTTTCGGCCATCGGCCCGTTTGCCATCGACATGTATTTGCCCGCGCTGCCCGCGATTGGCGCGAGCCTGCGCGCCGAAGTGGGTGCAGTGCAATGGAGCCTGACCGCATTTTTTGTTGCTCTGGGCGTGGGTCAGCTCTTTTATGGCCCGGTGTCCGACATGGTGGGCCGCAAGCCGCCGCTGTATGCGGGGCTGGCGCTTTTCCTGCTGGCCAGTGTGGGCTGTGCGCTGGCGACCGACATTCAGACCCTGGTGGCCCTGCGTTTTGTGCAGGGGCTGGGCGCTGCGGCCGGTATGGCCATTCCGCGCGCCGTGGTGCGTGACCTGCACACTGGCGCCGAGGCGGCGCGCCTCATGTCGCTGCTCATGCTGGTGTTCAGCGTTTCGCCGCTGCTGGCGCCGCTGGCGGGCAGTGGCGTCATCGCGGTGGTGGGCTGGCGCGGCGTGTTCTGGGCCGTGGCGATTGCGGCGGCGGCTGGTCTGGTCCTGGTGTCGCAAGGCCTGGGCGAAACACGGCCTGCGAGCGAGCGGCGTGAAAGCAGCCTTGCCAGCGCTTTGGCGGGCTATTGGCTGTTGCTGCGCGACCCGCATTACCTGGGGTTGGTGTTCATCGGGGGGAGCTCGATGGCCGGGTTTTTTGTGTACCTCGCAGGCTCGCCGTTTGTGCTGATCAACCACTACGGCCTGACGCCTGTGGAGTACAGCCTGGCGTTTTCGGTGAATGCGGCGGCCTTTTTTGTGTCTGCACAGTTCAATGCCCGGATGGGGCGCCGCTTTGGGTTGGTGCCCACCGTGAAATTTGCCGTGTCGGCCGCTGGGGTGGTGATGCTGGCCCTGCTGGCCTATTACCTTGCCGGTGGTGATGCGTTGGCCGTGCTGCTGGCCCTGTATTTTGTGGCCAGCGGCTTCATGGGGCTGGTGATTCCTACGGCTTCGGTGCTGGCGCTGGAAGAACACGGGGCGATTGCAGGCACGGCGTCGGCGCTGCTGGGCACGCTGCAGATGTTGATGGGGGCGGCGGCCATGGGCCTGGTCGGCATTTTTGCCAACGGGGAGCCGCTGCCCATGGTGATTGGCATGGCGGCCGGTGCGTTGGTAGGGGGGGCCCTGACGTGGGTCACGCTCGGTGGCGCGCGGGCGCACCGCGTGCACGGCGCGCACAACGTGCAGAACGTGCAACGCGCCCCCCGCTCATGAATACCGGTGCGCCTGCCCCCGCCTCTTTGCCAGCCTTTGGGCATGACGGCCTGAGCGATCCGGCCCGTCGCCAGGCAATGCTGGTCATTGTGTTGGGCCTGACGTTGGCCGTGCTGGACAGCAGCATTGTCAACCTCGCCCTGCCAGGCATTGCGCATGAGCTGAACGCCGGTGCGTCGCAGGCGATCTGGGTGGTCAACGCCTACCAGATGGGGGCACTGGTGTTGCTGCTGCCGCTGGCTGCGCTGGGCGATCGTTTTGGCTATCGGCGGGTGTATCTGGTGGGCATGACGCTGTTCACGCTGGCCTCGGTGGGCGCCATGCTGGCGTCCTCGCTGTGGACGCTGGTCGCGGCGCGTGCGCTGCAGGGGCTGGGTGCGGCGGGCATCATGAGTGTGAACGCTGCGCTGGTGCGCTTGATTTATCCGCGTGCGCTGCTGGGGCGGGGCATGGCGATCAATTCGCTGGTGGTAGCGACGTCGTCGATGGCTGGCCCTTCAGTGGCAGCGGCGATTCTGTCAGTGGCTTCGTGGCAGTGGTTGTTTGCGCTGAACCTGCCGCTGGGTCTGTTCACGGTATGGCTGGGTCGGCGTGAGTTGCCCCATAACATCGTGAAAGGGGTGAAGGGGCACGGAGCACCGCGTTTTTCATTCATCGACGTGGCTCTGAACGTGACCATGTTCACGCTGATTTTCATCGGCGGTGAGCAGTTGGGTGTGCGAGGTGCCGCAGCCCAGGGGGCCGGTATGGGCTGGCTGCTGCTGGCTGCGGGTGTGGGCCTGGGGGTGTTTTATGTGCGGCGCCAATGGCACCTGGCTGCGCCGCTGTTCCCTGTGGATCTGCTGCGAAAGCCCGTGTTTGCACTGTCGATGGGTTCGTCGGTGAGCGCGTTTTGTGCCCAGATGCTGGCTTTTTTATCGCTGCCCTTTTTGCTGCTGGAGGTGCACGGCCGCTCACACATCGAGGCGGGGCTGCTGATCACCGCATGGCCACTGGCCATCGTCATCGTGGCGCCCATTGCAGGCCGGCTCATCGGTCGTTATGCCGATGGGCTGCTCGGTGGCATTGGCATGGCCATCTTTGCGTGTGGCCTGCTTGCCCTGGCATGGCTGCCTGCACATGCCGCCGATGGGGACGTGGTGTGGCGCATGGTGCTGTGTGGTGCGGGTTTTGCACTGTTCCAGTCCCCCAACAACCACACCATCGTCACGTCGGCCCCATTGCACCGCAGTGGCGCAGCCAGCGGCATGCTCGGCACGGCGCGCCTCACCGGCCAGACCTTGGGCGCCGTGGTGCTGGCGGCCATTTATGCGGTGTGGAACCAGCACGATGGCCGGGGTGAGTCCATCGCACTGATGCTGGCCGCTGCAAGCGCCGTGCTGGCCGGCATTTGCAGCACGATGCGCGTACGCACCTCGGCTTGAAGGGGCGGAGCGGTTGTGAGCGGCAGGCCGCCTTGGCCGCACTCAGCGGGCCATGATCATGCGCAGGCCCAACCCGACGAACACCATGCCCGCGATGCGATCGAGCCAGAGGCCCGCGCGGGGCCTGCGTGTCAGCCAGCCGCCGATGGCGCCGGCAAAGTAGCCAAGCAGCGCGAACAGCACGGCAGCCTGTGCCGTGAACAGCAGCCCCAGCAGGCCCAGTTGCAGCCCGACGTTGCCTTGGGAAGGCACCACAAACTGCGGCAGGAACGACAGGAAAAAAAGCACCACCTTGGGGTTGATGGCGTTGGCCACCAGCCCCTTGGCGAACAGGCCGCGCAGCGTCTGGCTGCGCTCGCTGGCCGAGTCCATCTGTGTGCCGCCCCGGCTGCGCAGTGCCTGAATGCCCAGCCAGACCAGATACAACCCGCCGACCCACTTGAGCAGCGTGAAGGCCATGGGCGAACCCGCAACGAGCGCGCTGACCCCGATGGCCGCCAGCACCGTGTGGCTCAGGCATCCCAACGCGCAGCCCAGGCCGAAAGCAATGCCCTGCCTGCGGCCCTTGGACATGCCCATGCCAAGCACCATCAGGTTGTCAGGCCCGGGGGTGGCCGTGATGAGGACGGCGACGAGGAGGAACGAGAGAGACTGCGAGAGCGTGAGCATGCGCTGATCATAAAAGCGTCTGATGGCGCTTCGCGGCCTGGCGCGGTCTCGTGGTAGCGGGGTGCCCTGGCTACAGCGTTCTGCAGATCACGCCAGGGCGCTCTCGGCCTCATGGTGTCTGTCGAGAGGCGTCCCATTGGTGGCCGTGCGCAGGCAGGAGGCATGTGGGGCGAACAAGGCTGCCACGGCTTCGCTAGCGCGTTGGCGCCCCGCCTGGAGTGCGGCCTCGCCAAGGGCCGTACCTTCCACGCTGATGAAATGCACGTCATGCAGCCCCAGGGTGCCCAGGGTGTGTTGCAGGTAAGGCCGCAAGAAGTCGGGCTGGCGCGCCCGCTCACCACTGATGAACCCGCCGCACGAGATCGCCACATAGACGGGGCGGTTACGCAGCGTGCCAACCTTGCCTTGTGGTGTGACGCTGAAAGTGGCGCGTATTCGCACGATATGGTCCACCCACGCCTTCAGCGCCGACGGCAGTGTGAAGTTGTGCATGGGTGTGGCGATGACAACCACGTCGGCCGCATCGAGTTGTGCAATCAAGCGGTCCGACCGATGCAGTGCGGTGCCTTGGGCCGGGGGCTCTTCGGATCGGCTGGCGAGGCCAGTGCAGCGGCATAGCCACCGTCAACTGCTGGCAGCTCGTGGGTGTCGAGATCGGTGGTGTGGAGGGTGCGGCCACCGGCCTGCAAGGTGAGCGCTTCGAGAATCTCTTGCGACAGTCGGCGGCTTTCGGATTCAGCCCACGGGGGCTGGCGATGATGCGCAGCACGTGCACGGGACGGTCAGGTGTGGCAGGGAGAGTGGCGGCAGCATTCATGGCATTCATGGCATTCATGGCGTTGTGAAAAAGGTGGGCCCATTCAACACACGGTGTGCAAGAAGAGGGGGCGGAGCGCATGGATCAACCTCCGTCGAGCGGCCTTTGAAAACGCAGTGCGCCTGTATAGAGCCCTTCGCGAAAGTAAAAGCGCTGGGCGCGTGCATTGGCCAGGCCTGTGTCCAGCACCAGCCGTGCGCAGCCTTCTGCGCGCGCCACCCGGTCGAGCGCTCGCAGCAAGCGTGATCCCCATTGGTTTCCACGATGGGATTCGGCGGAGACCAGGTCGTCCACGTAAAGAAAGCGGCCATAGACCAGGTTTTCCTGCAGTCGATAGCCTGCCAGCGCGACCAAGGTTCCGTCTGATCCGAAGGCGCCGACGAGGTGATAGCCCTGAGTACGCATGCGCGCCACGCGGGCCACGAAATCGTCTTCGCCCCCCAGATGGGGCCGCAGCTCACGCATCAGCGGCGTGGCCATGCGCAGGTCGCCTGCCGAATCGAGTGGGCGCAGCGCGCCGTCTGCCAGGTCCAGCACGCTGGGCTGGTGCTGCGGCAAAGAGTGCAATGAGTGCGAAGTGGTCATGGCGCCATGCTAGGGCGTGCATGCCACAATTCCATGAACCATGAATCGACATATCAACTAGGCCATGATGCCCGCCAATGCGCTCGGTGCCCTCACGCCACTGGCCCCGCAGGGCGGTGAACCGCTGTACCGGCAGCTCTATGACAGGGTGCGCGGTTCGCTGGCAGCAGGCACGCTGGCGCCGGGCGATCGCGTGCCATCGGCCCGCGCTCTGGCCAAGGAGCTGGGTGTGGCGCGTGGCACCGTCGAGCTGGCCTACGAGCTGCTGGCGTCCGAGGGTTATTTGCTGGCCCGCGGGCAAGCGGGCACGGTGATCAATCCGGCGCTGCAATTCTCAGCTGCGGCGCCCTCACTGGCCAAGGAGCGCGTGCAGGAGCCGTCGGCCCCGTCTCCGGCACACGACATGTTGTGGCGCCCGCCGCAACTGTTGCCGTTTCAGATGGGCGTGCCGGCGCTGGATGCGTTTCCCCGCAAAATTTGGGCGCGCTTGGGGGCGCGCTACCTGCGTGGCATGCAGACTGCCGATCTGGACTACCCGCCACCACACGGGTTGCCCGCGTTGCGCAGTGCCATTGCGTCGTATTTGCAGGTGGCACGCGGCATCGATTGCGGAGCGCACCAGGTCTTTGTCACCACGGGCTATCGCAGCAGTCTGCAACTGGCCGCTCTGGCGCTGATGCACCGGGGCGAGCGGGCCTGGGTGGAAGACCCTGGCTACCCGCCCACGCGCCAGCTGCTGCGCGAGTCGGGCCTGGTGCCTGTGCCTGTGCCCGTCGATGCCCAGGGGCTGGACGTGGATCGTGGCATCGCCTTGGCGCCCGATGCCAAAGTGGTCGCGGTCACGCCAGCGCACCAAAGCCCGCTGTCAATGTCTTTGTCGTTGCCGCGAAGGCAGGCGCTGCTGGAATGGGCGGGGGCGCAGGGCGCCTGGGTGTTGGAAGATGACTACGACGGAGAGTACCGCTATGTCAGCCGTCCGCTGCCCGCCCTGGCCAGCCTGGATCGGCGTGGCCGCGTGCTGTATGCGGGCACATTCAGCAAAGTGCTGTTCCCGGGCATCCGGCTGGCCTATCTGGTGGTGCCCAAGGCCCAGGTGGCAGCCTTTGAACGGGTGGGTCATATCTTCTTCGCGGCCGCTACGCCCGCAATCACACAGGCCATGGTGGCGAGCTTCATGGCCGAGGGCCATTTTTCGCGCCACATCCAGCGCATGCGGGGCCTCTATGCCGATCGGCGCGCGGCCACCATCGCCGCGCTGGAGCGAGGTTTACAAGGCCGCCTGCGTGCCGAGCCGCAGCCCGGTGGCATGCACCTGGTGCTGCGCCTGCCCGGCGAGCGCACCGACCAGTCGCTGGCCAGCAAGCTGCTGGCGCACGGCATGGCCGTGCAAGCGCTATCGAATGGGTGGTCGTCGGGCAGCACGGACTCGGCCCTCCTGCTGAGCTTTACCAACTGCACGACCACGGCGCACGCCGAGCAGCTGGGGGCATTGATTCGCCAGACGCTGTAGATCGCACGGTCGAACCTCGCGGGGAAACGCGGGCGCTCAGGACAGCCCGGCTTTCTCTAGTCCATACAGCTTGTCGGCCGACCCAGGCACGACGCGGAAGGCGACGCTCAGACGGTTCCAGCCGTTGATGGCGACGATCAGGAACGACAGGTCGGCCAGCTCCTCTTGCGACAGCTCGGCACGCACGCTGTCGAAAACTGCATCCGACACACCATGCGCGCCCAGGTGGGTCAGGGCTTCCGTCCATTCGAGGACGGCACGTTCACGCGCGCAGAACAGCGTGGACTCGCGCCAGACCGCCACATGGTGCAGGCGCAGTTCGCGTTCACCGTGGATCTTGGCTTCTTTCACATGCATGTCCACGCAGAAGGCGCAGCCGTTGAGTTGGGACGCACGCAGCGTGACCAGATGGCCGACTTCGGCAAGAAATGGCTTCTTGTGCAGCAGGGTGTTGAATTCGATGTACTTCTTGGCAGCGTCGGGAGACGACTGAAAATAGTCGAGGCGTTGGGACATGGCTGGCTCCGTCAAGGTGAAAGCAAAAAAAGGATCGGGACTTCGAGAAAACCGCTGCCTGCTGGCGGCGCACAAAAAGCGCTGGCTGCTGCAGTTCGGTTAGCCATGATTGTGGGCATATGTGGCCTAGCCCCATAGGGCCAAGAATGGTGTTTTGGACTGGGCCATCACGGGGGCGGGGCACAGCGCTTGTTGCGGTTTGGAGCGCAAAGGTGCCAAGGTCGTGCGGCTGATGCGCAGGCGTTGTTCTGCAGGGTTTTAAGGCTAAATTGGCCTCTAGCGCTTATGTATAAAGCGCGAGAAGCTATCAATAGTGAAGCAAATCAGATGTGCACTGCGTGCGGTATGGGTGGATGGCCCGCTTCCGGCCGCGTGGTGCCGAGGGCTCGCGTGCGCGAAGGCTACGCTGCCGGGCGCAGCGCCGCAATGTGTTCAGCCAGTGTGCGTACCGTGAGCGGCGCACATCCCTCTGCGTGGTTGCTGATGGTGACGTAGGTGTTTTGCCCACGGCCGGTGACCCCCGCGATGGTGCGGGCCAGCAGCGTGTGTGTTTTGGGGTCGGGGTGGTGGATGCGGTCGTAGGGGGCGTAGTGCTTTTCGGCGTCTTCATAGCCATATGCGCCGTGGATTGGGTGCAGGTTCCAGCGGCAGACCATGGGGCCGGGCCAGAGCAGGCGCAGCAGGGGCAGTTGCTCTTGCAGTGGCGGCAGCTTGGGGTGCAGGCCCAGGCAATAGGTGGCGCCGGTTTCTCGCAGCACATCGGCAAAGTGGGGCATGACGTCGGGCGCCAGCCACTGCGCGTCGCGCACTTCTACGGCCAGCACACCGTCGGGGGCGGTGGGCTGGAGCGCTGGCTGCATCAGCAGCATGGCACGCAGCCTTTCGAGCACGTCGTGCAATCGGCCCAGTTCGTGCAGGGGCAGGGGGCTGAGCTGGAACACCAGCGCGCCCGTCTTGTGGCCCAGGCCATCGAGCGCTGGCTGCACAAATTCCTGCGTTGCCAGTTGAGGGTCCAAAAATGCGGAATTGGGCTGGCGCCCCTGGCCATCCTCGCTGCGCACCAGCGCGTCGGTCACCAAGCTGGGCGCCTTCACCACAAACCGGAAATCGTCGGGCACCTGCGCGGCATAGCGCTCGTATTGGCTGGCGGTGAGGGGCCGGTAGAAACCGCGATCAATGCTGACCGTGCGCATGAGCGGGTGCTGCGCATACACCGGCAGGCCGGATTGGGACAGCATGGGCTGGGAATGCTCGCCTTCCCATACCAATCCCTTCCAGCCCGGATAGCTCCATGACGACGTGCCCAGCCGCAGGCCTGGCGGCAGTTTGGCAGCCAGGGGGCTCCAAACGTCTAATCCGGGTGCGGGCTGAATGCCCCTGCGACGGGGTGGTGTGGGTGCTGAGGGCTGCGCTGCGTCGCCGTCGGCGGCATCTGCGGCGTCGGCGCGGTGGGTTCTGCGGGCTGCTTTTTTTGCGGCCGGGTCTGGCGGGACTGGCGGCATATCCGGCACCAGCGGTACGCCAAAAAGATCATCTTGCATGCGGTGGCGCGGCTTTAGATCGTGAACACGTTCTTAGAGCGCCCCAAACAGACCACCTTCGTTCAGTAGATCAAAGGTGATTTCGGGGCGTTGGTCCATGCTTTTGCGAATCGCTGCGGGAATGGCCTGGCGCGTCTTGCGGCACAGGCCGGGCTGCTCCAGCACCAGTATGGCAATACCGCGCAGGCTGCGCACTTCGTTGGGGCTGGGCGTGATCGTCATGCGCACACCCAGTTGCTGCTCTATGCGCGCCTGCATGTGGCGCAAATCGCTCAGGCTTGTCAGGTTCTCCAGGCGTTCCAGCAGTTTCTTTTCTTCGGTGCGCGTAAGGCGAAGAATGCGCACGTCACCCTGCGGCGCCGCGAGCAGCGCGTCGCGCTCACACACGCAGGTGCCCGGGGGGCATTCGGTGCGGATGGGGAAGGGGACATCGGTATTCATGGGCAGCAAGCATCGCGGGGGATCGGCAAGCCTTGGCATTCTAGGAGGCTGTCGGACCTGGAGCGTCGATCAGCGAAACTCGGCCCTGGCGCGCACAGTTTTTAGCGGATCTGTAGCCCTATGGCCGAGCTGTGGGGCAAGAAGACGGTGTTTGCGACGAGCCGTGAAGCCAAAAATGGGCTGCTGCGGCCAAATTGCAGCCGACGTGCAGCCGACGTGCGGCCGACGTGCGGCCGACATGTAGCCGACGGGTTTCCCAGTCCGACAGCCTCCTGGGTAGGTCGGGCCACCGCTGCGGGTATGGCCTGCACGTGCAGGCGATAACTAACGTGCGCCCCGGGGAGCACGCTCAGCGCACCGTGGTTTCGGCCGCTTGCGGCATTGCGCGTGGTGCGCTGCGCCATTGGCTGGGCAAAAGGTCATACAGCGGCGTGGGGTCATGCCCGAAGCGTGCCGGGCCTGAAGACGGTGCTTGCTGCAGCACCGCGCCGTCCGCCCCGATCTCCAGCGCAGCCAGCTGCTGCATCCACGCAATATCAACGCCCCCCTGGGGGCCGGGGCGCGAGTAGATAAGCTCCAGCATGTGCTTGGCCTCCCGGCTGCCTTTGGCTGCCGCCTGCTGGTACAGGCGCATGGCTTCGGTGTAGTTGGCGGGTACTCCCTCGCCCCGGTGGTATTTGCGGGCCTGCAGCCACTCTGTGTGCGCATTGGGGTTGGCCGTCGTGGATGGATTCTTGGCGGCGTTAATGCGCTCGGCCAGCAGGCGGGCGTTGTTGGCGGCCGCGTCGCATTGCCGGGCTGCGGCGTGAAACTGTCGCAGGGCTATGTCCAGGCGCCCGGCGGCGAGGTTCTCCAACCCGAGTTCGTTGAGGGCGTGGCAGTCGCCGGCCTGGGCTGCGCGCAGCAGCAGGTCGCGGTGTTTTGCCGGGTAGGTGGCTGGGGCTGGCTGGGCCTGGTCCAGTGGGCCCGGCCGTGCAATGTCCAGCGGGGCCAACTGGTTGGCAAGGAGCCATTCGAGGAACAGCGCCCGACCCGGTGCCGCCTTGCGCAGCCGGTCGATCCAGGTGCGCGCCAGTGCGGGGTTGGGGGGGGCGCCACACCCGTCGATCTGGCACCAGGCCAGCCCTGCGGCGGCCATCGGGTTGCCCAGCAGGTAAGCACGCTCAAACCAGTGTTGTGCCTGCACCGGGTCGGCGGGCATGGCTTTGCCGTGCAGGGCCATCAAGCCCAGCAGCCAGGCGGCATCGCGTGGCGACAGATCGGCGCCGATGTCTTGTGGCGATGTGCTTTTGCCGCGCGAAGGCGTGGTGGCGCTTTGGGCTGCGGCACGCAGATTTTCCATGGCTTTTTCCTGTGCAGCGTCGTCTGGGCCTGGCATCTGAGGGGAGGGCGCATTCAGAAGGCGGGGGTCGATGGGGGCGGTTTCCTGCGTGGTGTGCGACCGGACCTGCGCATGGGCTGCAGGCGCGCTAAAGACCAAGGTCGCGCTACACCACACGACCACAGGGATGGCGGTACGGATCGCGGCACGCGCGGTGGCGCGTACCCTGTTGTGTGGCAGCGCAGAACCAGTGGTGGGGTCGGCCATGAAAGTACCTCCGGATGGACGTCATGTCCGTCCCCTTGTGTCACTTGCGTGGCGTGGCAGCCGCAGCCGCACCGACCGCCCCCCCCGCAGGCGCCGCTGCAGCGGGCTGTTTGCGCCGGGGAATGACCTGCCAGTAGATGGCGTTGCCGGTGTAGCCATTGGCACCCACTGCAGCGGCAAAGGCCTGGTTGATGGTTTCGAGCTTGCTGTAGCCCACGATGGATTTGAGCGGCGGGCCGCGCAAGGCTTCGGGCAGTTTTTGTGTGCTGTCTTCATCGGTGGCGAAGCAGGCCACACCTTCGGTGCCGGGGCTGGCGGCGTCCATGATGAAGCCAGGGTTGGGGCTCATCCAGTCCGGAATGCGCACGGCCTGGTTCGCGGATACCCAACCCGAGGGGTTGGCCGCGTTGGGCAGCAGGCGGATCACCGTACCCGTGGCATCGGCCAGGTAGCACTGCATATGGGAGGCACGCGACAGCGTGGCAGACAGGAAGATCTGTTCGCCCACCTCAAAGGCCGTGCGCTCCATCATGATGTTTTCGATCTGCAGATTGATGACACGCTCAGGTGCGGTGGTGCCATATGCCAGCGGCGCAGTGGTTGGCAGGAGCGCAGCGGCGGGGTCGGCGGCGCCTGCGCTGTCCGGCGGGGCCACGGCCACGGGTTGGGCGTGGGTGCTGGCCCAGCCCACACGCGCCAGCGTGCCATCTGCGGCCAGGCCGACAAAATGGCGCAGCGCCCGTTCGTAGGTGGGGAAGTCCACCACGCCCGTGACCACCATGCCCTGATCGGCCTGGAACCGGGCCAGCGCCACGCGCAGCAGCGGGCTGTTGTCGGCCATCTGCTCCCCCCCTGCGGGCAGGTAGCCCCGGCTTACCAGTGAGCGTTTGACCAATTGGCGGTGGACCGTTGGTTCGCCCTCGTCATACCAGTCGCGCAGCTGGCGCTGGAAGTCGGGGTGGTTTTGCTCTAGCGTGAGGCATTGCCAATACGGCACACGCGCCCATTTGCCGATGAGCTCGATGGTGGCTAGTTCAACGAGCGTGCGCACGGCGGCTCCCGCTCCCTGGGTGTAGTCGCGCCCTACATTGAACTGCACACCATAGGTTCCGATGCGGCCTGCAAGATCGAGCCCCTGGCCGCCGTTGCCCACGATCACTTCATTGGCCGAGTCGAGGCCCGGTATCAGCGTGCGAGTGCGAAAGTCTCCCAGGTGCATTTCCAGGCCAATGACCGTGGCGCCACGGCTTTTGCTGTAGCCGAGATCGACACGCGGCCCCGAAAGGCCCGCGTCGAACCGGTTGGTGATGACGTTCTGGTCCACAAATGCTATGGCGCCCGACAGATACAGCGCGGGGCGTTGAAGCTGCATCTGGTTGTTGTTGAGCAGGATGGTGGTGAGGTTTTGCACCGTGTCCTGGCGTGCGATGTCCACTTCGTAATCCACGAAGCGAAACGCATTGCTCAGCCGGGACATTTGCGATATGGCGGTAATCACCATGTCTTTGGTGGCCACGGGTACGCGCGCTGAGTAATCAGGGATTTGCTTGCTGGTGATCAGTGTTGTTGGCAACTGGGCATCGCGCAGCATGTGGTCCATGCACATCAGCGAATCGGAAAAGCTGGAAATGGAGCGGGTAGGGCGCACCACGGGCCGATCCGAAATGGACGCCTGGCCCTGAAATGCCGCATCCTCGCGAGCGTTCATGGGGGTGCTGCACGCGCTCAGCAGCAAGGCGGCGCCGGCGCAGGCCACAAGCCAGCCACGGCGCACGAACGCAGCCTGGCGCCAGGCCATGCTGGCGGCATGTGTTGTTTGCATCATGGTGCTTTCTCCGGCCTGCCGCGCAGGCGCTGGTGGCGAACGGGGTGTGGGGCTCAGTTGCAGATGTTGACGAGATCACCGCGCAACACGACCACCTGCGGCGCCGCCTGGGGGCCATACCGGTTGACGTTGCTGGTGCTGCTGCTGGACAGCGTGTTGCTGCCCACTTCCTGTACGCAGGTTTTTTGCATGCCCTGCGCATTGGCCGTTGTCACCACGTCGCTATTGGTCGCGATGCCGGTGGTATCGCCAGAGAATGCCTTGGCTTCGTAGCGGGCCACCCGGGCACGCAGCCATGACGGCATGCCGGTAGCCCCGTCGATGTTGCCCGAGGGTGCTGCATTGCCGGTGGGCTGCATCTGGATGATGAGTTTTTTGTTCAGCACGACCGGGTCTTCACCCGGGGCTTGAGCGAACGCGGGTGTTGCGCTGCACAGGATCGTCACCAAGGCGCTCGGTAGCGCCAGAACGAGTGGCACCGAAAAATGTGTTTTCATGGTGTATCTCCTTCAAGGCAAGCGGAGATGCGGTGGCGGCGCCGTGGCGCTGAAAACCCCGTCTCCCGAAAAATGGGGGCGATGCATGACGGAACACCGCAATGGCGAGCGCCCCGGGCGGCGACTGCGCAAAAGAAGCGCTTCGCAGCCAAGACCGTTGCCATGGCGAGTGTCTGTCGATGCAATGCCGCAGACCGCCCGAGGTCGGGTGCTTGGTGCGTGGTCCGCGTGGGTGCCGTTGCGCATTGCCCGGGGCACGGCGCTGTCCGGTCATGAGTACCGGACCAGCGCCTCCAGGGGTTTAATGACCCCAGCCGCCACCGCTTTGCTGAGCCGACGCAGCAGGTTGGCAGGTAAAGCAGGCGTTGTTGCTGGCGATGTTCTGCACCGCTTTGCTGTTGCTGCCGCTGGAGAGGTTGTTGACGGAAGCGTTGTACATCATGGTGTACTGGTTTGAGTGGCCGCTGATTGTCACCTCTCCCACGTTGGAGGACAGGTTCTGGCTGGCATAGGCATCGCTGCCGGACGCGGTATTGGTCACATTGCCACCGATGCCGCCGACCGATTGGGTCGATGTGCCGCTGATGGTGGTGTTGCCGCTGTTGCTGGCAAGGTTTTGGAAGGCCTCACTCTTGGATCCGGTCGAATTGTTGTTGACCGAGGTGGAGGTGAGCGACGCAAACTGGTTGGATGTGCCGCTGATGACGATCTCTGGGCTGGAGGCGACCGGGGTGGTGGCCATGGCGGCGGTGGCGATGGCACTCAAGGCGATGAAAGCAAGGGTTTTCATGACAGTTCCTTCGAAATTGCACTTCTCTACACACGCTACGTCTGCGGGGGCGCAGCATCGCAGCTACCTGACAGGGAGAAACGATGGGTGGCGCCCTTGGGTGAGTAAGCCATTTGCCCCACGTTTCTGCTCTGTCTGGTTTCAGTGTGTGTCTTGTGCCAGAGTGCGCCAATCCACCGAAATGGTTAGCGTGCCTGGGGGATCTGCAGTGTGTCCTCTGGGGCCAAGTGCCCTGCTGGCGAGGGTTGTGGGAGCGAAATATGGGTCTTGGCGCCCCTGAATTGTTAGGTAGTTACGGTATGTAACAAAAGAAACTGCACTGATTTTTGTCACTATCTGATTCGTTTTGTTGCTGCAATATGTACTAACAGCTCTTGGAGAACGACGGACTTCGTCCGTTGGTGGCGTCGGACGGGTTTGGGTTGTTGCGCGTGGACGCTGAGCTGGGAGGTTTTTGGGATGGGGCAGCGCTCAAGCTCCATCGTTGGTCGTGCCAGAGGTGATGGTGTGCCTAAAAAAGGCCGTTTGAGGAGTGCTCCCCGTGGACCAGAGTGCGCAAGCCAATGTCAATGCCGGTATTAATGTCGGCGCCAGTGCCGGGGCCCATATGGCCCTTTTAGAGCAGCACGCAGCCGTGCGAGCGGGGCTGTTTTCGACGTACAGCAACCCCCCCTCGGTGTGGCCCGATTTCATGGTGGGCCAGGAAGCGAAACCCGTGCGGGTGTTGCTTGTGGATGACGATGAACACGTCCGCCGCGTGATCGCTCAAGAGCTTATGGGAGATCCCCGCACGCTTTTGATTGCACAAGCAACCAGCGTGCGTGAAGGGCGCAAGGCGATCAAACAGCATGAATTCGACGTTTTGCTGGTGGACATCAATCTCGGGGATGGTCTGGGTTTCGAATTGCTCGAATATCTGCATACGGTACGACCCCAAGCGCAGGCGGTAGTGATCTCGGTGATGGAGAGTGATGACCAATTGCTACGCGCATTTGAGCTGGGCGCGACGGGTTATCTGGGTAAAAACTCCTGGTTCGGTAGCTATCTGCAGGCGGTGTTGCAGGTGGCCAATGGTGGTGCTTCCATTACACCCACACTGGCGCGGCGGCTTCTACAGCGGTTTGATCGCGCCCACGCCGTAGAGTCAGCGAGGCGTCCGAAGGACGAGGCAGAGCACCTGTCGGTGCGCGAAAAGGAAATCCTGAGCTTGGTGGCCAGTGGCTATACCAGTGCAGAGATCGGTGCCCGGCTGCTGATCAGTACCCTCACCGTCAACACCCATGTTCGCAACATCTATCGCAAGTTGCAGGTGCGAACACGCGCGCAGGCCGTGCGGTTTGCGTCTTTGTGGGGTCTGCTTTAGCGCATTGGGCGTAGCCGGGCAGAACTTGACGCCAACGATAGACAGTCATGTTCGAAAAACGCAACCGCCGCCTGCTGCTGGTCGGTCTGGCGATATGGTGCTTGCAGCTTTTTCTGACGGTTTATGTACTCCAGCATATCCTGCACGAGAGTCCGGCCTACCTGATTGCGCTACAGGTGATTCTGCTGGTCACTTTGTTTTTTCGGGGCCGGGCCATGCTGCGGCCATTCCTGGGCGCCTTCTTCCGTGACCGGCGATATAGACAGCGCGCCAGCCCCGAGGTAGTGGCCGAACGCCAACGCATCGCGCGTGACCTGCATGACGGCGTCGGCCTGCAATTGACGGCTGCCATGGCCCTGCTTGATGCCCAGAATCCCCGAGAGTTACGCACGCTGCAGGAGTTGCAGATGTGCCTGCTCAGCCTGCGCCTTGCGGTCGACTCCATCTCTTCGTCCAACGACCCGTTGACCCTGCGGCTTGCTTGCCTTCGCCATCGCATAGAACCGGTGTTGACGCTGCGCAATATCGGCCTGGTGTGGAATATCCAGCCGCCAGATGGCCTGCCCGTACCGTGCGGCGCTACTGCCTCCGAGATCGTGTTCATCCTGCAGGAGGCGTTCAGCAATGTGCTGCACCATGCGCAGGCTACGGAGGTCACGGTGACAATGGTCCACGAAGTGAACAGGGGGGTGTGGTGCATTGAAGTTCGTGACAACGGCATCGGCCTGTCGAAGGGCACTGACGCTGCTGAATCCAGCCCAGGGTATGGCCTGAAAACCATGCGCGAGCGGGCATTGCGGGCGGGGCTTTTTCTGGCACAGGAAACCCCGGAAGGCGGTGGCACGCGGGTGCGGCTGGAAGCGGGGGGGTATTGGTCGTTTGACTTTGCGGACAGGCTCGTTATTTGAATGCTGCGCGTGGGTATAGGTCGTTTTGTATGGGGTGCCTTGAGCGAAAAACCGTGAAAATGGCACCGCCTTGGCCTGAACGTGAACCGATGGCGCCGTGAGGCAGAAAGCCGGGTATGGAGGCCCGGGCCTTGCAGCTATGGCACACTCGCGCGCTTCGTCTTTTGCAACCTCAGCAGCCCATGCAGCAGATCATTCGGCAACTGGCCGCAGAAATCAGGGTCAGTGAACAACAGGTACGCGCAGCGGTAGAGCTGCTCGACAGCGGGGCCACCGTGCCGTTTATTGCCCGATACCGCAAGGAAGTAACCAACGGGCTCGACGACATTCAGCTTCGTGAACTGGAGGCCCGCCTGGGCTACCTGCGCGAGCTGGACGACCGCCGCGCTGCGGTCCTTAAAAGCATTGACGAGCAAGGCAAACTCACCGATGCACTGCGCGCAGCGATCGCCGCCGCACCGACCAAGCAGGAGCTGGAGGACATCTACCTGCCGTTCAAACAAAAGCGCCGCACCAAAGGCCAGATCGCCAGGGAGTTTGGCATCGAGCCACTCGCTGACAAGCTTTTTGCCGACCCCACGCTGGACCCGGCCGTTGAAGCAGCGGCATTCACGAGGCCGCCCGAGGTACTGGACGACGGCAAGCCCGGTGCGGACTTCTCCACCGTGCCTGCTGTTCTTGATGGTGTGCGCGACATTCTTTCTGAGCGTTGGGCCGAGGACCCCGCCCTGGTGCAGAGCCTGCGCGAATGGCTCTGGGCCGAGGGCCTGCTGCGCAGCAAGAAGGTGGAGGGCAAGAACGAGAACGATCCCGAGGTCTCCAAGTTCCGCGACTACTTTGAATACGACGAGCCGATTGGCCGCGTGCCCTCGCACCGCGCGCTGGCGGTGTTCCGGGGCCGGGGCCTCGAAATTCTCGAAGCCAAGCTGGTGTTGCCTGTTGAGCCGGAGCCAGGCAAGCCGAGCCTGGCCGAAGGCAAGATCGCCCTGCACCTGGGCTGGAGCCATGCGGGCCGCAAGGCCGACGACCTGATCCGCAAGTGCGTGGCCTGGACCTGGCGCGTGAAACTGAGCCTCTCTACCGAGCGCGACCTGTTTGCCCGCCTGCGCGACGACGCTGAAAAAGTCGCCATCAAGGTGTTTGCCGACAACCTGCGTGACCTGCTGCTGGCCGCGCCTGCGGGCCCGCGCGTGGTGATGGGGCTGGACCCCGGCATTCGCACCGGCGTGAAGGTGGCTGTGGTGGACGACACCGGCAAGCTGGTGGAGACGGCCACGGTGTACCCCCACGAGCCGCGCCGCGACTGGGAAGGGGCGTTGCACACCCTGGCCAAGCTGGCCGAGAAGCACGGCGTGAACCTGATTGCCATCGGCAACGGCACGGCCAGCCGTGAAACCGACAAGCTGGCCGCCGACCTCGTCAAGCTGGCTGCCAAGGCAGACCGCGCCATCGAGAAAGTGGTGGTGAGCGAGGCGGGCGCGTCGGTTTACTCCGCCAGCGAATACGCCAGCCAGGAAATGCCTGATGTAGACGTGAGCCTGCGCGGCGCCGCCTCCATCGCCCGCCGCCTGCAAGACCCGCTGGCCGAACTGGTGAAGATCGACCCCAAGAGCATTGGCGTGGGCCAGTACCAGCACGACGTGAACCAGAGCGAGTTGGCGCGCACGCTGGGCACGGTGGTGGAAGACTGCGTGAACTCGGTGGGTGTGGACCTGAACACGGCCAGCGTGCCGCTGCTCTCCCGCGTGTCGGGCCTGTCGGGCAGCGTGGCCAAGGCGGTGGTGCGCTGGCGCGAGGCCAATGGCGCGTTCAAGAGCCGCAAGCAGTTGATGGAAGTGGCCGGCCTGGGCGCCAAGACCTTCGAGCAGAGCGCGGGCTTCTTGCGCATCCGGGGTGGCGAGAACCCTCTGGACATGACCGGCGTGCACCCTGAGACGTATCCCGTGGTCGAGCAGATCATGGAAAAGACGGGCAAGCCGGTGGCCGAGATCATGGGTCGCTCTGACATGCTCAAGACCCTCAAGCCTGAGCTGTTCGCCAATGAGAAGTTTGGTGTCATCACCGTCAAGGACATCCTGGCCGAGCTGGAGAAGCCCGGCCGCGACCCGCGCCCGGACTTCAAGGTGGCGCGCTTCAACGACGGCGTGGAAGACATCAAGGATTTGAAGGAAGGCATGATCCTGGAGGGCACGGTGAGCAATGTGGCCCAGTTTGGCGCCTTCATCGACCTGGGGGTGCACCAGGACGGCCTGGTGCACGTGAGCCAGCTGGCGCACAAGTTCGTGAACGACGCCCGCGAAGTGGTCAAGACCGGCGACATCGTCAAGGTCAAGGTCATGGAGGTGGACGTGGAGCGCAAGCGCATCGGCCTGTCGATGAAGCTGGGCGATGCACCACCACGCCAGGGCGGCGACCGGGGTGCACCCCGCGATAACCGGTTTGAGGGTGCAGGCCGGGGGTATGCGCAACCGCAGCGCCGCGCGCCCGAGTCCACGCAGCAGTCGGCCATGGCATCGGCATTTGCAAAGCTGCAACAAGTCAAAGGCAGGTAGGCGCCAGGATGGTGGGCCGGTGGCCCACCGGTCCATAATCGCCAGCAACCAAGCGCCTGTTTTCGATAGGCCCTTGGCCTAATGCACCACTTAACCACGAGGCACCCTGACCCCATGGAGTTGAACGCACTGCTGGCCCAACCTGTGGCGCTGCCCAGCTTTCCGCGCGCGGTGGCGTTGCTGATGAGTGAGCTGGCGCACGGCGAGCCCAGCCTGCGGCGTTTGAATCAGCTCTTTGGCACCGACCCCGCGCTGGCGGCCCGGTTGCTGGAACTGGCCAACTCTGCGGCCTTTCAACTGCCGCGCCAGATTTCGGGCATCCCGGAGGCGCTGGCGCTGCTGGGCATTGCGCAGTTGCGCGCTTTGGTCACCACGGCACCGTTGGGCACCACATCGCGGTCAGTGCCCGGCGTGAACATGCAACAGTTCTGGCGTTGCAGCCTGAACACGGCCAAGCTGGCCCGCTCGCTGGCGGGCATCGTTCACCAAAACCAGATTGCTGCCTACACGGCAGGCCTTTTGCACGCGGTGGGCGAGCTCGTCATCCACCTTGCAGACCCTGAGAAGGCGCAAGCGGTCAACACGCTGGTGGCGCCGTTTGATCTGCGCCGCGACCGGATCGAGCAACGCATCTTTGGCTACAGCTATGGCCATGTGACCGCCGGGTGCGCCCGCCGCTGGCAGTTGCCCGGGGTGGTGATCGACGCGCTGCAATACCAAAGCGCTCCGTTCGATGGCGATGCCTATGAGCCCCTGGCGGGGGTCATTCATCTGGCGGCGTGGCGCGCCCGCGCCCGTGAAGCCGAGCTCACGGACAAAGAGCTGGCCGTGTCTTTCCCTGGAGAGGTGGGCTTGACCCTGGGACTGGACATCGACATGGTGCTGCAGCAAGACCCCATTGATTGGACCGCCAAGCCCGAGGCGGCCGACTACATCGTGTAGTCGGAGGCAGGCAGTCCGCGCTTGGGGATGGGGCGGCGGGCGGCTCTGCCCCTCACGCTGGTCGATGGTCGCTGTTCACGCCGCGTTGCGTTGCGTTGCTTTGCTTTGCGACAATCGTGTGCATGAAAGCCCTGCGTATCCATGCCGGTCCCGGCGCCCTTCGTCACCTTCAAAAACATGGGCTGCAGCCCGCCCATGTGGGGGTGATCCCTGCCGCAGCGGGTGGGCCCAAGGGGCTGGTTCTGGGGCCGCTGGATCGGTTCATCTTTGGTGAGTGGCTGGCGCAATCGTGCCAGCCGGTGGATTTGGTGGGTGCATCCATTGGCGCGTGGCGCATGGCCACGGCGTGCCTGCAAGACGCCCAGGGAGCGTTTGAGCGCCTGGAGCACGACTACGTTCACCAGCACTATGAATTGCCCCCAGGCAAAAGGCGCCCCACGGCCACGCATGTGAGCGAGCGGTTCGGGCAGAACTTGCAGGCGTTTTACGCAGGCCGGGTGCATGAAGTGCTCAACCACCCGCGCTACCGCTTGCATATCGTGACGTCACGCGGCCGCGGACTGTTGCGCCGCGAGCATGGTGTGGCCACGCCACTGGGTTATCTGGCGGCTTTTTTGTCGAATGCCGTGCACCGCAAGGCCCTGGGCGCGTGGCTGGAGCGCGTGGTGTTTTCATCACCCGTTCCTGGGCACGATCCCATGGCGGCGGCGGCGGGTGGTGCGGGCAACGGCGCCGTGTCGCAGGTGTTGCCACGGCTTCCGTTTGGCATCGTCGACTACCCCACGCGCCAGGTGGGGCTCAGTGTGGAAAACTTTTTGCCGGCGCTGCAGGCCAGTTGCTCCATACCCTTTGTATTGCAGGCCGTGCACGACATCCCCGGTGCGCCGCGCGGCGCGTATTGGGACGGTGGCATCACGGACTACCACCTGCATCTGGCGTACGGGCAGCAGTTAGTGCCCGGGAATGCTTCTGATTTGATAGCTGCTAGCGCTTATCCATCAAGAGCTGGAGGCCAAAAAGACTTGAAAATTGGTGGCGCTGACAGCTTCAGCGCTGAGCGTGGCATCGTGTTGTATCCCCACTTTCAGCACCAGGTGGTCCCTGGCTGGCTCGACAAGGGGCTGGCGTGGCGCCACCATGCCACGCCCGCACTCGACCGTGTGGTGGTGCTCTCTCCCCACCCCGACTGGGTTCGTACCCTGCCTAACGCCAAGCTGCCAGACCGCAGGGATTTCACCCATTACGGCACCGACAGCGGCGCGCGCGCCAAGGCGTGGCTGGGCGCAATACGCGCCAGTCAGCAGCTGGCGGATGAATGGGCTCAATGGCTGGCACGCCCGGACATGGCGCAGGTCCTGGCGTTGTAGGCGCTGGGGATTGCAGCGCCGATGGCGCATCGCCGTTGCCGCGCGTGGTCAGGGCCAGGGCGGCTGCGCGAATCACACCAGGGCAGGGCGTAAGGGCGCGTTTTTCAGGGCTGCGTGGGGTGCTCCGCCCGGTGTCGGTTTGCCGGGTGGAAAGGCCGCGTGGCGGGTGGCGTAGTCCCGCGCCCATGCGCTTACGTCGTGCGCAGGCATGGGGCGTGCAATACCAAAGCCCTGGGCCCGTTCACAGCCCAGCATCAGCAGCTTGGCGCAGTGTTCGTCGGTTTCCACACCTTCGGCCACCACATGCCGCTGAAACGCCGCTGCCAGCGCCACGATGGCGCTGACCAGCGTGAGGTCGTCCTCGTCATCCAGAATGCCGCGCACAAAAGACTGGTCGATCTTGATGGTTTCGGCGGGCAGGCGCTTGAGGTAGGACAGCGACGAGTAGCCGGTGCCAAAGTCATCCAGCGCAAAACGCACCCCCAGGGCCTGGCAGCTTTGCATCATGCTGCGCATGTACTGCATGTCCTCCAGCGCGGCGGATTCGAGGATTTCCAGCTCCAGCCGCGAGGGGGACACTTCGGGGCAGGTGTGCAGAATGTCCTGGAGCCGCTGCACGAACTGGGGTTGATGGAAGTGCGGTGCGGCGATGTTCACGCTGACCTCCCACAACATGCCGGCATCGGTCCATTGCCTCATCTGTGTCAGCGCCGTTTGCAGCACCCATTCGCCGAGTTCGACCATCAGCTCGATGTCATCCACCATCGGCAGCACATGCTGTGGGCCCAGCAACCCCTGCTCGGGGTGCTGCCAGCGCAGCAGCGCTTCCATGCCCAGCACCTCGCCGGTGCGCAGGTTGACCTTGGGCTGGTAGTACAAGACCAGCTCTCCGCCGCGCAGTGCCTGGACCACGCGGGTCTGGCGCGAGTGCTGGGTCTGCACGGCATGGTCGTGTTGCACGTCAAACACGTGCAGCTGGTTGCGGCCAAAACTCTTGGCCTGGCACATGGCCTGGTCGGCATGCCGCAGCAGGGTGTCGGGGTTGGTATTGTCGAGGGGGAACAGGGCCACACCGATGCTGACGGTGGCATTCACCTTTCGGTCGGCAATGGCGTAGGGCGCGTTCAACTGCTGCCTGAGCACCGCGAGCCGGGCCTCGATGGCGGGCACATCGGGCTGTTCGCCCAGCAGCAGCACAAACTCATCGCCACCCATGCGTGCCACCGCGTCGCGCGGTGTGATGAACGACTCCAGGCGGCGAGCGACCTCCTTGAGCAGACGGTCACCAAACCGGGTGCCGTGCGTGTCGTTGATGGTTTGAAAGTGGTCCAGGTCGAGCATGCACACCGCCAGCAGCTGCTGCGTGTTGCGTGCCACAAAGGTGGCGTGTGTGAGGCGTTCGGCCAGAGCGGCGCGGTTGTAAAGGCCTGTCAGTGCGTCGTGTCGGGCGTGCCACGAGATCTGGTGGCGCAGGTTGCGGGTTTCGGTCACATCGCGGAAGACAAGCACACGGCCTACCACCAGGCCATTGCCCTCGCGAATCGGCGCCGCGGTGTATTCGATGGCATAGCGCTCGCCTGAGCGGTGGATCAGCACCTCTTGTGTGGGCTGGCTCAGCGCACCCGGCGGGTTGTCGCTGAGGGTGGTGGCCGTTGTGTCGGCGGGGCTACCGGGTTGCTGGTAGAGGCGAAACACCTCACCCAGCGGGCAACCGGTGGCTTGCTCGGGCGTGAAGCCCGTCATCAGCTGGGCAGCTTCGTTGAGGGTTTGAATGTGGTCGGCAAGGTCGGTGGTGATGACACCGTCGCCAATGCACGCAAGGGTGACTTCGGCGCGTTCCTTTTCGGCTTGCAGGGCCTCTTGGGCGCGCTTGCGCTCCGTCACATCGACCAGCGCACCGATCGTGCCCGCCAATGCCCCGCTGGTGGTGGTGAACGACGCTTCGTAATACGCCATGTCTCGGGGCGATTGGCGGGGGGGATGGATACGGATTTCGTTGCTGGGTGCCGCAGCCAACTGCGCCGAGCGTGCGGGTGCCAGTTCTGCAGGCCACGGGGTGGCTGCTTGGTGTGCGTGGGGGCGTGCGGGCTCGGCCGTCGCATGAAAAAGCTTCTTCCAGGCGCGGTTGGCATCCAGGTGTGCGCCGTCGGTGTTGCGCACAAAAACGGGCAAGGGCAGGGCGTCGATCAGTTGGCGCGTGAAATGCAGCTGCTCGCTTTGTTGGTGCTGGGTTTCGCGCAGTGAAAGCACGAGCGATTGGACTTTGCCCGCCATGTCGTTGAACGTGGCGGCGATGGCCCGCGATTCCAGCGTCCCGGCCACTTCCATGCGTGCGTCCAGGTGGCCGTGGCGAAAGGCATCCGTGGCGCGTGCCAGGCGGCGCAGCATGCGGGCGTTGGCGCGCAGCAGCAGCGTGAGCAGCAAAAAGACGGTGAATACGTTGAGCGCCGAGATGCGTGCCTGAACGAGTATGTTGTGCCAGACCCGATCCACCAACGGGGCGGTTTGCAGCGTCACGGTCAGGCGTGCGGCGGTGCCATCGGCCTGTATCTGGCCCGATTGCTGCACTGGAACAGGCATGTCGAGCACGCCGATAAACCATGGCGGCGCATGGGCAATGGCGGGGGCTGCGTGCGCTGTGATGGCGTCCCGTTCGCGTGGCTCCCACTGCAGCGTGTCTATGCCTGGCCCCAGGTGGCGGATGCCCTCGTTCAGCAGGCTCTGCATGGTTGCGCTGTCCGACGCCTGTACCCGTGCCAGGCGCGGCAGCAGATAGTCGCTGGCGCGCCGCAACTGTGCCACCGCGTGTTGATGGGCTTCTTCGGTTTCCGACCCCAGGAGATAGTGGTAGCGCACCCCCAGGACCATCACGACGATCAGCACAATGGGTATGTACAGCCGGGGGTAGGTGCCTCGCAGGAGCCACGTGCTGAGACTTTCGATACGCATCACGTTTGCCAATGGCCCTCTCTCCCCCAATAACCCCAGGGTAATGAATTGTTAATTAATTGTTGACCGGGGGGGGAGTCTAGCGTGTAGCGGACTGTTACATATGGGTAGCCCTGCGATGGACAACGCAATCCACCGAAATGTTGCTTGATGCGCACGTTGGGGGGGATCTGGACGCGAGTGGACGGGCCGATGCACATCCAGCGGTGTGTGAATGCCAGAGCCTTCGGCTGGGCCTTTGGCTCACTCACACCACCACGCAGCGCACCACCGCGTGACCCCGTGCGCGGGGATGGAGCGTAACAATAGCCCGGAGGCTCAGAGCGACTGGGCCAGCATGCTGCGGTATTCCTCTGGCGTGGCGATGCGCGGGTTGGTCTTGTGGCAGTGGTCGGCCAGGGCGCCCTTGATGATGTCGTCGAACATCGCTTCGGTCACGCCCATGGCGGCGAGGCCTGTGGGCAGTCCCAGTCGGGCATTCATGTCGCGGATGGCTTCGGGGATATCGCTCGCGCTTTGCAGGCCCATGGCATGGACCATGCGCTCCAGGCGCCTTTCCTTTTGCACCGATTCAGCCTGCGCATTGAAGCGGACCACGGCGGGCAGGAACATGGCGTTGAGCGTGCCGTGGTGCAGGCGGGGGTTCACGCCGCCCAGGCTGTGGCTGAGCGAATGCACGGCGCCCAGGCCCTTCTGGAACGCCATGGCCCCCTGCATGCTGGCGCTCATCATGTGCAGGCGAGCGTCGCGGTCGCTGCCGTTGCGCGTGGCCTGCTCGATGTTTGCCCAGCCGCGCGTGAGGCCATCGAGCGCAATGCCATCGGCCGGGGGGTTGAACGCAGCCGACATGAAGGTCTCCATGCAGTGCGCAATCGCATCCATGCCCGTGGCGGCGGTCAGCATGGGGGGCAGGCCCAGCGTGAGTTCGGGGTCGCAGATGGCGGCCTTGGGCACCAGGTTCCACGAGTGAAAGCCGAGCTTGCGATGATCATGAACGATGATGATGGCGCCGCGCGCCACCTCGCTGCCCGTGCCGCTGGTGGTGGGCACGGCGATCAGTGGCGCCGCGCGGTCGGTGATGCGGGGCGAGCCGCCTTCAATGGTGGCGTAGTGGGTGAGTGGCCCCTCGTGTGTGGCGGCAATGGCAATGCCCTTGGCGCAGTCGATGGCCGAGCCACCGCCCACGGCGATCAGGCCGTCGCAGCCCTGGGCCTTGTACATCTCCACGGCGGCGCGCACGGCGGCCTCGGTGGGGTTCGATGGCGTCTGGTCAAACACGGCGACGGTCATGCCGGGCAGGGCATCCAGCGCCTTTTGCAGCACGCCCGCAGCCTTCACACCGGGGTCCGTCACGATCAGCGGGCGCGTGATGCCTACGCGCTCGCATTCCTGCCGGAGCAGTTGGACGGCGCCGAATTCGAACTGGATCTGGGTGACGTAGTAAATGAGGGCCATGGTGAGTTCGGGAGTTACGTTTACGATTGCTGCAAACACTCTACAACCCGGAGACACCGATGACCACGAAGCAAACCCTCATCGCCGCCCTGCTGGCCAGTGCGTTCGTCGCATTTGCGACATCGGCGCAGGCGGAGTGCCTTACCGATGCGCAAGCTGCCGACATGGTCGCCCATTACCTGGCCAAAACCCCGGCAGCGAACCCCGAAAACCTGTCGGATGCGGATGGCGCCTGTACGCGTGCCAAGGTCAATGTGCTGCTGGCGCAGCGTCTGGGCAAGGTCATTGGCTACAAGGCGGGCCTCACCAACCCGGCGGTGCAAAAACGCTTCAACACCGACAAGCCGGTGTGGGGCAAGCTGTATGAAGGCATGGTGCTGCAAAGCGGGGCCACTGTGGACGCGGCGTTTGGTGCCCGCCCGCTGTACGAGGCCGATATGCTGGTGCGTGTGAGCAGTGCCGCCATCAACCACGCCAAAACGCCCATGGAGGTGCTGGAGTCGGTGGACCAGATCATTCCCTTTGTCGAATTGCCCGACCTGATGGTGCAGGCGCCGCCCAAGCTCAACGGCGCTGGCGTGACGGCCATCAACGTGGGTGCCCGGCTTGGTGTGGCGGCCGCCCCCATGGCGGTGCCGGCCTATCGCGCCGAACGTTATGCGCTACTGCAGGCACTGGCCGATATGAACGTGGCGCTGACCGATGGCAGTGGTGTGCGGCTGGGCGGCGGCAAGGGTAGCGACATCCTGGAGCACCCGCTCAATGCCGTGGTGTGGCTTGCGGGCGCTCTGGCGCAGGAAGGCCTTGCCATGCAGCCGGGCGACCTCATCAGCCTGGGCTCGTTTTCGCCGCTGCTGCCACCCAGGGCAGGCCTGTCGGTGACGGCCACCTACGACGGATTACCGGGGGCTACGCCCGTGCGCCTGATCTTTAAATAGGCCGTTTTTCTGCCCCCCCAACGCCCTGTGGGCGTTGGCTTGGGCCGCTGTGTTTTTCTGCTTCCGAGATTTTGACTGTTGACCGATCCGCACCTTCATCTTCACCACACCCGCTTGACCCCCCAGATGCGCAGCGTGCTGGAACGCATGGCCCGCGCAGGGCATGCCCCTTTGCATACCCGCACCCCCCAGGACGCCCGCGTCGCCTACCAGGCGGGTGCGGACGTGCTGGAAGTACCCAAGGCCACCCTTGCGCGCGTGGAGGATTTTCAGATCCCGGCCCGCGATGATCACGCGCTGCCCGCGCGGCTGTACGCACCGACCACGGACGCCGGGTTGCCGCTATTGCTGTACACGCATGGCGGGGGCTTCACCATCGGCAGCATTGCCACGCACGACATCCTGTGCCGCGAGCTGGCGCGCCTGTCGGGCTGCATGGTCGTGTCGCTGGACTACCGGCTGGCGCCGGAGCACCGCTTCCCCACGGCCAGCGACGATGCCTGGGATGCCTTGCAATGGCTTGCGGCCCATGCCAAGAGTCTGGGCGCAGACCCCGAGCGCTTGGCCGTGGGCGGCGACAGCGCGGGCGGTACGCTGGCTGCGGCCAACGCCATCCTCGCGCGCGATGCGGGCCTGCGGCTGGCACTGCAGCTGCTGATCTACCCCGGCTGCGCTGCGCACCAGGACACGCCGTCCCATGCCACTTTTGCGCGCGGCCTGGTGCTGGAGGAGCCCGCCATCAGCTGGTTTTTCGGCAACTACGTCAACACCCGTGAAGAGCGCGAAGACTGGCGTTTTGCCCCCTTGCTTGCCCCCGATGTGGAAGGCGTGGCACCCGCCTGGATCGGCCTGGCCGAATGCGACCCGCTGGTGGACGAAGGCATCGAATACGCTGACAAGCTACGCCTGGCTGGTGTGCCGGTGGACCTCGACATCTACCGGGGCGTGACCCACGAATTCATCAAGATGGGCCGCGCCATCCCTGAAGCGCGCAAGGCCCATGCCGACGCGGCCCGCGCGCTGCGTCTGGCTTTTCACCTGGAGTAAACGAACCCATGCAACGCAGTGATTTCCGTTGCTTCCACCGCCTGCGCGTGCGCTGGGCCGAGGTGGATATGCAAAAGATCGTGTTCAACGCGCACTACCTCATGTATATCGACACGGCCATGTCTGACTACTGGCGCGCGCTGGCGTTGCCGTATGAGGCCAGCATGCTGGCCCTGGGTGGCGAGATGTATGTGAAGAAGGCCACGGTCGAGTACCACGCCTCGGCGCGGCTGGACGACACGCTGGATGTGGGCCTGCGCTGCGCGCGGGTGGGCAACTCGTCCAGCCTGTTCGAGGCGGGTATCTTCAGCGGCGACCAGCTGCTGGTGTCGGGCGAGCTGGTGTATGTGTTTGCCGACCCCGCCACCCAAACCTCGCGCCCCGTGCCGCCTGCGCTGCGCGCCATCTTCGAGGGCTTTGAGGCAGGCACCGATATGGCGGAAGTGCGCACCGGCGACTGGAATGCCCTGGGCCGCGACGCGGGCCGCCTGCGTACCGCCGTATTCGTCCGCGAGCAGGGTATTGCGGCCGACATTGAAGCCGACGCGCTCGATGCTTCTGCACGCCATGCCGTGGTCTATAACCGCCTGGGCATGCCGGTAGCCACAGGCCGCCTGCTGCAAGAGAGCCGGGGCGTGGGCCGCATTGGCCGCATGGCCGTGGACCGCTCGGTGCGCGGCGCGCAATGGGGGCGGAAATTGCTGGATGCGTTGGTCGACGCCTCGCAGGCCCGGGGCGACCACGAGGTGCGTCTGCACGCCCAGCGCAATGCCGAGGGGTTTTATCGCCGGGCCGGGTTTGCGGTGGTGGGCGAGCCGTGGCAAGAAGCGGGGATCGCCCACATCGCCATGGCGCGGCCGTTGTGACTGATTTGCTATAAAAAAATGAGCTGCCAGCGATTATTCAATAAGCGCTAGAGGCCATTTTCAGGCTCTTCTAGCGAATAGTAGTGATGGAACTCGCCGCACGTCTGAAGACGGCGATTTCAACGTACGACATTTATCGAGTGCATCACTAGCATTCGCTAGAAGAGCCCATTTTCATTCAAATATCTTCGAGCAGGGCGTAGGGCAGGGGCAACAGGGACAGCGTCACGCCGTCTGCCGCACCCACCTGCAAGCTGTGCTCTTGTGCCGCTGCAATCTGCAACGAGACGATGGCATCAACGCCGCCGCCGGGGGCGCAAGCCACCTGCACCACGGTGCCGCAGGGTTGCTCCAGGTCCGTGGTGCGGAACACCTCCGCACCTACCACCACGTCAGCCGCCGCATGGGCCACATAGGCGCGTCGCTTGAGCGTGCCCCGAAACTGGCTGCGCGCCACCACCTCTTGCCCCGGGTAGCAGCCCTTCTTGAAGTTCACCCCGCCAACCGATTCGTAATTGAGCATTTGCGGCACAAAGGCCTCCACCACCGGGGCACTCAGCGTGGCCACGCCGCTGCGTACTTCGCCCCATAGCCACAGAGCCGTATCAAGCGCAGGCCCCTCGGGCGCCGGCGTGGCCGCTGGCGCGACCCACAGCATGCGCGGCTGGCCATCGGCCGGGTACAGGTGGACCATGGTGGCAGTGTCCACATCGGTTTTTGCCCATGCCGGTTGCGCGCCGCCAGCGATGGCCGCCACAGTGTCGCCCGCCACGCCGTACAGCGCAAAGTCGGCCGTGGCATCGGTCAGCCGGGCCTTGGCGCGCATCACAAACATGGACAGGCGCTTGAGCGTGGGCGCAAGCAGGTCGAGGCTGCACACCAGCAGGATCTCGGTCGCGCTGCGCTTGAAACCAATGAAGCTGGCCTGCATGCGCCCCTTGGCCGACAAGAAGGCTGCCAAACGTGCCTGGTCCATGCCCAGCAAGGCGAAGTCCTGGGTCAGCTGGCCGTGTAGAAACTTGGCAGCGTCTTCGCCTTCCACGCGAATCACGCCAAGGTGGGAGAGGGGGGTGATGCCATTCAATGAATAAGTCATCGCTGAATTATGATGCCCGCTCCCTTACATACAGGCAGCAGGGTTGTGCGACGTTTACTGGCTTTGATCGTGGTGGTTTTGATGGCACTGGGCGGCGCGGCTTACTGGTGGCTGCACCAGCCAATGCCCATGGCGGGCGCAGGCACGCAGGCGCTTGAACTCGCCATCGAGCCCGGCACGACGCCCCGCGGCGTGGCCCGGGACGTGGTCGCGGCTGGAGTGCAGACCGATGCGCGGCTTCTCTACGCGTGGTTTCGGGTGTCGGGGCAAGACCGGGACATCAAGGCAGGTAACTATGAAATCCCGCCGGGCACCACACCTCTTGGTTTGTTGCGCAAGCTGGTGCGGGGCGAAGAGGCCTTGCGTGCCTTGACCCTCGTCGAGGGCTGGAACTGGCGCCAGGTGCGCCGTGCGCTGGCCAAAGAGGAGCAACTCAAACCCGACTCCGCCCCACTCACCGATGAAGCCCTGATGGCACTGCTGGGTCGCCCCGGCGTGGCACCCGAGGGCCGGTTTTTCCCCGACACCTACACCTTTGCCAAGGGCTCCAGCGACGTGGCCCTGCTGCGCCGGGCCCTGCATGCCATGGACCGCCGACTGGAGGCCGCCTGGGCACAGCGGGCGGCGGATACCCCTCTCAAATCTGCGGATGAGGCGCTGACCCTGGCGAGCATCGTCGAAAAAGAAACGGGCCGCGCCAGCGACCGCGGCCAGATTGCAGGCGTGTTTGCCAATCGCCTGCGTTCTGGCATGTTGCTGCAAACAGATCCCACCGTGATCTACGGGCTGGGCGAAAAATTCGACGGCAATTTGCGCCGGCGCGACCTGCAAACCGATACGCCCTGGAACACCTACACGCGCGCCGGCCTGCCGCCCACGCCGATAGCCATGCCCGGCAAGGCCTCTCTACTGGCGGCCGTTCGGCCCGAGCCCACGCGTGCGCTGTACTTCGTGGCCAAGGGCGATGGGACCAGCCATTTCAGCCCGTCGCTGGAGGAGCACAACCGTGCCGTCAACCGCTATCAGCGGGGGCAATAGGCGGCCGCACCTACACGCCTGCTTGCCTGCAAGCAGGCACGGATTCAACCAAGGTTCCCATGTCACATCCCGGTCTTTTCATCACGTTTGAAGGTATTGATGGCGCGGGCAAGTCCTCGCACATTGAAGGCCTTGCTGCCGCCTTTCGCACCCAGGGCCGCGCCGTGACCGTGAGCCGTGAGCCGGGCGGTACACCGCTGGCTGAGAAGCTGCGCGACATGGTGCTGAGTGACCCCATGGATGCTCTCACCGAGGCGCTCCTGATCTTTGCCGCGCGCCGCGATCATTTGTGCAATGTCATCGAGCCCGCTCTGGCGCGCGGGGAGGTGGTGCTGTGCGATCGATTCACCGACGCAACGTTTGCGTACCAGGGTGCCGGGCGGGGGTTTGACCTGGGCGTGCTATCAACATTGGAGCGCATGGTGCAGACAGGCACTGCGCCAAAGGCCGATTTGATGCGAGAGCCTGACCTGACGGTCTGGTTTGACGTGGCGCCTGAAGTGGCTGCGGCGCGGTTGGCCGGGGCGCGCATCCCGGATCGTTTCGAGGCCCAGCCCATCGAATTTTTCCGCCGGGTTGCGCAAGGTTATGCCGACCGGGCGGCAGCGGCCCCGCAGCGGTTTGCGCGGCTGGATGCCGCACAGGATCGCCACCGGGTGTGGCAGCAGCTCACCAGCGTGTTTGTGCGCAAGGGCTGGCTGGCCATCATGGTGGCTGCTCAGAAGGGGCCGCAATGAGTGGGGTCTCCGCCGCAGAGCCAGCGATGGCCCTTGCCCCCTGGATTGCTACCCAGCGCACCCGTTTGCTGGCGCAGCGCGGCCATGCCTGGCTGTTGCAGGGGCCTTCGGGGCTGGGGCAATATGCCTTGGGCATGGAGCTGGTGCGCGCCTGGCTGTGCGATGCCCCCACGGCCCAGGGTGCTTGTGGCCAGTGCGGCAGCTGTCACGCCATCGACGTGCGCACCCATGCCGACCTGTGCGTGCTGATGCCCGAGGTGCAGATGATGGCGCTGGGCTGGCCGTTGTCCGAAAAAGCCCAGGCCGATATCGACGACAAAAAGCGCAAGCCCAGCCGCGAGATCCGCGTGGAGGCCATGCGCGATGCGGTCGAGTTTGCCCAGCGCACCTCGGCCCGTGGGCGCGGCAAGGCGGTGCTGCTGTACCCGGCCGAGCAGATGAACCACGTCACGGCCAATGCGCTTCTCAAGACACTGGAAGAGCCGCCGGGGGATGTGCGCTTCGTGCTGGCCAGCGAGGCGGCGCACCAGCTGCTGCCTACCATCCGCAGCCGCTGTTTGGGCCACACGATGGTATGGCCCGCGGATGTGGATATGCAGGCGTGGTTGCAGGCCCAAGGCATTGCACCCGATGCCGCGGCCTCTTTTTTACGTGCCTCTGGCGGTCGGCCAGAAGACGCACTGGCGCTGGCTCAATCGGGCCGCAGCCCTCAATCCTGGTCGGCCCTGCCACAGGCCGTGGCTCGCGGCGACGTGAGCGCATTGGGTGACTGGGCGCCCGCCCAGGTGATCGATGCCTTGCAAAAGCTCTGCCATGACCTTCTGGCCGTAAGCGTGGGCGCGGCACCCCGTTATTTTGCGCTGGCCGATTTACCCAAGGCCCCCCCGCTGGGGGCCTTGACCCGTTGGTCCAAAGCCTTGTCCAAGGCCGCTCGCACGGCAGACCATCCCTTCAACGGCGGCCTCATGCTGGAGGCGCTTGTCGCCCAGGCGAGAAACACCCTACACTTCAAGCACTAAGACGCAAACACCTTTCATGAGCAGTCCATCCACAGCGCCCCGTCCCAGTGTCATGCAGCTGGCCATCAAGGAGAAAGGCGCCCTTTACGCCGCCTACATTCCCTTTTTTGCCGAAGGGGGCATTTTTGTGCCCACCCAGCGTGACTACAAGCTGGGCGATGATGTCTATGTGTTGCTTACGCTGCCCGATGACACGCAGCGTTATCCCGTGGCGGGTCGCGTGGCATGGGTGACCCCGGCACGTGCCGCAGGCAACCGCACGCAAGGGGTTGGTATCCAGTTCCCCAAGGACGAGAAGTCGCGCCAGCTCAAGGCCAAAATTGAGGAGCTGCTGGGCACCGCGCTGGGCTCGGATCGCCCGACGCAGACCATTTGAGTACACGCCCACCTCCTGTCTGTGCCGACCTGCGCTCGCTGGTCGGCTTTTTTATTTTGAAACCGCATGTTCACTGATTCGCACTGCCATCTCAACTTTCCAGAATTGCTCAACCAGTTGCCAGCGATCCGTCAGGCGATGGCCGACGCACAGGTCACGCGGGCGTTGTGTATCTGTACCACCCTCGAAGAGTTCGACGGTGTTCACGCGCTGGCAACCACATACGACAACTTCTGGAGCACGGTCGGAGTGCATCCCGACAACGAAGGTGTGAGCGAGCCCTCGGTGCAGGATTTGCTCGATCGCGCCGCCTTGCCCCGTGTGGTGGCCATCGGCGAAACAGGCCTGGATTACTACGGCATGGAAGACCGCAAGGGTGGCCGCAGCATTGCCGACCTGGAGTGGCAACGTGACCGGTTTCGCCATCACATACGGGCGGCCCGCGCGTGTGGCAAACCCCTTGTCATTCATACCCGCAGTGCTTCGGACGACACTTTGGCCATCCTACGAGAGGAAGGGGAAGAGGGCCCCGGCAACCTGGCTGGGGGCGTGTTTCACTGCTTCACCGAGTCGATGCAGGTGGCGCGTGCGGCACTAGACCTGGGCTACTACATTTCTTTCTCGGGCATCGTCACATTCAAAAGTGCGCAAGACTTGCGTGATGTGGTGGCTTTTGTTCCGCTGGATCGCATGCTGATCGAAACCGACAGCCCTTACCTTGCACCAGTGCCCTATCGGGGCAAAACGAACAACCCGTCCTACGTTCCTTTGGTGGCGCAACAAGTCGCACAAATCAAAGAGGTGGCGCTGCAAGCGGTGGCCGAAGCCACCAGCCACAATTTCGACACTTTGTTCAAAGGCGTGACGGCACCATGAATTTGCAACGACGTTCTGCTTTGGCTGCGGTGATGTTGGGCTTGGCCGTGCCTTCTGCATGGGCCGGTGCTTACGACGATTTTTTCGTCGCTATCGTGCGAGACGATGGAGATGCCATCACGGCACTGCTTCGCCGGGGATTTGATCCCAACACGCGGGATGAAAAAAAGCAGGTGGGTCTTGTCCTTGCATTGCAAAACGAACGCTATAAGGCTTTCGCTGCTTTGCTCGCGTCGCGCAGAACGAATGTCAATGCGCGCAACGCACAGGATGAAAGTCCCCTCATGATGGCCGCGCTAAAGGGCCAGGTCGACGTTGTGAAGGCCTTGATGGCACGCGACGCCGACGTCAACAAGACAGGGTGGACGCCTTTGCACTATGCGGCATCCGCGAGCTCGGCACAACACGTGGCCATAGCCCGCATGCTGCTGGAGAACTACGCATACATCGACGCAGCCTCTCCGAATGGCACTACGCCTTTGATGATGGCAGCGCGCTATGGCTCTGAAGAGGCGGTTCAGCTTTTGTTGGACGAGGGGGCAGACCCCACGCTCAAGAACCAGCTGGGGCTTTCGGCATCAGATTTTGCGTCGCAGACGAACCGTGTAGGGGTTGTCGAAAAGATCGCTGCCGCCGTGCGAAAACGCCAGCCCAACCACGGCAAGTGGTAGCCATCGGGAGCGAAGCCAGCCGGACACGACTTTGAATGCCTGAGAGGCTGTCTAAAGTTTGGGCTGCGCTGGGGGCTAGGGACTAGGGACTAGGGACTGTCGCACGCACAGAGGCGCATGCACCTCGTTCCCCTCAATGCTGTGCCATGGTATTGCCAGAAGCCGGCCGCGTTTGCAAACGCGCATACAGGCCGCCGTAGGCCATCAGTTCGCTGTGTGTGCCTTGCTCGGCAATGCGCCCGCGTTCCATCACAACAACCCGATCCGCGTGTTCGATGGTGGAAAGCCGGTGCGCTATGACCAGGGTCGTGCGCCCCTGCATGAGGCGCTGCAAGGCCTCTTGCACCAACCGTTCCGATTCTGTGTCGAGTGCTGAAGTAGCCTCGTCCAGAATCAAAATGGGTGCGTCTTTGTAGAGCGCGCGGGCAATGGCCAAACGCTGGCGTTGCCCGCCCGACAATTGCGTGGCGTTGTGTCCCACCACCGTGTGGATCCCGAGCGGGAGCGCTGCAACGTGCTCTGCGAGGTTGGCGGCGGCAAGGCAATCATGTACGCGTTTTTCGTCGATCACATGGCCCAGCGCCACATTGGTGGCAATGCTGTCGTTGAACATCACCACGTCCTGGCTCACCATGGCAAATTGTGAGCGCAGGGAGCCCAATTCCCATTCGGGCAAAGCGTGCCCATCGATCAGGATCGTCCCTGATTCAGGTATCACAAACCTTGGCAATAGATTGACCAGCGTGGTTTTGCCTGCGCCAGAAGGCCCCACCAACGCAACAATTTCGCCGGGTGCCACCTGCAGGCTCACTCGATCAAGTGCAGGCGCGTGGTCCGGGCCGAACGACACAATCACGTTGTCGAGGGAGAGAGATCCCCGCACGCGGTCGGTACGGTATTGCCCGCCAGATTCGGCCCCAGAGTCGCCCAGCAGCCCGAGTCCACGCTCCAGAGCCGCTACGCCCCGCGTCACCGGGCTGGCTACATCGGCCAGTCGCCGGATGGGCGCTATCAACATGAGCATGGCGGTGATGAACGAAACGAAACCCCCAACGGTGACGTCCTTGGCCGTGACTGCACCCCGGCTTTGCCACAGGGCAATGCAGATCACCACCGAGAGCGCTGCTGCGGCAAGCAACTGGGTCAGTGGCGTCATGGCTGCCGAGGCTATGGTGGATTTAATGGCCAACCCCCGCAGTCTGGTGCTCAGTGCTGCAAACCGGCGCGCCTGACCCGCTTGTGCGCCATGCAGGCGCACCATGCGGTGCGCGAGCACGTTTTCTTCCACGACATAGGCCAGTTCATCGGTGGCCTGCTGGCTGCGTTTGGTGAGTTGGTATAGGCGGCGTGACAGTGTCTTCATGATCCATGCTACCCCCGGCACCACCACTGCCACGATCAAGGTGAGTTGCCAGTTCAGGTACAGGAGATACACGAGCAGCGCGACCAACGTGAACCCATCGCGCGAAAGCCCCAGCAGCGCCTGGACCAGCAGCGTGGCGCCTGTTTGCACCTCATACACCACGGTGTTGGAAAGTGCGCTGGCCGACTGGCGCGAAAAAAGTCCCATCTCTGCCGCCAGCACGCGATCAAACAGGGCCTGACGCAGCACCAACATACCCTCGTTGGCGATCCGTGCAAGCGCGTATTGGCCGATAAATTGCGACACACCCCGTACAAAAAAGACGCCCAGAATGGCCAGCGGAACCATCCATAGCTGCAAGGTGCCTTGGGTAAAACCTTTATCCAAAAGGGGTTGCAACAAGGCGGGAATCAGCGGCTCCGTCACTGCACCTACCAGGGTCGCTGCAATGGCAACACCCCACGCCAAACCCTGGTTGCCAAAATAAACAGAGAGCCGCCTGAGGCGCGCAATCAAGCCGGGGGGGGTGACGGGAGGAGGGGCGGTTTTGGGCGAGGCGTCTATGTCTTTGGCTTGCATGTGGCCCGGATTCTACGGTTGCAGGGGCATGCGGTTGTCGGCAGTCGGGGGAGTGTGATCGCCGAAGGCAAACGCGTCAGCAGAACTTCGTGGCTCACAGTTTGTCACAGGGGTGTCCCGGTGGTGTGTAACATCCGGGTTTGCCTTTCGGTATTTTTTCGGCCACTGCTGGATGTCAATGACCACAGATCGAATCTCCAAATTCCCCTCTCCTGCGGCATCGCCGCTTCCCGTGCGCCGCCAGTTGCTGGCCGCGCTGATTGCCACTCCCTCGTTACCCGTCCTTGCGCAGTTCCGCATCGAGGTGAAGGGCGTGGGGCTTACGCAGTTGCCCATCGCCATTGCCCCATTCAGGGGGGATGCCCAAGCCCCCCAGAAGATCGCGGCGATTGTTCAGGCGGATCTGGAGCGCAGCGGCCAGTTTCGGGCCGTGGACACTGGGGGCGCAGTGCTCGATGAGACCGCGCGACCCGACGTGGCGTTGTGGCGGCAGAAAAGCGCGGACTCTTTGGCCACCGGCAGTGTTACCCGCTTGGCCGATGGCCGCTACGACGTGCGCTTTCGCCTGTGGGATGTCGTGAAGGGGCAAGACCTAGGGGGGCAGAGTTTTGTTGTCACGCAGGGCGATTTGCGTTTGGTGGCCCATCGCATCGCCGATTTCATCTACGAAAAGCTAACGGGCGAGCGTGGCGTTTTTTCGACGCGTATTGCTTACGTGACCAAAACTGGAGGGCGATATAGCCTTTGGGTAGCTGATGCGGATGGAGAGAATTCGCAATCTGCGCTGTCGAGCCCTGAGCCCATTATTTCGCCAGCATGGTCGCCCAGTGGTGGGCAGCTGGCGTACGTATCATTTGAATCCCGCAAACCGGTTGTGTATGTTCATGACGTGGCATCGGGGCGTCGCCGCCTGATCGCCAATTTCCGAGGGTCCAACAGCGCACCAGCTTGGGCTCCCGACGGGAAATCGCTAGCGGTCACCCTGAGCCGGGATGGTGGTTCGCAGCTTTACACCATTGACGCCAATGGCGGCGAGCCTCGTCGGCTCATGCAGAGCCCGGGCATTGACACCGAACCCGCGTTTTCAGGCGACGGTCGCAGCATCTATTTTGTAAGCGATCGGGGGGGGGCGCCTCAGATTTATAAAGTCAGCGCGTCAGGGGGCAATGCCGAGCGTGTGACCTTCACCGGCTCTTACAACATCTCTCCGAGCGTGAGCCCTGACGGCCGCTGGCTCGCGTATATCTCTCGCGTGGGAGGCGCTTTCAAGCTCTACGTGATGAATCTTTCATCTGGCACGGCCAATGCCATCACCGACACCAGCGCCGACGAAAACCCGAGTTTTGCACCCAATAGCAAACTCATCGTGTACGCAACGCAGCAGCAAGGGCGAGAAGCACTGATGACGTCAACGCTGGACGGCAAGATCAAGGCCCGCCTAGCGGGGCAGGCGGGCGATATTCGCGAACCCGATTGGGGTCCATTTCAAAAGCAATGAACTTTCACACACTTTTAGTTACCAAACCGTCTCAGGAGAAATTTGAATGATCAAACGCATTACCCTTGCCTTTACCGTTGCAGCATTGATGGCCGGTTGTAGTTCCGGCGTGAAGCTGGATGACGTACCCGTCGAAGACAAAAACGCGACTTCCACCATGGGAGCCAACGGCGGCGCAAACGCTGGCAACACCGGCCAAAGCGGCGTTGCCGGCGTGGATCTCGGTCAGTCTGCACGTGACGCGGCCGGCCCTGTGGGCGTGGCACGCATCGTTTATTTTGATTACGACAGCTACGTCATCAAGCCCGAATTTCAGTCGCTCATCGAAGCCCATTCCCGCTTCGTCAAAGCGGGTGCAAACCGCAAGGTCATGATCGAGGGCCACACCGACGATCGTGGTGGTCGTGAGTACAACCTGGCACTGGGTCAAAAGCGCGCTGAAGCAGTGCGCCGTTCGCTGGGACTGCTGGGCGTGCCTGAAAACCAGATGGAAGCAGTCAGCTTTGGCAAGGAAAAGCCGGCCGTGCAGGGAAGTTCTGACGATGCACGTGCGCAAAACCGCCGTGCCGAACTGTCTTACCGTTGATGAGAGCCATCGCTTTGAATTTTTCTCTCAAGGCGTTGTCGGCAGCCGTGCTTTCGGTGGGGCTGCTGGCATCTGCAAACGCTGCCCTGTTTGAAGACGACGAGGCGCGCCGCGCCATTCTGGAAATGCGGCTACGCGTTGATGGGTTTCAACAATCCAATCAGCGCTCTGTCGATGAGCTGCGCAAACTGGGTGAAGAAAATGCGCAGTTGCGCCGCAGCTTGTTGGAACTGCAAACGCAAATTGACACGCTGAAAAACGATCAGGCGAAACTGAACGGTCAGAATGAGCAGCTATTGCGCAGTGTGGGTGAGCTGCAAAGTCGCCAGAAAGACATTGCGCAGGGTGTGGATGAGCGTTTGCGTCAGTTTGAGCCCATCAAGGTCACCGTGGACGGTCGTGAGTTTCAGGCGGACCCTGCTGAAAAGCGTGACTTCGAAGCCGCGATGGCTGTGTTCCGATCCGGGAAATTCGCGGACGCAGGCGTTGCCTTTGCTGGATTTGTGAAGCAATATCCTCGCAGCGGTTACGTGCCATCTGCGCGGTTTTGGTTGGGAAACGCGCAATACGCAACCCGCGAGTACAAAGACGCCATTGGTAATTTCAAGCAGATGCTTGCAGACGCTCCAGGCCATGCCCGGGCTCCCGAGGCTGCTTTGTCAATCGCCAATTGCCAGATCGAACTCAAGGATACGCGCACAGCCCGCAAAACGCTCGAAGATCTCATTCGTGCCTATCCGCAATCCGAGGCCGCATTGGCTGCCAAGGAACGCCTGTCTCGTTTGAAATAATGCCGGGCACGACGACACTGGGGGCTGTGATTGATCAGGTAATCGACGTTTCGGATGCATCCTTCGAGCGTCGCTTCAGTGGTCTCAATCGGTTATACGGTGTCCAAGGCGCCTCCCGAATACGAGGAGCTCATGTTGCTGTCATCGGCATCGGTGGTGTCGGCTCCTGGGCTGCAGAGGCGTTAGCACGCAGCGGTGTAGCACAGATCACGTTGATCGATCTCGACCATGTGGCTGAATCCAACATCAATCGCCAGATCCATGCAGTAGGGGGAACCATCGGATTGGCGAAGGTACTGGCCATGCGCAATCGGATTGCAGAAATCAACCCTGCCTGTGTGGCCCATTGCGTCGAAGATTTTGTAGACACCGACAACTGGCCTGCCTTACTCGTGACGCCCGTGGACGCGGTGATTGATGCCTGTGACCAGATCAAGGCCAAATTGGCGATCGCTGTATGGGCTAAAACTGCCAAGGTGATCCATATTGCGGTGGGGGCTGCGGGTGGAAAGCGGTATGCACACAAGGTAGACATCGATGATCTTGCCCACACCACGCATGATCCATTGCTAGCGCAATTGCGCTACCGGATGCGCAAGCACCACCAAGCGCCGCGCGACGGCAAGAAGATTGGTATCACCTGCGTTTTCAGCCGTGAGGCTGTCGCGCCCCCGGACCCGTCGTGCGACATTTTGGGCGATGGATCATTGAATTGCCACGGGTACGGATCGGTTGTGGCTGTGACGGCCACGTTCGGTCAATGTGCGGCAGGTTGGGTCATGGACAAACTTGCCGAGAATTCAGAAAGAGCTGTAAAAAGCACGCTATAATTCAAGGCTTTGCAGCAATCTGAAAATTGATTGTTGCAATGACCGGGACGTTAGCTCAGTTGGTAGAGCAGCGGACTTTTAATCCGTTTGTCGTGGGTTCGACCCCCGCACGTCCCACCAAGTTTTAGTTGCGAAAAAAGCACTTAGCGCAGAGATGCCTAGGTGCTTTTTTCTTGGGTATGTCGCTTGTTTTGGTGATCGCTCGGCTTGTTTCGCGGCGTCTCAAGGCCTTTGCCAGGCCAGCGGAAAGGCCCGGCCTCAGCCTGACCTGCATGCGTTGAGCACCCATTGTCCTAATCGTGTGGTCAAGACGAGTTGACGAAGTGCCACAACGCAGTCCCAGCACTATCTGGTGGTGGGGCTTGCATGTTTGGGCGCAAAAAGGTCCCAGCATGCGATGAATAGTGCCGCAATAACGGGCCCAATAACAAAACCTGTCAGGCCAAACAGCGCCATGCCTCCGAGGGTAGAGATGAGCACGACGTAATCAGGCAGTTTGGTGTCTTTCCCTACCAGGATAGGGCGTAAAACATTGTCGACGAGCCCGATGACGCAGATACCAAATGTGCTCAGCACAACGCCCTGCCAGACTGCACCCGTGGCCAGAAAATAGATGGCAACTGGCACCCAGATCAACCCTGCGCCTACCGCTGGCAGCAGTGACAGGAAGGCCATCAAAACGCCCCAGAGCACGGGGCCCTGGATGCCTAGCGCCCAGAAGATCATGCCACCCAATGCGCCTTGGGAGGCCGCAACCACGATGTTTCCTTTAACGGTAGCCCTGATGACCGTGGTGAATTTTTCAATCAGTTGCCTTTTGTGGGCCTCGTTCAGTGGCGTTGCCTGTCCGATGCGTAAAGCAAGGCTCGCACCGTCTCGCAGCAGAAAGAACAGCAGGTACAGCATGATGCTGAAGCTCACGACAAATTCCAGTGTGTTTTGCCCCACGGTCAAAACACGTGTCGCCAAAAACTGGCTCGCCTGCACAGAAACGGACGACAGCTTCTCTTGCAGTTCTGCGACGCTTGTGAGGTGCAGTCGATCCAGCAGATCGACAGCCCAGACAGGAATGGCAGCGATCACCTGCTGAAAATAAAGGCCAAAATTAATTTGACCTGAACGTACCCGCTCATAGATGGTTGATGCTTCCTGGACGAGTGAAACGGCGATGACTGTGAGGGGGAGGATCACAACGATCAGGCACAGAGCCAAGGTGCACAGCGCAGCGAGGGTCGGGCGTTGAGGCATCTTCTTGAGAAGCCTGCGGTGCAGGGGGGCGAACAGGATCGCCAAGATGACGCCCCAGAATACCGCGCCGTGAAACTGCCATAGGATGGCGCCGAACGCGATGGTGACGGCGATCAGCAGCAGTAAGAAGGCTTTGTCCTGCAGGTGGTGGGGTGTCATGTTGGTGAGGCAAATGAGGATGGTTGGAATGTACGCGAGGCGTTGCAGGGGCGAGCTGCGCGTGCTGGTCGATGCGTGACAAAACGAACCCGGATAAGGGTGAATGCGGTTCAGTGGCACAATACCGGCTTGTACCAAGGCCCTTCCCCAGCCACAGTCGCATCCGCCAACCGGTTCAGCCGTGACGCGGAAGGTTTCTCAACCAGCTAATGCTTTCCCAAGGAAAGCGGAGGTCAGCGGAATATGAGCGATACGACGTCCGTCTATCAAGCCTACCAAGGCAATACCTATCTTTTCGGCGGCAATGCGCCCTATGTCGAAGAGATGTACGAAAACTACCTGGCAAATCCTGGCAGCGTGCCTGACAACTGGCGCGAGTATTTCGACGCACTCCAGCACGTTCCCGCTGCGGACGGCAGCAACGCCAAAGACGTCCCGCATCTTCCTGTCATCAATGCTTTTGCCGAGCGCGCCAAGCAGGGCGGCACCAAGGTGGTGGTTGCTACGGGCGCTGACTCAGAGCTGGGCCGCAAGCGCACCGCCGTGCAGCAGCTCATTGCCGCGTACCGCAACGTGGGCCAGCGCTGGGCTGATCTGGACCCGCTCAAACGCACAGAGCGCCCGGCAATTCCTGAACTGGAGCTTTCGTTCTACGGTTTCAGCGATGCCGACCAGGAAACGGTGTTCAACACCAGCAACACGTTCTTCGGCAAAGAAAGCATGCCGTTGCGTGAGTTGGTCAACGCGCTGCGCGAAACCTACTGTGGCTCTATTGGTGCCGAGTACATGTATGCCACCGACCAGAATCAAAAGCGCTGGTGGCAGCAAAAGCTTGAAGCCATTCGCAGCAAGCCCAGCTTTGGCGCTGACAAGAAAAAACACATCCTTGAGCGTTTGACGGCCGCTGAAGGTCTGGAGCGTTTTCTTCACACCAAATATGTGGGCCAAAAGCGTTTCTCCCTCGAAGGGGGAGAAAGTTTCATCGCTGCGATGGACGAGCTGATTCAGTCTGCTGGCGCCAAGGGTGTGCAGGAAATCGTCATCGGCATGGCCCACCGAGGCCGCTTGAACGTGCTGGTGAATTCCATGGGCAAGATGCCCAAGGACCTTTTTGCCGAGTTCGACCATACCGCCCCTGAAGACCTGCCTTCTGGTGACGTGAAGTACCACCAGGGCTTCAGCTCTGACGTGACAACTTCCGGCGGTCCGGTTCACTTGTCGCTGGCGTTCAATCCGTCCCACCTCGAAATTGTGAACCCCGTCGTTGAAGGCTCGGTGCGCGCGCGTATGGACCGCCGCGCCGACCCGCATGGCAAGCAGGTGCTGCCTGTTCTGGTGCACGGCGACGCTGCCTTTGCCGGTCAGGGCGTCAATCAGGAAACCCTTGCGCTGGCCCAGACCCGTGGTTATTCCACGGGTGGCACGGTACACATAATCATCAACAACCAGATCGGGTTCACGACCTCCGATCCGCGCGATACCCGCTCCACGCTGTACTGCACCGACATCGTCAAGATGATCGAATCGCCCGTGCTGCACGTGAACGGAGATGATCCAGAGGCCGTAGTGCTGGCCACTCAGCTCGCCCTTGAGTTCCGTATGGAGTTCGCCAAAGACGTGGTCGTGGACATCATCTGCTTCCGCAAACTTGGCCACAATGAGCAGGACACTCCTGCCCTGACCCAGCCGCTGATGTACAAGAAGATCGGCCAGCACCCCGGCACGCGCAAGCTGTACGCCGACAAGCTGGCGGCACAAGGCTTGGGCGAAACCCTGGGCGACGATATGGCCAAGGCATACCGCGCCGCCATGGATGCTGGCAAGCACACAGTAGACCCTGTGCTGACCAACTTCAAGAGCAAGTACGCGGTGGACTGGAGCCCGTTCCTGGGTAAAAAGTGGACGGACGCTGGTGATACGGCTATCCCGATGGCTGAATGGAAGCGTCTGGCCGAAAAGATCACCACCATCCCTGACAGCGTGACGCCGCACCAACTGGTCAAGAAGGTATATGACGACCGCGCAGCGATGGGGCGTGGCGACATCCCCGTGGACTGGGGCATGGGTGAGCACATGGCGTTTGCCTCTTTGGTAGCCAGCGGCTACCCGGTGCGCCTGTCGGGTGAAGACTGCGGCCGCGGCACGTTCACACACCGTCACTCGGTCATCCATGACCAAAAGCGCGAGAAGTGGGATATCGGCACTTATGTGCCTCTGCAGAACGTGGCCGAAAACCAGGCGCCGTTTGTCGTTATCGACTCCATCCTGTCGGAAGAGGCCGTGCTGGGCTTCGAATACGGGTACGCATCCAACGACCCCAATACGTTGGTGGTCTGGGAAGCGCAGTTCGGCGACTTTGCCAACGGTGCGCAGGTCGTGATCGACCAGTTCATTGCCTCGGGCGAGGTGAAGTGGGGCCGTGTGAACGGCATCACGCTGATGCTGCCACATGGCTATGAAGGCCAGGGCCCGGAGCACAGTTCTGCGCGTCTGGAGCGCTTCATGCAGCTGTCGGCTGATGCCAACATGCAGGTGGTTCAACCCACCACCGCCAGCCAGATCTTCCATGTATTGCGCCGCCAGATGGTGCGTGATCTGCGCAAGCCGCTGATCATCATGACGCCCAAGTCGTTGTTGCGTAACAAGGACGCCACCTCGCCGCTGTCCGAGTTCACCAAGGGCAGCTTCCAGACGGTGATCCCTGAGCAGGATGAAGCAATCGCCAAGAAGGCCGCCAAGGTCAAGCGCGTGATCGCTTGTTCTGGCAAGGTGTATTACGACCTGGTGAAAAAGCGTACAGAACGCGAAGATGATGATGTGGCCATCCTGCGCGTCGAGCAGCTGTACCCATTTCCTCACAAGGCTTTTGCGGCCGAACTCAAGAAGTACCCCAATGCCACCGACGTGGTGTGGTGCCAGGACGAGCCGCAAAACCAGGGCGCCTGGTTCTTTGTGCAGCACTACATCCACGAGAACATGCTCGAAGGCCAGAAGCTGGGTTACTCCGGCCGGGCTGCGTCGGCATCGCCAGCGGTGGGCTATTCGCACCTGCACCAGGAACAGCAAAAGGCGCTGGTGGATGGCGCGTTTGCCAAACTCAAGGGTTTTGTCCTGACCAAGTAAGGCCAGCTACCCGAACGTCAACAGACCAGAACAAAACCCCCTTCTGAAAGAATTCAAAATGGCTATCGTAGAAGTCAAAGTCCCCCAACTGTCGGAATCCGTGGCTGAAGCCACCATGCTCACCTGGAAGAAAAAGGCCGGTGATGCCGTGGCCGTGGACGAAATCCTGATCGAAATCGAAACCGACAAGGTGGTGCTGGAAGTGCCAGCACCTTCCGCTGGTGTGTTGACCGAAATCATTCAGGGCGACGGCGCCACCGTGGTGGCCGAACAGTTGATTGCCAAGATCGACACCGAAGGCAAGGCCGGTGCAGCAGCACCCGCAGCAGCGGCGGCGGCTACGCCTGTTGCTGTTGCAGTGGCTCCTGCCCCAGCACCCGCGCCTGTGGGCGGCAACAAGGGTGATGTCGCGATGCCTGCTGCCGCCAAGTTGTTGGCTGATAACAACCTGTCGGTTTCCTCGGTGGCCGGCACGGGCAAGGATGGCCGCGTGACCAAGGGCGATGTGCTGGGCGCCGTGGCCGGCGGAGCCAAGGCCACCGTCGCTCCGAGCGTGATCCCGACGGGCGTGCCGACCAAGGTATTGCCACAGGTAGCCGCCCCCGCAGGTAAGGAAGACCTGAGCGGTCGCCCAGAACAACGCGTTCCCATGAGCCGCCTGCGTGCCCGTGTGGCAGAGCGCCTGCTGCAGTCGCAATCGACCAACGCCATCCTGACCACGTTCAACGAAGTGAACATGGCCCCTGTGATGGACATGCGCAAGAAGTTCCAGGACGCGTTCACCAAAGAACATGGCGTGAAGATTGGCTTCATGAGCTTCTTCGTGAAGGCTGCTGTGCATGCCCTCAAGAAGTACCCCGTGCTCAACGCTTCGGTCGATGGCAATGACATCGTCTACCACGGCTACTTCGACATCGGTATCGCCGTGGGTTCGCCCCGTGGCCTGGTGGTGCCCATCCTGCGCAATGCGGATCAGATGAGCTTTGCCGACATCGAGAAGAAAATCGCCGAATTCGGCAAGAAGGCGGCCGAAGGCAAGCTGGGTATTGAAGAAATGACCGGTGGAACCTTCTCCATCTCCAACGGCGGCACCTTCGGCTCAATGATGTCCACCCCCATCATCAACCCGCCCCAGTCCGCTATTTTGGGCGTGCACGCCACCAAGGACCGCGCTGTGGTCGAAAACGGCCAGATCGTCGTTCGCCCGATGAACTACCTGGCGATGTCTTACGACCACCGCATCATCGACGGCCGCGAAGCCGTGCTGGGCCTGGTGGCAATGAAGGAGGCGCTGGAAGATCCTTCGCGCCTGCTGTTTGATATCTAAGCCCTGAACCGTATCGACCCACCCGCGTGGCCCGGCCTCTGGTCCTGCCCGCCGGTGGGTCTTTCTCCAACAGACTGAACGAGATTTCCCATGAGCAAACAATTTGATGTGATCGTCATCGGCGGTGGCCCTGGTGGCTACATTGCCGCTATCCGCGCCGCCCAGCTGGGCTTCAACGTGGCCTGTATCGACGAGTGGAAGAACGAGAAGGGTGGCCCCGCACCTGGCGGCACTTGCACCAACGTGGGCTGCATTCCCTCCAAGGCGCTGCTGCAGTCGTCCGAGCATTTCGAACACGCCAACAAGCACTTCGCCGAGCACGGCATCACGGCCACCGGCGTCAAGATGGATGTGGCCAAGATGATCGCCCGCAAGGACACCGTCGTGAAGCAAAACAACGATGGCATCCTGTACCTGTTCAAGAAGAACAAGGTTAGCTTCTTCCATGGCCGTGGTTCGTTCACCAAGGCCGTTGAAGGCGGTTACGAGATCAAGGTGGCAGGCGCCGCCGAAGAGTTGCTGACCGGCAAACAGATCATCATCGCCACCGGCTCCAACGCCCGTGCGCTGCCCGGTACGCCGTTCGATGAAGAACTGGTGCTGTCCAACGACGGCGCGCTGCGCGTGGGCGCAGTGCCCAAGAAGCTCGGCCTCATCGGCTCGGGCGTGATCGGCCTCGAAATGGGCTCGGTGTGGCGCCGCCTCGGTGCCGAAGTCACCATCCTCGAAGGCCTGCCCACGTTCCTGGGCGCTGTGGACGAGCAGATCGCCAAGGAAGCCAAGAAGGCCTTCGACAAGCAGGGCCTCAAGATCGAACTGGGTGTGAAGGTCGGTGAGATCAAGACCGGCAAGAAGGGTGTGAGCATCGCCTACACCAACGCCAAGGGCGAAGCCCAGTCGCTGGACGTGGACAAGCTCATCGTCTCCATTGGCCGCGTGCCCAATACCATCGGTCTGAACACTGAAGCCGTGGGACTGGCCCTGGACGAGCGCGGCGCCGTCGTGGTGGATGCCGACTGCAAGACCAACCTGCCTGGCATCTGGGCGGTGGGCGACGTGGTGCGCGGCCCGATGCTGGCGCACAAGGCCGAGGAAGAGGGCGTTGCCGTGGCCGAGCGCATTGCCGGCCAGCACGGCCATGTCAACTTCAACACCGTGCCCTGGGTCATCTACACCAGCCCCGAGATCGCTTGGGTGGGCCGCACCGAGCAGCAGCTCAAGGCCGACGGCGTCAAGTACAAGGCCGGCACCTTCCCGTTCCTGGCCAATGGCCGCGCACGTGCGCTGGGCGACACCACCGGCATGGTCAAGATGCTGGCCGATGCCGAGACCGATGAAATCCTGGGCGTGCACATCGTGGGCCCACAGGCCAGCGAGCTGATCTCTGAAGCCGTGGTGGCCATGGAGTTCAAGGCCAGCAGCGAAGACATCGCGCGCATCTGTCACGCGCACCCTAGCTTGAGCGAAGCCACCAAGGAAGCGGCCCTGGCCGTGGACAAGCGCACGCTGAATTTCTGATTTTTGAACAAAAAAGGGCGCTAGCGCTTATCAAATAAGCGCTAGCAGCTATTGAATTCATAGTATCAGAGCATCCATCACGTGACTGTCAAACAGGCTTATCTGGCCGAGTTGGCCGCTAAAGGCTACCAAAGTGACCCAGCGCAGCTGCGTGCGGTAGATGCCCTGCAACGCTGCGCGGATGACTGGGCTGCGTACAAAGCACAACGCTCCAATACGCTCAAGAAGCTGATCAACCGCCCGGATATTCCACGGGGTGTGTACATGTACGGCGGGGTGGGGCGGGGTAAAAGCTTTCTGATGGAGTGCTTTTTCAACGCGGTTCCCCTCAAGCGCAAGGTGCGCTTGCACTTTCACGAGTTCATGCGCGAGGTGCACCGCGAACTCGCTGGCCTGCAGGGTACGGTAGACCCGTTGGATGTGCTCGGCGCGCGCATTGCCAAGCGCTACAAACTCATCTGTTTTGATGAGTTTCACGTGGCGGACATCACTGACGCCATGATCTTGCACCGCTTGTTGGCGGCGCTGTTCCAGAATGGTGTGGGTTTTGTCACCACATCCAATTTCAAACCTGACGATCTGTATCCGGATGGTTTGCACCGCGACCGCATCTTGCCAGCCATTGCGTTGTTGAACGAAAGGCTTGAAGTCGTCAACGTGGACAACGGCACCGATTACCGTCGGCGTACGCTCGAACAGGTGAAGCTGTATCACACGCCGCTGGGGCCGCAGGCCGATGCGCAGATGAATGAGGCGTTTGACCAATTGGCCGAAGTGCGCGACGAAGACCCTGTGCTGCACATCGAAGCCCGCGAGATCCGGTCGCGCCGCAAGGCGGGTGGCGTGGTCTGGTTTGACTTCAGGACCCTTTGCGGAGGGCCACGTTCGCAAAACGATTATCTGGAGATCGCAACGCAGTTCCACACGGTGCTGTTGTCGGATGTGCCCCATATGCCAGTGAGCATGGCATCGCCTGCACGGCGTTTCACGTGGCTGGTGGATGTGCTTTATGACCGGCGCGTCAAACTCATCATGTCGGCGGCGGTGCTCCCTGAGCAACTCTATACCGAAGGCCCGCTAGCGCACGAGTTTCCTCGAACTGTCTCGCGGCTGAACGAGATGCAGTCCAAGGAATTTCTGTCGCTGGAGCGGCGTACCGTAGATACAGGACTCACATGACGATGATCCGTTGGTCGCTAGTGGCCGCTGCGCTTTTTCTGGTGTTGACGGCCGCTCCCATCGCAGGGCAGGCAGAGAGCCTCGTCGGCGGTGCGGATGCAGGCGCCCCAGCCGGTACACCGACCAATGACCCTACGGCATCTGCGGCAGCAGCACACCGCAAAGCCGAGCACGCACGCATCACCCGTGAGCGTGCAGCGTTGGCCGCAGGCCGCCAGCGGGATGAGGCTGCTTGTTATAAGCGGTTTGCGGTGGAAGATTGTTTGCGCGGCGTGCGTGCCAAGGTGCGGGACGTCGAGAGCGCTCTGCGCTCGCAGGAGGTGGAACTCAACGATGCCGAACGCCGCGAAAAAGCGGCCGAGCGCCTGCGCGCCATCGAAGAAAAGCAGAATGCCGTCCCCACCCCGCCGCCTGGTGGTAAAAAGGGCGATGCCAAGGTGCGCAAGGGGCAACCTGGTCCGGATGATGTGAAAACGCAGCACGACCATGCTGCCCAGCAGCGGGCGCAACAGCAGCGTGAACGTGCTCAGTCACAAGCCACGGAGCAGGCCTCACGTGCCGCCTCGAACGCAGAGCGTGCAGCCAAAACACGCGAGCGGCATGCAGAGGCGCTCAAAGCGGCGCAAGAACGCCGCGCTCGGGTAGAAAAAGCCAGTGCCGATGCGGCCGCGCAGGGGCTCAAGCCTGCTGCACCGCTGCCCGCCCCCGATTTTCAGCGTTAGTGTTGCAGATTCATGGCGTTCACAGCGCAACGCCGCGTAAAGCAACACCCGCCTTTTGTTGCTCGCGCTCTTTTTGCAAGTGGGTGAAGGCCCACGCCGGCCCGCACCGTGATTTCAAACGCGGCCGAGATCGACGGGGGTGAGGCGGGCGATCTTTTTCTCTTCTACCAGGGCCTCGATTTTGACGACAACCAGCGACAGGTTGTCGCCGCCCCCACGTGCGCGGGAGCGGGCTTTGTCAATCAAAAACTCCGTGGCTTCGCGTGGGGAGAGTGAATCCACCACCGAGGCCAGTTCCGTCGGTGAAAAGTAATGCCATACGCCATCGCTGCAGGCGAGCAAGACGTCCCCAGGCTGCAGCTGGGGAATCACGTGGGTGGTGATGGGCGGATCACTCTCGGTGCCGAGACACCCGACCAAAATGTTGGAGTGCGGGTGGTTGTTGGCCTCCGCTTCGGTCAGTTCACCCCGGTCGACCAGCGCCTGCACGTAAGAGTGGTCGCTGCTACGAAATGCCATTCTCGGACCTTGAAAATGGTAAATGCGCGAGTCACCTGCATGCACCCAGTGACAGTCGCCGCGGGGGTTGATGAGGAACGCGGCAATCGTGCTGTGGGGCTCCTGTTCTGCCGAGATGGCCGTGAGCCGGATGACGATGTGGGCTTCTTCAACCATGCTTTTGAGCATTGCTGCCGCGTCATCCGTATCGGGCGAATAGCGTTCAAACAGCTGCCTGGCAGTCATCATGACCTGGTCGGAAGCCTTGCGCCCGCCACTGCGCCCACCCATGCCATCGGCAATCACGCCCAGCACACAGCCGTTGTGCCGCTCATGGGAGATCAAGGCGACCTGATCTTGCTGATATTCACGGTCACCCTTGTGGATGCCGGTGGATGCGATGAGGCGGAACGCTTTGGTCATGGGAATGATTGTGAAGGCGTGTGCACAAACGCTCGTCGTGTAATACAGGTCAAACGCGTATTATCTGCGCGCCTGTGGCATTTTTGCCATCCCTGGTGCGCCCCTACCTTGAAACCCCGCCTTCAATTACCCCAACGCCAATGGATCGCATTGCGCACAGAGCCAACGGCCACTGTCGCTCGGATTGGAAACCCTCCGCCTTTTGGCGCATGTGACGGGTTGATTTCGCCGCACTTGAAAAAGCACCGCCCGGTATTGCGCGACGCAGCGCGCCGGGTGGGGCGTGAGCTGGCCCCGCAAGAGTGGGACTCATGAGTCTGGCCGCCATGGTTTCGGAGGTATTTGCCCGTGACGGCGTGATGTCGCGGGCCGATCCGCAATTTCAGCCGCGCGACGGGCAAACCCAGATGGCCCAGGCGGTGGCGGTCACCATCGAGAAGGGTGGTGCACTGGTGGTGGAGGCGGGCACGGGCGTCGGCAAAACGTTTGCTTATCTCGTGCCCGTGTTGCTCAGTGGTGAGCGGGTGCTGCTCGCTACGGCCACCAAAGCGTTGCAGGACCAGCTTTTTGCGCGTGATCTACCGCGTTTGGTTCAGACACTTGGCCTGCCGGTGCGCGTAGCGTTGCTCAAGGGGCGCGCCAGCTATTTGTGTCTGCACCGCATGAAACAAGCGTGTCACGACATGCCCGCACATGAGCGCAGTGTGGCGCGCGTGCTGACCAAGGTGCGCGAGTGGTCCCACAGCACCCTATCAGGCGACCTGGCTGAATTGACAGGGCTGGATGACCGCTCGCCGGTGATTCCGCTGGTTACCTCCACCCGCGAAAACTGTCTGGGCTCCCAGTGTCCCAATTTTCGGGAGTGCCACGTGCACATCGCGCGGCGCGAGGCGCTGGCGGCCGATATTGTGGTGATCAATCACCACCTTTTTTTTGCGGATGTGGCGGTGCGAGAGTCGGGCATGGCCGAGTTGTTGCCTACAGTGCGCGTGGTGGTCTTTGATGAGGCGCACCAGATCAACGAAACCGGGGTGCAGTTTTTGGGGCTGAACCTCTCCACAGGGCAACTGCTTGATTTCAGCCGTGACGTGCTCGCGGCGGGGTTTGACCAGGCGCGTGGATTGGCCGACTGGCTTGCGCTATCCCGCCACGTAGAGTTGTCGGCGCGGGATCTGCGTTTGGCGGTGGAGGCCACGCCGCGTGGCGCCAAGATCCGTTGGATGGATGAAATCCCCGAAGGGGTCCCCGCGCAAGGGTGGCAGGACGCGTTGCGCGGTGTGGCAGTGGCCTGCGCACAAGCGCAGGAAGCGCTCGACACCGTCAGCGAAATTTCCCCCGATTTTGTGCGTTTGTACGAGCGGGGGGCGGAGTTGTTGGCGCGTCTGGCTCGTTTTGCTGGCCCGTGCACCGCTGATGGGGTCCGCTGGTTGGATGTGGGGGCGCAGTTGCGGCTGATTGAGTCGCCTCTGGACATTGCTCAAGCGATGCGTGCCCGCGTGCTGGCGGCGCCCTCAGTGGCGGCAGAGGAGGACGGGTGGCCCGAAGAGTCCTCCGGGGGACCAGGCCGGGCATGGATTTTCACGTCTGCCACCTTGGGCACTGACGAGCGGTTGACTTGGTTTACCGAGCCTGCCGGACTGGAAGACGCCCAGGTGTTGCGCGTTGAAAGCCCCTTTGACTATGCGTTGCAGGCCGCACTGCATGTGCCGCGGCATTTGCCGTCGCCCTCCGATCCGTCGCACAGCCGCCAACTGGCCGACTGGGTGGGAGATGCTGCGGGGCGACTGGGAGGGCGCACCTTGGTTCTCACGACAACGCTCAAGGCCTTGCGAGCCATTGGCGATGTACTCAAGGCACGTTTTACGGGGCCTGGGGCGCTGGAAGTGCTGGTGCAGGGCGATTGGCCCAAGTGGCGACTGATGGAGCGTTTCCGTGAGGGGGCGAGTGCTGGCCGGCCAGGCTGTCTGTTGGTGGCGTCGGCCACTTTCTGGGAGGGGTTTGACGTCCCAGGCGATGCGCTTGAGTTGGTCGTGATTGACAAGTTGCCGTTTCCGCCACCTGGAGACCCCCTGGTCGAGGCGCGCATTCGTCGCATCGAGATCGCCGGAGGGAAGGCCTTTACCGCCTATGCGCTCCCTGAAGCGGCGGTGGCACTCAAACAGGGAGCTGGCCGTCTGATCCGCAGAGAATCGGACCGGGGCATTTTGGTGGTGGGCGACACCCGACTCGTTACCATGGGCTATGGCAAACGCCTGCTGGCTGCGTTGCCTCCCATGCGGCGGCTCGATTCTGCCGAGGACTTCAATACCGCTTTGCTGGCACTTACCAGACCTTCCACCACGGATCCGATTTGCCTTTGAAACCGCCGGTCACGTAGGCGCTGCCAGGATAGGATTTTTCCATCACGCGGCGCGTGTCATCGCGCAGTTGCGCCATGCCCAGTGCATCGTAGGATTGAATCAGGATGTACAGCGCTTCTTCCAGCGCTGGAACGTTCTGGTAGTCCGCCAGGGCAGACTGGGCCCGATTGATGGCTGCCACATAGGCGCCGCGCTGGTAGTAATACCGTGCCACGTGAACTTCATATTGCGCCAGGGAATTGACGATGTACGTTATGCGTTGCTGCGCGTCCCGTGCATAACGCGACTCCGGGAAACGGGTGACCAACTCGCTGAAGGCTTCGAATGAGTCCTTGGCGGCTTTCTGGTCGCGCTCCGACAGATCCTGTCGAGAGATGAACGAGAACAGGCCGAGGTTGTCGTTGAAATTCACCAGGCCCTTGAGGTACAGCGCATAGTCGAGTGCCGGGCTGGCGGGATGCAACTTCATGAAGCGATCAAGGGTGGCGACCGCCTGGGCCTTTTCACCGCCTTTGTATTGTGCGTAGGCCTTGTCGATCTGTGCCTGCTGTGCCAAAGGGGTTCCTGCCGCACGGCCTTCGAGCTTTTCAAACAGCGGGACGGCTTTGTCATAAGCGCCGCTGTCCAGTTCGTCCTTGGCTTCCGCGTGGATGCGATTGGGGCTCCAGCCCGCGGTAGGGTCGTCTTTGGTGTTGGCGCAACCCGCCAGCAAACCAGCAAATAGCAGGGCGGAAACGAGGGGCAGGGGGGCACGCAACATTGCAAGCAGCTTTCTCGGCAAAAGGGACAACAGGTGGACGCGACGGTTGTCAGGCCGCAAGTGTTTTTCACCTGCGTGCCGACTTTCTCGCAGCGCCACCCAGGGCGCAAAAAGCCATTGTACTGGCGGGCAGTGCCGGCCATGGGCGCTGACGGTGCGGCTTTTGCGCGGAGGCGTTCAGGGCTTTCTACAATGGCTTCATGTTTGTTCATTTGCGCCTGCACACCGAGTTTTCCGTCGTTGACGGAACCAATCGAATTGATAAGGTGGCCAAGGCCGCTGCCCAGGACGGACAGCCTGCGCTTGCCATCACGGATCTCAACAACCTCTTTGGTGCGATCAAGTTTTACAAGGAAGCCCGGGGCAAAGGAGTCAAGCCCATCCTTGGCGCGGAGATTTTTCTGGAGGCCGAGGGCGGCGGTGCTCCGTCGCGCGTCATCGTTCTGGTGCAAAGTCGCCAGGGCTATCTCAATTTGTCCGAGTTGTTGGCCCGCGCCTGGACGCGCAACGTCGTCAAGAACCTGGCCCTATGCACCTGGGCCTGGCTGGAGGAGCTTTCCGAAGGGTTGATTGCCCTGGCGGGAGCTCAGGCGGGCCCGGTGGGTCAGGCGCTGCTCAAAGGCGACGAATCCGGTGCCGCGGATATCGCATTGCGGCTGGCGGGGATTTTTCCGCACCGGTTTTATATTGAGCTGCAGCGTGCGGGCCGTGTGGATGATGAAAGCCATGTGCTCGCCGCCGCTCAGTTGGCGGCACGGCTGAACCTGCCAGTGGTTGCCACGCACCCGGTGCAGTTTGCTGCAGCGGATGACTATGAGGCGCATGAAGCCCGCATCTGTATCGCCGAAGGTGAGATCCTTGCGAACCCCCGCCGGGTGCGCAAGTTCACCCGGGACCAGTATTTCAAGTCGTCGGCAGAAATGCAGGCGCTGTTCGCGGACCTGCCATCGGCCATCGCCAACACGGTGGAAATCGCGCAGCGATGCAACCTTACTCTGGTGCTTGGCAAACCGCAGTTGCCAGACTTTCCTACCCCCAACGGGATGCCGATCGAAGAATACTTTCGCATTGCGTCTTTCGAAGGGCTTGAAGCGAGGCTGGAGTTGCTGTACCCCAACACCACAGAGCGCGACCGGCAGCGCGCGCGCTATGAGGAGCGCCTGAAATTCGAGATTGGGACCATTTTGAAAATGGGCTTCCCAGGATACTTTCTGATCGTGGGCGACTTCATCCAGTGGGCCAAGAACAATGGCTGCCCCGTCGGGCCTGGGCGAGGCTCCGGTGCGGGCTCGCTGGTGGCCTATGCGCTCAAGATCACCGATCTGGACCCGCTGGAATACAACCTGCTGTTTGAGCGGTTTCTGAACCCCGAGCGGGTGTCCATGCCCGACTTTGACATCGATTTTTGCCAGTCCAACCGTGACCGTGTCATCGACTACGTCAAGGACAAGTACGGCAAAAATGCGGTGAGCCAGATTGCAACCTTCGGCACCATGGCTGCGAAGGCGGCGATCCGCGACGTGGGCCGCGTCATGGACATGAGCTACACCTTCTGCGACGGCATTTCCAAGCTGGTTCCCGGCAAGCCGGGGATGTCTTACACCCTGCAGTACCCGCCAGACCCGAAAAAAGAAGGGGACAAGAACAACTACGCGCTGGAACTGGAGCCCCTGCTCTACGAGCGAGTGCGCAAGGAGGAAGACGTCAAAACGGTCATCGAGATGGCCCAGAAGCTCGAAGGCATGACGCGCAATATCGGCATGCACGCGGGGGGGGTGCTCATCGCGCCAGGCAAGCTGACGGATTTTTGTCCGCTCTACCAACAGCCGGGCAGCGAGTCTGCAGTGAGCCAGTACGACAAGGACGACGTAGAGGCCATTGGCCTGGTGAAGTTTGACTTTTTGGGTCTTGCCACGCTCACCATTCTGGAGATTGCGCGCGAGTTCATTGCCAAACGCCACAAGGGGCAAGAAAACTTCACCTTCGAAACCATTCCGCTGGACGACGGTCCGACTTACCGGCTGTTCTCCGAGGGTAAAACCGAAGCCGTGTTCCAGTTTGAAAGCCGTGGCATGCAGGGCATGCTCAAAGAGGCCAAGCCGAGCCGACTGGAAGACCTGATTGCGCTGAACGCGCTGTACCGCCCGGGGCCCATGGACCTGATCCCCAGCTTCGTGAACCGTAAGCACGGCAAGGAAGTGGTGGAGTACCCGCACCCCCTGGTGGAACCCGTGCTGTCAGAGACCTACGGGATCATGGTGTACCAGGAGCAGGTGATGCAGACTGCCCAGGTCCTGGGAGGCTACAGCCTGGGTGGTGCCGACATGCTGCGCCGTGCCATGGGCAAAAAGAAGGCCGAGGAGATGGCCGAGCACCGGGAGATCTTCCGCAAGGGCGCAGCAGAAAAGAACATCAGCCAGGAAAAGGCTGACGAAGTGTTCGACTTGATGGAGAAATTCGCGGGCTACGGCTTCAACAAGTCGCATGCGGCTGCCTACTCGCTCTTGGCGTACCACACCGGCTGGCTGAAGGTGCATTACACGGCGGAGTTCTTCTGCGCCAACATGACCGTGGAAATGGACGACACCGACAAGCTCAAGGTGCTGTTCGAAGATGCCCACAAGATGGGGCTCACGTTTGAACCGCCGGATGTCAATCGTGGCCGCTACCGGTTCGAGCCGGTGACCGACAAGATCATTCGCTATGGCCTGGGCGCCGTGAAAGGCACAGGCCAGCAGGCCATCGAGGCGATCGTGGCTGCGCGCGAAGGGCGGGGCGACGGGCCGCAGGGCTCCACCACCGGCCCCTTCAAGAGCTTGTTTGAGTTTTGTCTGCGTGTGGACAAGGCGCGCATGAACAAACGTTCGGTGGAAGCATTGATCAAGGCCGGTGCCTTTGATTCGATCCACCTCAACCGTGCGGCCCTCGTGGCCTCCATTGACCGGGCATTTGACTTTGCGGCAGCGACGCTGGCCAATGTCAATCAAGGGGGGCTGTTTGACATGATGGGCGACGACGCCCATGGCTCCAGCACCCAGGAGCCTGATTTGGTCGACGCCGTGCCCTGGGGCGTCAAGGAGCGACTCACGCTGGAGAAGACGGCGGTGGGTTTTTACCTGTCCGGCCACCTGTTCGATGAAGTGGCCTCGGAAGTGCGTCGCTTTGTGCGCACCCAGATCGACGAGCTGCTGGACAGCCGCGATTCGCAGATTCTGGCGGGCATCATCAGCGACTTCCGTGTCATTAACGGCCAGCGCGGCAAGCTGGCCCTGTTCAAGCTGGATGACAAGTCTGCGGTCATCGAAGCTTCCGCTGATGAGGCCTTGCTCAATACCTATCGCAACGAACTGAAAGAGGATGAGTTCGTGGTGATGATGGGCCGGCTGCAACTGGACCATTTCAGCGGCGGCCTGCGGGTGAAGGTGCAGCAGGTGTGGGATCTGGCGGGCGCACGGTGCCGGTTTGGGAAATACCTGCATGTGCTTGTGGGGGACAAAGCTCCCGATGTTCCGCGGCTGGTGCGCGATTTTCCTGCGCGGCGCGAAGAGGTCCCCGAGGGCGAGTTGGTGCATGGCCTGCGCGTGCGCATGGGCGTGCGGTGCGCTGCGGAAGATGCTGCTGCGGTGGCTGAGCTGCAACTGGGAGAAAGCGCTCGTTTTTATCCGACAGACGCAGCGCTGGCCGCGTGGACGGCACAGGCAGGCTCCGGTTCTGCGACCGTGGTGTACGAGTAGCTGGTGCCGGCAATAAAAACTTGCACACCACGGCTTGAAAAATACCGGGGTAACAACCAGCTTCTCTTGCGGCAGCCTGCCGCGCGGATCGCTAGAATGATTTTCATGGCAACAAAACCACCTCAACCCCCTGCCGCACCGTCGGTCACCCGGCCCGCGCGGGATGATGGCGGTTCGGTCGTGCTCGAGAGGCGCACACAAAAGACCCAGCCGCCCCAGATGTACCAGGTGGTCATGCTCAATGACGACTACACGCCGATGGAGTTTGTCATCGTGGTCTTGCAGGAGTTTTTCAGCAAGGACCGTGAGCAGGCCACCCAAATCATGCTCAAGATCCATCTCGATGGCAAAGGCGTGTGCGGCGTGTACTCGCGCGATGTGGCAGCCACCAAGGTGGAGCAGGTGCTCGATGCAGCCCTCAAGGCGGGCCACCCACTGCAATGTGTCAGTGAGCCTGTTGAATAACAGGTTTTTCGCCCCGATCTACAGTTATCCCTTCCACGCAAGCACAAAGGAGTTCATATGATTGCCCAAGAACTGGAAGTCAGCTTGCACATGGCCTTTGTTGAGGCCCGCCAGCAGCGCCACGAGTTCATCACCGTGGAGCATCTGTTGCTTGCACTGCTCGATAACCCCAGCGCAGCAGAAGTGCTGCGCGCTTGTTCGGCCAACATCGATGATCTGCGCTCATCGTTGTCGAACTTTATCAAAGACAACACCCCACAGGTTGCCGGCAGCGACGAGGTGGATACACAACCCACGCTGGGCTTCCAGCGCGTGATCCAGCGCGCCATCATGCATGTGCAATCCACAGGCAACGGCAAAAAGGAAGTGACAGGCGCCAACGTGCTTGTAGCCATCTTTGGCGAGAAGGACTCGCACGCCGTTTACTACCTGCACCAGCAGGGTGTGACGCGCCTGGATGTGGTCAACTTCATTGCCCATGGCATCAAGAAGGGTGAACCCCCAGAGCCCGCCAAGGCCGAGAGCCAGGCCGAAGGCGAAGAAGGTGGCGGCTCCGAACGCAACGAAAAGGCCTCGCCCCTGGAGCAGTTCACCCAGAATCTGAACCAGGCGGCCAAGGATGGCAAGATCGATCCGCTGATCGGCCGTCACTACGAGGTGGAGCGCACGATCCAGATCCTGTGCCGTCGCCGCAAGAACAACCCGCTGCTGGTGGGCGAGGCCGGTGTGGGCAAGACGGCGATTGCCGAGGGCCTGGCCTGGCGCATCACGCAAAACGACGTGCCGGAGATCCTGGCCGAGGCCGTTGTGTACTCGCTCGACATGGGCGCGCTGCTGGCGGGCACCAAATACCGCGGCGATTTCGAGCAGCGCCTCAAGGGCGTGCTCAAGTCGCTCAAGGACAAGCCCAACGCGATTTTGTTCATTGACGAGATCCACACCCTGATCGGTGCGGGCGCAGCCTCGGGCGGCACGCTCGATGCGTCCAATCTGCTTAAGCCGGCGCTGTCCAGCGGCCAGCTCAAGTGCATCGGTGCAACCACCTTCACTGAATACCGTGGCATCTTCGAAAAAGACGCTGCGCTGTCGCGCCGCTTCCAGAAGGTGGACGTGGTCGAGCCCACGGTACAAGAGACCATCGACATCCTGAAGGGCCTGAAGTCGCGCTTTGAAGAGCACCACAGCGTCAAGTACGCTGCGGCGGCCCTGCAGGCTGCGGCCGAGTTGAGCGCCAAGTACATCAATGACCGCCATCTGCCCGACAAGGCGATTGACGTGATCGATGAAGCCGGTGCTGCCCAGCGCATCATGGTGCCGAGCAAGCGCAAGAAGACCATTGGCAAGGCCGAGATCGAGGAGATCGTGGCCAAGATCGCGCGCATTCCGCCCGCCAATGTCTCCAACGACGACCGCGGCAAGCTCCAGACGCTGGAACGCGACCTAAAAAGCGTGGTGTTCGGCCAGGACAAGGCCCTCGAAGTGTTGGCCAGTGCGGTCAAGATGGCGCGGTCGGGTCTGGGCAAGGGCGACAAGCCGATCGGCTCGTTCTTGTTCAGCGGCCCCACGGGCGTCGGCAAGACCGAGGCGGCCAAGCAGCTCGCCTACATCATGGGCATCGAGCTGATCCGGTTCGACATGTCGGAGTACATGGAGCGCCATGCCGTGAGTCGCCTGATCGGCGCGCCCCCGGGTTACGTCGGTTTTGACCAGGGTGGTTTGCTGACCGAGGCCATCACGAAGAAGCCGCACGCGGTGTTGCTGCTCGACGAAATCGAGAAGGCGCACCCGGACATCTTCAATGTGCTGCTGCAGGTCATGGACCATGGCACGCTGACGGACAACAACGGCCGCAAGGCCGACTTCCGCAACGTGCTGATCATCATGACGACGAATGCGGGCGCCGAGACCATGAACAAGGCGACCATTGGCTTTACCAATCCGCGGCAAGCGGGCGACGAAATGGGCGACATCAAGCGCCTGTTCACGCCCGAGTTCCGCAACCGGTTGGACGCCATCGTCAACTTCAAGGCGCTCGACGAGCAGATCATCCTGCGTGTGGTGGACAAGTTCCTGCTGCAGCTGGAGCAGCAGCTGGCCGAGAAGAAGGTGGAAGTCACCTTCACCGACACGCTGCGCAAGCACCTGGCCAAGAAGGGCTTCGATCCGCTGATGGGCGCCCGTCCGATGCAGCGCCTGATTCAGGACACGATCCGCCGTGCGCTGGCCGACGAACTGCTGTTCGGTCGCCTTACCGAAGGTGGGCGCCTGACGGTGGATATCGAGGTCAAGACCGACGACAAGGGCGTGGAAACCTCCGAGGTGTTGCTTGACATCCAGCCCTTGCCCAAGCGCGAGCGTGCGGCCAAGTCCGAGCCTGCCGAGCCCGAAGAGGCCACCGCCGACTGAGGAGAGACCCAGGGCGCTGTTTTTAAAGGCCGCGCCATCGCGTAGACAGTCCCCACAGGGACCGAGCCAGCCATCTCAACCATGGCTGGCTTTTTTTCGTCCGAAGTCTCGTTGGCGACGTGCCAAATACAACAGGTGGTGGCGTGCATTGTGTCAGCGCATGCCGCCAAACGGTGCCAGATGGCGTGTGCCCGCCCCGCAGGCTCAAGGCGCCTCTTGAGCAAACCGCGATGAATACGGCGATGGCAGGTGTGGTGATGCGCGCCAAGCTGCTATGTTTATCGCCTTGGCTGCTGCGGCTGCTTTGACTTTCTCATTCAAGGAGTTTTCATGATCACGACCGAACCCACCATGACCCATCTTTTCCTGCAACTCGGTCTGGACGCCACCGAAGAGGGCATCGCTCAATTCATCAAGAGCCACCAGTTGCCCACCGCCGTACCGATTGGCGATGCTGCGTACTGGAGTGCATCGCAGCGCGAGCTCTTGTTGGATCAGCTCAAATCCGATGCTCCTTGGTCCGTGATCGTGGACCAATTGAGCACGTCGCTGCATTCCGATGCAGAGCACGCCGCCAGAGCGGCGTTGTAGTTCGCCCGGTCAGCGCAAATCTTGCGAAACCGGCGTTCCCAGCACGGGCTGGGATGACTCGGTGAGCCTGTTCAGCAAATCCATCGTCGCATAGCCATCTGCCGCCAGCCCCTCGCTTTGTTGGTAGCGCCGCAATCCCCCCCGGGTGGCAGGGCCGAGGACGCCATCCGGGTGGCCTGTATCGAACCCGCGTGCATTCAGCGCGGACTGCAGGGTCTGTATCTGCGCTTGCGATAGCGGCTCCAGGTCGCGGGGCCAGTCTGCAGCAATGGGGGCTCCGCCGCCGATTTGCTGCGCTAGCTGCGCCACACCCAGCGCATAGGTCAGCGCATTGTTGTAGCGCAGCAGCGTTCGAAAATTGTGTCCCACCAGAAATGCCGGCCCGCGCGCACCGGCGGGCGCAACGATGGCGGTGCTGTCCAGTGCGGGCAATGGCTGTCCATCCATGGCCACCACGCCTTCAGCCGCCCACTTGCCAGAAGGCTGGCGCACACTCAGCTCCGCCCGCGCGTAATCAAAACCCGGTGGCAGCCGCACCTCACGCCCCCAAGGTTCCCCACGGCGCCAGCCTTCGCCTGCCAGGAAGGCCGCTGTGGATGCCGCCACATCGGGGACACTGCCCCAGATGTCTCGATGGTCATCGCCGTCTGCATCCACCGCATGGGCCAAAAACACCGAGGGAAGAAACTGCGTGTGTCCCATGGCGCCGGCCCACGAGCCGATCATCCGTTCAGATGTGATGTCGCCCTGGTCGATGATGCGCAGCGCTGCCAGCAGCTCGCTCTGGGCCCATGACCGGCGGCGGCCCTCATAGGCCAGCGTGGCCAGGGCGTCCACGGTGCGGAACGTGCCGAAATTGCTGCCGTAGTTGCTCTCCATGCCCCATATCGCCGTGATCATTTCTGCGGGCACGCCATAGCGGTCGGCAGCCCCTTGCAGCGGTACCGCGTATTCGGCCAGCTTGGCGCGCCCTTGTGCGATGCGCTGTGCCGATACGGCGCTGTCGAGGTAGGCCCAGGGCGTGCGGGTGAATTCGGGCTGTGCGCCGTCCAGCTCCACCACGCGGGGTTGCCACTGCGCATTGGCCAGCACATTGCGCACCGTCTGGGGCTGGATGCCTGTCTGCAGTGCCTGTGCCATGAAGGAGGTCTTCCACGCCGTAAAGCCTGCGATGTGGTCCACCGCGGGGGCGGGCGTCGCGTTGGCAGCGGCTGCAATCTGGCGGGCGGCGTTTTGGGTGGGTGCTGGCGCAACGTGCGTGGCAGTGGGGGCGGGCGCATAGGATGCATCAGGTGCAACCGGCACCCCCGCCGGTGGTGGGGTGGGCTCTGCGGCGGGGCGGCTGGCTGAGCCCGGGGCCGTGGCGCAGCCCACCAGCGTCAGCGTCACCATGAGGGCGCTGACAGCGCTGAGGGCGCCGATCTGTCTGAATGTGAAGTGGCGCGTGGCGGAGCGATGTGTGGGGAAGGTACGAGGCATGCGCTATTGTCCCGCGCGGCGGCGTGTCTGCCGCGCGGCAGGTGTATCACGGCGTGAAGCGAAATAGCGTGCTTTTTACTACTATTTTGATAGCTGTTGACGCTTGATATACAAGCGCCTGGGGTCAAAATGACACTAAATCAGGTTACATTTGCCGTATCGTTCTTGTCCCGCCCTCGTTGGCCCGTCGCCCATGGCTTCCCACACCTTTCTCTGGCACGACTACGAAACCTTTGGCGCCGACACCCGGCGCGACCGCCCCGCGCAGTTTGCCGCCATCCGCACCGACGCCGAACTCAATGAAATCGGCGCGCCGCTGATGATGTATTGCCAGCCGGCCAACGACTACCTGCCCGACCCGGCGTCGTGCCTCATCACCGGCATCACACCCCAGCTGTGCCTTGAAAAAGGCCTGCCAGAGCGGGATTTCGCGAACCGTATCGAGTCCGAGTTCGCCCAGCCCGGCACCATCGGGGTGGGCTACAACACCATCCGGTTTGACGATGAGATCACGCGCTTCATGTTCTGGCGCAACCTCATTGATCCCTATGCGCGCGAGTGGCAGAACCAGTGCGGCCGCTGGGATCTGCTCGACGTGGTGCGCATGACGTACGCGCTGCGGCCTGACGGCATCACCTGGCCCACGAAAGACGACGGTGCACCCAGCTTCAAGCTCGAGCACCTCTCCAAAGCCAATGGCCTGCTGCACGAAGCCGCGCACGATGCCTTGTCAGACGTGCGGGCCACCATCGCATTGGCGCGCCTTATCCGCCAGCACAACGCCAAGCTGTTCGATTTTGCGCTGGCGCTGCACAAAAAGGACCGCGTCGCTACCGAATTGCGTCTGCCCGCCACCGCGGCCACCGCCCGGCCGTTTTTGCACGTGTCGGGCATGTTCCCCGTCGAGCGCGGCTGTCTGGGTGTGATGTGGCCGCTGGCCAGCCACCCCACCAACAAGAACGAGCTGATTGCCTGGGACCTGGCGCACGACCCCAGCGAGCTAGCCACCCTCAACGTGGACGATATCCGCCTGCGCATGTTCACCCGCGCAGCGGACTTGCCCGACGGCGTCACGCGCCTGCCCATCAAAACCATCCACCTGAACAAGTCGCCCATGGTGGTGGGCAATGTGAACACGCTCACCCCCGCGCTCGCGCAGCGCTGGGGCATTGATCTGGCGCAGGCGGCGCAGCATGCCGAGGTGGCGCGCAGCCTGCCCGACATGAGCGGCATCTGGCCCGCCGTGTTTGCGCGCCCCGCCGAGCCCGCGCCCGATGTGGACCTGGACTTGTACGGCGGTTTTGTGGGCAACAACGACCGGCGCCATTTGAACGACCTGCGTGGCTTGAGCGGGGCCAAGCTGGCCACGGCCCGCACCGGCTTTGACGACCCGCGCCTGGCCGAGCTGGTGTGGCGCTACCGCGCCCGCAACTACCCCGAAACCCTGGCGCCCGAGGAGCAAGAGCGCTGGGACGCCCACCGCGCGGCTTGCCTGTTTGACGGCCAGGGGGGCGCACGCACGGTCGAGCAGCTCTTTTCCGAGATCGACGCGTTGTCGGAAACCGCAGACGAGCGCGCACAGGACATCCTTGGCGCCTTGTACGATTACGCCGAGCACGTTGCGCCGGAGAGATAACCCCTTGAGGCGCTGCACGCCTTCCCCCTCTCTCGCTTCGCGGGAAGGGGATGCACCCGGAGGCCTGGCAAAGCCAGTTCCACAGGTGCGCTGGCATGGGGGCGTGCCAGTGTCCCTCGCCATGCCTTGCACGTAGACCAGTAGAAACTGCTGTAGATTTTTATGACGACACCGCACAACCACCGTTTCACCACCCAGATCGTGCATGCCGACCGCCTGGGCGGCGCCGAACAGGGCGCTATCCACAAGCCCGTCCACACCTCGGTGCAATACGGCTACGACCAGGTGGAAGACCTGATTGCCGTCTTTCAGGGCACCGCGAAAGGCGGTTTCAACTACGCCCGCCAAGGCACGCCCACCACGGCCGCGCTGGAAGGCAAGCTCACGCAGATGGAACAAGGGCAGGGCACCATCGTGTTCTCGACCGGCATGGCTGGCATCTGCGCCGTATTTCTGACGCTGCTGAAGGCGGGCGACCACCTGGTGGCCAGCCAGTTTGTCTTTGGCAACACCAACAGCGTGTTGGGCACGCTGGCCGATCTGGGCGTTGAAGTGACCACCGTCGATGCCACCGACGCAGCTCAGGTGGCGGCCGCCTTGCGCCCCAACACCCGCATGGTGTTTGTGGAGACCATTGCCAACCCTGGCACGCAGATCCCCGATCTGGAGGGCATCGGCACGCTGTGCCAGGAGCGCGGTGTGCTGTATGTGGTGGACAACACCGTGGCCTCTCCGTATCTGTTTCGCGCGGCCACGGTGGGCGCTGGCCTGGTGGTCAATTCGCTGACCAAGAGCATTGGCGGGCACGGCGATGCCTTGGGGGGCTCGGTCACGGACACGGGGCGGTTCGACTGGTCGGTTTATCCCAACATCTATGACCCCTACCGCAAGGGCGACCCCAAAGGCTGGGGACTGCAGCAATTGCGCAAGAAGGGTTTGCGTGACATGGGTGGCACGCTGTCATCCCAAGCAGCACACCAGTTGGCGGTGGGCGCCGAAACCTTGGCATTGCGCATGGACCGCACCAGCGCCACGGCACTGGTACTGGCCCAGTGGCTGGAGCAGCACCCTGCCATCGCCAGGGTGCTGTACCCCATGCTGCCGTCTCACCCGCAGCATGAGCGGGCGCGCAAACACCTCAAGGCCGGCTCCTGGCTGCTGTCGTTTGAGCTGCGCGATCCGGCGCAGTGCCTGGCCGTGTGCAACCGCCTGCGGTTGCCCATCAAGGCCACGGGCCTGGCCGACACCCGCACGCTCATCATCCCTGTGGCCCACACCATCTTTTGGGAGGCGGGCCCTGCGGTGCGCGCCACCATGGGCATTGCCGAAAGCATGATCCGCCTGTCGGTGGGGCTGGAGGAGGTGGAAGACCTGCTGGCAGATTTCGAGCAGGCCCTGGCCGATTGTTCCTAGCCGAACAGCGTTTCTTGTCCCTTCATCCTGATGGAGCCCGGCCATGGTCAATCCCTCCTCGGCACCACCGGCCACTATTGGCAAATACCGCATCGAACGGGAGCTGGGGCGGGGGGCGAGCGGGGTGGTTTATCTGGCGCTGGATGGCTTTCGGGGCCGCAGGGTAGCCATCAAGCAGACCCACGCGCACTTGCTGCAGCAGCCAGGCCAGGCCGAGCGCTACCGCAAGCTCCTGCACAATGAAGCGGCCTTGTCGGGGCGCTTGCGCCACCCCCACATCGTGCGGTTGCTGGATGCCGATGAAGAGGCGCAGCCGCCCTATCTCGTGCTGGAGTATGTGGACGGTCGGCCGCTGTCAGACTTTGCCACGCCAGACACCCTGCTGCCGGTGTCCCAGGTGCTGGACATCGCCTTCAAGTGCGGCAATGCGCTCGAATACGCCCACCGCGAAGGCCTGGTGCACCGGGACATCAAACCCGCCAACCTGTTGCTCGCGCGGGATGGCAACGTCAAGCTCACGGACTTTGGCGCCGCACTGTCGCTGCGCAGCGAGGCCACCCAACTGGCGGGCCTGGTGGGGTCACCCTCGTACATGTCGCCCGAGCAGGTGCGCGAACAAGATCTCACGCACCACAGCGACATGTTCTCCCTCGGGGTGGTGCTGTATGAGTTGCTCACGGGCCGGCGGCCTTTTGATGGGGACTCCGACTTTGCCACGCTGTACCGTATCGGCCACGAGGAGCCCACCGCCCCCGGCCTGCTGCGCGCCTCGTTGCCGGCCGAGGTCGATGCTTTTGTGCTGCGCGCGCTGGCCAAGGCGCCACAAGAGCGCTTTGCGCAGTGGGAGGACTGGGCGAACGCCTTGATCGCCATCTCGCGCAGCCTGCCGCGCCAGAAATCGCAAGACACCGAGACCGAACGTTTTACGCGCTTGCGCGCACTGCCGTTCTTTGCCGGCTTTCACGATGTGGCGCTGTGGGAGTTGATGCGCCTGGGCCACTGGCGCCGCGTGCCACGCGGCACCGCGCTGATGAGCGAGGGCGCGGTGGGCGATTCGTTCTGCATCCTTATTGAGGGCCAGGTGGGCATTCACCGCCAGAACTGGCAGCTGTGCACGCTGGATGCGGGCGTGACCTTTGGTGAAATGACCTTTCTGCGCCCCGAATCCCCCGTGCGCACCGCCACCGCCGTGGCCGAGACCGAGGTGCTGGTGCTCAAGGTGCGCAACCCAGCATTGCGTGGTGCGTCCGAGGCCCTGCAGTCGTGTTTTGACAAGGCCTTCATCAAGCTGCTGGTGGGGCGCCTGGTGGCCACCAACGAGCAGGTGGCTGAATGGGATCTGGTGGCGGCACCGCCAATTCACTCTTGAATTGATAGCTGCTAGCGCTTGCCGCATAAGCGCTGGCGGGTATTTTCGTTCAAATAAATCGGCGCGTCGTGGGCTGCGGTCTCTTTGAATAGGCGCTTAAGACACGCGCGCTGGCATCCCGCTCGTGCAGGCCCATGCCATCGTCCATGCCATCGCGCCGATACTGCGCCGCATGCAGGCCCTTTTCGTGGCGGCGCCTTTGCAGAATTCAGCCAAAAAACCAGTAGCAGACCCCAATGGCCGCCAGCACTCCCGCCAACTCGGCCACCAGCGCGCAGGGGATAGCGTGTCGCACGCGCTGGATGCCCACCGCTCCAAAGTACACGGCCAGCACGTAGAACGTGGTTTCGGTGCTCCCTTGCACGGTGGCGGCCACCAGGGCGGGGAAGCTGTCCACGCCATAGGTTTGCATGGTCTCGATCAGCATGGCGCGCGCAGCGCTGCCCGAAAACGGCTTGACCAATGCGGTGGGCATGGCGTCCACAAACCGGGTGTCCATGCCCACGTGTTCCACGCACCAGCGAATGCCGTCCAGCAAATACGCGAGGCCCCCCGACGCACGCAGCACGCCCACGGCACACAACATGGCCACCAGATAGGGGAGCAGGTTTTTGGCGACATCAAAACCTTCGCGAGCGCCTTCGATGAAGGCTTCGTACACGGCCACCTTGCGCCAAGCGCCTATCACCACAAACGCCAGAACGAGCGCAAAAAGGGTGAGGTTGCCCAGCAGCGATGACAGCTGTGCCAGCGCCGCGCCACTGATGGTGGAGAGCAGGGCCATGAACCCCGCCAGAAGCAGCCCCACCGGCAGCAGATAAGCCAGCACTACGGGGCTGAGCAGTGGCAGCCGCTGGACCACCGCCACGCTGACCAGGCCGACCAGCGTGGACGCCGAGGTGGCCAGCAGGATCGGCAGGAACACCAGCGTGGGGTCGGGGGCGCCCTGTTGCATGCGGTACATGAAAATGGTCACCGGCAGCAGCGTGAGCGACGATGCGTTGAGCACCAGAAAAAGGATCTGTGCGTTGGTGGCCGTTGCGGGCTCGGGGTTGAGCTCTTGCAGCGCTCGCATGGCCTTGAGGCCAATGGGCGTGGCTGCGTTGTCCAGCCCCAGGGCATTGGCGGCAAAGTTCAGCGTCATCAGGCCCAGCGCCGGATGGCCGCGGGGCACGCCGGGCATCAGCCGCGTGAAGAGGGGCGCCAGAGCCCGCGCCAGTGCGTTGACGATGCCGGCCTTTTCGGCGATGCGCAAAAACCCCAGCCACAGCGTCAGCGTGCCAAACAGCAGCACCATCACCTCGACCGACAGCTTGGCCATGCCAAAAAGGGCTTCGACCATGGCCGCAAAAACCTGGGCGTTGCCGCCCACCAGCCATTGCGCCAACGCTGCCACGGCGGCGACGATAAAAAATCCCAGCCACAGGGTATTGAGCATCAATCAGTTACCGGGTGAAGGCGAATAGGGGGAGGAAACAAGAACGCATTGCCTTTGAACAGGCTCTAAGGTTACCGCGCCCGGCGGGCAGGGCGGCGTGACGGTGTGACTTTGAGTAGGAAGAGGGGCCGAGATATAGGCCGACACATGGGTCGACACAGGGCAGCGATGGCGGCAGGACGGTTTTCAGGCGCGGCTGGGGCCCAAACTGCCCACAGTGGTAATCTAGAGGGTTCGGTTCCATCGTGCCCGGCGCCCTTTTTGCGCCGGTTTTGTGCTTTTGCGCAGGCATGGTTCCGGTGATACATATCAAAAAACCGGCGCTTCGCAGCGCCAACACATTAAGGAAAAGAGATCCATCATGGGCGCACAGTGGAAAGCAAAGGGCAAGGCGCTGGTCGCCGATGCCAGGGGCAAGCTGTTTGGCAAGCTGGTCAAGGAAATCACCGTCGCGGCGCGCGGCGGGGCTGATCCGGCCAGCAATTCCAAGTTGCGTCTGGTGGTGGAGCAGGCCCGCAAGGCGTCCATGCCCAAAGACACGCTCGAGCGTGCCATCAAAAAGGGTTCGGGCACGGGTGCCGATGCCGTGAGCTACGAGCGGGTGATCTACGAAGGTTTTGCGCCCCACCAGGTGGCCGTGATGGTCGAGTGCCTGACCGACAACGTCAAACGCACGGCCCCCGAAATGCGCGTGTTGTTTCGCAAGGGGCAGTTGGGCACCTCGGGTTCGGTGGCCTGGGATTTTGACCATGTCGGCATCATCGAAGCCGAGCCTGCCGTGGCCGGTGCCGACCCTGAAGAAGCCGCTATCGAAGCCGGTGCGCAAGACTGCGAGCCGGGCGACGAAGAGGGCTACACCACGTTCTGGACCGACCCGACCGAGCTCGACCTCGTCAGCCGCGCGTTGCCGGCGCATGGTTTTACGGTGTTGTCGGCCAAGCTGGGCTACAAGCCCAAAACCCCCGTCGACCCCGCCAGCCTGAGCGCCGAACAGCTCGAAGAAGTCGAGAGCTTTCTGGCGGCCATCGACGGCAATGACGATGTGCAAAACGTTTATGTGAGCCTGGGCGGTTGACGAAAACGAAACACCACGGCCGCTTGCGGGCGCAGCGCACATCTGGGCGGGCGCCCGTGGGCCGTGGTGGTAACGATCGCCCCTGTGGCACGTCGCCTTCAGCTTCCGGCTCTTTCTCCTCTGGCGCTATCTCCTTTTTCTGCTGCTCCTCCAATTTCCACGCTCTTTCTACAGCCTCCGTACGTCCGACTTTCATGCGCTTTAGCGCTTGGGGTTGTGCGCAAGGCCGGCCCTCAGACGGCGTTCACTCCTTCTTCATGCCATGACTGCAGACCACTACGCCGCCCTCGGGGTGTCGGCCCATGCCACGCTGGCGGACATCAAGAAGGCGTTTCGCCAGAAAGCCTCGTTCTACCACCCCGACCGTAACGACGCCCACGACGCCGCGCTGCGCTTTCAGGCGGTGCAAAAGGCCTATGAAGTGCTGTCAGACGACACGGCACGGCAAGCCTACGACGACAACCGCCGCCGCAACCTGCTCGATGACCCGCTGCAGACTGCTCAAGAGATCTGGCAGACCTATTCCAGAAACATTCTTTCCTCATCTTCCTCTTCATCTCAGTGAAAATTTCTCCCTACTTTCATGACCTGCGCTCGGCCTATCAGGCCGAACTCGACGATCTGCTTTCCGACTCCGAAGGCAAGGATGTGCTGCGCAAGCGGCTGGCCGAAAAGCGCAACGAAATCGCGTTTCTGGTGCAGATGATGGAGCTGGCGCCCGAAATGGTGGCGGTGGTGTTTCACCACGGTTTTCGTTTCACCAAACCCGCTGCGATAGAACGTGTGCTGGGCTTGCCGGTCGACGGTCTGCCAGACTGGCAAGAGATTGCACACGCCGTGGCCCTGGAGCCCTGGGCCCAGAGCCTGGCACAAACGGTGCTGCGTGAACCACAAGGCGCACGTTTCATGACCGTGGCCGCCGGGCTCGAATATCTGCACATGCATGCGCGCATGGCGGCCCATGCGGCATCGGCCCTGCATGCCGATGGCGATCACGCGCAAGAGGGCGCCGATGGCGAAGATGCGCTTGAGCACGACGACGATTTCAATACGCTCAGCGCCGACGATGCCACAGAGCCCAGCAACAGCCGCACCCGCGACGAGGCGAGCTCCAACTGGCTGGCCGACGCAGGTTTTGACCGCAAGGATTGAAGCTTTGCGTTGCTGTTCGCCGTCACCCCGGCGGCGTGCACCGTTTGTGCGCCTTGCACAGTGCCCATGGGCGCTGTGCAACCCCACCACCCAAAGAGACCGACCATGAGCAATAGCAGCACCAACAGCCATCTGGCCCTGATCACCAAAACCACCAGCCTCATCGCGGCCGGTGACATCGTGGGTGCCGAGTCGGCGCTGGCCGAACTGGCCGACACCGATGGCGACAACGCGCTCATGGTGGTGCTGGACCAGCTCGCGCCCAAAGACATCCTGGCCGTGATGCGCGAGTACGACGATTCCAAGGCGTCGGTGGTGAACCTGCTGGTCACCCCCGAGCAGTTTGCGCGTGCGATGGTGCTTGAAAAGCAATACAAAGACCTTACCCACCAGCATCTGCGCAACATGGTCAACGCCGTGGTGTTTCGTGACGACGCCGACCCGGTGGAATTTCTCACCGCCATTGGCGAGCTTGAAGGCGGCAGCGAAGCCCTGGCCAACTACTTTGCCGAGAAGTGGAGCCGCGTGGAGGCGTTTGCCCGCACCGGCACCTTTGACGCCACCGAAGACTACGGCCCCACACTCACCGATGATGAGTTGCTGGCCTCGGGCTACGTGCAGCCGCGCATCGACCTCGATGAGGTGGCCGACCGCGACTGGATGCACATGGCCTGGCTGCTGCGCTATGAATGCCGCGACCTGTTCATTGAAACCCTGCTGGTGCTGCGCGCCAAGGCCCGTGCGTTCGACCTGGGTCAGGAAGATGGTGAAGAGCCCGCCGACGAGAACGATGGCAAATTCGAGACCAGCGACACCGACCGGGGCAAGGCCACGCCCGCGGCCCGTGCATCGGACGAAGAGTCTGCGATCTAGAGAACAACCCCCTGAGGCGCTTTGCGCCTTCCCCCTTCTCTCGAATGGCTGCGCCATTCGGGAAGGGGGACACCGCCCTCGCTGCGGGGCGGCCCTTGCTCGGCGGTCCTGGTTGGGGCCGCGCCCGTTGCAAAGGGCATGAGTAACGCGCAACGTGATGGAGTACCTGCATGACCTTGTCCCCTACGACAGCTTCTGATTTGCCAGCGGGCGCTAACGCCCTGCAACTCCACGACGCCCGCCCGTTCTTTGAAAAGGCGCTGGTATATGGCGTGCAGCACGGCATCGTCGATGCCGAACGGCTCGCGGCCATCGACACCGATGCGCCCAAAGGCATGGTGCAGATTGCGCGGTACTTTGGCAGCGAGTTCCTGCGGCCCGAGCTGGAAAAGGCGCGCGACCGCATGGTGAACCTCATCAGCCTGTACCTGCTGGACACCACGGATGGCGACCTTCACAAAGCCGCCGTCTCCCTGCGCGACCATTCATTCCTGTCGCGTTCCAAGGGCGGCTCTGACATGCTCAAGCGCCTGATCGCCATGCCCGAGAGCAGCAACTTCGGCATGGCCGGTTATGCCGATGCCGAAACCCCCTTGCTGGCCGTTTGGTCGCTGCGCAGCCATGCCGACTACCGCGTTGAGCTGGCTCGCCGCAGCCAGATCGCGCAGGCCATGGACGCCGCCCAATGGCTTGCCGAGCAATACGACCTGGACAGCGATGAGCTCGAAGCCGCAGGCGCCGACGCCGAGGCGGTGATCCGTACCGGGTTGCTCATGCAAGCCCTGGCACCCAAGGCCATGGCGCTGGGCGAATGGCCCAATGCCGTGTCGTTGGAGAAGCAGGTGGTGGCCTTGCGCAAGAAGAAACACGCGGCCCCCGCACAACTGCGTTTGCCGCCCGGCCTGCCCGCCGAGCTGCAAGGCCCCTTGCAAGCCCAGTGCGCCACCGTGCTGGCCGAGCTGCCGCGTCTGCTGGAGACCACCACGCCGCTGCGCCCGCTATTGCGCCCCACCAGCAGCTTTCGCGCGCGCTATTTTCTGCTCGACGACCCCCTGGCCGAGGTGGATGACTACCACCGCAGCCTCGACGATCTGGAGCCGCAGGACGAGCCACCGCAACCGGCGAGCAAAACCTGGGTGAAGACCGTGCAGGGCAATGACGACGAGCATTCGCTGCTCACGCTGTTTTTGTGCCTGGCTGCAGGCGCACCCAAAAAGACGCTGCTCACCGAGAAAACCGCAGCAAGCCTGGTGCGCAAGATGCGCAAAAACGGGTTGCAACCGGAACTGGTGCTCGACTTCATCCGCGGCCATGCACCCGGCGTGCACGAGCAGGACTACATCGCCCTGTGGAACGGGTTTCTCCAGGATGCGCTGGGGACCCTGCTCAGCGACATGGACTACCAGTTGCACGATGCGCTGGCGCTGCTGCGCCGTGAATGCCATGTGCAGGAATAGGCACCTATGCAACAGCATGAACAAGCGCTGTCATTGTGACGCGGTGCTGGGTGGTTAACATGCACAGGGCGCGTGACATGTCATCACGTCGCTCAGGGAACGGGGCGGTGGGTCGATTGGTTTGCTGGCATTTGCAGGCAACGAAGGGATGCAGCGCTTGGGCCTCTCCATTCACCTCTCGCCAGCCCCCCGCTTTGTACTGCCCTGCGTTAAATTGTCAGCCTTGACGTTGCCTCTTCTTTTTATGGTTGATACGCCCCTGTGCATAGCCCCACGTTGATCGTTTTGGCGGCCGTGCTGTCGTCCTTGGTGACTGCGGTGCTTTACGCCGTCTGGCATTTCAATCGCCACATCCCCGGGCTGCGGTACTGGGTGTTTTCGTTTCTGAGCGCGGCGGTGTTTTGCTGCAACCTGCTGGTGCGCGGCCCGGTGCCCGAGGTGGTGTCGGTGGTGCTTGCCCAGGTGGCTATCGCGCTGACGGGCTACCTGTGCTGGCTGGGCAGCAGGGCTTATATGGGGCGCGCACCCATACCCCGTGGATACGCCGCGCTGGCGCTGGCGGGGCTGGTGGGCGCGTCGGTCTATTTCACCGATGTCCAGCCAAACCCGGGCGCGCGGTTTGTGATGGCGGGGTTGTTTTCCGGGGTGTTCTTTTTGCTGACAGCGCATACGCTGGTGCGTGGCGGGTTCCACCGGGTGCCCATGCGCTATCTGTTTGGGGGGATGCTCTGCGCGCATGGCATTTTTGTGCTCATGCGGCCCTTGGCCTTCAAATTGCTCGCGCTGCAAGGTGATTCATCGCTGCCCTCATCCCTGTCGTCCATCGTGGTTCTTGAATCCATCGTCACACTGGTGCTGATTGGTTTTGGCACGGTCATGTTGATCAATGAATTCATCACCAACGAGCTGCGGCACCTGGCAGAGGTAGACCCCCTGACCAGTGTGTTCAACCGGCGCGCGTTCCTTACGCTGCTGGACAAGGCCCTCAGCAATGCCCAGCGCGTGCGCAAACCATTGCCCGTGCTGGTGCTCGATCTCGACCATTTCAAGCAAGTCAACGACACCCGAGGCCACCAGGGTGGAGACGCGGTGCTGCGGCACTTTGTCAACGTGGCCCAGCAGTGCCTGCGCAACGAAGACGTGATGGGGCGGATCGGGGGCGAAGAATTCGCCATCTTCTTGCCCAATGCCGATGGCGTTGGCGCCCTGGCGGTTGCAGAGCGCCTGCGTGCACTGCTGGAGGCGAGCCCCTGTGCGGCAGATTCCGCACGGCCCATCGCGATAACGGTGAGCGTGGGCGTGGCTCTGACCCAGGGCGTTGAGGCGCCTGAAACCGTGTTGCAGCGGGCGGACGAAGCCATGTATCTCGCCAAACAGCGGGGACGCAATCGGGTCGAAATGGTGTCGTCTGCGCCCTGTGCCCCGCACCGGCCTGCGGGCGATGTGGCCCCGGCCAGCCTGCCGTTATCTGCCAGCCACTGATGGGGCGGCGAGGCGGACCGCTGCCGACGCGCTGACTATCGCCGTCGCAGAGCCGTCGCAGAGCCACGCAGGGGCGTCATACGGGGCTCTGCATGGCATTGATGTTATCGCTTTTTGCTATAAAAAATATAGCTGTTGACGCTTATCCAATAAGTGCTAGAGCCTATTTTTTTATAGATTGAAACGCGTCGGCGTGGTCGCCGGGTGAGGATGTTGTCGGCTATCTAGATCTCAAGCGGGAGATGGCCCGCGGTGCCTGCACCGTGGCGCCTGCGATAGATTTCACCCCTTTGTTTCCAAGGAACGCGGCATGCAATTCAGCTACACGATTGTCTACGTCGAAGATGTTCTCAAAACCATCGCCTTCTATGAGTCTGCATTCGGCTTCCAGCGTCGCTTCGTGCACGAAGCGGGCGACTATGGCGAGCTGGACACGGGCGCCACTGCGCTGGCCTTTTCGTCGCTGCGTTTGATGGCTGAGCTGGGCAAGAACCCTCAGCGCACATCGGCTGATGCCCCCACTTTCGAGATCGCGTTCACCACCCCCGATGTGGCCGCCGCCGTGCAGCGCGCTGTGGATGCCGGTGCCCGCACGGTGCAGGCCCCCGCTCAGATGCCTTGGGGCCAGACGGTGGCCTACGTGGCGGACATCAACGGCGCACTGGTCGAGCTGTGCACGCCGATGGGGCCACCGCCAGCGGTCTGAACAAAAAAGCCCATCTTTCAAGGCGCATGGAGGGGCTGCCTGGCGCGGGGCCGTGCTGCATCGCAGCGCGCTCCACGCCGGGATGCCCGCCTGCCTTTGATTGGCCCGGTGGCCGTAGCGATCAGTCTATTTGGTGCCAAAAATCCGGTCGCCCGCATCCCCCAGCCCCGGCAGGATGTAGCCGTGTTCGCTGAGCTCGCGGTCGATGGCCGCCGTGAAGATCGGCACATCGGGGTGCGCCTTTTGCAGGGTGGCGATGCCTTCGGGCGCGGCCAGCAGGCACACGAACTTGACGGAGCGGGGCTTGAGCTGCTTGAGCCGGGCCACGGCAGCGGCGGCCGAGTTGCCGGTGGCCAGCATGGGATCGACCACGATGATGTCGCGCTCTTCCATTTCAGACGGCATCTTGAAGTAGTACTCCACGGGCTGCAGCGTAGCCGGGTCGCGGTACAGGCCGATGTGGCCCACGCGCGCGCCGGGCACCACGTTGAGCATGCCGTCCAGAAAGCCGTTGCCGGCACGCAGGATCGACACGAGCACGAGTTTTTTTCCATCAATGACCTTGCCAGTCATGGTCTCCAGCGGAGTTTCGATCTCGAAATCCTGCAAGGGCATGTCGCGCGTGACTTCATAGGCCATCAGCGTGGAGAGCTCGCCCAGCAGGCGTCGAAAGCTGTTGGTGCTGGCGTCTTTTCTGCGCATCAGCGTGAGCTTGTGCTGGACGAGGGGGTGGGTGATGACGGTGACGTTGTTGTTGGTAGCGGTGCTCATGGCGCGGCCTTTGGTCTGCAGGGGGTGAATGAATAGCGGTGGCCGTATTTTGACGCCCCTTCGCCCTCTGGGCGTGGAAACTGGAGCGGTCCAACGCCAGTGGCCCCGCGGAACCGGCTTTGCCGGGCCGCTGGGGCCGCCCCCTGAGGGGGCGGCGACGTAGTCGCATCGGGGGGGGAGAATGTTTAATCTGCCAGAAACCGTGAGTATCGGGCCAGGTCCACATTGCCGCCGCTGATGATGATGCCCACGCGCTCGCCCTGCAGCAGCCTGGCCCCATCGTCTTCACCCGAAAACGCCTGCGCACCGGCAAAGGCGAGGGCGCCGGTGGGTTCGACAACGATCTTCATGCGCTCGGCAAAAAACCGCAGGGCCTCGATCAGTTGCTGGTCGCTGACGGTGATGATGTCTTCCGCGTGGTCGCGAATGATGGGAAAGGTCAGGTCGCCCAGTGCCTGGGCCTGGGCGCCATCGGCAATGGTTTGCGGGTGCGCAATGCGCACGATGTGCCCGGCGTGCAGCGACTGTTGGGCGTCGTTGGCGGTTGCGGGTTCGACCCCGATGACCTTGCAGTGCGGCGCGAGCGCCTGCGCTGCCAGCAGGCTGCCCGACAGCAGGCCACCGCCCCCCAGACTGACGAAGAGATAGTCCAGATCGGGCACTTCTTGCAGCAGCTCAAGGGCAGCGGTGCCCTGGCCTGCAATGACGTGGGCGTGATCGAACGGGGGCACCAGCGTCATGCCACGCTCCTGGGCCAACTGGCGGCTGATGGCCTCACGGTCCTCGGTATGGCGGTTGTAGGTGACGACCTGAGCGCCGTATTCACGCGTGGCCGCCATCTTGGAATGGGCGGCGTCTTCCGGCATCACCACGAGCGCGGGCATGTCCAGCAGGCGCGCCGACAGTGCAATTGCCTGCGCGTGGTTGCCTGCCGAGAAGGTGAGCACGCCCCCCTCACGCTGCGCGTCGCTGAATTGGGCCAGAGCGTTGTAGGCGCCGCGAAACTTGAAGGCGCCCGTGCGCTGCATGTTCTCGCATTTGAAGAACAGCTTGGCACCCAGGCGCTCTTCCATGTGAGCGCTTCGCTGCACGGGTGTGCGGTGCGCTTTGCCGGAGAGGCGCTGGGCGGCGGTGACCACGTCTTCGTAGGTGGGCAGTGTGAGGCTGGGCAAGGTCATTGGTGGCGTCCCTGTGTGCCGGGGCGCACGCTGGCCCCTGGTGCCTCATGATAGCCGTCTGCCGCGTCTATTCAAGCAAAAATAGCCTCTAGCGCTTGTGTATCAAGCGCTAGCAGCTATGAATTTTGATGTTCCGCGGGCGGCCTGCGGTGTTACTGACAATGCGTGGTCGGCAGAGTGGCCATCCCATGGGTCGGCCGTTCAGCCCAATTCGCTGAACCGGCGCAATGGTGCCAACGCCGGGAAATCCCCTCCGCGTTTTTGCTTCATGGCCGCGACCGATTCGCGCACATGCTGGTTGCTCCAGATGGCGCCTTGCAGCCAGCCCATCTGGCGCAGACTGTCTTCGACGCTGTGGTCGCGGGCGTAGTTCACAGCCTGCTTGGTGCCCCAGATGGCCACGGGGGGTTTGGACGCGATCTCTTTGGCACACTGCAAGGCGGCGGCCAGCATGGCCTCCTGCGTGTCGAACACCTCGTTGACCAGGCCGTAGTCGAGGGCCTTGGCCGCGCTCAGGCGGCGGCCGGTATAGGCCAGCTCCTTGACCACGCCCAGCGGGATGAGTTTGGGCAGGCGTTGCAGCGTGCCCACGTCGGCTACCATGCCGATGTTGATCTCCTGGATGCAGAAGAACGCGTCGGCCGTCGCGTAGCGGATGCAGCCCGCCGTGACCATGTCCACCGCGCCGCCGATGCAACCGCCATGTATGGCCATGATCACGGGGATGCGCAGGTTGTCGATGCGGGTGAAGGTGGCCTGCATGTCGGTCAGCAGGTCGAAGATGGCGGCCCGGCCCTCGGGGCTCTGGTCGTCCATGGTGATGGCGCCGCCGAAGGTCTCCAGCGCCATGCCTGCGCTGAAATGTTTGCCGGTGCTGCTGATGACCAGCGCCCGCGCCTCGCCCGCCTGGTGCAGCTGGGCCAGCACCATGTCCAGCTCGCGCCAGAAGGTGGGGTGCATGGTGTTCATGGCCTCGGGTTTGTTCAGAACCAGATGGGCCACATGGTCGGTGATGCTGAGGGAAAAGCAGGTGAGGGTGTTCATGGGGTACCACTGTAGACCGGTGAACGCAGGCCAGGTCGTCGCCTGGGTGACTTTGGGTGTTTTTGGCCTCTAGCGCTTATGTATAAAGCGCTGGTAGCTATGAAAGCAGGAGTTTTTGGGTTCGATGGGATGGCCGACCCACGGGGGCTGACACCGACCCCGTTCTCAGCCCCTCAGTCCCCGCCGCCGCCACAACCGCCTCCATCGCCCCCGCCATCCCCGCCGCCGTCGCTGCCTGCATCCGAACTTTCGGCGCCGCCAAAGTCGCCCGAGCTGCCGCTGTAGCTGCCGTCCGAAAAACTGGTGCCGCAGTAGCTGTCGCCGCCGCTGCCGCCCGCGTCGCTCTTGCGGGCGATGTCGGAGCAGTCGGGCACGTAGCTGAAGCCTCCGGCAATCGCGAACTTGGCGTCCAGTGCAAACAGCAGGGGCAGGCGGCTGGGCGCCTTGGGGTCGATGGATTCTTCCTTGCACACCCAGTACCAGCAGCGGCGCAGGCCGTCGTTGTGGCGCGCCTTGTGGCCCAGCGCCTCGGCGGGTGTGTGGTGCAAGAAGAAACCCAGTGCGTTCTGGCACCACAGTTTGTACGCCTGCGTGTGCAGGATGAATTCGTGCCACAGCGCATCGACCGCCTTGGAGGGCATGGCCACAAACTGCTGGTTGCTGCGCAGGCAGGCCATGAAGAACTGGCGCAGGCCGCGTTCCACCAGCTCACAGTCGCGGGTGCTCAGGTGGGGGTAGGTTTCGCGCAGCTTGCGCTGCAGAAAGCGGGGCAGGGGGGCTTCGCGAATGGTGCGCTGGCGTACCGCCGTGGTCCACTGGATGACCAGCGCAGTGATGACCACGGTGGCAACGAAGTACAGAACCCATACCCCGCGAATGCGCCAGGCTCCCGCAAAAAAGCCGCCAATGGCCACCATCCACCCGGCGATGGCTAGCAGCATGGCCTTGTCGCCCAACCGCAGCAATCCCTGTTCGAATCGTTTCATCGTCCCTCCTTTTTGTTGTTGTGTATGGCGATTTCACGACAGATAGATGACTAATTTGTGACTGATTTTTGGGTGTGGCCAGATCGTTACGGGGTAACTCTGCAAGGTTGGGAGGGGCGACAATCGGGGCTTTGGGTGGGCCTTTGCGCGCTTTTCGTGGGGGCAGCAAGGCGGGGCGGTGTTTTGGTAGTCCGTCCCCTCCGCAACCATCGACCGGGTGGACGGTGATCAGCGGCGTTTGCTGCCGCCGAAGATGCTGCCCAGCACCCCGCGCAGTATTTCCTTGCCCAGCGACGTGCCCATGGTGCGCACGGCCGACTTGGCCATGGTCTGCGCCAGGCCGTCGCGCTTGCCGCCGCGTGGGCCGGTGCTGCCAAACAGCACGTCATTCAGACCGCCCAGCAGGCCGCCACCTTCTTCGGCGGGCGCCCCGGTGGCGACCTTGCCATTGCTGCCGCCCGCAGCGTTGCCCGTCTGCTCGCCCGCATCAGCCGCGCGGCCCTTGAGTTTTTCGTAGGCCGACTCGCGGTCCACCACCTTTTCGTACACGCCCGCGACCAGCGAGCTGGCCATCAGCGCCTGGCGCTGCTGCGGCGTGATGGGGCCGAGCTGGCTGCCCGGTGGCAGCACAAATACGCGCTCGGTCACGCTGGGGCGGCCCTTGGCGTCCAGAAAACTCACCAGCGCCTCGCCCACGGCCAGCTCGGTGATGGCGGTTTCGATGTCGAGGCCCGGCTTTTGCCGCATGGTGGTGGCCGTGGCCTTCACGGCCTTCTGGTCGCGCGGGGTGAAGGCGCGCAGCGCGTGCTGCACGCGGTTGCCCAACTGGGCCAGCACGCTGTCGGGGATGTCGAGCGGGTTCTGCGTCACAAAGTACACGCCCACGCCCTTGGAGCGCACCAGGCGCACCACCAGCTCGATGCGCTCTACCAGCACCTTGGGCGCCTCGTTGAACAGCAGGTGGGCCTCGTCGAAGAAGAACACCAGCTTGGGCTGCTCGGGGTCGCCGATTTCGGGCAGTTGCTCGAACAGCTCGGACAGCATCCACAGCAAAAACGTGGCGTACAGGCGCGGCGAGTTCATGAGCTTGTCGGCCGCCAGGATGTTGACCACGCCGTGACCGTCCACGGTCTGCATGAAGTCCTGGATGTTGAGCATGGGCTCGCCAAAGAACTGCGTGCCGCCCTGTTGCTCGATCTGCAGCAGCCCGCGCTGGATGGCGCCCACGCTGGCGGCGCTGACGTTGCCGTATTCGGTGGTGAAGTCTTTGGCGTTGTCGCCCACGTACTGCAGCATGGCACGCAGGTCTTTCAGGTCCAGCAGCAGCATGCCGTTGTCGTCGGCGATCTTGAACACCAGGTTGAGCACGCCCAGCTGCGTCTCGTTCAGGTTGAGCATGCGGCCCAGTAGCAGCGGGCCCATGTCCGACACCGTGGCACGCACCGGGTGGCCTTGTTCGCCAAACACGTCCCACAGCGTGGTGGGGCAGGCCAGGGGGGCGGGCAGGGGAAGGCCACGCTCTTTGAGCACGGCAGCCAGCTTGTCACCGATCTTGCCGGGCTGGCTGGCGCCGGTGAGGTCGCCCTTCACATCGGCCATGAACACCGGCACGCCAATGCGTGAGAAGTTCTCGGCCAAGGTCTGCAGGGTCACGGTCTTGCCCGTACCGGTAGCGCCGGTGATGAGCCCGTGGCGGTTGGCCAGGCCTGGCAGCAGGTGGCATTCGATGGTGTCGTGCTTGGCAATCAGCAGGGGTTCGGCCATTTGGGGTTTCCTCGGGGGTACGGGTTCAGCAAAAAGTAAAATCCATTGGGTAGATTAAATCAATACACCAAGTACAAAAGGACTTCCCGTGGCAGGACACAGTAAATGGGCGAATATCCAGCACCGCAAAGGGCGCCAGGATGAAAAACGCGGCAAGATCTGGACCCGCATCATTCGTGAAATCACTGTCGCTGCCCGTTCGGGTGGTGGCGATCTGTCGGCCAACCCTCGCCTGCGTCTGGCGGTGGACAAGGCCAAGGCGGCCAATATGCCCGCCGACCGCATCAAGTACAACATCGACAAGGCCACGGGCAACGCCGAAGGCCTGACCTACGAGGAAATCCGCTACGAAGGCTACGGCATTGGTGGCGCCGCCATCATGATCGACACCATGACCGACAACCGCGTGCGCACCGTGGCTGAGGTGCGCCACGCGTTCAGCAAACACGGTGGCAACATGGGCACCGAAGGCTCGGTGGTGTTCCAGTTCAAGCACTTTGGCCAGCTGATTTTTGCCCCGGGCACCAGCGAAGACAAGGTGATGGAAGTCGCCTTGGAGGCAGGCGCCGAAGATGTGGTGACCGACGAAGATGGCGCGGTCGAAGTGCTGACCGCCCCAGCCGACTTTGAATCCGTGAAAAATGCGCTGGAGGCCGCAGGCCTGACGGCCGAGGTCGCGGGCGTCACCATGCGGCCCGAAAACACCATCGAACTGACGGGCGACGACGCCGCCAAGATGCAAAAGCTGCTGGACGTGCTGGAAGATCTGGACGACACCCAAGAGGTCTATCACAACGCTGCGCTCTGACCGTGTGCAAGTGGGTCGCCGCTTTTTTCTTGCACTGACTTGTATTCCGACTGATATTTCCCGGAACCCCGCCCACCAGCATTGCGCTGCGGGCCGGGTTCACCAAAGGTTCCTATGAAAGTACTTGTGATTGGTGGCGGCGGCCGTGAACACGCGATGGCGTGGAAACTGAGCCAATCCCCCAAGGTGACCAAGGTGTTTGTGGCCCCCGGCAACGGTGGCACGGCCTTGAGCCCCAAGCTCGACAACGTGGCGATCTCCGACGTGCGCGAGTTGCGCGTGTGGGCCCAGGCCGAGAAGATCGGCCTGACGGTGGTGGGCCCCGAAGCCCCACTGGCCGCCGGTGTGGTCGATGAATTCCGTGCCAACGGCCTGCGCATCTTTGGCCCCACCAAGGCGGCCGCCCAGCTCGAAAGCTCCAAGGCGTTTTCCAAGGCCTTCATGCGCCGCCATGGCATCCCCACGGCCGACTACGACACGTTCACCGACCCCGTTGCAGCCCACGCGTTCGTGGACCGCCTCGGCGCCCCCATCGTCATCAAGGCCGACGGCCTGGCGGCGGGCAAGGGCGTGGTCGTGGCCATGACACTGCAGGAGGCCCACGATGCCGTGGACTTCATGCTGGTGGACAACAAATACGGCGTGACGCACAACGAAGGCGCAGACGGCAAGGCAGAGCCGCGTGTGGTGATCGAGGAGTTCCTCGAAGGCGAGGAAGCCTCCTTCATCGTGCTGTGCGACGGCAAGAACGTGCTGGCGCTGGCCACCAGCCAGGACCACAAGCGCCTCAAGGACGGCGACGAAGGCCCCAACACCGGCGGCATGGGCGCGTATTCGCCCGCACCGGTGGTCACGGCCGATGTGCATGCCCGCGCCATGCGCGAAATCATCCTGCCCACCATCCGTGGCATGGAAAAGGATGGCATTCCCTACACCGGCTTCCTGTATGCGGGCCTGATGATCGACGCCAAGGGCCACCCCAAGACGCTCGAATTCAACTGCCGCATGGGCGACCCTGAAACGCAGCCTATCCTGATGCGCCTCAAAAGCGACTTCTGCGATGTGATGACCGCCGCCGCCGACGGCAAGCTCGACCAGATGGAACTGCAATGGGACCGCCGCACCGCGCTGGGCGTGGTGATGGCTGCTCACGGCTACCCTGAGAACCCGCGCAAGGGCGATGCCATCACCGGCTTGCCTGCCGAGGCGGACGATGCCGTGGTGTTCCATGCCGGCACGCAGCTCAAGGATGGTGTGGTCAGCGTAACGGGCGGCCGCGTGCTGTGCGTGACGGTGCTGGCCGACAGCGTCAAGCAGGCGCAGCAACGTGCGTACGATGTGGCGCGCGGCATTCACTTTGACGGCGCCCAGTACCGCCACGACATTGGCTTTCGCGCCCTCAAAAGCTGATGTCCGGCGCTCACAACTTGAATGCCGCGGACACAGTGACCCGTGTGCGTAGCTACCTGCAGGGCCTGCAGGCACGCATCACCGATGCACTCGAAGCCGTGGAAGGCGAGAGCGGAGCTCGCTTTCTGGCCGACGCCTGGAGCAAGCCGCCCGGCGAACCACTGCAGGGCGACGGCATCACCAAGATCATGGAAGGCGGCCGCGTGTTCGAGCGCGCGGGTTGCGGCTTCAGCCATGTGCGCGGCCCGCAGCTGCCGCCCTCGGCCACGCAGCACCGACCTGAGCTGGCAGGCGCACCGTTTGAGGCCATGGGCGTTTCGCTGGTGTTCCACCCGCGCAATCCCTACGTGCCCACCGTGCACATGAACGTGCGCATGATTGCCGCCGGTCACCCTGGCCAGGCGCCGACCTGCTGGTTTGGCGGTGGCATGGACCTCACGCCGTACTACGGGTTTGAAGAGGATGCGATGCACTTTCACCGCACTTGCCGTGATGCGCTCGGCAACTTTGGCGACGACAAGTACCCGCGCTTCAAACAATGGTGCGACGAATACTTCTTCCTCAAGCACCGCAATGAACAGCGTGGCGTGGGCGGAGTGTTTTATGACGACTTCTCGGAGCTGGGCTTTGAGCAAAGCTTGGCGATGACGCAGTCGGTGGGCGATGCCTTTTTAGGCGCGTACCTGCCCATCGTCGAGCGCCGCCAAGCCACGCCCTACGGTGAGCGCGAACGCGACTTCCAGCTCTACCGCCGGGGCCGTTATGTCGAGTTCAACCTGGTGTGGGACCGGGGCACGCACTTTGGCCTGCAGTCGGGTGGGCGCACCGAGTCGATCTTGCTGTCGATGCCGCCGCTGGTGTCGTGGTCTTACCAGCGCTCGGATGCTGCCGATTCGGCCGAAGCAGACCTCACGCAGCGGTTTTTGGTGCGTCGCGACTGGCTCGCCGAAGGCACCGGCGCAACAGCCTGAACGCATTGAAAAGCGCAAAAGCTATAATTTCAGTAGCTGTCCGCGCTTTTTACATCGGCGCAAGAGGCCAAAACGACCTCTAACTGCCTCCGCGCTGATGCGCAACTCCCAAGGCGTTGCCCACTGGCTGCGTGCTCCGTTGCGCGCTATATTGATTCCATTTCTTTCACTTTCACCGCCTGATGACCACCTCCTCCAAATCGGAAACTGCCGCCAAAAAAGACGTTACCAAACTCCAGCGCGCCATCGTCGATGGCCTGGAGGACGTCAAGGCGCAAGACATCCAGGTGTTCAACACCGAGCATCTTTCGCCGCTGTTTGAACGGGTCATCGTGGCGTCGGGCACCTCCAATCGCCAGACCAAGGCATTGGCCGCCAGCGTGCGCGACGCAGTGCGCGAAGCAGGCTTTGTGAAGCCACGCATCGAAGGCGAAGACAATGGCGAATGGATCATCGTGGACTGTGGCGCCGCCGTGGCGCACATCATGCAGCCCGCCATCCGCCAGTACTACCGTCTGGAAGAGCTCTGGGGCGAAGTGCCTGTGCGACTGAAGCTCGGTGCCGCCAAGCCCGTGTCCAGCGCTGCCACTGAGCTCGCAGAAAAGAAGTCGGCCCAGAAGGCTGCCAAGTCCGATGCGAAGTCGGCCGCGAAGAGTGGAGCATCGGCACGCCCTGCTGCAGCAAAGAAGGCGGCGCCGGCCAAATCCGCTGCCCGCCCCGCTGCCAAACCAGCAGCCAAGGCCGCCGCAAAAGCTCCTGCCAAGGCCCCGACCAAGGCTCCAGCAAAAAGCAGCAGCGCAGCCAAAGCCACACCGGCCAAGACAGCCGCCAAGCCGACGACTGCGGCCAAGAAGCCTGCAGCCACCAAGGCCCCCATCAAGACCGTGGTGGTCAAGCCATCGGCCCCACGCAGCAAGACCGCTGCTGCTGCCAAGACCGGCGTCAAGACGGGTGCCAAGCCCGCAGTGGCACGCAGTGGTGCTGCCGCCAAGCCCGCAGCCAAGAGGGCACCGGGCCGCAAGTGATGGGTGCCTCGGCCCATCGACGACCCGCATCCGCGTACGTGTACAGCACCTGAGTCGCCATGAAGCTGCTGATCGTGGCCGTGGGTCAGCGCGTGCCCGACTGGGCGCAGACCGCGTATGACGACTACGCCAAACGCTTCCCGCCCGAGCTCAAGGTGGAGCTCAAGGCTGTCAAAACCGAGCCGCGTGGCTCCAAGACACTGGAGACGCTTTACGCTGCCGAGCGTGAGCGCATCGAGGCAGCCATCCCCCGCGGAACGCGGGTGGTGGCGCTGGACGAACGCGGCACCAACCTCACCACCAAGGCCCTGGCCGAGCGGCTGCGGGGCTGGCAGCTGGGCGGCGACGATGTGGCGCTGGTCATCGGTGGCCCTGATGGCCTGGACCCCGCCTTTCGCCAGGCCGCGCACGAGCGCATCCGCTTGTCCGATCTGACCTTGCCACACGCCATGGTGCGTGTGCTGCTCATTGAACAGCTATACCGTGCGTGGTCCGTGAACGCCGGGCATCCCTACCACCGCGAGTGATGCTGGAAACAAGGGGCCGGTAAGCACGGGTGTGCGCCGAGGCGCGCCACCGCACTGCGTCGCGCAGGATGCGGGTTTTTTGCCCGGCGTGGCAGCGTTTGAATGCGCTGCTTTGTTCCGCTCAAGTGCCGGGCACCGGCTCGCTCACCGTGCACGTGGTGTAGAAAGAGCGCAGGTTTTCCAGCACCAAGTCCGCCATGGCGCGGCGCGTGTCATGGGTGCCGCTTGCGGTGTGCGGCGTCAGCACGACGTTGTCCAGGGCCATCAGCGCAGCGGGTACGTTGGGCTCGTCCTCAAAAACATCGAGGCCTGCGCCCGCGATGTGGCGGTGGGTGAGTGCGTCGATCAAAGCGGCCTCGTCGACCACACTGCCGCGTGCCACGTTGATGAGAAAGCCCTGTGGGCCCAGGGCTTGCAGCACCTGGCTGTTGACCATGTGGCGCGTGGCAGGGCCGCCAGCCACTGCAAGGATGAGGTAATCCGCCCACATGGCCAGATCGACCACCGTGTCGAAATACTGGAAGGTGGTGCCGACGGCGGGGCTGCGGTTGTGATAGCCCACCTCCATGCGAAACCCGTTGGCCCGTTCGGCCACGGCCTGGCCGATGCGGCCCATGCCCACAATGCCCAGGCGTTTGCCGCTGACCTTGGTCTGCGGTGCATAACGGGCTTTGGGCCATTCGCCGCGGCGCACAAAGCGGTCGCTGGCGGCCACGCCACGTGACACATCCAGCATCAACGCAAATGCCATGTCGGCCACACAGTCATTGAGCACCCCGGGCGTGTAGCCGATCTGCACACCGCGCGCGCGTGCTGCCGCGATATCCAGCGCATCGAAGCCCACGCCAAAACTGCTGATCACCTGCAGGTTGGGCAGGGCGGCAATCACCCAGCCCTGAAGGCCGATGGACGCCGAAGTGACCACGCCGCTAAACCCTGCGCCATGCTCAGCCAAAAAGGCGGCCGGGTCAGTCTGGTCGGACAGGCAGACCACGTCATACCGGGCGGCCAGATCGGTCTCGAGGGCAGGAAGGGGCAAGCGGGCGATCTGCAGGATGCGGGGCTTTGGGCGGTGGGTCATTGGATGGCGACGGGATGAAGGCGCCTGGGCATGGCGCTCATGAAAAGCGGACGGTGCCTGCCGCCAGCACAGCCGGGAGGGCTGCTGCGGCCAGGTCAGGCAGAGGTGGTCCGCAACGATATTACGTTGCGACGCGCACGGCTTGGCGGGCCAGCAGCTTCCATTGGGCGCTTTGCTGCTGCCACACGCCCAGAATCTTGATCTGCACCTTGCCGGGCTTGCCCGAGTCGTTGGTGTCGGCCGTGAGGGTGTGTCGCACGATGGCGGTGTTGCCCACCACCTTGATGGTCTGGTCGGTGATGGCGATGGTGACAAAGTCGGATTTGCCGCTGACCAGGTCGCCGATGAAGCTGTCTTTGCTGTCCACCTTGCCACCCGAGTGGCCGTAGCTCAGGTCATCGGCGACAAGCTGGGCCAATGCGGCGGGCGTGGGGTCGATCATGGCCACGCGCAGTTTCTCGGCGGTGGCGGCGACAGATTGCTCTGACGAGGCCGTGGCGCTGCTGGGTGCGCTGGCTGCACAGCCCGCCAGGGCTGCAATGGCCACGGCAGCGGCGGCTGTGGCGAGAACGAATGGCTTGAACATGTTGTCTGTCTCCGTTGTTGTCTGTGATGGATGTGTGCGTGCCGCAGAAAAACCACCCGCCAGTGCACGGCCCGGCGTGTAGCGTGGATGACGGTGCCTGTGACGGTGCCAGAAATGCAAAAGAGGCCTGGTTCACCAGGCCTCTTGGGGCTGCTTACTGTGGGCCGAGCTTGTCGATCAGCGCCTTGAGTTCTTCCATCTCGGAGGGTTTGAGGTCGCTCAGGGGCGCACGCACGGGGCCTGCGCTGTGGCCGACGAGGGTGGCGCCTGCCTTGATGATGCTCACGCCGTAACCTTCCACCCGGTTGCGGATGTCCAGGTAAGGCATGAAGAAGCCCTTGAGCAGCCGGTGCTGCGTAGCGGTGTCGTCGGTGCGCACGGCTTCGTAGAACTGCATTGCAGTCTTGGGGATGAAGTTGAACACGGCCGACGAGTACACCGGTGTGCCCAGCGCCTTGTAGGCGGCGGCATATACCTCGGCGGTCGGCAGGCCACCCAGGTAGGCAAAGCGGTCACCCATCTTCATGAAGATGGAAGACATGGTTTCGATGTTGCCCACGCCGTCCTTGAAGCCGACAAGGTTGGGGCAACGCTCGGCCAGAATGGCCAACGATTTTGCGGTGAGTTTGGTGCGGTCACGGTTGTAGACGATGACACCGAACTTCACGCTGTTGCAAACCTGCGCCACATGTTCGATCAGACCCTCCTGGCCGGCTTCGGTCAGGTAGTGCGGCAACAGCAGAATGCCGTGGGCGCCCAGGCGTTCGGCTTCTTGGGCATGGGCGATGGCCATGCGGGTGGGGCCACCAGCACCGGCAATGATCGGCACCTTGCCGCGGCAGGTGTCCACGGCGGTTTTGATAACCTGGCTGTACTCGGCACCGGCCAGGGAGAAGTATTCACCCGTGCCGCCCGCAGCGAACAGGGCCGACGCGCCATAAGGTGTCAGCCATTCCAGGCGGCCCCGGTAGCCTTTTTCGTTGAAGTCGCCGTTGGCATCGAAGTCGGTGATGGGGAAAGACAACAGGCCGGAGCCCATGATGGTCTTGAGTTCTTGGGGATTCATGGTGTGAGCGGCAACCGCCTAAAAAAGAAAAAGATCAAAAGAAAAACGAAACGGAAAACAAAAGAGGGGTGTCAGAAGGCGGGAGCACACCCTGTGCCGCCAGGCTGGCACAAGGGTGTTGTGGATTCGCTCACACCTTCTCAATCAAGCCGGATCTTGGCTGCCGACACCACGCTGGCCCAGCGGGCGCGCTCCTTTGCGAAGAACTGGTCTTGCTCTGTGGGCGTCATCGTCACCACTTCGGCGCCCTGGCCCGCAAGGCGCGAGCGCAGCTCCGGTGCGCGGATGGCGGTGATGAGTGCCTTATTGAGCTTTTGCACCACGGCTTCAGGTGTGCCGCGCGGCAGCAAAATGCCCTGCCATGTGCCGGATTCGTAGCCGGGCACCCCTTGCTCGGCGATGGTGGGCACGTCACCCAGCAGCGGCATGCGCGTGGATTTGGACACGCCCAACACCTTGAGCTTGCCGTTTTGCACCTGCGGCAGCGTGGCCAGCATGCCGTTCATCAGTACCTGTGTCTGGCCGGCGACCGTGTCCTGGATGGCCGTGACACCGCCTTTGTAGGGGATGTATTGCCAGCGCGCGCCGCTGGCACGCTCCAGCGCCACGCCCGCCAAGTGGGGGGCGCTGCCAGTGGCGGTCACGGCAAAGTTCAGGTCGTTCTTTTTGGAATATGCGACCAGTTCCTTGAGGTTGTTGACCGGCACTGAGGGGTGCACCACCAGCAGGTGGGGCGAATAGGCCAGCATCGTCACGCCGCGCAGGTCCTTGGATGGGTCGAACGACAGCTTGGTGTAGACCGAGGGGCTGATGGCCAGCGCGCCCACGTCGCACAGCAGCATGGTGTAGCCATCAGGCTCGGACTTGGCCACGTAGTCAGCGCCCAGGTTGCCGTTGGCTCCGGGCTTGTTTTCGACGATCACGGTTTGTTTGAGCAGTTCCGACAGCGACTGGCTGATGGAGCGCGCAATGATGTCCGAGCTGCCGCCTGGCGGGTAGGGCACCACAATACGCAAAGTCTTGGCCGGCCACTCCGCAGGCTGCGCGGTGGCGACGGTGGTGGTGGCTGCCAATGCGGCGGTGCAGGCCAGGAGGATCGCGCGGCGTTGCAAATGCATGGGGTGTCTCCGATAAGTTGTGTTGTTAGTCATCGTACAACTATATTTGTTCCAACTCAACAAAAACAGACATAAGACAGTGGGTGAATGGCCAAAAACAAGGGTTAACGCTAAGGTTTTTGACAATGATGGTGGCGGATTCAAAGGAAAAAATGGCCTTTGAGGGCCTTCTGAAATTGGGGTAATCCCTTTATGACGAACCATGCCGTTCCCCTCAAAATACAAGCAATGTTGTATGACGACGTATAACAAAATGTTTGATTCGTGCTGGATGCCTTGACGGCGATACAGCGTGCATCGAGCGGGAACCCCAACGATTCACGCCCCCAACCCGGCCTGCCTTGGCGCTATACCCCCTTCGCTTCAAAGGAAAACCCCATGATTGCTACCCATCGCACCCGCCTGCGAGCGTCCCAGTTGGTCTTGGCCCTTGGCGCCGCGTGCGCGGGGCCAGGCGCCGGTGCTGCCACCTGGGTGTATGTGGCCAATGCCGACAGCCAGGATGTGTCGGTGTTCGAGCTCGATCGCAGCGCAGCCACGCTCAGGCCCGTGCAGACGGTGCCGGTGGGCGGGCAGGCCATGCCGATGGCGCTGTCGCCCGACCAACGTGTGTTGTATGTGGCGCTGCGCTCACAGCCGTTCCGGGTTCTGAGTCTGGCCATCGACCCAGCCAGCGGCAAGCTGCGCAAGATCGGTGAGGCCCCCCTGGCCGACAGCATGGCCAATATCGACACCGACGCCACTGGCCGCTGGCTGTTTGCGGCGTCTTATCCCGGGCACAAGATCACGGTCAATGCCATTGGCAAAGACGGCGCGGTGGGCGCGGTGCAGCAACTGATACCCACAGCGCCCAACGCACATGCCATCCATGCCGACGCAGCCAACCGCTATGTGTTTGCCACCAGCCTGGGGGGCGACAACCTCTCGGCCTGGCGGTTTGATGCCGAGACTGGCAAGCTCACCGCCCACGAGCCTGCGCTGACTGCTGTGGCGCCTGAGAAGTCCGGCCCCCGCCACTTCGTGTGGGACAAGGCCCAGCGCCATTTGTATTTGCTGAACGAGCTGGACGCCGCGCTGCAGGTGATGGACTACGACAAAGAGCGTGGCACGCTGCGCGCTGTGCAACGCACCACCACCTTGCCCGCCGACTTTGCCGGTAAGCCGTGGGCGGCCGACCTGCACCTGTCGCCCGACGGCCGCTGGCTGTATGCGTCCGAACGCACCTCCAGCACCCTCAGCACCTTTCGCGTCGATGCCACCACGGGCCAGCTGCAGCCTCTGGGCCAGGTGCCAACCGAAAAGTCGCCGCGTGGGTTTGCCGTCGATGCATCAGGCCGCTTCCTGATCGCCGCTGGCCAGGAGTCGCACAGCGTGTCGCTGCACCCCATTGACCCTGCTACCGGCATCCCTGGCACACCGTTGCGCTTTCCTGCAGGCAAAAACCCCAACTGGGTCGAAATCGTCGAGGTGCCATAAGAACGTGTTCACGATCTAAGAACCTGTTCAAAGTTTCGCGCCAGGTTCGGCCGTGCCCTTTTCGCTTTTTGTGTCGCCTTGCCCCGTCCGCTGATCCCTCCTTTTTCACACACTACCTGGAGACAATCCTCATGCAACGCAGAACCTTGATTCACACCGCCACCCTCGCGGCCGTCGTCGCCAGTGGGCTTATCGGCCTGCCCGCCAGCGCCCAGGGCACCTGGCCCACCGGCAAAACCATCAGCTACGTGGTGCCGTTTGCCGCTGGGGGCACCACCGACACGCTGGCACGCCTGATCGGGCAGCAACTGGGCACAGCCCTGGGCACCACCGTGATTGTTGAAAACAAGGGCGGCGCGGCTGGCAGCATCGGCTCTGAAGCCGCCGCCCGTTCGGCACCCGACGGCTACACGCTGCTGGGCGGCACGGTCAGCTCGCATGCCATTAACATCAGCCTGTATCCCAAGCTGGGCTACGACCCGATCAAATCGTTCGACCCCGTGACGCTGATCGGCACCAACCCGGTTGTGCTGGTGGTTTCTGCCAACAGCCCCTACAAAACGTTGAAGGACGTGCTCACCGCCGCAAAGGCGAAACAGGGCGGCTTGTCGTCTGCATCGGCCGGCACTGGCAGCTCGCAGCATCTGGCGGTGGAACTGCTGGGTTTCAAATCGGGCATCAAATTCACCCACGTGCCTTACAAGGGCAGCGGCCCCGCCATCCAGGACGTGATCAGCGGCCAGGTGGACATGATGTTTGACACCACCGTGGTGGCGGCCCCCCACATCCAGAGCGGCAAGCTGCGCGCCATTGCGGTCACATCGGCCAAGCGCCTGGCGTCCATGCCTGACGTGCCTACGGTGGCCGAGTCGGGTGTGCCCGAACTCAAGGACTTTGAAGTGCAGTCTTGGCAGGCCATTTTTGTGCCCAAGAACACGCCCAAGCCCATCGTCACGCGTTTGCATGACGAGATCCGCAAGGTGCTGGCCCAGCCCGACATGCAAACCCGCCTGAAGGGTTTTGGCATGGAGCCGGCCGATCTGTCGGTGGCGCAGATCGGCGCCTTCCAGAAGGCCGAAGTGGAAAAATGGGCCCAGGTCATCAAGGGCGCCAACATCAAGGTGGACTGAGCCGTCACGGCGGGCCGCGGCCACTGGTGGGGCCGTGGCCGGCTGCATGGTTGCTCAAAAAAGCGGGGTGGCTGTCACGGGCCACCCCGCTTTTTTATGCCGGGATGCGTTCGCCCGGGGGCCTGTGCATGTGCCGGATCACTTGCCTAATCGCGTGCCGGTTGCATCGCCGGGGGGCGCAGACGGGGCCTCGGCCCCCTCGCCACCCGCACCGTGATCGCCACCTGTACGCTGCAGCAGGCAAAACCCTGGGTGCTGGCCGGTGAGCAGCAGAAACAGGGCGAACACAGGGCTTTGCATGTTGCGCTCGTCGGTGGGGCTCTCCAGCGCCTGCCAGGTGCGCGACTGCACGCCGCCACGGCTGCCAGTTTGCAGCGGGTAGCCCATCAGCTCGGCCGCCTGGGCCTGGCTGAGCCCGGCCGCCACGCGGGCCGCCTTGAGCTGGTCGCCCGTGGGGGTAGGCAGGGCCATGGGTGTGACCCGTGGCGGAATGGGCACAAGGGGCTGTTCAGGCGCAGTCATGGGTGGTGTTTGAAAAAGAAGGTTTCACTATCAAATGTGTAGCTGCTAGCGCTTTCTGCATAAGCGTAAGAGCCCATTTTTACTTAAATTTCATCTGCGGCGTTGAGCGGGCATCGCCTGCGGGAGATGCGGCGCGTGCACTCAGTCTTCCTCCGACGCGCCCAGGAATCCGCCGCTCTGGTGCCCCCACAGCCGCGCATACACGCCCCCCTGGCCCAGCAGTTGCGCATGGGTGCCTTCTTCCACAATGCGGCCCGCGTCCATGACGATGAGGCGGTCCATGGCGGCAATGGTGGACAGGCGGTGGGCAATGGCGATCACGGTTTTGCCCTGCATGAGGCCGTCCAGGCTGTGCTGGATGGCGGCTTCCACCTCCGAGTCGAGCGCACTGGTGGCTTCGTCCAGCAGCAGGATGGGCGCGTCTTTCAGCATCACGCGCGCAATGGCCACGCGCTGGCGTTGGCCGCCCGAGAGCTTGACGCCGCGCTCGCCCACATGGGCGTCGTACCCCGTGCGGCCCTGCAGATCGGTCAGCGTGGCGATGAAGTCTGCCGCCTCGGCGCGATCGGCCGCCTGGTGCAGGTCGGCCTCACTCGCGTCGGGGCGGCCGTACAGGATGTTGTCGCGCATGGAGCGGTGCAGCAGCGAGGTGTCTTGCGTGACCATGCCGATGTTGCGGCGCAGGCTGTCTTGTGTGACGTGGGCAATGTCCTGTCCGTCGATGAGGATGCGGCCCGACTGCACGTCGTGAAAGCGCAGCAACAGGTTGACCAGGGTGGATTTGCCCGCGCCCGACCGGCCGATGAGCCCGATCTTCTCGCCCGGGCGGATGGTCAGGTTGAGCTGGTCGATGACCGGGCGCGCGTTGGCACCCTGGCCATAGGCAAAGGTCATGTTGTCAAAGCGCACCTCGCCCTGGGTCACGCTGAGCGGCTTGGCATCGGGTGCGTCGACCACCGTGCGCGGTTTGGTCAGCGTGTTGATGCCGTCCTGGATGGTGCCCACGCTCTCGAACAGCGTGGTCATCTCCCACATCACCCAGTGGGCGTGGCCCGACACGCGCAGCGTCATGGCGGTGACGGCGGCCACAGCCCCGGCGCCCACTTCACCCGCTGACCACAGCCACAGCGCGGTGCCGCAGGCGCCCAGAATCATCGCCACCACGAGGATGTGGTTGACGATCTCGAACCGGCTCACCAGCCGCATCTGCGCGTAGCCCGTGAGCTTGAACGCGTCCATGGCCGCGCGCGCAAATTCTGACTCGCGCCGCGTGTGCGAGAACAACTTGACGGTGGCGATGTTGGTGTACGCATCGGTGATGCGCCCGGTCATGACCGAGCGCGCATCGGCCTGCGCCTTGCCCACCTTGCCCAGGCGCGGCACAAAGTACCAGCAGGCCAGGCCATAGGCCACCATCCACGCGGCAAACGGCAGCAGCAGCCGCGCGTCAAACCCCGCCAGCAGCACCAGGATGGTGACCAGGTAGATACCCATGCCGATCACCACGTCGGTGGTGGTGAAGATCATGTCGCGCACGGCCAGCGCGGTCTGCATGATCTTGGTGGTGATGCGGCCCGCGAACTCGTCGGCGTAGAACGCCATGCTCTGGCCCAACATCAGGCGGTGAAAGTTCCAGCGCAGCCGCAGCGGAAAGTTGATGGCCAGCACCTGGTGCTTGATGCTGGTCTGCACCACCACCAGCACCACCGAGGCTAGCAGCAAGGCAGTGATGCCGATCAGCGCGCTCTTGTGCCCGGCCCACAGTGCACTGGGCGGGGTGGTCGAGAGCCAGTCGACCACACGGCCCAACACGGCAAACAGCAGGGCCTCATACACGGCAATGGCCGCCGACAAGCCGGCCATCGCCGCCACATAACCCCGCAGCCCACGGGTGCCATCCCACACAAAGGCCATGAAATCACGCGGGGGAAGGTGGGGCTCTGCGGGCGGGTAGGGCGGCAGGCGGTTTTCGAAAAATCGGAACAAAATCAAAACTCCTTGGTCCCCGATGGTACGTGGGGTGATCCGGCGCTGGTGCGGCGCGCGGCAATGCACGCCGTGGCCAAAGGGTTGTGTTCGCAGAGGGTGAGGGAGGCCAGCCGCATTCGGCAGGCACCAGCGCTTGACGACCCCGCTGGCTGCGCGCGGTTCAAGCCGACGGCTTGTCAACCACGGTGATGCGCGGCACCTATGTCACGCCGGGCTGCCTGGCCAAAAAGCGGTAGAGAAACTCGGTCAGGCTCTTTTCACACAGCGCCATCGCGGCAGGCTCGGACGCCATAGCTTCGCCCTGTTTCTGGGTGCGTTTGGCGGCCTCTTGCCACTGGCGAGCGCGGCATCCACGCGGCGCTTGGCCCACCAGGTGCAGCCGCCTGCCATGGCCAACACGCCCGCAGCCGCCAGCGCCGCGATCCAGGTCACGCGCTTTTTACCCAAGCGGCGTGGTGTTTGGTGTGATTCCTGGGGCGGGCGCGGCCTCAGCCGTCAGGCCTTCATCAAAAAGGCGATCACCACCACGGCCACCCCGAGCACCAGGTTCACCGCTACCCACGTGCGGATGCTGCCCAGTGCCTTGCCACCATCAGGCCAGTTGCCCGCAGACACCGCGCGTTGCAGCCGCTTGAAAAGCGCAAAACGGATATGGCCGAAGATGGCGATCATCACCAGGCCCAGCGTGGCCATGAGGGTCCAGCCCAGCGGCATCGAGAAAGTGCCGCCCGACTGCGCGGCCTGCCTTGCCACGCGCCCAATCATCCACAGCCCGCTGCCCAGCACGATGACCACCGCAACCCCCACTGCCGCAAGAAAACGCTGGAGCACGTCGTGCATCAGCCGCACCCGCTGAGGCGGCTCCAGCGCCTGCGCCGCGGGCCGCAGAAAGTAGTGGGCGAAAACCATGCCGCCTATCCACACCATGATGGACAGCACGTGGGCGAGTTTGAGAGCGTTGTAAAGCATGGGCGTGTGTGGGGCGCTGGTGCCCGGTGTGAAGGCGTTTGTGAAGTCGTTGTGCGGATTGTGCCGCTACATGCGCCCAGGGCCCCCGCCGCACCGGGGCGGTAGCCCTTCGGCCCGTGGGTGTGCTGGGTGCGCTTGCATTGGATGGCTTTCTGTGCCCACGCTGAGCGGCCAACAAAACTCTTCTGGCGTTGTTGCCGCGTCTTGTCGTACCACTCGTACTGCCTGCGATGCAGCGCCTGGCCAGACTAGCCAGAACCGCTTCGCTGGGTTTTGTTAGCCGCTCCAAGCGCTATGGGGCCTGGGGCCCGTGTTTTTCGTGTTCTTTATAACGACGGCGATGGGCGGGCCACGCGCACCTGGTTGCCACCGTTTTTCTTGGACACATACATGGCCTCGTCCGCGTGCCCCAGCAAGTGGTGCTCTTCACCGCCATGCTCGGGGTAGACCGCCACGCCGATGCTGGGCCGGATGTGCAACGGATGGCCTTCCAGATCAAAGGGGTGGCTGAACGCGGCCAGGATTTTTTCGGCGGCCGCTGTGGCGTGTTCGGGTGCCTGGCCGCCTTCTAGCAGCACCACAAATTCGTCGCCTCCGAGCCGCGCAACGGTATCGGAGCCACGCACCGAATCGATCAGCCGTTGTGCAACCCGCTGCAGCAACAGGTCGCCCATGGCGTGCCCCAGCGTGTCATTCACTTCCTTGAACCGATCAAGGTCCAGAAACAGCAGCGCCAGCAGGTGCTGCTCGCGCCGTGCCCGCGCCATGGCGGTCTTGAGGCGGTCCAGAAACAGCTGGCGGTTGGGCAGGTGCGTGAGCTGATCGTATTGCGCCATATGGGCCAGGCGGTCGTGCATCTGTTTGCGCTCAATGGCCGACGCCACCTGGGTCGATACGAACTGCAGCAGCTCCTTGTGTTTTTCGGTGTAGCGGTCCTGCTCCGAAAAACTCTGCAGCACCAGCGCACCGATGGCGCCGTTGGAGGTTTGCAAAGGCACACCCAGCCAATACAGCGGCGCGGTGCCCTGGCCTGCACAACCTGCACACCCTTGCCTTGCATGTGCTGCAAGCGCCACGCTGTCGTCGGGGGTCAGCAACACGGTGCGGCCGTGGGTGATGACCCCGGCGCACAGTGCGTCATGTGCCAGCGGGATGGGTGTGGGGGCCGGGGTCTGTTCGCCGACGTGGTAGGGGAAGCTCAGGGAATCACTGTCAGCGTCGTACAGCGCCACCGCAAAATTGGTGGCGGGCAGCAAGGTGCCGATGACCTGGTGAATGTGCTGAAACAGTGCCTGCAGGTTCTGTGTGGTGTGGGCGGCTTCCGAAATGGTGTAGACCACCGCCTGCATGGATTGCGCGAGCTTGCGCTCGGTGATGTCATGCGCTACAGCGAGCCGCACCTGGCGGTCGGGCAGCCAGCGCGCTGTCCAGCCAATATGGGCAATGCTGCCGTCCTTGCGGATATAGCGGTTTTCAAACTCCAGCTGCAGGCTGCCTGCGGTCACCTTCAGGGCCTGTTGCTCGGTGGCCTTCAGGTCGTCGGGGTGCACCATGTCCAACATGCGTTTGCCGATCACCTCGGCGGGGGGGTAGCCAAAAATGCGCTCGAACGCCGGACTCACAAACTCAATGGTGCTGTCTGCTTGGACGACGCAGACCGCGTCGAGCAACAGGTCCACAAGGTTCGAGGAGGAATAGCTTTGCATGGGGCGGGAAGCGGACAGGGTGCTGGAAGGCCCATTGTGCCGCGCCCCACGGATTGGTTTCGTGTGTGGCCAGAAAACACGCAGATTCGACAGGTTAAAGAAAGCCAGTGCGCGCCCCTCGCACCCCGACCGGCGTGTCTGCCTGCCTGCGGCCCGCAGGGCATGCGCCAGTCGCATGTCGATGTCGATGCGTGTGTATGTCGGTAAATGCTATTTAATTGATAGCTGTTGGCGCTTGTGAATAAAGCGCCGGTGGCACTTTTAGGTGTATTTTTTCTCCAGCGCGTCCCACTCGCCCTTGCGAACCAGGCGCTGGCGCTCGGCAAACGGCGCTACGAGGGCGGGGTCTTCGTCGATGCGCTGGGTGTCGCGCAGCACCGTCAGCGCTTTTTGCATGCCGGCCACAGCGCCTTGCAGCGCGGCATTGGCATACAACACGATGCCGTAGCCCAGGCCGCCCAGCTCTTGGGCGCTGAAGATGGGGGTCTTGCCACCAATCACCATGTTCATGAGTTGGGGCTTGGCCAAGCGTTGGGGCAGGGCGCGAATCTCGTCGGCACTGGTCACCGCCTCTACAAACAGGATGTCGGCCCCCGCCTCGGCAAAACGCTGGGCGCGCTCCACTGCCGCTTCAAACCCGTGCACGGCCGCTGCATCGGTGCGCGCCATGATGAGCAGGTCGGGGTCGCGCCGCGCATCCACCGCCGCCTTGATCTTGCCCAGCATTTCGTCGGTGGATGTCACCTCTTTGCCGTTGAAGTGCCCGCAGCGCTTGGGGCTGACCTGGTCTTCGAGTTGAATGCAGTCTGCGCCCGCGCGTTCGAGCGTGCGCACGGCGTGGTAGGTGTTGAGTGCGTTGCCAAAGCCGGTGTCGGCATCCACGATCAACGGCACCTCGACGGCGTCGCGGATGCGCGCCGTGTGGTCGGCGATGTCCGTGAGGCCCATGAAAGCCTGGTCCGGCAGGCCGAACCACATGTTGGTGACCCCCGCGCCCGTGACGTAGATCGCCTCAAAGCCCAGGTCGGCCACCACACGGGCCGACAGGGCGTTGAAAGCACCCGGCACAAGGACGCCGCGGCGGGCATTGGCCAGCGCCTTGAGTTGTTGTTTGGTGTTCATGATTGTTGGCAAAAAATGGGGCTTGCGCCCGCTGGGTATGGGCTGCCTGCTATGAATTGAGTGCATTGCCAAGGCGTGTGTTGCACCTTGGCCGCGCTTCTAGGGTCGGGGCGCTCAGTCCAGCGAAATATGGGCCGCCTTGATCACCGGCGCCCACTTGGCGCGTTCAGCGTCCATGAACTTGCCATACGCCTCGGGGGTGCCGCCCACGATCATCCCGCCGCTGCCTTCAATCATCTCGCGCAGTGCGGCGTCGTTCTTCAGCGCCTTGTTCACCGCCTGGTTGAGCTGGGTGATGACAGCCTTGGGTGTGCCGGCGGGGGCGATCATGCCCAGCCAGTTGTACGACTCAAAACCCTTGATGCCCGCCTCGTCCAGCGTGGGCACATCGGGCAACACGGCCAGGCGTTTTTTGCTCGACACGGCCAGCGCGTTGATCTTGTTGGCCTTGATGGACGGCAGCGCCGAATACCCCATCTCGAACATCATCGCCAGGTGCCCACCCATCAGGTCGGACGCGGCCAGTGCTCCGCCCTTGTAGGGCACATGGGTCATCTGCGTGTGGGTCTGATAGGCCAGCAGCTCGCCCGACAGGTGGTGCGCACCACCCACCCCCGAGGAGCCAAAGCTCAGTTCGCCCGGCTTGGCCTTGGCAAACGCCACCAGCTCTTTGACGTTTTTGAAGGGCTGGTTGAGCGCCGTGGTCAAAATCAGCGGCGCCTCTTCGATCAGGATGATGGGTTGCAGCGCCGTCTTCGCGTCATACGGCATCTTCTTCATCAGCATGGGGTTGGTGACCAGCGGGCCGGGCGAGCCAAAGCCAAAGGTGTGGCCGTCGGTGGCCTTGGCGATGGCGTCGGTGCCCGTCACGCCCCCTGCGCCGCCCCGGTTGTCCACGATCACGGGCTGGCCCAGCACCTTGCCCAGCTGCTCGGCGATCAGGCGCGCACGGGTGTCGGCAAAGCCGCCAGCGGCATAGGGCACGATCAGGCGCACCGGGCGTGTGGGCCAGGCGCCAGCGGCCTGGGCGCTGGCCAGGCTGGGCGCGCCCAGCAGTGCGGTGGCGGCCACCGCCACGGTGGTCAGTGCCGCAGCACGTTCAAGAGCGGTGCGCAGGGCGATACGGCGTGAAATCATGGGATGGTGTCTGTGCAAGTTGGGAGGGCGGTTTGTGGTGTTTTTAGCCTCTAGCGCTTGCTGGATAAGCGCTAGTAGCTATCAATTAGCTATCAATTTGAATGATTTGACTCATTTCTCCTGCATGTGGGCTGCCTTCACGATCTCGCCCAGGCGCTTGCGCTCAGCGTCCACAAACTTCACGAACTCTGGGCGGGTGCCTCCGATGGGCTCAATGCCCAGGCCCTTGAGCTTTTCGACTGTGGCGGGCTCGTGCATGGCTTTGTCCACGGCAGCGGCCACCTTGTCCAGAATGGCGGGGGGCGTGCCGGCGGGCGCGTGGATGCCGGCCCAGTGCGCAATCTGCACATCGGCAAAACCTTGCTCTACGGCGGTGGACAGTTGCGGGTAGGCCGAGATGCGCTGCGTCCAGGTGGTGGCCAGGGCTTTGAACCGGCCGTCGTTCAGGATGTGGGGCAAGGCAATGATGCTGGCCTCTGACGTGCCCTCCACCTGGCCCCCCAGCACTGCCGTGGTGCTCTCACCACCACTTTTGTAAGGCACCGGCTGCAGCTGCGCGCCGTATTTCACGTTCAGCATCTCGGCCACAAAGTGCGGGGTGCTACCCGTGCCGGCGGTGGCAAAGTTGAACCCCTGGCCCTTCTTGGACGCTTCGACAAAGTCGCGCAGGTTGTTGTAGGGCGCGTTTTTGGGCACCACGATCACCGACGGTGCCAGCCCGATCATCACCACGGGCGTGAGGGCGTCGTCCTTGAACGGCATGGTCTTCTTGATCATGCTGTTGGATATGACGCCCGCAGCGCTCACCAGCAAGGTGTAGCCGTCGGGCGCGGCCTTGGCCACGATGTCGGCGCCAATGGTGCCGCCCGCGCCGCCCCGGTTGTCCACCACCACCGGCTGGCCCAGAATTTTCGTAGCTCCCTCCGCCGCCGCGCGGGCCATCAGGTCATTGGCGCCTCCGGCCGAAAACGGCACCACCAGGCGGATGGGTTTGCTGGGCCAGTTGTCTTGTGCCAACACCGGCGTGGCCGAGAGCCCGGATAAACCGCAGGCAGCAAGGGCAGCGCAGGCGAGGGTGGTGCGGCGGGTCAATGTCATGGGAGTGTCTCCGTGGAATGTTGTTGCGTGGGGTTATTGCAATGCCTGTGCCAGAGGCTGGCGGGCCAGCGGCGCGCACGATAAGTGATTGATTAAAAAGGGGTTTCATGAAATTTTCTGTGGATTGCCAGCGAGCGTATTCGTGAAGAGTTTCAAAAATGAAATAATTGGTTGCATGAATGAAATGTCCGCGTCGCTGCCTGAAACCGCTTTGCCGCACATCGTCACCGTGGGGCGCCACCGCATTGGCCGTGTGCTGGAGCGGATCGCCGTGGGCTTGTCACGCCAGGCGCGGGTGGAGCACATCAGCGCCTCGTTCGACACCGCTGTCGACGCCGTGCTGGCACTGCATGCGCGCACACCCATCGACGCACTGGTGGTGGCCGGGGCCAGCGGAGCGTGGATACGCGAGCGGGTGGATATCCCCGTCGCCATGATCGAGGTGCGTGGCTTTGACCTGCTGGGCGCGCTGGCACGGGCGCGATTGCTGTCGCCGCGCGTGGGCCTGGTCACGTTTGACGGGCCGTCTGACCTGCTGGCACAGTTCGACGCCCAGTTCGGCGTGGGCATTGCCCAGTTCAGCTACCACGGCCCAGAAGATGCACACAGTTGTGTGCAGTCCATGCTGGCCGCGGGTGTGGGCGCCGTGGTGGCCCCCGGCCTGGTGGCCGACCTGGCGGAAGAGGCCGGCATGGCCAGCGTGCTGCTGTATTCAGACGCCGCTGTGCTGCAGGCCTTGAACGAGGCCCTGGCACTGGCCCGCCATCGGCAGTCCGAGCGCACCCGCCACCAGCGGCTGGAGACCATTTTGGGCCAGCTGCAAGACGGCGTGGTGGCGGTCGATTGCGACCAGCGCATCCAGGCACTCAACCCCACCATGGCCGCGCTGCTGGGCACACCGGCCAAGCAGCTGCATGGCCGCGCACTGGGTGCCGTGGCCCCGCAGCTGGACATGGCGGCCACGTTGCTGCACCGCGAAAGCAGCGAAGAGGTGGTGCAGCTGGCCATGCGCACCCAGGTGGTACGCCGCGCGCCGATTGTCGAAAACGGCGTGCTCACCGGTGCGCTGCTGGTCTGCCGCGACCCGCTGGTCATTCAGAACGCCGACCGCCACCTGCGCGCCAACCAGCGCCAGCGTGGCTCGGGCGTGCGCTGGCGCATCGACGACTATGGGGGCGACAGCCCTGCCGTGGTGCGCCTGCGGGCGCTGGCGCGCCAGTGCGCCGGCAGTGATGCCACCGTGCTCATCATGGGCGAGAGCGGCACCGGCAAAGAACTGGTGGCGCAAGGCATCCACCGCGCCAGCCGCCGCGCGGCGCAGCCCTTTTTGGCCGTGAACTGCGCCGCTTTAGGCGAGAGCCTGCTGGAGAGCGAGCTTTTTGGCTACGAAGAAGGCGCCTTCACCGGCGCGCGCCGTGGGGGCAAGACCGGGCTGATCGAAGCGGCACACACCGGCACCTTGTTTCTCGACGAAATCGGCGACATGCCGCTGGCGCTGCAGTCGCGCCTGCTGCGCGTGCTGCAAGAGCGCGAAGTGCTGCGCGTGGGCTCCACCACGCCCGTGCCGGTGGATGTGCGCGTGATTGCCGCCACCCACGCCGACCTGGGCGCGCAGGTCGACAAAGGCCTGTTCCGCCGCGACCTGTACTACCGCCTGGCCGTGTTGCGCCTGGCAACGCCCGCGCTGCGCGAGCGCGCAACCAGCGACGTGGCCCAGCTCGCACAGGCACTGCTGCAGCGCCGCCTGAAAGCCGCAAACGCCCATGCCCCCGATGCCGTGCAAGCCAGAAATGCCGCTGTCGCCCACACGTTGCTGACCACCGTGCTGCAGCGCGCAGTCGCCTACCCATGGCCCGGCAACGTGCGCGAGCTGGAGAACTGGACGGAGCGCCTGCTGGCGTGCCAAAACTATGTGTGTGACGCGCAGGGCGGGGTAGACGCCGCGCGGTTGCTGGAGGTGTTCCCCGAATGCGCCGAACCTGTGCCGCTGGCGGCTCCCGACAACGCCCCGGCGGCGGCCCTGCCGTTGAAAGACACCCGCCACCGCGCAGAGCAGCAGCGCGTGCGCGAGGTGCTTGCATCGGTGGGGGGCGACCAGCGGCAGGCGTGCGATATTTTGGGGATCAGCCGGGCGACGCTGTGGCGCCGGATGAAGGGGTAGGGCGCGCGCGACACGATGCGCCCGGCGGATAGTTGCTTCTCTTTTTGTAGCTGCTTGCGCTTGTCAATAAAGCGCCAGAGGTATTTTTGTTTGAATTTTTGGGTGCAACCTCGTACCCAGCGTCAGCCCCCCTTTTTTGGCACCAGGCTCTCTGCAATCCACGCCAGGCAAAGGAACCCGTGGTGCCGTGCCATGCGGTGATGGTGGTGCAGGGGCGCGCTCAGATGTGCTCAGGCGTGCTCAGACGCCTTGTGACGGATGCACGATATGTAACGACACGAGGCTATAGTCATTGCAAAAAACCATGGACGCCGTTGCTGGGGGCGTCACGCCAGCCCCTCCCAGTCCATCACTTCATTTATCCCCAAATGCCCAGCACACACCTCGACCCACCCTTGTTCATCCAAGAGATTCACCAAAAATCGGTCGATATCGCCAGCACCCCTATCTTCTTCAACGATGGGGGCAAGCCCACCTTTTTGGCGAGCCCACCGCCCTGTGTGGACTTGCTTGAGCCTGCGGTGACCGACCCCGCGATGGCCATGGGCAACGAGTACCAGGTGCCTCGTGTGGTGCACCGCGAGGCCCGCGACCCTTGGGGCTTTGTGACCCAGCTGGCCTTTGCCGCCGAGCAGGTGGAGTTTGCCCCGCTGTGGGCCACACGCGAAGCGGCGGCCGCCTTTGGCATCACGCTGGTCGAGCCGGGGCAGGCGGTCGAAGTGCGCAGCCCGGTCGCCAAGCTGGAGCAGATTGAGTACGAATACGGCGTTTTTGCCGGGCATTGGTCGCCCTATCAGGGCACGAAGAACACGTTGCTCAGCGCCGTGTGCACCGACCTGGAGCACCACAACTTTCCGCACGTTTTTGCATCCACCGACCCCACGCAGCCGCTGGTGACAACCGTGGGGCGTTACTGGCCGGGCCTGGGCAAAATCCGGCTGGCGGACCTGTGGGTGCCACGCGGCAGCGCGTTGTACATCCCGCCCATGCCGGCAAACAGCCACGCGCCCTGCATCGACCTGCACGGCAACCGCCAGTCTGCCCACGCCTGCTGGGGCGATATTCACCAAAATAGCGTTCGCACGCACACGCTGCTGCAAAACAAGAACGGCTATTTCTATTGGTACTGGAACGCCATCGCCACGGTGCATGGCAGGCCCGCGCCCATGGGCTGATCGTGGTGAACGAGCCCGCACCCCAGTACGCCCAAAGAATAAGGAAAACTTGAACATGTCTGGGCCAGCCGACTTCGCCAATGACAGCGTGAGCTACAAAACCCTGCTCGAATCGACCTTGGCCATCCCCTGGAAGATCGACTGGGCCACCCGTCAATACGCCTATGTCGGCCCCCAGATCGAAACGCTGCTGGGTTGGCCCCAGGACAGCTGGAAAAGTGTGAACGACTGGGCAGAGCGCATGCACCCTGACGAGCGCGATTCGGTCGTCAACTTCTGCGTGGCACAGTCCGAAGCCGGCATTGACCACGAGGCCGATTACCGCGCGCTCACCAAAGACAACGGCTACGTGTGGATCCGCGAAGTGGTGCACATCGAGCGCAACGCGCGCGGCGAGGTCGAATCGCTGATCGGCTTCATGTTTGACATTACCGAGCGCAAAAAGACCGAAGAAAAAATGGTTGCGCTGCAAAAGGAGCTGGAAGCGCTGTCGTTCAAAGACGGGCTCACCCACATCGCCAACCGGCGCCGGTTCAACACCAGCCTGGAGCAGGAATGGGAGAGCGCCCGCCAAAAGCGCCAACCGCTGTCGATCCTGATGTTCGACATCGACTACTTCAAGCAATACAACGACCTGTATGGCCACATCCCCGGCGACCAGTGCCTGACTGACGTTGCACAAACGCTGAGCCTGGCCCTGGACGGCCCGCGTGACCTGGTGGCCCGTTTTGGGGGAGAAGAATTTGTGGTGCTGCTGCCCGGCGCCGATGCGTCAGTGGCTTGGAAGGTCGCTGAACGCTGCCAGCGCATGGTTCAGAACAAAGCCATTACCCACGCGAAATCGCCGTTCGACCAAAAGCTGACCGTCAGCATCGGCGTAGGCACCACCGTGCCGCGTGACGGCATGGAGTCCTCCGCGTTTATCGAAGCGGTGGACCAGCAGCTTTACGCAGCCAAGAAAAACGGTAGGAATCGCATTGAGGGCGGGTAGGGCGCGCTCTTGCCTGTGGCATCAACGCCGTGTACAGCAATGACGTTTTTTGGCGAGATCGATTCCAATGCTGACAATGGCAGACATGGATTTCCCCTTCCGCAAAACGAGTGAGTTGATGAGCGGCTGTACTTCCCATCGTGGCACTTCGATGCCGTACCCCGCAACTGCGCGGATCACTAGGGACGGGGAAGTCCCTTTCATTCGTTAAGCCGCTGGCCATGCGCACGCTTGCCATTGCCATCGCAGTCCTGCTCCTACAGTCGGTAGCTGTTGGTGAAGCCTCGGCTTGTCGAGGGCCGTTCCGATCAACAAGCGAGATTGTGAAGGCTTCCTCGTCTATCTTCACAGCGACTGTCGTTCCCCGTTTTCAGACCGGTGAAAGCGACTATGTCGTTGAGCTTCGGGTTACGGAAGTATTGAAGGGGTCTGTTCCTGAGAGTCTCACCGTGAATGGAAATGCCCTCATCCATCCAAACGACAACTGCTTGGCGATTGAGAGCGGCGAACCGTTTTCGCGTGTTGGCATCGGGGAGGAGTGGCTTGTCTCAGGAAACTTCGACCCCAATCGAAACTTCGTGCCGACTACCGCTGGGAATTTTCGTCTTGCCTACCCAGACGGAAGGGCAACTGACGGTCAGAATCGCCTTCTTGGTGAGTTCCGGCAAGCTGTTTCACGCATGCTCAGGACATCGAAGAGCACTAACCGCCAGCCTATGCCCACCCAGGCTTGGGCACTCAGATAAAAATTCGCTTTCGCACACAGAAAAGGCGCTGGCATCCAAAACCCCAGCGCCTTTTTTTTACGGCCATGTATATCATTTTTGATAGCTGCTACCGCAATCCCATCAAGCGCTACAGCCGCATTTCATATCAATCCAGCCAGCGCCCAGCGCACAATGCACAACGCCGCCGCACAACGCTGCAGCGCCAACCGTTCAACCCTCCAACACATCCCCCGGCACCCGTACCCAGCCCTCCATCAAGATCCGCGCGCTGCGGCTCATGAGGGCTTTGGTGACTTGCCACTGGCCGTCTACCAGGGCGGCCTCGGCGCCTACGCGCAGGGTGCCGGAGGGATGGCCAAAACGCACGGACTGGCGTGGGGCGCTGCCCCCATGCTCTGCGCCTGCGTCCACCGCGCCACCAGCGGCCCGGTGGACCAGCGTGCCTGGGATGGCCGCAGCCACGCCGATGGCGACGGCGGCGGTGCCCATCATGGCGTGGTGCAGTTGGCCCATGGAGAGGGCGCGCACGAGCAAGTCCACGTCTCTCGCATTCACCTCTTTGCCGCTGGATGTGGTGTAGCTGGCGGGGGGGGCCACGAAGGCAATTTTGGGGGTGTGCTGGCGGTTGGCGGCCTCTGACACGTGCTGGATCAGGCCCATGTGCAGGGCGCCCTGGGCGCGAATGGCTTCCAGCCGGGCCAGCGCGTGGGCGTCTTCGTTGATGGCGGCTTGGGGTTCGCGGCCGGTGTAGCCCAGGTCTTGGGCGTTCAGGAAGATGGTGGGGATGCCCGCGTTGATGAGCGTGGCGGAAATGCGGCCCACGCCAGGAACGTCCAGTTCGTCGACGAGATGCCCGGTCGGGAACATGGCGCCAGCGCTTCCGTCGTTGCCATCGCCCTCGGCGGCCGGGTCGATGAACTCCAGCGCCACTTGCGCCGCAGCAAAGGTCACTCCGTCGAGCTCGAAGTCGCCGGTTTCCTGCACCTGGCCGTCGGTGATGGGCACGTGGGCGACGATGGTTTTGCCGATGTTGGCCTGCCAGATGCGGAGGGTGGCCGTGCCGTTGGCGGGGATGCGCGCCGCGTCGATCAGGCCCATGTGGATGGCGCAGGGGCCCACGGCTGCCGAGAGGTTGCCGCAGTTGCCGCTCCAGTCCACAAAGGGTTGGTCGATGCTGACCTGGCCAAACAAATAGTCCACATCGTGGTCGGGCCGGGTGCTGCGGGTCAGGATGACGGCTTTGCTGGTGCTGGACGACGCATTGCCCATGCCGTCGATCTGCTTGCCATAGGGGTCGGGGCTGCCCAGCACACGCAGCAGCAGGGCGTCGCGGATGGGGCCGGGTTGCTGTGCAGCGACGGGCAGGTCCTGCAGCTTGAAGAACACGCCTTTGCTGGTGCCGCCGCGCATATAGGTGGCGGCGATCTTGATTTGTGGCGCGGGGTGGGGGGTAGAGACGGTTGTCATGGGGGGATTATCAATTTTGATAGCTGCTTGCGCTTGGTGCACCTGCGCTGGAACGTGTTTTGGCTAAAAAATCCTGCGCAAAGCGCTGCAAGACACCGCCCGCTTCGTGCACCGAGACTTCCTCCGCAGTGTCCAGCCGGCAGCGCATGGGCACCTTCACCACGTCGCCGTGTTGGCGGCGGATGACCAGCGTCACCATGGCGCCCGCCTGCAGGTCGCCTTCCACGGCATAGACCTCTGTGCCATCGAGCCCCAGCGTGATGCGATGGGTGCCTGGCTCAAACTCCAGCGGTAGCACCCCCATGCCAATCAGGTTGGTGCGGTGGATGCGTTCAAACCCCTCGGCAACGACCACCTCAACACCCGCCAGGCGCACGCCCTTGGCGGCCCAGTCGCGGCTGGACCCCTGGCCGTAGTCGGCCCCGGCAATGATGATGAGCGGCTGGCGGCGGTGCAGATAGGTTTCGATGGCCTCCCACATGCGCATCACCTGGCCCTCGGGCTCCACGCGGGCGAGCGATCCTTTTTTCACCTGGCCATCCACCACGGCCATTTCGTTGACGAGTTGCGGGTTGGCAAACGTGGCGCGCAGGGCGGTGAGGTGGTCGCCCCGGTGCGTGGCGTAGGAGTTGAAGTCCTCCTCGGGCACGCCCATGTGGGCCAGGTATTCGCCCGCTGCGCTGTCTGGCAGGATGGCGTTGGATGGCGAGAGGTGGTCGGTGGTGATGTTGTCGGGCAGGATGGCCAGCGGGCGCATGCCCTGCAGCGTGCGCGGGTGGGCGGCCAGCGCGCCGATGCCCTCGGTGTCCCAGTAGGGCGGGCGGCGGATGTAGGTGGACTGTGGGCGCCAGTCGTACCGGGGCGACACGCGCTCGCTATCGCCCTGCCTGATGGCGAACATGGGCTCGTACACGGCGCGGTACTGCGCGGGCTTCACGGCGGTCTTCACCACGGCGTCGATCTCTGCATCGCTGGGCCACAGGTCTTTGAGGCGAATTTCCCTTCCGTTCACCACCGCCAGCACATCCTTTTCGATGTCAAAACGCACCGTGCCCGCAATGGCATAGGCCACCACCAGCGGGGGCGAGGCCAAAAACGCCTGCTTGGCATAGGGGTGGATGCGCCCGTCGAAATTGCGGTTGCCCGAGAGCACGGCGGTCGCGTACAGCCCGCGGTCGATGATCTCTTGCTGGATGGCCGGGTCCAGCGCGCCGCTCATGCCGTTGCAGGTGGTGCAGGCAAAGCCCACGATGCCAAAGCCCAGCTTTTCCAGGTCGGCCAGCAAGCCGGCTTCTTTCAAATACAGCTCCACCGCCTTGGAGCCGGGCGCGAGCGAAGTCTTGACCCAGGGCTTGCGCGCCAGGCCCAGCCGGTTCGCGTTGCGCGCCAGCAGCGCGGCGGCGATCACGTTGCGCGGGTTGGAGGTGTTGGTGCAGCTGGTGATGGCGGCGATGACCACGGCGCCATCGGGCAGGGTGCCTTCGCTGGGCGAAGGCATCGCCCAGGGGCCGGCAATGCCTTTGGCGACGAGGTCGGATGTGGCCACACGCGCGTGGGGGTTGGAAGGGCCGGCCAGGTTGCGCACCACGCTCGACAGATCGAACACGAGGTTGCGTGCGTACACGGCGCTGTGGAGCGTTTCAGACCACAACCCCGCCGCCTTGGCATAGGTCTCGACCAGCTTTACTTGGCTTGCCTCGCGGCCCGTCAGCGTCAGGTACGCCAGCGTCTGTTCGTCGATGCTGAACAGCGCCGCCGTGGCGCCGTATTCGGGCGCCATGTTGGAGATGGTGGCGCGGTCGCCAATGGTGAGCCTGGCGGCACCCTCGCCAAAGAACTCCAGGTAGGCGCCCACCACCTTGGCCTTGCGCAAAAACTCGGTGAGCGCCAGCACCACATCGGTGGCGGTGATGCCGTCCTGGCGCTGGCCGGTCAGCTCCACGCCCACGATCTCGGGCAGCCGCATCATGGATGCGCGGCCCAGCATCACGTTCTCGGCCTCCAGGCCGCCCACGCCGATGGCGATCACGCCCAGGGCATCGACGTGGGGCGTGTGGCTGTCGGTGCCCACGCAGGTGTCGGGGTAGGCCACGCCGCGGTCGGCGTGGACCACGGGCGACATCTTTTCCAGATTGATCTGGTGCATGATCCCGTTCCCCGCCGGGATCACGTCCACATTGGCAAAGGCTTTTTTTGTCCACTCGATGAAGTGAAAGCGGTCAACGTTCCGGCGGTCTTCGATGGTGCGGTTCTTGCCAAACGCGTCGGGGTCGAAGCCCCCACATTCCACGGCCAGCGAATGGTCCACGATCAATTGCACCGGCACCACCGGGTTCACTTGCGCAGGGTCGCCGCCTGCCGACGCGATGGCATCACGCAGGCCAGCCAGGTCCACCAACGCCGTCTGTCCCAGGATGTCGTGGCACACCACACGCGCAGGAAACCACGGAAAGTCGCGCTCGCGTTTGCGCTCTACCAGCTGCAGCAGGCAGTCGGTGACGATGGCCGGATCGGCACGGCGCACGATGTTTTCGGCAAACACGCGGGCGGTGTAGGGCAGGGTGGCCCAGGCGCCGGGTTGCAGGGCTTCGACGGCGCAGGGGGCGTCAAAGTAATCAAGGGTGGTGCCGGGCAAGGGGCGGCGGTATTGGGTGTTCATCATGGGTTCGAGTGGCGGGGTATTTTGGCGCCCGGTGCTGAACGCCCCTCTCCCCGCGCGGGAGAGGGAGGAAGAAAGAGGCGGGGGCGGGGGCATCAAGCGCGATTTTCGATGGGCACAAACACCAGGTCTTCCGGCCCTGTGTAGTTCGCACTTGGCCGGATGATCTTGTTGTCCTGCCGCTGCTCGATGATGTGTGCCGCCCAGCCGCTGGTGCGCGCAATCACAAACAGTGGCGTGAACATGGCGGTGGGCACACCCATCATGTGATAGCTCACGGCGCTGAACCAGTCGAGGTTGGGGAACATGTTTTTCACCTCCCACATCACGGTCTCCAGCCGCTCGGCAATGTCGAACATCTTGGTGCTGCCCGCCTCGTCAGACAGGCAACGTGCCACGCCCTTGATGACGACGTTGCGCGGGTCGCTCACGGTGTAGACCGGGTGGCCAAAGCCGATCACGACCTCCTTGGTCTCCACGCGGCGGCGGATGTCGGCCTCGGCCTCGTCGGGGCTGTCGTAGCGCTTCTGGATCTCGAAAGCCACCTCGTTCGCGCCGCCGTGCTTGGGGCCGCGCAGCGCGCCAATGGCGCCGGTGATGGCTGAATACATGTCGCTGCCCGTGCCCGCCACCACGCGGGCGGTGAAGGTGCTGGCGTTGAACTCGTGCTCGGCATACAAGTTCAGCGAGGTGTGCATCGCACGTTCCCACGCGGCGCTGGGTGGGGTGCCGTGCAGCAGGTGCAAAAAGTGCGCGCCGATGGAGTCGTCGTCGGTCTCCACCTCAATGCGGCGGCCCGAGCTGGCCCAGTGGTACCAGTACAGCAGCATGGACCCGAGCGATGCCATGAGCCGGTCGGCGATGTCTCTGCTACCTGGCAGGTTGTGGTCGTCCTTTTCGGGCAGGGCGCATCCCAGGGCTGAGACCCCCGTGCGCATCACATCCATGGGGTGGCTGGCAGCGGGCAACTGCTCCAGCGCCTGCTTCACGCTCAGGGGCAGGCCGCGCAGCGCCTTGAGCTTGGCCTTGTAGGCCCGCAGTTCGGCGCGTGTGGGCAGCTTGCCGTGCACCAGCAGGTGGGCGATTTCTTCAAACTCGCAGACCTCGGCAATGTCGAGGATGTCGTAGCCCCGGTAGTGCAGGTCGTTGCCTGTTTTGCCCACGGTGCACAACGCGGTGTTGCCAGCGGTCACGCCCGACAAGGCCACGGATTTTTTGGGCTTGAAGGCCACAGGGGGGGTTGAGCGTGGGGTTGCGGTCATGGTGGGGGCCGTTGCTGCGGTTGAGTTGGTTGCTGTGGTGGCGGTCATGGGGTGTGCTGTTTCTGGTCGATGGGTAGGTAAACGTGGGGCAGGGTGGTGGGGCGGCCCTTGGCATCCACTGCCACCATTTCAAAAATGCCGTTGAGCACTTCTTCGTGGGGCGAGCCCAGGGTTTGCGCCAGACCGGTGACACACACCGTGAGCGAACTGCGGCCCATGCGGCTGACCCAGGCGCGCAGCGTGAGCACGTGGCCCACGGCCACGGGCGCCAGAAAACGCACGTCCGTCACGCCCGCCATCACCACGTCGCGCTCGGCGACGCTGCGTGCGGCCACAAAGGCGGCCTTGGACATGAGCTTGAGCGCGTTGCCACCAAAAAGTGTTCCGTAGTGGTTGGCGTGCTCGGGAAAGATGATTTCCGTGAGTTCGGTGATACCGGTGGGGCTTGTCATGATTCGCAATTTACGCAAAATACCCTCCCTGCATAAGGCCTGAATTGGCGAATGATTGCGAATGAATTGGGTGTGTTTTGCAAATTTTGCGAATTTTTAGAAAAGTCCGGAGATGAAAAAAACCTTCATGGGTGTGCGCCTGCGGCGCCTGCGCGAAGAGCGTGGCATGACCCAGGTTGCGCTGGCGCGCGCGCTGGACTTGTCGGCCAGCTACCTGAACCAGCTGGAGCAAAACCAGCGCCCGCTTACCGTGCCGGTGCTGCTCAAGATCAACGCGGTGTTCGGGGTGGACGTGCAGCGGTTCTCGGACGATGACGAGGCGCGCCTGATCGCCGGCCTGCGCGAGGTGCTGGCCGACCTGCCCGCCAGCACGCTGGGCGACGGGGCGGACGATACGGTGTCGCTGGCCGAGATCCGCGAGCTGGCCGCTGGCATGCCCGCCGTGGCCCGCACGCTGCTGGCGTTGCACCAGCGCCATCGCCAGGCGCTGGAGCGGCTGGAGGCCCTGAGTGCTGCGCTGGGCGGCGACGACCGCACCGGCGCTTCCATACTGCCCCAGCACCCGCCCATGGCGTATGAAGAGGTGCGCGATTTTTTCTTTGCCCGCCAGAACCACATTGCCGAGCTGGATGACGCGGCGGAGCACTGCGCCACCGCGTGGGGGCTGGTGCCCGGGCGTGCCGACGAAGCGCTGGCACGGCGCCTGCGCGAGGCGCATGGCGTGCGGGTGGTCGATGTGGCAGACCTGCCGGGCCAGTCGCAACGGGTGTTTCAGGCCGACACCGGTGTGTTGCAGTTGGCGGTGGGGCTGGAGCGGGGGCAGCGCGCCTTCCAGATGGCGACACAGCTCGCGTTTTTGGAGCAGGGCAGCGCGCTGCGGCGTATAGCCGACGGCGCGGCCCTGTCAGGCGACCAGGCCCGGGCGCTGGCGCGCATTGGGCTGGCCAACTACTTTGCGGGGGCGCTGGTGCTGCCGTACACGGTGTTTGTGCAGGCCGCAGAGGCGGTGGGTTATGACATTGACCGGCTGGGCCATCAGTTTGGCGTGGGGTTCGAAACCGTATGCCACCGCCTGTCCACCCTGCAGCGGCCCAGTGCGCGCGGGGTGCCGTTCTTTTTCATCCGGGTGGACCGGGCGGGCAATATCAGCAAGCGACAGTCGGCCACCCATTTTCACTTCAGCAAGATTGGCGGCACCTGCCCGCTGTGGAATGTGTATGAGGCTTTTGCCCAGCCGGGCCGCATCGTGCCGCAGTTGGCGCGCATGCCCGACGGCCGGGCCTACCTGTGGGTAGCGCGCACGGTGTCGCGCAGCGGGGGCGGGTGGGGGGCACCGGGCAAGGAGTTTTCCGTGGCGCTGGGTTGCGATGTGCGGCACGCCCAGCGGCTGGTTTATGCACGTGGGCTTGATCTGGCAAGCCCCGATGCGGCCGTACCTATCGGCATGGGCTGCAAGGTGTGTGAGCGCGAGGCCTGCCCGCAGCGTGCGTTTCCGGCCATTGGGCGCGCCCTGGAGGTGAATGAAAACCGCAGCCGGTTTGCCCCCTACCCGGTGGCTGCGGCACGGCAGGGCGATGCCCGTCGGGATGGGCCTGTGGTGTGAGGTGCGACAATTTACTCACTATTTAATAGCGGTTAACGCTTGTCAGAATTGCGCTACAGGGCTTTCCCCTAATAAATCGCTTGATCTGGGGCCGGAGGCCTTGGCGGTCCGCGTTTGCCGCTATCCTGCGGGGCGGCCCTGGAACAGGTTTCGGGGTGAGACGCGGGCTGCGGGGGCGTAAAAATACAATCGTTGCGCCCTGCGTGGTGGTAAGTGGTTTCGTGGTGGTGAATGGGTTGAAGGGTCCGGCCAGAAGTCCGGCCAGAGGTCTGGCTGTCCATACAAAGGCGCTTGTCTGTCTGTCTTGATGAATTCCCCGTTGGTCCGCTTTACACGACACGGCCGTTACCGGCACTGGGTGTGGGGGGTGGGTGTTGCCCTGTTGGGCCTGGCACTGAGCCTGTGGCTGGCCCAGCGCCAGGCAGATTCGACGGCGCAGGTCGAAGAAGCCCGGTTTTCCCAGGAGACCCGGGCTTTTGTCGAAGCGTTGAGCCAACGCATTGCCGGCCACACTGAAATGGTCAATGGCCTGCGGGGTCTGTTCACTGCCAACCCCCACTTGTCGCGCCTGGATTTTGAGCGGGTTACCAGCGAGATGGAGGTGGGCCAGCGCTTTGCCGGTGTGCGCAATCTCTCGTTCACCCGCTGGGTGCCCGGCCGCGACCGGGCCGCCTATGAGGCCAGGGTGCGTGCCGACCATTCCTTGTCGGCCGAGGGGTTTCCTGATTTCCATATCCACCCGGCCGGCGAGCGGGCTGAGTATTTTGTGGCCGAGTACCTATGGCCTATGGTGGGTAACGAGGCGGTGCTGGGGCTCGATATCAGTGCGCAGCCCGCCAACCTGTCGGCGATGCGCTACAGCCGCGACAGCGGGCAGACCGTGATGTCCGGCCCGTTTGATTTGTTGCAGGAGACCGAGTACCGCGCTGGCATCGTGATTCGCGTCCCCGTGTTTGACCCGACGGCGGACACCCCAGAGCGCCGGTTCACTGGCGCCGTGGCAGCCACGGTGCGCGTGTATGACATGGTGCAGGCGTTGCAGAGGCAGGGTTTCCTCAACGGGATTGCCGTGTCGATGATGGATGAAGGCCCGGTGCGCACGGATACCAACGACACCGCGGCGCGCCCGTTGCTGGCGCTGACGGCGCCCGCCTTGCCGGGATCGCGGCCACAGGTGCGCAGTGTGCGTGTGCATGACCGGCTCTGGCAACTCACGTTCTACCCCACGCGGTCGTTCCTGACCCCGTCCGAGTCGCGCTTGCCGCTGTGGGCCGGTCTTGCCGGCGCGCTGGTGTCGTTGCTTTTGGCGACCTTGGTGGGGCTGCTGGTGCGCCAGCGCACGTTGGCGCTGGTGCGCGCCGAGGTCTCTGAAGATGCCCGGCGTGACAGCGAGGAGCGGTTTGACGCGCTCTTCAACCAGACCACGGCGGGCGTAGCGACGCTCGACACCGCAACGGGCCGGTTTCTGCGGGTCAATGCGCGGTATGCAGACATCCTGGGCTACACCGTGGATGAGATGCAGGGCATGGATTTTCAGCACCTGACGGCTGAGCAAGACCTTGCGCACGAGCTGACGCTGTTGCAGCGGCTCAAGACGGGCGAGGTGCCACAGTACCGCCTGGAAAAGCGCTACATCCACAAAGACGGGCATGAAGTGTGGTGCGATGTGACGGTGTCGCCCATGTGGGTGCGTGGCACAACGCCGGGCCTGCACATGGCCATGGTGCAAGACATCACCGTGCGCAAACGCATGGAAGAAACGCTGCGCGCCAACGAGCAGCGGCTGCGCAGCGTGCTGGAACGCCTGCCCATGGGCCTGTGCCTGGTGCAAAGCGACGGGCGCATCAGTTTTCGCAACAAGCGTTATGTAGAAATCTGCGGCTATACCCAGGAAGAAGTGCCCGACACCGAGACATGGTGGTCGCGCGCCGTTCCTGATCCGGTGGAGCGCGAAGCGATGCGCAAGCGCTGGCGCGCAACCGACCTGCGTGCCGTCGCTGGCGATGCGGGTGTGCCGATGGCCGAATACAGCATCGTGTGCGCCGACGGGCGGCGCAAGCCCATCGAGGTGTCGGCGGTGTTTGTCGAAGGGGGCCGCATCATCACCATGCAGGACCTGAGCGAGCGCAAGGCGGCCGAAGAAGAAATCAACCACCTGGCGTATTACGACCCGCTCACCCGCCTGCCTAACCGGCGGCTGCTGATGGACCGGCTGCAGCAGGCGCTGGCCACCAGCGCGCGCCACCAGCGTTGTGGCGCCTTGCTGATGCTGGACCTGGACAATTTCAAGACGCTCAATGACACCCGTGGGCATGAACGGGGTGATGCGCTGCTGCTGCAGGTCTCGCACCGGCTGCGCAGCTGTGTGCACGAGGACGACACCGTGGCGCGACAGGGCGGCGACGAGTTTGTGGTGGTGCTGGAGGACCTGGGGAGCAACCCCGAAGAAGCCGCTGCGCGCGGCGAGGAGATCGGTCAGCGCATCCTGTCCGTGCTGCGCGAACCTTATGAGATAAACGGCGAAGCCCACCACAGCTCGCTGAGCATGGGGGTGACGATTTTCAGCGGCGTGCGTGAATCGGTGGACGAGTTGTTGAAGCGCGCCGATCTGGCCCTCTACCAGGCCAAGGACGCAGGCCGCGACACCCTGCGGTTTTATGACCCCCGGATGCAGGCGGCGGTCAGCGCCCGCGCTGCGCTGGAGCTGGACATGCGTGTGGGCCTGGTGCAGGGGCAGTTCGAGCTGTATTACCAGCCACAAATCGACCATGGGCGCATCACCGGCGCCGAGGCGCTGCTGCGCTGGCGCCATCCGCGGAATGGCTTTGTCTCGCCGGCGCACTTCATCCCGCTGGCCGAAGAGACCGGGTTGATCCTGCCGCTGGGCGAATGGGTGCTCCAGGCCGCCTGCAAACGCCTGGCCGCCTGGGCGCTGCGACCGGATCTGGCGGGCCTGAGCCTGGCCGTTAACGTGAGTGCGCGCCAGTTTCACCAAAGCGGGTTCGTGGCCCAGGTGCTGGCGTCGCTGGCCGGGTCCGGAGCCAGCGGCAAAAAACTGGAGCTGGAGATGACCGAAAGCCTGCTGCTCGAAGACGTGGAGGACACCATCGACAAGATGGCGACGCTCAAGGGCTATGGCGTCGGGTTTTCCCTGGACGATTTCGGCACGGGGTACTCGTCGCTGGCTTACCTCAAGCGCCTGCCGCTCGACAAGCTCAAGATCGACCAGAGTTTTGTGCGCGATGTGCTCACCGACCCCAACGACGCCGCCATTGCCCGCACCGTGGTGGCGCTGGGTACCAGCCTGGGCCTGCATGTGATTGCCGAAGGGGTGGAAACCGAGGCGCAGCGAGAATTTCTCGAGCGCAACCACTGCCACGCTTGGCAAGGCTTTCTGCTGAGTCCACCGGTGCCGGTGGCCGAGTTTGAGGCACTGGTGCGCCGCATGAACGATGGACGTGCCAACGCTGGCGGTCTGCCAGGCGACACGCCCGAGCCTGCACACGATGCGTAGCCATCAACACCGCGAATGAATGCCGCTCGCGCCCACGGGCTGGCGCAGGTGCAGGCACGAGACGCAGGAGCGCCGGTTTAATGCAATGGAATCTTGTCCCCCGCCCTGTTTTTCAAAAGGCCCCAGGGCGGTTGGGTTCGCTCATGTCCGGGGCGACGAGGCGTTGCTAAATGCAAAGTCGGCAGGGCGCAACCGGGTCTGCGTTCTGCAGCGAGGCCCCGCATTGATTATTCAAAATTGATAGCTGCTGGTGCTTTATCTATAAGCTCTAGGGCCTGTTTTTCATCTTGTTTTCGCCGCAAAGGGGCCTGTGGCCTGCTGCCCGGCGGCGCAGGGCGGCGGCCGGGCAGGGGCATAGCAGGCGGCGCGGTATCATTCCGGGCTTGTGCCAGAGCCAGTTCCTTGCGTGGAACACCCGTCCGGACTGGCTTTCGCTGCCGCGTTGTCCCCTTTTTGCCTGCCCCCTGACCCGTGCGTCTTACCTCGATCAAGCTCTCCGGCTTCAAGTCGTTCGCTGAACCCACCAACTTCATGCTGCCCGGGCAACTGGTCGGCGTGGTGGGCCCGAACGGCTGCGGCAAGTCCAACATCATGGACGCGGTGCGCTGGGTGCTGGGCGAGAGCAAGGCGAGCGAGCTGCGCGGCGAGTCCATGCAGGACGTGATCTTCAGCGGCACCACCACCCGCAAGCAGGCCAGCCGCGCCAGCGTGGAGCTGGTGTTCGACAACTCCGACCACCGCGCAGGCGGCCAGTGGGGCCAGTACGGCGAGGTGGCCGTGCGCCGCGTACTCACGCGCGACGGCACCAGCAGCTATTACCTGAACAACCAGCCGGTGCGCCGCCGCGACGTGCAGGATGTGTTTTTGGGCACAGGGCTGGGCCCGCGCGCCTACGCCATCATCGGCCAGGGCACCATCAGCCGCATCATCGAATCGCGCCCTGAAGAGCTACGCCTGTTCCTCGAAGAAGCCGCCGGTGTCTCCAAGTACAAAGAGCGCCGCCGCGAGACCGAAAACCGCCTGTCGGACACGCGCGAGAACCTCACGCGCGTCGAAGACATCCTGCGCGAGCTCAACGCCAACCTCGAAAAGCTCGAAAAGCAGGCCGAAGTCGCCGCCAAATACAACACGTTGCAGGCCGACGCCACGCTCAAGCAGCACCAGCAGTGGTTTTTGAAGCGCGCCGAGGCCGAAGAGCAGCAGAACAAGGTGCGCCTGGATGGCCTGCAGGCCGTCAACGACCTCGAATCGCGCATGGCCGACCTGCGCGCCGTCGAGTCCGACCTCGAAACCATCCGCCAGGCCCACTACGCCGCCGGCGACCAGGTCAACCAGGCCCAGGGCAAGCTCTATGAAGCCACCGCCGAAGTCGGCAAGCTCGAAGCCGAGATCCGGTACGTGATCGAAGGCCGCCAGCGCGTGGAGCAGCGTCTGGTCACGCTGGCCGAGCAGATCGCCCAGTGGCAGACCCGCAGGGAAGAGGCCGACATCGAGCTCGAAAACCTGGCAGGTGCCGGTGTGGACGCCGAGGAGCGTGCCGAGATGCTGGCCGCCCAGGTCGAAGAGCAGGCCATGCAATTGCCCGACCTCGAAGAAGCCCTGCGCCAGGCGCAAAGCCGCACGGCCGAGCAACGCAGCAGTGTGGTGCAGGTGCAGCAACAGATTGGCGTGCTGGCCGCCGAGCAGCGGGGGGTTGACGAACAGAGCCGCCAGCTCGACGCCCGCTTTGAGCGCCTGCGCACCGACCGCAATGCGCTGGCCGCACCCGACGAAGCGCGCTTGACCAACCTGCGCGAACAGCTCGACGAAGCGCAAGAGATTGCCGAGACCACCGAGGCCCGCCTGCACGAGCTGCAGGAGTCCGTTCCCCAGCTCGACGAAGACCGCCGCGCCCGCCAGCAGGCCGTCAACACCGAAAGCGCCCGCCAGGCCGACCTGTCGGCGCGCATGGAAGCGCTCAAGGCGCTGCAGGAAAAGGTCAAGACCGACGGCAAGCTGCGCCCCTGGCTTGCTAAACACGGGCTCGATGGCCTGCAAGGCCTGTGGAGCCGCATCCACATCGAACCCGGCTGGGAAAACGCGCTCGAAGCGGCCCTGCGCGAGCGCCTGGCTGCGCTGGAAGTGCGGCGCCTGGACATGGTGCGCGGCTTCCTCGGCTCTGGCGGCAATGACGTACCGCCCGCGCGCCTGGCGTTCTACAGCGCCCCCGCTGCGGGCCACCCCGAAACACCGTCACCCCACGCCCGCCTGTCCGACCTGCTGCGCCTGAACGACGCAGGCCTGCGCGCCGTGCTCACCGACTGGCTACAAGGCTGCTACACCGCGCCCACGCTGGACGAAGCCCTGAGCCGCCGCAGCACGCTGCAGCCCGGCGAGGTGGTGTTTGTGCCCACGGGCCACGCCGTGAGCAGCCACAGCGTGAGCTTTTACGCACAGGACTCCGAGCAGTCCGGCCTGCTGGCCCGCGCGCAGGAAATCGAGCACCTCGAAAAAGAGCTGCGCGCCCAGGCACTGATCGCCGAAGAATCGCGCACCGCCCTGGTCCGTGCCGAATCCGCCTATGCCGATGCCTCGCAGCGCCTGGTCGCCGCACGCCGCGAAGCCACCGAAACCCAAAGCCGCGCGCACGAGCTGCAGGTCGAAACCCTGCGCCTCACGCAGCTGGCCGAGCAAACCCGCGCGCGCAGCGCACAGATCGACGGTGATCTGGCCGAGGTTGAGGCCCAGTTGGCCGACCTGCAGGAACGCCGCGTGGCTGCCGAAGCGCGCTTTGAAGAGCTGGACATGCAACTGGCCGACAGCCAGGAGCGCGAGGCGCAATTGGGCGACAAGGTCATCGAGGCCGAGCGCAAGCTCACCGCCTGCCGCGAACAGCAGCGTACGCTGGAGCGCCAGGCGCAAGAGGCCACCTTCTCGCAGCGCAGCCTGGAGGCGCGCCGAGGTGAACTCAACCGTTCCATCGAAACCGCTACCCAGCAAGCCACCGCGCTGGCCGATGAGCAGCAGCGTGCGCGCGATGAACTCGCCCGCCTGTCCGACGCCGCCGCACAAGGCGGCTTGCAGGCCGCGCTCGACGTGAAGATGGAGCGCGAAAAAGCGCTCGGCGCCCAGCGCAGCGAATACGACGACCTCACCACCAAGCTGCGCGCCAGCGACGAGCGCCGCATGCAGCTCGAACGTGCGCTCGACCCGCTGCGCGCCCGCATCACCGAATTCCAGCTCAAGGAACAGGCCGCGCGCCTGGGGTTGGAGCAATACACCACCTTGCTGGCCGACGCCCAGGCCGACCTGGACGCCGTGGCCCAGTCGATCACCGACGGCAATGTGCGCGTGGGTGGCCTGCAAAGCGAAATCGACCGCCTGCACCGCGAGATCGCCGCCCTGGGCGCCGTCAACCTGGCCGCGCTGGATGAACTCAAGCTCGCCAGCGAGCGCAAGATCTTCCTTGATGCGCAGACGGCCGACCTGACCGAAGCCATGAACACGCTCGAAGACGCGATCCGCAAGATCGACGGCGAAACGCGCCAGTTGCTCTCGGGCACCTTCGACACCGTCAACGGCCACTTCGGCCGCATGTTCCCCGAGCTGTTTGGCGGCGGGCAGGCCAAGCTCATCATCACGGGCGACGAAATCCTCGATTCGGGCGTGCAGGTGATGGCGCAGCCGCCGGGCAAGAAGAACCAGACCATCCACTTGCTGTCGGGTGGCGAAAAGGCCCTCACCGCGATTGCGCTGGTGTTTGCCATCTTCCAGCTCAACCCCGCGCCGTTCTGCCTGCTGGACGAGGTGGACGCGCCGCTGGACGACGCCAACACCGAGCGCTATGCCAAGCTGGTGTCCAGCATGAGCAAGGGCACACAGTTTTTGTTCATCAGCCACAACAAGATCGCGATGGAAATGGCCGAGCAACTGATCGGCGTGACCATGCAGGAGCAGGGCGTGTCGCGCATCGTGGCCGTTGATATGGAGTCTGCCTTGTCCATGGCAGACGCTTGAACCTACAGATCCAACCATGAGCACATTGCAACTGAGTCTGGCCATCATCGGCGGCCTGTTGTTGGCCCTTATCGTGGCTTACAACACCTGGACTTCACGGCGCAACGCCCCCAAGCGGGCCTTGCCGCCCGAGTCTGAACATGCGGCTGAACCCACCCTGCGGCAGGAGCCCGGTTTTGACGCTGGCGCCGCAGCGGCCGTGTCTCCCGGTGAGTTTCATGGCCTGGACCGTGGCCCCGAGCCATCTGAACACGCGGTGAACGCCGACGATGCACTGCAGCTGCCCGTGCCACCGTTCTCGCCAGACCGCCGCCCGGGGCTGGACCCGCTCATTGACGTGATTGCGCCGCTGCAGCCCGAACACGTGGTGTCGGGCGATGCCGCGCTGGCGGTTTTGCCGCCCACGCGCCGCGCTGGCAGCAAGCCGTTTGCCATTGAGGGCTTCAACGTGGCCACCCAGCACTGGGAAATGCCAGCGCCCGGCCAGCGTTATCAGAACTTTCAGGCGGGGGTGCAATTGGCCAACCGCATGGGGGCGCTCAATGAGATCGAATACTCCGAGTTCGTGGTGAAGGTCCAGGCCTTCGCGGATGCCATCAATGCGGCCCCCGACTTCCCCGACATGTTGCAGGAAGTGGCCCGTGCCCGCGAACTCGACCAGTTCGCCAGCGACCATGACGCGCAGCTCGCCTTCATGCTGCGGGCCCGTCAGGCCGCCTGGAGCCCCGGTTATGTGCAGCAAAACGCCGCGCGCCTGGGGTTTGTGGCGGGTGCCATGCCTGGCCGCCTGGTGCTGCCCGCCAGCTCTCAGGGCCTGCCGCCGCAGCTTACGCTGGGCTTTGACACCCAGGCGGCCCTCGCCGAAGACCCCGACCAGTCCGCCATTCGCGACATCACCCTGAGCCTGGATGTGGCGCAGGTGCACCGCACCGAACAGCCCTTTGCACGCTTGCGCGAGGTGGCCGTGGCCTTGTGTGACGCCATGGACGGTGTGCTGTGCGACCAGAATGGCACCCCGTTGCCCGCCATGGCCATGGACCCGATTGCGGCCGACCTGGAGCTGCTGTATGACCAGCTCGATGGGCGGGATTTGTCGGCCGGGTCGGTGCTGGCGCGGCGCCTCTTCAGTTAATTGCTGAGGCGGTCATGACCGAGAGTTTGGATCTCTTTTCGGCCACAGCGCCCGTAGATAAAGCGCAACCAGCTATCAAAATAGAAGCACTGCGTGACCAGCTCAACCACTGGGCGCACCAGTATTACGTGCTGGACGAGCCCACCGTGCCCGACGCCGAATACGACCGCGTGTTCCGCGAACTGCAGGCGCTGGAGGCCGCGCACCCCGACCTGGTCACCCCCGACTCGCCCACGCAGCGCGTGATTGGCGCGGTGATGGAGGGCCTGGCGCCCGTGCGCCACACGGTGCCCATGCTCAGCATCCACACCGAAACCGACACCGAGGCCACCGGTGCCCAGGCGTTTGATGTGCGTGTGCGCAAAGAGCTGGGTCTGTCCGAATCGGACCCCGCCATCGAATACGTGGCCGAGCCCAAGTTTGACGGCTTGGCCATGAGCCTGCGCTATGAAAACGGCCGCCTCGTGCAGGCCGCTACGCGCGGTGATGGCGAGGTGGGCGAGGACGTGACGCACAACATCCGCACCATCCGGCAGATTCCGCTGACCTTGCCTGAGGGCGTTCCGCCCTTGCTCGAAGTGCGCGGCGAGGTCTACATGCGCCGCGCAGACTTTGATGCTCTCAACGAGCGCCAGCGCGAGCAGGGCGGCAAAACCTTTGTGAACCCACGCAATGCCGCCGCAGGTGCGGTGCGCCAGCTTGACTCGAACATCACCGCCCAGCGGCCCCTGAGCTTTTTTGCCTACGGCCTGGGCGCCATCACGCCGCCTGACCAGGGTGGGCCGGTGTTCCGCACGCATTACGAGATGCTGCAGACGCTGAAATCATGGGGTTTTCCGGTCGCAGCGCAGGTGCATATTGCGCTGGGTGCTACTGAATTGGTAGCGTTTCACCAGCAGGTGGGCGCCAGCCGCGATGCGCTGCCCTACGACATTGATGGCGTGGTCTACAAGGTCAACGCACTGCAGTTGCAGCGCGACCTGGGCTTCAAGACCCGCGAGCCGCGCTGGGCCGTGGCGCACAAGTACCCGGCGCAGGAGATGGCCACCAAGATCGAAGGCATCGACGTGCAGGTGGGCCGCACCGGCAAGATCACGCCCGTGGCACGCTTGGCGCCGGTGTTTGTGGGCGGCGTCACCGTCACCAATGCCACGCTGCACAACCTGTTCGAGATCCGCAAGAAGGGTGTGCGGGTGGGCGACACGGTCATCGTGCGCCGTGCGGGCGATGTGATCCCGGAAGTGGTAGGTGTGATGCCTGGCAACCGCACGGGCTATGTGCCCAACTTTCGCATGCCCAAGGCCTGCCCCGTGTGTGGCAGCGCCGTGGTGCGCGAAAAGGGCGAGGCCAATCACCGCTGCACGGGCGGCCTGTTCTGCGCCGCACAGCGCAAGGAGGCCATCCTGCACTTTGCCGCGCGCCGCGCCATGGACATCGAGGGCCTGGGCGACAAGCTGGTGGACCAATTGGTGGACGCCAACGTGATCCGCACGCTGCCCGACCTGTACCGGCTGGGCCTCACCTCCCTCATCGCGCTGGAGCGCATGGCCGACAAATCGGCCCAGAACGTGCTGGCCGCCCTCGAAAAATCCAAGCAGACCACCTTGCCGCGTTTTCTGTTCGGCCTGGGCCTGCGCCATGTGGGCGAGGCCACGGCCAAGGACCTGGCGCGGCACTTTGGCACGCTGGACGCCATCATGGACGCCAGCGTGGAGCAGTTGCTGGAGGTGAACGACGTGGGCCCCGTGGTGGCGCAGAGCCTGCACACCTTTTTTCAGCAACCGCACAACCGCGAGGTGGTCGAGCAACTGCGCGCCTGTGGCGTGACCTGGCCTGAGGGCCCTGTGGCCGAGCGTGCCCCGCAAATCCTGGCGGGCAAAACGGTGGTGCTGACCGGCACCTTACCCACCCTGAGCCGCGACGCGGCCAAGGACATGCTGGAGGCGGCTGGCGCCAAGGTGGCGGGTTCCGTCAGCAAAAAAACCAGTTATGTGGTGGCGGGCGAAGAGGCTGGCAGCAAGCTGGCCAAGGCCGAGGAGCTGGGTGTGCCCGTGCTGGACGAAGCAGGTATGTTGGCGCTGCTGCGGCAGGCCAGCGATGCGCCTGGGGCCGAGGCGGCCTGATGGCGCTGGCACGGCGCGCACCCCGGTTGGGCCTGGCGCTGGGCAGTGGCTCGGCACGCGGCTGGGCGCACATCGGCGTGCTGCAGGCGTTGGCTGAAGAGGGCGTGCGCCCCGACATCATTTGCGGCTCGTCGATTGGCGCGCTGGTGGGGGCGGCGTACGCGGGGGGCGAGCTGGCGCGTTTTTCGGACTGGGTGCAGGGCCTGGGCATGCGCGACGTGTTCGGCTTCATGGACTTCAACCTCTCGGGCGGCATGCTCAAGGGCGAAAAGCTCATTGCCTTCTGGCGCCGCAATTTTGCCGATTTCGACATTGAAAATTCACCGTTGCCTTTTGGCGCCGTTGCCACAGACCTGCATTCAGGCGCCGAGGTCTGGCTGCGCCACGGCTCCATTGCCGATGCGGTGCGCGCGTCGATTGCGCTGCCGGGCCTGTTCACACCCGTGCGGCAGGACGACGGGCGGCTGCTGGTAGACGGAGGCCTGGTCAACCCCGTGCCCACATCGCTCGCGCGCGCGATGGGGGCGGACATCGTGATCGGGGTGGACCTGAACTCCGACATCCTGCACCGCCACATGCGGCCCCTGGCCGTGGTGCAAACGCTGCCCGCCGATGCAGAGCTGGCCATCGCCCCCGAGCCCGAACCGGTCAAAAATGCCAGCTGGATCCAGCGGCTCACGCCCTGGCGTTCGGGTGATGCAGCGCCGCCGGTGGAACGCCCGCGCGTGCCTTCGGTGCTGGACGTGGTGATGACCAGCGTCAATATCATGCAGATGCGCATCACCCGCAGCCGCATGGCGGGCGACCCGCCCGAGGTGGTGGTGGCGCCCGCCCTGGCGAACCTGGGTCTGCTGGACTTTCACCGCGCTGGCGAGGCCATCGAAGAAGGCCGCCGCGCCGCCAAGGCCAGCCTGCCGCAGTTGCGGCGGTTCATGGGGTGAGACACTATTTTTGATAGCTACGAGCGCTTGTCTAGTAAGCGCTAGAAGCACTTTTAGATCATATTCTCGATGGAATCCTCTTCTTCTTCGCAAGCACTGCAGGCGCGGGTGCGCAGCGCCCTGGCCTTTGTTTTCCGCCGGCCGCAGCGCCTGCTGTCGCTGCGCAGCGGATGCTGGCTGCTGGCCGCACTGCCCGTGGCGCTGCTGCTGTATGCGCTGGCGCTGGTGCCCTTCACCCCGAGCATCACGGACATCCGCAAGGCCAAAAGCGAATTGCCCGCGCAGCTCATGTCGGCCGACGGCAAGCTGCTGGCCGAATACCGCTGGGCCAACCGCGAGTGGGTGCCGCTCGACAAGATTTCGCCCAACGTCGTCAACGCGCTGATCGCCACCGAAGACCACCGCTTCTACGACCACTTTGGCCTCGACTGGCGGCGCACGGCGTCGTCTGTGTTGCTCACGCTGCGCGGCGACACACAAGGGGGCTCGACCATCACGCAGCAGCTGGCGCGCAATTTGTTCCCCGAAGAGATCGGCCGCTCGCGCACCCTTACACGTAAGCTCAAGGAGGCGATCACGGCGGTGAAGATCGAGGCCTCGTACTCCAAGGACGAAATCCTGGAGACCTACCTCAACACGGTGCCGTTTCTGTACAACGCGTTTGGCATCGAGATGGCTGCGCGCACCTATTTCGACAAGTCGGCGGGCAAGCTCAATGTGGTGGAGAGCGCCACGCTGATCGGCATGCTCAAAGGCACGGCCTATTACAACCCGGTGACCCAGCCCGAGCGCGCGCAGGCGCGGCGCAACACGGTACTGGCACAGATGGTCAAACGCGGCAAGCTCACAGCCAAAGAGCTCGACGCCCTCGAAAAACGCCCTTTGAAAATTAATTTTGAGCGCCAGACCGAGGTGATGGGCCCTGCGCCTCATTTTGCGCAACAGCTGCGCAAGCAGCTCATCGGCTGGGCCGACGCCAATGGCTACAACCTGTATGCCGACGGGCTGGTGATTCGCTCCACCATTGATTCGCGCCTGCAAAACTATGCCAACCAGGCCGTGGCCCGCCAGGGGCGTGCACTGCAGGACGTGGCCGACAAAGCCTGGGCACGCAAGGATGGCTGGGGCCCCGGCAACGAACTGGTGCAGGCGCTGGTGCGCGAAAGCGCCGAATACCGCGCCGCGCAGGACAAGGGCACGCCGCCCGATGAAGCGCTGCACACCCTGCTGGCCGACGACACCTTCATGCAAAAGCTGCGGCTTGAAAAAACGCGCGTGCAGGCGGGTTTTCTGGCGCAGGACCCGGTCAACGGCCATGTGCTGGCGTGGGTGGGCAGCCGTGACTTCGGGATTGACCCGTTTGACCATGTGGCGGCCGCGCGCCGCCAGCCGGGCTCCACGTTCAAGCCCTTTGTGTACGGGGCCGCTTTTGCCCAGGGCGCATCGCCCACCGATACGCTGATGGACTCGGCCGTTGAGATCCCGCTGGGCGGTGGCCGCGTGTGGCGCCCCACCGATGGGCGTGCACCTAGCGATGAACCCATGACCCTGGCCGATGGCCTTGCTTACTCCAAAAACACCATCACCGCCCAGGTGATGCAGCAAGTGGGCCCCGCCCGCGTGGCCGAGGTGGCACGCGCGCTGGGCGTGCGGCAGTCCCCGCTTGAAGAAGTGCCCTCGCTGGCGCTGGGCACGAGCCCGGTCACCCTCAAGGAAATGATCACGGCCTATTGCAGCATCGTGAACCTGGGCCGTTACGTCGAGCCCGTGCTCATCACCAGCATCGAAGACAAAAACGGCAAGGTGCTGGAGACATTTGCCAAGTCCACCCCCGAACAAGTGTTTGACGCCCGCGCCTCACAGACCCTGCGCAACACCATGCGCGGCGGGGTCGACCGGGGCACGGCCACGGCGATCCGATCACGCTACGGCATCCAGGCCGATGTGGCCGGCAAAACCGGCACCACCCAAGACAACACCGATGGCTGGTTCATTCTGATGAACGCCCGCGTGGTGGCGGGTGCCTGGGCGGGCTTCAACGACGGCCGCATCACGCTGCGCAGCGACTACTGGGGGCAGGGCGCCCGCAGTGCACTGCCCATGGTGGGTGAATTCATGCAACAGGGCCTGCGCGCGAAGGTGATCAATGGCAACGAGCGGTTTGTGGACGAGTTCGACGTGCCGCCGCCCGCCGACACCTCGCTGGGCAGCATGCGCGAATGGATTCGCGGGCTGTTCGGGGGCGGTGATGCCCCGTCGCCGCAGCAGCCATCACAGCCCACACCGCCGCCGGGCACTTTGCCCCCGGTGACCACCGACGAGGCCCCGTATGTGCCGCCGCAGCCCATGGCGCCCCCCGCGCCGGTCGTCATCACGCCCCTTGCGCCCTTGACACCCTTGACGCCCGCCATGCCAGCGCAAGAGCGGGTGGGCGGTTGAACTGTTGAACTGTTGATGGGTCGTGCCAGGCACTGCATGGTGTTCAATACCAACGCCTTGTCGCCCCACGTGGGCCGCGATGCGGTCGTTGCCATGGGCCGCAGCGTTCTTGCTACGCGTGCCATGCAGGGCACGCGGGACACGCGACACGTGAAACCTGTCCCCTTACCTCGCTTTCGGTAAAAGGTGGGTTTTTGCGGTTTGGCGGCTCTGCGGTTTCACGGTCGGTCTTGACCGGTTGCTGGGGCGGCTCCCCCGCCCGGGCACATGCCAAGATGCGGGCGTGTGCGGCACCAGCGCCCGGAACCAAAAAATAGAGGGAACATTCTGGTGAGCCGCGCGTTGAAGCAGTCATTCAATCATGGGAATTTGCAGCCATCTCGATGACGAAGCCTGCGCCGCGCGTGCACAGCGGGGCGACCGCGCGGCGTTTTCGGAGTTGGTGGCGCGATTCCAGGATCGGATCTACCGCTTTGTGGCGCGGCTTACCCGGTCGCCCGATGACGCGCAGGAACTCACACAGGAGACTTTTCTGCACGCCTACCAGGCTTTGGCGCGCTGGACGCCCGATGCCCGCCTGAGCACCTGGCTGTTTCGCATTGCACGCAATCTGGCTTTTGACTGGCTGCGGCGTGGCAAGCGGGTCGGGTTCGTGCCGCTGGACGAAGACACCGCCGCCAGCCACCCTGACCCCGCTCCGGCACCCGATGCGGTGCTGGAGACGGCGCAGCGCTACGGGCTGCTTGAAAAGGCGTTGGCCCGCCTGCCCGAGGAGCACCGCGAAATCTTGCTGCTGCGGGAGATTGAAGAAATGTCTTACGAAGACATAGCAGCCGTGCTCGCGCTGAATGTGGGCACCGTCAAATCGCGCATTACACGGGCGCGCGCAGGGCTACTGGACAAAATGCCGCGCTGAACATAGACCTTGGAGACTTTGCCATGACCTGCCCCCGAGATACCGACCTGTCCGCCTATGTGGACCACATGATGAAACCGCCAGAGCGGGCCCGTTTCAACGGCCATCTGCAGGCCTGCCCGATATGCCAGCAACGGCTCGACGACATGACCGCCTTGGGCACGAGCCTGCGTGCGCTGCCATCGCCTCAGCTCGGGTTCGACCTTGCGGCGCAGTGGAACGATCGTCTGCACACCCAGCCCCTGGGGCGACGGCCCGCTCGCGCGGGGGCAGGCTGGCGCGGTTGGATGCCTGTCGGATTGGCGGGTCTGACCACGGGGTTAGCCCTGGTGTCGGGGCTCTGGCTGGGCGGGTTGATGCTGGGTGGGTTGATGCTGGGTGGGGCGGCTGCGAGCGTGTCGGGCGGGGCGTTGGTGCGGGTGTTTGACCCCATCCCCCCGGGTGGCCTGTGCGCCGCCGCAGAAATATGCCGTCTCCCGAAAGGAATGCCATGAATCGCCGTCATCTCCAGACATGGTTGTTGGCCGTGTCGCTCGCGCTGAATGCAGGCTTCATCGTGGCCGTGGCCATGCACCAGTGGCAGCCTGCGGCCAGGGTGGGTGCTGTACCGCACACCCCCGTGAATCTGCCGGATTATTTGGCGTTGAGTGCCGACCAGCGCCAACGCTGGCAACAACTGGAACCCGCCTTTCTGCACGAGGTCAGCGTGAACTGGGCAGATATCCGCCGGCATCGCGAGGCGCTGGTGCGGCATATCTTTGCCGATGAGCCACTGCCTGCCGCCATCGATGCAGAGCAGACCCGCATCGCGATCCTGCAGGAAGCGCAGCAGCGGCGCGTGATTGCGCAATTGCTGGCCGAGCGCGCCCTGCTCGATGAGGCGCAGCGTGCCCGGCTGATGGCCCTGCTGCTCAGCCGCTACGCCCAGGAATCCACGGAAGAAGAGCTGCTGCACCGCGATTGAGGGCTGCGTAGAACGTGCGACGCACGGCGCGCAGCGCGGTGGATTCGATAAAGATGCAAATCAGATGGAACAATTTTCTGGGCCAGTCGTTTGAAGCAACAAGGCTCGGGAATCCCCGGGCCCCTTTGTTCAACCTTCTGGAGTCTTCCCATGAAATCGCCCCTGTATCTGTCCCTGTTGCTGGCCACCGCTTTGACTCTGCCTGTGGCGGCGCTGGCCGCCAGCCCGGCCGCCCAGGCTCACGATCACGGCCACGGCGCCGCAGCAACCCATGACATAGAGCTCAATGCCGGCAAAAAATGGAACATCGATGCCCCCCTGCGCCAGGGCATGGGGGCCATTCACAAGGCCGTCCGTCAGACGCTGCCCCTGGCCCATGCAGGCAAGGCGCAGGCCGCCGACTACGATGCCTTTGGTGCGGAAATCTCCAAACAGGTGGCGTACATCGTGGAGAACTGCAAGCTCGAACCCAAGGCCGATGCCCAGCTGCATACCGTGATCGGCGAAATACTCCAAGGTGTGGAGGCGGCTCAAGGCCAGGAAGGCGACACGGCGCGCGCTGCGGGGGTTGTGAAGGTGGCCCAGGCACTCAACACCTATGGCAGCCATTTCAACCACTCCGGGTGGAAATCCATTCCGTTGCCCTTGTCCCACTGAGTGAACACGGGTCAGTGCGTAGCGCACCGTGCGCAGTGGGTATGGCCGCTCCCGGCCGCAGGCCGGGGCGGCGCGTTATTCCACGTCGATACAGTGCAGCCCGAACTGGCCAGCCTTGCGGTCGGCGAAATACGCCTCGAGTGTTTGCTTTACCGTGCGAAAGGCCAGCTCGTCCCACGGTATTTCTTCTTCGGTGAACAGGCGCGCCTCGATGGTTTCGTAGCCGGGGTTGAACTGGTCGCTGAGTAAGGCCGCGCGATAGAACAGGTGCACTTGCCCCACGCGGCGCACGTTGAGCAGGCTGAACAGCGGGCCCATCTCGATCTGCGCGCCGGCTTCTTCATCGGTCTCGCGGGCGGCGCCCTCCGCCGTGGTTTCGTCCAGTTCCATAAAACCTGCGGGCAGCGTCCATTTGCCCCAGCGCGGTTCGATGTTGCGCTTGCACAGCAGGATGCGCCCATCGGCCAGCTCAGGCACGGTGCCCACCACGTTCAGCGGGTTTTCGTAATGCACCGTGTTGCACGCGGGGCAGACGGCGCGCGGCTTGGTGTCGCCGTCGTCTGGCAGGCGGTACACCACGGCGGTGCCACATTCGCGGCAGTGTTTGATGGGGCTGCGGTGGGTCATGCAGAATTTTGAATGAAATAGGTCTCTAGCGCTTATGGATAAAGCGCTAGTAGCTATTGAAAAGTGAGTATTTGGCGGCGAACTGCAGTGCGTTGCGGCGTGCTCGGGGTTACACCACGCTCAGGCGCAGCGTGCCCAGGCCCGATACGCCGCCTTCCAACACGTCGCCGCGCACCACGGCGCCCACACCTTCGGGGGTGCCGGTGTAGATCAGGTCGCCGGGCTGCAGCTCCCACGCGGCCGACAGGTGCTCGATGGTTTCGGCGATGTTCCAGATGAGCTGGGCCACGGTGCTGCGCTGCTTGTCTGTGCCATTGACCTGCAGCCAGATGTCGGCCTTGGCCACGTCACCGGCCTGGGCTGCCGGGGTGATGGGGCCGATGGGGGCGCTGGCGTCAAAGCCTTTGCCGATACACCAGGGGCGGCCTTGCTTCTTCATGTCGTTTTGCAGATCGCGGCGGGTCATGTCCAGGCCCACGGCGTAGCCATAGATGTGGGCGAGGGCGTCGGCTGCCTTGATATTTTTGCCGCCTTTGCCGATGGCCACCACCAGTTCAATCTCGTGGTGCAGGTTGGCGGTGAGGCTGGGGTAGGGCAGTTGGCCGGTTTCGCCCGTGTTGACCACCACGATGGCATCTGCAGGCTTCATGAAGAAAAACGGCGGTTCGCGGCCGGTGAAACCCATCTCTTTGGCATGCTCTTCGTAATTGCGGCCCACGCAGTAAATGCGGTGCACGGGAAATTGGTCGCCGCTGCCCTCCACGGGCACGCTGGCCACGGGGGCGGGAGAAAATACGTAGCTCATGTCTGCCTTTCTTTTGTCTGGATCTGGCGAAGAAAACGGGGGATGGAAACAGGTTCTGCAGGCGCCATGGCGGGTAAAAACCGGGGGCCTGAACCCGTGCGGCAGTGTGCCACGGACCCGGCCCGCTTGCAGGGGGGGCGCTACACTCGCGCCCATGGCTATGAGCTTCGATTTTCACCACACACCAGGCCACCTGGTGCGCCGCGCCCACCAGCGCGCCGTGGCGCTTTTCATGGAAGAGACGGCGGGTTTTGATGTGACGCCGGTGCAGTTCGCCATCCTGCACGAGTTGCTCGCGCGGCCCGGCGAAGACCAGGTCACCCTGGCATCGCGGGTGGCTTTTGATGCGGCTACGTCGGGTTCGGTGATCGGGCGGCTCGAAAAGCGCGGCTGGATCCGGCGCGAGCCCGACACCGGTGACCGGCGCCGCAAGCTGTTGTGGATCACCCCCGACGGTGAAGCTGCCGCCTTGCAAATGCGCGATGCCGCCCAGCGTGTGCAAGAGCGCCTGGTGGCGCCATTGAGCGCGCAAGAGCGCGAAGACTTCATGGTTTTGCTGTCCAAGGTGGTGTACAACCACCACGACCTTGGCGGTGCGGGGGGCGCCGTGACCGCATCGGGCAGCGCGCTGGGCGCACTGGGCGCGATAGACGCAGCACGCCGCTGATAGCGCAGCGGCAGGGGCTCGACGCAAAGCAAAGCAAGGACCGCTGTCTGGGTCTGATACCGATGGCGCGTTGGTCCGCCACCACCACCTCCACCCCCCTTTTTCATCACGTCTTGTATGCAGCTCTATAACTATTTTCGATCCTCGGCCTCATACCGCGTGCGCATTGCCTTGCAGCTCAAGGGCCTGGATTACGACTACCTGCCCGTGCACCTCGTCAAGGGCGAACACCAACAGCCGGCCTATACCCAGCACGTGGGCGATGCGCTGGTGCCCACGCTGGTCACCGATGATGGTGCTGCACTTTCGCAGTCGATGGCCATCATCGAATACCTCGACGAGACACATCCCACACCGCCTTTGCTGCCCGCTACCCCCCTGGCCCGCGCGCACGTGCGCGCGCTGGCGCAGATGGTGGCGTGCGACATCCATCCCATCAACAACCTGCGGGTTCTCAAATACCTGGTGCGCGAGGCAGGGGCCAGTGAAGACACCAAAAACGCCTGGTACCACCACTGGACGCGCAGTGGGCTGGAGGCCTTCGAACGCCAGTTGGCGCTGCTGGCGCAAGAGCGCGCCAGCCAGGGCCTGGCGCCTTCGGTGATGTGCTGGGGCGACACCCCCACACTGGCCGATTGTTGCCTGGTGCCGCAGATTTTCAATGCGCAGCGCTTCAAGGTGCGCCTGGACGGCCTGCCGCTCACCGTGGGGGCGCATGACGCCTGCATGGCGCTGCCCGCGTTTCAAAAAGCGCAGCCCTCGGCCTGCCCCGACAGCGAGGCCTGACCATGCACCACGCAGGCGCCTTGTCTGCCTCTGACTGGCTGGCACCTGATTGGCCTGCGCCACCGGGCGTGCATGCCCTGTGCACCACGCGCAGCGGCGGCGTGAGCCGCGCGCCGCGCGACAGTTTGAACCTGGGCACCCATGTGGGGGACGACCGTGCCGCCGTGGATGCCAACCGCAGTCGGCTGCAGGCGACGATACAAACCACCACACCGGGTGCCCGGGCTATTTTTCTGGACCAGATCCATGGGGACGGCGTGGTGCACCTCGGCCCACACACGCCCGATGGCACCGCCGCCGATGCCTGCGTGGCCACCGCACCCGGTGTGGTCTGCACGATCATGGTGGCAGACTGCCTGCCCGTGCTGCTCGCACACCGCTCGGGCGCGGTGGTGGCTGCGGCCCATGCAGGATGGCGTGGACTGGCTGGTTGGGGCGGGCAGGGCGTTCTGGAATCTGTTTTTAAGCGTTTTGAGGCGCTAGCGCTTACCCATCAAGCGCTGCCAGCTATCAAAAGTGAAGCAGATAAATCAGGTAAGACAGATAAGGCATATAAGGCAGCTGCGGAATCATCCCCGCTCCCGTCCCACGATGCCGTTGCGCAAGACACCCTGGTCTGGCTGGGGCCTTGTATCGGCCCTGAGGCCTTTGAGGTCGGCGCTGAAGTGCGCGCCGCGTTCTGTGATGTGTCGCCCGATGCTGCCGCGTTTTTCACCGCCCGCGCCGGGGCTGGTGGCAAATACGGGTGTGATCTGGCGGGCCTTGCGCGCCAGCGGCTGGGTGCGCTGGGCATCACCCGCGTGTATGGCAACAACAGCACGGCGCCCTGGTGCACCGTGGCGAACGCCTCACGGTTCTTTTCGTACCGGCGCGATAACGCGGCCCTCGGGGGCAGCGGGCGCTTCGCCGCCTGCATCTGGCGCGACTGAGGCGGCATCCTCGCCAGGGGCGGTGGGCGCCCTTGCCTTCGCGTCCTGTAGCGCGTGTTCCGCCAGCGCCGCCTCTTCCTCTTGCTTCTTCGCGTCATGAGCGGCCTGCGCAGCCGCCTCTCGCGCCTTGATCGCGCGTTTGCGCGCGGGGGTGGACAGGATGTACACCACAATGCCCATGGGCAGCACACCGTACAAAACGAAGGTGATGATCGCGCCCAGCACGGTGCCCAGGGGGCTCGTGGCCTCGGCCACGGCCATCATGAGCGTGACATAGGTCCATGTGATGACGATCAGGTACATTGTTTTTGCATTTTCGATGAGCGCTGGTGTGTGGTGAGGGATTGAGCCGTTGCCTTGTGCCAGAGCGTGGGCAACAATCAAACCGACAGTCCCGAGAGTCCAGCCACTGTGAGCGACCCAACCACCGAGGAAAGAGCATGAATTCTGAATCACCCTGGGCCCAAAGTGCCCAGCAATTCCAGCAGATTTTCGGACAAAGCTGGTCGCAGGCCTTGCAATCGTTTCAGAAGCTGGATTCAGGCGCGCAATCGTCGGCGGCAATGCCGCTGAAACTGTCCTCGCCAAAGCTGGAGGCTCTGCAGAAACAGTATCTTCAAGAGGCGCAAGCATTGTGGACCCAGGGCCTTCAGGGCGCACCCGAGATCAAGGACAAGCGCTTTGCGGGTGAAGGCTGGGCCAGCAACCCGGTGGCGGCTTTTTCAGCAGCGGCTTATCTGCTCAACGCCCGTACCCTGATGGGCCTGGCCGATGCTGTGGAGGCCGACGAAAAAACCAAGGCCCGCATCCGTTTCGGCGTGGAGCAATGGATGGCCGCCATGGCGCCCAGCAACTTCCTGGCTTTCAACTCCGAAGCGCAGAAGAAAGCCATCGAGACCAAGGGCGAGAGCATTGCCTTGGGGCTGAAGAACCTGCTGCACGACATCACGCAGGGCCATGTGTCGATGACCGACGAAAGCCTGTTCGAGGTGGGCCGCAACGTGGCCACAACTGAGGGGGCTGTGGTGTTCGAGAACGAGCTGTTCCAGCTGCTCGAATACAAGCCGCTCACCGCCAAGGTCTACGAGCGCCCCTTTTTGCTGGTGCCGCCCTGCATCAACAAGTTCTACATCCTTGATCTGCAGCCCGAGAACTCGCTGATCCGCTATGCCGTCGAACAAGGCCACCGTACCTTTGTCGTGAGCTGGCGCAACCCCGACGACAGCCTGGCCCACAAGACCTGGGACGACTACGTGGAAGACGGCGCCATGGCCGCTATCGACGTGGTGCAGAACATCACCGGCGCCGAGCAGATCAATGCGCTGGGCTTCTGCGTGGGCGGTACGATCCTGTGCAATGCGCTGGCAGTGCTGGCGGCGCGCGGCGACGAGCCGGTGGCCAGCGCCACCTTTTTGACCACGCTGATCGACTTCACCGATACAGGCATCCTTGACGTGTTCATCGACGAGGCCTTCGTCAAGTTCCGCGAGATGCAAATGGGCAATGGCGGGCTCATGAAGGGGCAGGACCTGGCGTCCACCTTCAGCTTTCTGCGGCCCAACGACTTGGTCTGGAACTACGTGGTGGGCAACTACCTCAAGGGCGAAACGCCGCCACCGTTTGACCTGCTGTACTGGAACAGCGACAGCACCAACCTGCCCGGGCCTTTCTACGCCTGGTACCTGCGCAACTTCTATCTTGAAAACAACCTGGTCAAGCCCGACAAGCTGACGGTGTGCGGCGAGAAGATCAACCTGGGTCATCTCACGCTGCCGGTGTACATCTATGGCTCGCGCGAAGACCACATCGTGCCTATCACGGCCGCCTATGCGTCCACGCAGACGCTGCCGGGCAAAAAACGGTTTGTCATGGGCGCATCGGGTCACATTGCCGGTGTGATCAACCCGCCCGCCAAAGGCAAGCGCAGCCACTGGATCCGCGCCGACGGCAAGCTGCCGGCCACACTCGACCAATGGCTGGAAGGCGCCACCGAGCACCCCGGCAGCTGGTGGACTGACTGGTCGACCTGGCTCAAAGGCCATGCGGGCAAACAGATTGCAGCACCCAAGGGCTATGGCAGGGGCACAAAGTTCAAGGCCATGGAGCCTGCACCGGGCAGCTACGTCAAAAAGAAGGCCTGAGAGCCTGTTCAATGTCTTTTTGGAGATTGCATGCTGATACGCAAAAGCACGGATCAGCACCGCTGCGAGAATGACCTAGCAACAACCTTCAACCACAAGGACATACCATGGAAGACATCGTCATCGTTTCGGCCGCCCGCACAGCGGTGGGCAAGTTTGGCGGAGCCCTGAGCAAGACACCCGCTACCGAGCTGGGCGCCATCGTGATTCGCGAGGCGATTGCGCGCGCAGGGCTTTCGTCCGACCAGATTGGGGAAGTGATCATGGGCCAGGTGTTGGCGGCTGGCGTGGGCCAGAACCCGGCCCGCCAGGCGGCCATGAAGGCGGGCGTGGCCAAGGAGACCCCGGCGCTCACCATCAACGCCGTGTGCGGGTCGGGCCTCAAGGCCGTGATGCTGGCCGCGCAGGCAGTGGCCTGGGGCGACAGTGAAATCGTGGTGGCGGGCGGGCAGGAAAACATGAGCCTGGCCCCCCATGTGCTCAACGGCTCTCGGGAAGGCCAGCGCATGGGCGACTGGAAGATGACCGATTCGATGATCGTGGACGGCCTGTGGGATGTGTACAACCAGTACCACATGGGCGTCACGGCCGAGAACGTTGCCAAGCAACACGGCATCACCCGCGAAATGCAGGACGCCTTGGCGCTCGGGAGCCAGCAAAAGGCCGCCGCTGCGCAAGACGCTGGCAAATTTGCCGACGAAATTGTGGGTGTGAGTCTGCCGCAAAAGAAGGGCGATCCGGTTTTGTTCAACGTGGACGAGTACCTCAACCGCAAGACCAACGCCGAAGCGCTGGCGGGCCTGCGCCCGGCGTTTGACAAGGCCGGTAGCGTGACTGCAGGCAATGCATCGGGCCTCAATGACGGCGCTGCTGCCGTGGTGGTCATGAGCGCCAAGAAGGCCTCCGCTCTGGGCCTGAAGCCACTGGCGCGCATTGCCGCCTTTGGCACCACGGGCCTGGACCCTGCCATCATGGGCATGGGCCCCGTGTCCGCCTCACGCAAGGCTCTGCAGCGCGCTGGCTGGAGCGCTGCCGATGTCGATCTGTTCGAGCTCAACGAAGCCTTCGCAGCGCAGGCCTGCGCGGTGAACAAAGAGTTGGGCATTGACCCGGCCAAGGTCAACGTCAATGGCGGAGCCATCGCCATCGGCCACCCCATTGGCGCGTCTGGCTGCCGCATCTTGGTGACACTTCTCCATGAGATGCAGCGCCGCGACGCCAAGAAGGGGTTGGCCGCACTGTGTATTGGTGGCGGAATGGGTGTGTCTCTGGCGCTGGAGCGTTAAGCGTCCAGAACCCGGCGATGTCCTGAGGACTGCCTGGCATTGCGTTTCGTTCACGGTGCACAGGTGCCGGGCACCGCAAAAAAGCCGCGTTGTAACGCGGCTTTTTTGTGGGTGAATGGTTTTTATTGGCCACTCATGGGGATGGCGAGCCTGTGCGGCAGGCGTTGGTTTGGGGAAGCGCATGGGCACCAATGCTGGCCCATCGACATCGGTGCCGAGACTCTTGAAACGGTGACCGGGCCTGCCTGCTTGGCGGTCGAGGGGCATTCATTGTAAGAACATGGGGATATGTCAAAAAGGAAACGGCTTCAGTGTTTTCCTTCACGGCGTCGTTCGAATTTTTCGTTAGAGTGGGCAGTGATCACATTACTGACAAGGAGAAATGCCATGAGCCAGAAAGTTGCGTACGTTACCGGGGGGATGGGAGGCATTGGCACTGCTATTTGCCAGCGCCTGCACAAAGACGGTTTCACGGTGATCGCAGGGTGCGGCCCCACACGTGATCATGCCAAATGGCTGGCCGAGCAAAAAGCCCAGGGCTTCACGTTTTACGCGTCGGTGGGCAATGTGGGCGATTGGGATTCCACGGTGGAGGCCTTCGGCAAGTCAAAGGCTGAGCACGGAAGCATTGATGTGCTGGTGAACAACGCGGGCATCACCCGTGACCGCATGTTCCTCAAGATGTCGCGCGAAGACTGGGACGCCGTGATCGAAACCAACCTCAACAGCATGTTCAACGTGACCAAGCAAGTGGTGGCCGACATGGTGGAGAAAGGCTGGGGCCGCATCATCAACATCAGCTCGGTGAACGGCGAGAAAGGGCAGGCAGGGCAGACCAACTACTCCGCGGCCAAGGCGGGTATGCATGGTTTTTCCATGGCTCTGGCGCAAGAGCTTGCCACCAAGGGCGTCACCGTCAACACCGTGAGCCCAGGCTACATTGGCACCGACATGGTCAAGGCCATCCGCCCTGACGTGCTGGAGAAAATCGTCGCCACCGTGCCGGTCAAGCGTTTGGGTGAGCCCAGCGAAATCGCTTCCATCATTGCCTGGCTGGCATCGGACGAAGGCGGCTACGCAACGGGCGCCGATTTCTCGGTCAATGGCGGTCTGCACATGGGCTAATGCAGATGCCCGGCCATTGATGCCCGCAAAGGAGCATCCAGAAAGACAAAAACCCCGCGACGCGGGGTTTTTTTTGAAAGGGCCGGAAAGAAGCGGGGGAAACGGAAGGGGTTGCCTGCTGTCTCCATCTTTTTGACGGGCCTATGAAATGTCCCTTTCAGTGCGTGCAAAGCGCAATCCTGGCGGATCTTGACGGTGCATTGCTCTGGCGGCGGGCATTGTGATAAGACTACAAAAAGAGGGACGGGCTACCGCGCCTTCAGTAGCGGGATGGAGCGCGTTTGCGATCGCGTTCGTCTTCGGGCCAAGCATTCAAGATTACGGTGGTATTCATACTGAAAAACTCCTGTGATGTACCAACAACGCGGTGTCTACACAGTCCGTTGACAGCGTTCTGCAAAAAAATGCAACCGCAATGGCCCGGATGCCGAATAAAAAAATGACTACAAAATTCATAGCTAATAGCGCTTGATGGGTAAGCGCTAGAGCCATATTTTTACAGCAAAAGTTACATCAAATTACATGCTTAACTGGCGGTGGCAGCCGAAATTTCTTCCAGCTCAGAAGAAATTTCCAGCCAGCGTTCTTCCAGCTTGGCGGTCTCGTCCGTGCCGGCTTTGAGGCGTTTTCCGCATTCGGCAATTTCAGCGGGGGGCAGGGGCTCGGTGAGTTTTTGCTCCAGCTTTGCGCGTTCGGCAGCCAGGGCTCCCATGCGTTTGTCGATCTGTTCCAGCTCTTTCTTGAGCGGTCGGGTTTTTTCTGCCAGCTGTTGCCGTGCCTGGGCATCCAGTTTGCGCTGCTCCCGCCCATCTCGAGAGGGCGCGGTGGCGGAGGTGCCAGAGGCAGGCGTGGCTGCGGCGGCGGTGGTGGCAGCCACGGCAGGGGCTGCGTTGACCAGGGATGTCTGGGCTTGTTCGGCCTGCCGCGCCTCTTCACGAAGCCGCTTGGATTCTTCCAACAGGTAGCGCTGGTAGTCATCCAGATCGCCGTCGAAGGGGCCCACAACGCCACGGCCCACCATCCAGAAGTCCTCGCAGACCGAGCGCAGCAGCGACCGGTCGTGGCTGACCAGCATGACGGTGCCGTCGAAATCGTTGATGGCCATGGCCAGCGCTTCGCGCGTTGCCAAATCCAAGTGATTGGTAGGTTCGTCCAGCAGCAGCAGGTTGGGGCGCTGCCACACGATCATCGCCAGCACCAGGCGGGCTTTTTCGCCGCCGCTCATGGTGCCCACGGCCTGCTTGACCATGTCGCCTGTGAAGTTGAATGTGCCAAGGTAGCTGCGCAGATCCTGCTCGCGGCTAGGTTGCTTGGCGTCAGGGCCCAGCTCCTTGGCCAGGCGGATCATGTGCTCCAGCGGGTTCTCCGCCGGGCGCAGCACGTCCAGCTCTTGCTGGGCAAAGTAACCGATGTTCAGACCCTTGCCCTCGGTCACGCTGCCGCTCAGGGCTTTCATGGTGCGCGCGATGGTCTTGACCAGGGTCGACTTGCCCTGGCCGTTGGCACCCAGAATACCGATGCGCTGGCCCGCCAGCACAGAGCGGTTCACGCCAGTGAGGATGGTGGTGGGCGTGCCCTCGTCGTCCACATAGCCAAATGACGCATCGCTGATGGCCAGCATCGGGTTTGGCAGATTGGCAGGTTCCTTGAACTCGAAGGTGAAGTCCGCCTCGGCCAGCACAGGTCCGATCTTCTCCATGCGTTCGAGCTGCTTGACGCGGCTTTGCGCCTGCTTGGCCTTGCTGGCCTTGGCCTTGAAGCGGTCGATGAACTTCTGCAGGTGGGCCATCTTCTCTTGCTGCTTGGAGAAGCTGGCCTGTTGCAGTTCAAGCTGCTGGGCGCGCAGCTCTTCGAACTTGCTGTAGTTGCCGCCGTAGCGGTTCAGCTCGCCTTGCTGGATTTGCAGGGTGACGTTGGTGATGGCATCGAGAAACTCGCGGTCATGGCTGATCACGATCATGGTGCCCGCATAGCGCTTGAGCCAGGCCTCGAGCCAGACCAGGGCGTCCAAGTCCAAGTGGTTGGTGGGCTCGTCGAGCAGTAACAGGTCGCTGGGGCACATCAGCGCACGCGCCAATTGAAGCCGCATGCGCCAGCCGCCCGAAAAGCTGTTGACCGGGTGCTCTAGCTCGCTGACGCGAAAGCCCAGGCCCAGAATCAGAGCCTGAGCGCGCGCCACGGCGTCGTGCGCACCGGCGTCATGCAGGTCCGAATAGGCATGGGCGATGGCCATGCCATCGTCGCTGGCCTCAGCCTCGACCAACTGGCGCTGGACCTCGGCCAGGCGCGTGTCGCCCTCCAGCACGAACTCGGTGGCCGACTGGTCGGTCTCGGGCATGTTCTGCGCGACTTCGGCCATGCGCCAGCTGGTGGGGATGTAGAAATCTCCCCCGTCCTCGTGCAGTTTGCCGCTCAGCAGGGCAAACAGGCTGGACTTGCCCGCGCCGTTGCGGCCCACGAGGCCGACGTTTTCGCCGGGGTTGATGGTGGCGGAAACGCTGTCCAGCACCACTTTGGCGCCGCGTCGCAAGGTGACGTTTTTAAGGGTGATCATTCGGAGTTCAGAAAAAAGCGCACCCGCACAAGGCGGGTGGCAGTAAAAAGCAGGGGGCCAGCGCTATGGCAAACGGTGCAACCGATGCAAACGGAGCAAAAAGACAGTGGCGCGCAACCCTCTATTGTGCCGTGAGCCGGGATTGAGCAGCCAAAGCCCGCCGAGTCACCAGTAAAACCTGGTCCTCGCCAGCGCTGGTATCGAGCCAGAAAGCGGGTAATTGGGGGAATGCGGTTTCAAAGTTTTCGCGCTCATTGCCGATCTCTAGCACGATCACGGCGTCTTCGCTCATGCAGGCGGGCGCGGCGGCAAACAGCCGGCGCACGAAGTCCATGCCGTCGGTGCCGCCCGCCAGCGCAAGCTCGGGTTCGGCTTGGTATTCCGCCGGCAGTGCTGCCATGCTGGCTGCATTGACATAGGGCGGGTTGCACAGGATCAGGTCCCACGGGCCGGGCAGGGCATCCAGGCCGTCGGAGAGTTGCAACTGGATGCGGTCTTGCAGGCCGTGTTTGTCCACATTGATGCGTGCCACGGCCAATGCATCGGCTGAAATGTCGGCACCGGTCACCGTTACCTCGGGCCAGGCCATGGCCGCGAGCACGGCCAGGCTGCCGTTGCCGGTGCACAGATCCAGCACCCGGTGGGTGTGATCGCTCAGGTACTCATCGGCGCCCCCATCGACCAGCAGTTCGGCGATGAAGCTGCGTGGCACGATGGCGCGTTCATCGATGTAAAAGGGCACGCCTTGCAGCCAGGCTTCCTGGGTGAGGTAGGCGGCGGGTTTGCGGGTGCGGATGCGTTCTTCAAAAAGTGTAGCTACCAGCGCTTGCTCAGCGGGCGCTACAGGCTGATTTTTGACCGAATCGGAGGCGTCTGAAAGATCGCTGTCCAGAGGCAGACCCAGGCGCCACAAGACGAGCCAGGCGGCTTCATCGCGCGCGTTGGTGGTGCCATGGCCGAACGATACGCTGGCCGATGCAAGGCATTGGGCGCCGGATTCAACCAGGGCGCCCACGGTGTCGCCTGCAATTGGGAGGGGTTGTTGCACTGCGCTCATGCAGCCACCTCGGTCGATGCCAGGGCCTGCGCGTGCAGATTTTCCAGCGTACGGCGATAAATATTCTTGAGGGGTTCGATGTCAGCCACGACCACATACTCGTCAATCTTGTGGATGGTGGCGTTGGGTGGACCCATTTCGATCACCTGCGGGCACACCTGGGCGATGAAGCGGCCGTCACTGGTGCCGCCGGTGGTGGACAGCTCGGTGGTCACGCCCGTTTCGGCGTGAATGGCACGTTGGACAGCGTCGACAAGCTCACCTGGCGTGGTGAGAAAAGGCTGACCGCCCAGCGTCCAGCGCAGGTCGTATTCGAGGCCATGGCGGTCCAGCACGGCGTGCACACGCTGCTTGAGCCCTTCGGCGGTGGACTCGGTGGAAAAGCGGAAGTTGAAGTCCACCACGACCTCCCCGGGAATGATGTTGGTGGCACCGGTGCCACCGTGGACATTGCTGATCTGCCAGCTGGTGGGCTGAAAGAAATCGTTGCCCTGGTCCCAGGAAATGGCGGCCAGCTCTGCTAACGCGGGCAGCGCTTGGTGAATGGGATTGCGAGCCAGTTGTGGGTAAGCGATGTGGCCCTGCACGCCGCGCACCGATAGTTTGCCGCTCAAGGTGCCGCGCCGACCATTTTTGATCATGTCACCTGTGCGCTCGACCGACGTGGGCTCGCCCACAATGCAGTAGTCCAGCCGTTCGCCACGAGCCGTCAGTTGCTCGACGACCACCTTGGTGCCGTCCACGGAAGGGCCTTCTTCGTCGCTGGTGAGCAACAAGGCGATTTGAATCTGGGGCTGCGGCGTGGCGGCGAGGAACTCTTCCACCGCCACCACAAAGGCGGCGATAGAGGTTTTCATGTCGCTGGCGCCTCGGCCATAGAGCTTGCCGTCTTGGTGGGTCGGCACGAACGGATCACTGCTCCAGCGCTCCAGCGGCCCTGTGGGTACCACATCGGTATGGCCCGCAAATACTACGGTTTTGATAGCTGCTTGCGCTTGTGGAATAAGCGCTGCAGGCCGTTTCGCCCATAAATTGCTGACACGGAAGTCCGCCGGGCCACTGTCCATCCGTTCGCACGCAAAACCCAGGGGGGCCAGCCGGTCGGCCAGCAGATCAAGGCAGCCTGCGTCTTGGGGGGTGACGGATGGCAGCGAAATAAGCTGTTCGGCCAGTTGCAGTGTGCGGGACATGGGAAGCGTGGAATAAATCAGGGACGTTCAAAGAATCGGTTGCCCGAGGCGCTGCGCCAGCAACTGGCGCGGGCCGAGCGGGAGGCGTCAAAGGCGACTCAGGGGGGGTCATGCTGCGGGCTTGACGTCCAGCACGATCTCGGTGAATGAGGGCTGGTCGTCGGGCGCGTCGCGCGCCTCTTTCTGTGCCTTGGCGGCATTGGCGGCCAGAGAAAAGTCGTTTTGCAGGCGCCACATGAGGTTGGTGGGCGAATCGGCGTAGGCCATGCCTTCCTTGCGGTCGATCTTGGCCTCCATGATGAGGTGGGCCAGGGCTGCTTCAAAAGTTTGTGAGCCTTCAGCCATGGACTTTTCCATGGCTTCCTTTACGCCCGAGAAATCGCCTTTTTCGACCAGATCGGAAACGAGCTTGGTGTTGAGCATCACCTCGACGGCGGGCACGCGCCCTCCATCCACCGTGCGCACCAGGCGCTGCGAAATGATGCCCTTGAGTGCGGAGGCCAAGTCACCCAGCATGGTGGGTCGCACCTCGACGGGGTAGAAAGACAGAATGCGGTTGAGCGCGTGGTAGCTGTTGTTGCCGTGCAGCGTGGCCAGGCACAAATGGCCGGACTGGGCGTAGGCAATGGCGGCCGACATGGTTTCGCGGTCGCGGATTTCGCCGATCAGGATCACGTCGGGCGCCTGGCGCAGCGCGTTTTTCAGTGCGGTCTGGAGCGATTGTGTGTCGCTGCCGATTTCGCGCTGGTTGACGATCGATTTCTTGTTGCGGAACTGGTATTCCACCGGGTCTTCGATGGTGAGGATGTGGCCGGTCAGCGCTTCATTGCGGGTGTCAATCATCGACGCCAGCGTGGTGCTTTTGCCGGAACCCGTGGCACCCACCACCAGGATGAGGCCGCGTTTCTCCATGATCAGATCACGCAAAAGGGGCGGCAAGCCCAGCGAGTCGAATGCCGGAATCTGCTGCGAGATGAACCGGATCACCACTGCGTAGCTCCCGCGCTGGCGCATCGCGCTGACACGGAAACGCCCGACGCCGCTGAGCGGCACGCCCATGTTGAGCTCTCCGGTTTCTTCCAGCTCCTCGATACGGTCTGGGGGCACTACTTCTGACAACAGATTGCGCGGCGCGTCAGGCGGCAGGATCTGGTTGTTGATCGGCACACATTCGCCATCAATCTTGATCAGCGCTGGCGCGTTGGCCGACAGATAGACGTCGGAGGCTTTTTTCTCGGCCATCAGGCGAAGAATTCGTTCCATCGTACTCATGGTGTTTCCCTCTTGTTCTCGGTATCTGTCGGCGATGCAGACCACGCGGCCTGCATCGGTGGTATCAACAATCAGTCGCGCAGCAGGTCGTTGATGCTGGTCTTGGAGCGGGTTTGCGCATCCACCTGCTTGACGATGATGGCGGCGTACATGCTGTAGGGCGCGCCGTTGGCGGCCGTCTTGGGCAGGTTGCCGCTGACCACCACCGAGCCCGAAGGCACGCGGCCGTAGCTGATCTCGCCCGTGGCGCGGTTGAAGATCGGGGTGCTCTGGCCGAGGTACACGCCCATGCCCAGCACCGAGTTCTCTTCGACGACCACGCCTTCGACCACTTCGGAGCGGGCGCCGATGAAGCAGTTGTCTTCGATGATGGTGGGGCCAGCCTGCAGGGGCTCCAGCACGCCGCCAATGCCCACGCCGCCGGACAGGTGCACATTGGCGCCAATTTGCGCGCACGAGCCCACGGTGGCCCAGGTATCGACCATGGTGCCTTCGCCCACATAGGCGCCGATGTTCACGTAAGACGGCATCAGGATCGCGCCCTTGGCGATGAAACTGCCGCGGCGGGCCACGGCGGGGGGCACCACGCGCACGCCGGTGGCCTTCATTTCTTCTTCGGACAGGTGGGCGAACTTGGTCTGCACCTTGTCGTAAAAGCCCAGGTCACCGGCCTTGACGACTTCGTTGTCCTTGAGGCGAAAGGACAGCAGCACGGCTTTCTTGATCCATTGGTGCACTATCCACTGGCCGACACCTTCGCGGGTGGCGACGCGCAATTTGCCATTGTTCAGCTCGGCGATCACATGCTCGACAGCGTCCCGGATCTCCTGGGGAGCGGCAGCGGGCGAGAGGCTGGCGCGGTTGTCCCAGGCGTTGTCGATGAGGGTTTGGAGTTGTTGGGTCATGTCGTTGTCGATCAGATCAGGCTGTATGGGATTGGATGAATTGCACGATGCGCAGCGCTGCTTCCACGCATTCTTCGGTTTCGGCCACCAGGGCCATGCGCACGCGCTGGGCGCCGGGGTTGCTGCCTTGGGCCTCGCGGGCCAGGTAGCTCCCGGGGAGCACGGTGACATTGTATTGAGCCAGGAGGGCCCGGGCGAACTCGGCATCGTCCATGCCCAGCGCATCAGGAATCTTGGCCCACAGATAGAAACCCGCATCGGGAAGGGCAACATCCATCACCCCGGCCAGCAGCGGGGTGACCTGGGCGAACTTCTTGCGGTACAGCGTGCGGTTTTCCACCACATGCTGCTCATCGCCCCAGGCGGCGATGCTGGCGGCCTGCACGATGGGGCTCATGGCGCTGCCGTGGTAGGTGCGGTAGAGCAAAAAGGACTTGATCAGCGCGGCATCACCGGCGACGAAGCCGCTGCGAAGGCCGGGCACATTGCTGCGCTTGGACAGACTGGTGAAGGAGATGATGTTTTTAAAATCACCGCGCCCCAATTGGGCTGCCGCCTGGAGGCCCCCCAGCGGGGGCTCGTCGCGGAAATAGATCTCGCTGTAGCACTCGTCTGATGCGATGACAAACCCGTAGCGATCGCTCAGCTCAAACAGCTTTTGCCATTCGGCCAGTGGCATGACAGCGCCCGTGGGGTTGCCGGGGGAGCAAACAAATAGCAACTGTGTGCGCTCCCAGACCCTGTGGGGCACGGTATCCCAGTTCACCGCGAAGTTGCGGTCTGGATCGCTGGGCGCGTAATACGGCGTGGCGCCAGCCAGCAGTGCGGCGCCTTCATAGATTTGATAGAACGGATTGGGGCACACCACCACGGGGTCGGGTTGTGTGGGGTCTATCAGCGTCTGGGCAAATGAAAACAGCGCCTCGCGTGAACCGTTCACCGGCAGAACCTGGGTGCCGGGGTCCACGGTGAGCCCGTAGCGCAGATTCAGCCACTGCGTGAAGGATTCGCGCAGTTTGGGGTCACCCGCTGTGGCGGGGTAACTGGCCAGTCCACCCAGGTTGTTACTAAGTGCATCTTTGATGAACTGCGGTGTAGGATGGCGCGGTTCACCCATGCCTAGGCTGATGGGGTTGTACACCGCGGGTGGCGAGACTCCGGCAAAGAGTTGGCGCAGCCGCTCAAATGGATAGGGCTGCAGGCGAGAAAGCAGGGGATTCATGGTGCGCCATTATGGGCGAGCAAGCCCGCGCATATGTGCTGTTGTGGCTTGCAGATGCGGATGGTGTTGTGTGTGGGTCGGGGGGGTGTCAATCCACCGTAAGAGCCACCGCCTAGCATCTAGACATAACAAAGAATGAAATGGGAGACAAGATGTCAGGATTTTTTCCGCTGCGTCCAGGACTGTGGTGGATGCGCAGGCTGCGGCTGCCCGGCAAGCTGCTCACGCTGGGCGTGTGGATGGCTGTTCTTTTGGCGGTCGCGCTGGTGGATGGGGCCTGGTGGGGTGTGGTGGTAGCCGGCTGCGTGGTGCTCTACGCATTGCTGGCGTTGTATGTGAGCCTGTCGTCAGACCTGGCGAGCTTGTCGCTGGCCATGCAACAGACCACCCGCGGCGACTTGGGTGCGCACGCGGGTGTTTTCGGGCGCGACGAGGTCGGTGCGATGGCCCAGTCGCTGGACCAGATGGTGCTGACCCTTTCGTCCATGGTGGCCGATATCCGCAGCAATGCCGCGCTGGTGGCCCATGCGGGGCAAAGCCTGGCCGAAGGAAACCGCTCGCTTGCGGACCGTACCGAGCAGCAGGCGTCCAATCTGGAGCAAACCGCCGCCAGCGTGGAGGAGTTGTCGTCTGCCGTTCAGAACAATGCCCAGACCGCCCAAAGCGCCGATGCGCGGGCGTCTGAGGTGCGCAAGGCGGCGGATGCGGGGGTCGACGCGATGGCTCGCGCGGTGCAATCCGTGGAGGCCATTCAGCAGGGCGCGCGGCGCATGACGGAAATCATCGGTGTTATCGACGGCATTGCCTTCCAGACCAATATCTTGGCCCTCAACGCCGCTGTCGAGGCCGCGCGTGCAGGGGAACAAGGCCGAGGTTTTGCGGTGGTTGCGGGTGAAGTGCGTACGCTGGCCAAACGGTCAGGTGACGCGGCGCGGGAAATCCGCGAACTGATTGGCGCCTCGGTCAACCAGGTCGAGGCCAGCGCGGGGTTGATCCGGTCGGCGGGCGACGGTATTGCCAGCATGGCAGACGGTATCCGCAGCGTGGCGGTCAGCATGAGCGAAATTTCTGGCTCCAGCGCCGAGCAGAGCACAGGTTTGCGCGAAGTGAGTTCGGCAGTGCAGCAGCTTGACCAGATCACGCAGCACAACGCGCAAATGGTGGGGCAGGCCGTTGAGCAGGCGCAGGCACTGGAACACCGCGCATCGACGCTCTCACGTGCGGTGGCGGTGTTTCGTCTGCAGCAGGGCACGGCAGAAGAGGCGGTGGCACTGGTCGCCAAGGCGCTGGGCTTGCAAAAAACCCATTCGCAAGAGCAATTCCTGCGCAGTGTGACGGACCCAAGCCAGCCCTACCACGACCGCGACATGTATGTGTTTGTCCTCGACGCTGCGGGCACGTACCGGGCGTTTGGTGGCAACGGAGCCAAGGTTGGAACCCGGGTGCAGGATATTCCAGGCGTGGAAGGCAGCTTGCTGCTGAGCAGCATCGTGAGCCAGGCGGACCGGGCCCCCGGCTGGGTCGAATACGACATCACCAACCCTGCGACAGGCGTGGTGCAAACCAAGATGTCCTACGTCTGCCGTGGTGGCGACTTGTATATCGGTTGCGGGGTTTACAAGTCGCTGGCGGCCCGGTAACTGATACAACGCGGCGTTGCTCCCATCGGTGGAGTGCTGCTCCCGTGCCACCAAAATGGCAAAACGTAATCCGGTCGTGGGTTTTCAGTTGCCGGTTAGTCAGTGGCTCCCTTGCTCCCGGCGTTGGCGAGCACGCTTCATGACCGCCGCAATCGCTGCTTTCCGCGCGGCAGGGTCTTGTGCGCTGGCGGCGGCCAAATCGCTGGACGAGGGCATGGTGTGCGGCTGGTTATTCTGGTTATTGGCGCCGGTTTCGATGGCATCCATGGCACCACTTGCCGGGTCTTGCGCGTCTTGTGATGGCATGCGCACACGGTGCTGGGCATAACGCTCGCGCGCCTGCTGTGCCAGAGGGGCCGACCATGCCGACCAGCCGGTAGAGCTGCCGCTAGCGCTTTCCAGCTCAATACAGTCGACAGGACACACGGGAACACACAGCTCACAACCCGTGCAATAGGGCTCGACGACCGTGTGCATCATCTTGTTGGCGCCCACGATGGCATCGGTGGGGCATGCCTTGATGCACAGGGTGCATCCAATGCACCAGGCTTCGTCGATAAAAGCCACCGAGCGGGGGCCTTCGAGCCCGTGTTCTGTGCTCAGCGGCTGCGGGGCCTGGCCAGTGATGGCCGCGAGGCGCGCGACCCCTTCGGCGCCACCGGGCGGGCATTGGTTGATGCCCGCAGCGCCCGCCGCAATGGCCCTGGCGTATGCCAGGCAGTCCGGATAGCCGCAGCGCGTGCATTGCGTTTGCGGTAGCGCAGCATCAATCCGCGCTACAAGATCGTTCTCGGCGCGTGCGGGGGAGGGTTTGGCCGTCAGAAGGCTCAACGTGTCGGCCTGCCTGGTCAGGCTTTGCGGGGCTTGTTACGACGGCTTGGCGTGGGCGCGGATGATGCGGCCGCCTTGGCTTCGGTGACATTGCCCTGCACCGGCTCGGCCGCCGCTGTCACTGCGGCTGCCTGGGGCTTGACCCAGCGTGTTGTGACGCCCGCCGCCGGGGCTGGCTTTTGGGCAGGGCTGGGTTTTGGCTTGTGTGGGGCGCTGGTTGGGGTTTTGGCTGCAGTCCGAGATGCGACGGCAGTGACTGCCTTGGCAATCGTTGTAGCGGACACGCTGGTGGCCGATGCGGCGCTTTTGTTGGGATCCACGTTGTGTTGCAGGATGAAACTGCGCACTTTGGGGTACACGATGTCGCGCCAGCGGCGGCCACTGAAGATGCCATAGTGGCCTGCACCCTTGGCCTCAAGGTGGTGCTGCTCTTTGCGCACGATGCCGGTGCACAGGTCGTGTGCGGCTTCGGTCTGGCCTGAACCGGAAATGTCGTCAAGCTCGCCTTCCACCGTGAACAAGGCCGTGGTCTTGATGTCTTCGGGACGCACACGCTCAATCTTGCCTTCGGGCGAGCGTACATCCCAGGTTCCATGCACCAGCTTGTAGTCCTGAAACACCGTCTGGATGGTTTCGAGGTAATAGTCCGCGTCCATGTCGAGCACGGCGTTGTATTCGTCGTAGAACTTGCGGTGGGCTTCGGCACTGGCGTCGTCGCCCTTGATCAGGTCCTTGAAGTAGTCGTAATGGCTGGTGGCGTGGCGATCGGGGTTCATGGCCACAAAACCTGTGTACTGCAGGAAACCGGGGTACACACGGCGGCCAGCACCCGGAAACTTCTCGGGCACACGGTAGATCACGTTGTTCTCGAACCACTCGTAGCTGCGGTTGGTCGCCAGGTTATTTACCGATGTGGGCGATTTGCGCGCGTCGATGGGGCCGCCCATCATGGTCATGGTCAGGGGCGTCTTTTCGCCCCGGCTGGCCATCAGCGATACAGCCGCCAGCACAGGCACTGTGGGCTGGCACACGCTGATGACGTGACAGTTGCCATAAATGCCCTGCAGATGGCGAATGAACTCCTGCACATAGTTCACATAGTCATCAAGGTGGAATTCGCCCTCGGACAGGGGAACCAGGCGTGCGTTCTTCCAGTCGGTGATGTAGACCTTGTGGTCTTTGAGCATGGTGCGCACGGTGTCACGCAGCAGTGTGGCGTAGTGGCCAGACAGCGGTGCCACGATCAGGACCACCGGTTGTGTCTTGAGCTTTGTCAGTGTGGCTGGATCGTCTGAGAAGCGCTTGAAGCGGCGCAGTTCGCAAAAAGGCTTGTCGATCTCGATGCGTTCATGGATAGCTACGCCCACGCCGTCCACATCTACCGTGTGGATGCCGAACGTTGGCTTTTCGTAGTCTTTGCCCAAACGATACAGCAGGTCGTAGCCAGCGGCCATGCGCTGGGCCGCTGCAGACTGGCTCAGCGGCGACACGGGGTTGCTGAACAACTTGGAAGCCGCCTGCGCAAAGTCAGTAAACGGCTCCATCAAGGACCGTTGCGTTTCGTAAATGTGGTACAGCATGGGGCAAAACTCCGATTTGTTGCAGTGCAATATAGCAGCACTTGGCAGCTGCTGCATGCAGGAAAACCACCGACGCCCAGTCACTTGCGCGACAGGATATGCCTGGCCCAGGGGCGCTTCTCATTGCCTTATTGGCCGTCCATTTGCATATGAATAGCTATAAATTGAATAGCTAAAAACCCAATGTGCATAAGCGCTACATGGTTTTTTTCTAAGATCAGTGCGCTTTGGGTTCGCCGTTTTCATTCAGCCAGGCTTCAAATGATTCGCGGGTCGAATTTCGCAGTGCAGCGCGGAAAGCTGACTTGTTGCTGAGGTAAAGACAGTGCCGGATCACCGTGTAAGGGTTGAAGCTGCCTTGCGGGTTTTGCTCTTCGAAATGCTGTTTGTACCGCTTGACCACACCAATGGTCTCTCGCATCAGGGTATTGAAGCGTGCGCGCGTCATGCCTGGTGACCACATCTGAATGTCGTCCACAAACCCATCCACCTTGGACGGATCGAACTCGAATTCCTTGAAAAAATGCGTGGCTATCTTGAGGAAAGTGAAGGCGTTGAGCTCGCTGCTGCCGCCCCCAGCCTTGCTCGGCGCCTGGTTGTCGGTGGTGGACTCTGGGGTTGCCTCTACGGTTTCGTCGGGAGCCTGCAGCAGCTCGGCGGCGGTGGCGTCCCGGATCTGGCGAAACTCGCGGTCGGCCAGCTCAAACAATGCAGACAGTACGTTGATGCGTCGCTTGAGCTGCCCGGGGATCGATTTTTTGTACTTGATCTTGTGATCCAGCACGCTCCATGAGTCTTGAATGATGGTGCGCACCTGCAGCTCAAAGGGCTGGTGGGCGTAGGCCGCATGTTCGGGCAACTGGCGGTCGGCGCTGCTCAGTTGAAGATCCAGGTGCAGCCCTTTGTAGCCGAAGGACGCCTCGGTGCTCTCCACCGCAGCCGTCTTGTCGGTGACGTCGATCACCGAGAAATGTGCTTGCACGATCTGGGCGATCTTCTCAAGCTCATCCTCATACAGGCACACCACCCGCACGCCGATCAGATCGGTGATATAGCTTTGGATGTCGTAGGGCGTGTTGCTTTCTTCCAGGGCGGGGCGGTATTTGCGGACAAACTTGCGAATGCATTCGTCGACCTCTTTCACGCGGCCTTCCACCTTGGCAATGTCCACATGGCCCGAGCGCGTGACGACGGCCGCCACCAAACCGGTAAGGGCTGCACACGCAGCCTCCAGCGCAGGCGTCTGCTGGCTATAAAAGGTACGAAACTGAGACTCTTCGTGATCAAAATCGAGCGATGCCATGTTTCTAAGTGGCTCCTGAGAAAGTGTGGTGCGGTGGTTCCGCCCTGCGCGGTGCGTCCGTGAGTGTGCTTGAAAATGGGCATTGGCAGTGCAGGACAGATGCCCATAATGGCTTCTTTCTGCAGTGGGCGAGCCCCGGCACGCCAGTGCGTGCGCAACCACAAAACCAATGACACCTCCGCCTTTTGACGAAATCGGTTCTGCCAGCGGTGGCCGCCTGCCTGTGTCGCCTGGTGTGGGCGACACTGACACCGGCAACGCCTGCGGCTTGGGCACTACGAGCGGCACTGTGGGCGGCGCCACGCGCCTGCGGTGGTTGCCTCGCGTGCTTGCGCCGCTGATTGCGGTGCTCGGCCTCACGCTCACAGGGCTCTATTGGCAAGGGGAAGAGCGGGGCGCTCTTGGCAAGCGGGAGCGAAACCTTGAGTTGGCCGCCGATCACATCGCCTATAACCTCAAGGACCGGATGGCCACTTATGAGCTGGTGTTGCGCGGCATCAAGGGCTATTTTGAAGGGTCTGAACGCATTGTTCGCAGCGAATACGAGGCTTACGTGCACGCGTTGCAGCTCCAGGAGACGCGGTCTGGCCTGCAAGGGGTGTCGCTCGTGGGGCAACTGGCGAGGCCTGACCTGGCCGCCTACGTCAAAGACATGCGCGCGCGCGGCTTTCCCGCTTACACGATCCACCCTGGCGGCGAACGCGCTGTGTATGCCCCCATCACGCACATCGAACCGCTGCAAGGCGACAACCTCAAGGCGTTGGGGTACGACGTCCTGACCGCCCCGGCTGCCAAAGAGGCGCTGTACCGAGCCCGAGACTCCGGCTCTCTCGCACTGTCCGCCTCTTTGAGGTTGGTACAAAAGGGCGAGCAGGGGTTGGTGATGTATCTGCCCCTTTATGCCACTGCGGCAGACACGCGCACGGTGGACGGGCGGCGTGCCGGACTGCGGGGATGGGTGTCTGCAGCGTTTCGGCTGACAGACGTGATCAGTGGCATGTCCCGCGAGTTCGACTCCGACATCGGGCTACAGGTCGTCGACACCACCGGTGTACCCGATGCTGCCCGCGTCCAAGGCGCCATGGGTGGCGGCGCTGGCGTCGTTGCCAATGCAAATGCGGTGGATACGGTCAATGCCGGCGGGACACGTATCTTTAGCAACGAAGATCCGTCTGCCGCTGAGCTGCACGGTTCGCCATTGCGCACCACCCGCCTGCTTGAATTGGGCGGGCGTCGCTGGACGCTGGTGATGGCACCGTTGCCCGCTTTTTCGCAGCGGTTTCAGGACGATGGTCACCACGTCATTGCGCTGGGGGGCGCCGTGCTCAGCCTGCTGCTGGCCTGGATTACGTGGATGCTGGCGACAGGGCGCGAGCGGGCGGTGGCCCTGGCTTATCGCATGACGGCCGAGCTGCGCTCCACCCGCGACGATCTGGAGAGCACGCTCAATGCCATTCCGGACCTGTTGTTCGAGTTGGGGCGTGACGGGCGCATCCACCACTCCCGGTCCGCCCGTTCAGACCTGCTGCTGTTGCCCTCGGACATGTTTGTGGGGCGCCTGATGCGCGATGTGATTCCTCCGGAGGCGGCAGCCGGTTTTCACGCAGCGCTGGAGGCCGCTTACCGCACCGGCTATTCAGCGGGGCACCAGTATCGGCTTGAACTCAACGGCACCACCCACTGGTTTGAACTGTCGATCGCCCGCAAGGAGAGCACCGCGCTCCACGACGAGCCACGATTCATCGCGCTGTCGCGCGACATCACCGAGCGCAAGCAGGCCGAGGCGCGTACGCATCAGCTCGCCTATTTTGACGGGCTGACGGGCCTGCCCAACCGGCGCATGCTGCTAGACCGCATGGAATACGCGCTGCACATGGCCCAGAAGACGTCGCAGGTGGGGGCCGTGCTCTACATCGACCTCGACAACTTCAAGCAGATCAACGATGCACGGGGCCACAGCATTGGCGATACCTTGTTGATGCAGGTGGCCGGTCGCCTCACACAGCAACTGCGAGCGGGTGATACCGTGGCCCGGATTGGTGGTGATGAATTTGTGGTGCTGGTGCACGACGTGGCTTCAGACATGGAGTCTGCCGGCCGAGCCGCCCTGCTGGTGGCGGAAGAGGTGCGAGCAACGCTGGAGGAGCCCTACAGCATCGACACCCACCTCTACAGCACCACGGGCAGCATTGGCATCACGCTGTTCCCCAAGCGGGGAGATGCGGTGGAAGACCTGCTGCGCGAGGCCGACACCGCCATGTACCGCGCCAAAGACCTGGGCCGCAACCGCATTCGTTTTTACGAGGCGGCCATGCAGGCCGATGTGCAAGAGCGCCTGGCGCTCGAGCAGGACCTGAAGAAAGCGCAGGCCGAAGGTCAGCTCTCGGCCTTCGCGCAAAACCAGGTGGACGCACAGGGGCGGCTGGTGGGCGCAGAGTTGCTGATGCGCTGGGAGCACCCCGTGCGCGGTAACGTGCCACCCTGCAGCTTCATCCCCATTGCGGAGAGCTCCGGGCTGATTTTGCGCATGGGCGACTGGATGATTCAGCAGGCCTGTGAGACGCTGGCGCGCCTGCAGGCGGCGGGCCAAAACCTGGCGCTGTCGGTCAACGTGAGCGAGCGGCAGTTTCGGCAGGATGATTTTGTCGAGCGTGTGCGCCACATCCTCGCCCATACCGGTGCAGCGCCGCAGAACCTCATCCTGGAGGTGACGGAAAGCCTGCTCATCGAAAACCTGGATGACACCATCGCCCGTATGACCGAGATCGTGCAGCTTGGTGTGCGTTTTTCGATTGACGACTTTGGCACCGGGTATTCGAGCCTGGCCTACCTCAAGCGGTTGCCGCTGTATGAGCTCAAGATCGACAAGAGTTTTGTGCAGGACACCCCGCACGACCCCAACGATACGGCCATCGTGCAGTCCATCATTTCGGTCGCGCGCCACCTTCACCTGCGCGTGGTGGCCGAAGGGGTGGAAACCCGCGCCCAGGCCGATTTTTTGACCAGCAGCCAATGCGATTGCCTGCAAGGCTATCTGTTTGGGCGGCCAGAGCCTCTGCAGGCCTGGCTGGGCCGCCTGCTGCCCGGAGCATAGATAACGCGGGATGGGACCCGTCCTGGTGTGCCCGCAGTGCGTTCAAAAGCTCCGGGCGATCCGCGCCATTTCTTTCTGTTTTTCTACAGTGCCACTTCGGCTTCGGTGGCCGCGGGCTGCGCATAGGACTGCATCGCCAGCGCATGCACCTCACGAGCGGGCCGGTCCTTGAGCAGGTGGTTGCTCCACACCTGGCGCCAGATGCGTGCGCCCGGCAGGCTGTGGCGCAGGCCCAGCATGTGGCGTGCTATGTGGGGCCAGGGCGTGCCATACAGCGCCATTTCGCGCTCCATGTATTCGACCATGGCAACCTCCACCTCTTCGCGGGTCAGGGGGCAGGGCGCGCCGCCGTAATACAGCGGGTCCCACCGGGCCAGCCACCAGGGGTTGTGATAGGCCTCGCGGCCAATCATCACGCCATCGAGGTGCGCCAACTGCTCCTGCACCACCGCATCGGTCTGGATGCCGCCATTGATGGCGATGGTGAACTGCGGAAACTCTGCCTTGAGCCGGTGCACCATTTCGTAACGCAGCGGCGGGATGTCGCGGTTTTCCTTCGGCGACAGGCCTTGTAGCCACGCGTTGCGGGCATGCACGATGAACACGGTGCAACCAGCGTCGGCTACCGTGCCCACAAAGTCGCGCACAAAGCCGTAGTGCTCCTCCTTGTCGATGCCGATGCGGTGCTTCACGGTCACAGGCGCGTCCACCACATCCTTCATCGCCTTCACGCAGTCGGCCACCAGCTGTGGTGTTTTCATCAGGCTGGCGCCAAAGGCGCCGCGCTGTACACGGTCGCTGGGGCAGCCGCAATTGAGGTTGATTTCGTCATACCCCCACTGCGCCGCGAGTTGGGCGGCCTGCGCGAGTTTGTCGGGTTCGTTGCCGCCCAGCTGCAGAGCGACGGGGTGCTCTTCAGCGTTGAACCGCAAGTGGCGTTCGGTGCCGCCATGGATGATGGCGCCCGCATTCACCATTTCGGTGTACAGCAGGGTCTGGCGCGTCAGCAGCCGGTGAAAGTAGCGGCAGTGTCGGTCAGTCCAGTCCATCATGGGCGCGACGGACATGCGCCAGGGGCTATGGGTGGGGGTCACGGAAAAATGGGGGGAGGGGGCGAAGGCGGTGATTATCCCACCGGTGCCCGGGTGGGGTGGACTCTGGGGTTTTGATTGAAATAGGCCTTTGGTGCTTATCCATAAAGCGCTGATAGCTATAAAAATCAGAGCAAAATCTGAGAGCCTGATGGCGCCCGGCGCAGCGCCAATACCGCACGGCTTGCGTCGCGCCATCAAAGCCTCTGGTTGAACTGCCGCAGCGCCGGGGTTAGAGGGGGACGGCGATACTCCCGGCGCCCCTTTGCAGGGCGCAGCCCTGTTTTCTGCCTTCCTCCACATGCACCACACTATTTTTGACACACCGGTCGTCAACACGCTCTTGCGCGTTCTGTCCCGATTCACGTTGCGCATCACCGGCTGGACCATCGAAGGCGCCTTGCCCGCCCACGCCGCCAAAAGCGTGCTCATAGCCGCGCCGCACACCAGCAACTGGGACCTGCCGTACACGCTGATGCTGGCGTTCTCGCTGCGGCTGCGGGTGTACTGGATGGGTAAACAAAGCCTGTTCAAGACGCCGTTTGGTGGGGTGATGCGCTGGCTCGGGGGCATCCCGGTGAACCGCAGCCAAGCCAACAACCTCGTCGCCAGCTCGGCCCAAGCTATGCGGGATGCTGATGGTCCAATGCAACTCATCGTGCCTCCCGAGGGCACGCGCGGCAAAACGAGGCACTGGAAAACGGGCTTCTACTTCATCGCCCAGCAGGCCGGCGTGCCCATCGCGCTGGCGTTTGTGGTCTTATGGCCGCAAGGTGGGTGGCCTGGGGCCGGTGTTTGAGCCCACGGGTGACCTGGACGGCGACATGGCGCGCATCAAGGCGTTTTATGCGCCCATCCAAGGCAAGAACCCGACGCAGTTCGAGGCCTGATGTGGGACATCAAATTTTGAATGAAATTTGGCTCTATCGCTTATCCAGAAAGCGCTAGAAGCTATCAAAATTGCAGCAAATGCATTAAGGGCAGCCGCCTTCACGCCCCCACACTCCGCCGGTCAATCTTGCGGCTGAGCACGATGCTGGTCTGCGTCTGGTGTACGCCGTCGAGCTGGCCCACCTTGTCGAGCAGCGCGTCAAGTTGCTCGTGGCCCGCGCAGCGCAAATACACCAGGTAATCAAACGGCCCGCTCACTGCCGACACTTCTTCGACCTCGGGCATGGCCTGCAGCTCCCGCAGCACGGTGGGCGCTGTCTTGGGCAAAACACTGATGGAGCACCAGGCGCGCACGGTGGCGGCATCCAGCCGCGCACCCAGCCGCACGCCATATCCCGCCACCACCCCCGAGCGCTCCAGCCGCGCGATACGCGCTACCACGGTCGTGCGCGCCAGCCCCAGTTGGCGGGCCAGCGTGGCCGTGCCTTCACGTGCATTGGCCTGCAGCAGGCTCAGCAGCCGGCGGTCGGTGTCGTCCAGGTCGATGGTCATGGGTGGATTTCCAGAAAAGTCGATACGCCGATGATATTCGCCACTATGACCAAATAAAATAAGTATTTCGACGGTTTTGACGCTACACATTGACAGAGCTATTGCCTAGCATCAGGCATCGCATTTCGTTGTATTGCCTTGCCTATCCACTCCCACCCCCACCCCGCCCAGGAGCCCGCCATGACATTCGCCCCATCACACCCCGCCAACGCAGCACGCCGTGCCGTCACCATTTTGGGCGCCGGCCATATCGGCTTTGCCATGGCGTTGCTGCTGCAAGAAGCGGGCGATTACGACATTGAAGTGGCCGACCGGGACCCGGTGCGCCTGGCGCAGGTGGCCGCCTTGGGCGTGCCCACGCGCTTGTGTGCCGACGATGCCGCACTGCAAGCAGCCGTGCAGGGGTGCTTTGCCGTGCTGAACGCATTGCCCTTTCATCGCGCCGTGGCGGTGGCCACCTTGTGTGCGCAGGCCGGCGTGCACTACTTTGACCTGACCGAAGACGTGCAAAGCACCCAGGCCATCCGCGCCCTGGCAGCCAATGCCCGCAGCGTGCTGATGCCGCAATGTGGTCTGGCGCCGGGGTTCATCGGCATCGTCGGCCACGACCTGGCCCGCCGGTTTGACACGCTGCACACCCTGCGCATGCGGGTGGGCGCGCTGCCGCGTTATCCCCAAGGGGCGCTGCGTTACAACCTGACCTGGAGCACCGAGGGCCTCATCAACGAATATTGCAACCCCTGCGAAGCCATTGTGGACGGCGAGCGCACCACGGTGCCGGCGCTGGAGGGGCTGGAGACCTTTGCGCTCGACGGGGTGGAATACGAGGCCTTCAACACCTCGGGCGGGCTGGGCACGCTCACCGAAACACTGGCGGGCAAGGCCCGGCAGGTGGACTACCAGTCGATCCGCTACCCGGGCCACAACGCCATTCTGAAGCTGCTGCTCAACGACCTGCGGCTGCGCGATCGGCGCGATCTGCTCAAGGACATTCTGGAAACGGCCGTGCCCACCACCGACCAGGACGTGATCGTCGTGTTCGTCACCGCGTCGGGCCTGAAGGGCGGGCGGTTGGTGCAAGAGTCGTATTCCGCCCGCATCGTGGGCACCCAAATGGCGGGGCATACGTTGAGCGCTATCCAGCTCACCACGGCGGCGGGCATTTGTACGGCGCTGGACTTGGTGGCCGCAGGCCAGTTGCCACAGCAGGGTTTTGTGGGGCAGGAGGCCGTGGGGCTGAAGGACTTTCTTGCCAACCGTTTTGGCTCGGCCTACGCTGCGGAGGGCGAGTTGGTGCTTTGACGGCCCTGTTGGGAGGCGCGTCAGCGCCCCCCAGGTTTCTGGTACATCCCCTCAATCGCCTGTGCAAAAAACGCCATCAGGTTGCTGCGCTTGAGCTTGAGCGTGGGCGTCATGAACGTGTTTTCGATCGTCCAGGGTGTGAGCGTGAGGTGCACCGCGCGGGGCACGGCATAGCGCGCAAAGCTGGCGGTGTTCTTTTCGATGCGGGCCAGCACGGCGCGGTGCACGCTGGGGTTGTTGAGGCTTGCGGGGTCTTCTGCACTGAGGCCCAGGTCGGCGGCCAGGCGCTGCCATTCGCCCGGCTTCAGCACCGCCACGCAGGCGATGAAGGGGCGGTTTTCGCCCACCACAAAAGCCTGTTCCAGCAGCGGGTCGGCCAGGATGGCCAGTTCCAGGTCGCCTGGGGGCACCTTCTCGCCGGTGGACGTGACGATGATCTCCTTGATGCGGCCCTTGATGTAGATGCGACCGTTCACGATCTCGGCCTGGTCGCCCGTGCCCAGCCAGCCGTCGGGGCTCAGGATGCGCGCGGTGTCTTCCGGGCGCTTCCAGTAACCCTTCATCACGATGGGGCCGCGCACCTGCAGCTCACGGTTGTCGCCAATGCGCACCTCCACACCAAGCAGCGCCTTGCCCACGCAGCCCGGGTCGTTGTCATTCAGCGTATTTACCGACACCACGGGCGCGGTTTCGGTCATGCCATAGCCCTGAATCAACGGCAGGCCCAGCCCCAGAAAACACTTGGCAATGGTGGGCGACAGGGGCGCACCGCCGCTCACCGCCACCCGCACGCGCCCGCCAAACTGCGCGAGCAGCGGCTTGGCCACCAGGGCTTGCAGCAGCGGCCAGGGCAGGGCGGCCATCCAGCCTGCGGCCTTGGCTTCAGCAAGGTCAGGGGCAGGAAGGTTCTGGATGGCGCAAAAACGGGCCCATCCCTTGGCCTGGGCGGCTTCATAGAGCTGCATCTTCCAGGGCGACGGGGCCAGTTTCTCCAGCAACTTGGCGTGAATGCGCTCGTAGATGCGCGGCACCGATACCAAGATGGTGGGGCGCACGGTTTTCAGGTCGTCCGCCAGCAATGGCACCGAACGCGCATAGGCCACGCAACTGCCGGCTGCAATGGGCAGGTAGTACCCGCCGGTGCGTTCAAAGGTGTGCGACAGCGGCAAAAACGACAGAAACACATCGTCCACCGTGGGGGCGATGCATTCCATCACCGCTTTGACATCGCTGACCACGTTGTGGTGGGTCAGCATCACGCCTTTGGGTTTACCCGTGGTCCCCGAGGTGTAGACGATGGCCGCCAGATCGTGGGCGCCAGGCGCAGTAACCGGCGCTGCATTGCCAGCATGGGTGGCGCCGGCCAGCCACTGCGCCAGCGAGCCAACCGCCGGGCCAGGCGACGCACCTGCGGCTGTGGAGGTCGCGGTGGAGGTTGATGAAGCTGCGGGCGAGGGCTCCCATGCTGCGTCTTCATCGGTCACCACCACGGCGCGCAGCGCCGGGAACGGCATGCCCACGGCCTGGATTTTTTCCCACTGTGCGGCCTGGCCCACGATCAGCATCGACGCTTCGCAATCCGCCAGGATGTAGGCAATGCTGCCCGGGTTGTCGATGGCATGCAGTGGCACAGGCACCCCGCCGGTGGCCAGCGTGGACTGGTCTGCGCACATGGCGTTCAGGCTGTTCGGTAGCAAGATCGCCACCCGCGCGGCGGCTGGCAACTGCATGGCCGCCAGGGCTTGTGACCATTCGTCGACACGCTGCGCAGCTTGTGCCCAGGTCAGGCTGACCCAGGCCTGCACAGAAGGATCGAACGCGCGATACGCCTCTGCGTCAGGGGTGCTGGCTGCGCGGTAGGCGAGCAGTTGGGGCAGCGTCTGCACGCTTTGGAGATCAAGGAGAGGTGAGGTCATCGGATCGGTGCTGAAAGAGAGGGCGGGCGCTGGGGCCATACGGTGTGAAATTCGCCGAATGCGAAAAGGCTGCAAAACGTCCGCAGCGGTGCAGGCATGGCGCATGTGCCCGGGAAAACCCGTGGCAATCATAACGAGCGCAACCTTGCGACCTGCATCAGACGCGGTGAAGAAAAAAATCACAAATCCAAAAAAATGTCTCTTCATGCCTAGAATGACCTCTTTTTGTAGATGGTTTTATCCATGGCAAAACGCATTTCTGTTGCATTGGCTGTCGCCCTGCTGGCAGCACTCACGATCCAGCCGGTGGCCGCCCAGCCCGCCAAGGCCCGGGCGACTGCCTCGGTCGATCTGAATGCGCGGCTCAATGAAGTGCAGGCCGAGCCCAAGCTGGCCGAGACCTTGTTCAAGACAGGGCGCAAGGTGGCCGCCGTGTGCGCCAATTGCCACGGTGAAGGCGGCAACAGCGTCAAGCCCGATATCCCCAACCTGGCAGGCCAGAACCCCGCCTACTTGCTGGAGCAATTGCGCCAATTCGCTGACGGGCGCCGCCGCAATGAATTCATGGAAGGCATGATCAAGGCGATGAGCAGCGACGAAAAAGTGGGCATGGTGCTTTTTTATGCCGCCCAGGAGGTGGTGCACAAGCCTGCCGCCAACCCCGCCCTGGTGGCCAAAGGGCAGGAGTATTTCAACAAGACCTGTTTCCGTTGCCACGGCAGCGACGGGCGTGGCAACGCGCAGATCGCGCGCCTTGCGGGGCAACAAGCCGGCTACCTCCAGCTCACGCTGGAACGCTACCGCGCTGGCGGCGGGGTACGCGCTGACTCGGTGATGTCTGCCAATGCGCGTCTGATGTCCGACGCCGACATCCATGCGGTCGTGGCGTTTGTTTCTGCCATGCAATAAGCGGGGCCTGAAAAAATAAGCAGGGCCCGAAAACCACTGCTGCCGCCACCCCGTCTGCGCCAACAAGGCCTGGCTCGTACCGCCTGCGGCACAGCGTTTTGATTGCGCGCCTCGTCGGGTTTTCCTCCCGGTTCCCGTGGCGCTGGTGTGCCGCCACCGTCTCGACTTTGTGCGCTCTTCGCGGGCACCTGCCGCCAGGGCAAGCGCGCAGAGTACCGCGCCCGCAAGCCCCTGCTCCATGGCATTGATCTAGCGCAATCGAGCGCCGTTTTGTGCGCTTGCACGCCGCGTGATGCGTTCCCTTTTACGAAGTAGACACCTGGTGTCAATACATGTTTACGCTGATTTTCTACACTGGAAAAAACAATTTCCGGGTAGTTCAATGCGCAACATCAAACGGTTTCTCTGGATGTATCTCGGCGCGCTGAGTGCGCTGTGGCTGGTGGCCGAGCTCACCGTCTGGGTGGCACCAGCCCATTTTTTTGACTGGCGTGTGGTGCTGATGCAATACAGCGGGGTGCTGGCCATAGGTGTCATGAGTGCTGCGATGGTGCTCGCTGTGCGCCCTGTCGTCTTTGAACCCTTTTTTGGCGGCCTGGACAAGATGTACCGCCTGCACAAATGGCTGGGCATATCGGCGCTGGTGATCTCGACCAGCCACTGGCTTTTGGCCAAGGCGCCCAAATGGCTGGTGGGTTGGGGGTGGTTGGAACGCCCTGCGCGGGGCGCGAGAGGCACTTTGCCCGACGCTCCGGTTCAGCAATTCCTGCTGGACCAGCGGCATCTGGCAGAGGGGGTTGGCGAATGGGCCTTCTACGCGGCGGTGGTGCTGATGGTGCTGGCGCTGCTCAAGTGGTTCCCTTACCGGTACTTTTTCAAAACCCACCACCTGCTGGCCCTGGCCTACCTGGCGCTGGTGTGGCACTCGGTGGTGCTGCTCAAGTTTGATTACTGGAGTGGCGTGCTGGGGCCCTTCATGGCGCTGCTGACGGCGGCGGGCACCGTGTCGGCCCTGCTGGTGCTCTTTGGGCGCGTGGCAGCGGCCCGCAAGGTGGCGGGTGCGGTGGTGGGGGTTCGCCACCATGCATTGCTCCAGGTCACAGAGGTGGACATCCAGTGCGAAGGCGCTTGGCGGGGGCATGCGCCGGGCCAGTTTGCCTTTGTCACCCTGCATGCGGACGAGGGGCCCCATCCTTACACCATCGCTTCGGCGTGGGCGGGCGACGGGCGCATCACTTTCATCATCAAGGCGCTGGGGGACTACACCAGCACGCTGAGCGAGCGCGTCGCCCTCGGTGATGGGGTGGAGTTGGAAGGGCCTTATGGGAAATTCAACTTCCAGGGGGCATGCAAGCGCCAGATCTGGATTGGGGCCGGCATCGGCATCACACCGTTTATTGCGCGCATGAAGGCGCTGGCGATGGCCCACGACGGGAAGTCCATCGACCTGTTTCATCCCACATCCATCGTCGATGAACACGCCATCGGCTTGATGGCGCGCGATGCAGAGGCTGCAGGTGTGCGCCTGCACGTTCTGGGCAGCGAGCGCGGCGGCCCGCTGAATGCGGCGCGCCTGACCCAGCAGGTGCCCGACTGGCAGGACGCCGACATCTGGTTTTGCGGCCCCGCGCTTTTTGGCCGGTCGCTGAAGACGGACCTTATGGTGATGGGGCTGCTCGAATCCCGCTTTCACCAGGAGCTGTTTCAGATGCGGTGATCTGGGCGCTGTGCCCATACGAGGTTGGCGCTATTCAATGCGGCGGAGTATGCCTACGCGCCAGTGAATGCGCCTGGCCCGATACGTCCTAGGTCGCCGCTTCGAGGCCCTGCGCAAAGTGGGCGTGCATGGCCTTCGCCGTGGCTTTGGCGTCGCGCGCCACCATGGCGGCGAGGATGGCGCGGTGCTCGTTCAGTGAGTCTTCGATGCGCCCCTGTTTGAGCAGTGAGTTGTGGCGGTTGAGCTTCATCACCTTGCGCAAATCGGCCACCATCTGGCTGCGCCAGCGGTTGTCGGCCAGCTCCAGCAGCAGCATGTGAAAGCGCTCGTTCACGGCAAAAAAGCGCTCGCGTTCGCTGGCGGCGGCCTCCAGCTCTGCATGCAGGTCCTGCAGCTCTTGCAGTTGCGCGGGGGTGGCGGTGGTGGCGACCACACCAGCTGCGTCGCTTTCCAGCAGGCTGAGCAGGTGGTACACGTCGCGCAGGTCTTTTTCGCTCATTTCGGTCACATAGGCGCCACGGCGCACCTTCATCGTGACCAGGCCCTCGGCGGCCAGCACCTTCAGCGCCTCGCGCAAGGGGGTGCGGCTGATGCCGAATTCTTCAGCAATCTTGAGCTCGTCAATCCAGCTGCCGGGCTCCAGTTCGCGGCGAAAGATGCGCTGGCGCAACTGCTCAGCCACTTCTTCGTAGAGCGCGCGGGGAGTGAGGGTGAGGGCAGACATGGGGCGGATTGTAAGCTGCGTGGAATATTTTGAATCAATAATTATGAATGATGTAAACTCGCCGCCACATTGGGACCCGCCCTCGCGCCGTTTTACGCCCCACGCCATCTTCGGAGAAGCTTTCGCCATGAGTGACAAACCCCACAACAACGCCCCCGAGTTCGCTGCCGCTTCGCTGGACGCCTGGACCAAGGCGGCCGCCAAGTCGGCCCCCGGTGGCGATGTGAACGCCTTGAACTGGGTCACGCCCGACGGCATCACCGTCAAGCCGCTGTACACCGCCGAAGACACGGCCAACCTGCCGTATGCCAACACGCTGCCGGGCTTCGAGCCCTACCTGCGCGGCCCCCAGGCCACCATGTATGCGGTGCGCCCCTGGACCATTCGCCAATACGCAGGCTTTTCGACCGCTGAAGAATCCAACGCGTTCTACCGCAAGGCCCTGGCTGCAGGCGGGCAGGGCGTGAGCGTGGCCTTCGACCTGGCCACCCACCGGGGCTATGACAGCGACCACCCTCGCGTGACGGGCGACGTGGGCAAGGCGGGTGTGGCGATTGACTCGGTCGAGGACATGAAGATCCTGTTCGACCAGATCCCGCTCGACAAGGTCAGCGTGTCGATGACCATGAACGGCGCCGTGCTGCCTGTGCTGGCGGGCTATGTGGTGGCGGCGGAAGAGCAGGGCGTCTCGCAAGACAAGCTCAGCGGAACCATTCAGAACGACATTCTGAAAGAGTTCATGGTGCGCAACACCTACATCTACCCGCCCAAGCCCTCGATGCGCATCATTGGCGACATCATTGGCTACACGGCCAAGAACATGCCCAAGTTCAACTCGATCTCCATCTCGGGTTACCACATGCAGGAGGCCGGGGCCAACCAGGCGTTGGAGCTGGCCTTCACGCTGGCCGACGGCAAGGAATATGTGAAGACCGCCATCGCCTCGGGCCTGGACGTGGACGAGTTCGCCGGGCGCCTGTCGTTCTTCTGGGCGATTGGCATGAACTTCTATCTCGAAGTCGCCAAGATGCGCGCCGCGCGCCTGCTGTGGTGCCGCATCATGAAGGCCACGGGCGCCAAGAACCCCAAGAGCCTCATGCTGCGCACGCACTGCCAGACCTCGGGCTGGAGCCTCACCGAGCAGGACCCCTACAACAACGTGGTGCGCACCACCATCGAGGCCATGGCGGCCGTGTTTGGCGGCACCCAAAGCCTGCACACCAACAGCTTTGACGAAGCCATTGCGCTGCCCACCGAGTTCAGCGCCCGCATTGCGCGCAACACGCAGCTCATCATCCAGGAAGAGACCCACATCACCAACGTGATCGACCCCTGGGCTGGCAGCTACATGATGGAAAAGCTGACCCAGGACATGATGGACGCCGCCTGGAAGATCATCGAAGAGGTCGAGGCCATGGGCGGTATGACGCAGGCCGTGGACAGCGGCTGGGCCAAGCTCAAGATCGAGGCTGCAGCCGCAGAGAAGCAGGCACGCATCGACAGCGGCAAGGACGTGATCGTCGGCGTCAACAAATACAAGCTGGCCAAGGAAGACCCGGTCGATATCCTGCAGATCGACAACATGAAGGTGCGTGACGGCCAGATCGAGCGCCTGAAGAATATTCGGGGAAAACGCGATCCAGCGCTTGTCCAGCAAGCGCTAGATGCTCTCAATTCTGCAGCAGAAAGCGGCGAGGGCAACTTGCTGGACCTGTCGATCAAAGCCGTGCGCCTGCGTGCCACTGTGGGCGAGATCAGCGATGCGCTGGAGAAGGTTTTTGGGCGCCACCGCGCCGATACGCAAAAGGTGACCGGTGTGTACGCAGCTGCCTATGACTCGGCCGAAGGCTGGGACAAACTCAAGACCGAAATCAACGCCTTTGCCGAAGAACAGGGCCGCCGCCCCCGCGTGATGATCGCCAAACTGGGCCAGGACGGCCATGACCGGGGCGCCAAGGTGGTGGCCACCGCCTTTGCTGACCTGGGCTTTGACGTGGACATGGGCCCGCTCTTCCAGACCCCCGAGGAATGCGCCCGCCAAGCCATCGAAAACGACGTGCACGCCGTGGGCGTGAGCACGCTGGCGGCAGGCCACAAGACACTGGTGCCCGCCATCATCCAGTCGCTCAAGGACCAGGGCGCGGACGACATCATTGTGTTTGTGGGCGGGGTGATTCCGGCGCAAGACTATGAGCATCTGTATGAGGCGGGCGTGAAGGGCATTTACGGGCCCGGTACGCCGATTCCAGCCAGTGCGAAAGACGTGCTGGAGCAGATTCGCAAGGCAGTGGCGTGAATTCAGGCGTGTTGTTGGAGGGCATGTTGCATGGCAACGCTGCCGTGCAGCGCCGCGCCATGTCCAAAGCCATCACCTTGCTCGAATCGACGCGGGTGGACCACCGCGCCCAGGCCGATGAACTGCTCACGCAGTTGCTGCCCCACACCGGCAACTCATTTCGCCTAGGCATCAGCGGCGTGCCGGGCGTAGGCAAGTCCACCTTCATCGAGGCCCTGGGCCTGTACCTGATCGGTCAAGGCCACCGCGTGGCCGTGCTCACCATCGACCCGTCCAGCACCGTCTCGGGCGGATCCATTCTGGGCGACAAGACGCGCATGGAGCACCTGTCGGTGCACGAAAAGGCCTACATCCGCCCCAGCCCGTCCAGCGGCACCTTGGGCGGAGTCGCAGAGAAGACCCGCGAGGCCATGTTGGTCTGCGAGGCCGCAGGCTACGACGTGGTCATTGTCGAAACCGTGGGCGTGGGCCAGAGCGAGATTGCGGTGGCGGGCATGACAGACATGTTTGTGCTGATGCAGTTGCCCAATGCAGGCGACGACCTGCAGGCCATCAAGAAGGGCGTGATGGAGATCGCCGACCTGGTCGTCATCAACAAGGCCGACATCGACAAGAACGCCGCCACGCGGGCCGAGGCGCAGATCACGTCGAGCCTGCGCCTCTTGAGCCAGCACGGCAACCCGGAAAACGCGCACCACGACGAAACCTTGTGGCACCCCAAGGTCGTACAAATCAGCGCGCTGCTGGGGCAGGGTGTGGACAGCTTCTGGGCCGCCGTCACGCAGTTTCGCCAGCTGCAAACTGCCAATGGCCGCCTCGCCTCACGGCGCGAAAAGCAGGCGCTGGCCTGGATGTGGGAGCGTATCGACGCGGGCCTCAAGCTCGCGTTTCGCCAGCACCCGCAGGTGCGCGAGCTGCTGCCGCAAATGCAGGCCGATGTGGCCGCCGGGCGCATCGCGGCATCCACTGCCGCACGAAATCTGCTGCTGGCGCAATCCAATCAGGCGCAAGCAGCTATCAAATAAATAGCAAATAACCGAATTCACCAAAGGACGACCATGCAAGACATCCTGGATCAACTGGAGAAAAAGCGTGCGCTGGCACGCCTGGGCGGCGGGCGAAAGCGCATTGATGCGCAGCACGCCAAGGGTAAGCTGACGGCGCGCGAGCGCATCGAGCTGCTGCTGGACGACGGCACGTTCGAGGAATGGGACATGTTTGTCGAGCACCGCTGCACCGACTTTGGCATGGAGGACAACAAGATCCCCGGCGACGGTGTGGTGACGGGCTACGGCATGATCAACGGCCGCCTGGTGTTCGTGTTCAGCCAGGATTTCACGGTGTTCGGCGGGGCACTCTCCGAAACCCATGCCGAGAAGATCTGCAAGGTGATGGACCAGGCCATGAAGGTGGGCGCACCGGTCATCGGCCTCAACGACTCGGGCGGCGCGCGCATCCAGGAAGGCGTGGCGTCCCTCGGCGGCTATGCCGACGTGTTCCAGAAGAACGTGCTGGCCAGCGGCGTGATTCCGCAGATCAGCATGATCATGGGCCCCAGCGCTGGCGGCGCTGTGTACTCGCCCGCCATGACGGACTTCATCTTCATGGTCAAGGATTCGAGCTACATGTTCGTGACCGGCCCCGAAGTCGTGAAGACCGTGACCCACGAAGAAGTGACGGCCGAAGAACTGGGCGGCGCCGTGACGCACACCACCAAGAGCGGTGTGGCCGACATGGCGTTTGAGAACGACGTGGAGGCGCTGATGATGCTTCGCCGCCTGTACAACTACCTGCCGCTCAACAACCGCGAAAAGGCCCCGGTTCGCCCCAGCAACGACCCGGCCGACCGCATGGATCGGAGCCTGGACACCCTGGTGCCCGAGAACCCCAACAAGCCCTACGACATGAAGGAGCTGATTCTCAAGACGGTGGACGACGGGGACTTCTTCGAGCTGCAGCCCGAGTACGCCAAGAACATCCTGATCGGCTTTGCCCGCATGGAAGGCCAGACCGTGGGCATCGTGGCCAACCAGCCGCTGGTGCTGGCGGGCTGCCTGGACATCAAGAGTTCCATCAAGGCCGCGCGTTTTGTGCGCTTTTGCGATGCGTTCAACATCCCGGTCGTCACGTTTGTGGACGTGCCCGGCTTCATGCCTGGCACCAGCCAGGAGTACGGCGGCATCATCAAGCACGGCGCCAAGCTGCTCTACGCATATGCCGAGTGCACCGTGCCCAAGATCACCGTCATCACCCGCAAGGCCTACGGCGGCGCTTACGACGTGATGAGCTCCAAGCACCTGCGCGGCGACGTGAACCTGGCCTGGCCCAACGCAGAAATCGCCGTGATGGGCGCCAAGGGCGCGGTGGAAATCATCTTCCGCGAAGACAAGAACGACCCGGTGAAGCTGGCCGCGCGTGAAGCGGAATACAAGCAGCGTTTTGCCAACCCGTTTGTGGCCGGTGCACGGGGCTTTATCGACGACGTGATCCTGCCGCATGAGACGCGCAAGCGCATTTGCCGCAGTCTGGTCATGCTGCGCGATAAGAAGCTGGAAAACCCGTGGCGCAAGCACGGCAACATCCCCCTGTGAGCGGACAAGGAGCATAAAAACATGTTTACGAAAATCCTGATCGCCAATCGTGGCGAAATCGCCTGCCGCGTCATCGCTACTGCCCGCAAGATGGGTATCGCCACTGTCGCCGTCTACTCCGACGCCGACAAGGAAGCCCGCCACGTCAAGCTGGCCGACGAGGCCGTGCACATTGGCGCTGCGCCTAGCCGCGAGTCCTATCTGCTGGCCGACAAGATCATTGCCGCCTGCAAGCAGACCGGCGCGCAGGCAGTGCACCCGGGCTATGGTTTCCTGTCGGAAAACGAGGCCTTTGCCAAGCGCTGCGAAGACGAAGGCATCGCCTTCATTGGCCCCAAGGCGTTTTCGATTGCTGCCATGGGCGACAAGATCGCTTCCAAGAAGCTGGCCAACGAGGCCAAGGTCAACACCATTCCGGGCTACAACGACGCGATTGCCGGGCCCGAGCAGGCCGTGGAAATTGCCAAGGGCATTGGCTACCCCGTGATGATCAAAGCCTCGGCCGGTGGCGGTGGCAAGGGCCTGCGCGTGGCGTTCAACGACAAGGAAGCGTTTGAAGGCTTTGCCAGCTGTCAGAACGAGGCCCGCAACAGCTTTGGCGACGACCGTATCTTCATCGAGAAGTTCGTGCAGGAGCCGCGCCACATCGAGATCCAGGTGCTGGGCGACAGCCATGGCAATGTGATTTATCTGAACGAGCGTGAATGCTCCATCCAGCGCCGCCACCAGAAGGTGATCGAAGAGGCCCCATCGCCCTTCATCTCTGACGCCACCCGCAAGGCCATGGGCGAGCAGGCGGTGCAGTTGGCCAAGGCCGTGAAGTACCAGAGCGCGGGCACGGTGGAGTTTGTGGTCGGCAAGGACCAGGACTTTTACTTTCTGGAGATGAACACCCGCCTGCAGGTGGAGCACCCGGTGACGGAATGCATCACCGGCCTGGACCTGGTGGAGCTGATGATCCGCGTGGCGGCGGGCGAGAAGCTGCCGTTGACACAAGCCGATGTGAAGCGCGATGGCTGGGCCATCGAGTGCCGCATCAACGCCGAAGATCCTTTCCGCAACTTCCTGCCGTCCACCGGCCGCCTGGTGCGCTTTCAGCCGCCGGAGGAGTCGATGTTCCAGTCCGATACGACCAAAAAATTGGGCGTGCGGGTGGACACGGGCGTGTATGAGGGCGGCGAGATCCCGATGTACTACGACTCGATGATCGCCAAGCTCATCGTGCACGGCACCGACCGCAACGACGCAATCGCCAAGATGCGCGCGGCGCTCAACAGCTTTGTGATTCGCGGCATCAGCAGCAACATCCCGTTCCAAGCCGCGCTGCTGGCGCACCCCAAGTTTGTGACGGGCGACTTCAACACCGGTTTCATCGCCGAGAACTACAGCAAGGGCTTCCACGCCGAAGACGTGCCGCACGGCGACCCGCTGTTCCTGGTGGCGCTGGCCGCGTTCATGCATCGCCGCTACCGTGCCCGCGCGTCGGGCATCAGCGGCCAGCTGGCGGGGCACGAGGTGAAGGTGGGCGAGCAGTTTGTGGTGGTGACGCTGGGCGCCGAAGGGCAGAACCAGCACCACGAGGTGACGGTGTCCGACTTTGAAGACAAATCGGGCTCCAGCGCAATCAGCGCGGGCGGTAATAGCTATCAGATCAGTAGCACCGCCACGCTGGGCCAGATTCGCGTGCAGGGCGCGTGCAACGGCCAGGGCTTCACTGCTCAGGTGGAGCGTGGCGTGGGCAAGAACCCGCTGGCGCTGCGCATTGCGCACAACGGCACGCAGATCGATGCACTGGTGCTGTCGCCGCTGGGTGCACGGCTGCACAAGCTCATGCCCTTCAAGGCGCCGCCAGACTTGTCCAAGTTCCTGCTGTCACCCATGCCCGGCCTGCTGGTCGATGTGGCGGTGCAGCCGGGCCAGAAGGTGCAGGCCGGTGAAAAGCTGGCGGTGATCGAGGCCATGAAGATGGAGAACATCCTCTTTGCCGCGCAGGATGGCGTGGTGGGCAAGGTCACCGCAGGCAAGGGCGAATCGCTGGCGGTGGACCAGATCATTCTGGAATTCCAGTGATCTGCCGCGTGGTTCACTGACCAATCCAGAAGAGGGGCCTTGCGCCCCTTTTTAGTGTTTTTGGCCTCTGGCACTTATGTATCAAGCGCAAGCAGCTATCAAATCAGGAGTAACTATGACTGCCTCTCAACGCCCGTTCAAAGTTCTGGGCATCCAGCAGGTCGCCATTGGCGGCACCGACAAGCAGCGCATGAAGACCCTGTGGGTGGACATGCTGGGCCTCACGCAGACCGGCACCTTCCAGAGCGAGCGCGAGAACGTCGATGAAGACATCCTGGCCATGGGCCAGGGCGCGTTCAAGGTCGAGGTGGACATCATGCAGCCGCTCGACATCGACAAGAAACCCGCCGTGCACACCACACCGCTCAACCACATCGGCCTGTGGATTGACGACCTGCCCAAGGCCGTGGAATGGCTCACCGCCAAAGGCGTGCGTTTTGCGCCGGGCGGTATCCGCAAGGGGGCGGCGGGCTACGACATCACGTTTTTGCACCCCAAGAGCAATGACGAGTTTCCGATTGCGGGCGAAGGCGTGCTGATCGAGTTGGTGCAGGCACCCACGGATGTGATTGCCGCGTTGGGGTAGGCGGCTGCTTGTTCCATCGCTCCGCGTGTTGGAGCCTATTTGACCCGGCAAAGGGCCAGTCGCAGTGATGCGGCTGGCCCTTTGCTTTGGTGTGCGTGTTTTTGCGCCGCCGGGTGTTGGTAGGGATCGGCGTGGCGCGCAACCTGCGAAATCACCGGCTTCGTTCGTCTTCTTCGCGCGGCGCGTACCGTAAAAGTGGCTTTCTCCGAGCCGTTGGGAAACGGGTTGACGGATGAATTGAATGCGTTGCGGGCTGATGGCAGCGGGTTGCTGCAGCGCGAAATGGCATGCGTTCAACCGCCGGCAAAAGCCGCGATTCATGGCATATCTGCAAGCAAATGGATGGCTGATTTGGACGCAGATGGGCGCGCCAAATTTTGGATGACTTTGTGGGCCCAAAGGCTGGATTGGCATGGATTTCTCGCCCAGAATCCGGCCGGTCACGTCGCACGGCTTGCGTAAAACACCGCACCAAGGCCGCGCCGGTTGCCATCGTCTTTGAAGAAAGTGCCCCATGGAAATCAACGCAACAATCCCCACCCACCGCGCTCAGCCAGTGCGCATCCACCGCAATGCAGTTGCACCGGTGGTTGCCGGGCCGTGGACGGTGGAGGCCATTCAGGCGCTGCTCGACAAACCGTTCATGGACCTGCTGTTCGAGGCCCAGACGGTGCACCGCCAGCATTGGCCTGCGGGCAACATTGAGCTGGCCACGCTGCTGTCGGTCAAAACGGGGGGCTGCCCCGAAAACTGTGGCTATTGCCCGCAGGCCGCCGAGTTCGACACCGGCGTGAAGGCCGACAAACTCATGGAGGTGGATGAAGTGGTGCGCGCCGCCCAGGCCGCCAAAGACGCTGGCGCCACCCGCTTTTGCATGGGCGCCGCCTGGCGCGCCCCCAAAGACCGCGACATTGAAAAAGTCAGCGCCCTGATTGGCGCCGTGAAGGGCCTGGGCCTGCAGACCTGCGCCACGCTGGGCATGCTCGAATCACACCAGGCGCAGGCGTTGAAGGACGCCGGGCTGGACTATTACAACCACAACCTGGACACCGCCCCCGAGTACTACTCCGACGTGGTCAGCACCCGGGCCTACCAGGACCGGCTGGACACGCTGGCGCATGTGCGCACCGCAGGCATCAGCGTGTGCTGCGGCGGCATTGTGGGCATGGGCGAGGCGCCGGTGCACCGTGCGGGCCTGATCGCGCAGCTGGCCAATCTGCAGCCATACCCCGAGTCGGTGCCTATCAACAGCCTGGTGCGGGTGCCCGGCACGCCACTGGCCGACAGCGCGCCGGTAGATCCCCTCGACTTTGTGCGCGTAATCGCCGTGGCACGCATCACCATGCCGAAGGCACGCGTGCGCCTGTCTGCGGGTCGCCAGCAGATGGGCGACGCCGTGCAGGCGTTGTGTTTTCTGGCGGGAGCCAACTCCATCTTTTATGGCGACAAACTGCTGGTGACCGGCAACCCCGACGTGGAGGCCGATGTGCAACTGCTGGGCAAGCTGGGGTTGAACGGGCACCGGACCACAACCACTGAAAAAGAACAAACCGAGTGCCGCTGACCCCAGTCACCCAAGTCACCCAGGTCACCCAATTGACGCAGGTGGCGCGCCCGCTGGACAGCGTTGTCACCCGATTCGCTGCAGGGCTTAGCCACGCGGATCGCGTGCCAGCAGGCCCTCTGAGGCCGGTAGGCCACTGCCGGATTCAACCCACTCCGGGATCAGCGCGGCTCTTCGCCCGACATCCGCTCGACGCGCTCCGGGGGTACATCGGCGGCCAGGCGGTCGATCTCTGCCAGCCGCGAAGGCTCTGCGTCGGCGAAACGCTGGGCAATGCGCCGAAACTCTTCGGACAGCGCAAGAAAGGCGTCCACCATGTCGGGGTCGAAATGGCTGCCACGGCCGTCGCGGATGATCTCCACGGCATGTTCGTGCGAGTAAGCGGGTTTGTAGACGCGTTCTGAGATCAATGCGTCATACACATCCGCCACAGCCATCAGCCGCGCGGACAGGGGGATGTTGTTGCCCATCAGGCCTTCGGGGTAGCCGGAGCCATCCCATTTCTCCTGGTGGCTGTAGGTGATTTCCTTGGCGTAGCGAAAGAACGGGTTGTCCAGCATCGCATCTGTTTCAGCGGCCACGATGGCGTCACGCCCCAGCGTGGTGTGCGTCTTCATGATCTCGAACTCTTCGGGCGTGAGCTTGCCGGGCTTGAGCAGGATGCGGTCAGGAATGCCCACCTTGCCAATATCGTGCAGGGGCGCCGATTTGAAGATCGTCTCGATGGCGGTGTCTGTGAGATCGTCTTTGAAGCGCGGGTGGTCTTGCAGGTGGCGAGCCAGCGCCTCAACATAGTGCTGCGTGCGCCGGATGTGGTTGCCGGTCTCGTTGTCACGCGTTTCGGCCAAAGACGCCATGGCGCGTATGGTGGCGTCCTGCAGCTCGGCCAATGCGCGTGTGCGGTTGGTGATCTCCTGCTCCAGCAACAGGTTGTGCCGCGCCAGGTAGTCCCGTGCACGCTTGAGCTGCAGGTGGTTGCGCACACGGGCCATCACGATGGCGGGGTTGATGGGCTTGGTGATGTAGTCCACCGCACCCAGCTCCAGGCCAATGCTTTCGTCTTCCGACGCGCTCATGGCAGTGAGAAAAATAACCGGAATGTCTTCGGTGTCGGGGTTGAATTGCAGGCGGCGCAGCACCTCGTAGCCGTCCATGTCCGGCATCATGATGTCCAGCAGGATCAGGTCGGGCTTGCTCTCTGCGGCCACGATCTGCAGCGCTCGCTCGCCACTGGGTGCCAGTTTGACCTTGTAGTCCGTGCGCAGAAGATCGCTCATCAGTGACAGGTTGTCGGGGGTGTCGTCGACAACCAGCACCGTGCACTTACCGCTTATCTCCAGTGGGCTGTTCATGAACCGGGTCCTCTTTGTCATGTGGGTGGGAGATTCGGGCTTTGCGCAGGGTGGCCAGCGCATTCACAAAATCGTAGCTGTCCAGCGCGCGCTTCATGGGGGGCAACGCAGGTCCGAGCAGACTCCTCAAGGCAGAGGCCTCTGCGTTGAAGAGCTCGATGGCTTCCGAATCGTCGTCTGCCAGCAGGGCCTCCAGCCGATCCAGCAGCTGTTGTGCCGCAGCGGTATCGATGGGCGCGCTTGCCGCGCTGTCTGCGCCATAGGTGTCGGGTTCATTTTCCAGAGGCAGGGCGGTTTGCAGCGCCGCTATCAAGGCTTTGCACGCGGTGTCTACGGGTTGCAGCAGTGCTTCCAGGGTGGTCGCGGGTGCGTTCTGTCCGATGGCCTGTTCTGCCGCGTGGGCCAGTTCAGCCAGTGGCCCCGCGCCAATTGTGGCGGCTGTGCCTTTGAGCGTGTGCATGGCGCGCTGTGCATTGTCTGGTTGGTGTGCTGCCAAGGCGGCACGGGCGGTTTGCACTGCCACAGCCTGCCCGGCCACAAATTTGCGCAACAGGCTTTCGTAGGCCGGGCGCTTGTCGAGCACGCGCCGCAGGCCGGCCTTGACGTCCAGCCCGCCGATGCGCTGCAGCGCATCGGGGCATGGGGCGAGGTCAGGTGTGGGTTCGGAGGCAGCTATCGCCAGCGCGGTAGCGGGGTCTTCTTGCGCCACTGCGCGCGGTTTGACCCATCGCAGCAGGCTGGCAAACAATTCGTTCGGATCAATGGGTTTGGCAAGGTGGCCGTTCATGCCAGCTTCCAGGCAACGATCTCGGTCACGGCTCATGGCGTTAGCGGTCATGGCCAGCACAGGCAGCTCGGCCCACTGGGGGTTGCCGCGCAACAAGCGAGTGGCGGTGAGGCCATCCATGACAGGCATCTGCATGTCCATGAGCACTACGTCGTAGGGCGCACGCGTGAGCATGTCGAGTGCGATCTGGCCGTTATCCGCGACCTCGACGACCATGCCTGCGCCCGTGAGCAGTTCACTGCCTACCTGCTGGTTGAGGTCGTTGTCGTCCACCAGCAGCACGCGGGCGCCACGGATCGTCGCCATGTTGGGGGCATGGCCCGGGGCATGGGTGCGCGGCTCATTGCTTGAAACAACGCGGCCACCGAGAGCCCGCATGGCCGTGTCAAACAGGTCGGAAGGACTGACGGGTTTGGTCAGCATGAGTGCAATGCCCGAGCGCTCAAGCTCCGGCAGGGCATCGTCGTGGCCCGCCGCCGTCACGATGACGGAGCGGGGAGGGTGGGGCAAAAGGGCGAGCTGGCGGTGCGTTTCGAAGCCGTCCATGCCGGGCATCTTCCAGTCCAGAAACGCAATCTGACAAGGGTGGCCCGCCAGGTCGGCGTTGCGTGCCTTGGTCAAGGCATCTTCACCAGAACTGGCGGTTGTCACCGCAAAGCTCATGCTGCTGAGCAGGCCGCTGAGGATCCGCCGCGCCTGTTCGCTGTCATCCACCACCAGCACATGGCGCCCGCGCAGGTCGGGCTTGGGCATCAGGGCGCTGTGTTGTGTGCTGCCCAGGCCCAGGCGGGCGGTAAACCAGAAGGTGCTGCCCTGGTTGGGAATGCTATGCACTCCCACGTCGCCACCCATCAGGCTCGCGAGCTTCTTGGAGATGGCCAGGCCCAGGCCTGTGCCGCCGTATTTGCGCGTGGTGGAGCTGTCGGCCTGCTCGAAGGAGCGGAACAGCCGCGACTGCTGCTCTTCGGTAAGCCCAATGCCCGTGTCCTGCACTTCAAAGCGCATCAGGATGCCGTCCACATTGCGCGATATTTCCCTTACCCGCAAAATGATCTCGCCTTCGTCGGTGAATTTGACGGCGTTGTTGGCGTAGTTCACCAGGATTTGCCCTAGGCGCAAGGGGTCGCCCCGCAGGTCATCGGGCAGGACAGGGTCCACATCAAACAGCAGTTCCAGCCCTTTGCTGCTCGATTTGCCGCTGATCAGGTTGGCCACATTGTCGAGCACGCTGCGCAGCTCGAAATCCACCACCTCCACTTCAAGCTTGCCTGCCTCGATCTTGCTGAAATCCAGAATGTCATTGATCAGCCCCAACAGGTGCTGGCCAGAGCGCTGGATTTTTTCGACATAGTCCCTTTGACGAGGTGAAAGATCGGTGCCTAGCGCCAGGTGGCTCATGCCGATGACCGCATTCATGGGCGTACGGATCTCGTGGCTCATGTTGGCTAAAAAGTCCGACTTCATCTGGGAGGCGTCTTCGGCCTTGGCCCGGGCAATCTCCAGCTCCTCCTCATGCTCGCGCAGCGCTGCATTCACCCGTTGCAATTCGACGGTGCGCTGGGTTACGCGGGCCTCCAGTGCTTCTTCGTTGCGCTTGAGGGCCTCGACCAGATCGGCCTGGGCGGCCATGGCCAGAGATTTGGCTTTTTCGCGTTTGAGAAACTGCCGCGCCATAGCGAATGCCAGCAAAAACGTGAGGACGGCCTGGAATGCCGTGAGCCCGGTGGTAAGCAGGGTCTGGCGTTTGATCTCGGCATTGCGCGTATCGCCCAATAGCGCAGACACGCGCGAGGCGTTCAGGGCGAGTTCGCGCACAGGTTCGCGCAGGAGGTCGAGCTCGCCGCGCAAGAGCCGCATGTTTTTCTGCCAGGAGGCCGCATCCACGCTGGCCCCGAAATAGGTGTCACCCGCCGCAACAAAGATCTGCAACGCAGCCAACGCCTGCGCGTAGATGGGCTCGTCCTGCATCAGCGTGCGCGCTGTGCCGCTTTCAAGCGTGCTGAACCGGCTTAAAAAGAGCTCGTAGCGCAGTTCAAGCTGCTCCATGGGAATGCTGGATGGGGCCAGCTCGAACTGGTGCAGCGCGTGATCTAGCTTTTCATATTCCACATTGAGCTGCAGAAATGACCAGAGCGCGTTGACATCGCCGCGGCGCATGACCGCCTCGACACTGCGGAATTGGAGGTACTGCACCGCCGCAATGGCCACATATGCCAGCACGAGGCCCGCAATGATCAGCCGCAGAATGTGTTTGCTGCGCAGCATGCGTGGGGTGCCTGGGGACGCTGTGCAGAACTACCGGATCCGCAAGGCATTGAGTTGCCAGGCCGCGCGGTTGTAGTACAGCTCGCTGCGCAGCTCAGCCTTGGTGTCAAAAGGGTAGATGATGAACAGCGGCCCCTTTTCTCGGACAGGCATGGGCCGGTTGTTCATGAGGTGCGCCACGATCACATCGTGGCGTGTGGCGTCCTCCACGGGGATCTCGGTTTTATAGTCATTCAGCGCCACCGCCGTGATCTTGCTTCCCTTGGCGCCCACGGCGGCCAGTACATCGCGCAACAACGGGCCGGTGAATGTGACGGGGTCGGGGTACCAGGGTGTTTGCGTGGAAAAGCTGTGCTGGGGCAGTTTCTCCAGCATCTTCATGTCGAATTGCGCCAGCGGGCCGTTGTTGGTTTGGCTGATCGCTCCTTCAATGGTGAGAATCACCCGGCCGGTGGGTTTGTCCAGGGCATGCGCTCCTGCGGCTGACAGCGCGAAGGCTCCGATGGCGATGGCCCGGGCCCAACAAGCACCAAGGCGCACCGCACGAAAACTTGCAGACATGGTCGCCCCCTTTTTTGCAACAATCGCGTGGACTGACGCTCAAAATGTAAACCGATTCACGACCTCGCGGTGGCGGTTTCAGCGGGAAGGTGGCGCAGATGTCACGCAGGGGCGGGGTGGCCTGCGGTTTTCAGAGGCGGTTTGGTAGGGTGTTCTGAGGGGCGGATGCCAGCTGCGGCCCGGTATCCCGGGCTTTCAGCGCTTCGGTTGTATGCAGCTGTATGCATGTGCACGGGGCCGCAGCCCTGGCAGTCACAAAGGGGCGCGTCTTTGATGACCGTGGTCAGACCTACTTACCCCTCAAAAAAACCCAGCCGATCCCTTGCGGGTCACGCCGTGGGCTCCGCGCTGACCAGTGCGCAGCTCAGCGTGTGTTCATTTCTTCATCGGGCAGGTGTTGATGCCCAGCAACGCGTAGGCCGGACAGAAACGAAACAGTCCAGTGGCCAGGGGCACTACGCCGAGCCAACCCCACCATCCCACCGTGCCGGTGGCAGCCAGAGCGATCAAGATCAGTCCAGCCACGATGCGCAGCACGCGATCCATAGTTCCTACATTGAGGTTCATGATGATTCCTTAGGTTGAGGTTTGGGTGTTGCTTAACGTTACGGCGCCCAGCGGCAGGGCCCTTCTTGCACCATCGCAATGGATTCGCAAGGCATGCACGGCCCGATTATTCGAATGAAGGAGATGCAGGAGCTGCGACAGGCTTGCCCGCTGCCACCCACGCATCAAACCCACCCGCGATGGACTGCACCTGCAGGTAGCCCATGTCATGCATGGCGCGCGCAGCCAAGGCGGCCCGACCGCTGGTCTTGCAATAAACCACTACCTTCAGGTCGCGCGAGGTGAGCTCGGGCGTGCTGCTGAGCTTGAACTCAAGCACCCCGCGGGAGGCGTGGATAGCCCCGGGGATGTGACCGGCCTGGTACTCATCGGCTTCGCGTACATCGATGAGCACATCGGCCGAGCGGATGGCTTCATCCGCTTGGGCGATGGGGACTTCCTGGACATGGGCCTTGGCTGCGGTCACGAGATCGTGGGCTGTTTTCATGGGGTGCTTTCTTGACGGAGGAGAGGGAAGATTTGCTGCGATGTCATTGGAGGACGGTGTTGTTGGCATCCAGCACTTTCACTGCAATGGGAATGCCCTGGCCTACGCTCTGGGTCACAGTGCAATAGCTCTCGAACTGAGTCAGCACCCGGTCCAGATGATCCAATTGGCTGGCAGGCACGCCCAGGCGCAAAGTGGCATCCATGCGCAGCACGCGCAGACGGCCTTCGGCGTTGCGACCCACGTGGGCCACCACGGTGGCATGCAATGGGTCCGGTGCCTGTTTGAACTTGCGCAGCGCGAACAGCAATGAGTCGCTCAGGCAACTGCCCACTGCGGCGCAAAGCAGTTGTACAGGTGAAGGACCCTTGCCAGAGCCCAGCGGAGCAGGTTCATCCGCGATCAGGTGAGGGACGGCATCCCCGAACTGGATGTCAAAGCGGTAGTCCCGTTGCTGGACGAGCTCAACGGTGACCTGTTCGTTGCTCATGAAAACCTCCGGGTTGGCAAAGAGGGGGCTGGTTCCTGGGATAGCGTGTCACAGCGCGTTGACTGGAATCTTGAGGTAGGTCACGCCGTTGTCTTCTGCGGGGGGCATCGCCCCCGCTCTGATGTTGACCTGCACCGAAGGCAGAATCAGGACAGGCATGTCCAGCGTGGCGTCGCGCCGGGTGCGCAGTTCTACAAACGCCGCCTCGGTCACACCGTCGTGCACATGGATGTTGTGGGCACGCTGATCGGCCACCGTGGTCTGCCACGCGGGCGCCCGCCCTGCTGGTGGGTAGTCATGGCACATGAACAACCGGGTCTGCGGTGGAAGGCTGAGCAGTTTGCGCACCGACTGGTACAGCGCGTGCGCATTGCCCCCCGGGAAGTCGCAGCGCGCAGTGCCCACATCGGGCATGAACAGGGTGTCGCCGACAAACACGGCGTCTGCGACCTGGTAAGCCATGCATGCGGGAGTGTGGCCTGGCACGGCCAACGCTTTGGCTTCCAGTTGGCCGATGCGCAATACCTCTCCGTCGTGAAGCAGCCTGTCGAACTGGCGGCCATCGGGGTGGAACCCCGGCTCCAGATGGAAGATGGCCTTGAACACCTCCTGCACCTGGGTAATTGCGGCACCAATGGCGATCTTGCCCCCCAGCTTGTTGCGCAGGTAGTGCGCGGCAGACAAATGGTCGGCATGGGCATGGGTCTCCAGAATCCACTGCACTGCCAAGCCATGGCTTTGGACGAAATCCACCAAGCAATCGGCAGAGTGTGTGCGGGTACGGCCTGATTTGGGATCGTAGTCCAGCACGGAGTCCACCAGCGCGCAGTGGCCACCGGGTTCATCAAAAACCACGTAGCTCACGGTCCAGGTGGCGTCGTCAAAGAAGGCTTGTATCCGGGGTTTCATGGGTTGTTTCCTGCTTCGTTCTCGGTGTACACCGCAAGCCGCTAAGGAGGGGGACGCCTGATCGCGTCAGTCGCGCACGATAGGGCGCCCCAGTTGCAAGGCGACGCTGCCCGCACCACCCCCATTTGTCACTTGACTGTAGCCTTGCGCCTGCAGCCACTGGACTGCCATGCCAGAGCGTGCGCCCGAGAGGCAGCAAAGCACCATGGGCAGGTCGCGTTGTGGCAATACGGTAGCGGCCTGCTGCGCCAGGCTGTCTAGCGGCAGATTGATTGAACCGGCCACATGGCCGGAGGCGAACTCACCAGGCGATCGGACGTCGACGACCAGTTGATGCGGTGGTTGGGTGGCAGAGCGCATGGTTGTGAAAGTGGCAGGGTGAACGCGGGAGTCAGAGCCATTCAAGGATGGGGTGGCGCGAGTGTTTGCGTGGCATCGGTGGCCGATTGCAATGCGGCTTCGTCCAATTGGTCCGTCAGCGCCATCAACTGCAGGCGCTCTTGCGCCATGCGGGCCTGGTGCCCCAGCAGGTTGGATTGCGACTGCATGGCGTCGTTGTGTGCCTGCAGCAGATCCAGCGTGGTGCGATCTCCCACCTGGCGGCCAAGCTGGGTCGCCTCGAGCCGAACCTGGGCCGCCAAGCGCGCAGACTCCAGGGCTTGCGTTCGGGCTGCACCTGCTCGCAGCTGCAGCCACGTAGCGTGCACTTGCTGGGCCACGGCAAGCCGAGCGCTGTCCAGCTCGGCCTGCGCCTTGTCCTGCAGACGCAGCAGTTCCTGCTGCCGCGCATCAACTTGGCCACCGGTGTAAAGCGGTACCTGGATTTGTACACCCACCATGTATTGGCGTGCGGAGTTGCTGGCAGAACCCCATCGGCCAGATCCTGAAAGATGGTCCGCGCCCGCCTGGGCCACTAGGTCCACCTTGGTGCTGGCTGCGCGCGTGGCCTTGGCGGCCTCTTGCTCTGCCAGTGCGAGGGCCTGGGCCTGCATACGCACCTGGAGGTTGGTGTGGGCGGCGAGATCGAGCCAGTAGGGTAGGGGTGCGAGCGTGTTGCCATCGCGCGCGGCCGTGGTTTCATTGCCAGACGGGGCGGGCAATTGCAAGGGCGGCAGCTGCGCGGGGTTCCAGCCTGTGGCCTGGGCCAGTGTCTGGCGCGCAATCTGCATCTCTACATCGGCCGTCTGTACCAGGGCCACATTGGCCAGAGCGCGTGCCTCGGCTTCGCGCACATCGGTTACTGGGGAGTCGCCCAGCGTGAAGCGGTCCTGCGCTTCTTTCAGGGCCCGGTCCGTGGCTTCCTGCTGGCGCAGTAGCAAGGCGTGCTGTTGTTGTGACAAGACCGCTGCGAAATACCGCTGGGCCGTTTGCAGCATCAACTGTTGCTGCACCGAGGCCGCCTCAAGTTCGGCCAGGCCGGCGGATAGCAGCAACTGTCGCCCTTGCGCACTGCGCTCTGGGCTGTACAGCGGCATACGTGCCTCCACACCCCAACGTGTACCTGGGCCGCTGTTCACCGAGGTGTCAAAACCCACCCCCGAGGTCTGTGGCACCCCTGGCATGGAAAAAGCAGCTCCTTGCGAAGAGGTGCGAGAGCCCATAGCGCCTGCAGCGCCCTGTGCTGTCACGGTAGGGCTCCACAATCGCTCGGCCTGCAGGCGACGCGCTTGCCCTGCGGCGCGTGTGGCTGCCGCAGCGGCCATGTCCGGGTGCTGCTGCGCTGCGGCCAGCCAGGCTTCGCGCAAATCTGCCGCCTGGGACGCGCTTATGCCGCTGGCCAGCAAGGCCACACTCAGAAGGAGCTTGCGCATGGCTTTGTCCTTCTCAGCAGCCAGGGCGAACGCCCAGCTTGCGTAGCATGGTCTCCATGAAGCACCACTTGGTGACCCCGCTTTGCAACAGGTTCACGCCCACGAACGCCGTGAATGCAAGCCACCATTGGCTGACGAAAACAGGACTGCCAGGAATGCCCAGCGCCAGAGAAAGCAGGATGAAGGCGCCTGCGGCCACACGCACGATTTGCCAGGTTGTCATGAGGAACTCCTTGTCGAAAAAACGTTGAAAACAGGGGGAGGGCGGCGCTGGGCCACCGTCTTGTCATTGCTGTTTGTGCTCCTGCAGGCGGGTGATGCCCAGGAGCTTGAGCACATACTTTTCATAGATGGGCTCGGAATTGCCTGACTTCATCTTGTTCAGGAAATATTTCTCGAACGCAATCTTGCCCAGGTGCACCCATTTGCCCTTCTTGAACCAGTTGACGTTGCGCGGTGGCATCTGGGGCAGGGCGACAAACGCTGCACCGGTGTCCCCCATGTCGGCCAGGCAAATGGCATTCCAGGTGGCGGTAGCCGTGGCTGGCTGGCCTGCAATATCAGCGGCGATGTTGCGCACGATGGCCGAGACCATCGTCTCGATCATGTAACCCGTCTTGGGTGCCCCGGTGGGTACAGGCGTTACCTCAACGGGCGGGATCGCCACGCAGACCCCGGCCGAGAAGATGTTGGGGTAGGCCTTGCTGCGCTGGTGTTCGTCGATCAACACAAAGCCGCGCGGGTTGCACAGCCCGGGTACGGAGGCCACGGCGTCCACGCCCTTGAAGGCGGGCAGCATCATCGACAGTTTGAACCGCAGCTCATGCTGCTGGTGCACCTGGCCCTTGTCGTCCAGCTGCTCGACGAACATCTTGCCGGCTTCTACCCGAGTGGTGCGCGCGTTGTGGATCCACTTGATGTCCTGGCTGCGCAGCTCGCTCTCCAGCATGCTCTTGCTGTCGCCAACGCCACCCAGACCCAGGTGACCGATGTAGGGCTCGCTGGTGACAAAGGTGATTGGCACCTTGTGGCGCAGCTTGCGCTTGCGCAAGTCCGCTGCAACGATGAATGCGAACTCGTAGGCAGGGCCAAAGCAGCTGGCACCTGGCATGGCACCGACGACGATGGGCCCTGGGGCCTCCAGAAACTTCTGATAGTCCTCCCAGAAATGTTCCGCGTGGTCCACCGAGCACACCGAATGCGTGTGACCGTTCACAGGACCAGAGCCTGGCACTTCCTCGAAGGCCAGCCGGGGCCCGGTGGTGATGACGAGGTAGTCATAGGCCACAGTGCTCCCGTCTGCCAGCGTAAGGGCATTGCCCGGGGCGTCGATGGATTTCACCGGCTGGGCGATGAAGTCAATGCCCTTGCGTTCCAGCAGGGGGCGGATCTGCAAGACGATATCGTCGCGCTTGCGCCATCCCACAGCGATCCAGGGGTTGGAGGGCATGAACTGGAAGTAGTCGACTGCGCTGATCACCGTGACCCGGTCTTCCCGTGGCAGCTTGCTGCGCATCTCGTACGCCGCTGGCATGCCGCCGATACCCGCTCCAATAATCACTACATGTGCCATGGTTGTCTCCTGTGGTTGACGGATGGTTGTTGCCGGATCTTTCGTTCCGAGCGCTCAGTCTGTTCCGTGGTGAACGGTCGCCTCTGATGGGCTGTCGTCAGGTGGGCTGGCAGGCACGGCGGCGCCCGCGCTGTTGTTCTCGCTGCCATTGCGGTATGCGGCGTAATACAGGGTCGGAATCACCACCAGTGTCAGCACGGTGGAAACAAAGATGCCGAAGATCAGCGAAATGGCCAGGCCATTGAAGATCGGGTCGTCGAGAATGAAAAATGCGCCGATCATGGCCGCCAGCCCCGTGAGCACAATGGGCTGTGCACGCGTGATGGCCGAGTGGATGATGGCTGTCTTGAGGGGCATACCCTCCCGCACCTGCAGGTTGATGAAGTCCACCAGCAGGATGGAGTTGCGCACGATGATGCCTGCCAGGGCAATCATTCCGATCATGCTGGTGGCCGTGTACTGCGCGCCCATCAGCGCATGGCCCGGCATCACACCGATGATGGTGAGCGGAATGGGCGCCATGATGATGAGTGGCGTGAGGTAGGAGCCGAACTGCGCCACCACCAGCAGGTAGATCAGAATCAGGCCCACTGCGTAGGCCGCACCCATGTCGCGGAAGGTCTCAAAGGTGATCTGCCATTCGCCATCCCACTTGATCGCATAGCCGCGCAGCGCATCTGCAGGCTGGCGCACGAAATACTCTTGCACCGATCCGCCGTCAGGCGCGACGATGCGGGCGATGGCGCTGCGGGCCTGGAACACGCCGTAGAGAGGACTGTCCACGCGGCCTGCCATGTCGGCCACGACATAGTTCACGGGCAACATGTCTTTGTGGTGCACCGGCTGTTCGCGCAAGGTGTTACTCACGGTGACCAGCTCGCGGATGGGAACCAGCTGGCCTTGAGAACCCCGTACCGTCAGCCGCAATAGCGCCTCCAGGTCGCCATGGCTTTCTGCCGGCAACTGCAGGAGCACAGGCGCGGGGTATTTGCTCGCATCGCGCAGCCAGGTGGCGGCTTCGCCACTGAGCCCCGCATGCAGCGTGCTCACAATGGCCTGCTGGGGGATTCCCAGCAGCGCGGCCTTGCGCCGGTCCACGGTGAGCAGCTTGCGGGGGGCGTCGGCAATGCTGCTGTCATCCGCGTCCACAATGCCTTCGGTGGCGGCCAGTGCGGTGCGCACGGCGTGCGCCACTTCACGCCGACCTTCGGCATCGGGCCCATACACCTCGACAACGATGGGCGACAGCACCGGCGGGCCGGGAGGCACCTCCACCACCTTGACGTTGGCACCATGGCGCTTGCCGATCTCTTGCAACGCAGGTCGCACCCGCATGGCAATGGCGTGGCTTTGGTCCTTGCGGTGGTGTTTGTCGACCAGGTTGACCTGGATGTCACCCACTTCGCCACCTGCGCGCAGGTAGTACTGGCGCACCAGGCCGTTGAAGTTGATGGGCCCTGACAGGCCTGCATAGGCCTGGTAGTCGGTCACCTCCGGCACGGTGGCGAGGTAGGCACCCAGCTCGTGCAACACGGCGGCCGTGCGTTCCACGGGTGTGCCCGCAGGCATGTCCACCACCACCTGGAACTCGGACTTGTTGTCGAACGGAAGCATCTTGAGTTGCACCCAGCCCAGCACTGGCAGGGCTATCGACAAGGCGATGAGGGCGGCCACACCAAGGCCCAGCCAGCGCCTGTTTCGCGTGCCATGGCGCTCATCCAGCAAGGGGCTGAACACGCGCTCAAACACCGGTGCAATTCGTGCGCTGAGGCCGCTGTGTGCCGGGGTGGAATGCCCTTGAGGGTGGGCAGCGTGCTCCTTCATCCACAGGCGGGCCAGCCAGGGGGTGATGATGAACGCCACGGCCAGCGACAGCAGCATGCCCATGCTGGCGTTGATCGGGATGGGGCTCATGTAAGGGCCCATGAGGCCACTCACGAATGCCATGGGCAGCAGGGCTGCGATCACGGTGAATGTGGCCAGAATGGTCGGACCTCCCACCTCATCCACGGCGTGCGGGATGAGATCCTTGAGGCTGCGCCCTGGGTGCAACAACTGGTGTCGGTGGATGTTTTCCACCACCACAATGGCGTCGTCCACGAGGATGCCGATAGAGAAAATCAGGGCAAACAGCGACACGCGGTTGAGCGTGAAGCCCCAGGCCCAAGACGCAAACAGCGTCACCGTGAGCGTCAGCACCACGGCCAGGCCTACGATGGCGGCCTCGCGGCGGCCCAGGGCCAGGAACACCAATGCAACGACCGACGCCGTGGCGAACAGCAGCTTCTGGATGAGCTTTTGCGCCTTGTCGTTGGCGGTGGCTCCGTAGTTGCGTGTTTCCGTCACTTCCACGCCTTCGGGAATCACGGTGTTGTGCAACTGTGCGACCCTTTGCATCACGGCATTGGCGACGTCGATGGCGTTCTCGCCCGCTTTCTTGGTCACCGTGAGGGTCACGGCGGGGTATTCGTCCACGGTGCTCTGCGAGGCTGCCGTACCGTTGTCGGCCGCTCGCCGTGGAACCCCGTGCCAGACGTAGCGGCTTGCTGGCAAAGCGCCGTCCTGCACGTCCGCCACATCCTTGAGGAACACCGGCTTGCCCGATCGCACGCCCACCATGATGTCGGCCACCTCATCGGCGCGGGTCAGGAACGGGCCGCTGTCGAGTTGGATGGACCGGTCGCCGCCCAGTAGTTCGCCCACGGGCAATCCCATGTTTGCCGACTGCAAGGCGCTGCGCAGGTCGTCTAACGTGGTGCCCGTGGCGGCCATGCCGTTTGTGTCGATGCGCACAAGCACAGCGCGGCCCGGGCCGCCGAGTGTTTGCACCTCGCGGGTGCCGGGCACGCGCTTGATCTCAGCCTCCAGGCTGTGGGCCACGCGCTCCAGCGCAAAGGCGCCCGAGGTGTTGTCGCGGCTGTGCAAGGTGAGTGTCACCACGGGCACATCGTCGATGCCCTTGGGTTTGATGATCGGATCCATGGCCCCCAGGCCCTTGGGCAGCCAATCGGCATTGCTGCGCAAGGTGTCGTGCAGGCGCACCAGCGCTTCCGTGCGTGGCACACCGACCTTGAACTGCACCGTCATCACCGCCATGCCCGGCCGCGACACCGAGGTCACGTGCTCCGTGCCTTGCATCTGCGACAGCACCTGTTCGGCTGGTGTGGCAATCATCTGTTCGACATCTGCCACGGATGCACCCGGGAACGGCACGATGACATTGGCCATCGTGACGTCGATCTGCGGCTCTTCCTCGCGCGGCGTGACCAGTACGGCAAACACGCCGAGCAAAAACGCCACCACAGCCAGCAAAGGCGTGATTTGTGCGCCCTGGAACAGGGCGGCGATGCGGCCGGAAATGCCAAGCGGAGAAGAAATTTGGGGGGTCTTCATGTCAGCGCACCTTGGCGGCAGCTTGTGGCTGAAGTGCAATGCGGTCGCCAGCACGCACCCCGCTCAACACCTCCACCATGTCGCCTGCGGGCCGCCCCAGGCGCACCTGGCGCAGCAGCGGCCGGTTTTGGCCGTCCAATACATAGACGCCCGTCATTTCCGCACGCCGCACCACCACGCCAGCGGGCACCAGCAACGGGCCAAAGGCAGCGTCCGCGGAGGCCGCAGCGCCCTTGCCCGCGTTCAACCACAGACGGGCAAACATGCCGGGGGCGGCGCCCACCACGCTGGGCGGGAGCTCCACACGCACCTGCACGGTATGGCTTTGCGCATCGACAGTAGGCAGCACTTGCACCTTGGATGCTGGGACCGCGACGCGCGGTGCGGAGATGCCTGGAATGTCGACCTGCAGGTCACCACCGCCCGTATCGCGCAGCGCGGCGGCCTGCTGTTGTCCCACATAGGCGGTAACACGCATCAGCGACGGGTCGTACACGGTCAGCAAAGGTTTGCCGGGCATGGCCATGTCACCCAAGGTGGCAGGCACATGGCCCACCACGCCCGCAAACGGCGCCTTGATGACGTAGAAGCCGGACTGTGTGGCGGCAGCGCCAGCCTGGGCCTGCAGGGCCTGCGCCTGCGACTGACTGGCGCGCCACTGTGCCTCGGCCCGGTCCAGCGCTGCCTGGCTGATGTATTGCTTTTGGAACAGCTGTTTTTGGCGCTCGTATTCCTTGGTGGCCACTTGCTGGGCGGCGCGTGCCGCGTCTACCTGGGCGGCGCTGGCGGCGGCGTTCTGTTGCGCCGCGCGCGCATCGATGCGTGCCAGCTCCTGACCCGCGACCACGCGGTCGCCTGCCTTGGCAAGGAGGCTGATCACCGCGCCCTGCACCTGGGCAGAGAGGGTGGCATCCCGTACGGCCTCGACCTGAGCGTCCACACTGCTGGCCAATTGGGTGGCCGCCGGCTTCACGGTAAAGCTGGCAATCTGCTGCACAGCGCCGTCGCTGGCAGCCCATGCGCCCGACACGGCCAGGGAAAGCGCAGCGGTCAACAGGGGCAGGGACTTCATGGGAGGCTCCGTAGAATTTTTGTGCGATTGATTATTTAACTAATCAGCTAATTAGTCAATAATGTATCATGTACTTCCGATGCACGGAGATCCCGCGATGAGAGAGATGCCCCCAGAAGCCCTTGAGCAAGTTGCTGCTTATTTTCAGGTTCTAGCCGAACCCACGCGGTTGCGTATCCTCAATCTGCTGCGTGGCGGAGAGAAAAATGTGGGAGACCTTGCTCAGCAATGTGGCTACACGGCGGCCAACATTTCCCGGCATCTGTCGTTGATGACCAAACATGGTCTCGTGGCACGGGAAGGGCGTGGGACCAGCGTGTTTTACCGGCTGACCGATGAGTCGGTGGATGCGTTGTGTGATCTGGTCTGCGGCAATATCGCCCGCCGACTGGAGCGGGATTCTGCGGCCAGTGCTGCGTTTCAGATAGCGCGCTAGTCTGTGTTGGTGTGGATTGCAGAGTCCACGCGCTGAGCGCAAGCGCGGCGCGCTGAATCTGAATGGATGGGGCCAGCAGAAGATAGTCGGATGCTCGCTGCACGACACACACACAGTTCGTCGGAAATGATGGCGCCCCGAATGGGCCAGGTGCTGTAGCTGGCGCAATCCGATCCATCACAACTGCACGGTGGAAATGGTGGTTTTCGTTTGCCGACATCAATTTATAATTTGACATAATATACATCGTATCTAGTTGTATAGAAGCCAAAACGATCCGGCCTCCACACGCATCTCAGGCGCTGTCGACTCTGTCCACCACGCAAGCCGCTACCATCCACGCCCATGACCCTTCCCACCCAAGCACTCTCCACATCACCCATCCACTTCGGCCATCAGGGCCGTGTCTGCATCGTCACTGGCGGCGCACAAGGCATTGGCGAGGCCTGTGTCCGCCGTTTCGCGGCTGAAGGTGCCAAACTGGTGATCGTCGATGTGGACGATCTGCGCGGCCAGGCGCTGGCGCAGGAACTGGGCGCGCTGTATGTGCGCTGCGATGTGGGCGATAAATCGCAGGTGGATGCACTGGTGGCCCAGACCCTGGCGACCTACGGGCGCATCGACGTGCTGGTGAACAACGCGGGCATCTTTCGCGCTGCAGACTTTCTGGATGTGACCGAGGCCGACTTTGACGCCGTGCTGCGGGTCAACCTCAAGGGCTCGTTCCTGGTGGGTCAGGCGGTGGCGCGGGCCATGGTAGCTTCGGGCGGCGGCTCCATCGTCAACATGAGCTCGGTCAACGGCGTGCTGACCATTCCCAATATCTCCAGCTACAACGTGAGCAAAGGCGGCGTGAACCAGCTCACGCGCGTCATGGCCCTGGCGCTGGCCGACAAGAACATCCGTGTCAATGCTGTGGCCCCCGGCACCATCGCCACCGAGCTGGCCGCCAAGGCCGTGCTGACCAGCGACGAGGCCAAGAACAAGATCATGAGCCGCACGCCTATGAAGCGGCTGGGCGAGCCGTCGGAGATTGCCGACGTGGTGGCCTGGCTGGCCAGCGACGCTGCCAGCTATGTGACCGGCGAGATCGTGACCGTGGATGGCGGGCGCATGACGTTGAACTACACGGTCCCCGTCTGATTCAGTCTGCCGAATACTACTGAATTGATAGCTGCTAGCGCTTGCTGCATAAGCGCTAGCTGCCATTTCAGCCAAATTTTTATGCCTGCGGCATGCGCCGCAGCAAGCCCGCCATGCTGCGCGGCCAGCCGACAGGGCCGAACCAGGCACCGCCTGCAATCGCCCAGGCGTTGACCGCGCCGTAGAGCACCAGGGCCACGCCCTGTGCGGCAAACACCGCTGCCAACCCACCGCTCCAGCGCAGCGCCAGCCAACCACCGGTCACCGCAATGGCAAGCCGCACGATGTTGCCGATCACCGGCCACAGCAGGCGCCCTGCCCCTTGCGAGGCAAAGTACAGCACCAGGCCCAGGCCGAAAAAGCCATACACCGGCCCGGCGGTGCGCAGATACAGCGCACCCGCCTCCAGCATGGCGGGGTCGCTATTGAACAGCGACAGCCACGTGTTGGGATACGCCGCCGCCCACAGGCCAATGGCCTCCGCCATCACAAACGCCATGGCCGCACCGATCCACGTGGCGCGCAAGGCACGTTCATGCTGGCCCGCGCCCATGCAGGTGCCCACCATGGCCACCAGTGGCGCGCCCAGGCCAAACACCAGCGGCACCAGCAGATATTCCAGCCGCGACGCCGTGCCGTAGCCCGCAATGGCGGCCGTGCCAAAGCCGCCGACCAGCGCGGTGGTGACACCAATCGCCAAGTTGGTGGCCACGGTAGACACCGTACCCACCAGCCCCACCCGCAAAATGTCCTTGAACAACACCCAGCGAAACCGGATGTGCGCCAACGATGGCCGCAGCAGGCTGCGTGGCGACCACAAATACGCCGCCAGCACCACGCTGCCGATCAGGTAGTACGCCATCAACGCAATGGCTCCCCCGGCAATGCCCAGGCCGGGCATGGGGCCCCAACCAAAGATGAACAACGGCGACAACGGCACCAGCACAAAAGCACCCAGCACTGTCACATAGGCTGGCACGGCCATGTTGCCCGTGCCCCGAATCACGGCCGATAGCGTGTTGAACAGCCACACCAGAAACGCGCCCGCAAACACCCAGTTGGAATAGACCAGTGCCGCCTCCAGCGCACAGCCCGTGCCGCCCATGCGGGTGTAAAGCCAGCGCCCTCCTCCCACCACGCCCACGGTGAAGACCAGCGAAAACACCGCGGCAATAGCGAGCGCATGCAGCACCAGCGCATCGGCATCGTCCCGCCGCCGCGCGCCCAAGGCACGCGCAATGGCCGACGCAATGCCGCCGCCCATGGCCCCCGCAGAGGTCATCTGCATCAGCATGACCACCGGGAACACCAGCGCCATGCCCGCCAACGCATCGGTGCCCAGTTGGCCGACAAAGTAGGTCTCGATGAGCCCGACGCCCGCCTGCGCCAGCATCACCAGCACATTGGGCGCGGCCAGCCGCAGCAAGGTGGGCGCAATCGGCGCCTCCAGCAGCATGCGGGTGCGCGGGTTCAGGGCCTCGGTCACATCAGGCCCCTGCCCCACCGGCTGCCGGCCTGCGTGGCACAACGATGCGCACGGTAGATACCTGCAGCACATCGCCATGCTGGTTGCGCGTTTCGCTGCGCACGGTGACCATGCCACGGTCGGGCTTGGACTTGGAGGGCTGGATCTGCACCACCTCGCTCACCACATGCAGCACATCGGTGGCGCGCGTGGGCCGGGGCCAGCTCAGCTCGCCCCCTGCGCCGATGATGCCGCCCGCAATCGGCAGGCCGCTGGTCACTTGCAGGCGCATGGTCACGGCCGCCGTGTGCCAGCCGCTGGCGGCCAGGCCGCCAAACAGGGTGGCGCGGGCTGCGGTGTCGTCCAGGTGGAAGGGCTGTGGGTCGAACTGCGCGGCAAAGGTGGTGATCTGCGCTTCGTCCATGGCGTGTTCGCCACTGGTGAACTGGTCGCCCACAGACAGGTCATCCAGATAGATCGGTGATTTGCCTGCCATGGAGGCGCTGCTGGCGTGGGTGTCCGTCATGTCATTCGCTTTCATTCAAGGGGATGGATGGCGCTGCGGGCTCAGGCGGCGGAGGCTGCGGGTCGCACCAACCGCGCCTCGCGGATGGGCAGGTGGACCAGCGCTGCGCCAACGGCCAGCACGATGTCGATGTACCAGACCCAGTCATAGCTGCCCGTGGCCTGGAACACGCTGCCGCCCAGATACGCGCCGAAGAAGCCGCCGATCTGGTGCGCCAGCATCACGATGCCAAACAACATCGCCATGTTGGCCGTGCCGAACATCTTGGCCACCAGCCCCACCGTGGGCGGCACCGTGGAGAGAAAAGTCACCCCCATCACCGCCGCAAAAATCAGCACCACGGCAGGTGTCTTGGGCGCAAACAAAAAGATCAGCACCGCCAGGCCGCGTGTGGCGTACAGCAGCGACAGCAGCGACTTCATGCGCCAGCGGCCGACCGCCCAGCCCATGCCCAGGCTGCCGACGATGTTGAACAAACCGATCATGGCCAGTGACCAGCCCCCTACTTCGGGCGCCAACCCGCAGGCCGCGATCACGCCGGGCAGGTGCGTGGCCAAAAACGCGACGTGAAAGCCGCACACTAAAAAGCCCGCCGCCAGATACCGGTAGCTGGGCGTGGCCAGCGCCTGTGCAATGGCCTCGCGCGCGGTCAGCGCCTTCTGGCCGGATGCGGCGGCGGCCTGCGCGGCCAATGCGTTCGAATTGCCCCGAAGCACCCACACCGCAGGCAGCGCCAGCAGCACCAGCACACCCAGCCACTGCATCGCGCTGGCCCAGCCCACGGCTGCTGTGAGGCTGATGGCAATGGGTGCCATCACAAATTGGCCGAACGAGCCGCCCGCGTTCACGAGGCCACTGGCCAGGCCGCGCTTTTGCAGAGGCACCAGCCGCGCAGTGGCCGCCATCAGCACAGACGGCCCGGCCATGCCTGCGCCGCCTGCGGCCAACACGCCAATCGCAAAAATCAGCCCTGCCGTGGTCGTCATGTACGGCGTGATGAAGGTGCCCAGTGCCACCAGCGCCACACCCAGCAGGATCACACGCCCCGTGCCGATGCGGTCGGCCACCGCCCCGGCAAACGGCTGGGTCAGGCCCCACCAGAGCTGGCCAAACGCAAAGGCCAGACTGATGCTGCCAATGCCCAGACCGGTGGAGGTGTTGAGCGGCGACAAGAACAGGCCCATGGTCTGGCGCGTGCCCATGGTCAGCGCAAAAGCGCCTGCGGCGGCCAGCAGTACGAGCCACAGCGCCAGCGGTGCCGTGGACGTGGTTTTGGCTTGAGGGGCGTTGTTATTCGTCATGCCCAGCCTCCTGCGCTGGCAGTGCCGCCAGCAAATCCATGGATTCATCCACCAGCGCATGCAGTGCCGCTACGCGCTGCACGCCCAATGTGTCGTTCAGCGCCAATTGCGCGGCCTTCCAGTGGCGCTGAGCCTCGGCGCGCTTGTCGCGGCCGGTGTCGGTGATGTGGGCCAGGCGGCTGCGTGCGTCGGCGCCAGCCTCCAGCGTCACCCAACCGGCATCCACCAGGGGGCGCAGGTTGCGCGTCAGCGTGGAGGCATCCATCTTCATCTCTGCAGCCAGATCGCCAGGGCGGATGGGGCCCAGCTTGAGCACATGCGACAGCAGCGAATACTGCGTGGTCTTGAGCCCGCACTTCGCCATTTCGGCGTCGTAGTGGCTGGCCACGCGGCGCATCAACTGACGCAGTTTGAAGTTGGTGCAGCCCTGCGGCAGGACAGGGGCCAGTGTGGGTGATTCGGCTTGCATGGATTTGATTGTATCTGCAATAATTGCATATGCAACTCATGCGTTTCAAACCCACCACCAACCCCACCACCCCATGACCCAACACAACCACCTTGAACACTGGCTCGCGCAGGAGCGCGACATCCTTGCAACGCTGGATGCGGGCCCCGGCCCGGGTGTGGCTCGGCGTGAGCAGATCGCCCACCTGAACGGCCTGCAGCAAATGCAGGCCATGCTGCGCGGTGAGTTGCCCTACGCCGCTATTGCCAAGACGCTGGACTTCTTGATCGTGGAAGTGGGCGAAGGCACAGCGATCTTTCAGGGCACTCCCCGCGCCGAGCACCTGAACCCCATGGGCACCGTGCACGGCGGCTGGTTTGCCACTTTGCTCGACTCCGCCCTGGGTTGCGCCGTGCACACGCGCATGGAGCCCGGGCGCGGCTACACCACGGCCGAGCTGGGCATCAACCTGGTCAAGGCCATCACGCCCAAAGTACAGCGCGTGCGCGCCGAAGGCCGCGTGATCCACAGCGGGCGCCAGCTGGCTACGGCCGAGGCGCGCCTGGTGGGGCCGGACGGCACGCTGTATGCCCACGCCACCACCACCTGCCTGGTTTTTGACTTGCCTGCACAATCGAAGGGATGAAATTCCTCCACACGATGCTGCGCGTTGGCAACCTTCAACGCTCGATTGATTTCTATACCCAGGTGCTGGGCATGCAACTGCTGCGCCAGTCCGAGAACCCCGAGTACAAATACTCGCTGGCCTTTTTGGGGTTTGAGGGCGGCAACCCCGGCCAGGCCGAGATCGAGCTGACCTACAACTGGGGCACCGAGAGCTACGACATGGGCACGGCGTACGGCCACATCGCCCTGGGCGTGCCCGACGCGTATGCCGCGTGCGAGAAGATCAAGGCCTCGGGCGGCAACGTGACGCGCGAAGCGGGCCCGGTCAAAGGCGGCACCACGGTGATCGCGTTTGTGACTGACCCGGATGGCTACAAGATTGAGCTGATCCAGCGCGCCGAAGGGACTGGCGGCGCAGGCCTGCGTTAACCACCACTATCAAATAACTATCAAATAACTATCAGATTTATAGCTGCTAGCGCATGCTGGATAAGCGCTAGAAGCCTATTTGATCAATAAAAAACCCGGCAACGCCGGGTTTTCTTGTTGGGTGACCTGCGGGAGGTCGCTGCGCAGGCGTTATGCGCCCAGGGCCACTTCCACGCGGCGTGCTTCGGCGTTGCTGCCGGTGGCCGTGGTTTCTTCAGGCTTCTTGAGTTCGATCTTGTCTTCCGCCACGCCCAGGGCCTTGAGCGCGTCGCGCACGGCGAAGGCGCGTTGCTTGGCCAGCTCGGCGTTCAGGGCGGCGTCGCCGGTGGCGTCGTGGAAGCCGGAGATCACCGCCGTCTTGCCTTCGGCCACGCCCTTGACCACATCGGCCAGGGCTTCGTTGGCACCGGCAGCCAGTTCGGCCTTGGCGGTGGCAAAGTAGAACTTCACGACGCCATTTTCGACACGCACGCTGGCCGCATCATCGACAGTCACCGGCGCTGCGGTGTCCGCAGCCGTGGCGGCTGGCGCGTTGTTGGCAATGGCTGTGGTGGGCGCCTTCGATGGCCCCGAGCTTCCCAGGCGCTTGACCACAACCCCACCCACGACCACGGAAATCACCAGCGCAATCAGCGCAAACAGGAAACCGAGTGCAAAACGTTCTTGGCTGTCGTCGTCAGACATGAGAGATCCTCGTAAAAATGGTGGCACCCGGGATAACACCGCAAGTTGCGGCCCGGCCTGTTGAAACAAAGCCTTGGATTGTAGAGTCAAGCCATGATGAATCTGCCCGCCCCCCTTCGAGACCCAGCCACCATGCTGGAACGTGCCCTGGACGAATGGGGCGGCCACGACGACTTGTGGGTGTTTGGTTATGGGTCGCTCATTTGGCGGCCCGATTTTGACTTTGCCGAACGCCGCGCGGCCAGGGTCCACGGCTGGCACAGGGCGCTAAAGATGTGGAGCCGTGTGAACCGCGGCACCCCCGAATGCCCGGGGCTGGTGTTCGGCATGTTGTCGGGTGGCAGTTGCCGGGGCATGGTGTTTCGGGTAGGCAAGGCACACGCCCGTCAGGTCATGATCAACCTGTGGCAGCGCGAAATGGTCACTGGCGTTTACGACCCGCGCTGGCTTACCTGCCACACGCCTGACGGGCCCGTGCGTGCGCTGGCCTTTACGTTGTCACGCAAGAGCCCCAACCACACAGGGGAGCTGCCCGATCAGGAGGTTTGCCGCATTTTTGAGCAGGCCGCCGGGCGTTTTGGCACGACCAGAGACTATGCACAAGCCACCTACGAAGAGCTGCAAAGGCACGGCATCAACGACCGGGCTTTGGGCCGTTTGATCGCATTGGCAAAAAAAGACGCGTAATTCGCGACCGCCCCCGATACGATGGCGGTCACCGCTGGCAGGCGTCGTCAACGATGCCCACGCCGCGCGGTGTTCTTCGGCATATGTTCAAAGGAGTGTGGGTCATGAATCCTCGTTTCACCCTGTCGATTCTGTCGTCGCTGGTGGCTGCTGTCGCCCTGGCAGGCTGCGCGTCGCACCTCGCGGGCAACCGCGCCACAGCCAAACTGGAGCCCACCCGCGGCAGCACGACCACCGGTACCGTGACCTTTGTCCAGACCGGCGATGGCGTGCAAGTGTCCGGGGAAATCCGCGGCCTCAAGCCCGGTGCCGAGCATGGCTTTCATATCCACGAAAAAGGCGATTGCTCCAGCGGCGACGGCATGAGCACGGGCGGCCACTACAACCCGGGCGGGCGGCCCCACGGCCACCATGGCATGGGCGAGCACCACACAGGCGATCTGCCCAGCCTCATGGCAGACAAGTACGGTGTGGCGGCCTTCAGCTTTGTGTCGCGCACCATCAGCGTGGCGGGCCCGACCACCGACATCGTCGGCAAAGGCCTGATCGTTCACCGCGACCCCGACGACTACCAGACCCAGCCGACCGGCAACGCCGGGCCGCGCCTGGCTTGTGCGGTGATCACGGCGGTAAAGTAAGTTACCGGCCAAGTTACCGGCGCGCCGCCAGCCACTGCGCGGCGCGCTCCAGGTCCTGCACGGTGTCCACATCGGTCACCGCACCTACGTCGTCCACCTCCACCCGCCGCACCCTGCCCTGCTGGGCTTGCTCGCGCACCACGCTGGCGGCGCCCTGCTCGCCTGTCAGGGCCAGCAAGCCCTGCAGGCATTGCGCAGCAAAGCCGACCGGGTGACCGCGCTCGCCGTGGTGCACCGGCACCGCCACGGCACAGTCCGCCAGGGCGGCGGCGATGGTGCGCAGGGTTGCGGGCGACACCAGCGGCAGATCCCCGGGCAGCACCAGCCAGCCGGGGGCATCCGCCGTGGCGCGCACCGCCGCCGCAATCGAATCGCCCATGCCCGGATGGCCTGCGTCCTCCAGGTGCCAGGGCAAGCCGCTGGCACGCACGGCCGCCAGCGTGTGCTCCAGCACCGTCGTGTCGCCCAAGGGCGCGCGCAGCTTGTGCACAGCGCCGCCCGATGCTTTGAAACGCTCGCCACGGCCGGAGGCCAGGACCAAGACAACGGGGGATGAAGGCGAAGTGGGCATGTGGGGGTGTCAAAAAGCGGGTGCGGGCCATCCATCGCAAGGCGCGGCCATGTACTGCGATGTCAGCGGTCCCGATTCTAGGCAGCTTGGCCCATTGGCCCCAGCAGCCAAGCGTAGCTAAGGCGTTCGGCCCGATGAAGCCGTTCCGAACGGCTCAGAATGCATTGCTCACCACCGTGAAGTCCGCCTGCTGCGCTGCCAGCGTGCGCGTTGCTGCCACCAGCGGCCGCAAGTCGTCGCGCCGGCTGTGCAGCGCATAGCCCAGCAGCCCCAGCGGCACCGGGCTGGCCAACTCCTGCAGCGTCCCGCGCGCGCACAGCGCCTGCGCCCAACCTTGGGGCAACAGGCCAATGCCCACTCCTTGCGCCAGCAGGCCAACGATGGCGCCCCAGTGGTTGCACGCCAGATGGCGCGCGGGGCGTGCGCTGGCGTGCCGCAGCCAGTCGTCGATCAGGTGGGTGATGCCAGAGCTTTGGGGCAGCGTTACCAGCGGGTGCTGCTGCAGGGCGTCCGCATCCATGCCGACCAGGCCACCTGCGATGAGCGGGCTGGCGCACCAGGTGAAGCGCGCGTGCGCCAGGGGCACGGACGTCAGCGCGCTGCGGCTGGCGGGGCCAGCGATGACGGCCACATCCAGCTCGCCCTTGTCCAGCCGCTCCGCCAGGGCTCCGCCCACATCCACATGCACCGACACGTCAAGCTGCGGGTGTGCGCTGGCAATGGCCGACACCCAGCGCGGCAGCCAGGTCAGTGCGGTGAGCTCGCCCACACCCAGGCGGCAGGGGCCGCGCAGCCCGGTGGTGTGGCCCATTTCCTGTTGCAGCAGGTCGGCCTGCTGCAGCAAGGCGCCAGCCAGGGGCAGCAGTCGCGTGCCCGCCTCGGTCAGCGCCGCGCGGTGCCCTGCCCTGTCGAACAATGGCTGGCCCAGCGACGACTCCAGCTCTGCAATGCGCTTGGAGAGAGACGAGACCGACAGGTGCACCCGCTCGGCCGCCATGGCAAAGCTGCTGCAAGTGGCGGCCCAGTAGAAGGCTTCGAGTTGCTTGAGAGTCATGTCCTCAATGTGCTTTCAATTTGGCGAACAAATAGTTCGCAATAAATTCGCTTTCTTGATTATTGCGATTTCAGGACACTGCCACTTAGCCCTCTTGGCAGCCTCCTCTTTGAAAGCCTTGCTCGCCCTTGCCTGGAACCGCGCCATGTCCATTCCCTCCCCCACACTCCAACCGACTTCCCCCAACGCCTGGGGCGCTTTCAACGGCACGCGCCGCAGTGGCCGCACGGCCCATCTGCTGTCGCTGGACGACTTCGAAGCCGCCGCACGCCGCGTGCTGCCGCGCCCCATCTTTGGCTACGTGGCTGGGGCGGCGGAGGACAACCTGGCACTGGACGACAACCGCCAGGCGTTCCGTGAACTGGCCCTCGTCCCCCGCGTGCTGCGCAACGTGGCCGAACGCGACCAGGGCGTGACCCTGTTTGGCACGCGCTATGCCAGCCCCTTCGGTGTTGCGCCCATGGGCATTGCGGCCCTGTCGGCCTACCGGGGCGACATCGTGCTGGCCCGTGCGGCGGCAGCGGCAGGCATCCTGGCCGTGCAAAGCGGCAGTTCACTCGTCCGGCTGGAGGAAGTGGTGGCTGCCGCCCCAGGTACCTGGTTCCAGGCCTACCTGCCGGGCACGCCCGAGCGCATCGACGCCCTGCTGCAGCGTGCGGCGGCGGCGGGTGTGCAGACGCTGGTGGTGACGGTGGATATCCCGGTGGCGGGCAACCGCGAGAACAACATTCGCGCGGGATTCTCCACCCCGCTGCGCCCCAGCCTGCGCCTGGCGTGGGATGGCCTGGTGCGCCCCCGCTGGTTGGCCGGCACACTGCTGCGCACCCTGGCGCGCCACGGCATGCCGCACTTCGAGAATTCGTTTGCCGAGCGCGGTGCGCCCATCCTCTCGTCGCGCGTGCAGCGCGACTTTGCCGCCCGCGACCATTTCGACTGGAGCCACATCGCCCATATCCGCCGCCAGTGGCGCGGCCCGCTGGTGATCAAGGGCATCCTCAGCCCACAAGACGCTGCCCTGGCCCGCCAGCACGGGGTGGACGGCATCATCGTCAGCAACCACGGCGGTCGCCAGCTCGACGGCGCCGTGGCCCCCCTGCGCATGCTGCCCGCCATTGCCGAGCAGGCGGGCAGCGGCATGACCGTGATGCTGGACGGCGGCATCCGCCGGGGCACCGATGTGATCAAGGCCCTGGCCCTGGGCGCACGGGCCGTCTGGGTGGGGCGCCCGTTCAACTACGCGGCGGCTGTGGATGGGGAGGCGGGAGTGGCCGCCGCTATCGGCCTGCTGCGTGCCGAGGTGGATCGGAACCTGGCGATGCTGGGGGTCACGTCATGTGCCGACTTGGGGGCGGAACACCTCATGGACCGGCGAGCGCCTTGGTGCATTTAAATCTTAGATCGTGAACACGTTCTTAGACCACCGGGTATCAGCCGACCAGTCTTTGTCCTCATGGGAGGCTCAAGTCCATACCCAGCATGCTGGCAATGCCGAAGGTGAAGAGCAAAACACCGACGAGCGCCAGTATGAAGACGGCGGCCACTTTGCCGCCCGTGCGTAGCAGCGCGCGCTTGTCCATCCCCTTCTTCCCCTGGTCGTAATGCCACTTGATGGCGAAGTACATGCAGGTACCGAAGATGAGGACCTTGAACGTAATGAAGACTACAGGGACCCAATCGATCATTTTGAGAATTTCCAGCCTATGACTTGACACCGTCTATCGTGAGGAGCACTACCCCCCCGACAAGAGAGGCGAAACGTCAGCGATTGCCATACAAGGATGGCGTTGCTCCACGTGCTGATGCATATTACCTAGAAGCAATATCCATACATTGAGACAAAATGTCTGCGTATGAAAACCATACAAGCTGACCATTTGCCCGTTTGGTTGCCGCGATTGGCCGTGCATGGGGGGCCACGTTTTTTGCAGATTGCGGATGCCTTGCAGGCGGCGATGGCAGACGGATCGCTGGCACCGGGTGACCGTCTACCGCCGCAGCGCCAGTTGGCAGCCCATTTGGACGTTGACCTGACGACGGTCACGCGTGCATACGACGAAGCCAGACGCCGCCACTTGTTGGAGGGCCGCGGCGCGCGAGGTACTTATGTCGCGGCGCCGCAAGTTGAACTGACCTCGATCCTCGACCTGAGCATGAATACCCCACCACCGCCGGATGGTGTGGACTTCAACGACCTGCTGAAACAAGGTTTGTCTCAGGTATTGATGAGGATAGATAGTGCATTGCTGATGACTTACCACTTGAGCGGGGGAAGCGAATCTGACCGTAAGGCTGGAGCCAAATGGCTCAAGCCGATGTTTGGAACGCTGGATTCGCGGCAGGTGCTTGTCTGTCCGGGCGCGCAAGCGGCGATCGCCGCATTGATCCTTGCGCTGACGGTGCCTGGCGACGTGATACTGACAGAGCCAACGAGTTATCCCGGCCTGCGTACCGCAGCGACCCAATTCGGTCGGCACATCATTGCGGTGGAAGCGGACCAACACGGGATGGTGCCTGAGATGCTTGCGCAAGCCTGCCACCAGCACAAGCCGGGGCTGGTCTACCTCAATCCGACATTGCAGAACCCGACCACCATCACCATTCCAGAACACCGGCGCAAAGAGCTTGCCAGCATTGCGAAGCGCTGCCATGTACGCATCGTCGAGGACGATCCCTACTGGCTGCTTGCCGATGCCCCGCCACCACCCATTGCCACATTTGCCCCGGAACAGGTGGTCTACATCTCAACCCTGTCGAAATGCCTGACGCCCGGCTTGCGTGTCGCCTTCGTGCTCATCCGTGACCCGCAGGAGCGCGAACGTTTCCTGGTCGCGCTCAGATCATTTGCGCTGATGGTCGCACCTCTGACGGCCGCACTGTCCACGCAGTGGATCCTCGACGGTTCGGCTGACGCATTGATGGAAGGCGTGCGCAAGGAGGCGCGTCTGCGCCACCGAATGGCCAGGGGTATTCTGGCGGGGCGGTACAGCGGCGCCGGGGACGGCCTGCATGTATGGATCGAGTTGCCGGGGTATTGGAGTTCCTCGCAGCTTGCGCGTGCCGCCGACAGCGAGGGCATAGCGGTCACGCCGGCAGAGGCATTCGCTACTGGCACAACGGGCAGAGGATCCGTGAATGCCATTCGCATCTCTTTGGGCAGCATCAAGGACCGAGGACGCTTACAGGCGGGTCTTCAACGGCTGTCTCACCTGCTTGCGCGGCGGCCCGAGTCGTTCAGCGCTGCTGTGGTTTAGCTGCCCAGGAAGACGTTTTGCATCAACATCGCAACGTAGTTGCAGAGCCCACCAGAGCGCTAACCGCCGGGCCACGCTAGGCCCGGCGATCTCACGGCTTCACGCCAGCTTGAACGGCAGCTCGCGTGGCGTTTTGCCCGTGAGTTGCGCAATGGCGTTGGCAAACGCCGGTGCCAGCGGTGGCAGGCCGGGTTCGCCCATGCCCTTCGGCGGATCGGCGCTAGGCACGATGTGCACTGTCACCTGCGGCATGTCGGTGATGCGGGGCACGGCGTAGTCGCCAAAGTTGCTCTGCTCCACCACGCCGTCCTTGAGCGTGATCGCGGCGCCCGGCAGGCATGTGCCCAGGCCCATCAGCGCGGCGCCTTGCACCTGGGCTTCCACGCTCTTGGGGTTGACCACCAGGTTGCAATGCACGCCGGCAGTGATGCTGTGCAGCTTGGGCGTGCCGTCTTTGACGGAGGCCTCGACCACATAGGCCACCACCGACTCGAACGACTCGTGCACCGCCACGCCCCAGGCACGGCCTGCGGCCAGCTTCTTCTTGCCGTAGCCCGACTGGGCAACGGCCAGCTGCAGCGCCGCCTTGTGGCGCGGGTGCTTGTCGCCCATCAGGGCCAGGCGGTAGGCCACGGGGTCTTGCTTTGTCGTGCGGGCCACTTCGTCGATCAGGGTCTCCATGGCGTAGGCCGTGTGGGTGGAACCCACGCTGCGCCACCACAACACAGGCACGTTCACATCCGGGTGGTGCACCGACAGCTTCATGGGCACGTCGTACGGCTCCTTCATGCCCTCGATGGTCGTGGCGTCGATGCCGTTCTTGATCATGAAAGCCTCGAACGGCGAGCCCTTGGTGATGGACTGGCCGACGATGGTGTGGTCCCACGCCAGGATATTGCCCTTGGCGTCAAACCCGATCTCGGCGCGGTGCACGTGCATGGGGCGGTAGTAGCCGCCCTTGATGTCGTCCTCGCGGCTCCACAGGGTGCGCACGGGTGCGGTGATGCCTGCCGTGCGCGCGGCCTTGGCCACGCCGCAGGCTTCCACCACGTAGTCGCTGGTGGGAATGGCACGGCGGCCAAAGCCGCCACCGGCCATCTGCGTGTGCACCTTCACGTTCTGCGGCTGCAGGCCCAGCGTCTTGGCGGCGGCCATGGCGTCCAGGCCAGGCATCTGGGTGCCCATCCACAGTTCGGCCCCTTCAATGCCAGCTTTGCCGTCCAGCTTCACGGTGCAGTTGAGCGGCTCCATGGGCGCATGCGCCAGGTACGGGAAGACGAACTCGGCACTGATCTTGTGGGGTGCACCTGCCAGCGGCGCCATGTCGGCCTGCATGGCCACGTTGCCCGGCTTGGCGGCCAGCTCGCGGTACTGCGCCAGCAGTGCCGTGGTGTCGGGCTTGCCCACCGCGCTGGTGTCCCATTCCACCTTCAGCGCATCGCGACCCTGCTTGGCGGGCCAGTAACCATCGGCCACGATGGCCACGCCCTCGCCGCCCCGGTCGGTGGGCACGCGCAACACGGCCTTCACGCCCTTGATGGCTTTGGCGGCACTGTCGTCCAGCGACTTCAGCTTGGCGCCGAACACGGGTGGGCGCGCCACCACGGCCGTGAGCATGCCGGGCAGGCGCACGTCAATGCCGTAGTCCTGCTGGCCGCTCGACTTGGCCTTGGCGTCGAGCCGGCCCGTGGGCTTGCCGATGAGGCGGAACTGCTTGGGGTCTTTCAAGGTGACCTTTTCGGGCACGGGCTGCTTCATGGCCGCTTCGGCCAGTGCGCCGTAGCCCAGCTTCTTGCCCCCGGGGCCGACGACGAAGCCGTTGCTGGTGCGCAGTGCCGACGCATCCACGCCCCACTGCGCGGCAGCGGCCGAGACCAGCATGGCGCGGGTGCGTGCGCCCAGCTCGCGGTACTGGGTGTAGGAGTTCTTGATGGAGTTGGAGCCACCCGTGAGGTGCATGCCAAACGCAGGGTCGGCATAGGCCGGGTTGGCGTCGCCGTGCACGCTGCGCACCTTGCTCCAGTCGGCATCCAGCTCTTCGGCCAGGATCATGGGCAGGCCGGTCTGCACGCCCTGGCCAAAGTCCAGGCGGTTGATGGTGACGGTGACGGTGCCGTCGGTGTCGATGCGGACAAACGCCGAGGGCTGTTCAAAGGGCTTGAGACCTGCAGGCGCGGCGGCTACCCCAGCGCCCTGTGCAGCAGCCCCCAGCGGAAACGCGCCGAGTGCAAAGCCAGAGGCCGCCGACACCTTGAGAAAGGTGCGCCGCGCCAGGCCTTGAACGCCTTCCAGGGCGTCGTTTACTCCTGAATTAGTAGCTGCTTGCGCTTTATCCATAAGCGCTTGAAGGTGTTTTGGCATAAAAATAGATGCTTGGCCCTGCAGGGTATGAGCGTCAAAATGCATGGTGATCTCCTTCAAGCCAGGGTTTTCGCAGCGTCATGGATGGCCGCGCGGATGCGCACGTAGGTGCCGCAGCGGCACACATTGCCCGCCATGGCGGCGTCGATATCGGCGTCGCTGGGTTTCTTCTTGCCTTGCAGCAGCGCCGTGGCGCTCATGATCTGGCCGCTCTGGCAGTAGCCGCACTGCGCCACGTCGTGCTTGACCCAGGCGGCATGCACGGCCTTGCCCACCTTGTCGTCGGCCGTGACGGCCTCGATGGTGGTGATCTTCTGGCCCGCCGCTGCCGAGATCGGCGTGATGCAGGACCGCACCGGCGCGCCGTTCAGGTGCACGGTGCACGCACCGCACAGCGCCTGGCCGCAGCCAAACTTGGTGCCGGTCATGCCCAGCGTGTCGCGCAGGGCCCAGAGGATGGGGGTGGATTCATCGGCGTCCACTGCCGTGTCTTTGCCATTGATATTGAGGATGGGCATCGTGGGTTCTCCGGGGAAAGGTGTTGTTAGATGTTGTTGTGAGGGTGGTTCGCGAACGGACAGGGGGTTGCTTCAGAGAGGTTGCTTCAGCAACGCCATCGGTCACGAAAGGGTTGGGGCACAGGGGTTGGCATCTTTAAGGGAATATTAATTCGATTAAGAGATCAATGAGGGGCGAATGAAGGCATCTCTCTGGCAAACCGCTCAGGCTTTCAGGGCGTCCCAGCACAGGCCAAACGCCATCTGGTGCACGGCCTCCTCATCGGGTAACACCTGGGTGCGGATCAGGTTGCCTGTCTCGCGCACCGAGCCCACCAGGCTGGCCGTGAGCAGCGGAATGGGCACGGCCTTGAGGATCTCCTGCTGCTGCCCCTCTTGCATCAGCGCAAAAAAACCGGCCATGAGGCGGGTCGAAAACTCACGATTGCCCTCGGTGAACCAGGGCGAGTTGTAGTACTGCTCCTGGAACACCACCTCGGCATATTGGTCCAGCCGGTGGCGCAGCAGGTTGCCCCAGGTGCGCCGCACCCGCGCCCGGTAAGGCGTGCCGGGCACCACGCCCTCCATGATGCGGGCGGCGGTGACCGTCTTGGCATCCTGGTAGAGCTGGCTGATGAGCTCATCCTTGGACGGGTAATACACATACAGCGTGCTCGTGGCCATGCCGGCGGAGCGGGCAATTTCGGCCATGGTCAGGCCGCTCAGGCCTGTCTGGGCCACCAGCTCGAAGGTGGCCTGGGCAATGGCGCGCTGCTTTTCGTCGTCTTTGGGTTTCATCGGTGCGGGAATATAAGCGAATATTCATTCGGCAACAACCGAGGCCCTGGAATGCCCCAAAACACTGCCGCCGCCACGCTAAGGTCGCCGTGCACAATCGTGTCCATGACCACCTCCATCGCCGACCTTCGCAAGAGCTACGAGCGCGCCGAACTCAACGAAGACGCCTCGCACGCCGCCCCCCTGCAGCAGTTTGACCAATGGCTCAAGGAAGCCATCAGCGCCCAAGTGCCCGAGCCCAACGCCATGACCCTGGCCACCGTGGGCAGCGATATGCGCCCCAGCACCCGCATCGTGCTCATCAAGGGCTATGACGAACGCGGCATCGTCTGGTTCACCAACTACGACAGCCGCAAGGGCCGCCAGATCGCCGGCAACCCTTACGTGGCCCTGCAGTTCCACTGGGTGGAGCTGGAGCGCGTGGTGCGCATCGAAGGCGTGGTGGAAAAGGTCAGCGATGCCGAGAGCGATGAGTACTTCAAAAGCCGCCCGCTCGACTCGCGCATCGGCGCATGGGCCAGCCCCCAGAGCCAGGTCATCACCGGCCGCGGCGTGTTGGTGGCCAATGCCGCCAAGTACGGCGCGCAGTTCTTGCTGAACCCGCCCCGCCCGCTCCACTGGGGCGGTTTCAGGCTCAAACCTGACCAATGGGAGTTTTGGCAGGGGCGCAAAAGCCGGTTGCATGACCGGCTGCGTTACCGCCTGGACGGCGGCGAATGGGTGCGCGAGCGTCTGGCGCCGTAAAGATCGGCCTTCGGCGAGGCCCGCATGACGCCTGGCGGGTGGGGATTGATAGGTCGCACGACAGCCCCTGCTCTCGCTAACCCGGCGCCCTGCGCTGGGGGTTTCCAAACCGTTTGTTAAATCGGCTGCCAGCCGTGCCTTGGGCGGTGGCATGGCCGTCGGTGCTTGCCTGCCCGGCTGCTTTGGGCACGCCATGCGGCACACGAATCACCGTCGGATATAGCCCTCAAATTTTGCGGGGAATTTATGATTGCCAAGACAATGATTGTCTAGTCAATTAAATTCCACGCCATGACTTCATCGGCCACACCTTCTTGCGCACCAGGCGCCGACCCGCCGGGCTCGCTCTACAACGCCCAACGGCTTACACCCGAGGACAGCATCGGATACCTCATGCGCAAGGTGATGTCCTCCATCCGCACCCAAGCGGATGCCCAGCTGGCGTCGCACGACTTGACCTATGCGCAATGGCTGCCGCTGTTCAAGCTGTCGCTGTGCAACAGGGCCACCGTGGCCGGCCTGGCGCGGGATCTTGAAATGGACCCCCCATCCATGACCCGCGCACTGGATCGCATCGAGGCCAAAGGCCTGGTGGTGCGCGAGCGATCCACCGTGGATCGCCGTGTGGTGCAGCTCGCGCTGACCCCCGAAGGCCAGCGGCTGGCTGCACTGGTGCCGCCCGTGCTGGCCGATGTGCTGAACGGGCATCTCAGCGATTTCAGCCGGGATGAGTGGCAACTGCTGCTGAGCATGCTGCGTCGCATGCTGGCCAATGGCGAAGCCCTGCGGCAGCAAACGCCTGCCGCCCCATCAGACACCAACAACCCCTCGGCCAGCTGAAGAAGAAAACGCTGCCCGCACCCCCTTGAGTTGCCTCTCTGGAGAATCCCCGTGACCCCTAGCATCCCCGCTACTTCCACCCGCGTTGCCGTTGCAGCGCACCTCGCTGTATCGGCCGTTGCGCTGGCCGCCGCCCTCTTGCTGGTGGGCTGTGCCAGCCCAGGCCCCGCCCACACACCACTGGCCCAGACCACGCCCGCTGCCCTGGGGCTGAACGCCGCAAACAGCGAGACCGCAGCGCCCACCCAATGGTGGAAAACCCTGGGTGATGAACAGCTCAACGCGTTGATCGACAAAGCCCTGCAAGGCAACCCCACCCTGGCTGTGAGCCGCGCGCGGCTGGAGCAGGCCGTGGCACTGAGCCAGGTGCGCGAGGCCGCGAACGGCCCGCAGGCCAGCCTGGGCGTGGACGTGACGCGGGAGCGGTATTCCGCCAACGGACTGGTGCCTGCGCCCATTGCTGGCAACGTCTACAACAGCGGCAACGTGCAGGCCACGCTGTCGTGGTCGCCCGACTTCTTCGGCCAACACGCGGCTGAATTGCAGGCGGCGCTGGGGCAGGCCCGTGCGGCCCAGGCCGATGCCGCCGCCGCCGCCAACACCCTGGCCGCCCAGGTGGGCCGCAGCTATGTGGCATTGGCCCGGCTCTTGGCACAGCGCGACGTGGCCACACGTGCCTTGGAGCAGCGTGAAGAGCAACGCCGCCTGACACAGGAGCGCACGGCCGCCGGCCTGGACAGCCAGGTAGAACTGACACAGGCCCAGGCCGCCGTGCCCGACGCACGTACCCAGATTGAAGCCCTGGAGGAACAAATCACGCTGGCGCGCCGCCAACTGGCCGTGCTCAGCGGGCAGGCGCCGGACACATTGCCCACCCTGGCACCCCAGTTGACCCGGCTGCAGCCCACCGCCGTGCCCGACGTGCTCGGGGCCGACCTGCTGGGCCGCCGCCCCGATGTGGTGGCCGCACGCTGGCGGGTCGAGGCTGCCACCCAGGGCGTGAACAGCGCGCGCAGCGAGTTCTATCCCAACATCAACATCGGTGCATTTATCGGCTTGAACTCGCTGGGGCTGGACAACCTGTTTACCGCAGGCTCGCGCCAGATGGGCGTGACGCCCGCATTGCGCCTGCCTATTTTTGACGGCGGCCGCCTGCGCGCCCAGCTCGGTGGCCGCCAGGCCGAGCTGGATGCCGCCATTGCCCAATACAACGGTGCGGTGCTGGATGCGGTGAAGGAAGCTGGTGACGCCATGGCGTCGGTGCAGTCGCTCACGCGCCAGCAGACCCTGCAGGACGATGCCGCCGCCAGCGCCGAAAAAGCCTACCGCTTCGCACAAGAGCGCTATCGCGCAGGCCTGGGCAACTACCTCGTGGTGCTCAGCACCGAAAGCCAGGTGCTGGCCCAGCGCCGCCTGGCCGTGGACTTGCGCGCCCGCCAGCTCGACACGCGCCTGGTGCTCATGAAGGCACTGGGCGGCGGCTGGACAGATGACACGGCGCTATGAGACACCCTCTGAGCCAGTTCCACGAGTGCACTGGCCTCGGCCGCGCCAGTTTCGTACTGAGCAGGCAATGACCTGACCCAACCCGACCCGACCCAAAAACCACACAACAACCTATTTTCGAAAGACTGATGCCATGAGTGAACCCCTCACACCCAGAGAATCCAGCACCGCCCGCCGCCGGGGCCTGACCATCATTGCCGTTGCCGTTGCCCTGGTGGCCGTGGGATGGGGTGGATGGCACTGGGCCAACGGTCGGCATGTTGAAAGCACGGACAACGCCTACGTGGCAGGCAACGTCGTGCAGATCACCCCGCAGGTGGGCGGCACCGTGGTGTCGATCGGTGCCGACGACACCGACTATGTGAAAGCGGGCCAGTTGCTCGTCAAGCTCGACCCCTCCGATGCACGTGTTGCGCTGGAGCAGGCCGAGGCCCAACTGGCACAAACCGTGCGCGAAGTGCGCACGCTGTATGCCAACAACGCCACCCTGCAAGCCCAGGTGAGCCTGCGCAAGGCGGACCTGGCCCGCGCGCAGGCCGACGCCACCCGCATGCAGGACGATGTCAACCGCCGTGCGCCGCTGATGGCCAGTGGCGCCGTGGGCAAGGAAGAGTTCCAGCACGCCACAGCCCAGCTGGCCGCCGCCAAGAGCACCGTGGCCGCATCCCAGTCGGCCGTGCTGGCCGCGCAAGAGCAGCTGGCCGCCAGCCAGACGCAGACCGAAGGCACCTCGATCGAGCAGCACCCCAATGTGCAGCGCGCGTCGGCCCGCGTGCGCGAGGCGTATCTCGCGGTGCAACGCGTTCAGCTGCTGGCGCCACTGGACGGCCATGTGGCCAAGCGCGGCGTGCAGGTGGGCCAGCGCGTGCAGGCCGGCGCCCCGCTGATGACGCTGGTGCCCCTCAACGACCTGTGGGTGGACGCCAATTTCAAGGAAAGCCAGCTCAAAACCCTGCGCATCGGCCAAGCCGCCGAGGTCGAAGCCGACGTGTATGGCACCAAGGTGGTCTACCACGGCACGGTGACAGGCCTGGGTGCCGGCACAGGCGCTGCGTTTGCCTTGTTGCCCGCACAAAACGCCACCGGCAACTGGATCAAGGTGGTGCAACGCGTGCCCGTGCGCATTGCCCTGGATGCCAAGGAAGTGGCAGAGCACCCGCTGCGCGTGGGCCTGTCGATGGAAGTGAAGGTGGACACGGCCGACCAAAGCGGCAAAGCCCTGGCCGACACGCAGCGCACCACACCGGTGGCTGCCACCACCGTGTTTGACGAGCAGTTCAAGGCCGCCGACACCGAAGTCGCGCAGATCATTGCCTCCAACCTCGGGCGGGGCAAACCGGGGGTAGCCGTGGCCGCGCGCAAGCTGGGCAGCAAGACCGCCGCATCGCCCCAAAAGCATGCATCGGCACCCCAGCCTGCTGCTGGCACCACCCTTGCAGCGCCCGTGGTGCAGTAAACCGGGCTTCGCATGACTGCCGCCAACCCAACTGCAGACCAGGCCCCCGCCACGGCGGCGCCTGCTGCACCCCAACCCGCCCCTGCTCCCGCCCCTGCGCCGGCGGTGCCCCAGGCCTATGAGCCGCTGCATGGCACGGCCCTGTTGCTGGGCACGTTGTCGTTGTCGCTGGCCACGTTCATGAACGTGCTGGATTCGTCCATTGCCAACGTCTCCATCCCCGCCATTGCCGGTGACCTGGGCGTGAGTCCCGGCCAGGGCACCTGGGTGATCACCAGCTTTGGCGTGGCCAATGCCATCTCTGTGCCGCTCACGGGCTGGCTCACGCAGCGCTTTGGCGCGGTGCGCCTTTTTACCGTGAGCGTGTTGCTGTTCGTGCTCACGTCGTGGCTGTGCGGTTTTGCCTCGTCGCTGGAGATGCTGATCTTTTTCCGCGTGCTGCAAGGCCTGGTGGCCGGGCCGATGATTCCGCTGAGCCAGACGCTGCTGCTGGCCAGTTACCCGCGTGCCCTGGCGGGCACGGCGCTGGCTTTATGGGGGGTGACCACGCTGGTTGCGCCCGTGGTGGGGCCGCTGCTCGGGGGGTGGATCACCGACAACATTTCATGGCCGTGGATTTTCTACATCAACGTGCCGGTGGGGTTGTTGGCGGCGGCGCTCACGTGGGGCATTTACCGCAAGCGTGAAACCCCCACCCGCAAGCTGCCCATCGACACCGTCGGTCTTTCTCTGCTGGTGATGTGGGTCGGCGCACTGCAGCTCATGCTGGACAAGGGCAAAGAGCTGGACTGGTTCGCGTCGGGCGAAATCATCACCTTGGGCATTGTTGCGGTGGTGGCGTTTGCCGTGTTCCTGGTGTGGGAGCTGACCGATAAACACCCCGTGGTGGACCTGAAGCTCTTCAAGGGCCGCAACTTCACTTTTGGCGTGCTCTCGCTGTCGGTGGCCTATGCCCTGTTCTTTGGCAATGTGGTCTTGCTGCCGCTGTGGTTGCAGCAGTGGATGGGCTACACCGCCACATCCGCTGGCATGGCGCTGGCGCCGGTCGGTGTGTTTGCCATCCTGCTCACGCCGCTGGTGGGCAAGAAGGTAGGCCAGTGGGACCCCCGGCGCATGGCCACGGGGGCGTTCATCGTGTTCAGCTCGGTGTTGTGGATGCGTTCGCAGTTCACGGTGGAAACCGACTTCGTGCACATCCTGATCCCCACGTTGCTGCAGGGCGCAGCCATGGCGTTTTTCTTCATCCCGCTGACCACCATCACGCTGGCGGGCATCGCCCCAGAGCGCATTCCGGCCGCCGCCGGCTTGAGCAACTTTGTGCGGATCACCGCCGGGGCGATGGGCACCTCCATTGCCACCACGCTGTGGGAGAGCCGCGCTGCCATGCACCACGCCCACCTGACCGAGGGCCTGGTGCAAGGCCAGGGTGTGTTCGCGCAAACCTTGCAAGGGCTGCAGACTGCCGGTTTGACGCAAATGCAGGCGCTGGCGCAGGTCAACCGGTTGATCGACCAGCAGGCGTTCACCCGTGCGGCAGACGACATCTTCATCGGGTCCGCAGGGCTGTTTTTGGTGTTGATTGCGCTGATCTGGCTGACCAAACGCCCATCGCGCGGCGCAGGGGGCGCGGCCGCCGATGCCGGGGGAGCCCACTGACGGGTATTGCGCAGGGCGACGCGGGGCATTGCGCCCTGCCCCACCCAAAAAAACGCCGCCGCGCTTGATCGGGCGGCGTTTTTTTTGTGCAGCGTCGCGGTCGTTGTCGTTTTGCGCGTACAGGCGGGGTTGTAGTGCAAGGTTGCTATTTCATTGCATTTCATTTATTTAATGAAATTGGCCTGTAGCGCTTATGCAGTAAGCACAAGCAGCTATTAAAAATATAGTAACCAACAGCGATGGGCCCCTTGCAAGGCGCCTTGCCCCGAGTGCCCGCCCTCGGTGCAGCGCGGATATCCCACGCCGCGTGTCGGAAAAGCCTGACCCCTGCAAAGGCGCAGCACCTGCGGGCTTGGCCGTGGGCGCACCCAACAATGCATCCATCCCAACACAACAAGGAAACGCCATGTCGCTTTCGCTGATTCTGCTGATCGTTCTGATCCTCATCCTGGTGGGCGCTCTGCCCACCTGGGGCCACAGCCGCTCGTGGGGGTATGGGCCCAGTGGAGGCATCGGGTTGGTGGTGCTGATCCTGGTGGTCTTGCTCCTCATGGGGCGGATATAACGGTCTGAGAAGACCGCACAGGGCGTGAAAGCCCACAAAAAAACGGCCCTGCGGCCGTTTTTTTTGCCCCTCTTTGGGATGGGTTCCTCCGTCGAAGATTGACTGCGCACCCGCGTTCGCCTGCATTTCACGGCATGGCGAGATGGCGCCCTGCAGACAGGCCGCTATGCAGACCCCACGCGTTTTTCAACGTTCGCGAATGCGGTCGTGAACGCCGCAAACTCCTTGGCCGCCACCACACCATCGCCGTTCCCGCCCCGGTCCATGAGTTGCAGCACCGCTTGCGAAAAATCCGTGCCTGTTTTGGTTGCCGACGTGTTGGCCAGCCCTTTGAGGAACTCGTCGTGAGAAATCGCACCGTCTTGGTTAGTGTCGAAGCCTGCAGTCAGCGCCGCTTTTTCGGCATCGCTGGCGCCAAAACGGGTCAACAGGTCTTTGAAGTCCTGGGCAGACACCGACTGCCCTGAAAGCAGTGCAGCACCTCCCGAGCGGCCGCCGCCGCCGCTCGCCCCGCCCCGCGACACCGCGCCGATCGGTGCATCCAGCTGGCCCTGCGACACCAGAATGCCCTTGCCCGCAAACCCTGCCAGGGCCTCGGCCTGTGGGCTCAGCGTCACCACGGCAGATGCTTCGGGGGCCTCGGCGTCGGTGCTGCGCCGTGGCGCCGCTGCCTTTGCCGCACCACCCGAGGACGCGTTGAAGATCAAAGAGGCCACAGAGGCCAGGCCAGAAATGAGAGGGGTCATCGTCGTGCACTCCTTATGGGCGGGCCGCCTGGTGTGCTGCTCCATCAGCAACCGCCGCCGCGCCCAGATTCCCGCCAGCTTATGCATCACGCTGCGGTATGGTGCCCCGATGAGCGCGTGTTTTGCCTGCCATCTCGGCATGCCACGGCCCTCGCGCGCTGCTGCCGTCATCCCGTCATCGCCGGTCGGGCCGGAGCCGCAGGCCTTCCACCTGCCCTATCTCCTTGAGCAGGCTCCACACCGCCTGCATGCGCGCCATGTGTTTGGCTTCCGCCGTCATGCTCATCCAGAAGGTGCGGGTGAAGCGCGCCTCTTGCGGCAGCACGCGTGCCAGCACCGGGTCGCTGTCGGCCAGAAAAGCGGGCAGCACCGCCAGCCCGGCACCTGCGCGCACGGCTTCGTATTGGGCGGTGATGCTGGTGCTGCGCAGGGCAAAACGTTCGGGGGGATACAACTGATCGAGAAACTGCAGCTCTTTGGTGAACAGCAGGTCGTCCACGTAGCTGACAAAGGCGTGGTGGCGCAAGTCTTCGCGGGTGGCCACCAGGGGGCGGCGGGCCAGGTATTCGCGCTGGCCGTACAGGTGCAGCGTGTAGTCGGCCAGCTTGGTGACGATGACCGAGCCGCGTGTGGGCCGCTCCAGCGATATCACGATATCTGCCTCGCGGCGCGACAGGTGCAGCATGCGTGGCAAGGCCAACAGGTCGATGGACAGGTGGGGATGCTTTTGCGTGAGCCGCGCCAGGTGCGGGGCCAGGATCACCGTGCCAAACCCCTCGGTGGCGCCCACCCGCACCAGGCCTGACGGGCCCGCGCCAGCGTGGACTGGCGCCGCCCGCTCGGCGCCCAGCACCGCGGTTTCCATGGCCTCGACGGCCGGTAGCAACTGGCGCCCGGCCTCGGTCAGACGGTGCCCACCGGCCTCGCGGGCAAACAGGGCCGCCCCCATCTGCTTTTCCAGGGCCTGAATGCGGCGGGCCACCGTGGTGTGTTCTACGCCGGCACGCCGCGCGGCGGCGGCCAGGGTGCCCGAGCGGGCCAGTTCGAGGAAGTAGCGCAGGTTGTCCCAGTCCATGGGGCGTCTCCTTGGTGTGCGGCCGGGGTCCAGATGGTTTGGGCCGGCCGCATCGATATGCAAATTTGCAAAGACAAAGTGCATTATTTTGTATTGCAATGGCAATTTCGCACAGATACCATACATTCTTTGCAGGCAAACCGCCCCCGTTTTTTTCTGGAGACAACCGCATGAACGCACCCACCAACGTGGCCGCACTCGCCCCTACCGTCAAACTGCTGATCGGCGGCCAGTTCGTCGAATCCAAGACCACCCAATGGCGCGATGTGGTGAACCCGGCCACGCAGGAGGTCCTGGCGCGCGTGCCGTTTGCCACACCGGAAGAAATCGACGCCGCCGTGGCGTCGGCCAAAGATGCTTTCAAGACCTGGAAGAAAACGCCCATCGGCGCCCGGGCCCGCATTTTTCTGAAATACCAGCAGCTCATCCGTGAAAACATGGCCGAGTTGGCCGCCATCCTGACCGCTGAACAAGGCAAGACCCTGCCTGACGCCGAAGGCGACGTGTTCCGTGGCCTGGAGGTGGTCGAACACGCCGCCGGCATCGGCAACCTGCAGTTGGGCGAGCTGGCCAACAATGTGGCCAATGGGGTGGACACCTACACGCTGATGCAGCCGCTGGGCGTGTGCGCGGGCATCACCCCCTTCAACTTCCCCGCCATGATCCCGCTGTGGATGTTCCCCATGGCCATTGCCACCGGCAACACCTTCGTGCTCAAACCCTCAGAGCAAGACCCGATGGTGACCATGCGCCTGTGTGAACTGGCGCTGGAAGCCGGTATCCCCCCAGGCGTGCTCAACGTGGTGCATGGCGGCGAGATGGCCGTGAACGCGATCTGCGACCACAAGGACATTAAGGCGATCAGCTTCGTCGGCTCTACCAAGGTGGGCACCCATGTCTACAACCGTGCCAGCCTGAACGGCAAGCGCGTGCAATGCATGATGGGCGCCAAGAACCACGCCATCGTGATGCCCGACGCCAACAAGGAGCAAACGCTCAACGCCCTGGCCGGTGCGGCTTTTGGTGCCGCAGGCCAGCGCTGCATGGCACTGTCGGTGGTGGTGCTGGTGGGCGAGGCGCAAAAGTGGATCCCTGAGCTGGTGGCCAAGGCCAAGACGCTCAAGATCAGCGCCGGTGTGGAAAAAGGCACGGACGTGGGCCCGGTGGTGTCGTGCGCAGCCAAAGACCGTGTGCAGGGTCTGATCGAACGCGGTGTAGCCGACGGTGCCAAGCTGGAGCTGGACGGCCGCAACCCGCAAGTGCCCGGCTATGAAAAGGGCAACTTCGTGGGCCCTACGGTGTTCAGCGGCGTCAAGCCCGGCATGAGCATCTACGAGCAGGAAGTCTTTGGCCCCGTGTTGTGCCTGTCCTCCGCAGCAGACATCGATGAAGCCATCGCCTTCATCAACGACAACCCCAACGGCAACGGCACGGCGATCTTCACGCAGTCGGGCGCGGCCGCGCGCAAGTTCCAGGAAGAGATCGATGTGGGCCAGGTCGGCATCAACGTGCCAATTCCCGTGCCAGTGCCACTGTTCTCGTTCTCGGGCTCGCGTGCCTCCAAGCTGGGCGACCTGGGGCCCTACGGCAAGCAGGTCGTGCTGTTCTACACGCAGACCAAGACGGTGACGGCACGCTGGTTTGATGACAGCACCATCTCGCACGGTGTGAACACGACGATCAGTCTGAAGTGACATCCCCCTGAGGCGCTTTGCGCCTTCCCCTTGCTCTCGAATCGCTATGCGATGCGGGAAGGGGGACGCGGCCAGCACCTGAACCGGGAATTGGCGACCCTTGCGCGGCTGCCGCTGGCCTGGGCCGCGCCGGTTTCGGCGGTAGCGGGCGGTGGTAAAAGCGGGTCATGCAAATTTTCAAGATGAAGAAGCGGGAATTGGCCATGGTCTTCGGAGCGGCTTGCGTGATGCTGATGGGTGCCGATGCAGTGCATGCCCAAGCGGGCGCTGCCTGCAAGCCCGGCGGCAGTGTGGATGAAACCAACGCCTGTGCGGTGCAGGCCTTTCAGGCGGCCGACACGCAGATCGCCATCCTCTACGGCGATGTAATGCGCGCGCTGTCGGCCCACGAACGGCCCCAGCTGCGCCAGGAGCACACGGCCTGGCAACGCGAGCGAACCACGCGCTGCAAGCAGGCCATGCGAAGCAGCGAGTCGCAGCCGCAGTGGCCGCGCCTGTACCACGAGTGCCTGGCCATCGAGACCGAGGCGCGCCGCAAGGGCCTGATGCGCTGGCTGACGCTGGACCACCCGTCCGCCAAGCCATGAGCACTAGGGATTCGGCCTCTTTGAACGTGAAATATCCGTTCGGGCTGGGCCTGTCGAACCCTCGCGCAGCGCTTCGACAGGCTCAGCGTGAGCGGTTGAAGTGGCTTCACGCCAGCCCCATACGCAAAGCACAACAACAAGCGACATCGAGACAACACCATGGACTTTGAGCTCTCTGAAGAACAACGCGCCTTTGCCCAGACGGCCCGCGACTTTGCGCAAGCCGAGTTCGCGCCCCACGCCGCGTTGTGGGACGCCGAGGGCATCTTCCCGCGCGAGGCGATTGCCAAAGCGGGCGAGCTGGGCTTTTGTGGCCTGTATGCGCCCGAGAACGCCGGAGGCCTGGCCCTGCCCCGCCTGGACGCCACGCTGGTGTTCGAGGAGATGGCCGCCATCGACCCCAGCACCACCGCCTTCATCACCATCCACAACATGGCCACCTGGATGCTGGGCACCTGGGCCACACCCGCCGTGCGCGACCACTGGGGCCCGCTGCTCACCACCGGCGAAAAGCTCGCCAGCTACTGCCTGACCGAGCCCGGTGCAGGCTCCGACGCCGCATCGCTCAAGACACGCGCCGAGCTCGTGGGCCATGAATACGTCATCAACGGCAGCAAGGCCTTCATCAGCGGCGCAGGCGCCACCGATGTGCTGGTGCTGATGGCACGCACGGGTGACGCAGCATCCGGCGCGGGCGGCATCAGCGCCTTTGTGGTGCCCGCCGATGCCGCAGGCATTACCTACGGCAAGAAGGAACACAAGATGGGCTGGAACAGCCAGCCCACGCGCACCATCAGCTTTGACAACGTGCGCATCCCGGCCGACCACCTGTTGGGCCGCGAGGGCGAAGGCTTCAAGATCGCGATGAAGGGCCTGGACGGCGGCCGCATCAACATCGCCACTTGCTCGGTGGGCGCAGCGCAAGGCGCACTGAACGCCGCGCAGCAGTACATGCAAGACCGCAAACAGTTCGGCAAGCCCATCGCCAGCTTTCAGGCCCTGCAGTTCAAGCTGGCCGACATGGCGACCGAGCTGGTCGCCGCGCGCCAGATGGTGCGCCTGGCCGCCAGCAAGCTAGACGCCGGGGCGCGGGATGCATCGACCTACTGCGCCATGGCCAAGCGTTTTGCCACCGACGTGGGCTTTACCGTGTGCAACGAGGCGCTGCAACTTCACGGCGGCTACGGCTACATCCGCGAATACCCGCTGGAGCGCCTGGTGCGCGACGCGCGTGTGCACCAGATCCTGGAAGGCACCAACGAAATCATGCGGGTCATCATTGCGCGGCGCATGCTCGACGGCGATGCGACGGAGGTGATTCGCTAGCATTTCAGGAGCTGCCAGCGCTTGACATTCAAGCGCTGGTGGCCAATTTAACCCATCACCATGCCTGCCCGCCCACTCTCTGACGAAACGCTGCACCTGATGGACGCCGTGCGTTTGGCGCTGGCGCATCGCAACGATGTGGACGAGCGCACCATGTTCGGCTGCTACTGCTTCTTTGTGGACGGCAAACTGTGCATTGGCGTCAAGAACGATGAGCTGCTGGTGCGCCTGCCGCCCACCCGGCACGCCGAGTTTCAAGAGTTGGAAAACACCCGCGAGCTCTCACCCGGCGGTGGAATGCAAGGCTATTTTTGGGTGGAGCCCAACGGCTACGCCACGCGGGCGCAGTGGGATTTTTGGGTGCGTGAAGCCCTAGCGTACAACCCCGCGGCCAAAGCCAGCCCACCCCGCAAACGGAAAGCCTCAACGCCAGGGCCATCCGGCCAGCCTGCCGGTTCATCTGGTTCGTCTGGTTCGTCCCGTCCTTCCAGCGCGCCCCGCAAACGCCACAGCATCTTTGACGACGATGTTTGATCGGGCATTAAAAATACAAGCGTTTTTCGCCTATAGCGCTTATGTATCAAGCGCTGATAGCTATCAAATTGATATTAACCACCTTCAACACACACCACCACAAGGAGACAGCACATGAAAATCGCATTCATCGGCCTGGGCAATATGGGCGGCCCCATGGCCCACAACCTACACAAAGCGGGCCACGAGGTGCGCGCGTTTGACCTCTCGCAGCCCGCCCGCGACAAACTGGCCGCAGACGGCGTGCCCATTGCCCCCGACGCCGTTACCGCCGTGCAAGGCGCCGAGGTGGTCGTCAGCATGCTGCCCGCCAGCCAGCATGTGGAAGCCTTGTTTCTGGGCCGCGACGGGCAACCCGGCCTGCTGCAAAGCATTGCCCAAGGCGCGCTCATCATCGACAGCTCGACCATCGCCGCCGCCACCAGCCAGAAGGTTGCCAAGACGGCCGAGGCTGCAGGCGTTGCCTTTATCGACGCCCCCGTCTCTGGCGGCACCGGTGGCGCCATCGCAGGCACCCTCACCTTCATGGTCGGTGGCCCTGCCGCAGCCCTGGAACGCGCCCGCCCCCTGCTCGAAAAAATGGGTGCCAACATCTTCCACGCGGGCGCAGTGGGCGCGGGCCAGACGGCCAAGATCTGCAACAACATGCTGCTGGGCATCCTGATGGCCGGCACCAGCGAAGCCATTGCCCTGGGCGTGGCCAACGGCCTGGACCCCAAGGTGCTGTCTGAGATCATGCGCCGCAGCTCGGGCGGCAACTGGGCGCTGGAGAAGTACAACCCCATGCCCGGCGTCATGGAGACCGCGCCCGCCTCCAAAGGCTACGCCGGCGGCTTTGGCACCGACCTGATGCTCAAGGACCTGGGCCTGGCGCAAGAGAACGCCACTGCGGTCAAAGCCAGCACCCCGCTGGGCGGCCTGGCGCGCAACCTGTACGCAGCGCACAGTCTGGCGGGGCATGGTGCGCTGGACTTCTCCAGCATCATCAAGATGGTGCAAAAAGGTTAAGAGGTTAAGAAGTCGAACGCGGCGCAGATACGGAGGGTGCGCCGCTGATGCTGGCGCCGGCCCGCAGGCCGGTGTTGTTCTTAAAAAAAGGAGCTACCCCGACAGGGCTCGCAGAAACTGCGCCCCAAACACGTCGGCCGGCACAGGCCTGCTGAGCAGGTAACCCTGGATTTCATCGCAGCCCAGCAGCGCCAGTCGGCGCGATTGTTCTTCGGTCTCCACCCCCTCGGCCACCACTTTCAGGCGCAGCGAATGCCCCAGGTTGATGATGGTGGAGACCAGCGCCAGGCCCTGCGGCCCCGAGTCCATGTTCATGATGAAGGAGCGGTCGATCTTGAGCGTGTCCACCGGCAGCGTGGCCAAGTAGCTCAGGGACGAGAACCCGGTGCCAAAGTCATCAATGGCAATGGTGATTCCCATCTGGCGCAGCGCATGCAGGCTTTGTGTGCTGTGGTCCACGTCGTCCATCACCATGCTCTCGGTGATCTCCAGCTCCAGCCCGCTGGCCGCCTGGGCATCGTGGGCCACGGCGTCTCGCACCTCGGCAATGAAGTCCCGATGCCGCAGCTGCAAAAATGACACGTTGACGGCCACCCGCAGGGGCGCGAGACCCGCCTGGCGCCAGCGCAGGTTGTCGGCCAGCGCCTGCCGCAGCGCCCAGCGGCCCACGTCATAGATCAGGCCCGTCTCTTCCAGGATGGGGATGAACTGCACGGGCGGCACCAGGCCCCGGCGTGGGTCGTTCCAGCGGATCAGCGCCTCGGCACCCGCAATGCTGCCATTGGCCAAATTGAGCTTGGGCTGGTAGTGCAGCACGAACTGGCTCTGTGCAAGCGCCTCGCGCAGGCGCCCTTCCAAACTCAGCGCCTCTGCCACGCGGGTGTTCATCTCCGAGGTATAGAAAAGCAGGCTGTCTGCCGACGCCTTGGCCTTGTTGACGGCCGCTTCGGCATTGCGCAGCAGCGTTTCGGCATCAGCGCCATCCATGGGGTACAGGGCCACACCAGCCTTGGCCGTCATGCGCAGCTCGGTGCCACCCACAGCAAAGGGGGTATCAAAACAGGCACGCATGAGGAGATCGACCGCCAGGGCCATCGCACCGGCATCGCGTGCCTCGGTCACGGCAATGCCGAAGCTGTTGATGCCGATGCGTGCCACGTCGTACTGGTTACCCGCCGCATGCTGCAGCCTGAGCGCCACTTGCTTGAGCAGTTCGTCCCCCACCTGCCGCCCCAGGGTGTCGTTGACGATGCGAAACCGGCTGATGTCCATCAGCGCAATGCCCTGCAATGCCTTGCCGCCCTCGCGCAGCCGCAGGTGCTGCCCGCTGCGCTCCAAAAACAACGTGCGGTTGGGTAGCGCTGTAATCTCGTCGTAGTAAGCCAGGTAACTAAGCCGGTCCTCTTTGTCGAGGTGGTCCATGGCAAAACCGATGTCCCCGGCCAGCTCAGTCAGCAGGCGCATCTCGTCGTCATCAAACACCCCGATTTCATCGGCAAACAGGGCAATCACTCCCACCACCTGGTGGGCCACCAGTAACGGCAAAACGGCCATCGAGGCCACGCCGCACTCAGCCAGCTGCTGGGGCACCAGGATGCGTGGGTCGTTCTGGATGTCCTCGCACACCACGGGCTGCTGGGTGCGCACCACACTCGCGCTCAGGCTCTCACCGACGGTGGGGGCCTCACGGAGCCAGAGCCGGCGCTGCACGTGCATGAGAAATTCCGCCCCCGCGCCAGCCAGGGCCACGGGCACCACCTCCTGCAGCTGGTGGTCCACCCGGCCGATCCAGGCGATCTTGAATTGGCCATGCTCCACGGCAATACGGCATGCCTCGCGAAACAGCTCGTCGCGCTGGCGCACACGCACGATCAGCGTGTTGATGCCGCTGAGCATGGCGTACACGCGGTTGAGCCGCTTGATGCGGCGGTCGGCCTCCCGGCGCTCGGTGATGTCTTCCCCCAGCGCCGCCACGCCGGTGACCTGCCCGCCCACCGAGCGCAACACGGTGTTGTTCCAGTGCACCAGGCGCCGCCCGCCCGAGCGGGTGAGAATCTCGTTGTCGTAGTGCCAGGCCGATGGCCGGTCGGCCAGTACGTCGGCAAACACGCCACGCACATGGGCCAACTCGGCCGGCACGAACAGATCGAACCAGTTGCGGCCGAACACCTCTTCGCGCTGCCAGCCCGTCAGCCGCAGCAGATAGTCGTTGCAGTAGGTGATGCGGCCTTCGCAGTCGAGCATCATCGAGATCATCTCGACCTTGTCGAGCATGTCATTGAAACGACGGTCGCTTTCGTGCAGTTCTTCCTCGGCGCGCTTTTCCTTGGTGACATCCTGGATGGTGTTGAACCAGCGGCCCTGCTCACCACGGCCCGCCTCGTCCTCCAGAGGCTCCATCACCTGCCGCAGGTGCACCAGCTCGCCATCGCCCCGCAACAAGCGGTAGGTGAAGTCGAGCCGCGCCCCCTGGTGTGCAGCCTGCAGCGCGTGCTGGCGGAACATGTCGCGGTCATCCGGGTGTACCAGTGTCAGCCATTCGCGCGCGGATTGGGGCATGGCATCGGCTTGCAGCCCCAGCATGTCCGGCAGGGTGTCGAGCCAGCTTTCAAAGGTGCCGTCACGGCCGCTGATCACATGGGTGATCTTGGCCAGCACTTGCGCCCTGCGCAGGCTGGCCTTGCTGGCATGCAGCGCATCCATGGCCCGCTGGCGCTCCAAAACCTCTATCTGCAGTTGCTCGGCGTGTTTCTGGATTTCTAGATAGAGGCTGCCATTCTCATAGATGCGCCCGACCTGTGCGCCCAGGATGGCCAGGACTTTTTCATCATCGGCGCTGAACGCATCTGCGCCCTGCTTGTTGGCCAGGCAAATCCAGCCGTAGGAAAACGACAGCGAGGTAATGGGTGCAATCAAGGCTGTATGCAGCAAGGGATAGCCAGCAGGCAGGCCAATCTGGCGGGGGTCGCCGCGCTCATTGACCAGGCGCTGTGAGCGGCGATCGGCGCGCAACTGCCCCAAAAGACCGTGCGACACCACGGGCAGGTCCAGTGGGCCGGTGAGCGAAGGATCAATGCCGCTGGTGCAGGTGATGGCGTCGTCGGTGTGCTTGCTCACCACACACAGCACCGCATATTGCGCACCCACCAGGTCGCGCGCACCGCGGCACACGTTGGCCAGCAGCACCTGCGGATCGCGCTCGGAGGCCAGTTGCAGGTTCAAATCGGTCAATGCCGCCAAGCGCCGGTTCATGGCTTCAAGCTCGGCCACGTTGCCGGTAAGCTTGTCCGTCATGAGCTGCAGGTGGCGGGTCTGAAAGCCGTGCTCCAGCGCCACCGAGGCCAGTGGCGGCACCTGCGTCAATGCCTGCTCGATGGCCGCCAGGATGTCCTGCGGCTCGCACGGCTTGACCAACACTTGCGTGACACCACAGGCCAGCGCCAGGTTGCGTGCCTCCTGCTCGCGGTAATGCGCGCTGTAGAAGATCACCTGCGTGGCCGCCAGCCCATGGTCGGCCCGCAACTGGCGCACAAACTCGTAGCCGTCCATCGTCGGCATCAGGATGTCGGAGATCACCAGATCGGGCCGCTCAGCGCGCACCAGTGCCAGCGCCTCGGCGCCATCGGCTGCTTCCAGGGCCTGGTGGCCGCTGTGCCCAATGAGCGTGACCACCAGCGCCCGATTGGCGGGAAGGTCATCGACGACAAGGATCTTCGCCATGCTGGGCCTGTAGTGGTGTCAGCCCTTGGGGGGGCGATTCTATGGCGGCGGAACCCAGAAACGCTTCGATCTGCTGGACAAACGTCTCTGGCGTGATGGGCTTGGACAGGTGTTCATTAAAGCCGACTTCCAGTGCCTTCTCGCGGTCGCCGGGCATCGAAAAAGCCGTGATGGCGACCAATGGCACCACGCGCCATTGGGGGGTGGTGCGCAGGTTGCGGGCCACCTCATAGCCATTCATCACCGGCATTTGCAAGTCGCACAGGATGATGTCCGGGCTTTCGTCCAGGGCCATGGCGAGCCCAATGGCGCCGTTCTCTGCCGCCAGCACGCCATGGCCTGCCGCTTCGAGCAGGTAGGTAACCAGTTGCCGGCTGGCATCGTCGTCCTCGATGACCAGAATGCGGGCTTTTGTCATGTATTGGCCTCCGGGAGTTCAAGCGTGAAAGTGCTGCCCCGCCCTTCCTCGCTGTCAAAGCCCAGGGTTCCACCCAGGGCCTCTGCCAGCTTGCGGCTCAGGTGCAAACCCAGGCCCGTGCCTTCATGGTGGCGGCGGTCGGCGCTCTCTACGCGGGAAAACGCCTCAAACAAGCGGGGCTGCTCATGCTGCGGGATGCCCGGGCCCGTGTCCCGCACCTCCAATTGCACGGCTCGACCGCCACCGGGCAGCACGCGCTCCTGGAGCACCATGTCGATCTGGCCTTGCTGCGTGAACTTGATGGCATTTCCCAGCAGGTTGATGAGTATCTGGCTCAAAGCCCGCCGGTCGGTTTGCAGAGACACCGCCCCTGGTGGGGTCTGGATCACAAACGCCAGGCCCTTGCGCCTGGCCTCCAGCTCCAGGGTGGCAGACACCTCTTCGATGATGGCCTTGCAGTCCAACGTTTCCAGGTTCAGCGTGACCTTGTTGGCGCTGAGTTTGGCCACGTCCAGCAGGTCGTTGATGAGCGACAGCAGGTGCTTGGCACCCGTCTGCACGATGCGCAATTGCTTGTCCTGCTCGGTGTTGAGCGGGCCGGGCAGCTTCATGAGCAAGGTGCCCGTGAAACCAATGATGGCGTTCAGCGGCGTGCGCAGCTCGTGGGACATGCTGGCCAGAAAGCGGTCTTTGACCAGGGCCGCGTTCTCCAGCTCCAGGTTCTTGTCGCGCAGCACCTGCTCGATGCGCTTGCGCTCGGTCACGTCGCGGATGGCGCTGGAGACAAACAGGCCCTCCTCCGTCTCCAGCGGGCTCAGGCTGATCTCCACGGGGAACTCGCTGCCGTCCTTGCGCAGGCCATGCAGCTCCAGGCCCGCCCCCATGGAGCGGGTGCGCGGTTCGGCAAAAAAATTCCGCCGGTGGTCGGGGTGGCGGGCACTGAAACGCTGTGGCACCAGCAACTCAATCGGCTGACCCAGCAGTTCATCGCGGCTCCAGCCAAACAGCCTCACCGCCTGGGAATTGACCAGCACGATGTGCCCACCGCGGTCGACGATGACCATGGCGTCGGGCGCGGCTTCGAGCAAGTCCTTGAATTTCTGGTCCGCTTTTTTGCGGTCGGTGATGTCGCGGATGGCGCTCATCACCATAGTGCCCTCTTCGGTGTCGATCGGGCTCAGGCTGATCTCCACCGGAAACTCCGAGCCATCCTTGCGCAGACCATGCAGCTCCAGCCCTGCGCCCATGGTGCGGGTGCGCGGCTGGCCAAAAAAACCGCTGCGATGCCCCAGGTGGGCGCCTCGATAGCGGTGGGGCAGCAACACCTCCACCGCCTGGCCCAGCAGCTCGGCGCGGGGGTAGCCAAACACACGCTCCGCCTGCGAGTTGACCAGCACGATGCGCCCCGTCACGTTGACCATCACGATGGCGTCGGGGGTGGATTCGAGCAGGTCGCGAAACCGAGCCTCCAGCAGCTTGGCATCGCGCTGCACCTTGAGCTGGGTGACATCCTTGGTGCTGGAGAGGAAATGCAGCAACTGCCCAGTGCCGTCACACACTGCCTTGGTTGATACGTTAACGTGCACCAGCGAGCCGTCTTTGCGGCGCCGCACCGACTCATGCACCACCGAGCTGCCCCGCAGGGCCTCGGCACGCATGCCGTCGTCTTCCTGCACTCTGTCGGGGGGAACGATCAGGTCCAGGACAGAGCGCCCCAGCGTCTCGGCTTGCGCATAGCCAAAGATCACCTCGGCAGCGGGGTTCCAGTTCAGCACCGTGCCCTGGGGTGACAGGACCAGCAATGCATCGGGGTTTTGATCCCAGTACGCGGCAGAAAGATCAGATGCCATGTAACCCTCTTGCTCCGGGGCGGGCGTTCCCGCGCGTTGCACCTGCAGCGCACTAAAAACCACCCTCTCGCCGGTATCTATGTTGTTTGAGGGATGGTGTGGTGCCAGGCCCGGCATTCCCGCTCCATGCCTCGTCATTTCCGTCACCCCACAGAACCCTGCAGGCCGGGTTCTGCCCTCCTCCATTCGGTGTATTTGCAGCCAAGCACAGACGGATTTGGGCCATGGTAGGCGGGAAGCTTGAAAAATGCCAACACAGAATTGACGGTGTGGCGCCAGGGGGGGCACACAGCCGCAGTCGCCACGAAAAAGCCCCTGATCTCGGGACGGGATCAGGGGCCGCAAATCCATGTGGATCGATCCGGCAACGCAGAGGCTGAGTCGACCTCTGCCGCAGGTCACATGTGGTCGATCATGACCTGGCCGAACCCCGAGCAGCTCACCTGCGTGGCGCCGTCCATCAAGCGGGCAAAGTCATAAGTGACCTTCTTCGACGCGATGGATTTTTCGAGCGAACGGATGATCAGGTCTGCCGCCGCTGTCCAGCCCATGTGGCGCAGCATCATCTCGGCCGACAGGATCTCGGAGCCGGGGTTCACGTAGTCCTTGCCGGCGTACTTGGGCGCCGTGCCGTGCGTGGCTTCAAAGCAGGCCACCGAGTCGGACATGTTGGCGCCGGGGGCAATGCCGATGCCACCCACCTGAGCGGCCAGCGCGTCCGAGATGTAGTCGCCGTTGAGGTTGAGCGTGGCCACGACCGAATACTCGGCGGGGCGCAGCAAAATCTGCTGCAGGAAGGCATCGGCGATGCTGTCCTTGATGGTGATGTCCTTGCCCGTCTTGGGACTCTTGAATTTGCACCAAGGGCCGCCGTCAATCAGTTGGGCGCCAAACTCCTTTTGTGCCAGTGCGTACGCCCAGTCGCGAAAGCCGCCTTCGGTGTACTTCATGATGTTGCCCTTGTGCACGATGGTCACGCTGGGCTTTTCATTATCGATGGCGTACTGGATGGCCTTGCGGACCAGGCGCTCCGTACCCTCACGCGATACGGGCTTGACACCGATGCCCGAGGTGTTGGGGAAGCGGATCTTCTTGACACCCATCTCGTCCTGCAAAAATTGGATGAGCTTCTTGGCCTTGTCGGATTCGGCTTCGAATTCGATGCCCGCATAGATGTCTTCCGAGTTCTCACGGAAGATCACCATGTTGGTTTTTTCAGGCTCTTTCAGCGGCGAGGGCACGCCCTTGAAGTACTGAACAGGGCGCAGGCACACATACAGGTCCAGCTCCTGGCGCAGCGCCACGTTCAGCGAGCGGATGCCGCCGCCCACGGGCGTGGTCAGCGGGCCCTTGATCGACACGACATATTCGCGCAGCACCTGCAGGGTTTCCTCGGGCAGCCACACGTCGGGGCCATACACCTTGGTGGATTTTTCGCCCGCATAGACCTCCATCCAGTGGATCTTTTTTTGGCCGCCATAGGCCTTGGCCACGGCGGCATCCACGACCTTGATCATCACCGGGGTGATGTCCCGGCCCGTGCCATCACCCTCGATGAACGGAATGATGGGCTCATCCGGCACATTCAGGGACATGTCGGCATTGACGGTGATTTTCTGGCCTTCAGCCGGAACCTTGATGTGCGTGGAGGTGGTCATGGAAAGCGGGGGCTCCTGTGCGTGCCGAAATGGCTCCGGCGGATAGCGCGAAACAGTGCGAAAACACTGTGGTTTCAAACCATTCTAATGACAAAAAATATTGCCCGGAACCCTGTCAACGCTGCTAGCGCTGCTATCGTTGTGGGTGGAGCCGTTCGAGTTACCGCACGGCCCTCAACCCCTCGCTCACACTGGAAACGGCATATATGAAAAAACTCCTCGCTGTCCTCGTGGCCGGTCTGTTCGCTGCTGGTGCTTTTGCACAGGCCCCTGCTGCAGCTCCTGCTCCTGCCCCCGCCGCTGCTCCTGCTGCCATGGCTGCTGACGCTCCCGCACCGGTAGCCAAGGCGCCCAAGGCTGCCAAGACCACCAAAGCAGCCCACAAGAAGGCCAAGCACAAGAAGGTCGCCAAGAAAAAGACCGCTCACAAAGCTGTCTGAAGCTGAGCAACGGGGCTTTTTAGGTCTCGTCTGATTCAAAATCGCCCGCTTCTGCGGGCGTTTTTATTGGGCGTGCCCGAACTTTCCCGTAGCCCCGCAGTCACTCATCCACTTTGCCTGCCGTTGATCGAAAAGCCCCCTCCATGAACGCCTCTCCCCTTGTCTTCTTGAGTCCAGCCCTCGCCCGGAAAAACCCATACCGGGGCCTGTTTGCAGCGGGAATGGCCTTGGTCGCCGCACTCGCACTGCCAGCCTCTGTGGCTGTGGCACAAGAAGGGCCACAGATGGGCCTGCAGCGGGTGGAGCTGTCGGCGGGCATGCATCGCATCGACGCCCAGGTGGCCATGGCCCCCGAGGAACGCCAGATCGGCTTGATGTTTCGCAAAGACATGCCCCAGCACGAAGGCATGCTCTTTGTGTTTGAGCAGCCCGCACAGCAGTGTTTCTGGATGAAAAACACCTTGTTGCCGCTTACGGCGGCATTTGTGGCCGATGACGGCGCCATCGTCAATCTGGCGGACATGAAACCCCAGACGCTGGACTCGCACTGCTCCAGCAAGCCGGTGCGCTACGTGCTGGAGATGAACCAGGGCTGGTTTGCCAAAAAGGGCATCAAGGCAGGCACCAAGCTTGCGGGCACGCCCTTTAGCCACAAGTGACTATCGACATGAAAGCCGCCCATAGTTTGGGTTTGAAGCACTATATTTTTGGTAGCTTCTCGCGCTTACTGTGCTTGCGCTAGAGGCCTAAAAGGCTAGATATTTTTTGATGGATTCTAGCGACGCTGCGGCACGCTGATCGTGGGTTGAAATCACGCATAAAAAAACGGCCCGAAGGCCGTTTTTTTATGGGCTGGCGGCAGGGCACATTTACCCTGCTGCCGACTGCCGACTGCCGACTGCCGACTGCCGACTGCCGACTGCCGACTGCCGAACGGCAGAACCCACATGCATCCAGGTGGTCTGAATGCCTTTCGGGTCTCAGGCGAAGTTGGCTTCCGCAAACTTCCAGTTCACCAGCTTGTCGAGGAAGGTCTCGACAAACTTGGGGCGCATGTTGCGGTAGTCGATGTAATAAGCGTGTTCCCACACATCGACCGTCAGCAGCGCCTTGTCAGCGGTGGTCAGTGGCGTGCCAGCGGCGCCCGTGTTGACGATGTCCACGCTGCCGTCGGCCTTCTTCACCAGCCAGGTCCAGCCCGAGCCGAAGTTGCCCACGGCGGACTTCACAAAAGCTTCCTTGAAGGCTGCATAGCTGCCCCACTTGGCATTGATGGCAGCGGCCAACGCGCCCGAAGGTTCACCGCCGCCTTGGGGAGCCATGCAGCTCCAGAAGAACGTGTGGTTCCAGATCTGCGCGGCGTTGTTGTAGATGCCGCCGCTGCCCTTCTTGACGATCTCTTCGAGCGTCATGGCTTCGAATTCGGTGCCCTTTTGCAGGTTGTTCAGGTTCACCACATACGCGTTGTGGTGCTTGCCGTGGTGGTACTCCAGCGTTTCCTGGCTGTAATGGGGCGCCAGGGCGTCGATGGCATATGGCAGCGGGGGAAGGGTGTGTTCCATGGTGGTGTTTCCTTGTGGTTTGAAATTCTGGAATGACCGTCGGTCTCAGCGCGAAAAAGGCATTGTAGGAAGAACGGATGACCTGTGCAGCCTCTGCCATCCCGTGCGGATGGACAAAAGCCCACGAAACCGCTCCTGTCCTACAGGAGCCGGGGTTGTGACACGGTGACATCGACGGCTCCGTCGGCCAGCGTGGCGCGCAGCGCCGTGCCGGGCGGCGCCTGCCGGACGCTGGTCACGGCGTGGCCGTCAGCGCCAGTCAACAAGGCATAACCCCGCTGCAGCACCAGCCGTGGGTCCAGCAGTTCAAGGCGCATGGCGGCGCGTTCGATGCGGTCAGCCTGTTGGGTAAGGCTGCGCTGCATTTTTTCAGGCAATTGGGCTTGCAGCGCTTGCTGGCCCTGCGCAAGGCGCTGCAGTTTCAATAGCATCCCATGGCGCATGCGCTGCGCCAGGCGCGCCTGGCGCAGGTGTTGTCGCGCCACCAGGCCCGACGGGCGGCCCAGCCTGGCCGCAGCCTGGTCGAGCCGTTGGTAGCGTGTATCGAGCTGGCGCTGCACACCGTCGCTGATACGGTTCCCGAGCAGGCCCAGCGCCCCCAGCCAGACATCGCGCGGCTGCGCCACCAGCTCGGCCGCTGCCGTGGGTGTGGGTGCGCGCAGGTCTGCGCAGAAGTCGGCGATGGTGAAGTCGGTCTCGTGCCCTACCCCGCTGATCAGCGGCACCGGGCTTTGCACGATGGTGCGTGCCAGTTGTTCGTCGTTGAAGGCCCACAGGTCTTCCATGGAACCGCCGCCGCGCACCAGCAAAATCACATCGACGGCAGGGGTTAGAGTCAAATCAGCCCCTGGCGCTTGTTCTGCCTGCGCCAATAGATACAGTTTTGATAGCGCTGCGATGATGGATGTCGGGGCCGATACACCCTGCACCAGGGCCGGCACCAGCACCACGGGGATGTGGGGCACTCGGCGGCGCAGCGCCGTGATGACATCGTGCAGCGCCGCAGCGCCGAGCGAGGTAACCAGGCCGATACCGCGCGGCTGCAGGGGCAACGGGCGCTTGCGGGCGGGGTCAAAAAGGCCTTCGGCGTCCAGTTGCGCCTTCAGCCGCAGGAACTGCTCGAAAAGAGCGCCCTGCCCCGCGCGCTGCATGCTTTCGACAATGAACTGCAGATCGCCGCGCGCCTCATACACACCCAGGCGCCCCCGCACTTCCACCAATTCGCCATCGCGCGGCGAAAAGTCAAGCAGGGTGGCCGCGCGACGGAACATGGCGCAACGCAACTGGCCGTTGGCGTCCTTGATCGAAAAGTAGCAATGCCCACTGGATGCGCGCGAGAAGCCTGTGATCTCGCCGCGCACCGCCACAGGGTTGAACCGCGCCTCCAGCGCATCAGCAATGGCGCGGCATAGCGCGCCAACCTCCCATACACGCGGCGCCACGGCGAGGCCTGAGCGCTCAAACATGAGCAACGGCGGGCGTTTGCGCCGCGTTCACCAGGCGAGTACTCCACAGAAGCCGAGCAGCCGTGGCAGAACGGAAGGCCCCAGCAGGAATCGCCCGCATAGCACCAGTGCACGTGCAAGTGATTGATTTATAAGGATATTTCACTGTTCAAAAATTCATCAATCTGTTGTAAGCACGGCGTGGCGCCACTTTGCGAGACGCTGAGGCAGGGTTGCCCACAAAGTTATCCACAGTTTTTGTGGGTGACCGGGTGGGTTGATCCCCCGGTGGATTGTGTAATGGTTTGTGACGAAGAAGCCGTTCCAAGCTGGGCCATAATCGGCGGTTGCTTCATCTGCGCGGAGAGAGATTTGCTGTCCATCATACAAGCCGCAGGCTGGCCCATCTGGCCCCTGGTTGCGTGTTCCATTCTGGGACTGGCACTCATTTTTGAGCGCTTTTTGGCCCTGAAAACGGCCCGCGTTGCCCCCCCAAAACTGCTCGATGAAGCCATCACGGTGTCATCCAAGGCGTTGCCCACGCCCGACGTGGTGAACCAGCTTGCGCAAAGTTCAGCCCTGGGCGAGGTGTTGGCCAGTGGCCTGCGCACCTTGAACAGCAACCCCCAATGCAGCGAAAGCGATTTGCGCGCTGCCATGGAGGGCTCGGGTCGCGCGGTGGCCCATCGGCTTGAGAAGTATTTGCCCGCGCTGGCAACCATTGCCTCTGCCGCGCCCCTGCTCGGGCTGCTGGGCACGGTGATCGGGATGATCGAGATCTTTGGCTCGCAGGCAGGCTCGGGTGGCGTGGGCCAAGGCCTAGGCGGCGGCAATCCGGCCCAGTTGGCCCACGGTATTTCTGTGGCCCTGTACAACACCGCGTTTGGCTTGATTGTGGCCATCCCGTCGTTGATCTTTTGGCGCTACTTTCGTGCCCGCGTGGACGCGTATCTGCTCACGCTGGAGCTTGCCTCCGAGCAGTTCGTGCGCCACATTCTTCGCCTGCGCAAAGCCAAATGAACTTCCGCCCCCGCGCCAAAGATGAGCCGGAGATCAACCTGATCCCCTTCATCGACGTGCTGCTGGTGATTCTCATCTTTCTGATGCTGACCACCACGTACAGCAAGTTCACCGAGTTGCAACTCACGCTGCCTGTGGCCGATGCCGAGCAGCAGCGCGACCACCCCAAAGAAGTGATCGTCTCCGTGGCGGCCGATGGCCGGTATGCGGTCAATAAAACAGGGGTGGAAGGCAAAACCGTGGATGCGGTGGCGCAGGTGCTGCGGGCGCAAGCCACGGCTGGACGCGACAGTGTGGTCATCATCAGTGCCGACGCCATGTCGCCACACCAATCGGTGGTCACGGTGATGGAGGCCGCGCGCCGCGTGGGCCTGACGCAGATCACGTTCGCCACGCAGTCGTCCGCCTCCGCGCGCGCAGGCAACCACTGAGGCACATGGCTGCCGCTGGGCCGCAGCCGCCCTCCTCGACGCCCCCCCGCACGTCACCCGTTCTGCACCACGGTGCGTCAGAAGAACGCGGACTGCAAAAAATCTGGCAGTCGCGCAGCGTGGCCGCATGGGGCTTGTGGCCCGTGTCGCAGCTGTATCGCGCGTTGATAGCCCTGCGCCGCCTGCTCTATCGCACCGGGGTTTTCACATCTGAGCACCCCGGCCGCCCCGTGGTGGTGGTGGGCAACGTCATCGCCGGTGGCGCCGGCAAAACCCCCGTGGTCATCGCGCTGGTCAAGCACCTGCAGGCGCAGGGCCTGCATCCGGGCGTGATCTCGCGCGGATATGGCCGCCGCAGCCGCGATTGCCGGGCGGTGACGCCTGACAGCCTGCCCTCCGATGTGGGGGATGAGCCCGCGTTGATCGCACGCAGCCTGGCTGCCGGCCCTGCCGTACCCCTCTTCGTGGCGCCGCGCCGCATCACGGCCGCCCGTGCGCTGCTTGCGGCCCACCCCCACACCGACGTGATCGTGTGTGATGACGGCCTGCAGCATCTCGCGCTGCAGCGGGACATCGAGGTCTGCGTCTTCAATGACCAGGGCGTAGGCAATGGCTTTTTGCTGCCTGCGGGCCCGCTGCGCGAGGCGTGGCCCCGCCCGATGGATTTACTGCTGTATGCGGGCAGCGTGCCGCCATTGGCGTCCCCACCGCCGCCGGCCTTTGCCCTGCGGCGCAACCTGGCCGCCTATGCACTCAGGTCCGACGGAACACAGGTCCCATTGGCCAGTTTGCAGGGTCAAGCCCTGCACGCCGTCGCAGCCGTCGCGCGGCCTGGCGATTTTTTTGCCATGCTGCGTGCCCGTGGGCTCACACTGGCGCGCACCGATGCGTTGCCTGATCACTATGATTTTGATAGCTGGAAAGGTAATTCCAACAAGCGCAATCAGGTCATTTGCACCGAAAAAGATGCGGTCAAGCTGTGGACCGTATCACCGGATGCTTTGGCTGTTCCCCTGGTGCTGGACATCGATCCAGGCTTTTTTGAGGCGCTGGATGCGCGTTTGCGTGGGCATGTTCCGCCGATGTCGCCGCTATCATCCCCAGCTTGATTGATCCCCTGCGGAAAGCCACTGTCCCATGGACCCCAAACTGCTTGAACTGCTGGTCTGCCCCGTGACCAAAGGCCCTTTGACCTACCACCGTGAAGCGCAAGAGCTTGTCTCGCGCAGTGCGCGGCTGGCCTATCCGGTGCGCGATGGCATTCCGGTGCTGCTTGAAACGGAAGCACGCGTGCTGACCGATGAGGAACTGGCGCAATGAGCGCCACGGGCGCCACGGCGGCTGCCAGCCCGTTCACGGTGCTGATTCCGGCGCGCATGGCGTCAAGCCGGTTGCCAGACAAACCTTTGGCCGACATCGCCGGCCGCCCCATGGTGGTGCGGGTGGCCCAGCGTGCCATGCAAAGCCATGCGACGCGTGTGGTGGTCGCGGCTGACGATGCGCGCATCCTCAGGGCCTGCGAAGCCCACGGCGTGCAGGCCATTCTGACGCGCACCGACCATGCCAGCGGCAGCGATCGTTTGGCCGAAGCGTGTGTTGCGCTGGGGCTCGATGGCGACGACATTGTTGTCAATGTTCAGGGAGACGAACCCCTGATGGACCCGGTCCTCATCGACGCCGTGGCCGCCTTGCTGCCCGCCCGGCCTGACGCGAGCATGGGCACGGCGGCCCACGCGATTGATTCGCTGGCCGACTACACCAACCCCAACGTGGTGAAGGTGGTGCTGGACGCGCGCGGCCTGGCGCACTATTTCAGTCGGGCGCCGATTCCCTTCGCTCGCGACCATGCCGGCACCGCCTGGTGGCAAGGCGCCGCACAAGCGGCGTCGCCCCTGATGGGGGCGCTGGCCGGATTCGCGCCCCTTCGCCATGTGGGCATCTATAGCTACCGCGCCGGTTTTTTGCGCGCGTTCCCCGCCCTGGCGCCAGCGCCCACCGAAGCGGTCGAGGCGCTTGAACAACTGCGAGCCCTGTGGCACGGGCACCGCATTGCCGTGCACCTGGCAGCGGCTGCACCCGGCCCGGGCGTGGATACCCCGCAAGATCTGGAACGGGTGCGTGCGCTTTTTGGCGAATCAAGCTGATCGATTCATTCGTTGATCCAGTCATGAGGGTAGCGAGATAGACGGATTGCTACGCGCGCAGGCGACCAATGCCTTTTGCCGGGCATTCTGGTGACAGGCTGCCCGGCAAAAGGCATTGAACCCCTGCGGTAGAAACCGAGGCGTTTTCATGCGCCGAAATGCGGATGCCGTGTAAGTCAGCACAAGGTTGTCACATGCTATCCTTGTTCGCAAAGAGAGCGCTACACCCCGGGTGCGCACGAGGGCTTTTGACGCCCCTTGCAAGCCCATGCCAGCGGCGCCAAAAGATTTCTAACCTTCGAGGAGTTCCATGAGACTGATCCTGCTGGGCGCGCCAGGCGCCGGAAAGGGCACGCAAGCCACGTTCATCTGCCAGAAATACGGTATCCCGCAAATCTCCACTGGCGACATGTTGCGCGCTGCCGTCAAGGCTGGCACGCCCCTGGGCCTGCAGGCCAAAGCCGTGATGGATTCAGGGGCCCTGGTCAGTGACGACATCATCATTGGACTGGTCAAGGAGCGTATTACCGAGCCCGACTGCGCCAATGGTTTTTTGTTCGACGGTTTTCCCCGCACCATTCCTCAGGCCGACGCCATGAAGGCAGCGGGCGTCAAGCTGGACTATGTGCTTGAAATCGACGTACCGTTTGACGCCATCATCGAGCGCATGAGCGGCCGCCGCTCGCACGCCGCCAGCGGCCGCACCTATCACGTCAAGTTCAACCCGCCCAAGGTCGCCGGCAAAGACGATGTGACGGGTGAAGAGCTGATCCAGCGCGACGACGACAAGGAAGAAACCGTCAAGAAACGTCTGCAGGTTTATAGCGACCAAACGCGTCCTTTGGTGGATTACTACAGCAGCTGGGCCCAAAGCGAACCGACGATGGCCCCCAAGTACCGCGCCATCAGTGGCACAGGCAGTGTGGATGAAATCACCGCGCGCGCGTTGCAGGCGCTGGCCAGCTGATGCACTGACGGTCGGCCCTGGATCGGCACCATTACGCAAATACCAAAGCGACACCCCTATGGGGTGTCGCTTTTTTTTTGGCTTGGTGGCACCTGTGGTGCTTTTTGCCTCAGAGCAGATCCAATACCAGGGAAATACGCGCCTTCACAGGCGATAAACCACGGGCGTCCGGCAATTGATCGCCAGGCTTGGGAATCACCTGTCCTTCGGGGCAGCGTGTGGAGCGCACGACGCGCACCCCGGCAGCCTGTGCCCGCAGCAATGCCGCTTCGAGCACCTGGTGAATGGTCCCATTGCCCGTGCAGGCCACCACAATGCCCCGGACCCCCTCGCGGACCAGCGCATCCACCAGCGTACCCGAGGCACCTGCGTGGCTCATGACGATTTCAACAAGAGGCCAATTGGGTGCCTTAGCTATATTTTCAATAGCATTTAGCGCTTTCTGTGCAAGCGCTGTAGGCCAGTTTTGTACTAATCGCACCTGGCCCTCCTCCACCCAGCCCACAGGGCCAGCATCGCCCGAACTGAACGCCTGCACGCGGTAGGGGTGCACTTTCTGAACGTGCAGGGCGTCATGGATCTCACCCGCTGCAACCACAAGCACACCCGTGGCGCCAGGCATTTGAGCCACGGCCAGGGCATCCAGCAGATTTTGTGGGCCGTCGGGCGCCAATGCCGTTGCGGGGCGCATCGCACAGGTCAGCACCACCGGTTTGCAGGTGTCCACTACCTGTTGCAGAAACCATGCGGTTTCTTCCAAGGTATCGGTGCCATGGGTAATGACAAGGCCACGCACCTCAGGGTCTGCCAAATGGTGGATGCAACGCAGGGCAAGCGCCCTCCACACATCCACGTCCATGTCTTTGCTGTCGATTTGCGCCACTTGCTCGGTCACGAGCGTACCGTGGACAAACGCCTGAAAGCCGGGTACCGCGCCCAGTAGTTGCTCCACGCCTACCTGCGCAGCGATGTAGCCGATGTTGTCGCCAGCGGTTGCAGAGGTTCCTGCAATCGTGCCGCCTGTCCCCAAAACCACAATTTTTTGCCCGCTCACTTGCACACTCCGAAAAACTGGTGAAAAATACAGCTACTGGATTAAAAAACAGTTGTTCGTCACTGTACCCGCCTCCACCGGAAAGCACCATGCTCGACAACCCCAAACTCACCGCTCGCCAGCAGCAGATCCTGGACCTAATCCAGACCGCCATTGCACGCACCGGTGCTCCGCCCACCCGCGCAGAAATCGCGAACGAACTGGGCTTCAAGTCGGCCAATGCCGCAGAAGAGCATCTGCAAGCCCTGGCACGCAAGGGCGTGATTGAGCTGGTCAGCGGAACCTCCCGTGGGATTCGTCTGCGCAGTGACACTGTGCGCTCAATCAATGCCGCGCGTGGCAACCAGTTCAGTCTGCCGATTCCAGGCCTGTCGCAACTGGTGTTGCCCCTGATAGGCCGTGTGGCAGCGGGATCGCCCATTCTCGCGCAGGAACACGTGGACAAAACCTACAGCGTTGAGAACAGTCTCTTTCAGCACAAGCCCGATTACCTGCTCAAAGTGCGCGGCATGTCCATGCGCGACGTTGGCATCATGGACGGAGACCTGCTCGCCGTGCAATCCACGCGAGAAGCTCGCAATGGCCAGATCATCGTGGCCCGCCTCGGCGACGAGGTGACGGTAAAGCGCCTGCGCCGTACCGCCACCGCCATCGAGTTGCTGCCTGAAAACCCCGATTACCCAGTGATTGTGGTTGAACCGGGTGAGCCCTTTGAAATCGAAGGCCTCGCTGTGGGACTTATCCGCAACACCATGCTGATGTAAGCGCCTGGAGCCTTTTGGGCCACACCGCGGGTGGCGGGCGTTTGGTGTACCAGCCATGGTGCACCAGCCCTGCGGTGACGGCCTCTTTATCCGTCAATCTTGCCTCTCTGTGAAACAAAACAGCGCCACACAAGCTGTGTTGGCGTTGGGCTCGACCGTGTCGGCGCCTGCTTCACACGCGAGGCATCGACGGGGAATCACACGCAATCCTGCCTATGTTCGACCCCCGACCTTCGGAGTTTTCACATGGGATTTGCCTTGACCACTCTTTCTGCATTTTTTGCCCTTCGAGGCCCGTGGCGACGTATCAAGCGGCTGCTCGCGCATTTCCCACGAATACCAGTATCTGAAGGCACACATTGCGGGCCTGATACAACCGATCAACACCACCGTGTGCACAGCAACTCAGCCACGGCAGATGGCAGCATCAGCGCAAGCGGCACCTTGTCTGCCAACCACAGCCCCGCCGAGCTGCCCGCCCCACGACCCTTGCGCGGCAACTGGCCGTTCACTGTCCGTCCCCCGTCCCGCCAGCCGGACCTGCCCACCCAACCCTCACCCATAGCGCGGCGGTCTTTTTTGCCAAAATTAGCTGCAAGCAGCCGTCGCAATACCTTTCTTGCATCGCTAGCCGCAGAGGCTTCCGCCAATGCGCCTGCAAGGGCTGTTAAACGCGTTTCGGATGTGCGCAGCGGGCGGTTGGTCATCGCGGGACGAATGGCCGATGTCTGTGCCGAACTGGACCGCCTGGCAGCTTCGGAGGCGTTGCAGGCATGACCGTGCCCGATTGAAGTCTGGGCAATGGCGCCAAGCACTGTGAAAAACACACCAAGGAACGACCCAACGCCGGCTTGCGACCCGGTCGGCACCGTATTTGTGCACAGGTGCGTCGGCTCAATGTAGCGCTCAATGGCGCCTCACGAGGCTCGCATCGGCGGTTTCGCCCGCCCATGCAAACACTCGGTCACCAAAAGCAGGTCGTTTTGATACGCCACGCGCGTCACCCATGGGTGGATGCATGTTCTACCAAGGCACAATATCAGAATGAATATTGTGATCCTCGACGATTATCAGGACGCAGTGCGCAAACTGCATTGCGCCTCTCGTCTCGACCCTTACACCGCCAAGGTGTACACCAATACTGTCAAGGGCCTGGGTCAGCTCTCTATTCGGCTCAAAGATGCAGACGTGATCGTGCTCATCAGGGAACGCACGCAAATCACCCGGCAACTGGTTGAAAAGCTCCCCAGGCTCAAGCTCATTGCGCAGACGGGCAAGGTCGGCAGCCACGTGGACGTGACTGCCTGCACCGAGCGTGGCATTGCGGTTGCCGAGGGCGTGGGCTCCCCCGTCGCACCGGCGGAATTGACATGGGCCCTGGTCATGGCCGCTGCGCGCAGGCTGCCGCAATACATCTCCAACCTCAAACATGGTGCGTGGCAACAGTCGGGGCTCAAAACCGCATCCATGCCTACCAACTTCGGCCTTGGCACTGTGTTGCGGGGCAAAACCATGGGTATCTGGGGCTATGGCCGCACCGGCCAACTCGTGGCAGGTTATGCGCGTGCGTTTGGCATGAACGTGCGGATATGGGGGCGAGAGGCCTCACGCGTGCAGGCGCTCACCGATGGCTATCAGGTGGCCACTACGCGCGAAGAATTCTTCTCGCAATGCGATGTCATTTCGCTTCATCTTCGGCTCAATGATGAAACGCGGGGGGTGATCTCGCTTGAAGACCTTTCGTGCATGAAGCCCACCTCACTGTTCGTCAATACATCGCGCGCCGAAATCATCGAACCGGATGCCCTCATTGCGGCCTTGAACCGGGGCCGTCCGGGCTTGGCTGCCGTGGACGTGTTCGAGAGCGAACCCATTTTGCAAGGCCACGCATTGCTCAGGCTCGAAAACTGTATTTGCACGCCCCACATCGGCTACGTTGAGCAAGACAGCTACGAGCTTTATTTTGGTGCGGCGTTTGAAAACGTGGTGAACTTCATCAAGGGCACTCCCACGAACATCGTCAACCCTGGGGCGCTTCAAGTGCGCCGCTAGCTAGTCAACGACAACGAACCATTCAGTTCCTGGCGCTCGTTGAGCTCAGCGCGCCGTGTTTCATTGACGCCCATGAAAAAAGGCTTCCAACCGGAAGCCTTTTTGACATCCGCAACGCACCAGGGTGCCTTGCGGGAAGGTGCCGCTCAATTACAGAGGGGTCTTCTTGCCGTCTTTGTAGTTGTACAGCGTGATGGCTGGGTTCTTCATTTCGCCGTTGGGTTCAAAAGCGATCGTGGAGGTCACGCCCTTGAAGTTCGCCTTGGCCAGTTCGTTCACGTAAACCTTGGGATCCACGGAGTTGGCGCGCTTCATGGCGTCTACCAGCAGGTACGTGGCGTCGTAGGTGTATGGGCTGTAAACCTGGAACTGATTGGGGTACTTGGCATCGTACTTGGCCTTCCAGGCCGTACCACCAGGCATCTTGGCGAGCGATGAACCACCTTCAGCGCAGATGACGTTCTCCAGGGTCTTGGCGCCACCAGCCAGTTTGGCGATTTCTGACGTGCAAACGCCATCACCACCAAAGTACTTCACCTTGCCCATGCCCAACTGCTCCATCTGACGCAGCATCGGGCCTGCTTGAGGGTCCATGCCGCCGAAGAACACGGCATCGGGGTTCTTGGACTTGATGGCAGTCAGGATGGCCATGAAGTCCGTGGCCTTGTCCGTGGTGAACTGCTCGTCCACCACCTTCATGCCCTTTTCAGCGGCAACCTTCTTGAACACGTTGGCGACGCCCTGGCCGTAAGCGGTACGGTCATCGATGATCGCAACGGTCTTGAGCTTGAGGGTGTCCGCCGCGTAGAAAGCCAGACCAGCGCCCAGGGCGTTGTCGTTGGCGATGATACGGAAGGTCGTCTTGTAACCGGGCTTGGTCAGGTTAGGGTTGGTCGCTGCACCCGTCACCATGGGGATGCCACAGTCGTTGTAAACCTTGGATGCTGGGATGGTGGTGCCGGAGTTCAGGTGGCCAACAACGCCTGCAACCTTGGAGTCACACAGTTTTTGTGCAGCAGCCGTGCCCTGCTTTGGATCGGCAGCGTCATCTTCAGCCACCAGTTCAAACTTGGTCTTCTTGCCACCAATGGTGATGCCTTGCGCGTTCAGCTCTTCAATGGCCATACGGGCGCCATTTTCGTTGTCCTTGCCGTAGTGAGCTTGAGCGCCGGAAACCGGAGCTACGTGGCCGATCTTGACCACCTGCTCTTGTGCAGAGGCCACACCAGCAGCAGCCGCGATAGCAGCAACCACGGTCAGTTTCAACTTCAATTGCATATAAATCTCCAGTAAAGATAAACGCTGAGAATTAGTTTCGTGTCCCAACGCAGGCGAACATATCGCAATTTACGGGCCAGATCATTAGGGAACACGATTACGTGCGAGCCAAGCCACAGGGGAATACCCTGTCATCGCCGGGGCGACGAGGCCGAACCGCTTGCCAATTCGTCTGCAACGGCCTCATAAACGGCATGGCGAACCACCGATTCGATCTCTTCGCGCAATCTCGGCAGCACGGATCTTGTCTGCTCTTGCACCACCGTGGCAATCGCATCACGCAAACGTTGATCCAGCACAACGTCCACACGCTGCATCACCCGATGCACCATGTATTCCTCCATGCCATCGGGTAACCGCTGAGTGCCAAGCGTCGTGCTTGCCGGTGCATTGCTGTGAACCGCCAAGCCAGGTGCGGCCGTGGACACATGACGAGCCACCCCAGCAACTGGCACCGAGGTGGTGACCGACGACAATGCCTGACCACCTTGCAATGAGGCAGAACCAGGGGATGCCATCGGCAGTGGGGCCTTTGCGGGCGGCAGCGCCGACGGGGGGGCTGATCGTGCGGCGATGCCTTGTGGCTGCAATAACGGCGATGGAGAGGATGGGGCTGGCGGGTGACTTGGCATAGCCACGGGCACAACAGGGGTGCGCTGCAATGGTGCACTGGTCGTCGTATTGGCCCCGGGAGTCGACGACACGCCCGGCACCTGCACCACTTCAGTGAGTGTCGGCACAAAGCGCGGAGGTGTTCTGGGTGGGAGTGCCATTAACCTGCTTTCAACACCAGATCGTGACGAACGATGGAGTAACCACGCGAGGCATAGTGGCGCCACCGCACGCGCGCTTGTGCACGATCCGCTTCATCCTGGGCACTCACGACTTCCACCAGCCGGTCAAACCGCGCGAATCCCTCAGGGACCTCGCTGTAAAGATTCAGCAAAACTTCGTGGTGTGGGGCTGACGCCACATCCACCGCCAATAACACAGGCGACGCATGCACCAGTTCTTCGTCGGCATCGCTGCGGCAATGGGCTAGAAAATCCTGGGGTGCCAGTGTCCAGAGCATGCGGTCCAGTACTTGCAATGTGTCTGCAGGTGCTGCAATCACCAGGCGTGCCCCACTGCGGTGAACCTTGCGCGCAAAACGGCAGGCATAGGCGAGCTTGTCGGGCGCGTTGAAGTGAAAGGCAACCTCTGTCATGGCTCGCTCAGGAGGAAATTTTTGCCCGCTGCGCGCGCTTGGCTGCGGGTTTTGCGACCCTTGCGACCTTGGTGGCGCTGGTGGTCGCCGGTGGCGCAGGCATTGCCGCGTGTACTGCGGCCTGGCCCAAAAGATAGTGCACGAGCAGACCCACTGGCCGCCCCGTCGAACCTTTGGCTGCGCCGCCTCGCCATGCGGTGCCAGCGATGTCCAGGTGCGCCCAGGGCGTATCACCCACAAATTTTTGCAGGAACTTGGCCGCCGTGATGGCCCCCCCCGCGCGGCCAGCCACGTTGCCCATGTCCGCAAAATTACTCTTGAGGCCATCTGCGTAGTCGTCGTCCAGCGGCATGCGCCAGCAGGGGTCCTGCGCGGCGTCGCCGGCGTCTTGCAACGCAGAGGCCAGGCCATCGTTATTGGCAAACAGCCCGCTGCGCACCCCCCCCAAGGCGATGACACAAGCGCCCGTCAACGTGGCGATATCCACCACCGCCGCCGGCTTGAAGCGCGCCGCATACGTCAGGGAATCACACAGTACCAGCCTGCCTTCGGCATCGGTATTCAAAATTTCGATGGTCTGCCCGCTCATGCTGGTGACCACGTCACCTGGCTTCACTGCACGTCCATCGGGCATGTTTTCGCAGGCGGGGATCAACCCCACCACGTTGATAGCAGGCTGCAGCTCGGCCAACGCGCGGAAAGTGCCGAGCACACTGGCGGCCCCGCACATGTCGAACTTCATTTCATCCATCTCAGCCGAGGGCTTGATGGAAATGCCACCCGTGTCAAAGGTGATTCCCTTGCCCACCAGAACCACCGGCGCCTTGTTTTTGGCGCCGCCGCTATAACGCAGCTCGATGAAGCGCAAAGGTTCTTCTGAACCCCGGGCCACGGCCATGAAGGCGCCCATGCCAAGCCGGGCAACGTCGGCACTGCCGTAGACCTTGCATTGAATGCGCGGCCATTTGGCCAGTGCTTTGGCCGCATCTGCCAAAAGGTTGGGGGTTGCGTGATTGGCCGGGCGGTTGCCCCACTCACGAGCAAACTCAATGCCCGCAATCAGTGCAACGCCGTTGTCGAAAGCCTCACGGGCCTCGGCGATATGGGGCACCCCCACGACACAACGGCCCAGGGCGCGCGCTTCAGCCTTTGGTTTGGTGGTGGTGTAGACGTAGCTGGCCTCGGCAACCGCTTGCACCACAGCACTGACCGCACCCGGCGCGACAGCTCCTGCAAAACACAGCACCAACCGCTTGGTTTGAGGGGCCTTGAACGCGCCGCTGGCTGCCAACACCGCCTGGCGCAATGCGCGCGCAGAGCCATCCCCCACACCCACCAGCAGTACGCGGCGTGCGGCCACCGCCGGCACCTGGTACAGCGGCAACTGCTTGCCTGCCTTCAATGTCAGATCCCCACTTTTGAGCGCTTGCGCGATGATCAAGGACAGGCCATCGGGGCCCGGCTTGAAGCCCTCAGGGATCAGCACAAGCAGCAGGTCACATTTTTCCGAGGCAGCCGTTGCCAGGTCAAGGGTCTTGAGATCAAAGTTCATAATCGGTGTTTTCCTTAGCGCGTGTCATGCACTTTTACGTACCCGTATTAACGATTGGTGCCACTTATCACGACGTGCAGTGCGCCACCAGTACCAAGGCTTGGGCCAGTGCAGCGACCCGAGTGACAACCTCCAGGCTCGGCCTTCGGGGCAGCCAGGAAACAGGCCCGGCCACTACGTTGCAGAACACATGTGGCAATCACGCTGCGCTCCGCCCTGCGTTTTATTCCGGCCCTGTTTTCCGGTTCTTGTGGTTTTCGCGGGCACGTAAAAGTACATGACACGCTCGTAGCTTATGTTATTCGATTCATCCATACGCAAAGAGTTGGCCCGCAGCTTTGGCGCGACGCTGGTGGTGCTGGTAACCGTGGTCATGACCATGATGCTTATTCGCACCCTCGGCCAGGCATCCAAAGGCAGTGTCAGTCCCTCCGACGTCATGCTGGTCATGGGCTTCACGGTTCTGGGCCAATTGCCCACGATTTTGAGCCTGAGTCTTTTTATCGCCGTGGTCGCCACGTTGTCGCGCATGTACCGAGACAGCGAAATGGTGATCTGGTTCGCCAGCGGACGCGGGCTGATCAGCCTGGTTCGTCCCCTGATTCGATTTGCCTGGCCGGTGATGGTGGTCATCGCCGTGTTGTCCCTGCTGGTGTGGCCCTGGGCAAACTCCCAGATCCAGGAGCTCAAAACCCGCTACGAGCAGCGCAGCGACATCGACCGCATTGCACCCGGCGAGTTCCAGGAGTCATCCAATGGCAGCCGTGTTTTCTTCGTCGACAAAGACAGCCCGGACAACCAGGTTGGCAACAACGTCTTCATTGCCGCCAACGACGGCAAACGCGAATCAGTGACATCCGCCCGTAGCGCTCGGCTGGAGACGCAGAACAGCGAACGCGTGGCCATCCTCACCCAGGGCCAGCGGCTGGAGACAGCTCTCGATAAGCCCGGGGTCAAGATCAGCGAGTTTGCCGAATACGGCACCCGTATCGGGTCGGCCCCCACGGGCTCGGCCGAAGAGCAGGCCGTGAAATCCCGCACCACCTACGATTTGCTCACACAACCTTTGCCCGCCTATCGCGCGGAGCTGGGCTGGCGCTTGGGGCTGGCGCTGGCGGCGGTCAATTTTGTGTTGTTGGGCCTGGCGGTGGCCAGCGTCAACCCACGCGCAGCCAGCAGCACCAGCATGGTGTTCGCGCTTTTTGGTTTCGTCACTTACTACAACCTGATGACGCTGGGCCAAAGCTGGGTCGGTGCCAGCCGCCTGGGCTTGGGTAGCTTCATGCTGCTGCTGCATGGCGGCACGCTGGTGCTGGCCTTGCTCGTACTGGCCATACGGCATAACCAGTGGAGCGTGCGCCGCCTTTGGCCAGCGCCAAAGCCTGAAGCGAGCGCGTCATGAAAACCCTTCGTCACCTCATTCACCGCGAGGCCCTGTCGGCCGTCGCCTTTGTCACGGCGGGTTTCCTGGCGCTGTTTTTTTTCTTCGACCTGATCGACGAATTGCGCTGGGTGGGCCGTGCCGGCGCAGATGGATACCAGCTGTCGCATGCCCTTTTGTTTGTGACGTTGAGCATTCCGAGCCATCTGTATGAGCTGTTGCCCATCACGGTGCTCATCGGCACCATCTTCGTGATGGCGCGCTTTGCACAAAGCTCTGAGTTCACCATCATGCGCACCAGCGGCATGGGCCCTTGGCGTGCATTGCGCACGCTGCTGGCGTTGGGCGGCGTGTTTGTGCTGTTGACCTTTGCCGTGGGCGACTATCTGGCCCCATTGGCGGACCGCGCCGCGCAGCTCGTCAAGGTGCGGTATCTGGGCCGCCTGACAAGCGGTGCGACGGGGGCTTGGCTCAAAGAGCGCCAGGACGACCACTCGTTCGCAGTCAACGTGCGGGCCCTGGCACCCCACGGCGGCATGCTGGATGTGCGCATCTTCGAGTTCGACGGCAAGGGGCGCCTGGCCGCGCAGATACACGCTGACTCGGGTCAATTCGATTCTGGCGATGCCTGGAGGCTCGACAACGTGCGAAGCAGCCGCTTTGACCACGGCGGCAGCAACGGCAATGAAGCCCGCGTGGAACACCTGAACACACCCATCTTTCAGTGGCACACCCGCATTACCGCCGACATGGTGGCCGCATCACTTCTGAAGCCTGATCGCATGGCCACACTGGATCTGTTCCAGTTCATCCGACACCTCAACGCCAATGGGCAGTCGGCCCAAAAGTACGAGATCGAATTCTGGCGCAAGGTGTTCTACCCCTTGAGCTGCCTGGTGATGGTGGTGCTCTCGCTGCCCTTTGCGTACCTTCATTTCCGCTCCGGTGGTATTGCGGGCTACGTGTTTGGAGGGGTCATGGCAGGCATCAGCTTCTTCTTGTTGAACAACGTGTTTGGCTATGCAGGCAACTTGCAGAACTGGTCGCCCTGGCTCACGGCGGCGGCCCCCGGGTTGATTTATTCGGTGTTATCGCTGGGAGCGTTTGGTTGGCTGGTGCTCAGGCGTTGACCCGCAGCCAGCGCATCATCCCAAAGCCTGCCCGCCGCCATCGCTGCCCGCTGTCGCACCTCGCACCTGATTCACACAATGACCCACGCCATCATCTTGTTCTCACACGGCTCGCGCGACCCACTCTGGCGCGCCCCCGTGGAGGCTGTTGCGGCCCACATCGCCGCACAGCACCCCGACCGCAGCGTGGCATGTGCCTATCTGGAGTTGTGCGAGCCCACCCTTGCCGACGCTGCGAGCCAACTGGTTGCGCAAGGAGCAACCCAGGTGACCGTTGTCCCCATGTTTCTGGGCACCGGCAAGCATGCCCGCGAAGATTTGCCTTTGCTGGTCGCTGCGCTGCGCTCGGCCCACCCCGGTGTGCCCTTTACGGTGCAGGCGGCCATTGGTGAAGACCCGCGCATGACCGCGCTGATGGCCCACATTGCGTGCGAAATCGCTCCCCACTGAGCTTTCTCGGCGCGGCAACCGATATTGCTTAGACGATTGTAGAATAATGATGCCAATCTTTAGGCGATATTAGATATGAACCTGCACCAATTCCGCTTCGTTCAAGAGGCTGCGCGCCGCAACCTCAACCTGACCGAGGCCGCCAAGGCCCTGCACACCTCGCAGCCCGGCGTCTCCAAGGCCATCATCGAGCTGGAAGAAGAACTGGGCGTGGACATCTTTGCCCGGCACGGCAAACGCCTCAAGCGCATCACCGAGCCCGGCCAGCATGTGCTCAAAAGCATCGAAGTCATCATGCGCGAGGTGGGCAACTTGAAGCGCATTGGCGAGCAGTTCAGCGCGCAAGACAGCGGCACCCTCAGCATCGCCACCACCCACACCCAGGCCCGCTACGTGTTGCCCGTGCCCGTGGCGCGGCTGCGCGAGGCCTACCCCAAGGTCAACATCAGCTTGCACCAGGCCACGCCGCATGAAGTGGCCCGCATGATCATTGACGAAGTGGCCGAGATCGGCATGGCCACCGAATCTCTGGCCGACTACCCCGAACTCGTCACCCTGCCCTGCTACGAATGGCAGCACGTGCTGGTGGTGCCCAACGACCACCCGCTGGCGCAAAAGGAGCGCATTGGCCTGGACGACCTGGCCCACGAAGCGCTCATCACCTACCACCCATCGTTCACCGGCCGGGGCAAGATCGACCACGCCTTTGCGGCGCGCAAGCTCACGCCCCGCATCGTGCTTGAGGCCATCGACTCCGACGTGATCAAGACCTACGTGCGCCTGGGCCTGGGCATCGGCATCGTGGCCGAGATGGCCATGCGCGACGACCCGCTGGGCGACCTGGCCGTACGCCCCGTGGGCCACCTGTTCGGGCAGAGCGTGGCACGCGTGGCCTTCAAGCGCGGTGCCTACCTGCGCAACTTTGTCTACAAATTTGCCGAACTGCTCAGCGACCGCCTGAGCCGCGAGCTGATTGCCCGTGCCATGACAGGCCACGTCAACGACTACGAACTGTAAGAAGAAGGTGGCAAGAAACCGCCCCGCCCCATGTTGGGCAAGCCGGATTCACCCTTGCCTTCTCGTACCGTTCAAGATGCTCCCCCATTTTTCCCAACGTTCTGTCTTCCCCGTTGTTGCGCCATGACCCAAGCTACCAACTCCGCCCGCACCCCCGCCTTTCCCAGCAAGCTGCCCAACGTGGGCACCACCATCTTCACGGTGATGTCTGCCCTGGCCACCGAGCACAAGGCCGTCAACCTGGGGCAAGGTTTTCCAGACTTTGAATGCGCCCCTGAACTGGTGAACGCCGTCACCGCTGCCATGCAGGCAGGGCACAACCAGTACCCGCCCATGCCCGGCGTGCCAGTGCTGCGCGAGGCCGTGGCCCGCAAGATCGAGGCGCTGCACGGCAAGGCCTACAACCCCAACACCGAAATCACCATCACCGCTGGCGCCACGCAAGCCATCATCACCGCCATCCTGGCCATCGTGCACCCGGGCGACGAAGTGATCGTGCTCGACCCCTGCTACGACAGCTACGTGCCCAACATCGACCTGGCCGGTGGCAAGGCCGTGCGCGTGCCGCTCACACCGGGCACCTTCCGCCCCGACTTTGCCAAGATCAGCGCCGCCATCACGCCGCGCACCCGCGCCATCATCATCAACAGCCCGCACAACCCCAGCGCCACCATCTGGACGGCCGAGGAAATGCGCCAGCTCGAAGCCCTGCTCGCCCCCACCGACATCCTGCTCATCAGCGACGAGGTGTACGAGCACATGGTGTTCGACGGCGCAGAGCACCAGAGCGCAGCGCGTTTTCCTGGTCTGGCGGCGCGCGCCTTCATCGTGTCCAGCTTCGGCAAGACCTTCCATGTCACGGGCTGGAAGGTGGGCACCGTGGCCGCGCCCGCAGCCCTGACGGCCGAGTTCCGCAAAGTGCACCAGTTCAACGTGTTCACCGTGAACACGCCGGTGCAGTACGGCCTGGCGGCTTACCTGGAAAACCCAGCGCCTTACCTGCAACTGCCCGCCTTCTACCAAGCCAAGCGCGACCTGTTCCGCCAGGGGTTGCAAGGCTCGCGCTTCAAGCTGCTGCCCAGCACGGGCAGCTACTTCCAGTGCGTCGATATTTCGGGCGTGAGCGACCTGGGCGAAGCCGATTTCTGCCAATGGCTCACTCGCGAGGTGGGCGTGGCGGCCATTCCACTCTCGGCCTTCTACGCCGATGGGTTTGACCAGCGCGTGGTGCGCTTTTGCTTTGCCAAGAAAGACGAGACCCTGCGCGCCGCGCTGGAGCGCCTGCGCAGGCTCTGATTCCAGCCCATAGATAAAAAGTGGCTGCAGCGCTTATGGATAAAGCGCGAACAGCTATCATTTTTGAAAATTCTGCTTTCACGCAATCGCTCTGCGCCCCATGACCCCAGGCGCATCTTGATGCTTTCTTGATACCCCACAGCCACCTCTTGCGCCCATCTTGATGCGGGCTTTCCTAGCATCGGTCCATGTTTCAAGGAGAAGCAGATGGACTGGGTTTATATGGCAATGGGCGGCACGCTGTGGCTCGCCATTTGTGGGTTAACCAAAGGCTGCGCACGGCTGCAGGCGCAAGGTCAAGGGGGGCGGTCATGACCAGCGGCTGGATGATTCTGGCGGCCGTGCTGGCTGCTGCGCTTTTGGTGTACCTGGTCGCCGTGTTGCTGCGGCCGGAGGACTTTTCATGAGCACCGGTGCATGGCTGCAATTGGCAGTGTTCATGGCACTGCTGCTGGCGCTGGCTTGGCCGCTGGCGCGTGGTATCGACGCCGTGATGGCAGGCCGCTTTGCGCTGGGGCGGCGGCTGGAAGGCCCGCTGTTCCAACTGGCAGGCGTGCGGCCCGATGAAGAGACCGGCTGGCTGCGCTACGCGCTGGGCCTGCTGGTGTTCAATGGCCTGGGCGTGCTGGCGGTGTATGCGCTGCAGCGCTGGCAAGCCGTGCTGCCGTTCAACCCGCAAGGCATGGCTGCCGTGTCGCCCGACTCGGCCTTCAACACCGCCATCAGCTTTGTCACCAACACCAACTGGCAGGGCTATGGCGGCGAAAGCACCATGAGCTACCTCACGCAGATGCTGGCGCTGACGGTGCAGAACTTCCTGTCTGCCGCCACAGGCTTGGTCGTCGTCATTGCGTTGGTGCGTGGGTTTGCAAGGCATTCAGCGCAGAGTATTGGCAATGTGTGGGCCGATCTGACCCGCGCCACGCTGTGGGTGCTGCTGCCGCTGTCGCTGGTGCTGGCCGTGGTGTTTGCAGGCCAGGGCGTGATCCAGAACCTGTCGCCCTATACCGAAGTGCAGACGCTGGAGCCCGTGCATTACGACGCCCCCAAGCTCGATAGCGCAGGCCAGCCCGTGCTGGACGCCCAAGGCGCTGCGGTGACCGAGCCCGCCACCCAAACCACCCAGACGCTGGCCATGGGCCCCGTGGCCTCGCAGCTGGCCATCAAGATGCTGGGCACCAACGGCGGCGGCTTCTTCAACGCCAACTCGGCCCACCCGTTCGAGAACCCCTCGGCCGCCAGCAACCTGCTGCAGATGCTGGCGATCTTCCTGATACCCGCCGCTTTATGCCTGGTGTTTGGCCGCATGGTGGGCGATGAGCGCCAGGGCTGGACGATTCTGGCAACGATGAGCCTGCTCTTTGTGGTCGCCGTGGTGGCCACCACCGCCTTCGAGCAGCAGGGCAACCCGCTGCTTTCATCGCTGGGCGTGGACCAGGCTGCCAGCGCCCTGCAGGCGGGCGGCAACATGGAAGGCAAGGAAACGCGCTTCGGCATCGCCACCTCGGCCCTGTTCGCCGTGATCACCACAGCGGCCAGCTGCGGTGCGGTGATTGCCATGCACGACAGCTTCACGCCCCTGGGCGGCATGGTGCCGATGGTGCTCATGCAGATGGGCGAGGTGGTGTTCGGCGGCGTGGGCTCGGGCCTGTACGGCATGCTGGTGTTCGCCATCATGGCCGTGTTCATCGCCGGGCTGATGATTGGCCGCACGCCCGAATACCTGGGCAAGAAGATCGAGACGCATGAGATGAAGCTCGTCTCCATCGCCATCCTCGTCACGCCGTTGCTCGTATTGCTCGGTACCGCCGTGGCGGTAATGAGCGAGGCAGGCCGCGCGGGCCTCTCCAACCCCGGCGCGCACGGCTTTAGCCAAGTGCTGTACGCGCTGTCTTCCGCCGCCAACAACAACGGCAGCGCCTTCGCAGGCCTGTCGGCCAACACCCCCTTCTACAACGTGCTGCTGGCCGTGGCCATGTGGCTGGGGCGCTTTGGTGTGATCGTGCCCGTGCTGGCCATGGCCGGGTCCCTCGCCGCCAAGAAGCGCGCCACCGCCACCGATGGCACCTTGCCCACCCACGGCCCGCTGTTTGTGGCGCTGCTGGCGGGCGTGGTGCTGCTGGTGGGCTTGCTGAACTATGTGCCCGCCCTCGCGCTGGGCCCGGTGGTTGAGCACCTCGTGCTCACACCCCGTTGATAAATGGCTGGGAGATTGTGATGACTCGCAAAACATTGACCCTGTTCGACCCCGTCCTGGTGCGCCCTGCGCTGCTGGAGGCTTTCAAGAAGCTGGACCCGCGTGTGCAATGGCGCAACCCGGTGATGTTTGTGGTGTACGTAGGCAGCGCCTTCACCACCGCGCTGGCCGCCAGCAAGCCCGAGGGCTTCACGGCTGCCGTGGCCCTGTGGCTGTGGTTCACCGTGCTATTTGCCAACTTTGCCGAGGCCATGGCCGAAGGCCGCAGCAAGGCCCAGGCAGCATCGCTGCGCGGGCTAAAAAAGCAGACCTGGGCCAAAAAACTCGACGGCCAGTTTGACCGCACCACCCCACGCACCGAAATGACCTGGCTGCCGCTGGAAGCCGCCAACTTGCGCAAGGGCGATGTGGTGCTGGTGGAAGCCGGTGACATCATCCCTGCCGATGGCGAGGTGATCGATGGCGTGGCCTCAGTGGACGAGAGCGCCATCACCGGCGAATCGGCCCCGGTGATCCGCGAATCGGGCGGCGACTTCTCGGCCGTGACGGGCGGCACCCGCGTGCTGTCCGACTGGATCGTGGTGCGCGTGGCCGTGAACCCCGGCGAGACCTTTGTGGACCGCATGATCGCCATGGTCGAGAACGCCAAGCGCCACAAGACACCCAATGAGATCGCGCTGACCATTTTGCTGGTGGCGCTGACCATCGTGTTCCTGGGCGTGGTGGTCACGCTGCTGCCGTTCTCGCTGTTCAGCGTGCAGGCCAGCGGCGCGGGCGAGCCTGTGAGCCTGGTCGTGCTGGTGGCCCTGCTGGTGTGCCTGATCCCCACCACCATCGCGGGCCTGCTCAGCGCCATCGGCGTGGCAGGCATGAGCCGCATGATGCAGGCCAATGTGATCGCCACCTCCGGCCGCGCGGTGGAGGCTGCAGGCGACGTGGACGTGCTGCTGCTGGACAAGACCGGCACCATCACCCTGGGCAACCGGCAGGCCAGCCAGTTCGTGTCTGCGCCCGGCGTGACCGATGCGGCCCTGGCCGATGCAGCGCAGCTCGCGTCGCTGGCCGACGAAACCCCCGAAGGCCGCAGCATCGTGGTGCTGGCCAAGCAGAAGTTCAACCTGCGCGAGCGTGATCTCTCCAGCCTGCAAGCCACGTTCGTGCCGTTCACTGCGCAAACGCGCATGAGCGGTGTGGACCTGCCCGGCGCCCGCCTGCTGCGCAAGGGCGCAGCCGATGCCATCCGCAAGCACGTGGAGGCACTGGGCGGGCGCTTCCCCACCGCCGTACAGACCGCAGTGGACGATGTATCGCGCCGCGGCAGCACACCGCTGGTGGTGGCCGATGGCGCCCATGTGCTGGGCGTGGTGGAGTTGAAAGACGTGGTCAAGGGCGGCATTAAAGAGCGTTTTGCCGAGCTGCGCCGCATGGGCATCAAGACCGTGATGGTGACGGGCGACAACCGCCTGACCGCCGCCGCGATTGCGGCCGAGGCCGGTGTGGACGACTTTCTGGCCGAAGCCACACCCGAGGCCAAGCTGCAGCTCATCCGCAGCTACCAGGCCAATGGCCAACTGGTGGCCATGACGGGCGACGGCACCAACGACGCCCCCGCCCTGGCCCAGGCCGACGTGGCCGTGGCCATGAACACCGGCACCCAGGCCGCCAAGGAGGCCGGCAACATGGTGGACCTGGACAGCAACCCCACCAAGCTCATCGAGATTGTGGAGACCGGCAAGCAGATGCTGATGACGCGCGGCTCGCTCACCACCTTCAGCATCGCCAACGACATTGCCAAGTACTTCGCCATCATCCCGGCGGCGTTTGTCACCACCTACCCGCAGTTGTCGGCCCTGAACTTCATGCACCTGGCCAGCCCCTCGTCAGCCATTCTGTCGGCCGTGGTGTTCAACGCGCTGATCATCATCTTCCTGATCCCGCTGGCCTTGAAGGGCGTGGCCTACCGCGCCGTGGGGGCCGCCGCGCTGCTGCGCCGCAACCTGGCCATTTATGGGCTGGGGGGCATGGTGGTGCCGTTCATTGGCATCAAGTTGATTGACATGGTGCTGGCGGCTGCCGGTCTGACTTGAACAAGGACCTCCCCCTGTGTCGCTTCGCGCCTTCCCCCTCCTCTCGCTTCGCTGCGCTACGCGGGGAGGGGGACGACACCCTCGCTGCGGGGCGGCCCTTGCTCGGTGTCCCCTGGCCTGGGCCGCGCCAGTCCGATAAGCAGCTCCCGGAATCTCATTGAAAGGAAAATCGTATGCCTATCCGTATCCCCCGCGACGACGTGCCCGCCAGCCCAGGCGGCCTGGTGCGCCCCGCCCTCACGCTGTTTGTTGTGCTGTCCATCGTCACCGGCCTGCTGTACCCGCTGGCCGTGACGGGCGTGGCGCAAACGGCCTTCCCACACCAAGCCAACGGCAGCTTGATCACCCAGGGTGGCAAGACGGTGGGCTCCGAGCTGATCGGCCAGTCGTTCACCGAGCCCGGCCATTTCTGGGGCCGCCCGTCGGCCACAGCGCCCATGCCTTACAACGCATCGGCATCGGGCGGCTCCAATCTGGGCCCCACGAACCCGGCGCTGACAGATGCCGTCAAGGCCCGCATCGAGGCCCTGCGCGCTGCCGACCCCGGCAACACCCAACCCGTGCCCGTGGACTTGGTCACCGCATCGGCCAGCGGGCTGGACCCCCACATCAGCCCGGCAGCCGCCGCCTACCAAACCGAGCGCGTGGCCCGTGCCCGGGGCCTGCCCGTGGCGCAGGTACAGGCGCTGGTGCCGCAACATACTGAAGGCCCCTGGCTGGGTTTGTTCGGGGAGTCGCGTGTGAACGTGCTGGCCTTGAACCTGGCGCTCGATGCGCTACCAAAATAATAGCTGCTTGCGCTTGATGAATAAGCGCTAAAGGCCCATTTGATTCAAAAGTGACGAGTAAACTGTAGCCATGCAGGATCGCCCCGACCCCGACGCGCTGCTGCAGCGCATCCAGCAAGAGCAGGCCCAGCAGCAGCGTGGGCGGCTCAAGGTGTTCTTTGGCGCCTGCGCGGGGGTGGGCAAGACCTTTGCCATGCTGTCCGCCGCCCGGGCGGCACAGGCGCAGGGCACACCCGTCACCATCGGCGTGGTCGAGACGCATGGCCGCGCCGACACCGACGCGCAGACCGCCCACCTACCGCGCCTACCGCTGCGCGCCCTGCCCTACAAAGACCGCACCCTGCCCGAGTTTGACCTGGACGCCGCCCTGGCCTGGGGCGCCGCGCACCCCGAGGGCCTGGTGCTGCTGGACGAACTGGCCCACAGCAATGTGGCCGGATCGCGCCACCCCAAGCGCTGGCAAGACGCCGAAGAACTGCTGGCCGCAGGCATCGACGTGTGGTCCACCATGAACGTGCAGCACCTGGAGAGCCTTAACGACATCGTCAGCGGCATCACCGGCATCCGCGTGTGGGAGACGGTGCCCGACCAGTTTTTTGACGCGGCCGACGAAGTGGTGGTGGTGGACCTGCCACCTGACGAGCTGCTGGCGCGCCTGAAAGCCGGCAAGGTCTACCTGCCGCAGCAGGCCGAACGAGCCGCCGCCAACTTCTTTCGCAAAGGCAACCTGCTGGCCCTGCGCGAGTTGGCCCTGCGCCGCACTGCCGACCGGGTGGACGACGAAATGCGCGCCTACCGCCGCGCCAGCACCACCACGGCCGAGGCCGTGTGGCCCAACCGCGAGGCCCTGCTGGCCTGCGTAGGCACGGGCGACAACGCCGAAAAAGTGGTGCGCAGCTGCGCCCGCCTGGCCGCCCAGCTCGACCTGCCCTGGCACGCCGTCCACGTGGAAACGCCGGAGCAGCAAGGCCAGTCGGCCACCCTGCACCCGCAGGTGGAGCGCACGCTGAAGATCGCCTAGCAACTGGGCGCTGCCGCCTGCGCCGTGCTGCCCGCAGCCCAGCCCGCACAAGCCCTGGTGCGCTATGCGCGTGAGCACAACCTGGTGCGCGTGGTGATGGGGCGCAGCGCCCGGCGCTGGCCCTGGCAAGCCACGCTGGCCGAGCAGATCGGGCAAAGTGCCTGCGACCTGGACCTGTTGCAGGTGGGCACACTGCCCAACCGCTCTGACCACAACGATCGCAAAGCGACCCGCGCCACCGCCGCCGTGTCTCGCACTGCATTCTGGCCCGGCTACATCGCCGCCGCACTCGCCTGCTGCGTGGCCGCCGTCATCGCCACACCGCTCGCCAATGTGCTGGAGCTGACCAACATCGTCATGCTGTTTTAGCTGGTGGTGGTGGGTGTGGCGCTGCGTTTTGGTCGCGGCCCGGCCATCATGGCCGCCTTTATGGGCGTGGGGTTCTTTGACTTTTTCTTTGTGCCGCCGCGCTTCAACTTTGCGGTGAGCGACGCGCAGTACGTCGTCACCTTTGCCGTGATGCTCGTGGTGGCCCTGGTGGTGGGCCAGCTCACCGCCGGGCTCAAGGTACAGGCCGAGGCCGCTACCGAGCGCGAACACCGCGTGCGCAGCCTGTACGACATGGCGCGGGACTTGTCTGCTGCCCTGCTGCCCGAGCAGGTGGCGGAGATTGGCGCACGCTTTATCACTGGCGAATTCAGCGCAGGCAGCACGCTGGTGGTGGCCGACGATGACAACCGCCTGCAGGTGCTGCCCGGCGGCACCGCCCCCGTGGACATGGCCGTGGCGCAATGGGCGTTTGAGCGCGGCGAGCCCGCAGGCCGGGGCACGGATACCTTGCACTCCAGCCCCACGCTGGTGCTGCCGCTCAAGGCGCCCATGCGCATCCGTGGTGTGCTGGTGGTGGCCATGCCACAACACCAAGGTCAAGGCCAGGTACCCGGTGTAGAACCGCGCCGCCTGCTGCAGACCTGCGCCTCGCTGCTCGCCATTTCGCTCGAACGCATCCACTACATCGACGTGGCGCAAAAAAGCACGGTGCAGATCGAGTCCGAGCGGCTGCGCAACTCGCTGCTCTCGGCCATCTCGCACGATTTGCGCACGCCGCTGGCCTCGCTGGTCGGCCTGGCCGAATCGCTGGCCATGGTGCAGCCGCCCCTGCCTGCCCACCAACAAGAGCTGACCGGAGCCATCCAGCAATCGGCCCAGCGCATGAGCGCGCTGGTCAACAACCTGCTGGACATGGCCCGCCTGGAGTCCGGGGCCGTGCAGCTCAACAAGGCCTGGCAGCCGCTGGAAGAAGTGGTGGGCAGCGCCTTGGCCGCCAGCGCCCCGGCCATCGCTGCGCGCCGCATCGAGGTGACCCTGCCCGACGACCTGCCGTTGCTGCAAATCGACGCCGTGCTGATGGAACGCGTGCTGGTCAACCTGCTTGAAAACGCCGCTAAGTACACCCCCGTAGACACCACCATTCACATCAGCGTGCAGCCCCAAAGCGATGCCGTGGCCTTGACCATCACCGACGAAGGCCCCGGCCTGCCCAAAGGGCGCGAAGAGCTGCTGTTTGAAAAGTTTGAGCGTGGCGCCCGCGAAAGCGCCACGCCCGGCGTCGGCCTGGGGCTGGCGATTTGCCGCGCCATCGTGCAGGCGCATGGTGGCAGCATCCGGGGCGATACGATCCTCAACGCGCAGGGCCAGCCTGCAGGCGCACGCTTTACGCTGCTGCTGCCACGCGGCACACCGCCCACCGACCTGGGCACCGATGTCCCCTATGCTTGATTCGCAAGGATGCTCATTCCATTTCTAAATCATCCGTGTCGTTGTTGCTTCGCCTTGCCGTGCTACAGCACTGTCTGCGGCTTCGCGCCTAGACACAAATGATTTGGAAATGGAATCAGATGCCGCCACCCCATCTGTTCGGGCTGAGCTTGTCGAAGCCGGGGCGCTGATCGTCAGCAGCCCTTCGACAGGCTCAGGGCGAACGGAGCTATTTTTCCAGCCTCGCTGTCCCCCCAAGCACGCACCATGACCGACCTGCCCACCCACATCCTCATCGTCGAAGACGAAGCCGACATCCGCCGCTTTGTGCGCCTGACGCTGGAGAGCGAGGGCCACACCGTGCACGAGGCCGCCACCCTGCAGCGCGGCCTGATCGAGGCCGGCACCCGCCGCCCCGATCTGGTGGTGCTGGACCTGGGCCTGCCCGACGGCGACGGCGTGGACTTGATCCGCGACCTGCGCACCTGGTCGGCCATGCCCATCATCGTGCTCTCGGCCCGCAGCGCCGAGGCCAGCAAGATCGCGGCGCTGGACGCCGGGGCCGACGACTACCTGGTCAAGCCCTTTGGCTCGGACGAGCTGATGGCCCGCGTGCGCGCCCAGCTGCGCCGCAGCCAGCGCGCATCCGGCACCGAAGCCACACCCGTCATCCAGTTCGGCCCCATCACCGTGGACCTGGCCCGCCGCACCGTAGAGCGCAGCACGGACGGCAATGGTGAAGGCGATGGCAGCGAGGCACTGCACCTCACGCCCATCGAATACAAGCTACTCACCTACCTGGCCTCCCAGCCCGACCGCGTCATCACCCACGCCCAATTGCTCAAGGCCGTGTGGGGCCCAGGCCATGCCGAAGACACGCACTATGTGCGCGTGCACATGGCCAACCTGCGCAAGAAGGTGGAACACAACGCCTCCATGCCCCGGCACCTTCGGACTGAGGCGGGCATTGGGTACCGGTTCGTGCCTTGATGCGCCTCACGAACCCTTCGCAGTAAGGGTGGTGGCACAGCGCAAAGCGCGCTCTCCCGCCACGCGCAGCCGCTCCTGCAGCGACGCGGGCGCCAACACCTCAAACTCCACATCCAGCGCCATGAGCCAGAACGCCAGGGCATCGCTGGCGGCGCATTCCAGCTGGCACTGCTGCCCATCGGCCAGCGTGGTGACCACACCGGCCGACTGCGGAATGCGCCGCGCCATTTCTGCGTAGGGCGCGTGCAGCACAACCCTCGCCTGGTCGGGGTGCGGCGCCACGGTGATGGAGCGGGAGACATAGGCCTTGAGGTCACCGCCGTCCGGCCCAGGGCGCGGTACAAAATGCGCGCCGACTTCCGGCTTTGCCACCATGCGGTCGATGCGGAAGGTGCGCCAGTCGCCACGGCTGCAATCCCACGCCACCAAATACCAGCGCATGCCGGTGTGCACCACGCCCTGCGGCTCCACCGTGCGCTGGGTGGCACGCCCCTTGCCGTCTTCGTACGAAAAACCTAGCCGCAACTGGTCGCGACAGGCCGATGCCAGCGTGGCCAACAGCGAGGCCTCCACCACCGGCCCGGTGCGGTCCAGCGGCAGGATGGTGGAGCGCAGCGCGTCCACCTGCTCGCGCAGCCGCAGGGGCATGGCCTGCTCCAGTTTCACCAAGGTGCGCAAAGCGGGTTCTTCAATGCCGCCCACAGCACCCGCGGTGGCGGTGCGCAGCGCAATCGATACGGCCAGGGCTTCTTCATCGTCCAGCAGCAACGGGGGAAACGCCTGCCCCGCGCGGAAGGCATAGCCGCCCGCCACGCCACTGCTGGCCTGCACCGGGTAGCCCAGCTGCCGCAGGCGGTCGATGTCGCGCCGCAGCGTGCGCGGGTGCACTTCCAGCCGCTCGGCCAGCTCGGGGCCCATCCAGTGGCTGCGGGTTTGGAGCAGTGACAGCAGGCGCAACAGGCGGGTGGATGAAGTGAGCATGCCGCCACTGTACATTGAATCGAGGACTGAAATTGTCCGCAATGGTTCTTACAGTGACTCCACCTTTTCTTCCACCACTTGCAAGGAGTTCTTCATGTCCATCGTCCTTTATTGGCACCCCATGTCCAGCGCCACCCCCATCGCCTGCGCCCTCACCGAACTGGGTGCGCCGCATGAGCGCATCAAGATCGACATCCGCACCGGCGAGCAGCGCCGCCCCGACTACCTGGCCCTCAACCCGAACGGCAAGGTGCCCACGCTGACGGTTGACGGCGCACCGATGTTTGAGGCCCTGGCCATCCACCTGTGGCTCGGTCATCGTTTTGGCGTGGAGCGCGGCCTGTGGCCCGCTGGCGGCACGCCAGAGGCGTTGCAAGCCCTATCCTGGTGCGCTTGGTCGTATGTGACCTATGGCGCGCTGGTGGGACGCCTGCATGTGGCAACCCAGGGCGAAGAAGTGTGGCGCAACACTGCCCAGGCAGAGGCCGTTCTGCGTCAGCTGAGCGAGTTGCTGGTCGTGCTGGACGCGCGGCTGGCCCAGCAACCCTGGATGCTGGGGGCGAACTACTCGTTGGTGGATTTGGTGGTGGGCTCGGTGCTGGGTTACAGCGTGTACTTGGGTGCGCCTGTCAATGCGCATCCGCATGTACAAGCCTGGCTCGCCAAAGTCCAAGCGCGCCCGGCCATGCAGATCGACGGTTGACGCGGTGCAGCAGCCACACCAGCGATCACAGTGACCGAAACGGGCGCCGGCTAGTACTCTGCGCCCTTGTCGCCGTCGCCATGCGCCGCAGTGCGCACCACACGCCCAATGCTCAGACCCTGCACCAGAATTGAGAACACCACCACGCAATAAGTGAGTGTGAGCACGATGTTGCGCTCTGGCCCCGCAGGCAGCGAAAGTGCCAGCGCCACAGAGATCCCCCCGCGCAGGCCGCCCCACACCAACACGCGCTCGGAGCCCTGCGGCAAATTCAACCACTGTGCGCCAGCGCGCACCGGCAGCCCCACGGTGAGCCAACGCGCGGCTAGCGCCACCAGCACCGCCGACACACCTGCCAGCAACAGCGGCACCGAAAACGAAATCAACAACACCTCCATGCCAATCAGCACGAACAGCACAGCATTGAGGATTTCGTCAATCAACTCCCAGAACATGTCCACATAGCGCCGCGTGGTGTCGGACATCGCGCGGGCACGCCCGCCATTTCCCACAATCAAGCCTGCAACCACCATGGCCAGCGGCCCGGAGACATGCAGATGCGACGCCAGGGCGTAACCGCCCACCACGGCGGCCAAGGTCAACATCACCTCGATCTGGTACTGGTCGATGGATTTGAGCAGCCACACCGTGACCCACCCCAACACGAGGCCCAGCACGACGCCACCGCCCGCCTCTTGCGCCAGCAGCGACGCGCCTTGTGCCGCCGTGGGCAGGCCGCCACTGGCGAGCACGCCCAGCAGCAACGAGAACAGCACCACACCCACGCCATCGTTGAACAACGATTCGCCGGAGATCACCAACTCCAGCGACTTGGGAGCCCCGGCGGACTTGAGAATGCCCATCACGGCAATCGGATCCGTGGGGGATATCAGCGCACCAAACAGCAGGCAATACAGCAGCGGCACTGGCACGCCCACCCAGGGCAATACCCACCACATCCCCAACCCGATGACGATGGTGGACAGTGTTGTGCCCACCAATGCCAGCCCTGCCACCGTATAGCGGTATTTGCGCAGTGCCGACAAGTCCACATGCAAGGCGCTCGCAAACAGCAGGAACGACAACATGCCCTGCATCAGCACCTCGGAAAAATCGAGCGTGCGCAAAAACGACTTTTCACGTGCCAACAAACCGTAGTCCAAGCCCGCAGCATCCAGCGCCACCAGCACCAGCGAGAACACCATGGCGATGACCATGACACCAATGGTGGTGGGCAGGCGCACAAATCGGAAGTTCACATACGAAAGCAGCGCGGTCACAACCAGGCAAATGGCGGCAATGTCGAGCATGGAGGTGGCGTCTTATGGCTGAGGGATGGGGGAGAGAAAAACAATGCACCGGACCCCAATGAGCGGCCCCTGGCGCCATACAAAGCGCCTATAGCAGCACGATGTCGTACTGCTCTTGCCCGATGGCACTTTCGGCCTGCAGTGAAATGGGCTTGCCGATAAAGTCCGACAGCCCAGCCAGATGCTGGCTCTCTTCGTCCAGGAACAGTTCCACTACAGGCGCCGATGCGACCACACGAAACTCTCGGGGGTTGAACTGACGGGCTTCGCGCAAAATTTCGCGCAAGATGTCGTAGCACACGCTGCGCGCAGTCTTCACGCTGCCCTTGCCCTGGCAGGCTTCGCAAGGCTCGCACAGCATGTGGGCCAACGATTCGCGGGTGCGCTTGCGCGTCATCTCGACCAGGCCTAGTTGGGAGAACGTGCCGGACGACATGGTCTTGACCCGGTCGCGCGCAAGCTGCTTCTTGAACTCCGCCAGCACAGCCTGCTGGTGGTCGTCCCGCACCATGTCGATGAAGTCCACGATGATGATGCCGCCCAGGTTGCGCAGGCGCAGCTGGCGGGCGATGGCCTGTGCGGCTTCGAGGTTGGTCTTGAAGATGGTGTCGTCGAAGTTGCGCGCGCCCACGTAGCCACCAGTGTTCACGTCGATGGTGGTGAGCGCCTCGGTCTGGTCCACGATCAGGTAGCCACCCGATTTGAGCTCGACCCGTCGTCCCAGGGCCTTGGCCACTTCTTCGTCGATGGCGTAGAGGTCAAAAATCGGCCGCTCGCCCTTGTAGTGCTGCAGCTTGCCTGCGGCGGCGGGCATGAACTCCTGCCCAAACGCACGCAGCCGGTGAAACTGCTCCATCGAGTCGAGCCGGATGGTCTGCGTGTGGTCGCCCACCATGTCGCGCAGCACACGCTGCAGCAGGTCCAGGTCCTGGTGCAGCAGTGACATCGCGGGCAGCTTGAGCGAGGCCTCCTTGATGCGCGCCCAGGTCTTGCGCAGGTAGGCAATGTCTTCGGCCAGCTCGGCATCGGTCGAATCTTCGCCGTTGGTGCGCAGGATGAAGCCGCCACCGCCGCCCGTGGACTTGTCGCCCACCAGCGCCTGCAGCCGCGCGCGCAGCGCATCGCGCTCGGCGGGCGGGATTTTTTGCGACACGCCCACGTGGTCGTCCTGCGGCAAAAACACGAGCAGGCGGCCTGCAATGCTGATTTGCGTGGACAGCCGCGCGCCCTTGGTGCCAATCGGGTCCTTGATGACTTGCACCATGAGGGCCTGGCCTTCAAACACCTGTTTCTCAATGGGGGTCTGCGGCTCGGTCTTGCGTGCAAAAGCTGGCGGTTCGCCGTCAGGCTGCCGGTGCCAGACATCGGCGACATGCAAAAACGCTGCGCGCTCGAGCCCGATGTCGATAAACGCCGACTGCATGCCCGGCAAAACGCGCGAGACCTTGCCCAGATAGACATTGCCCACCAGTCCGCGCTCCAGCGTGCGTTCGATGTGCAGCTCTTGCACCGCACCGTGCTCCACCACGGCCACGCGCGTTTCCTGGGGTGACCAGTTGATCAAAATGTCTTGTTGCATGGAGTGTGCGTTCTGTTGTTATGTTTTGTGGTGTTTATATGGCAAAACCCGCTGCGCGCAAGAGCTGTGCTGTCTCGTACATGGGCAGGCCCATGATGCCCGAATAGCTGCCGCTCAGGGTCTGCACATACGCCGCTGCCCTGCCCTGAATGCCATAGGCGCCTGCCTTGCCCAGCGGCTCGCCGGTGGCCACATAAGCATCAATCTGGGCAGGAGTCATGGCCCCGAACGTCACCCGTGACACCGACAAGGAGCAAAGGCGCCTGGCACCCACCTGCAACGCCACAGCCGTGAGCACGCGGTGCTCATGGCCCGCCAGCTCGCCCAGCATGCGCGCCGCGTGGGCAGCGTCGTCGGGTTTGCCGTAGATGGTGCGGCCCAATGCCACTGTGGTGTCCGAGCACAGGATCGGTGCGTCGGGCAAGCTACGGCGCATGCGCCGCGCCACGGCCGCATCAAGCTTGAGGCCGGTCACCCGCTCGACATAGGCGGTGGGCGCCTCGCCCGGCAACACGGCCTCCATGGCTTCGGCGTCTTCGGGCTCGTCGCCTGGGGTGTTGGGCAGCAATAGTTCATGCGCAACCCCCAGCTGTTCAAGCAGCTGGCGCCGACGGGGGCTTTGGGAGGCGAGGTAGACGAAAGTGGGCATGGGCAGATCTTGATGAATAAAAAAGGGCACGATGAAAGGCAGTGGGCAGGATACTGTCGGATTTGCAGCCGACGATGTCCAAGGCGGACAGGCTCCTAAACCACAAAACGCGTCACCGCCAGTATCGCCACCGGCATCGTCACCAGGCCCAGCGCGGTGGACACCGCCACGCTCGCCGTGACTTCGTCTTCGGCCACGGCATAGCGCTGGGCGAACAAAAACACGTTGGCCCCCACTGGCAGTGCGGCGGTAACAATCATCACGGCCAGCGGCATGCCCGACAGGCCCAGCGCCCAGCCCAGGGTTGCCAGCACCAACGGGTGCACCACACACTTGACCAGCGCAATGCGCAGCGCCGCCTTGAAATGGTGGCCCACCGTAGTGAACGCCAGCGTGACCCCCACCAGCAGCAGGGCAATGGGCCCCAGCGCCTGGCCCAGCAACTGCAGTGGCTTGCCCACCAGCTCGGGCACCAACAGGCCCGTTTGCGCAAACAACAGGCCCGCGATGATCGGCAGCGGCACGGGGTGCAAGATGCCGTTGCGAATGGCTTGCAGCACGGTGCGCCACATGGGCAGCTGCACCCCGCCATCGCGCCCCGCATGTTCACGCGCGCTGGCCAGTTCAAACACCACCGTGGCCGCCGTGAGCAAGATGAGCGAGTGCACCGAGATCAGCGTGAACAGCGTGACCAGCCCCTCCTCGCCAAACACCAGGCCCACCACGGGCACCCCAATCATCAGCGCATTGCTGAACGTGTTGGCCAGCGCCCGCGCCGCGCCCAGGCGGCTAAAGCCTTGCCACACCAGCGAGGCCGTGTACACCATGCCAAACGCCACAAAGTAAATGCCCACCGGCCCGAAGTTGAGGTCTTCGAGGTGCACCGTGCTCATGGTGCGAAACAGCAATGCGGGCGTGAGCACCATGAACACCAGATTGGCCAGGTCCTTGACCGCACCCGCCCGTATCCAGCCGCGCCGCCCCACAAAAAAGCCGATGGCGATGAACAAAATGACAGGGATCAGCGAGGTGAAAACGGCGGAGTTCAAGGTGCACGGGCCCGGGAGGACAAAGGTACGGAAAAGCGGACAAGCGGGTAACCACGGCCACACACCACGGTGTGCAAGGTCACAGCACTATGATTTTAATAGCTGCTAGCGCTTTTGCATCAAGCGCTGGCGGCCATTTTCGCTCATGAATCAACCGTTTGTGGCGCAGGTGTCGCACAGCCCACCCCCTCAGCCACCACCGCCACCCTCACCACAACCCTCACCCTCCCCTCACACCAAGCTCGGCCCCAGCCACACCCCGCTGCGCAGGCGCTCGGGCACCTGCTGCGCCCACACCTGGGCGCTCGACTCCCAGGTCTCCTGCTGCACGTTCAGGCCGGCAAACACGCCGTAGCCGTCGCCAGCGCGAATGTCTTCGCCCGCGCACAGGCTCTCGCCCGCCTTGATCGAGCCGTGGGTGTGGATGCACTCGCCCGCCTTGATGCCCCAGGCCGCTTCCAGGTGCTGCACGCCGGTGATAGCGCCGCCCACCAAAATGCCGTGCCCCGCGCGCAGGCTGCCCGCGCCGGTGAGGTGCCCGCCCACGCGCACGCCCTTGTCGCATTCCACCGCGCCGCGGGCGATCAGGTCTTGCCCCACAAAGGCGCCTCCCTGGAGCACCAGCTTGCCGCCGCACACCACATCCCACCCGGCGCGCAGGTCGCCACCGCCCGTGATGTTGCCCGCAGCCTCCACGCCCCAGTCAGCGCGCAGATCGCCGCCCGCCTGCAAAAGGCCGCCGCTCACAATGCCGCCCGCGACGCGAAGGTCTTCGCCCGTCACCACCGATTCCCCGGCCCGCAAACCCCCACCCGCGCGGATGGACCGCCCCGCCTGGATCACGCTCGACACCTCGATGCTGCCGCGCACCAGCACCGTGCCGGCAAACACGATGGCATCGGCCTCCAGCTGATCTACCGACAACACTGCGTTGGTGGGGCCAAACTGCGACAGCAGCCAACACGCATCGCCCACCCGCCCGGCGCTGACCAGCGAATCGAGCACCTCCTGGTAGCCGCTGCCGTCTTCCACATTGCGGCTGAACCAGCGAAACCCGTCCGCACAAGGGTTTTTGGCCCGCAGGAATTTTTTGGTGAACTCCATGGCCCTCACCCCCGGTGGGCCCGCGCCCATGAAGGCGCGGGCGCAGCGATGGACAACCGCGCGGAAGGCGGATGGACGGGGTGTGACCAGATGGGCGTGGGCCCAACAACAAGGCAAGTAAACATGAGGCATCTCGTGAAAGAGCGGCCCGTGCCGGTGCAGCAAAGAGCACATCGGACGGCCACCATCGCGCTGGGCTGGGGCCCGGCGATGGATGTTCTGCGCAGTGTGGGGAGAAAAGAAGGTTATCGCCGGGCGGGGGAATGTGCGACCGGCTTGTAGGGCCAGATCTCACACACCGCAGCGCCCCCGCCCACACACCCGGCCATAGGCACGCAGCCGCGCAGCGGGCCGGTGTGGGCGAATGGGGTGGGGAAAAACATAGGCGCAGATGGTATCAGCCAGGCCTTTCGCTGCGGCTTGAGGGGGGATTGCCATGCCGCATCCGCCGCCGTCACGTGCAGCAGGTGCGTCACGTGCGGCAGCGCCGACTCAAGGGCTGGCGCAGGGTTCGCCCAGCCCCGCATACCCCGCTACCTTTTGCAGGCTGGATCGGTTGTCCAGGCAGGCCTGGTGCTGGGCGGCCGCCGCTTTTTGCTGGGCCACGCGTGTGGCAGTGGCGCGCTCGGCCTGCAACTGCGCCACGCGCTCACGAATGTGGGGCATGGCGGCCAGCGCGGCTTTTTCGCCCTCCACCATCGCCTTGGCGCGCTGGCTGAAGTCTGCCGAGCCCAAATCGAGCACCTGGGGCCGGATGATCACGTCCGCGCGCGCCAGCTCGGCCTGCCCCAACTTCTGGCCCATGATGGCAATCGACTGGCTGAGCGTGCCCAGCATGTCGCCCGGCGATTTGCCCCGGGCCTTGTTGGAGATGTCCACCGCAATCACCACATCCGCACCCAGCTGGCGCGCCGCATCCACCGGCACCGGGCTCACGATGCCTCCATCCACAAAATGGTATTTGCCCAGCGTGACCGGCTGAAACACACCCGGAACACTGCTGGACGCCCGCACCGCCTGCCCCGTGTTGCCCCGCGCAAACACCGTGCGCTCGCCGTCTTCGAGCCGCGTCGCCACCGCCACAAAGGGCTTGGCCAGCTGCTCCAGGGGCTTGTTGCGCACCTGCGCGTTCACATAGTCCTCCAGCCCCTGGCCCAGCACCAGCCCGCCCGACGACAACTGCAGGTCGCGGATCTTCGATTCATCCAGCGCCACGGCTTTTTCCTGCAGCTCGAACGCGTTCATGCCGCTGGCGTACATCGCCCCCACCACACTGCCCGCGCTCGTGCCCGCCACCACGGCGGGCGCAAAGCCGTTGGCCTCCAGCATCTTGATCACCCCGATGTGCGCAAACCCCTTGGCCGCCCCACCGCCCAATGCGATGCCGATCTTGATGGGGGCCGGTGCGGCGATCGTGGCGATGGGCTCGGGCAAGGCGGCAGCCGAACGCGGCGAACTGCTGCCACAGGCGCTCAGGGCCGCCAGCGCGCATACGCCCAACACCGCGAACAAGGGCGAAAAGACTGTGGGGAAGGTGCGGGGGGTAAAAGCGGTCATGGGCGATGGATCCAGAGGCCCAGCCCCATTGCGGGGCGCGGGCACAGGCTTGATTGTCCGCCAATGCCGCAACGGCCTGCACGGGCACCGCGCGACAACCCCGTGCCATCCAGTGGCACTTATTCACGCCAGGGCATGGCATGACATGGCGACAAAATATTGCACGATCATGCTATATTCTTTCACACGAAACGAAGGAGTCATCATGGTTGCTCGCCTGGCAAAGGTGGCGAATCTGGAGGCCGCCCCCGACAAAGCCCTGGTTTTGGGCAAGGCCACGGCCCGTGCCGCACAAGAGCTCAGCCTGTCCAATGCCGCGTTGGCCCGGGTGATTGGCTTGAGCGAGCCCACCATCAGCCGCATCGTGGGCGGCGCGCGTGGCATCGACCCCCTCTCCAAAGAAGGGCAGCTGGCCTTGCTGCTGGTGCGCCTGTTCCGGTCCCTGGACCCGCTGGTCGGCTCGGACGCGCAAAAGCGCCACGACTGGCTGCGCAGTCATAACAAGGCCCTCAATGGCGCACCGGCCGCCTTGATCGAAACCCCTGCAGGCCTGGTCACAGCCCTGGCCTACCTCGACGGGATGCGGGCCGCCGCGTGATGGTGCAGGCCCAGGCCTCCTGGAACCCCGGCTGGGTTCAAGAACACGCAGCAGACCTGGCGATGAACGCGTTTCGCATGGTCGAGACGCAGCACACCGCGGCCACCATGCGCCTGGTGGACTCTGCGGACGAACAGACCCTGCTCGAGCAAATGCTGGACGACGCCAAACCCCCGCTGCCCCCACACGCCAAGGGGCTTCATTACCTGCTGGCCGCGCCCTTTCGTTACCGGTCACCGACAGGGTCTCGATTTCGCGGCACCCAGATGACCTGCCTCTGGTATGGCGCCGACGATCCGTTTTGTGCCTGTGCCGAAATTGCCTATTGGCGCCAGCGGTTTTTGCTGGACAGCGCGGGGCTCGTGGCGCAACAACTGTCCACCGAGCACTCGATGTATGAAGCTGTTGTCAGCGGGCGGGCCCTTGATCTGCTGTCACTCCCCTGGTCACAAGCCGAAGCCCAGTGGACACACCCCAGCAACTACACCGCAACACAGAAGCTGGGGGCGTTGGTTCAAGACACTGGCGATGTGGCGTGGATCCGTTATGCCTCGGTGCGCGCGCCCGGGCACACCTGCGCCGCCGTATTTGACCCACGGAGTCTGGCCATGGTCACCCCAGAGGGCCGGTATGAACAGTGGCACTGCCACACCACACGCGACCGGGTCACGTTATCCAACGGCCGTGTGCGGTTTGACTTTTAGAACGTGTTCACGATCTAAGCAAGCGGGCGTCCTGGCAGTGGCACGGTGTATCGGCTTGTAGAAATGCTATTAAATATATAGCTGCTAACGCTTATTGATAAAGCGCTAGAGGCCTAAAAGTCTTAAAACCTTAGTCAAACGGCTGGGTTCGTTGATGCTGAACAGAGCGTGAATGAGCCGTTCAGCGTACTTTCAGGGTGGTATTCGGACAATGCCACACGACACGAAGCCTGCACTGCGAACTGTCTCGTGCTGTGCCTTTTTTACAGGAACCGCCCATGAAATCCACCCCCACTTTGCGCCATGCCGTGCTGGTTCTATGGCTAGGCTTGGCCGCCCTGCCCACGTGGGCCAGTGACGATTGCGATGCGCCGCTCAATCGCTGGCAAACGCGTGATGCGGTGCGGCAGATGGCCGCCGCACAGGGCTGGCAGATCCAGCGGCTGAAGATTGACGACGGTTGCTATGAAATTCGCGGTACCGATGCCCAAGGACGCACCTTCAAAGCCAAGATCGACCCGGAAACCCTGAAGGTGTTGAAGATGAAGCAAGGCGACCACCAGCGGGACCGGGACCGGGACCGGGACCGGGACCGGGAGCGCGATGACGAGGGTGCTGCGCGGCACGCTCGACCGCCGCAACCGGGCGCCGCCGCCGGGCCTGCGCCTATGGCATTGCCGATCTCATCGCCTACTTCATCGCCTACGTCAGCCCCTGGCTCCGCGCCGCGCGGCCAGGTCGAATAAACACATTTCTCACAGAGAGCATCACCATGTCCAAACCTCTTTTGACCATTCTGGCCACCGCCTGCGCGCTGGCCCTTCCCGCCCTGGCACACAGCCGCCCGCTCACGCTGACCGCCCAGCTCAAGAACTACGGCGGCGACGGCGCCTACCTGGCGGCCTACCTGACCGATGCCAAAGGCGCCTATGTGCGCACGCTGTGGGTGGCAGGCGGCAAGGCCAAGTACCACAAGCACTTGTCTGACTGGAGCCGCCTCTCGGCGGGGGACGCCAAACGCCTCAATGGCGTCACCGGTGCCAGCGTGGGCGCTGGGCGCACGCTCAAGGTCACCGCCGATCTGGCGGATGCACTGATCGACGCGGGCTATGAAATCCGCATCGACGCTGCGGCAGAGGACATGCGAGACAGCCCGTCGGAGGTCCGCATTCCACTGTCCAAAGCCAACGCCGGCAAGCCGCAGGCGGGCAAGCAGTACATCCAGTCGGCAACCTTTCAACTCCAGTAAAGGGCCCGCATGAGTTGGAAAGCGATCCACCGCTGGCTCGGCCTGACCATTGGCACCCTGGCGGTGGTGCTGGGCATCACCGGTGCCATCCTGGCGATTGACCCGGTGCAGCAGGCGTGGCAGGCGCCCGCTGCCCCGGGCAATTTTCCCGTGGCCACCTTGGTGGAGCGCGTGGCGCGCAGCGTCCCAAATGCAGAAGAAATCCGCCGTCTGCCATCGGGCGCCATCGTGGTATTCAGCTTTGCAGGGGACCAGCCGCAGGCGTCTTACGTGGACCCCGCCGATGGCCATGTGCTGGGTGCGTGGCAAGCCTCGGCGCTGCCGCGCTGGGTGAAGAACCTGCACCGCTCACTGCTGTTGGGCGACGCCGGGCGCTGGGGTGCGGCGGGCACTGCGCTGACCGTGGGCTTGTTGTGCGTCTCTGCCCTGGTGCTGTTGCTGCGGCGCATGGGCGGCTGGCGGCGGCTGGCGGCACGGGTGCGTGGCTCGCTGGCGCAGCGCATCCACGTGGTGACCGGCCGCGTGGTGCTTGCCATCCTTTGCATCACATCGCTCACAGCGCTGACCATGAGCGCATCGACCCTGGGGCTGGTGACGCTGGACCCCAGAACCGAACCTGAAGTGTTTTCAGTAGTAACCGGCAAGCCCGACATGCCCGGCGCACAGCTGACAACGCTGCAAAACCTCCAGGTGCAGGATTTGCGCAAGCTGAGCCTTCCTGGCGCCACCGACCCGGAAGACACCTGGAAGGTCGTCGCCGCCCAAGGGCAAGGCTGGATTGACCGGACCTCGGGCCAGATGCTGGCCTGGCAGGATGCCCCCCTGGCGCAGCGTATCTACGACTGGGCCGTGGTGCTGCACACCGGCGAAGCGGCCTGGCCCTGGGCCGTGGTGCTCGGGCTCGCGGGCGCCAGCGTGCTGCTGTTCTGGCTGTCGGGCGTTGTGATCTGGTGGCGAGCACGCCGCCAGGCACCGCACATCATCGGCAACACGCCCATGGCACAGGCCGACGTGCTCATCTTCGTGGCCAGCGAAGGTGGCAGCACCTGGGGTTTCGCGCAGACACTGCAAGACGCGTTCGTGCAAGGCGGTCACCGCGTACACACCAGTGCACTGGAGAACTTTCGAACCACGGCCGCCACACGGCAGGTGTTTGTGCTTGCCGCAACCTACGGCGAAGGCCAGGCCCCGGCCCATGCCAGCCACGCCCTGGAGCACATCGCCAAGCTCAACGCCAGCGCTGTGCCGGTCACGGTGCTGGGCTTCGGCGACCGACAGTTCCCGGCCTTCTGCGCCTTTGCCAAGGCGCTGGATCAGACCTTGCGCGCACAGGGCTGGCCCACGTTGCTGCCGGTCGAGTGCATCCACCAGCAATCGGGCCAGCAGTTTGCGCGCTGGGGCGATGCCCTGGCACAGGCGCTGGGCGAACCCCTGGTGCTGGAGCATGTGCCGCGCTTGCCAGCCACGGTGGCGCTCACGCTCGTCGCGCGGCAGGACTATTCCGGTGTCACCGGGCAAGCCTCGGCGATCATGCGCTTTGCGTGGCCTGCACAAGGACTGGACGCACGCTTGCGCGGGCACGGTCTGGCGCGGTTTGCCGCGGGCGATCTTGTGGGCGTTGTGCCGCCGGGTTCGGCCGTACCGCGCTACTACTCGCTGGCGTCGGGCTGGGAAGATGGTTTTGTGGAAATCTGCGTGCGTCAGATGAGCGGCGGCCTGTGCTCCACGCACTTGCTGGGCCTGCAGATGGGGGACAGCATCAGCGCCTTCATACGGTCCAACCCCGGCTTTGCACTGCCGCGATCGCGGCGGCCTGTGCTGCTGATTGGGGCGGGCACCGGTGTGGCGCCGCTGGCGGGCTTCATCCGGCGCAACGACAGGCGCAGCCCGATGCACCTGTACTTTGGCGGACGTGACCCGGCGCGGGACTTTTACTTTGGCCCCGACATTCAGCGCTGGCTCGCCGAAGGGCGCCTGGCAACGCTGCAGACGGCTTTCTCGCGCGTGCCCGACGGCGGCGGCTATGTGCAGGATGCCCTGCGCCGTGACGCCGAGCGCGTGCGCGACCTGGTGGCGCAGGGCGCCATCGTGCGCGTTTGCGGCAGCCGTGCCATGGCGCAGGGCGTGGCCGAGGCGCTGGACAGCGTGTTGGCGCCACTGGACTGGAGCGTATCAGCGCTGAAAGCCAAGGAGCGTTATGCCGAAGATGTCTTCTGAGCCCCATGAGCACGCTGCGCCCTGCAAACGCACCACCCTGCACGGCCCGACCATGGGCACGCGCTGGTCTGCCAACGTCGATGCCGACGCCTCGGTGGACCTCAAGGCCTTGCGCCAGGACCTCGCCGCTGCGGTGGAGCAGGTGGACGCGCAGATGTCCCCCTGGAAACCCGACAGCGACCTCGTGCGCCTGAACCGCGCGTCTGTGGGCGAATGGGTGGACCTGCCCGCTGAAATCCTGGAGGTACTGGACTGCGCACTCGATGTTCAAAGCTTGAGCGCGGGTGCCTTCGATCCGTGCGTGGGGGCGCTGGTTGACGCGTGGGGGTTTGGCGCGGTGCGCGATGCACCGGACGCGCAAGCGATCCGCGCCGCACGCCAGTCCGTGCCTCTCGCCGCGAACGGGCGCCTGGAACTGGACAGGCCCGCAGGCCGTTCCCGCAAGCATGCATCTATCCAACTGGACCTGTGCGGCATTGCGAAGGGATACGGGGTGGATCACATGGCCAAAGTGCTGCAACAACACGGCGTGCGGCATGCACTGGCCGCGCTGGATGGTGAGCTGCGTGCCGTGGGCGCTCAAGCCAGCGGCGCGCCCTGGGCGGTGGCGCTCGAACGCCCCGAGACAGGGCGCCGCGCGGTGCATGGGGTCATCGAATTGGAGGATCTGGCTGTGGCCACCTCGGGCGACTACCGGCACTATCTGGACGTGGGCGATGCGCGCATCGCCCACACCATGGATGCGCGCCGCTGCGCGCCCGTGAACAACGCCGTGGCCTCGGTCACCGTGCTGGCACGCACCTGCATGCTGGCGGATGCCTGGGCCACGGCCTTGCTGGTGGCAGGCCCCGACGAAGGCCTGGCCATGGCACAACGCATGAGGATGGATGTGCTGTTCCTGTTGCGTCGTGCGGAAGGCCTGACGCAAGTGGGGCTGGGGCGGTTCGGCACGTCTGCTGATGGGTGAAGCCTTGCGTCGCTGGTAGCGTGAAGCCCGTCGAACCCCCTGCGTTTGCCAGTACCACGCATCGCAACCGGGGCCAGCGGGGGATGGCCCTCTCCCACCGGCCCGGTCACGCCTTTTCAGCGCACTCGATTTGCTGCGCCGTCAAAACGCCACCTTCACCCCCACCGTCAGATGCCGCCCCATCAGCGGCGCTGCGTTCTTGATGAACGAGGTGTGCGCATACGCCAGGTGGTCCGTCAGGTTGTTGGCCTTCAAATACACCTGCCATGGCGTGCCGCTGCTGAACTGGCCGTTGTAGCTCACCCCCACGTTCAGCATGCCGTAGCCGGGCGTGGCCACGACGCTTTATTGAGCCACGCACACGCCCAATGACTGACTTTTGGCCCGGTACATGGCGGCGTCTGCAGCGCGCAGGTAGTCGTCGACCGTCGCCAACTTGGATGCGCTGCTGGCCAATCCGATACTCGCACCACTGATCACGGTGTGCCTGCCAATCACGTAAGGTGCTTCCAAGGCGGCGGCAATCTGCTCCGCGCGTTGGCTGGCTTCAGCGGGATCAATGGACTCCAACAGCACATTGAACTCGTCGCCACTCATGCGGGCGACCAGATCAATCGCCCGCACACAGGATTCGAGCCGCCGCGCCACCTGTTGCAATAGCTGGTCGCCCACATGATGTCCATAGCTGTCATTGACAGCCTTGAACCCGTTGAGATCCAGCAGCAGCACGGCGAACATCGCAGATCCATCGCGCGTCGGCACGCCATCACCGTTCACCCCGTCGTTCTGGTGCAGCGCGATGAGTTGCGCGAGTCGATCACGGAACAACGGCCGGCCGGGCAAGTTGGTCAGCGCATCGTAGGAACTGCCACGCTCGGCCAGATCGCTCAACGATCCCGCCATGCGCACGGGAACGCCGTCTTCAAACTCGGCGAGCCCGCGCCAATTGACCCATACCAGCCTCTCAGCCCCGTGGAACGCGCGGAAGTCCACCGAAAAGTTCGAGCTGTTTCCGGACAGGTGCCTGCGGTAGGCCTCCTGCACGCGCTCGCGATCCTCGGTATCGATGAGTTGCTCGAGAAAGCGCCAGCCCCCGTCATGCAAAAGATCGGAGCTACCCAGCCCGACGATCTGAAGAAAACGCCCAGACACATGCAGGGCGTCCGTTCGCAAGTCCCAATACCAGATGCCGTCATTGGATCCGCGGGTCGCCAGCGAATAGCGGTTTTCGGAGCGCAACAAATCGAGTTCGGTGTTCTTCTGCTGGGTGACGTCGATCATCAGGCCGATCATGCGGTTCGGCCGACCCGGCTCGACCACTGCGCGGCACAGATCACGCACCCACACGACCTTGCCCGACTTGGCAATCAGCCGGTAACTCATCTCGTAGGCATGGCTGTGCGTGGCGTTGTAAGCGGCATCGTCAATCAGCAGGGCCTGCGCCAGGTCATCGGGATGCACATGCGCCCGCCAGAAGCCCGGGTCAGCCCGCCACTCCTCGACCGAGTAGCCGAACAAGCGCTCGACCTGCGGGCTCAGAAAGGTATTGCCCACCCCGATTTCAGCTTCCCAAACCACGCCATCAATGGTTTCCAGCAAGCGCAGAAAGCGCTGGCGAATTTCCACCAGCACCTGCTCGGTAACCTCGGTGATCTCGATCAGGACACCCTGGCGGCTGATCACCCGCTCGGCCGCATCCGTCTCCGGGTGGAACTGCAGACGCACCCAGCGATAGTCCGCGTCGGCAAAGCGCAAGCGGAACACCGGCATGCCCGAGCGCAGGGTGCCGATGTCGTCAGGATGCACGAATTCAAGCAAAGACCTGCCGAGCGCCGCCGCCACCGAATGGCCGGTGAGCTTGTGCCACGCCGGGTTCAGATAAGTGATCTCCCACAGCGCATCGGTTTGCACCACCGCCTCGGGTAACAGTTGCAGCAGTTTTGCGGACGGCGTGGGAGTGGTGGGCATGCAGGGCTGTTGCAAAAAGGGAGGCAAATACATCCAACGGATAGCAAAATCAACCACGTGAGATCAAGTATGGCACGGGTTCCGGGCCCCCTTATTTTCGGTGGTTTGGGGCAGCCAAACAGCGCGAGCCAGCGACGCCCTCCCCCGCCGCTGGCTCGCTCACATCACGACGGCATCACCCGTCAAAACGCCACCTTCATCCCCACCGTCAGATTGCGCCCCATCAGCGGCGCTGCGTTCTTGATGAACGAGGTGTGCGCGTACGCCAGGCAGTCCGTCAGGTTGTTGGCCTTTAAATACACCTGCCATGGCGTGCCGCTGCTGAACTGGCCGTTGTAGCTCACCCCCAGGTTCAGCATGCCGTAGCCGGGCGTGGCGGTTTCGAATTCGGCCACGCGGGTCTGGCGGGCCACTTGCACCCATTCGACCTGGCCTTCCCAGGCTTGCCAGTTGGCGTCCAGCCGCACGCCAGCGCGGGTGGCGGGGATGCGGGGCAGCAGGCCGTTGCCGCCGTCGAGCTTGGCGCGCACGGTGTCGCCGAACAGGGTGATGCCCAGATTGCGCGTCAGGCGCTGGCGCACCTGGCCTTCGATGCCGGTGAAGGTGGCGTCGGCCTGGCTGTATTGCAGCAGTTGCAGGCCATCCACTTCATCGAGCGTGCGGCCATAGATGTAGTTGCTGATGCGGTTGCGGAAGACGCTCACGCCAAAGGTGGTGTCGCCGCTGGTTTTCTTCAGGCTCACGTCGATGTTCTGCGAGATCTCGGACTTCAGGTCGGCGTTGCCGCGCTCATACGTGCTGGTGGCCATGTGCAGGCCCTTGGCATACAGCTCTTCGGCCGAAGGGGCGCGGCTGGCGCGGGTGAAAGAGGTGCCGACCTGGTAGCCGGACGTGAACTTCCACACCGCGCCCAGCGATGCCGAGGTGCCGTTGTGGCTGCGTTCGATGCCGCTGGTTTGCGCTTCGGCCGTCTGGCGGTCGTGGCGCAGGGCGGCTTCAAAGCGCCAGTCGCCCAGGCGATATTCCTCTAGCGCAAAGAAGCCCAGCTTACGCGTGATGGTGGGCTCCACATAGGCCTCTTCGCCTTCGGCGCTGAACTTGCGTTGCGAGGTTTGCAATCCAACCACCCCCTTGAAGCCAGCAAGCGGCTCGTGCTGTAGCTCGATGCGGGTGTCGTAGGCCTTGTTCTTGAAGGTGGTGCTGACCGCGCCGTCTTCGACCTCGTCGTGTTGGTAGTCGGTGACGCCCGCACGCAGGCGCAGGGCCGAAAAGCCGGTGAACGGGTTGCGCAGCTCGCCCCGGATGTCGAAGCGTTCGCTGCGCAGGTCCACCACGGGCACGTCGCCCGCTGCCCCGTCGTGGTCGTGGTCATGGCCGTCTGCTTCGTCATCGGCATGGGCGCCGCAGTGCAGGTGGTCGCCGTGGGTGTGGCAGCCGTCAAAACTGTGGTTATGCCCCGGCAGGCCATATTGGGCGGTCTGGCGGGTGTAGGCCGCGCCCAGGTAGCCCTGGTCGCCCACCCACGACAGGCCGACGCTGCCGGTGTCGGTGCGGTTGAAGCTGCCCAACACCTTGCGGGTGGGTTCGCCCTCAGGCGCCCAGCCCTTGCCAACGCGGTAGTCGCCTGCGTCGCGCGCCACGCCTTCCACGTGCACCGCCAGGTGGCCCGCGCCGCCGGTCAGCGAGAAGGCCCCTGCCCCTTCGCGGGCGCCCGTGTTGGCGCGCAGCTCGGCGCTGCCTTCGTAGCCTTTTTCAGGGACCGCAGTGGGCACCTTGCCGTCGAGCACATTGACCACGCCGCCCACGGCGCCGTTGCCATAGACCAGGGCCGAGGGGCCGCGCAGCACTTCGATCTGGGTGGCCAGCAAAGGCTCGGACACCACGGCGTGGTCGGGGCTGATGGTGGAGGCGTCGTGCAGCTCGGCCCCGTCGCTCAGCACCTTGACGCGCGGGCCGTCCATGCCGCGAATGATGGGGCGGCTGGCACCGGCGCCAAAGTGGCTGCTGGTGATACCGGGCTCACTGTTGAGCGTCTCGCCCAGGGTGGCCTCGCGGCGGCGCACGAGCTCGTCCCCCTCCAGCACGGTGGCCGGTGTGGTCATGTCGTTGGCACCCAGCTGCAGGCCGCTGGCCGACACGGTAACGGGTGCCAGAGTGGGGGCTGCCGCGCTGTCGGGGCTGGCCTGCGCGTGTGCCAGCCGGGTGCCAGACAGCAGAACCATCGCGGCAAGGGCCACAGGGCGCAGGGCAGGACGGCGGGGTGTGCGAAGGAGGTGTGCAGGGTGAAAAGTGTTCATGGTGTCTTGTTGTCTGTGCAATAGGTGCGCGCCGACATGGCGGGCAACCAGTGCCCGCTGCGGCGGTGCTTGGGGCGGTTCATGCCCCGAAAATATGATTAAAAAGTGCATGTAGCGCTTTATTCGTAAGCGCTGGCAGCTATCGATATGTGAGCTGTCAGGCGCCACACACCCATCCATTGCGCGGCTCTGCGCCCCTTTGCATTCATCTGCATCCATCTGCCAGCAGCTGACGGCACGCAGAGTTGTGCGCCTCTTTCAAGAAGCGATAGGCAAAGGTGAATGGCTGCACTGGCCCCGGCTCGGGCCGCAGCGCAAGCGTTTTGAAGCGACGCTTAAAACGTGTTCACGCGCTCACACTGCGGGCGGGCCGCGCGCGTAGAACAGCGTGACGTGCAGCACACCGACGCGGTCGGCCGGTGGTGCGGGCGGTGCTTGCGCCAGCACGGGCGCAGGCACCGCCATGGGGATGGAATACAAGGCGTCGCCCAGCGCGAGCTGATCGAGCAACAGGCAGTCGGCGGCGCTGTGGTGGCCGGCGAGCAGGTCGAACAGGCCGGGGGAGCTGGCGGGGACGGCGCCCGCTGGCTGAGCCGGTGCAGCGGCCAGTGCGGGGTGCTGCGCTGGCGTTGGCGTTAGGGTTAGCGGCCCCAGACCCTGCGCTTGGGCTTGTGTTGGAGCCTGCAGCGCCAGCAGCACCCGCCCGGCGTGCACCCGGTCAAGCGTGCTGCCGTGGGTGACCTGGTGCAGACGGCCCAGCGTGGGTGCCACCACCAGCGCCAGCAGCAGCCATACCAGCGCGGCCTGGGCACCCACCACGCGCAGGCCCTGCCCCGCCCAACGCCGCGCCACGCCGAGGGCCGCCGCCGCACGCGCAGGCTGGCGCAGCGGGGCTCGGCCTGCAAAGGCAGCGGGCGAATAAATGGGTGGGTGGCTCACGGAACGGGACGGGCAATAAGAAAAAGAAAGAGGCGAGAGAAACTGGCGCAGCAGGGGAACAGGGGAACGGAGGCGTGCGATGTCTTCGGACCATGCACCGGACTGTTTATTTATTTACTTACTTAGTTGTTTGTTGATTGATTGACGGATCTATTTCACCGGCACCGCATTCACCACGCGGTAATACAGCCCATAGGGATCGTTGGGGAGCAGCGTGAACTGGCCTTCCACCACCACGGGTTCCAGCGAGTAGCGCACGGGGGTACGGGCTTTGACCTCGACCATGCTCTCAGGCCCGCCGGGCAGGCAAAAAGCGCAGGTCAGCGGCACCGAGGTCAGCAAAAAATGGGTTTGTGTGGGCTTGGCATCCAGCGGCACCATAAAGCCCTGAATGCGCTGCACGGTCTTGTTCAACCCCTGCTGGCGGGCGCTGAACACGGGCAGCACGGCGTCTTTGGTGGTCTTTTTGGTCAGGTCCGTCAGCGTGGACCATGGCACCACATCCGAGCGCTGGGGCAGCGGCGCAATCGGGCTGCTGGGGCTGTGAAAGCCCGGCCCGGTGCCCGCAGGCAACCCACCCATGGCCGCGCCTGCCGGCAACGGGGACGAGAGCACGGGCGCCCCCATTTGCGCCCCCATTTGCGCCCCCATTTGCGCCCCCATTTGCGCCCCCGTTTGCGCCCCCGTTTGCGCCGCAGGGGCCGCAGCGGGCTTGGGCGCGGTGCCCACCACCGGCTGTGCATGCAGCGCGCCACCCATAACCGCCACCACGCCACAACCCACCACCACCGCCGCCCCCAGCACCCGCGAAAGCGTTGCCGCGCGCTGCGTGGCATGGCGAGGCGTTGCGCTGGTGACGGTTGGGGTGAACATGGGGATAGACATAGGTATAGGTTGGGCTATGGGTAGGCTGGGGGATGAGCGTGGGTCAATGCAGCGGCCGAATCGATGCTTTGAACAAGCGCTTAGTGCGCGTGTTTCATCCCGCAGTCTTTGCCAATGGCCAGGTTGCGGCAGGCCGCCTGCAGGTCTTTTTGGCACTGGTCATGGTCTTTGCCCGACTCCAGGCATTTGGCGGCAGATTCATGCGCGGCAGCCATGGCGCGGTGGCGCTCAATGTCGGCCTTGGTTTCCTTGTCGCCATGGCCTTGGGCCTGCGCGAAGGCACCTGCCAGCAACCATGGGGCCAGGGCCAGCGCGAGGAGGGATTTTTTCATGAAGGACCTTTCAGTACGGAGGGGTTGAAAACAATACGAAAAAGACAAAAAACGAAAGGGGTGCAACCCCCAAGTGGGCAGGCGATCGCTCATGCCTGGCCCAGCAAATCGGCCACATCGGTGCGATAGGCCTGCAAAGCGGGCAGCAGCGCGGCCAATGCGGCCACCGCCGCAGCCAGTAAGGGCACGCCAGCTTCGGCCGGCAGCCACACCAGCCCGGTCACCGGCAACAACCCCTGGGCGCTGAGCGCCCAGCCCAGCCCTTCGGCCAGGCCGTGGCCCAGCACCAAGCCCAAAACAGACGCCAGCGCGGCCAGCCACAGCGCTTCCCACAGCACCAACCCGGCCACGCGGCCCGGGGGCGCGCCCAGCATGCGCAGCATGGCCAGGTCGGCCCGGCGCTCGCGCACGGCGTTCCACAGCGCGATGAACACGCTCAGCGCGGCCACCGCCAGCAGCACGCAGCCAAAGGCGCGCAGCACATCGGCCCCCACGCCCAGCAGGCGCAGCAGGCGCGTGACCTCGATCGCGGGCGCGGCCGCCTGCATGGCCGTGTCGGCATTGATCTGGCGCGGCAGCGTGACGGCGGCCAGGGGCGAGCGGTAGCGCACCAGGGCCACGGTCACTTCGCGCTCTTGCTTGAGGATTTCCAGGTCGTCGGGGCCATCGGCCGTGGCGGTCTCGTGCACCAGCCAGACGGATTCGGTGCTGGTCAGGATGAGCCGGTCAAGCACGCAGCCGCAGGGCACCAGCACGCCGCTCACGCGGTAGGGGTGGTCGCCATGCGCGTGCCCTCCCCCGCCCAGGCCGTGGCTACCAATGAACGTGGAGCCCACCAGCGGGGCGCCGCCATGGGTGGCTTTGACGATGCTGCGCGCGACCGTGGCGCCCAGCACGGCATCCATGGGCTGCTGCCACAGCGCGCCTTCGGCCAGCGTGGCCTCGTAGTGCGCCACATAGTCAGGCGTGGTGCCCACGATGCGGTAGCCCTGGTAGCTGTCGCCCAGGCTCAGCGGGATGACCTGCGCCACCAGCGGGTTCTTCTGCAGCGCCTGCACATCCTGCAGCGGGATGTTGCCGGTGGGCACATCGATGTGGAACACCCCCGCCAGAATGAGCTGCAGCGGGCTGCCCTTGGCGCCCACCACCAGGTCAATGCCCGCGAGGTCGCGCTCGAACGCCTTGTCGAGCTGCGTGGCGACCAGCAGCACCAGCGTGATGGCCGCCAGGCCCAGCGTGAGCACCAGCAGGTTGAGCACGGCCGCCAGCGGGCGAGACCACAGGTAGCGCCATGACAGGCGGGCGAGTTTGAATACTCCTGAATTCATAGCTGCTAGCGCTTATCCGATAAGCGCTGGGCGCCCATTTCATTCAAATCCAGGGGCTGAACACCCGCCAGGGCGGACACCACACGCTGGTCATGCGTGGCGATCACCAGGCTGGCATCGCAGGCGGCGGCGCTTTGCTGCAGCAGCGCCAGCGCATCAAAGGCGGCCTCGTCGTCCAGGCTGGCCGTGGGCTCGTCGGCCAGCAGCACCTGCGGCGCCAGCAACACGGCCCGCGCCAGCGCCACGCGCTGTGCCTGCCCGCCCGAGAGTTGGTGTGGCTTGCGGGCGGCCAGCTCGGCCACCCCCACCTGCGCCAATGCGCGCTGGATGGCTGCATCGTCACGTGGCAGCCCGGCCGCAAAGTAAGCCAACGCCAGGTTGTCGGCCACCGTGAGTGCGCTGCTGAGGTACAGCTTTTGCGGCAAAAAACCAATCGTGCGGGCGCGCCAGGCATCGATCTCGGCCCCGCGCTGCGTGCCCAGCTGCGTGCCCGCCACAAACAGGTCGCCCCCGCTGGCCCCGCGCAACCCGGCCATCAGCGACAGCCAGGTCGATTTGCCCGTGCCCGACCGGCCACGCAGCAGCAAGGTGCCGCCCTGGCGCAGATCCACGTCCGGGAAGCGCAGCGGCGCAGCGCCGCCCGTGGCGTAGGTGTAGGACAGGCCCCGGGTGCGGATCATGCGGCGGAGCCTTCCGAGGGGTGCGCACAGCCCGAGCACCGCCCGCGCACTGCAATGTCCACGGCCAGGCCCTCATGCCCGGCCGTGGCCAGCGCCTGCAGCACCTGCTTGAGAGCCGTCTGCACTTTGACCGAGCCCTGCGACAGGCGGAATTGGCGGTGGCAGTCGTCGCATTCAAAGCGGGGTGCAGCGCCCTCTTCGCCTTGTGGGGCCAGCGCGTACCGCGTCACGCGGGCGGCATCCACCTGCTTGTGCAGCAGGCCTGCAGCGGCAAAGCGGTCGAGCAGGCGGTAGACGGTGACTTTGTTGACCGCAGCACCCGCGGCAGCCAGGGCCGTCTCGACCTCGGCTTCAGACAACGCGGCGTCTGGTCGGGCCTCATACAGCGCAGCCAGCGCCCGCGTGGCGCGGGTGGCGCGCATGCCGGGCGGGAGCGACCAGGGCTGGAAGCGGTGAGCGTTTGAAGAGGACGGTGCGGACATGGATGTGGCGTATGGACGTGGCATAACGCAATTGGGTTGCATTATGCCCGCACACAACCCCCGCACTGACCACAGCGGGCATGAAAGCCGATGGACTCAGGGCCTGAGGCAGTGACGCCGCACCTTTCACAGCCACCCGAGCCTTCGACTCACCCCTTCAAATAGCGCGTAAACGTCTTGCGAAACTTCTCCACCTTCGGCCCCACCACAAACGCGCAATAGCCTGCGTTCGGGTTGTTCGCAAAGTAGTCCTGGTGGTACGCCTCGGCCGTGCTGTAGTCCGAGAGCGGCTTCACCTCGGTGGTGATGAGCGCTCCAAACAGCTTGTCTTGCGACATCTGCCGGATCATGACGTTAGCGATCTCGCCGTGCTCAGGGTTGTCAAAGTAGATGCCGCTGCGGTATTGCGTGCCCACGTCGTTGCCCTGGCGGTTGAGCGTGGAGGGGTCGTGGGTATGGAAGAAGATTTCCAGGATCTCTTGCAGGCTGATCTCGTCGGCATCGAACGTCAGGCGCACCACCTCGGCGTGACCGGTATCGCCCTGGCAGATCTGCTCGTACGTGGGGTGGACGGTGTGGCCGTTGGTGTAGCCGCTTTCCACGTCGGTGATACCGCGCACGCGGTCGAACACGGCTTCGGTGCACCAAAAACAGCCGCCGCCCAGGGTGATGGTTTGCAAAGTCATGGCAATCCTTGGTTGTTCGTCAAATCGTCTGATTATCAATTGACGCTCCCGCACGTGCTTGCTACATTACTAACCGGTCAGTCATTAACGAAGTTGCCCCTTGTCCCATACGCCTGTTCCCACTACCGCCCCAGTTGGCACCAAACGCGAGCGCCGCAAGGAAGCCCGCCCGGGTGAGCTGCTGGAGGCTGCGCTGGACCTTTTTGTCGAAAAGGGTTTTGCCGCGACGCGGGTGGATGAGGTGGCGGCGCGGGCCGGGGTGTCCAAAGGCACGCTCTTTCTGTATTTCCCCAGCAAGGAAGAACTGTTCAAGGCCGTGGTGCGGCAGAACATTGCAGGCCGGTTTGAAGAGTGGCGAGGCGAACTGGAGTCGTTCGAAGGCACCACGAGCGATCTGCTGCGCTACTGCTACCAGGTGTGGTGGGAGCGCATCGGCGCCACCAAGGCCTCGGGCATCACCAAGCTGATGTTCAGCGAGGCCCAGAATTTCCCGGAGATCACCGAGTTCTACCAGCAGGAGGTGATTCTGCCGGGACAAGCGCTGATCCGCCGCATCGTCGAGCGCGGCATCGAGCGCGGCGAGTTCCGCCCCGTGCCGCTGGACTACATCGTGCACGTGGTGCTGGCCCCCATGATCTTCCTCATGATGTGGAAACATTCGGTGGGCGCGTGTATTCCAGACTCGCTGGGATTACGGCCTGAGTTGTATATCGAGGCGCAGATCGACAACGTGCTGCATGGCCTGCTGGTGCGGCCCGAAGGCTCGCAGCCCATTCCACCCCCTTCCTCCTCTTCACCGCCCCCACGCGGCACCTGACCATGAAACGCTGGATTCCCTTGGGCGTTGCAGCCATCGCCGTCGTGCTGATCGGTGGCGGTGTGTGGCGTGCCATGGCGGCGCGGCAGGCGCAGCAAAAGGCTTTGGCCGAGGCCACCACCCAACGCGCCGAGGCACCGCTGCAACTGGCACCCGATGAGGTCGTCACCGTGCAGTCGTCCCAGCTCTCGCTGGGGGTGCCGGTATCAGGCTCGTTGCGGGCCGTGGACTCGGCCATGGTCAAGGCACGCGTGGCCGGCGAACTGCAGGGCCTGACTTTGCGTGAAGGCGACAGCGTCAAGGCGGGCCAGGTAGTGGCACGCATCGACCCGACCGAAGCCCGTGCACGCCTGCGCCAGGCCCAGCAGCAGGCCGACGCCGCCAAATCGCAGGTGGACATCAACCAGCGGCAGTACACCAACAACCGCGCGCTGGTGGACCAGGGCTTTATCTCGGCCACGGCACTGGTGACCTCGCAGGCCAGCCTGGAAGCGGCCCAATCCAGCTACCAGGCCACCGTGGCAACGGCCGACGTGGCGCGCAAGGCGCTCGAAGATACGGTGCTTAAAAGCCCCATCAGCGGGCTGGTGGCCCAGCGATTGGCCCAACCGGGCGAGCGCGTGGCCATTGACGCCCGCATCATTGAGGTGGTGGACCTGTCGCGGCTGGAGCTGGAGGCGTTGCTCAGCCCGTCGGATTCCGTGGCGGTGCGCGTGGGCCAGAAAGCTCAGCTCACCATCGAGGGCATCGGGGCCCCGGTGCCTGCCACCGTGGTGCGCATCAACCCCAGCGCCCAGGCGGGCAGCCGCACGGTGCCGGTCTACCTGCGGGTGGAGCAGCCCTCCGGCGCCATGCCGCTGCGGCAAGGCCTGTTTGTGCAGGGCACGCTCGATACCGGGCGGGCCGATGTGCTGGCCGTTGCGCTGGATGCCGTGCGCACCGACAAACCCGCGCCCTACCTGCAAACGCTCAAGGATGGCCGTGTGGCCTATGTGGAGGTCAAGACGGGCACGCGTGCCGTGGTCAATGGCCAGACCCTGGTGGCGGTCGAAGGTGTGCCGGAAGGCACGGTGGTGGTTGCGGGCCGGATCGGCCAGTTGCGCGAGGGCACGGCCGTGGCCGTGGCTGCGACAGCCGCCGCGTTGCCCGCAACATCCCGCGCAGCGCCCTGACCTCCCCGGCCCACCATGTGGTTCACCAAAGTCAGCCTCAAAAACCCCGTGTTCGCCACGATGGTGATGCTCGCCATCGTCGTGCTGGGCCTGTTCTCTTACCAGCGCCTCAAGGTCGATCAGTTCCCCAACATCGACTTCCCGGTGGTCGTGGTTACCGTGGACTACCCCGGGGCATCGCCTGAAATCGTCGAAAGCGAAGTCACCAAGAAGATCGAGGAAGGTGTCAACTCGATTGCAGGCATCAACGCCCTCACCTCACGCAGCTACGAGGGCACGGCGGTGGTCATCATCGAGTTCCAGCTGCACATCGATGGCCGCAAGGCCGCCGAAGACGTGCGCGAGAAGGTCGCCACCGTGCGCCCCCTGCTGCGCACCGAGGTCAAGGAGCCACGCGTGCTGCGCTTTGACCCGGCCAGCCGCGCCGTGTGGTCACTGGCCGTGCTGCCCGACGACACGGCGGGCTCCACGGCCCGCAGTGCCGTGGAGCTGACCACCTGGGCCGAGCAGATCCTGAAAAAGCGCCTCGAGAATGTGCGCGGCGTCGGCGCCGTGAACCTGGTGGGCGCCACCAAGCGCGAGATAAACATCTACCTGAACCCGCAGGCGCTGGAAGCGTTCGGCGTCACCCCCGACCAGGTGGCCAATGCCGTGCGCAACGAGAACCAGGACTTGCCGGTGGGCGCCATCCGCTCGCTGGCGCAGGAGCGCGTGGTGCAGATCGACGCCCGCATGCAACGCCCCGAGGACTTCGGCAAGATCATCGTTGCCCGCAAGAACAACGCGCCCGTGTACCTGGACCAGGTGGCCCGCGTGAACGATGGCGCACAGGAAGTGGAGAGCCTGGCGCTGTACAACGGCCAGCGCACGCTGCTGCTGTCGGTGCAGAAATCGCAGGAAGAGAACACCATCGAAGTGGTCGATGGACTGAACGCCGCCGTGGCCGAGTTGCGCAGCCAGCTGCCTCCTGGCGTGCGGCTGGAGACCATTGGCGACAGCGCCCGCCCCATCCGTGTGGCGGTCAACAACGTGCGCCAGACCCTGATCGAAGGCGCGGCACTCACGGTGCTCATCGTCTTTCTGTTCCTCAATTCCTGGCGCTCGACCGTGATCACGGGGCTGACCCTGCCGATTGCGCTGATCGGCACGTTCCTGTTCATGAACATGTTTGGCTTCACCATCAACATGATCACGCTGATGGCGCTCTCTCTGTGCGTGGGCCTGCTGATCGACGATGCCATCGTGGTGCGCGAGAACATCGTGCGCCATGTGCAGATGGGCAAAGGCGCCTACGCTGCCGCCATGGACGGCACGCAGGAGATTGGCCTGGCGGTGCTGGCCACCACGCTGTCCATCGTGGCGGTGTTCATGCCCATCGGCTTCATGGGCGGCATCATCGGCAAGTTCTTTCATGAGTTCGGCATCACCATCGTCGCGGCGGTGATGATCTCGATGTTTGTGAGCTTCACGCTCGACCCCATGCTCTCGAGCATCTGGCACGACCCGAGCATCCGCAGCCATGGTCAGCAGGTGGCCCCGGTCACCTTCTATGACAAGACCATCGGCCGCGTGACGGGCTGGTTCGAACGCGCGACAGACACCCTGGCCGAGGGTTACCAGCGCATTTTGCGCTGGTCACTGCTTCACAAGCTGACCACCATGGCAATCGCCCTGGGCATCTTCGTGCTGAGCATCTTCATGGTGCCGCTGCTGGGCACCGAGTTCGTGCCCAAGGCCGATTTTTCTGAGACCACCGTCAATTTCTACACCCCTGTCGGTTCATCGCTGGAGGCCACCGAGGCCAAGGCACGGCAGGTCGAGGGCATCCTGCGTGAGCTACCAGAAGTGCGCTACACCCTGGCCACGCTGAACACAGGCACCGCGCAGGGCAAGATTTACGCCAGCATCTACGTGCGCCTGGTGGACCGCAAGGACCGCACCCGCAGCGTGGACGACATGTCCACCGTGTTGCGCGAGCGCCTCAAAAGTGTGCCCGGCATCACGGTCACCCATGTGGGTCTGCTGGACCCGGTGGGGGGGCAAAAGCAGATCGAGTTTTCGCTGCAAGGGCCCGACCTGCAAGAACTGGAGCGCCTGACCCGTGTGGTGACTGAAAAGATCCGCGACATCCCCGGTCTGGTGGACCTGGACACCAGTGCCAAACCCGACAAACCCGTGATATCCCTGGCGGTAAAGCGCGACGTGGCATCCGACCTGGGCCTTTCGGTGGCGCCGATGGCAGCGTCGCTGCGCACGCTGGTGGCTGGCACCACCGTGGGCAATTGGCGCGCGCCCGACGACCAGACCTATGACGTGAACGTGCGCCTGGCCCCCGAGGCCCGCACCGCCCCCGAGGACCTTGCACGCCTGCCCTTTGCCCTGACGGCTGCCGATGGCACCACCCGCATCGTGCGCCTGAACCAGGTCGCCACCGTGGCCGAATCCACTGGCGCCAACCAGATCAATCGGCGCGACCTGACCCGCGAAGTGGCCGTGAATGCCAACGTGGGCCTGCGCTCGGCCGGCGAGGTATCGGCCGACATCAAGAAGGCGCTGGACAGCGTGAGCTTCCCGCCCGGCTACCGCTATCAGTTTGGCGGCTCCACCAAAAACATGGCCGAATCGTTTGGTTATGCGATTTCGGCGCTGGCCATGGCGATCATCTTCATCTACATGATCCTGGCCAGCCAGTTCAAGAGCTTCTTGCAGCCGCTGGCGCTCATGACGGCTTTGCCGCTCACCCTCATTGGTGTGGTGCTGGCGCTGTTGATGTTCCGCTCCACGCTGTCGATGTTTTCGATCATCGGCGTGGTGATGCTGATGGGCCTGGTGACCAAAAACGCCATCTTGCTGGTGGACTTTGCGATCCGCTCCCGCCAGGAGTACGTGAACGAAAACGGAGTCACCGTTCCCGGCCTGCCGCGATCGGATGCACTGCTGCTGGCCGCCCGCGTGCGCCTGCGCCCCATCCTGATGACCACACTGGCCATGATTTTTGGCATGGTGCCCCTGGCGTTTGCGTTGTCTGAAGGTTCCGAGCAGCGCGCGCCCATGGGCCAGGCGGTGATTGGCGGCGTGATTACGTCCTCGCTTTTGACGCTGGTCGTCGTGCCGGTGGTGTATTGCTACATGGACGATCTGGCCCAGTGGGCGCTTCGCAAGATGGGCCGCGCCAGCGCACAGCCCGAGGCCTCTAAAATCAAGGGTTTGTCCTGATCGTCTCGACACCCGCCCCCTACGGAGAAATTTCATGAACATGCCCCTGAACACGTCTGCCAACATCAGCGACCCCGTCGCCCAGGCCCGTTACAACATGATCGAGCAGCAGATCCGCCCCTGGAACGTGCTCGACGCTGACGTGCTGGAACTGCTGACGCAGGTGCACCGCGAAAACTTCGTGCCTGCCGCCTACCGCAGCATGGCGTTCATGGACATCGAAATCCCCTTGCTCGGCACTGATGCCGAAGAAGCCGTGCGCCTGGGCCACAGCATGCTGCAGCCCCGTGTCGAGGCCCGCATCCTGCAAGACATGCAAATCAAGCCCACCGACCGCGTGCTCGAAATTGGTGCGGGCTCGGGGTATATGGCTGCCTTGCTGGCCTCCCGTGCCGAGCGCGTTGTCTCGCTCGAAATCAACCCCGCCCTGGCCAGCATGGCCCACGACAACCTGCGCAATGCCGGCGTGGCCAACGCCGATGTGCGCCAGGCCGATGGTGCGCGCGACCCCATTCCCGATGGCCCGTTTGATGTGATCGTGCTCAGTGGTTCGGTGGTCGACGTGCCCCCTCACCTGCTGGCGTTGCTGCGCGACGGTGGCCGCCTGGGCGCCATCGTGGGCAGTGAGCCCGTGATGCGCTTCACCCTGGTCCGCCGCACGGGCGACCGCTTCGAGACCACCTCGCCGTGGGACACCATTGCGCCACGCCTTGTCCATTTCCCCGAACCCTCGGGCTTCACGTTCTGAGCCCCGCTTTCTGAGTCTTTTTCCTCGGAGTTCCGCATGATCGACCACGTCCGCCCTGCCCAGTTGTCTGCATGGTTTGCCACCGCGCCCGAAGGCAGCATGCCCCTGGTGCTGGACGTGCGCGAGCCCTGGGAGCTGCAAACCGCGAGTGTGCGGGCGGACGGTTTCGAACTGGTTGCCATTCCCATGGGCGAGCTGTCCGCGCGCCTGGCCGAACTCAACCCGGCCCGCCCCACCGCTTGCCTGTGCCACCACGGCGCACGCAGCCTGCGCGTGGCGGCGTTTCTGGATCACCACGATTTTGAGCGGGTGGCCAACATCACTGGCGGGATCGATGCCTGGTCGCATGAAGCCGATCCCGGCGTACCCCGCTACTGACCGGCCTGGCGCCCTTTTTAGGGGGTGCCGCCCTTTCGCCCCCGTTCATTCGATCCGCAGTTCCTCCGAAAGACTTCCATGACACCGCTCCGGCCTCTCTCCCTGTCACTTCTGTCCATGGCGCTGGGCACAGCGCTGTGTGCCCCGGCGCAGGCGCAGAGCCTGCTGGAACTGGTGGAATCGGCGCGGACCTACGACACCACCTGGCAATCGGCCCGTGCCCAGCTGGACGCCGCCGCACGCCGAGCCGATCAAGCCCGCGCGGGCCTGCTGCCCTCGGCAGCCCTGTCCAGTGGCCTGAACCGGTCGAATGTGGAGTTGAGCCGCCCTTCCATCCAAAACACCGGCACGGCCCAGACCGTGGGCATCAATGCCACCCAGCCGTTGTATCGGCCTGCCAACCGCATCACCCTGCAACAGGGTGAACGCGGCGTGGATGTGGCCCAGGCGCAGCTGGATGCGGCCACGCAGGATCTGCTGGTGCGGGTGAGCCAGGCCTATTTCGACGTGCTCGCCGCACAAGACACGTTGACCTTTGTGCAGGCCCAGAAAGCCGCCGTCTCCGAGCAGCTCGCATCGGCCAAGCGCAACTTCGAAGTGGGCACCACCACGGTGACCGATTCGCGCGAAGCGCAGGCCCGCTACGACCTCGTGATCGCCCAAGAGATCGCCGCCGAAAACGATTTGCGCGTCAAGCACCTCGCGCTCGACCAACTGGTGGGTATTGCCGGTGCCCAGCCCCGACCCTTGGCCTTGCCGGTGCAAGTGCCCAGCGTGTTGCCCGACAACGTGGCCACCTGGGTGGAAACCGCACGCGAGCAACAACCGGCCGTGCGCCAGGCGGCCATTGCCCTGGACATTGCACGCCTCGAAACCAAAAAAGCCGAAACCGGCCACCTGCCTACGGTGGACCTGCAAGCGGGCTACAACATCACGCGCAACGTGAACGGCACGATCACGGCGCCAGGCATTACCAGCCGCGCCAACAGCGCCAGTGTGGGTGTAGCCCTGAATCTGCCGCTTTTTGCCGGTTTTGCCGTGCAAAACCGCGTGAAAGAAACCCTGGCACTTGAAGAAAAAGCCGCCGCCGACCTCGAAACGGCCCGCCGCAACGTCGCCCAAGCCACACGCGCCGCGTTCTTTGGGGTGCAGTCAGGCCAGGGCCAGGTGCAGGCCCTTGAGGCCGCCGAGGCCTCCAGCCAGAGCGCGCTCGATGCCAACAAGCTGGGGTATCAGGTGGGCGTGCGCATCAACATCGATGTGCTCAATGCCCAAAGCCAGCTCTTCCAGACCAAACGCGACCTGGCGCAGGCCCGCTACAACGTCTTGCTGGGCACGCTCAAGCTGCGCCAGGCCGCTGGCACGCTCACGCCCGATGATGTGCAGGCGATCAACGCGCTGCTGGTGAAATAAGCGTATTCAAGGGATTCGGAACCGGGCCCGAGCGCACGGTGCCGAACCACGGTTCAATGCACGGCGTCCAGTGCCTGCGCCAGATCGGCCACCAGGTCGTCAGGGTGCTCGATGCCCACACTCAGGCGTATCAACCCCTCGGTCACGCCGTTGGCGGCCCGGGCCTGGGCCGAAACAAAACTGTGGGTGGTGCTGGCCGGGTGGCAGGCCAGGCTGTCCACATCGCCCAATGACACGGCCTGCGTGAACAGCGCCAGCCGGTTAAGCACCTGTGCGGCCACCGCGCGTTCGCTCTGCGCCAGCTCGAAGGACACCATGCCGCCAAAACCGCCCTGCAGCTGGCGCTGCGCCAGCGCGTGCTGCGGGTGCCCCGGCAAGCCAGGGTAATGCACGGCGCGCACGGCGGGGTGCGACGCCAGGAAACGCGCCACCGCCGCAGCGCCCTCGCAATGGGCGGCCATGCGCAGCGGCAGGGTCTTGATGCCGCGCAGAAACAAAAAAGCCTCTTGCGGCGCCAGGTTGCCGCCCACATGGCCCAGCCCGGTCTTGCGGATGTTGCCCACCAGCGCTTCGGAGCCCGCCACCAGGCCACCCGTGGCGTCGCCGTGGCCGCCGAGGTATTTGGTCATGGAATGCAACACCAGATCGATGCCACAGGCGAGTGGGCGCAGCAGGCACGGCGTGCAAAAGGTGTTGTCGGCCACGGTGATCGCGCCGTGCGCGCGCGCCACGGCGGCCACCTGCGCCAGGTCGTGCAGGCGCAGCGTGGGGTTGGAGAGGGTTTCGACCCAGACCATGCGGGTAGCCGGGGTCAGGCAGGCGGAGAGCCCAGGCACCGTGGCATCCACCACCTTGATCCCCCAACGCTCGCCCAGCGACCGCAGCAGGCTTTCGGTGCCGCCGTACAGTGGGCCCAGGAACACCAGCTCATCGCCGGGGTTCAGCAACCCCAGCAGCACAGACGAAGAGGCCGCCGTGCCACTTGAAAACGCCACGGCCGCCTCTGCCCCTTCGAGGTCGGCCATCTTGGCCTCCAGCGCGGCCACGGTGGGGTTGGCGAAGCGGCTGTAGCGGTAGCCCGCTGCCTCACCGGCAAAGATGGCGGCGCCACGCTCCAGCGTGCCATAGCCAAAGGCCGTGGTCTGGTTGATGGGGGTGGCAATGGCGCCTGTGGTGGGGTCGGGGTGCTGCCCAGCGTGGACAGCGCGGGTGCGCAGGTGGGTCATGGTGCTGGAAGAAAAAAGCGGCGGTGGCCAAACAAGGACGGCGAAGCGAACGGTGCCTCAGAACGCGTTCACGATCTAAGCGGTCATTGTGCTCCACTCTTCATAGCTGCCAGCGCAGGCACCATAAGCGCGGGAGGGTGTTTTGGCACCAACCCGGCCTCGGGTGCGAGACAGCACCTGCCCGCCTACGATGGCACCGCAAACAGCACAGCCCAGCACCCCGGATCGCCCGCCAGCAGATCCAGGTCGTTGGTGGAGGGCCGCTCGCAAGGCCGCGCACCCAGTTCGCGCGCCAGAGCAGCAGCGGCGGGTGAAAAGTAGGCCATGGCCTCGCACTGCAAGCGCCCTTCCAGCTCGTGGCGGGTGAAAACGGCCATGTCCAGCGGCTTGCCTGCGGCCTGAAACAGGGCGTCAAACTGCTCACGCAAGGCTTCTTTGGGCTCAAAGGCCATCACCCCATCGCCGAGGGACTGCGAAAACCAGGTCTGCACGTGTGGCTCCTTTGTTCATCCAACCGTTGTTGCGCTCCGAGATCCGATCATCCGGGCCAGGGCACAACGCGCCACCCTACTCCCGCGTTCGGGTGGCGGCAAGTACATCGGCCAGTGCGTGGGCCGTGCGCTCGGCGGCACCCCGGTGCGCTTGTGCGAACTGCAGGGCCTGCGCGCGGCCCAACGCCAGGCGCTGGGGGTTGCCGGCCCATTCGCAGGCCACGCGCAGGCCCTGCGCCATGTCCGCCACGCGCTGCGCCGCCCCTGCGCTGCATGCGGCATCTGCGGCTTGCGCAAAGTTGAAGGTATGGGGGCCCAGCACCACCGGGCACCCGCAAGCGGCCGCCTCGATCAGGTTCTGGCCACCCAACGGGGCAAAACTGCCCCCGAGCAAGGCGACGTCGGCCAGGCCGTAATACAGCACCATCTCCCCCAGGCTGTCGCCCAGCCACACATCGGCATCTTCGGGCGTTGCGGGCGCGCTGTGCCACTGGCTGCGGCGCGACACACGCAGGCCCGCACGCGCCAAGAGCTCGGCCACCTCGTCAAAACGCTGGGGGTGGCGAGGCACGATGAGCCATTGCACCTCGGCGGACGCCGGGGGGATGGTGGCGCTTGCTTCATTATTGATAGCTGCTTGCGCTTTATGGACAAGCGCTGGCGCCTGTTTTTGCTTCAGAACATCGAGCCACAGGGTTTCTTCGCCCTCACGGCTGCTGGCCAGCAAAACCACCGGGCGGGCGCTGGTGGCCCGCCATGCGCGGCCCTGCGCCAACTGGCTGGCGTCGGGCACCACATCAAACTTGAGGTTGCCAAACACGCCACGCACATTGGTGCCCAGGGCCCGAAGGCGGATCGCATCTTCTTCGGTCTGCGCCCAGGCCGCCGACAACCCGCTGTAGGCGGGCCGCGCCAGTGCCGCCACGCGCTGTGCCTTGCGCAGCGATTTTTCGTTGAAGCGTGCATTGGCCAGCACCAGGGGCACACCCTGCTTGCGGCACCCGGCCACGAGGTTGGGCCAGACCTCGGTTTCCATCAGCACGCCGATGGCCGGCTTGAATTTGCGCAGAAACCGCGCCACGGCGCCCGGTGTGTCCCACGGCAGCCAGACCTGCATGTCACCGGGCAACAGCCATTTCTCCCCCTCAGCCCGGCCGGTGGCGGTGCCATGCGTGAGCAGCAGGCGCATGTCTGGCCACTGCGCCCGCAGGGCTGCCACCAAGATGGCAGCGGCCCGGGTCTCCCCCAGCGAGACGGCATGGATCCACACAAAACGGCCCATCACATTCATGCTGCTGTGGGGCATGAGGCTGTCGATGGGTTGCGGATAGCGGCCAAACCGCTCGCCCACCGCAACGGCATAGCCAGGCTCGGCCACGGCACGGCGGCGCAGCTTGCGGCGCAGCAGGGGCTGGGCGCACCAGGTGAACAGCGAATACAGGGCGCGTGCGGCGTTCATGCAAGCGCTTCCAGCGCAACCACCTCACCCGACCAGACCGCATCGGGCCCACGCGTCGCAAGCACCAGACAGGTGCTCGCCCCCGGCGCTGCCACCACCAACCGGCCCCCTGGCGCCCAGAAAGCGCTGCGGCCCACGCTGACGTAGCCGCCCGACGGCCCCCCATGGTTGGCCACCAGCACGCCCATGGTGTGGTCCCTGGCGTAACCCTGGAGCTGGGCCGATTCGGGCCCGTACCCTTTTTCCGAGATCAGTGCGCCGCTTGCATACAGCGCAGCGCCTGCCATGGCCGCTGCGTGCGCATGTTCCGGGTGGGTAGCGTCGGCGCAGATGGCCAGGCCCGTGGCCTCGCCCGCCAAAACCCGCACCTGGGCATCTTCATCACCGGCGCTTGCAAACTGCTCTTCGCTGCCGTGCAGATGCCGTTTGCGGTACAGCGCCACAGATCCGTCCGCGCCTAGCACCCACGCACCGATGGCGGGAAGGCCCCCGGCCATTGCCGGTGCTGCCGGGCCGCCCACTACCAGCGTCATGCCAAGGTGGTGTGCTGCCTGGCGCAGCGGTGCCAGCGCGGCATGGCCGGCATCCAGCACATGGCCAGCCAGCAAGGGCAACTCATAGCCCGTCAGCGACAGCTCCGGAAACACCAGCAGTTGCACACCCCGGTGCGCCGCCGCCTGCGCCAGCACCAGGTGCGTCTGCACATTGCGCGCGACATCTCCGGGCACCGAGCAGGCTTGCGCCGCCGCAATGCGCAAAGGGATAGATAAAGAGGGATTCACGCGGCGTACGGACAAGGAGGAAGGAGGAAGGAGGAAGGAAGGCTTCGGGACTGAGGCATGCAGGGCTGGACGGCCGCTACGGCTGCAGGGCGCAGATGCCCATGACCACGCGGCGCCCGCGCCACCGTCAGTGGCTGGCAGCCCCCACATGGGCATCGGGCTTGACCCGGTGCAGCAGCGCGAGCATGGCCGCTTCGATGCGCGCCAGGGCTTCGGTGGTATGCCCTTCAAAGCGCAACACCAGCACCGGCGTGGTGTTGCTGGCGCGGATCAGGCCAAAGCCATCGGGCCAGTCCACACGCAGACCGTCGATGGTGCTGATGGTGGCAGGCGCAGTGAAGGTCTCGGCGGCCAGGGCTTGCAACTCGGCCGTCAGGCGGTGGGGTTCGCCCTCGGCGCAGGCCACGTTCAGCTCAGGCGTGGAGAAGCTGGTGGGCAGCGCGTTGAGCACCGCGCTCGGGTCGCTGCTGCGGCTCAGAATTTCCAGCAGGCGGCAGCCTGCGTAGGTGCCGTCGTCAAAGCCGTACCAGCGCTCCTTGAAGAAGATGTGGCCGCTCATCTCGCCGCCCAACGGGGAGTTGGTCTCCTTCATGCGCGCCTTGATGAGCGAGTGGCCGGTCTTGAACATCACCGGCACACCACCTGCCGCTGCAATGGCGGGCGCCAGGCGCTGGGTGCATTTCACGTCGAAGATGATCTCGCCACCGGGCACGCGCGAGAGCACGTCTTGGGCAAACAGCATCATCTGGCGGTCGGGGAAGATGTTGGTGCCTTCCTTGGTCACGATGCCTAAGCGGTCGCCGTCGCCGTCGAAGGCCAGGCCCAGCTCTGCATCGCTGCTCTTCAAGGCCTCGATCAAATCGCGCAGGTTCTCGGGCTTGCTCGGGTCGGGGTGGTGGTTGGGGAAGTTGCCATCCACCTCCGAGAACAGCTCGACCACCTCGCAGCCCAGCGCACGGAAGATGTCGGGGGCCGAGGCACCCGCAATGCCGTTGCCGCAGTCCACCACGATCTTGATCGGCCGGGCCAGCTTCACGTCACCCACGATGCGATCGCGGTACGCAGGCAGCACATCCACATGCCGCACCGAGCCGCCGGGCAGCAGTTGCCAGCTTTCCTGCTCCATGGTGCGGCGCAGGGCCTGGATCTCTTCGCCATAGATGGCGCGGCCATTGAGCACCATCTTGAAGCCGTTGTAGTCCTTGGGATTGTGGCTGCCGGTAACCTGGATGCCGCTGTTGCACAGCGTGCTGGCCGCAAAGTACAAAAGGGGCGTGGTGACCAGGCCCACGTCGATCACCTCAATGCCCGCCTCCACCAAGCCCCGGATCAGCGCCGCCGACATGGCAGGGCCCGACAGGCGGCCATCACGCCCCACGGCCACCGTGGTCTGCCCTTCGGCGCGGGCGGCGGTGCCAAAGGCCCGGCCCAGGCCCAGGGCCACGTCTTCGTTCAGGGTGGACGGCACGATGCCGCGGATGTCATAGGCTTTGAAAATGGCGGGGGTAGGTTGCACGCAGAAGGGCCTTTCGCGATGGGGGTTGAAAGTCCGCTGCATTGTAGGCGGCGCCTTTTGCAGCATCTGTCAGCCAATGCCGCCCGGTGGAGCGCACCGCCGGGCCAACAGCCCGAGGCACATGTCCGAAAACGGCTAGTGATGCCGAATCAGCCTCCTATGATTCAGCCCATGACATTGGCCAAACCGCCCTCCCTTGCCGCTACCGCAACCGCCGCAGAAACCGCGTCGGACGAGGGCCGCTACCTGGCCGTGCTGGCCCGCGATGCACGGTTTGACGGGCACTTTTTCACCGCAGTGACCTCCACCGGCATCTACTGCCGCCCGGTGTGCGCCGTGCGCGCGCCCCGGCGTGAAAACTGCCGCTTCTATGCCCTGGCCGCGCAGGCCGAGAGTGCCGGGTTTCGCCCCTGCCTGCGTTGCCGGCCCGAGGTCGCACCCCAGGCGCTGGTGTGGTCGGTGCAGGACGCCAGCGGCATCCTGGTGCAGCAGGCCGTGCGCCTGCTCGATGCCCCCGATCTGTGGCCGCACCCTTCGACCCCGGGCACCCCGGGTGAAGGTGCCACCGTGGCCCGCCTGGCACAGCGCCTGGGTGTGAGCGACCGCCACCTGCGGCGCATCTTTGAAGCCGCGCTGGGTGTCTCGCCGCTGCAATATCTGCAGACCCGGCGGTTGCTCACGGCCAAACAGCTGCTCACCGACACGGCCATGCCCGTGACGCAGGTGGCGCTGGCCAGCGGTTTTGCCAGCGTGCGCCGCTTCAACGCCGCGTTTGCCGGGCACTATGGCCTGAACCCCACCCAGCTGCGGCGCAGCGGCGTTGATAGCACGACCAGTCCGGGCGCGGGCCGCACCAGCGCACTGCGACTGGCCTGGCGCCCGCCCTTTGATGTGGCCGCCCTGCTGGCCTTTTTTGAAAAACGGCAGTTCCATGGCGTGGAATGGGTCGTGCACGGCACCGACGGCCCCGGCCTGCGCCGCACGGTGCGGCTGCCCAGCACCCGCACCGGATTGCCGCAAGAAACCACTGGCTGGCTCAGTGCCCGTTTTGACGCAACCCGCCACCAGGTGGTGCTGCAGACCAGCGACAGCCTGTACCCCGTGCTGCCGCTCGTGATCCGCCGCGTGCGCGCCATGCTCGACCTTGATGCCGACCCGGCCGCCATCAACGCTGTGCTGCACCCCCACTTCCCCGAAGGCGACGGCCTGCGCGTGCCCGGTGCATTTGACGGCTTCGAGCTGGCCGTGCGTGCCGTGCTGGGCCAGCAGATCACCGTGGCCGCCGCCCGCACGCTGGGCCAGCGCCTGGTGGAGCGGCTGGGTGAGCCCATCGAAACGCCCTGGCCTGAGCTGCACCGGCTGTTCCCCACCGCCACGACCTTGGCCAACGCCGATGGCGACACGCTGGGCCAGTTGGGCATCGTGCGCCAGCGCCAAGCCGCCATCGTCGCGCTGGCCCGGGCGGTGGACAGCGGCGCTTTGGCCCTGCATGCGGGCGCCGATGTCGAAAAAACCACCGCCGCCCTGTGCGCCCTGCCCGGCATTGGCGACTGGACGGCCCAGTACATCGCCATGCGGGTGCTGCGCTGGCCCGACGCCTTCCCGGCCGCAGATGTGGCACTGCACAAGGCGCTGTCTGTGCAGGGGCACAAGAACCCGGCCCGCGCCGCTGCCGAGGCCTCGCAGGCGTGGCGGCCCTGGCGCAGCTATGCGGTGCTGCGTGCGTGGGCGGCGGGCAGCATCGCCAGCCCCGCCCCGCCCCGCCAACCGATTCACTACAAAAACAATCGCTGCTAGCGCTTATGTATCAAGCGCTATCGGCCCATTTCATTCAAAAACAGTTCCACTGAACCATGCAATTCCATCCCCATACCGTGCAGATGCGCACCTCCACCACGCTGGGACCGGTGCGCCTGGCAGCATCGCCCACCGGCCTCGCTGGCGTGTGGTTTGAAGGCCAGCGCCACGAGCCCAGCACGCAGCTCCATGGCCCGGCAGCCTGGGCCGACGCGGCTGGCCACCCGGTGCTGCAGGAGGCAGCCCGCCAGCTCCGGCAGTACCTTTGCGGTGAGCGCGCCGGGTTTGACCTGCCGCTGGACCTCTCGGGCGGCACGCCGTTCCAGCAGGAGGTGTGGCGCGCCTTGCTCGCCGTAGGCCGTGGCGCCACCACCAGCTATGGCGCCTTGAGCCGCCAGCTGGGCCGCCCGCTGGCCGTGCGGGCGGTGGGCGCCGCCGTGGGGCGCAACCCGATCAGCGTGGTCGTACCCTGCCACCGGGTGGTAGGCACCGACGGCAGCCTTACCGGCTATGCCGGAGGCCTCGACCGAAAAAGGGCCTTGCTGACCCTGGAGAATGCACAACCCGGTGGCCCAGCCGCCTACCCACACGACAACAACCACCACAAAGGATGCGCATGAACAGCCAGGGAACCCAGCCTGTATCGACCTGGATCGGAGAATTCATCCTGCTGGCGGCCTTGTGGGGCGCATCGTTTCTCTTCATGCGCATGGGCGCGGCTGAATTCGGCCCGCTGCCCATGGTCGGTTTGCGCGTGATGCTGGCCACGGTGTTCCTGTGGCCCATCATGATGCGCCAGGGCCACTGGCCCGCATTGCGCAGGCACTGGCGGCCCATCATGGTGGCGGGGGTCCTCAATTCGGCCATTCCGTTTGCGCTGTTTGCCTGGGCCGTGATGCACATTGCCACCGGCCTGACCTCCATCCTCAACGCCACCGTGCCGCTGTTTGGCGCGCTGGTGGCCTGGATCTGGCTGGGTGACCGCATCAACCGCCTGCGCTGGGCGGGGCTGGCCCTGGGGTTTATCGGGGTGGCGTTGCTGGCCTGGCGGGCCCCTGCGGGCACCGGGTTCAAGACCGAACATGCCGGTTGGGCCATTGCGGCCTGCCTGGCGGCTTCCAGCTTTTATGGCCTGTCGGCCAGCTTCGCACGGCGCTACCTCACGGGCATTCCCCCACTGGCCACGGCCACCGGCAGCCAACTGGGCGCGTCGCTGGGCCTGGCACTGCCCACCGTGTGGCTCTGGCCTGCGCAAATGCCCGGACTGCGTGCCTGGGCGGCCATTGGGGCCATCGCCGTGTTGTGCACCGGCATTGCCTACATCCTGTACTTTCGCCTCATCGCGCACGCAGGCCCCAGCCGCGCGCTGGCGGTGACCTTCATCGCCCCCGTGTTCGCCGTGTTCTACGGCAGCTTGTTCCTGGGCGAGAGGGTTACGCCCTGGATGATTGGCTGCGCCCTGGTGATCGTGTGCGGCACGATGTTGTCAACCGGACTTGTCAGGACGCTCAGGCTTGCGCCGCCGCCTTCTCAACGGTGAGCGCCTGTTCAAAGTCTTTTTGGGGATCGCATTGGAGTGCAATCGCCCGATTTCACTCCAACTCTTTGGGCAAGTGCCTTGCCGGGAGGTCTGCGGCGTTGCCGCGCCTAGCATCCCATCCCGGCTAGGTACTTGTGCGACTCCCAAAAGACATTGAACAGGCTCTAAACTCTGCCCATGGGTTTCTTATCGGTGTCGTGTGACATGACCAAGTTCGTCAGCGGCATGGGGCGGGGTTCTTTCATACAAGCCCCTGGTAGTTGCCCATCCATTGCCCGCTCGGTTCAAGCCATCCCGCCACAGTCTCCGGTACACGCGTTTTCTCATGGGTAACAACACCCTTTTGGCCGGCACCGCGCTCATGTCGCTGCTGCTGGTGCTGGCTTGGCTACCGCCACAAGAGTCGTTGCGCCCGTCGCGCAACACATTGCTGCTGCTCGGCGTGGCGGGCGGGATCGTTTCGGTGGCCTCCTTTGAGGCCCTGCGAGCCAACGCCCCCGAGCTGCATGTTGTGGCGTATCCCACTGTCGCCGCTTTCATGGCCCTTTTTTTTGGCGCCCCGGCGGCCATCCTCACGGCGTTGATCAGCCTGGCGGCGGTGCTGTGGACAGACACCTCGGCCGCCATCCCCGCCGCCGCGGTGCTGGGCACAACCGTTGCCACCGGGCTGCTATGGCGCTGGATGGGCTATCGCCTGCGCACGCCGGCCTGGGCACCCCTGATCGGACTGTCTCTGACCCTGCCCTTGGCGGCCACCTGCGGCCTGTGGGGGGCGGACACCGGGCCTGGCATCGGGCACGACATGCCGTGGTACCACGGCGCGGGGGTCTTGATGCTGGGCGTGGGCCAGTTGCTGCTGGCCAGCAAGGCCCGCTCCGAGTTGGCGGGCAAAGACATGCAGCAATCGCTGTTGCAGCGTGAGCAGCAGTTGAGCCTTGCGTTGGGCTCGCTGAGCGGTGGCCGCTGGGAGTGGGACGTGGCCGCGCGCCGGTTCCGTTGTGATGGTGCTTTTTACGAGGCCTACGGCATCACCTCGGCCGACGCCCAGGCGCCCGACCTCTGGAACCGCTGGTACGCCCGCCGCCACCCCCAGGATGCCGAGCGCAACGCCGCGCACCTTGCGCGCGCCATGGACGGGCTGGAAGAAAGCTATGAGGCGGAGTTCCGCGTGATGGACACGGCGGGGCACTGGCGCTGGCTGATGTCGCGCGGCACCGTAGCACGGCGCGATGACCTGGGTCGCCCGCTGAGCCTCGTCGGCATGGACGTGGACATCACAGCCCACCACGAAGTGAAAGAAGCCTTGCGGTCTGCCGAGACCAAGTACACCACCTTCTATCAGACCCTGCCCGATCCGGCCGGCATCTCGCGCATTTCAGACGGCCGCTACGTCGATGTGAACCCCGCGTTTTGCGAGGTGATGGGACTCACCCTTGAGGCCGTGGTGGGCCGTACCTCCGGCGAACTCTCCATTTGGGCCAGCCCCGAGGAACGCGCCCGGCTGGTGGAGACCTTTCTGCGCGATGGCAAGGTCGACCGGCTGCCGCTAATGGCCCGGGGCAGAGGCCGGACCATTCCTGGGCTCATGTCAGCACGCTCTGTGCTGATCAATGGTGAAAATTGCTTTGTTTTCATTTTTCACGACATGACGGAAGCGCAACGCCAAAGCGACGAACTGCGGGCGCTCTACAACCAGTTACGGCAGGCGGGCCGGCTGGCGCGGCTGGGCGCGTGGGAAGACGAACGCGGCAAGGGGCTGGTGTCGTGGTCGGACATGTGTTTTGAGATCCACGGGCTCGACCCACGGCTGCCACTGCCCTCGAACTACATCGAGCGCCATGTGGCGCCGGCTTACCGGGAGCCACTGCGCGACAGGTTCCGTCTGAGCATCCTGCAGCGCGCGGCGTGGAGCATGGAGCTGGAGGTGGTGCATGCTGATGGCCACCTGCTGTGGGTACGCGCCAGCGGCGAGCCCGTGATTGAAAACGACCGCGTCGTCAAAGTGCGTGGTGTGATGCAGGACATCGACGAGGTCAAGCGCGCCGAGCAGCGCCTGCGCCAGTCGGAAGAGCGCTTTTCGCGCATTTTTCACCTCATGCCCTACCCCATGGGCCTGTCCCGTCAGAGCGACGGGCAGTATGTGGACATCAACCCCGCCTGGGTGGCGCTGACGGGCATCCCGCGCGAAGAAGCGATTGGCCATACGGCCATTGAACTGGGTCTTTTCAGCAGCGAGGATCGCCAGCGCCTGATGGCCGAGGTCAAAAACAGCGGGCAGTTGCGCGACTATGAGGTCAAGCTGAACGTGCGCAACGGCTCGCAACGCATCGTGCTGCAGTCGATGCGGCCCACCGAGTTTGACGGCGAATCCTGCTGGCTGTTCTCGGTGCACGACATCACCAACCGCGCGCGTGAAGAAGAACAGGTGCGCGAACGCGAAGCCCTGCTGTCGCTCACCCTATCGGCCGCATCGCTGGGGTTGTGGGACTGGAACCTGCAAACAGGTTTTGTCATGGGCGACAACCGCTGGAGCGAAATGCGCGGCCTGCCCGTACCAGAAGGGGCACAGACCTCGATCGAATCGATCCAATGGACGAATGGGACGGCCTCCGAAGACATCGACCGCATCACGGCCGAACTGATCCGCCATACCGAGCACCCCGCCACGCCGTTCGACACCACGCTGCGGGTCAGCACCGTGGGCCAGACGCCCCGGTGGGTGCGCAACCTGGGCAAGATCGTGGGCTTTGATGACCAAGGCCGGCCAGAGCGCATGTTGGGGGTGTCTATCGACGTCACGCCCCAGCGCGAGCAAGAGCTGCTGCTGCAACGCCTGGCGCTGTATGACGCCTTGACGGGCCTGCCCAACCGGGTGTTGCTGGCGCGCAAGCTGCAAGAGTGCATGGACCAGGCCCGTGATACCGGCACGCAGCTGGGGGTGGCGTACCTCGATCTTGACGGGTTCAAACCCGTGAATGACCGGCTGGGGCATGGTGCGGGCGACCGGTTGCTGGTGGTGGTTGCAGGGCGCCTGACCCGCGCACTGCGGCCCATGGATTGCGTGGCCCGGTTGGGCGGCGACGAATTCGTGATCCTCATGCCGGGGCTGGAATCGGTAAGCGACTGCGATCACTTGCTTGAACGGGTGATGCAAAGCGTCTCGGCCCCCTACACCATCGACACCGAGCGTGTGGTGGTGACCGCCAGCATCGGCTACACGATCTTCCCCCACAATGCGGCCGACGCAGACACGCTGCTGCGCCATGCGGACCAGGCCATGTACGCCGCCAAACAGGCCGGTCGCAACCGGTTTCACCAGTTTGACGCGGCCCACGAACAAGCCATGCAGTTCATGCGCGCGCAAGGGCTCCATCTGCGCGATGCGTTGGCGGACGGCCAGTTCACGCTGTATCTGCAACCCAAGGTAGACATGCGCAGCGGCGCCGTGGTGGGAGCCGAGGCACTGGCCCGCTGGCAACACCCCGAACGTGGCATCGTGAGCCCTGCCGAATTTCTGCCGCTGCTCGAAGGCACCGGGCTGGAAATCGGTTTTGGCGAGTGGGTGGTAGAAGCCGCGCTGGCGGTTCTGGAGCACCTGCTCGACAACGCAATGCCCATGCCGCTGAGCATCAATATCTCAGCACAGCATTTGCAGCAACCCGGCTTTGCGCCCTGGATGGCCGAATGCCTGGGGCGCCACCCTCGGGTGCCCGCACACCTGGTGGAGATTGAAATCACCGAAAGTGCGGCCCTTTATGACCTGCTGGCCGTCACCGCCACGCTGCAGGAGCTGCGCGGCCAGGGCGTAGCGGTATCGCTCGACGATTTCGGCACCGGCTATTCATCGCTGACCTATCTGCGGCGGCTGCCCATGGACACGCTCAAGATCGACCAGAGCTTTGTGCACGGCATGATGGGCGACCCCGGCGACCTGGCCATCGTGCAGGGCGTGATCGGCTTGGCCCGCTCGTTCGGCTACCGCGTGATCGCCGAAGGCGTGGAAACCGTCGAGCAGGGCCAGATGCTGCTGCAGCTCGGCTGCACCCAGGCGCAGGGCTACTGCATTGCACGCCCGATGCCGCTGGAGGACTTCATTGGCTGGGCGCCAGCGTGGCAACCACCGGCGGGGTGGCAGCGGCAGCGGCCGGTATGAAATTTGAATAAAAAATGGCTCTAGCGCTTGTCCATAAAGCACGGATAGCTATCTTTTTAATACCGTTTTGAATCTCTATGCACCGCCAGGCAGCGCCCAGGAACATTCGCGAACTTCGTACCCACGAACTCACGCAGCTGCTCACCCTGTACCAGCATCTGCACGAACACGACGAGCCGCTCCCCCCGTCGCCTGGAGTCGAAGCCGTGTGGGCCGAGGCACTTGCCAATCCACGCATTCGGTACTTTGGGGATTGGAACGAGGACCTTTTGGTCGCGTCTTGCACGCTCACCGTCATACCCAATCTGACACGCGCATGCCGCCCCTACGGCGTCATCGAGAACGTCGTGACGCACTCGGCCCATCGCGGCCAGGGCTGGGGGCATGCCCTGTTGCAGCACGCACTGGCCCACGCATGGCGGGAGCGCTGCTACAAGGTCATGCTGATGACCGGCCGAAAGGACGAAAGCACGCTGAGGTTCTACGAGAAAGCTGGTTTTGACCGGAACGGCAAACAGGCTTTTGTCGCCAAACCGGTGACTTAGGCCGTCGCGGTCATCACCACGCCAAGCCGTCAGAAAAGTAGCTGCAGGCCCCGCGCACAGGCTCGGTTACCCCACCAGGTCCTTCACCTGTTGCAGCGCAGCCGGGTCTTCCATGGTGGTCAAATCGCCTGGATCGCGCCGCTCGGCCACGGCCTGCAGGGCTCGGCGCAGCAGTTTGCCGCTGCGTGTCTTGGGCAGCACGGTCACAAAGTACACGCGGGATGGTCGCGCCACGGCGCCGAGCTGGCTGTCCACCTGCTTCATCACCTCGCCTTCGAGCTTGAGGCGTGCGGCCTCTAAATCAAGGCCCGAGGCATCGCGCGCCACGGCAAACGCCATGGCCACCTGGCCCTTGAGGCTGTCGGCCACGCCCACCACGGCCACTTCGGCGATATTGGGGTGCGAGGCGATGCTCTCTTCGATCTCGCGCGTGCCCAGGCGGTGGCCGGCCACGTTGATCACGTCATCGGTGCGGCCCAGGATGAAGTAATAGCCGTCGGCGTCACGGATGCCCCAGTCGAAGGTGCTGTAGATCAGGCGGCCGGTGATGCTCTTCCAGTAGGTGTTCACAAAACGTGCGTCATCGCGCCACACGGTCTGCATGCAGCCGGGGGGCAGCGGGCCTTCGATGGCGACCACGCCTTTTTGGTTGGCGCCGGTCAGTTCTTCGCCGTTGCTCTCGTCGATGAGCTTGACGTTAAAGCCATACATGGCTTTGCCAGGGCTGCCAAAACGTGTCGTCTGCGGCTCCACGCCGTTGGCCAGGGTCAGGATGGGCCAACCGGTTTCGGTCTGCCAGTAGTTGTCGATGATGGGCACCTGCAGTGCATCGCTGATCCATTGCGCTGTGGGCTCGTCGAGCGGCTCACCCGCCAGCCACAGGGCCTTGAGGGTGGAGACGTTGTACTTCTTGAGCCAGCTCGCATCCTGCTTCTTGAGCACCCGCACCGCCGTGGGGGCCGAGAACATGTGGGTGACCTTGTATTTTTCGACAATGCTCCACCACACGCCAGGGTCGGGCCGCGTGGGCAGGCCCTCGTACATGATGGTGGTCATGCCCGCAATCAGCGGGCCATAAATGATGTAGCTGTGGCCCACCACCCAGCCGATGTCGCTGGTGGCGAAGTACACGTCTCCCGCCTTGCCATCAAAGATGTGCTTCATGCTGGCGGCCAACGCCACCGCATAGCCCCCCGTGTCGCGCTGCACGCCCTTGGGTTTGCCGGTGGTGCCACTGGTATAGAGCGTATAGCTGGGGTGGGTGGCATCGACCCATTCGCAAGGCACCGTGAGGTGGAGAAATCGTTCGCGCAGCGGCCCCCATTCATGATCGCGCCCCACTTGCAGTTGCATGGGCGCCAGGCCACGGTTCACCATCAGCACGGCTGCTGGCTTGTGTTTGGACAAGGTGATGGCGTCATCCAGCAAGGGCTTGTAGGGCACAACCTTGCCACCGCGCGAACCCGCATCGGCACTGACCACCGCTACCGGTTCCGAGTCTTCGATGCGCGAAGCGAGCGAGCCCGACGCGAAGCCGCCAAACACCACCGAGTGCAACGCCCCGATGCGCGCGCAGGCCAGCATGGCAAAAGCGGCCTCTGCAATCATGGGCATGTAGATGAGCACGCGGTCGCCCTTCTTCACCCCCAGGGACAACAGCACGGCCGCCATGCGCTGCACCTCGGCATGCAGCTCGGCAAAGCTGTAGCTGCGCTCGGTATCGGTTTCGGTGGAGATGGCCACCAGCGCGGGCTGCGCGGCGCGCGACAGCAGATGGCGGTCCACGGCGTTGTGGCACAGATTGGTGGTGCCGCCCTCAAACCACTTGGCAAATGGCGGGTTGCTGTAGTCGCACACCTGCTTTGGCGGGGTACGCCAGTCAATCAGACGGGCCTGCTCGGCCCAAAAAGTATCGCGGTCGTCAATGGACTGGCGGTAGAAGTCGGCATATGCGGTCATTGCGGGTGTCTCCTCGGCATCTCTCGCCCTGCCAGAACAGCAGGTTTTGAATTCATAATTATTCATAACGGGCTTGCGGCAAACTGACGGAAGGTATTCCAAAGCGGACGCTGAGTCCATCACACGCAGGTTCCTGCGCCGCCATGCGCCGCCGCGCCATCGCCCAGGCGCAGTATCCATCCCGTGGGCAGCCATCTCTATAAAATCGACTTTCTGTATCGGCAATCGATTATTGAAAAGCGATCGTCAATGAAATCAAACGAATCCCTGGCCGATTCGCACCGTGGCGACCGCAACCCCTGGTCTATTTTTCTCATCTTTCTGCGCCTTGGGCTCACTTCTTTTGGTGGCCCTGTCGCGCACCTGGGCTACTTTCGGGATGAGTTCGTTACCCGGCGGCACTGGCTGTCCGAGCGCAGCTATGCAGATTTGGTGGCGCTGTGCCAATTCCTGCCGGGGCCCGCAAGCAGCCAAGTGGGCATGGCATTGGGCCTGTCCCGGTCGGGTTATGCCGGTGCGCTGGCCGCCTGGGCAGGCTTCACGCTGCCTTCGGCCGTTGTCTTGATCCTGTTCGCGCTGGGCATTTCCAACCACGGCGATGTCCTATCGCCCGGAGCGCTGCACGGCCTGAAAGTGGTGGCAGTCGCGGTCGTTGCCCAAGCGGTGTGGGGCATGGCACGCAACCTCTGCACGGGCGTGCTGCGTGTCAGCATCATGGCCGTTGCAGCCTGTGTCGTTCTGCTTGTGCCGTCCGCCTGGGGGCAGGTCGGCACGATTGTGGCCGCAGGCATCGCGGGTCTGCTGGTGTTCAAACCCACGCAAGACGGCGCGCACGATCCCTTGCCGATCACGGTGAGCCACCGCGCTGGCGTGATCTGGTTGACGCTGTTTTTTGCCCTGCTGGCCGGTCTGCCATTGCTGGCGCAAATCGTGCCGAACCCCGTCACGGCCATGGTGGACGCCTTCTACCGTGCGGGGTCCCTGGTTTTTGGCGGCGGCCACGTCGTGTTGCCGCTGCTGCAAGCCGCGGTCGTGCCTTCCGGTTGGGTCAGCAACGAAGCCTTCCTGGCGGGCTACGGTGCCGCGCAGGCGGTGCCCGGCCCCTTGTTCACATTCGCCGCGTTCCTCGGGGCCTCCATGGCCACGGCGCCTTCTGGCTGGATCGGCGGCATGATTTGCTTGCTGGCGATCTTTGTGCCGTCCTTTCTACTGGTCGTCGGTGCCCTGCCCTTCTGGGAGCGGCTGCGCCACAGCCTGCGCACGCAGGCGGCGCTGGCCGGTGTCAATGCTGCCATGGTCGGCATCCTGCTGGCGGCGCTCTACCAGCCGGTATGGATAAGCGCCATCCATCAGCCACAAGACTTCGGGCTGGCCGTAGTGGCTTTTGTGGCGCTGATGTTCTGGAAGCTCCCACCCTGGCTGGTCGTTGTTGGTAGCGGCGCGGTGGGTTGGCTGCTGGGCGCGGTTTTGTGAGACCGGGGCAATGACCGGCAAAGACGACATGAGCGCACGGAGCGCCGCGAGAAACGCGAGAGAGGCGTCTACGAGATCACCGGGCAAGGCCAGATAGCGCTTGCAGAGGCGCGGGCAAAGGTCAAAGAGCTGTTCGGTGCACTGTTTGAGGCCCAATGACCGGTGATTGCGCTTGCCGCGCACGGGCGCAGGCACGCCAATACGCTATATTTTTGATAGCTGTTAGCGCTTGATGGACAAGCGCTAACAGCCAAAAACCATCAAGAATCAGTTACTTGATCAACCCCAGCACGTCCTTGAACGCGGGGTGCTCGCATGTGCCCAGCCATTCAAACGCCACCATCTCGGTGGTCACCAGCTCAGCGCCCGCGCCGGCCAGGCGGTCAAAGGCGGCGTCGCGGTTGCGTTCGGTGCGCGAGCCGCAGGCGTCGGTCACGACCCACACGTCGAACTCGTCTTCCAGCAGGTCAAGCGCCGTCTGCAGCAGGCAGACATGGGCTTCGCACCCGGCGATCACGATGGTGCCGCGCTCGTCGCCCTGGGCTGCAGCGGGCTTTTGCAGGTGTTTGGGCAGGCTGCGCGCATTGCCACCCTGGGGCTTGGCGGGGGGGCGCAGCCATTCGCCCAGACCTTCTTCGGCGGCGCTGAAGTGCATCTTGGCCAGGGTTTTCTGGCACAGCGCGCGCAGCGCGGCGTCATTGGCGCCCAGGCGCGAGGGGTTTTGCTCGGTGCCCCACACGGGCACGTCGAGCATGCGGGCGATCTCGGCCAAGCGGCGGGCGTTGGCCAGCACAGCGGTGCCTTCAAAGATGGCGGGCATCAGGCGCTCCTGGTAGTCGACCAGGACGAGTTGGGATTCGGTGGCGTCAAGCAGCATGGTGTGAGATGTGGTTTGTTGGTGGGCCTGCCCGCTGGGGTGGCAGCGCTTTCAGAGCGTGGCGCATTGTCGCAGCCCTGCGGGGGTGATCGGCTATGAAGACGACAGTACCGTCTGCAGCGCCGCAGCCAGCGACCCCGCCATCGCCACCGCGTTGCTGGGGTGGGGAATACAGTCGGTGCTCCACACCGCACCCACGCCCGCATCGTGCAGCGCCTGCAGCGCGTCGCCCGCAAACAGTGCATGCGTTACAGCCACATCGACCGATGCGGCGCCTGCCTGCAGCAGCAACCGCGCCGCCATCGCCAGCGTGCGGCCGGTACTGGCCATATCGTCGAGCAATACCACCGCCCGGCCCTGTGCGTTGAGGGTGGGCAGCTCGATGGCCACCTCGTGGTCGCCATGGCGTACCTTGGTGCAGACAGCGTGATCAAACCCGTGGCGCGCGGCGGCCTGGGCGATCCATTGCGCGGATTCGCCATCAGGGCCCACCAGCAGTGCATTCGGGCGCTGCTCTGCGATCAGGTCGGCCAGGGGCTCGGCGCCGCTGAGCACCACGGCCTGTGGCACGGGGATGGCCTGCCCCAGCCGGTCGATGCGGTGCAGGTGCGGGTCCACGGTGATCACTGCGTCGAACAACCCAGCCAGGAACCCGCCTACCACCTGCTGGCTCACGGCCTCGCCGGGGTGGAAAGCGATGTCCTGCCGCATATAGGCCAGGTACGGCGCTACCAGCGTGAGGTGCTGCACGCCCAGCTGGCGCGCGGTGCGGGCCACCAGCAGCAGCTCCACCAGTTTTTCGTTGGGCTGGTGCAGGCTGCGCAGCAGCACGGCGTGCCTTGGCAGGCGGCCTGCGGCATCCACCGGCAGGCGCAGCTTGAGTTCTCCATCAGGGAAACGATGGCGTTCGATGGCCTGGGCGGCCAGGCCTGCAGCCTGCGCCAAGCGCACCGCAGGCGCCGCTTCATCGTCGAAATACAGCAAACAGGCGGTTTCTGATGGGGTCATTGTCAGAATTCCACAAACGCACGGGGCACTTCGTCGGCGGCGCCCAGGCGGTAGCCGCTGTCGCGCTCGCACGCGTGGCGCGCAAACTCCAGGTCGGCCGGGTAGCTGGCATGCACGCGGTACAGCAAGTCCCCCGCAGCCACGGTGTCGCCCAGCTTGTGCATCAGGTCCACCCCGGCGCCCGGCACCTTGGGGGCCCCTGCCAGTCGGGCCACGCGGGCGATCTGGTAGTTGTCGATGCCCGCGACCACGCCGCTGGCCGGCGCCACTACGTCGAGCGTGAGCGCGCCCAGCGCCGGGTGGTTGTGGTCGAAACCCGTGCTGCCCTGGGCCGCGATGATGGCGTTCATGCGCGCCAGGGCGCGGCCGGAGTCGAGGATGTCACGCGCAATGGCATAGCCGTCGCCGCCGCGCACATCGGGGTCGCACTCGATCAGACGCCCGGCCAGGCGCAGCGATTTTTGCCGCAGGTCGTCGGGCGCGCGCGGATCGTTTTGCAGCACCCGCATCACGTCACGCGCCTCCAGCACCGGGCCCACGCCATTACCCACGGGCTGGCGGCCATCGGTGATGACCACGTCCAGCGACAGGCCCATGCGCCGTGCCACATATTCAAACAGCCGCCGCAGGCGCTGCGCGTCGGGCATGGACCGCACCTTGGCCGTGGGGCCGATGGGAATATCGAGCACCAGATGCGTGGCACCGGCCGCCACCTTCTTGGACAGGATGGATGCGACCATCTGCCCGGCCGAGTCGATGGCCAGGGGCCGCTCCACCGAGATCAGCACGTCATCAGCGGGCGACAGATTGGCCGTGCCGCCCCAGGCAAGACAACCCCGATAGTCGCGCACGATGTCAGCCAACTGCTCCAGCGGTAGCTCCACTTTGGCCAGCACCTCCATGGTGTCGGCCGTGCCAGCCGGAGAGGTGATGGCACGCGACGAGGTCTTGGGGCACAACATGCCGTGCGCCGCCACGATGGGTACCACCAGCATGGTGGTGCGGTTGCCGGGAATGCCGCCAATGCAATGTTTGTCGACCACCAGCGGTTCGTGCCAGTCCAGCCGCCTGCCGCTGGCCACCATGGCGTCAGTGAGGAAGAACACCTCCTCGCGGTCCAGCTCGCTGCGGTGGCAGGCCACCACAAAGGCCGTGAGCTCTATCTTGGAATAGCGGTGGTCGGCAATGTCGCGCACGATGGCGCCAAAGTCCTCGCGCGTGAGGCGCTCGCTGGCAATCTTGCGAAACAGCGCCCCCATGGATTCGGGCGGTTCGGCCTGGGCCACCGATACGGTGTGGCCGTTGTCCACGCCCAATTGCGCAAAGGCATCTTCCGACAGGCCCAATTCGTTGCAGCCCACGATCGCAGCGTCGTCCACCACGTTCACCGTGGCCAGAATGCGGCGGCCATTGGCACGCACCTCGATCTTGGACAGGGCTTGGAAGCCCTCGGCCCGGTACACGGCGCAGTCGCGGTGCAGGTAAGCCACGTTTTCACGCCAGGTGTCGATGGCGACACGGCGCAGGGCCAGCTGGGACCGGGGCAACGCGTCAGTGCCATCGACAAGGGCCGTGGCAGCGGGTGCAGGGGAGGAAGAATCGGATGAAGGGTAAGGCGCTGCGTGCATAGCGTCAGCCTATACCGAAAATGCGCCGCGACATCTCAGGGGCACCCCACGCCAGCGTGTGCAGCACGCAGATCTGTCAAATCTCATGACCTGCATCAAGAACACCTCGCCATCGCCGCAGCCACAGGTCACTCGATTCGGCTGCAACCGCAGCAACCAGGCCCACGGGGCTGCCGATCACCCTGTAAAGCATCGCTCCCTTCAACAGGTACAAACAGGTACAGAAAGAAGGGATAGTGAGAGGCAAGGAGCCCACAACACCCAGCGCATGCCCGGTTGGCAGGCGCCACGGCCCACCGCAAGGTGGTCGCATAAAACCTGCGAAGTCAGATTATCTGAATCAAATCAACGGCTTGTAAAATCGCTTATTACAAATAACCAATGAAGCCGTGTTACCCTTCGCCCCCATGTCCAGATGGTTTTGCACTCTTCTTCTTGCCTGCGCGGCCACCGCACAGGCCGCACCAGCCCTCACCAGCCATGACGATATCGATCGTCTGATTGCAGAAAAAGGGCTCTTGACGCGGTTTGAAGATGTCGGCCACAAGGTGGCAGACAAGGCCCACAGCGTTGCCGACCGAGCGTCTGATCTGGTGAGCAATGCCATGGGTTTTCTGGGCGTGCCCTACAAACGGGGCGGCAACAGTGTAGAGACCGGTTTTGACTGCAGCGGTTTTGTCCGCGCCATGTATGAACAAACCGTGGGCCTCCTGTTGCCCCGCCGGGCGGATCAGCAAGCCGCAGCAACCCAGATCATCGACAAAAAAGAACTGCAGCCCGGCGATCTCGTTTTCTTCAACACCATGCGCCGCAGTTTCAGCCATGTCGGTATTTACGTGGGCGACGGGAAATTCATCCATGCCCCCCGCAGCGGCACTGAAATCCGGGTGGAAGACATGGGCATCTCCTACTGGGCCCGCCGCTTCAATGGCGCCCGCCGGGTAAATCCCCCCGAAACCGTGGCTAACGCGCCAGCCGCGCAGCAATAAACGTTGGTCACGGTGGCGGATAAAACTGCCCACCGTACCTTGGCCGAGCCTCTCTGAGGCGCCCGAGCGAGCGCTTAAATCAGTGGGCCCTGGCGAACGTCGAGCAGGCGTTTTTATGCTGACTAAGGCTTCACGACGTATGTCGTCTCTGTGCTGCGAATCGGCGCACCCACAATATTTACCGGCCCGATGGACGGATTGCTGAGCATCGCTTTGGCCGACGCCATATCCGCGCGATATCGGGCCCTCGCCTGAGATTCACATCCCTTGCGCTCGGCGGCAGCCATGGTCCGGCATTCCTCCAGGCTCACCTTCAAGCCGCCGCCCGCTTCGCGAATGGCCGATTGATACCGCTGTTGGGGTGTGGAGTCTGGCACCGCACCGCGCGCCAACGATGCCTCGTCATTTTGTGCGGATGCGCCCAAGGGTACCGCCAGCAAGCCGCCGGCCGCCAAGACCATGGCCAAGAAAGAACGTGAGGGGGTAAAGCACCATGTTTGCATGAAAACTCCTTTTTCTTCATCACTCGGTGTCACGAGGCAAAAAATCGGTTTCAGGTGACTCCGACATCCGGGCTGATGTCGCTCCACTGTAGGCCTGCCACGGGACACCCCCCGCCAGCCTGTGCCGCGCTACCATGTGGGCCACCACCTACAAGGCGTTGCCATGCCATCCACGGCCCCCGTAGACGACGACACCCCGGCGCAGCACGATAAGGCTTATCTGCGACGCCTGCTGTCTGCCCGCAACCAGATGCCGGGGTGCACGGCCACCGTGGACGCCGCCATCGAACAGGCATTTGTACGCCGTGTCGCCATCCTCGTGCTGGACATGTGTGGCTTTTCGCGCATTACACAAAGCCACGGCATCATTCATTTTCTGGCGATGATCCACCAAATGGAGCAGGCTGCCCGCCCCGCTATTGAGGGCAATGGCGGTGAGGTCATCAAGCAGGAGGCCGACAACCTGTTTGCTGTGTTTGCCGCGCCCGAGCAGGCGCTGGAAGCGGCACTGGACACGCTGCGCGCGCTTGACGCCATGAATGCCGTGCTCCCTCCCGAGCGCGCCCTCCACGTGAGTGCAGGCATCGGCTATGGCGCCACGCTCGTCATTGCCAATGAGGACCTGTTTGGCGCCGAAGTGAATGGCGCCTGCAAACTGGGCGAAGACATCGCAGCGACCAACGAAATTCTGCTCACACGGGCCGCACATGTCTGTTTGCCGCCCGGCCACTATGCGTGTGTAGCAACCGAACACCACCTCTCAGGCCTGCACCTGCAGGCGCACCGCTTTGAGCGCTGCCTGTTTGAACGTCCTTTGGGCAACATGTCGCCTCATGGGGCCTTGCAGCCATAAAAAAGCAGGCGGGCAGCGGGGCGGCAATCACCCTCTACAGTGCAGTGCAAAATTTGTGCACATTCACTTTGTATACGTTGTCTGACACGGCAACGAATCCATTTGTCTGTAGAGTAATCACTGAGTCCAAATCACATCGAGGGGATATGAATGTTTTCACTACTGGGGATGCTATTGATCGGTCTGGTCGTCGGCTTCATCGCTCGCGCCATCAAGCCTGGCGACGACAAGCTGGGCTGGATCATGACAGCGCTTTTGGGCGTCGCGGGCTCATTCTTGGCAAGCTACGTCGGCACGGCCATGGGTTGGTATGCGCAGGGCGACACGGCGGGCTGGATCGCCTCGGTGGTCGGTGCAGTCGTGCTGCTGGTGTTGTACGGCCTGGTCAAGAGCAAGACGTGAAGCAAAACGTGAACTGGCGCCGCCTGTCTGAACCAATGGGTAGCATGTCGCGCGCCACGACTGCAGGCTGAGGGTGCCGATGGCTACGTCCGCTCAAATGGCTGCAGGCGATCCGACGCTGATCGCGGCCGTGCAGCGTGCCCGAAAGCTGCTTCACCGTCGGGCGCTGGCCGCCGCTGCGGCCAGCGTAGTCCCCATTCCCGGGCTCGACTGGGCTGTCGACGCTGCGCTGCTTTCACGGCTGGTTCCTCAAATCAGTGCCGAGTTTGGTCTCTCAGCCGAGCAACTAGACCAGCTTGACCCCAACAAACGTGAACAGGTGCAAAAAGCCGTGGGGCTGGTGGGCTCCGTGCTCATTGGGAAGATGATCACCCGTGAAGTTATCCTGCGGCTCACCCAATCCATGGGTCTGCGCTTCACCACCAAGCAGGTCGCCAAATATGTGCCGCTGGCGGGCCAGGCACTGGCCGCCACGATGGGGTATGCCACGCTGCGCTATCTGGGCGAACAACACCTGCGCGACTGTGTGCGTGTGGTGCAGCAATCGGGACTCAAATTGCAGGGCCCGGGCCTCCAGTAAGCAAAGCCTCATAGCGGGTTGACTTGTCACGCCGCGCCCCACACCGCGCCCCCTGGATACATCGATCGCTAGTCGGCCTTGAACCCCGTTGCGGCCACGGCTTTGCCCCAGGTGACGGTGTCGGCCGCAATGGTGCGTGCAAAGTCCTGCTGGCTGGTGCCCGTCACGCGAAAGCCCGCCTCTTCCATCTTTGTCTGACCTTCGGGAGACTGCACGGCTTTCACGATGTCTGCGTTGAGTTTGGCGATGATGTCGGGCGGGGTTTTCGCCGGCGCGACGATACCGAACCATGACGAAAACTCCAGGTTGGCATACCCCTGCTCCTTGATGGTGGGGACATCGGGCAGGATATTGGTGCGCGCGGCGCCCGTGCTTCCCAAGGCAACGAGTTTGCCGGCCTTGACGTTGGGAGCTGCCAACCCGACGCTGGCAAAAACGCCTTGTACATCGCCGCTGAACAGGCCACCGAGCGCATCCGATGTGTTCTTGTAATGCACGGGCTCAGGCTTGAGTTTGACCGCATCGCCAAACATATAGGCGCCAAAATGCCCCGGGGTGCCTGCACCAAACGTGGCAAGAAACAGGCCTTTTTGCTGTTTAGTCCAGTCCACGAAGTCTTTCACGTTGCGCGCGGGCACCTTCTGCGGATTGACCAGGAGCACAAAGTCAGAGGTGACCACCTGGCTCACGGGCACGAAATCCTTGGCAGGGTCGTAGGGCAGCTTGTTGTAGCTGCTGGGGGCAATGCTGAGCTGGCCGGTTTCTCCCAGCATCAACGTGTAGCCATCGGGTGCTGCACGCGCGGCCTCGCTGGCGGCGATCAAACCCCCAGCGCCAGGCTTGTTGTCCACGATCACCCCCAGGTTGCCCCAGCCTTCCGAGAGTTTTTGCGCCAGCAGGCGCGCCACGATGTCCGGCCCCGTGCCTGCGGGAAAGCCCACGATGATGCGCACCGCTTTGCTCGGGTAGGCGGCACTCCCGGCGGTCTGCGCCTGCGCAATCGCGCAGGGGGTGCCCAGGCTGGCAGCCACGATGGTCGCCATCAAGGTGCGGCGACCATTCACGACCAGGGGTGCGTTGAAAAGAGGCTTCATTTATTTGTCTCCACGTGGTTTTATGAGGGAAATCGCAAAAGGCGAGCGTCAGGCCAACTCAAAGAAACGCATGGCTACCGAGTCCGGGTAGCGCGCGCCAGAGCCCACGAACATGCGCTCGGCTATCCAGGCCAGCGCGGGCGAGGCGGTCTCGAAGCGCGGGCTGCAGCGAAAGTAAATCGCCCCCGGATCCACCGCTTCACCGCGCACCAGCCGCGCGATCAGCTCCGGCGGGCCCGAGCGCACCGCTTGGTTGTGCACGTAGATGAAGTCGCCGCCATCGGTCTCCAGCACGTAGCGCGCATCGAGCTCGGAGAGCCGCTCGTTCACGATGAGCTGGAAATCCGCGCCACCAGGCAGTACCCGGGCGGTCCAGCCGTCGCCCGTGGCCATGCCGCCGGTAATCGGAATCAGCCGTCGCAGGCCATGCACCGTCTGGCCAACCTCCTGGGGCTGGCCCACCTGCACGCGCAAGTCGGCAAAAAAAGTCAAGCGGGGTTCTGGCAAGGGCAGCAGGTCGGACATGGGCACAGGCGCATCACGCAACGGGTTAGGAATGAACCTAGCGTAAATCCGGTTGTGCCAGTCGCCTGTCATCCCTGAGGATGACAACCCGATGACACGGTTTTACATGCCCTCCAGGCGCATTCAACGATGAGGCAATGGATCCTCTCCACACCTGCCGCTCCCAGCCGGCAGGCCGCCATCGGCTCGGCCGCGCATGCCCTGGCCGGCATGGTGCAGCGCCTGGGCGAGCCCGGTTTTGCACCCAGCCTGCTCGACGAGCTGGTGCCCGTGCTGCCAGCGGCCTCATGGTCCGTGTACCGCACCGGGCACCGCTGCAAGCCCACCTTGTTCATGTCCGCCAGCCGGGGCGTGCCTGACACCACGCAGGACTGCTGGTGGGCCTACCTTTCCGGCCCCTACCGCCGCGACCGCACCTGGGGCCGCGCATTCGAAGACGCGCCCGCAGAGCGCCTGACCCGCCTGTGCCACGTAACCGCCACCGAAGTCGAAGGCGAGCACCGAGCCCGTGTCTACGAAGCGCATGGCGTGGCCGAGCGTGTTTCGGTGGCCGACTATGAAAGCGACGGTTCGGTCTTCGCGGTCAATTTCTACCGCCACCAGCACCAGGTGCCCTTCCGCGATGGCCAGATCAGCGACTTCGAGGCCGTTGCCCCGGTGCTGCTGGCCCTGGCGCGCAAGCACATCGCGCTGGCGCGCCCGCAGGCCATGCCAGCCGTGCAAGACCATCCCGACGCGGATGAGGTGCTGCGGCCTGCCCTGGCCGCCCTCCCCCAGGGCCTGCCGGCCTTGCGCGAGCGCCTGCTGCGCCTGCAGCCAGACCTCACGGACCGCGAACTCGACGTCTGTGCCCGCGTGCTGCAGGGCATGACGCACGAAGGCATCGCGGCCGACCTGGGCCTGGGCGTGCCCACGATCAAGACCTACCGCAACCGGGCCTTTGCCCGCCTGGGCATCCACTTTCGCAACGAACTGTTTGCAAAAGTCCTGGGCCGCTGATCCAAAGCGGCGTGCAGCGCCTGTTGACCGGTGACCCGGCATGAGGGGCTGCGGCCTTTTCCTCACGTTGCCGCCGGGATCAGTTCCTCTTCAAACTGCTACGGCCCCCGACGGCCGCCCAGTCAGCGTGGATCTTGGCCACGAACGCTGAGGCCTGAGCCTGGCGCCAAGGCCAGGAGTCATGCACTGCGCCGTGCCGGTGGTCGAGTGGTCCGGGCACAATCATTGCCCAGTGACACGCCCCGGTGACCCTTCCTCCCATTCCGCAGAACCCATTCCACCGCGCTTGGACCGCCAGACGGTGATCGCCGCCTGGGTGGCCGCCCTGCGCCGCCAGGCCGATGCCACAGCGCTCAAGGCCCTGCCCCCGCTGACGGACGCCGAGGCTGCGCGCGTGATGGGGCAGATGCGGGGCGACGATACAGATACCGCATCAGCCCCCGCCCAGCGCCCGGTCCTGCCGCCCGGCATGGCCCCCGGCCACTTCCAACCGCGCATCACGCTCATAACCCTGGGCCGGGGCGATGGGCTGCTGGGCCTCAAGCCGCAGGGCAAGATGGGGCCGCGCGGCGACAGCGTGACGCTGGTGCAGATTGACTGGACCTACCGCACCGACAGCGGCGCCACCTGGCAGACGCCTGCCCCCACCTCCATCCTCAACGCGCGCCCTGCCCCGGTGCAAGACCTGTTCGACACCGGCGGCCCGGTGGTGCGCATGCAGCGCAATCTGGCGGCTGAATCCGATGCCATGGACCGCATGTGGGACCTGGGCCTGATCCCCGTGGATCCCAGCAAGCTGCAATGGCGCCACCGCGCTGCTGCCGCCACGCTGGGCCCCGTATGGACGCTGGCGCAGGAGGCGCAGTTTGGTGACTTCTGGGCCGAGCAGATCCCGCAGCTGCGCGCCGAGGGCTGGAGCGTGGTGGTGCACCCCGGCTTTGCGCACGAAAGCGTGCCCGTACAGCGCTGGAAGCTGCTGATCGCCCCCGACACCGGTGAGGTGCTGGGCAAGGAGGTGGATGGCCCGCTGGCTTCACGCGAACGCCCCGTGCAAAAGCTCATGCTGCCCGAGCGCGAAGGCGCCTGGCTGCTGAGCCTGGGCATCGAAATCGACGGGCAGACGCTGGACCTGGCCCCTATGCTGGCCGACCTGCTGCGCCGCGACGCCCGCTGGCTCAACGCGCAGCAAATGGCCGCCATTGATGACATCGCCATCATTTCGCTGCGCGCCCCGGGCGGCAAACGCATTGACGCACCCGCGGGCCCGCTCAAGGCCATCGTGGGCGCCATGGTGGATCTGCTGACCGACCCGACACGGAATCAGCGCAAGGACGGCGACCCGCTGCACCTGGGCGCGTGGGAGGCCCGCCGCATCGAAGCCCTGCGCGCCGGGCTGGTGTTGGCGCACCGCGTGGGCACGGTCAATGGCTGGAACAACGACTGGCAGCTGCAGGGCGACGCGGGACTGACCCAGCTCGCCAAGCGCCTGCGCACCATCGGCACCCCGCAGCCGGTGGCTGCACCCCAGGGTCTGCAGGTGCAACTGCGCCCGTACCAGCTCGAAGGCCTGGCTTGGATGCAATACCTGCGCGCCCAAGGCCTGGGCGGCATATTGGCCGACGACATGGGCCTGGGCAAAACCGCGCAGGCCCTGGCCCATGTGCTGGCAGAGAAAGAGGCCGGCCGCCTCACCCGCCCCGCCCTGGTGGTGCTGCCCACCTCGCTGCTCTTCAATTGGCAGGCCGAGGCCGCGCGCATGGCCCCCGGCCTGCGTGTGCTGGCACTGCACGGCGCGAGCCGGGGCCAGCGCTATCTGCAGATCGCCGACCACGACCTGGTGCTGACCACCTACCCGCTGCTCTGGCGCGATGTGGACGCGCTGGCGGCCCAGCCGTTTCACCTGCTGATCCTGGACGAAGCGCAGATGGTGAAAAACGCCGGCAGCCGCAGTGCCCGCGCCCTGCGCAAGCTGCAGGCGCCGCACCTGCTGTGCCTGACCGGCACGCCGCTGGAAAACCACTTGGGCGAGCTGTGGGCGCAGTTCGACTTTTTGATGCCCGGGTTTCTGGGCGATGTGCGCAGCTTCAACGCCCGCTGGCGCAAGCCCATCGAGGAAAATGGCGAAACCCTGCGCGCCCAGTTGCTGGCGCAGCGCGTGCGCCCCTTCATCCTGCGCCGCCGCAAGCAGGACGTGGCCACCGAGCTGCCGCCGCGCACAGAAACCATCTTGCGGGTGCAACTGCAGGGCAAGCAGCGCGAGCTGTACGAGGCCGTGCGCACCACCGCCGACAAGCAGGTGCGCCGCGCACTGGAGCGCCAGAGCTTTGACGGCGCGCAGATCACCATCCTCGATGCACTGCTGAAACTGCGCCAGGTCTGCTGCGACCCGCGCTTGGTGAAAGGCACCACGAAAACTGCGCAAACGATGGAGCGCGCCAAGCTCGAACTGCTGGCCAACCTGTTGCCCGCCCTGGTCGATGAAGGCCGCCGCGTGCTGGTGTTCTCGCAGTTCACCGAAATGCTGGGCTTGGCGGCCGAGCTGCTCGACACCCTGGCCCTGCCCTACCTCACCCTCACGGGCCAGACGCCGCCGCGCCAGCGCGGAGCCGTAGTGAAACGCTTTCAGGCAAAGGACGAGACCAGCGCCCCCATCCTGCTGGTGAGCCTCAAGGCCGGTGGCTTGGGCCTGAACCTCACGGCCGCCGACACCGTGATCCACCTGGACCCCTGGTGGAACCCCGCCGTGGAAGAACAGGCCACCGCCCGCGCCCACCGCATCGGGCAGGACCAGCCGGTGTTCGTCTACAAGCTGGTGGTGGAAGGCAGCATCGAAGAGCGCATGCTGGAGCTGCAGGCCCGCAAGGCTGCCTTGGCCCAGGGCGTGCTGGGCCACGACACCGAGGGCGCGGTCAAGTTCAGCGAGGCCGACCTGCACGCCCTGCTGGCGCCACTGACCGAGCCAGCCAACAACCCGCTGGGCATACCAGGCGAAGACGCGCTGCGCTGGGGCGGCACCGGCAAACGGCGGCCTCGGCCGCTGCAGCCGCCTGAAGTTTGAGTGTTTTTGTGGCCACTAGCGCTTATCTGTCAAGCGCTGGAAGCTATCAATACAGAAGCAATCTGGGTCTGAGAACCTTGGCCCACGAAAAGCGCAGAATTCAAAAGCAAGCTTCGGAGTGCGCCCCACGGCCACCGTCCCTAGAGTGCAAGGCATCGCAAACCACCTCGTGAGCCATGCACCATGATGAATGTGAACGCCCTTCCTCACAGCGCCACCATGCCAACCCGCAACCCCCCCTCTGCCAAGGCCGCGCAGGCCACCGCCACCCAAGCCGACCCACGCTGGGCCGCAGTGGCGGCGCGCAGTGCGGCGGCGGATGGCAGCTTCTGGTACTCGGTGCAGACCACGGGCGTGTATTGCCGTCCCAGTTGCGCGGCGCGCACGCCACGGCCAGAGAACGTGCGGTTTCATGCCAGCTGCGACGACGCAGAACGCGCCGGGTTTCGCCCCTGCCAACGCTGCAAGCCACGCCAGGCCACCCCGCTGTCGCACCACGCGGCGCTGGTCACAGAGGCCTGCCGCATCATCGAAAGCGCCTCGCCCGGTGAAGCCCCCACGCTCGATGCACTGGCGGCGCGGGTGGGGCTGAGTGCATCGCACCTGCACCGCATCTTCAAGCAGGCCACCGGACTCACCCCCAAGGCCTACGCGGTGGCCCAGCGTGCACAGCGGCTGCGCAGCGCGCTCGACAGCCAGCAGACGGCCTCGGTGACCGACGCCATCTATGGCGCGGGCTATCAGTCCAGCAGCCGGTTTTATGAACAATCGGCCCAGGTGCTGGGCATGCGCCCCAGCCACTACCGTGCACGCGGTGCAGCCCAGGACATCCGCTTTGCCATTGGCCAGTGCTCGCTGGGCGCCATTCTGGTGGCGCAAAGCGACCGGGGCATCTGCGCGATTTTGCTGGGGGATGACCCCGAGGCGCTGCTGCGCGAGCTGCAGGACCGGTTTGCGCAGGCCCACCTGATCGGCGGCGACGCCGCGTTTGAAGCCTTGGTGGCGCAGGTGGTGGCGTTTGTCGAGGCCCCGGGCCTGGGGCTGAACCTGCCGCTGGATGTGCGTGGCACGGCGTTCCAGCAGCGGGTGTGGCAGGTGCTGCAAACCATTCCCGCCGGGCAGACGGCCAGCTACGCCGAGGTGGCCCAGCGCATCGGCAGCCCCACGGCTGTGCGCGCCGTGGCGCAAGCCTGTGCGGCCAACGCGCTGGCGGTGGCCATCCCCTGCCACCGGGTGGTGAAAAGCAATGGCGCGCTGTCGGGCTACCGCTGGGGCGTAGAGCGCAAGCAGGCGCTATTGACGCGCGAATCCGCTACGGAACCTACCCAGCCGCTGGTGGAGAAGGTGGCATGAGCGCTGTGGCGCTTCCCACACCAGCCACCGCAGCAGATGGGGCTTGGCCCCAGCGCGCGGCCGCCCTCGACTGGCATGCCGCCACTGAGGCCCTGCACCAGCAGGGCAACGCGGTGCTACCCCACCTGCTGTGCGCCACCGAATGCGCCGCGCTGGCCCGGCTGTACGGCCATGCGGGTGAAACCACCTTTCGCAGCCGTGTGGTGATGCAGCGCCATGGGTTTGGCCAGGGCGAATACCGGTATTTCAGCTACCCGCTGCCCGATGTGGTGGCCAGTCTGCGCGAGGCGCTGTACCCCCACCTGGCCCCCATCGCCAACCAATGGAACACCGCGATGGGCATCGACGTGCGCTACCCCGCGCGGCATGCCGACTTCATGGCCCGCTGCCACGCCGCAGGCCAGGTGCGCCCTACCCCGCTGCTGCTGCAATACGCCGCAGGCGACTACAACTGCCTGCACCAGGACCTGTATGGCGAGCATGTGTTCCCGCTGCAGGTGGCGGTGCTGCTGTCAGAGCCGGGGGACGACTTCACGGGCGGCGAATTCGTGCTGACCGAGCAGCGCCCGCGCATGCAGTCGCGGGCCGAGGTAGTGCCGCTGCAGCGCGGCGACGCCGTGGTGTTTGCCGTGCACCACCGCCCCGTGCAAGGCACGCGCGGGCCATACCGCGTACAGATGCGCCATGGCGTGAGCCGGTTGCGCAGCGGGCAGCGGCACACGCTGGGCATCATCTTTCATGACGCAGAGTGACGACGTTCGCGGTGGCCGACGCATGCCGCACCATCGCCACGCACGACCAATGCCATGACCGCAAGCCTGTTCGACGACCCGCCCCAGCCCGCCCAGCCGCCCGAGGTGCTGGAGCCCGGCGCCATGGTGCTGCGCAGCTTTGCGCTGGCGCAGGCGGCAGACTTGCTGGCCGCAGTGCAGCAGATCACATCCCAGGCGTCCTTCAGGCACCTCATCACGCCCGGCGGCCTGCGCATGTCGGTGGCCATGACCAACTGCGGTGCGCTCGGCTGGGTCAGTGACCGCAGTGGCTACCGCTATGACCCCATCGACCCAGAGAGCGGCCAGGCCTGGCCTGCCATGCCGCCGCTGTTTCGCCAGCTGGCGCTCGATGCGGCCCACGCAGCGGGCTTCCCCGGCTTTGCGCCCGATGCGTGCCTCATCAACCGCTATGCCCCCGGCACGCGGCTGTCGTTGCACCAGGACCGCGACGAAGGCAACTACGCCCACCCTATCGTGTCGGTGTCGCTGGGCATTCCGGCACTGTTCCTGTGGGGCGGCGCACAGCGGGCTGATAAAACCCGGCGCATTGCGTTGTTGCATGGCGATGTGGTGGTCTGGGGTGGCCCGGCGAGGCTGCGTTTTCATGGGGTGCTGCCGCTGCCCGAGGCCAGTCACGCCCTGACGGGCGCCCACCGTATCAACATCACCTTTCGCAAGGCGCGGTGAGTCGGTCGCGCATTGCATGCCTTTTAGACTTTTTAGATCTTTTAGGCCGCTACCGCTTGCTACACAAGCGCTAAAAGCTATCAAAAAAGGAGCGTAAAAAGCCGCCTTCCCGTCTTTGCCAGAATGGCGCCATGCCACAGTCCATCCAACCCACTCCATCTTCGGCTCCTCGCTACTGGCTCATGAAGTCCGAACCCGATGAGTGCTCCATCGACGACGCCCTGGCCGCGCCCGGCGCCACGGTGCCCTGGACCGGCGTGCGCAACTACCAGGCGCGCAACTTCATGCGCGATGCGATGCAGGTGGGTGACGGCGTGCTGTTCTACCACTCCAGCTGCCCCGAGCCCGGCATCGCCGGCATTGCACGGGTGGCGTCTGGCGTGCGGCCCGACCCCACGCAGTTCGACCCCACATCGCCTTACCACGACCCTCAGTCGCCAGCTCACACGCCCCGCTGGCTGCTGCTGGATGTGCAGGCGCTGCGCAAGACGCGCCTGATGCCGCTGGCTGAAATGCGCGAACACCCGGCTCTGGCCGAGATGCGGGTGCTGCAAAAAGGCAGCCGGCTGTCGATCACGCCCGTCACGCCGCACGAGTGGGACGCCATCACGCGGGCACTACAGGATCAGACGGGGTGACCGACAGCGAACCGAGGGGCCAGCGGTGTGATGCAGCGATGCGCGATGCAGTGCGCGGCCCCTGCCACCGCCCACCCATCCGTCCATCCAGCGTTGGCGGCAATTAGGCCGCCTGGCCCACGATGCGGTTGCGGCCCTGGTGTTTGGCCTGGTAGAGGCAGCGATCCACCTCTTGCACAAACAGCACGGGGTCGTCTTTTTCGGCCGGGATGATGGTGCCCGCGCCCACGCTCACCGTCAGCCATTGCCCATCAGGCGACGCAGCGTGGGGAATTTGCGCCTCGAACACGGCTTGCCGACAGCGCTCGGCCACGGCCATGACGGCCGGCGCGTCGCTGGAGGGCAGCAACAGCACAAACTCTTCGCCCCCGTAACGCGCCAGCAGATCACGCGGGCGGTGTGTGGCGTCGGCCAGCGCACGCGCCACGCGCTTGAGGCACTCGTCGCCTTCGATGTGGCCGTAGTGGTCGTTGAACAGCTTGAAATGGTCCACATCAAACAGCAGCAGCGACAGGGGCCGCACTTCGCGCCGCGCGTCCAGCCACTCGGCGTGCAGCACCTCATCAAACTTGCGCCGGTTACTCACGCCAGTCAGGCCATCGCGAAACGACAGGTCTTCCAGCTCGTGCTGCAACTGCAGCAATCGCTCTTCGGTCTGCTTGCGTTCGGTGATGTCAAACATGAACCCCACCAGGGACTGGACGTTGCCCTCACCATCGCGCACCACATGCACCACATCGCGGATCCATACATAGCCTCCACTGGCGGTGAGCGCTCGGTAATCCGCCTCATGGTCCACCCCGGCCTGCGACTGCGAGACGCAGAAGTTGACCACGTGCTCGCGGTCGTCGGGGTGCATGCGGTCGGCCCAGTCCTGCACCGTCAACCAGCTCGAAGGGGTCCAGCCCAACAAGGCTTCGATCTGCGGGCCGATGTATTCAAACGTCGCCGTGGCCCAGTCAATCTTCCACGGGATGGCGAGCGTGGACTCGAGCAACGTACGAAAAAGGGTGCTGTCGGGTGTAGAACCTGGCACAGATGCAGGTACAGACGCGAGTGCTGGTGCTGGTGCTGGCAGGGTCATGGCGTGGCTTATCGGTGGCCGATGGTGCGTTGAGCATAGCGCAGTGGGTGCCGGTAAGCATTACGGGGCCACGCCATCTGGCGCACGCACCACCAGCACCTTCAAGGCGCGCTCGGGGTCGGTGTCGGCAAATACCGCAGGGTTAGCCACGCGCTCCACCAACTCAAGCCCGGGCGCCAGTTCGCGCAACTGCTCTTGCAGGAAAGTGGCGCCCAGCTCGGGTGCGTTCAAGCACAGCAGCGCAAAGCCGCCCGGCGCCAGCAGGTCGGGCAGGCGACGAATGAGGCGGGCGTAGTCCTTGGTGGCCACGAAGCTGCCCTTTTGGTAGCTGGGCGGGTCCATGATGACCAGACCGTAGGGCCCGCTGCGGTTGATCTTGCCCCAACTGCTGAAGATGTCGTGCGCCAGAAAGCTGGCCCCGGTGGTGATGCCGTTGAGCTGGTGGTTCTGCTGCCCGATCCCCATGGCGCCGTGGCTCATGTCCACATTGGTCACGTGCTTGGCACCTGCCTGCAGGGCCACCACCGAAAAGGCGCAGGTATAGGCAAACAGGTTGAGCACCTTCAGGCCATACCGGTCCTGGCTGTGGGCCTGGGCAAAGTCGCGCACCCAGCGGCGGCCCTCGGCCATGTCCAGAAACAGGCCGTGGTTCTGGCCGCGCAACACGTGCACGCGGTAGCGCGCGCCGCGCTCGGTCACCACATGCGGGTCGGGCACGGCGCCGGCCATCAGGCGCGTTTCGCTGCGGCCCTCAATGCGCAAGGCCTCTCCCCGGTGCTGAAACACCCAGTTGAGCGGCTCGCCTGCAGGCGCGATCTGCGCCCACCGCGCCTGCAGCGCCGCGCCGATGGTGGCGAGGTCTTCTTCTGCAGCGGGCGCAAAACTCGTAAGCACAAAAACGGGGGGATACACATCCAGCGACCACTGCTCGCACCCCGCGTGCAACCCGCCCCGCCCGTGAAAGATGCGCTGGGCATCGGTAGGCAAAGGCATGGCGGCAATGGCGTCGAGCAGGGCTTGCATGAAAGGTGGGATCGGTGGAAGAAAAATGCCGAAATGTGCATGCGACAAGCAGCGAGCGCCTGTGCATGAACGCCTTGAAGCTACTGAATCAATAGCAGACAGCGATTATCGCGGGTCCGGGCTGAAGGAGCCCTGTGTGCGGCCGATGGCAGCACCATGCGCAGCCGAATGCCGAACGCCGAACGAGCCCGCAGCGCTCTGCCCTGCTCAGCTGCGTGCTGCCGCGTACTGCTCCAGCGCCACGTGCTGCAACAGCATCACCGTTTTTCCGTCTTGGATTGTGCCGTCGCGTATGGCGGCCAAGGCGTCGCCCAGGGGCATTTCGATCACCTCGATGTCTTCGCCTTCATCGGCCATGCCACCCCCGGCACGAATGCGGTCAGCGGGCTCATAGTCGGCCACAAAAAAGTGCAGTTTTTCGGTGACGGAGCCTGGGCTCATATAGGCCTCGAACACCTTGCGCGGGGCGCGGATGCGGTAGCCAGTTTCTTCCTCGGCCTCGCGGCGGATGCAGGTTTCGGGGTCATCCCCGTCCAGCAGGCCGGCGCAGGTTTCAATCAGATAACCATCGGCGCACCCATTCAGAAACGCTGGCAGCCGGAACTGGCGTGTGAGCACCACCGTCTGGCGGCGTGGGTCAAACAGCAGCAGCGCGGCGCCATTGCCCCGGTCATAGGCCTCGCGGCTTTGGCGTTGCCACTGGCCGTCGCGCCGGCGCAGGTCGAAGCTGACCTTGCGCAGCACATACCAGTTGTCGGACAGCACCTGCACCTCAACGTTGCGGACATGGTCGACCACGGGCACGGTGATGGCTGGAGCGGATGTGGGTTGCGGGCTATCAGGTGAAGTCATGGGGTGCTATCAAAACATGTCTGCAACGCCCTGTCACCCAGCAATGATGTCACTCGGGCTTGCGCAGCGGCGGGGCGAAGTCTGCTGCACCTTGGGCGCCCGCCTCGGTGCCAACCGCCGGGGCCGTGGCTGCCCCGGTGTTTTCAGAAATCCCCCATTCCGCCCAATCATCCCCAAACAGCTCCGCCGGGTGCGGCGTGCGGTCGGACCCGTTGCCACAGCGCAGATCGTTGGCAGCGCAATACAGGTCGCAGCCCCAACAAATCCGCTCAGGATGCTGGGGTGCGTTGGGAAACTTCTTGGTGGCCACGGCTAACTTTCAGGGGTTTTGCCAATCTGGTGCGTCGCTCACGGGCTATTCGCAAGCGGTCCAGACACCCACGAAGCGGCGATGAACGGGTTTTGAGGCCATGTTGCTCACTTTTCGCCTGCGGGCGTGAATGATCGGTCTATCCGTTGCACCCGGCAATGGAAGCAATGATAGGGCGCCGAGGGACGTCGGCCGTGCCGCCGCCAAACGAGACATTGACCCAATCGAGGTCGGCGCCATGATTGCGCTGCATCCCTGGCACCAGAGACACGTCATTCGGCGGTGCCTGTGCGCCTCGCTTGAATGACAAAGCCCCCACTGGTGGCAAAGACAAGCGCCTCCTGAGGGCGGTAAATCAAGGTGTATTGGCCCATCATTCGCCGAAGCCGCTCAGGGCGCGAAGTCGTCGACCTGAATGACCTTGTCTGCGGCTTGCAGGTAGGCCAGCGCCAGCGCGGGGTTGGGCATGCCCGCTGCCGCCTCTTCGAAAGAGTGGGTGCGCCGCACCAGCTTGTTGAGCTGGGCGCTGGCGTCGTCACCCAGCTGCGCAGCCAACTCCAGCGCCTTCATCAAGTCGACCAGCCCGCCGCCTTTGGGCACGCTCACGTCGGGGCACAAACGCTGCACCACTGAGGGGTTCTCGCGCAGCAGTTTGGCGAGTGCGAGCATCTGCACATCGCGCAGCGGCGCCAGGTGGGCCGTGCGCCTCAACACCAGGCGGCCAATGAGACGCCGGCCGGGGGTGGGCAGATTGGCGTACAGGTCTTTGAGCACTTCTTCGGCAGCATCCAGCTGCGTGCGCAGGGCAGCCCGGGCCAACGGCAGCATCTGCGCATCGCCTTCGACCGCATACCGCCAGATGCTGGCGCTCGCCATGTACAGGTGCGCCAGGCAATCGCCCAGGCGCGACGACAACAGCTCCATGCGCTTGAGCTTGCCGCCGAGCAAGCCCATGGCCAAATCACAAGTCAACGCATATTTGGCGCTCAAGCGGGCCAGCATGCGGGCTTCATGGGCCAAATCCTGGGGCGGTGTGCCGACTACGGGCGCGTCAAACAGGCTGCGCCAGAAATTTTTTGCCACGTGGCCGCCATGGCCCAGCAAGGCACGGCCCAGCACCTCGTCGTTCTTGTCTGCGACAGCCTGCATCTCCGCCATCACATAAGGGTGGCAGCGCACCGCGCCCTGTCCAAAAATGATGAGCGAGCGGGTCAGGATGTTGGCCCCCTCGACCGTGATGGCCACGGGCATGTGCCGGTAGGCCACCGACAGCAGGTTGGACGGCCCGTTGATGATGCCTTTGCCGCCCAGGATATCCATGGCGTGGTTGATGGAGGTGCGCCCTGCTTCGGTCAGGTGCACCTTCAGGATGGCGCTGGCCACAGCGGGCTGGCCGCCGTTATCGAGCGCGGCAGCGGTGAAGCGGCGGGCTGCATCGGTGGCATAAAGCGCTACCGCCATGCCCGCGATGATGCCGGCCACGGCGTCGAACTTGCCAATCGGCAAGCCAAACTGCTCGCGCACCTCGCCGTAGCCGTTGGCGATGAACACCGAGCTTTGCTGGGTAGCCGCGCCCAGGGCCGGCAAAGAAATCGCGCGGCCTGCCGCCAGGCTTTCCATCAGCATGCGCCAGCCCTGCCCCACTTGCTTCTCGCCGCCAATGATCCAGTCCATGGGCACGAACACGTCCTCGCCAAAGATCGGGCCGTTCATGAAGGCACTGTCCATGGGGCGGTGGCGGCGGCCAATCTGCATGCCGGGCGTGGGCACCGGAATCAGCGCGCAGGTGATACCCAGGTCGCGCTCGCCTTCGGGTCGGCTTTCGTCGCAGGCGTTGAAGGCCAGGCCCACCACGGTGGCCACGGGCGCGAGCGTGATGTAGCGCTTGGAGAAGGTGACGCTGAAGCCGCGCACCTGCTGGCCGTCGATCTCGCGCGTGGTCAGGATGCCCCGGTCGGGGATAGAGGCTGCGTCCGACCCCGCATAGGGCGAGGTGAGCCCAAAACAAGGCAGGTCGCGGCCATCGGCCAGGCGCGGCAGGTAGTGTTTTTTCTGCTGGTCGGTGCCGTGGTGCAGCAGCAGCTCGGCAGGGCCCAGTGAGTTGGGCACCATCGCCGTCACCGCAGCCGACACGTTGACGGTGGCCAGGCGCGTGACCACCGCAGCGTGGGCAAAGTGCCCAAACCCCAGGCCACCCCATTCCTTGGGGATGATCATCCCGAAGAAGCGCTTGTCGCGCATGAACTGCCACACCTCGGGCGGCAGGTCGCGCGCGGTGTCGATAGCAAAGTCGTCCAACATGCCGCACAGCACGCGCACTTCGTTGTCGAGGAAGGATTGCTCGTCAGCCGTCAGCTTGTTGGGGCCGGTGGCGATGAGCGCGTCAAAGTCTGGCGTGCCCGCGAACAACTGGCCCTCGAAACCGACGGTGCCCGCCTCCAGCGCGGCGCGTTCGGTGTCGCCCATGGCGGGTAAGGCTTTGGCAAACGGTGCCATGGCAAGTTGGCCGACGATTGATGCAATGCCCATGACTGTCTCCTGAAAGTGGAAAACCATCTTTTGCTGAGATGTATGAACAGGAGTTTCAACTGGCTGCAACGACTGCGGCGTCCCCATCCTCTGACTCTCTTGTCATCCTCCATCCCGAATCAGGGGGATTGCTGGCCGGTGTGCCCAGCACGTGCAGGAGGACGTCACCGCTTCTGAAGCACTTGATCAGAAGCAAAAGCAAAAAAGCCCGCGCGGTTTCCCGCGCGGGCTTTGGGATGCACAAGTGCAAAAGGCGTTGCTACTTCTTTTGTGGTGGCACGTCGGTGCAACTGCCGTGCGCAATCTCAGCCGCCATGCCAATGCTCTCGCCCAGCGTGGGATGCGGGTGGATGGTCTTGCCAATGTCCACAGCGTCTGCACCCATCTCAATAGCCAGCGCGATCTCGCCAATCATGTCGCCCGCATGGGTGCCGACCATGCCGCCGCCCAGAATCTTGCCGTGGCCGTGGGCCTCGGGTGAATCATCGAACAGCAGCTTGGTGACGCCTTCGTCGCGGCCGTTGGCGATGGCGCGGCCCGAAGCCGTCCAGGGGAACAGGCCCTTCTTGACCTTGATGCCTTGGGCCTTGGCCTGGTCTTCGGTGAGACCGACCCATGCCACTTCAGGGTCGGTGTAGGCCACGGAGGGAATCACGCGGGCGTTGAAGGCGGCGGATGCCAGTTCCTTGTTGCCTTGCAGTTCACCCGCGATGACTTCTGCCGCCACGTGCGCCTCATGCACCGCCTTGTGCGCCAGCATAGGCTGGCCCACGATGTCGCCGATGGCGAAGATGTGCGGCACGTTGGTGCGCATCTGGATATCGACGTTGATGAAGCCACGGTCCGTGACGGCCACGCCAGCCTTTTCAGCGGCGATCTTCTTGCCGTTGGGGGTGCGGCCCACGGCCTGCAGGACCAGGTCGTACACCTGCGGCGCTGGGGCGGTGCCGCCCTCTTCCGCTGAGGCAAACGTCACCTCGATGCCTTCGGGCGTGGCCTTGGCACCGACGGTTTTCGTCTTCAACATGATGTTGTCGAAGCGCTTGGCGTTCATCTTCTGCCAGATCTTGACGAGGTCGCGGTCGGCGCCCTGCATCAGGCCGTCCATCATCTCCACCACATCCAGGCGTGCGCCCAGGGTGCTGTACACGGTGCCCATTTCAAGGCCGATGATGCCGCCACCCAGGATGAGCATGCGTTTGGGCACTTCTTTCAGCTCCAGTGCACCGGTGGAATCGACCACACGTGGATCGTCGGGCATGAACGGCAGGCGCACGGCCTGGCTACCGGCGGCGATGATGGCTTTCTTGAAGGCGATGACCTTCTTGGTGCCTGTCTTCTCCTGGCCGGTGCCGGTGGTTTCTTCCACCTCGACATGGTTGGCGCCCACAAAGGCCCCGTAGCCGCGCACGGTGGTCACCTGGCGCATCTTGGCCATGGCGGCCAGGCCGCCGGTGAGCTTGCCGATGACCTTTTCCTTGTGGCCGCGCAGCGTGTCAACGTTGACCTGCGGTGCGCCGAATTCGATGCCGGCAGCTTTCAGGTGGCTGACTTCGTCAATGACCGCCGCCACGTGCAGCAGTGCCTTGGAGGGGATGCATCCCACGTTCAGGCACACGCCGCCCAGGGTGGCGTAGCGCTCGACGATGACCACCTTGAGACCGAGGTCGGCGGCGCGGAAGGCGGCGCTGTAGCCGCCGGGGCCGCCGCCGAGCACGAGCACGTCGCAGTCCAGATCCGCCGTACCAGCAAAGCTGGATGCTACTGGATTGATAGCTGCTTGCGCTTGTGGCACCTGCGCTTGTGGCACCTGCGCTGACGCCTGTTTTGGCTCAGCAGTCGTCACCGCAGAAGCCGGAGCCTGGGCCGCCGGGGTCGCCGCAGCGCCAGCACCCTCCACCTCCAGCGTCAGCACCACCGAGCCTTCGGCGATCTTGTCGCCGAGCTTGACCTTCAATTCCTTGACCACACCAGCGTGGCTGGAGGGGATCTCCATGGAGGCCTTGTCGGACTCCACGGTGACCAGGCTTTGCTCGGCCTTGATGGTGTCGCCGGGCTTTACCAGCACCTCGATGATGGCCACTTCGGCGAAATCGCCGATGTCGGGCACTTTGATGTCAATGATTGCCATACCGGGCTCTCCTCGTTACAGCAGGATGCGGCGATAGTCCGCCAGCACCTGACCCAGATAGGCGTTGAAACGCGCGGCGCTGGCGCCGTCGATCACGCGGTGGTCATACGACAGCGACAGCGGCAGCACCAGGCGCGGCACAAACTGCTTGCCATCCCACACGGGTTTCATCTGGCCTTTGGACAGGCCCAGGATGGCCACCTCGGGCGCGTTGATGATGGGCGTGAAGTGGGTGCCACCAATGCCACCGAGCGAGCTGATCGACATGCAGCCGCCCTGCATGTCGGCCGAGCCGAGCTTGCCGTCGCGGGCCTTTTTGGCCAATTCGCCCATCTCCTGGCTGATCTGCAAGATGCCCTTTTTGTCGGCATCCTTGAGAACGGGCACGACCAAGCCATTGGGGGTATCGGCTGCAAAACCGACGTTGAAATACTGCTTGTACACCAGCGCATCGCCGTCCAGGCTGGCATTGAAGTCGGGAAACTTCTTGAGCGCGGCCACCACGGCCTTGATGACAAAGGCGAGCATGGTCACCTTCACGCCCGACTTCTCGTTCTCTTTGTTGGTCGAGACGCGGAAGGCTTCAAGCTCGGTGATGTCGGCTTCGTCGTTGTTGGTGACGTGGGGAATCATCACCCAGTTGCGGTGCAGGTTGGCGCCGCTGATTTTCTTGATGCGCGAGAGGTCTTTGCGCTCGATGGCGCCGAACTTGGCGAAGTCCACCTTGGGCCAGGGCAACAGATCCAGCCCCACGCCCGTGCCACCACCTGCGGCAGCAGCAGGCGCCTTGGCCGCTTGGGCCTTGGTCTGCACGCTGCCTGACATGACCTGCTTGGTGAAGGCCTGGACGTCGTCCTGCGTGATGCGGCCCTTGGGGCCCGAGCCCTTGACCTCGTCGATCGGCACACCGAGTTCGCGGGCGAACTTGCGCACCGAAGGCGATGCGTGTGGCAGACCCGTGACCAGGGTGCCGGGCTGGTGCGCGGGCACGTCCACCGCAGCGGCGGCGGGTGCCGCAGCAAGTGAAGCGACGGCTTGTGCAGCGGGTGAAGGCGCAGGGGAAGAAGCCTGTGCCGATGCCGATGGTGTGGACGCTGCGGCGGCTGCAGGAGCAGGCGCTGCAGCAGCGCTGCCTTCCATGATGGCCATCAGGTCACCGATGTTGACGGTGTCGCCGATCTTGATCTTGAGTTCCTTGATCACACCCGCCACCGGCGACGGGATTTCCATCGAGGCTTTGTCGGATTCGACCGTGAACAGCGATTGCTCGAGCTTGACGGTGTCGCCCACCTTCACCAGCATTTCAATGACGGCCACGTCCTTGAAATCACCGATGTCGGGCACACGCACTTCGACGGGGCCTGAGGGCGTGGCGGCGGGGGCGGCGGCTGTAGGCGCTGGCACCGCGGCGGTGCTTGCTTCTGTTTTAGTAGCTGCTTGCGCAGGTGCGGCGGGCGCTGGAGCCGTTTTTTGCTCAAAACCTGTTGAAGCACTGGCTCCTGCACTTGCACTTGCAGCGGCCGCGTCAGCGACTTCAAGCACCACGATGACCGTGCCTTGCTTGATTTTGTCGCCCAACGCCACCTTCACTTCTTTCACGGTGCCGGCGTGGCTCGACGGGATTTCCATCGACGCCTTGTCCGACTCCACCGTGAGCAGCGATTGTTCGGCCTTGACCGTGTCGCCCGGTTTCACCAGCAACTCGATCACGCCCACTTCGTCAAAATCCCCGATGTCCGGGACCTGGATATCTACCAATGCCATGTCTGTCTCCGGTGTGGTGGGTTACGCGTACAGCGGGTTGATCTTGTCGGCATTGATGCCGTACTTCTGGATGGCCTCGGCCACCTTGGTGGCAGGCACCACGCCGTCTTCGCTGAGCGCCTTGAGCGCGGCCACCACGATGTAGTGGCGGTTGATCTCGAAATGCTCGCGCAGCTTGCTGCGGAAGTCGCTGCGGCCAAAACCGTCGGTGCCCAGCACCTTGTAGTTGCGGCCCTTCGGGATGAAGGGGCGAATCTGCTCGGCAAACGCCTTCATGTAGTCGGTGGATGCCACCACGGGCCCTGCGCTCTTGGACAGTTGTTGAGAGACGAACGGCACACGGGGCGTGTCCAGCGGGTGCAGCAGGTTCCAGCGGTCGGCGTCCTGGCCTTCGCGGGTGAGTTCGTTGAAGCTTGGGCAGCTCCACACATCGGCCTGCACGCCCCAGTCGGCGGCCAGCAGCTTTTGGGCTTCGAGCGACTCACGCAGGATCGTGCCCGAACCCAGCAGCTGCACGCGCCGCGCGTCGTTGGCTGTGCTTTCAGCGCCGGGCTTGCACAGGTACATGCCTTTGATGATTTGCTCTTCGGTACCGGTCTGCAAACCGGGCATGGCGTAGTTCTCGTTGAGCAGCGTGATGTAGTAATACACGTTCTCTTGCTGCTCGACCATGCGCTTCAAGCCGTGCTGCATGATCACGCCGATCTCGTGGGCAAAGGTGGGGTCGTAGCTCACGCAGTTGGGGATGGTGCCCGCCAGGATGTGGCTGTGACCGTCTTCATGCTGCAGGCCTTCGCCGTTGAGCGTGGTGCGGCCTGACGTGCCGCCCAGCAGGAAGCCGCGCGCCTGCATGTCGCCCGCAGCCCAGGCTAGGTCGCCAATGCGCTGAAAGCCGAACATCGAGTAGTACACGTAGAACGGCACCATGATGCGGTTGTTCGTGCTGTAGCTGGTGGCGGCAGCGATCCAGCTGGCCATGCCGCCGGCTTCGTTGATGCCTTCCTGCAAGACCTGGCCGGCCTTGTCTTCCTTGTAATACATCACCTGGTCGCGATCGACCGGAGTGTAGAGCTGGCCCTTGGGGTTGTAGATGCCGATCTGGCGGAACAGCCCTTCCATGCCGAAAGTGCGGGCCTCATCCACCACGATAGGCACCACGCGCGGGCCCAGGGCCTGGTCGCGCAGCAGTTGGGTGACAAAACGCACAAAAGCTTGCGTGGTGCTGATCTCGCGGCCTTCAGCCGTGGGCTCAAGGATGGCCTTGAAGGTGTCGAGCGCGGGCACCGTGAAGTGCTCGTCCGCCTTGGGACGGCGGTGTGGCAGGTAACCACCCAGCGCTTTGCGGCGCTCTTGCAGGTAGCGCATTTCGGGTGTGTCTTCAGCGGGCTTGTAGTAAGGGATGCTGGCCAGCTCGCTGTCGGGGATCGGGATGTTGAAGCGGTCGCGGATGTACTTGATGTCTTCGTCCGAGAGCTTCTTGGTCTGGTGCACGGTGTTTTTGCCTTCACCGGCCTTGCCCATGCCATAGCCCTTGATGGTCTTGACCAGCAGCACGGTGGGCTGGCCCTTGTGCTCGTTGGCGGCGTGAAATGCGGCGTAGACCTTCGCAGGCTCATGGCCGCCACGGCGCAGCTCGAACACCTCTTCGTCGGTCATGTGTTCGACGAGCTTGAGGGTTTCTGGATATTTGCCAAAGAAGTTCTTGCGCACAAAGGCGCCGTCGTTGGCCTTGAACGCCTGGTAGTCACCGTCCAGGGTTTCCATCATCAACTGGCGCAGCTTGCCGGTCTTGTCGCGGGCCAGCAGTGCATCCCAGCCGTTGCCCCACAAGAGCTTGATGACGTTCCAGCCGCTGCCACGGAACTCGCTTTCGAGCTCCTGCACGATCTTGCCGTTGCCACGCACCGGGCCGTCCAGGCGCTGCAGGTTGCAGTTCACCACGAAGATCAGGTTGTCGAGGTTCTCGCGCGCGGCCAGGCCGATGGCACCGAGCGATTCGGGCTCGTCCATTTCACCGTCGCCGCAGAACACCCAGACCTTGCGGTTCTCGGTGTTGGCAATGCCACGGGCATGCAGGTATTTGAGGAAACGCGCCTGATAGATCGCCATCAGCGGGCCCAGACCCATCGACACGGTGGGGAACTGCCAGAACTCGGGCATGAGTTTGGGGTGTGGGTAGCTCGACAGGCCCTTGCCATCGACTTCCTGGCGGAAGCTGTCCAGCTGCTCTTCCGTCAGCCGCCCTTCCAGGTACGCACGGGCATAAATGCCGGGTGCGCTGTGGCCCTGGATGTAGAGCAGATCACCGCCATGGTTCTCGCTCTCGGCGTGCCAGAAATGGTTGAAGCCCGCACCAAACATGCTGGCCACCGAAGCAAACGAGCCGATGTGGCCGCCCAGATCGCCGCCGTCCGCAGGGTGCAAGCGATTGGCGCGCACCACCATGGCCATGGCGTTCCAGCGCATATACGCGCGCAAGCGTTTTTCGATCTGGATGTTGCCGGGGCAATGGGCCTCCTGCTCAGGCTCCAGCGTGTTGACGTAGCCCGTGTTGGCCGAGAAGGGCATGTCAATGCTGTTCTGGCGCGCATGCTCGATCAACTGCTCCAGCAGGAAATGCGCGCGTTCAGGGCCTTCCTTGTCGATCACGGCGGACAGGGCGTCCATCCATTCGCGGGTTTCCTGCTGATCGGCATCGGTGCCGATGCCAAATCCGGTTTGCGGGTCGGGCTGAGCTGACATGTTTGTCTCCTGTAGGTGTGGCAGCAATTTAGTACGTTGGCTCTAGTTTCGCATAATTTTTTATGATTTCAAATTGTGCTTCTTGATTTCATAATGCAATATTTTGCTGCAAATGCACATAACCAGGCGTGCCATCACAGCGCCACAACGACGCCATCACAACGCCATAGGCTCCCCTACACTCACAGCATGGAATCGACACCGTCTAAAGCCCCTGCTCCAGCGTCCATCACGCCTGCGCCGCTGCGCTGGTGGCGCAAATGGTGGCGCGGACTGTCGCCCACCAGGCAAGACCGATTTGCGGCCCTTGCACCGTTGGCAGCCGTACTGATGTTTCTGGCCGCTATCGTGGCGGCGTTCTGGTATTTGCGCGCAGAAGAGGCCGAACGCGAACAGGAAGCCCTGCGGCGCGATGTGGAATATGCACAGCAGCGGGTGCGCCTGCGTCTGCTGGAGCGGCAAGAGCAATTGATGCGCATTGCGCGCGACCTGTCCAACCAGGACATGGGCCGTGCCGACTTCGTCAGCCGCTCGGAAGCCCTGATCAGCCAATACCCCGAGCTGCAGGCCATCACCTGGATCGACGAGCGCCGCCGCATCCGGGCCAGCCAGGCGGCCCCCACCTTGGCCAGCAGCGAATTGCGCATTGCCGGCGAAGTGCTCAAGCCCGGCGAAACCGCAGACACCTTTGGCCTGGCGCGTGACCTGCAGCAGCCGGTGTATGCACAGCCAGCGCTGGCCGTGGGCGATGCCACCCCGCTGCTGCAACTGCAGGTGCCACTCAACAACCAGGGCAAGTTCGCGGGCGTGGTGCTGGGCGAATACTCCATCGACAGCCTGCTGCGTTATGGCACGCCCACCGAAGTGTTGGCGCGCTATGCGGTGACGCTGCTAGACAGCAAGAACGAAGTGTTGGCTGGCACGCCGCTGGCGCCCCGCAACAAGGCCACCGAACTGCTGCCGTGGCGCGCTCGCGCCAACGAATATGAGGTGCCTGTCTCGCCAGTGGGCAACGGGTTGATCATCAGGGCCCAGGCGTATCGCACCTCGCTGGGCGTGGTGGGCAGCGGCCTGTTCTGGCTGGTGGGCACCCTGAGCGCCATGACGGCCTGGATGCTGATCGCCACCTGGCGGCACACGCGCCGGCGCATGCGCACGCAAGAGGCCCTGGTCGCCGAAACCAATTTTCGCCGCGCCATGGAAAACTCCATCCTGACCGGGATGCGGGCGCTCGACATGACGGGCCGCATCAGCTACGTGAACGCGGCGTTTTGCCAGATGACCGGCTGGAGCGCCGAGGAGCTGATCGGGCTGAAGGCCCCCTTCCCGTATTGGCCCGACACCGACCACGATGCCCTGCAGGCCAAGCTGCGCGATGAGCTGCATGGCAACACCGTTGCAGGCGGCTTTCAGGTACGCGTCAAACGCAAGAGCGGCACGCTGTTTGACGCGCGGCTGTATGTGTCGCCGCTCATTGACGGCCACGGCAAACAAACGGGCTGGATGACGTCGATGACCGATATCACCGAGCCCAACCGCATCCGCGAGCAATTGTCGGCGTCTCATGAGCGCTTCACCATCGTGCTCGAGTCGCTGGATGCCTCGGTATCGGTGGCGCCCCTGGGCAGCGAAGAACTGCTGTTTGCCAACAAGCTGTACCGCCAGTGGTTTGGCTCGCAAACGGGCGGCCACCTGCAACTCGTGGCGCAGGCCGGGGTGGTTCCGGTGGCGGGCAAAGACCCCAGTGGCATGGACGACGAAGACGGCCTGATGGGCTTGCCCACCGACTCGCTCACCAGCGCCCGCAGCGAAAACGCCGAGATTTACCTGCCCGACCTGGGCAAGTGGCTCGAAGTGCGGTCCCGGTATCTCAACTGGGTAGACGGGCGACTGGCTCAAATGGTGATTGCCACCGACATCACCCCGCGGCGGCTTGCCGAAGAACAGGCAAAGCGGCAAGCCGAACGCGCCCAGTCGGTCAGCCGCCTCATCACCATGGGCGAGATGGCATCCAGCGTGGCCCACGAGTTGAACCAGCCGCTCACCGCCATCAACAACTACTGCAGCGGCATGGTGTCACGCATCCAGAGCGGGCAACTCACCGAAGAAGCCTTGCTCACGGCGCTGCAAAAAACGGCCCACCAGGCGCAACGCGCGGGCCAGATCATTCAACGGATTCGCTCCTTTGTGAAAAAGAGCGAACCCAACCGCACGCTGTCGGACGTGCATTCGATGGTGGACGAAGCGGTCGAACTGGCCGACATCGAGCTGCGCCGCCACAACGTGCGCCTTACCCATTATGTAGCAGCCCGCATGCCGCCCGTGATGGCCGACACCATCCTGATCGAACAGGTGCTGGTGAACCTCATGAAAAACGGCGCGGAGGCCATTGAAAACGCTGGCCGGCCCGCCCCCAACCGCAGCGTGGAGCTGCGCGTGGGGCCCAAGCAGATCGATGACCGCCAGGTGGTGGAGTTTTCGGTGCAGGACACAGGCAAAGGCCTGGCGCCCGAAGTGCTGGAGCGGCTCTTTGAAGCCTTCTTCTCGACCAAGCAAGAGGGCATGGGCATGGGCTTGAACCTGTGCCGCAGCATTGTCGAGTCGCACCAGGGCAGGATGCATGCGGAGAACCTCTACAATGGTTCAGAGGTCACAGGCTGCAGGTTCTCCTTCTGGTTGCCGCTCGCCAAGCCTGCTGATGGCACTACAAATTCTGTAGCAAACGTACAAAATCCAAGGACAATTGCATGAGCTTGATTCCGAAAAAAGGCACTGTTTACGTCGTAGACGATGACGAGGCAGTTCGCGATTCCCTGCAGTGGCTGCTCGAAGGCAAGGACTACCGGGTGCGTTGCTTTGATTCGGCCGAAACATTTCTCTCGCGCTACGACCCCCGCGAAGTGGCCTGCCTGATCGTGGACATCCGCATGGGCGGCATGACGGGGCTGGAGCTGCAAGACCGCCTGATCGAGCGCAAATCGCCGCTGCCTATCGTCTTCATCACCGGCCATGGCGATGTGCCGATGGCGGTGAACACCATGAAAAAAGGCGCGCTGGACTTTATCCAGAAGCCTTTTGACGAAGAAGAACTGGTTGGCCTTGTCGAGCGCATGCTCGACCGCGCGCGCGAGGCCTTCACTGGCTCTCAGCAGGCCGCCAGCCGCGATGCACTGCTCTCCAAGCTCACCAGCCGTGAAGCCCAGGTGCTTGAACGCATCGTGGCGGGCCGTCTGAACAAACAGATCGCTGACGACCTGGGTATCAGCATCAAAACCGTGGAGGCGCACCGCGCCAACATCATGGAAAAGCTCAATGCCAACACCGTGGCCGACCTGCTCAAGATCGCCCTCGGTCAGAACGCACCCAAAGCGTAATTCAATTACTCACCTTTTGATAGCTGGTAGCGCTTATTCAGCAAGCGCTAGAGGCCAATTAGACTGATATTTTCCCATGACAGCGCAACTCATCGACGGCAACGCCCTTTCCCGCCAACTGCGTGCCGAAGTCACGCGGCGGGCCGCCGCCCTCAAGGCTCGCGGCACCACGCCGGGGCTGGCGGTCATTCTTGTGGGCGATAGCCCTGCCAGCCAGGTCTACGTGCGCAACAAGGTCAAGGCCTGCGAAGACAGCGGCCTGCATTCGGTGCTTGAAAAATACGAGGCCGACATGACCGAGGCCGCGCTGCTGGCCCGTGTGGAGGCGCTCAACAACGACCCGTCCATCCACGGCATCCTGGTGCAACTCCCGCTGCCCCAGCACATCGATGCCCAGAAGGTGATCGAGGCCATCTCGCCCGCCAAGGACGTGGACGGCTTTCACATCGCCAGCGCAGGCGCCCTGATGACCGGCATGCCCGGGTTCTGGCCCTGCACGCCCTACGGCTGCATGAAGATGCTCGAGAGCATCGGCTACGACCTCAAAGGCAAGCACGCGGTGGTCATCGGGCGCAGCAATATCGTGGGCAAGCCCATGGCGCTGATGCTGCTGGGCAAAAATGCCACCGTCACCATCTGCCACAGCGCCACACACAACCTCAAGGCACAGACGCTGCAGGCCGACGTGATCGTGGCCGCCGTGGGCAAACGCAATGTACTGACCGCCGACATGGTCAAACCCGGTGCGGTGGTCATTGACGTGGGCATGAACCGCAACGACGAAGGCAAACTGTGCGGCGACGTGGATTTTGACGGCGTCAAAGAGGTGGCGGGCTGGATCACCCCCGTTCCGGGCGGGGTGGGCCCCATGACGATTACCATGCTGCTGGTGAACACCCTCGAGGCCGCCGAACGCACGGCAGCACGCTGAGGCTGGGGTTCTTTTGACCGTGCCGCCCGTGCGCCCCAAACCGATGCCAGCCGCTTTGCAACTTGAACCTGCGCCATCTGGTGCCATCTAATTTCGCATGAGCAACCCCCTTCTCGACTTCACCGACCTTCCCGCGTTTGATCGCATTACGCCTGAGAACGTCGCGCCCGCCATGGACGTGCTCCTTGAGCGCGCCAGCCAGGCGCTGGAGACTGTCACGGCGGCCTCGTTCCCTGCGCGCTGGGATGAAATCGCCAAGGTTCTGGACGTTGCCACCGAAGAACTGGGCCGCGCATGGGGCGCCGTGAGCCACTTGAACAGCGTGGCAGACACACCCGAACTGCGTGCTGCCTATAACGCAGCCCTGCCCCGCGTCACGGAGTTCTGGACGCGCCTGGGCGCCGACGAACGCCTGTACGCCAAATACAAGGCCATCGACCCGGCCTCGCTGACCTCCGAACAACGCCAGGCCCATCTGAATGCAGTGCGCAACTTCGTGCTCAGCGGCGCCGAGTTGACAGGCACGGCGAAAGAACGGTTTGCCCAAATCCAGGAGAAACAGGCCGAGTTGAGCCAGAAGTTCAGCGAAAACGCACTGGACGCCACCGATGCCTACGCGTACTACGCCAGCGCCGAAGAGCTCGATGGCGTGCCGGCCGACGTGCAACAAGCCGCACTGGCGGCGGCGCAGGCCGAAGGCAAGTCGGGCTACAAACTCACGCTCAAGATGCCGTGCTATCTGCCCGTGATGCAGTTCGCCACCCGCAGCGACCTGCGCGAAAAGCTGTACCGCGCGTATGCCACCCGAGCCTCTGACCAGGCCGAAGGCGAAGGCAAGAAATTCGACAACACCCCCCTCATTAGTGAGATTCTCGCCCTGCGTCGTGAAGAAGCACAGTTGCTGGGCTATGCCAATTTTGGCGAGGTATCGGTCGTTCCCAAGATGGCCAAATCGCCGGCAGAAGTCATTCACTTCTTGCGCGACCTGGCCCATCGCGCCCGCCCCTATGCAGAAAAGGACATCGCCGATCTGCGCGCATTTGCCGCCGAACATCTGGGCCTGAATGATCCGCAGGCCTGGGACTGGCCTTTCATCGCAGAAAAGCTCAAAGAGGCGCGCTACGCTTTCAGCGAGCAGGAGCTCAAGCGGTATTTCACGGCGCCCAAGGTGTTGGCGGGCCTTTTCAAGATCATCGAGACCCTGTTTGAGGTCTCCATCCGCCGCGACAGCGCCCTTGTATGGAACCCCGCCGTCGAGTTCTACCGCATTGAACGCGGCGACACGCTGGTGGGCCAGTTCTACCTCGACCAACCCGCGCGCACCGGCAAACGTGGCGGCGCCTGGATGGACGACGTCCGAACCCGCTGGAAGCGCCCCGATACCGGCGTATTGCAAACACCAGTGGCACACTTGGTGTGCAATTTTGCCGGCGGCGTGGACGGCAAACCGCCCCTTCTGACCCATGACGACGTGATCACGCTGTTTCACGAGTTCGGGCACGGCCTGCACCACATGCTTACGCAGGTGAACGAGCGCGATGTCTCCGGCATTGGCGGCGTGGAATGGGACGCGGTCGAGCTGCCGAGCCAGTTCATGGAAAACTTCTGCTGGGAATGGGACGTGCTGGAGAACATGACCGCCCATGTGGAAACGGGCGCCCCACTGCCGCGCGCGCTGTTCGACAAGATGATCGCCGCCAAGAATTTCCAAAGCGGCATGCAGACACTGCGCCAGATCGAGTTCTCGCTGTTCGACATGCTGCTGCACACCGAGCACGATCCTGCTGATGATTTCATGCCCCTGCTCGCGCAGGTGCGCAGCGAGGTGTCCGTACTGCCCCCTCCGGCCTTCAGCCGGACGGCGCACACGTTCAGCCATATTTTTGCCGGCGGGTATGCGGCGGGCTATTACAGCTACAAGTGGGCCGAAGTGCTGAGTGCGGATGCCTACGCCGCCTTCGAAGAGACTGCAGGCAGCAACGGTTTGCCCAGCACCGAAACTGGCCGACGCTATCGCGAAGCCATCCTGGAAGCCGGAGGCAGCCGCCCGGCCATGGAATCGTTCAAGGCCTTCCGGGGCCGCGAGCCCACACTGGACGCCTTGTTGCGGCACCAGGGCATGGCCAAAGATCTGCACGCCTGAAACCCCAAAGACACCCTGACGCCATGTGCCGCGACTTTTGCGCACGGCCACCCACTGTTGAAGCCCTAGGAGTCTGACCATGTCCAAACCCTTGTCCACGCATCTTCTGGCGTCGTTGCTGATGACGCTGGCTTGCACCAGCGCCCAGGCACAGGGCGTTTATCGTATCGTCGGGCCCGACGGCAAAGTGACGTTCTCGGACCGTCCACCCGCAGACGCTCAAGCCCCTGCCGCTGCGCGCTCCGGCGGCGCCAACGCTGCGGCATCCAACGGTGCCGCCCTGCCCTATGAGCTCAAGCAGATCGCCAGCCGCTTCCCTGTCACTATTTACACGGGCAGCGATTGCGCGCCCTGCTCCAGCGTGCGCACGATGCTTTCGGCACGCGGGATTCCGTTCACCGAGCGCACTGTCGCCACCAACGAAGACATTGCGGCGCTTGAGCGGCTGAGCGGTAGCTCCAGCCTGCCTTTTGGCACCATCGGCGGGCAGCAGCTGACGGGCTACTCCGACGTGGAATGGTCACAATACATTGACGCGGCGGGTTACCCAAAACAATCCCAACTGCCCAGCAGCTATCGCCAGCCTCCGGCCACCCCGCTGGTTGCCGTCAAGCCTGTGGCCCCCACAGCTGCCACGCCCCCCAAGGCTACAGCACCCACGCGCCCCGTGCCGGCAGCCCCCACCGACGGGCCCACCCAGAGCAACCCTGCGGGCATTCGGTTCTAACCGGGGCAACACGTCGGCACCGGGGGCCTCGTGTTGACTGCCACCACCATAAAACAAGGGGCCCGTCTGGCCCCTTGTTTTATGGTGATGTGGATGATTTGCGCTGCGCGGATGAGTGATTGGTGATCAGCAGATCTGCAAATCAAAAGACCAGTGTCTTCACACCCTGCGCAGTGCCCAATAGACACACCGACGCCTTCTGGTGCGCGAATACGCCCACCGTCACCACGCCGGGCCATTGGTTGATTTCCGATTCGAAGGCCAGCGGATCCGCGATCGTCAGGCCCTTCACGTCCAGAATGTGCTGACCGTTGTCCGTCACCATGGGCAACCCATTGGCTAGACGCAGGTTAGCCTGTGCACCCATGGCGGCAAAACGCCGAGCGACATGGTTGGCGGCAATCGGAATCACTTCAACGGGCAGTGGGAACCGCCCCAACGCCGACACCAACTTCGACTCATCGGCAATGCACACAAAACGCTGAGCCAGCGCAGCCACGATTTTTTCTCGCGTCAATGCCGCGCCGCCGCCCTTGACCATGTGGCCCTTCCCGTCGATTTCATCGGCACCGTCGATGTACACCGACAGCGACTCGACCGCATTGGCGTCAAACACCGTAATGCCCAACGCCTGCAGGCGCTCAGTGCTTGCGACAGAGCTTGATACGGCACCTTTGATCTGGTCCTTGATGCTCGCCAGCGCATCGATGAATTTGTTGACGGTAGAGCCGGTGCCCACCCCCACAATTTCGCCAGGCACCACATATTGCAATGCGGCCTGGCCCACCAGGGTTTTGAGTTCGTCTTGAGTAAGGGAAGTAGTGGTCGTCATGAGAGAAAATCAGGGGTAATCCTTGAATTATCCCCCCATGTCTCTCATACCCTACGCCCTCGCCCGCCCGCTTCTTTTTGGCATGGATGCCGAAGCCGCGCATGAACTCACCATGAACATGCTGGCTCGCGGCCAGCGCACACCTTTGCAATGGGCATGGTGCAATGAAACGGTGAACGACCCCATCGAACTGGCGGGGCTGCGTTTTCCCAACCGCGTGGGCATGGCAGCCGGTCTGGACAAGAACGCCCGTTGCATCGACGCGCTCGCGGCCATGGGTTTTGGGTTTGTCGAGGTGGGCACCGTGACACCCAAACCCCAGCCGGGCAATCCCAAGCCCCGCATGTTTCGCCTGCCTGAAGCGCGCGCGTTGATCAACCGCCTTGGGTTCAACAATGACGGCCTGGATGCTTTTTTACGCAACGTGCAACAGGCGCAGTGTCGCTCGCAGCCCGGGGAGAATCGCCTGCTGCTGGGCTTGAACATCGGCAAAAACGCTGCAACCCCCATCGAAAATGCCACCAGCGATTACCTGATCTGCCTGGAAGGCGTATACCCCCACGCAGACTATGTGACAGTGAATATCAGTTCGCCCAACACACAGAATCTACGCGCCTTGCAAAGCGACGCAGCGCTGGACGCGTTACTCGGCGCCATTGCCGAGCGCCGGGAAACGCTGGCATCACGACACGGGCGACGTGTGCCGGTGTTTGTCAAGATCGCCCCTGATCTGGACGAATCCCAGGTCGCCGTGATTGCAGACACGCTTAAAAAGCACGGCATGGATGGCGTGATTGCCACCAACACCACCATCAGCCGTGTCGCCGTCCAAGGCATGCGCCACGCCGAAGAAACCGGAGGGCTCAGCGGAGCCCCGGTGCTGGAGGCCAGCAACCAGGTGATCCGGCAGCTGCGCGCCGCATTGGGAAGCCGTTTCCCCATCATTGGCGTAGGCGGCATCATGGGTGTTGACGACGCCGTGAGCAAGATACGCGCTGGTGCTGATGTGGTTCAGATTTACACCGGCCTTATCTACGAAGGACCACAACTCGTCGTCAACGCGGCCAGGGCCATCAAGACCATGGGTTGAACCTGCGCCGTGTGCGGGTTGATGTGATCGGTGATCGCTTGCGTGAAAAAGGCCACTGCACACAATGAGCAGTGGCTTTTTTGAACTACCAGGCCAGACATTGGTACACCTGCTGTCACCCAATCAAAGCCTGCACACTGGGGTTTTACCGACGCAGTCGCATCACCATCGGCAGCAGCACGCCCGCCCATCGAATAAGGCGGCGAGGGCCCGCCACCGCAGCGATACCCACCACACCCAAGACCGCCAACGGATGTTCGCGTGCAAACCCTGCAGCTCGCAGAGCGAACGATTCATCCACGCCGCCCATTGCGGGCTCGGTGTTGAGAGCGATCGCCTGGGATTGGGCACGGGCCACACGACGCGCATGGATGCGCTCACGCTGCAAAGCTATACGGTCGAGCAGATGTTGTTGTTCTGCGGTGGGCTGCACCAGCAATGTCGGATCTGGCCGGGGCGCCGACGACAAGACAGAGGGCTTTGAAGACGTTGAAGAGGACATGCTCACAAGCGCTCCTTGATATCGCGCCAGTCATGCGCCAGTTCGCGGCGTGTTAACGCGAAACCGCTACCAGCGCGTTGACCGATTGTTACCAGCGTAGCCAGCGAGGCCGCCCAGACAATCGTCCACCCACCCGCAAGCAGCCAGGCAACCGTCGCCCGCTGGGGGGTATCCCAAAAATGCACCAGCACGGCGAGCGACAGCATGGTCAAAGCGACCACCGTCAACCCGCCCACCACAATCGTCAACACCAGGAGCTGCTGCAAACGGCGCTTGAGGTCATGCCATTCGAGCCTTGCAAGGTCCATCCGATCTTCGGCGGCGATGGCCGCCTCGATCACGTTGGCCCGCCAACGTGCGACAAACCCTTCAAGGCCCAATAACGAAAACCAGTTCATGCGTGGAGCCCTCGAGCTGCGGTCATTCGCCCGAAAAGCAGATCAACGGCGCGCGAGCAAAAAACCGACCAATGCGCCTACCGCCAGAGCCGCACCGGCCACACGCCATGGCTCGTCGTGGGCGTAACGATCAGCTGCCAAGGCCGCATCTTTGGCTTGTCGGGCGGCATCTTGCGCGGCACGGACGGCCGATTCGCGAACGTTGTGCATGCCGTCGTCAAGGCGTTGGCGCAGCAGCTTGATTTCTGGCACCGCATCCAGATCCTTGTTGGACAGCAGGCCTCGCAGGTCGGAGACCAGTTTTTCAAGTTCGCCTTGAGTGGTGGTGATTTCTGGAGACGTCATACAAGCCTTTCTGTGGATCAACAAAATACCGGTGGCTAACGAAACAATATTAGAGCCCATCTTAGCCACATGGTTAGAGACCCCTCGTAGGACGAGGGCGACAGCGGTTGCGGATTGCAAATCACTTGCTGAAAATCAAATAAGTGCAGCCACGTGCTCGCCAATCGCCAGAGCACTTGTCAATCCAGGGGACTCGATACCAAACAGATTCACCAAACCCGCCACGCCGTGGACCAACGGCCCCTGGATCACAAAATCCGCGGCGGGCGCCTCTGGGCCATGGATTTTGGGGCGTATGCCCGCATAAGCGGGTGCCAGCGCTCCGTCGCGCAGCGCCGGCCAGTACTTGCGCACCTCTGCATAAAACGCGTCTCCGCGGGTGGCATCGACTAACAAGTCGTCGGCTGAATCGACCCATTGCACATCAGGCCCGAATTTCGCCTGGCCTCCCAGGTCGAGTGTCAGATGCACCCCCAGGCCGGCCGCTTCAGGCACCGGATAAATCAAGTGACTGAAGGGTGCCTTGCCAACCAGCGAGAAGTAGCTGCCCTTGGCGTAATGGGCCACCGGAATATGCGCGGGGTCCAGGCCAGCAAAATGCGCGGCCAGCATCGGAGCGTGCAGCCCTGCCGCGTTCACTACGGTTCTTGCATGCACTTGGGTGCCATCTTTTGCTACCAATTTTATAGCTAATGGCGAAATATCAGCAAGCGCTAGAGGCGAATTCATTGCCACGATCCCACCCGCGTGTTCCAGATCTCCTTGCAGCGCAAGCATCAAGGCGTGGCTATCCACAATACCGGTGCTGGGTGAATACAGCGCACCGACACATTCGAGCGCGGGCTCCAGCGCCAGCACCTCCGAGCGGCTGAGCCACTGCAGATCGTTCACTCCATTGACCCGAGCCCGCTGCTGGATGGACTCCAGGCTGGCGAGCTGCGTGGCCGAGGTGGCCACCAGCAATTTTCCGCAACGGCGATGGGGTACGCCACGTTCCGCGCAATAGGCGTAAAGCAACTCCTTGCCTTGCACACACAAACGGGCTTTCAACGAGCCCGGGGGGTAGTAAATCCCGGCGTGAATCACCTCGCTGTTGCGCGAACTAATGCCCGTTCCAATAGCGCCCGCAGCCTCCAGCACCATGACATCGCGCCCACGTAGCGCCAAGGCCCGTGCAACGGCCAGGCCCACCACGCCTGCACCAATCACCACACAATCGAGCACATCTGTCATCTCAGCCTCCGCATTGAAATCCAGAGGGGTACATCGTCCGGCCTGCTTCAACGCTGCGGCAGACAACGGTACAGCAGGCAATCACGACGTCGCCCCACTCTTTAACGACTCCAGCGCAGTTCACCATTGTTAAGTTTGCTCAAACCCGTCAATCACGTTGACAGCGTTGGTTCCCAGTTCCGCAGCGGCGTAACCGCCTTCAAGCACAAACACAGTCGGTAGCCCAAGCCTTGCGAGCCGTTCGCCGAGACGGGTGAAATCAGACGACGCTAACGAAAAACGAGAAATCGGATCGCCCTCGAAAGTGTCGAGACCCAGGGACACCACAAGCCCATCAGCGCGGTAAGCGGCGATACGGTGGCAAGCCGTGTCCAGCGCATCCCGCCAAGTCTGCGCACTTGTGCCCGCTGGCAGCGGCACGTTCAGATTGAATCCTGCGCCTGGTCCCTCGCCGGTTTCGTCTGCATGGCCCAGATAAAAAGGGTACTCGGTGCGAGGGTCGCCATGAATGCTGATGAACAACACATCGTCGCGTCGATAAAAAATGCTCTGCGTCCCGTTGCCATGGTGATAGTCCACATCCAAGACCACAACCCGCTGAGCGCCATTCCCCAGCAGGGTTTGTGCGGCGACGGCTGCATTGTTCAGAAAGCAGTACCCGCCCATGAAATCGGAACCTGCATGATGCCCCGGCGGACGCGTGCAGCAGAACGCGGACGACGCCCCGTGCGCAACAAGATTGGCGGCGCTGGCAGCAGCATCCGCCCCCGCCTTGGCCGCCGCCCATGTTCCGGCAGCCATCGGCGTTCCGTTGTCCATCGAATACAAACCCAGCCGGGCCACAAAATTGTCTGGCTCGACATCGCTGCGCAATGAGCGCACCGGCCATACCGACGGAAACGGCTGCACCAGTGCATTGGCCGGATCAAGTGCCAGCCATTGCTGCCAGGCTGTCTGCAAAAAGGCGAGGTAGCGCGGTGCATGGACCTGACCCAGCACCTCCATGCTGTCCACATCTGGGGGCCGCAAGGGGTGGTTTCTCATGCGCAGCGCTTCTTCCACATAGTCCAAGCGCGCTGGTGTCTCGAAACATGGCACCCGCTCACCACGGTAAAACTCGTGTTCGGGCGCGTGGCCTTGGTGCAAAGGGTTATGAAAAGCGATCATGTGGAACAAGAAGGTAGGTGATTGCGTGGTGGTTCCACTCTGCACTGTAGCGCCTCCCATGCCACCGCGATCCCAGCTGTGATGGGGTGCTCGCTGTCTTGTTTTCTCAGTGGGGGCAAAGCCGACTCAGATACCACTACACGACCATCCACATTGACGATGGCGTACACCTGCCGCATACGATCACCACAAGCAAAAAAGCCTCTGCAGACTAAAAATCTGCAGAGGCTTTAAAACTGGTGGGTGATACATGGATCGAACATGTGACCCCTGCCGTGTGAAGGCAGTGCTCTACCGCTGAGCTAATCACCCATTGCGCTGTTTTTGAATCAAAAACATCACGCAAAGGTCTGCACTAACGTGGTGGGTGATACATGGATCGAACATGTGACCCCTGCCGTGTGAAGGCAGTGCTCTACCGCTGAGCTAATCACCCGCGTCGCTGTGACAGCCTTCGATTATGGCACAGCTTTTCAGGCTGCCAAGACAGTTCGCCAAATTGTTTTGCCGCCACTTGCCTTGTCGATTTGTGCGAGCACATCGGTATGCGCCGCTTGCTCGGATTCGCTGGCGCGCAACACCGGAAGGACCAGCGCACTCAAGTCCACCGCCGCTACCTTGGGCCCGCTGGTGCTGTCGTGTGTGTCGTCGCCAATTAGTAATGCGTCCTGCCCACGCGTGAGGTTGATGTACACATCAGCCAGCAGTTCGGCATCAAGCAAGGCACCATGCAATGTGCGGCCAGAGTTATCCACCCCCAGCCGGTCGCACAGTGCATCGAGCGAATTGCGTTTGCCGGGGTACATCTCCTTGGCCATGGCCAGGGTGTCGGTCACACCGGCTACGTAGCTGCCAAACGCAGGGCGTCCGATCAGCTCCAGCTCCTTGTTCAGAAAACCCACGTCGAACGCTGCGTTGTGGATGATGATCTCGGCGCCCTGAAGGTATTCAAGGATGTCATCCACTGTTTCGGAAAATTTGGGCTTGTCTTTCAGGAACTCGTTGCTGATGCCATGCACCTTGAGAGCGTCTTCATGGCTGTTGCGACCCGGGTTGAAGTACAGGTGCAGGTTGTTACCGGTGAGTTTGCGATTCAGAAGCTCGACACAACCGAGTTCAATGATGCGGTCACCACTGTCAGCCGATAGGCCGGTGGTTTCCGTATCCAGAACAATCTGGCGCGACATCAGTGGTTCTCCTTGGCGTGGTTGATGGTGTATTTGGGGATCTCCACCACCAGGTCCTGCTGCGCCAAGATGGCCTGGCACGACAGGCGCGACTGTGGCTCCAGGCCCCAGGCGCGGTCGAGCAGATCTTCTTCCTCTTCTTGCGCGTCGTTGAGCGAGTTCAGCCCCTGCCGCACGATCACGTGGCAGGTGGTGCAGGCACAGCTCATGTCGCAGGCATGTTCTATGTTGATGTGATTCTCGAGCAGCGCTTCGCAGATCGACGTGCCAGCGGGGGCTGTGATTTCAGCACCCTGGGGGCAATACTCGGGATGGGGAAGAATCTTGATGACAGGCATGGGGTGGCTTTGCTCTTGTTCGCGCTGGGATCTTGGTCAAAGGGTCTGCACATTTTTGCCCGCCAGCGCCTGGTGGATGCCGCGGTTCATGCGCTGTGCGGCGAAGGCTTCGGTGCCGTTGGCAAGCGCCTGGGTAGCGGCTTCGATAACGGCGGCATCTTCGCTGTCGCGCTGATGGCGCAGTGACACCATCAGGGCATCAATGGCTGCACGTTCGGAGGTTGAAAGCACATCGCCATCGGCGGCCAGAGCGCTTTGCGTAGCGATGAGCATGCGATCTGCATCGACGCGAGCTTCCACCAGGGCGCGCGCTTTCATGTCCTGCGCGGCCGTCGCAAAACCCTCCTGCAGCATACGGGCTATCTGGTCGTCCGATAACCCATAAGATGGCTTGACATCTACGCGGGCCTCCACGCCGCTGCCCTGCTCTCGTGCACTGACGCTCAATAGGCCATCGGCATCGACAGTAAATGTCACGCGGATGCGCGCAGCGCCCGCCGCCATCGGCGGAATACCACGCAATTCAAACCGCGCCAGGCTCCGGCAATCCTGGACAAGGTCACGCTCGCCCTGCACAACGTGGATGGCGAGCGCCGTCTGCCCGTCTTTGTACGTCGTGAAATCCTGGGCTTTGGCCGTGGGAATGGTCTCGTTGCGCGCCACGATGCGCTCCACCAACCCGCCCATGGTCTCAATGCCCAGCGACAGAGGAATCACGTCCAGCAACAGAAGGTCGCCAGCGGTGTTGTTGCCAGCCAGTTGGTTGGCCTGGATGGCTGCGCCGAGCGCCACGACCTCGTCCGGGTTCAGATTGGTCAACGGCTCCGTGCCAAAAAAATCAGCCACCGCACGCTGCACCTGCGGCATGCGGGTGGAGCCGCCCACCATCACTACGCCTTTGACTTCGTCACGTGCGAGGTGCGCATCGTGCAATGCGCGGCGCACTGCGGCCATCGAGCGATCGGTCAGGGAAGCCGTGATGGCATCAAAATCCGATCGCTTGACATCAAATTGCACGCTAGCGCCCGATACATAAGCGCTAAACGCTACGGAATCAGTAGCAGTCAAAGCCTCTTTGCAGGCCCTGGCTGCCATGCGCACAGAGACCTTGTCGGTGGACGTGCTGACCTGCAGGTTCAGTTGCTGCAACACCCAGTCAGCCAAGGCCGCGTCGTAGTCGTCACCACCCAGCGCAGAATCACCGCCCGTGGCAATCACTTCAAACACGCCCTGGGTCAGGCGAAGAATGGAGATGTCGAACGTGCCACCACCCAGGTCATACACGGCATAAATGCCTTCACTGGCGTTGTCGAGGCCGTAGGCAATCGCGGCCGCAGTGGGTTCGTTGATCAGGCGCAACAAATGAATGCCGGCCAGTTTGGCCGCGTCTTTAGTGGCCTGGCGCTGGGCATCATCAAAGTAGGCCGGCACGGTGATCACCGCGCCATACAGGTCATCATTGAAGGTGTCTTCGGCGCGATAACGCAGCGTTGCCAGTATCTCGGCGCTGACTTCCACTGGCGACTTGGCACCATCCACCGTGGCGATGCTGACCATGCCTTGCACGCCCTCATCCCCGGCAGATACAAAGTCGTAAGGCAGCTTGCCCGCCTCGGCCACGTCCTTGAGGCCACGCCCCATGAACCGTTTCACGGACGCGATGGTGTTGCGGGCATCCAGAGGCTGGGAGGCAACGGCGTCGTAACCAATTTCCCGGCCACCGTTGTCGAGGTAGCGCACCACGGAGGGCAGCAGCACCCTTCCCTTCGCATCTGGCAGGCACTCGGACACACCATTGCGCACGGCGGCCACCAGGGAATGGGTGGTGCCCAGGTCAATACCTACGGCAATGCGCCGCTGGTGTGGGTCGGGGGACTGGCCGGGTTCGGAAATCTGCAAAAGCGCCATGAAAATTGGGTTCTCTACGTGGTGGAGCACGGCATCACAACAGCCGGCATCCAAAGGGAAAAACAAAATCGCTCGGCGCTATTGTCCCAGTTGCTCCCGGCGACGTTCAATGTCGTCGGCAAATCGCGCAATGAACATGAGGGCTCTGACACAGCGCGCAGCGCCCGCGTAATCGTGCTGCAGATCGATCAGCTGCTCTAACTGCGCCAGCGCTTCGCGGCGGGCCTGGCCAACACCATCCTCCAGGGCATCCAGCGCATCGTCAGCCTGTGCTTCTTCCAGCGCTTCGCGCCATTCCATCTGCTGCATCAGGAAGGCGGCGGGCATGGCGGTGTTGTCCTCCGCGCGAATGGGCGCTCCGTGCAATTCGCACAGGTACGCAGCGCGGCGCATCGGATCTTTCAGGCGCTGGTAAGCCTCATTGATGCGCACGGACCATTGCATGGCCACACGCTGGGCCGCCGCACCTTGGGCTGCAAATTTGTCCGGGTGGGCTCCGCGCTGCAGCTCTTTCCAGCGCGCATCAATCGCAGCCCGATCTTGCACAAAACGCTGCACGAGGCCAAAGAGTTCAAAGTCGTCAGATTGCAGGTTCATGCCAACAGCCAAATGGGTTCAGATCGCAACAGGTCAGTACAACAAAAAACCGCCAGCACGAAGCGCGATGGCGGTTGAACGGTACAGCAGCCAAAGGCGTACTCTCAGACGCGGAAGCTTTCTCCACAACCACAACGGTCACGTTCGTTGGGGTTATTGAACTTGAAGCCCTCGTTCAGGCCTTCACGCACAAAATCCAACTCGGTACCATCGATGTATGCAAGGCTCTTGGGGTCAATCAGCACCTTGACTCCGTGGTTTTCAAACACGATGTCTTCGGGTTCACTGTCATCGACATATTCGAGCTTGTAGGCAAGCCCCGAACAGCCGGTGGTTTTCACACCCAGACGCACACCCAGCCCTTTCCCACGGCGGGAAAGGTAGCGGTTCACGTGCCGGGCGGCGGCTTCTGTCAGCGTAATGGCCATATCAGTCACTCCGTCGCTCGCCCACCCGCTCAGGCAGCGGTTGCGGCCAGCGAATGTTTGGTCTTGTAGTCCAGAACAGCCGCCTTGATGGCATCTTCGGCCAGGATGGAGCAGTGAATCTTGACGGGTGGCAGAGCCAGTTCCTGTGCGATTTCGCTGTTCTTGAGCGCCGCTGCTTCGTCGAGTGTCTTGCCCTTGACCCATTCGGTCACGAGCGACGATGACGCAATGGCCGAGCCGCACCCATAAGTCTTGAAACGCGCATCCTCGATCACCCCGGTTTCGGGATTGACCTTGATCTGCAACTTCATCACGTCGCCGCAGGCAGGAGCGCCCACCATGCCGGTGCCCACCGAATCGTCACCTTTATCGAAGGAACCGACATTGCGGGGGTTTTCGTAGTGGTCAACCACTTTGTCAGAGTAAGCCATGATGTGTACCTCTCAAATCTTCAGAAATCTGCAAAAAACTTCGCGAATTCAGTGCGCCGCCCACTGGATGGTGCTGATGTCGATGCCATCCTTGTACATCTCCCACAGCGGGCTCAACTCGCGCAGACGAGCCACGTTTTCGCGGATGGTGGAGATGGCGTAGTCGATCTCTTCTTCAGTCGTGAAGCGGCCAATGGTCATGCGCAGGCTGCTGTGCGCCAATTCATCGCTACGGCCCAGGGCGCGCAACACGTAGCTGGGCTCCAGGCTCGCAGACGTGCAGGCTGAACCCGACGACACGGCCAAACCCTTGATCCCCATGATGAGCGACTCGCCTTCGACGAAGTTGAAGCTCATGTTGAGGTTTTGAGGCACACGGTGCTCGATGCTGCCGTTGATGAACACCTGTTCGATGTCCTTGAGGCCATCCAGCAGGCGCTGTTGCAAAGCTTTCGCCTTGGCATTGCCCTCAGCCATTTCTTCCTTGGCGATGCGAAATGCCTCGCCCATACCCACGATCTGGTGCGTGGGCAAGGTGCCAGAGCGCATGCCACGCTCATGCCCCCCGCCATGCATCTGCGCTTCCAGGCGCACCCGGGGCTTGCGGCGCACGAACAAAGCACCTATACCTTTGGGGCCATAGGTCTTGTGCGCCGTCATGCTCATCAGATCGATGGGCAGAACATCCATGTCGATGGCCACGCGACCGGTGGCCTGGGCCGCATCGACGTGCAGCAAAATGCCCTTTTCACGGCACAGCGCACCAATGGCCGGAATGTCCTGGATCACACCGATCTCATTGTTCACAAACAGGATGCTGATCAGAATCGTGTCTGGGCGAATGGCAGCCTTCAGCGCCTCCATGTTCACCAGGCCGTCTTCCTGGACATCAAGATAGGTCACGTCAAACCCCTGGCGCTCCAGCTCACGCATCGTGTCCAGTACCGCCTTGTGTTCGGTTTTGAGCGTGATGAGGTGTTTGCCCTTGCCTTTGTAGAACTGGGCGGCCCCCTTGAGCGCCAGATTGATGGATTCGGTAGCGCCACTGGTCCAGACGATCTCACGCGGATCGGCATGGATCAGGTCAGCCACTTGCACACGCGCCTTTTCCACAGCCTCTTCGGCCTCCCAGCCCCACGCATGGCTGCGCGATGCGGGGTTGCCGAAATGCTCGCGCAACCAGGGAATCATGGCGTCCACCACGCGGGGATCTACCGGTGTGGTGGCGCCATAGTCGAGATAGATAGGAAAGTGCGGGGTCGTGTCCATGGCTGGCTCAGTGAATGTCTCTGGCTGGCAAAAAGAGAAGCAGAGAAACGGGTAAGGGGTAACGGGTAACGGGTAACGGGTAACGGGTAAGGGGTAAGGGGTAAGGGGTAAGGGGTAAGGGGTAAGGATAAAAACGAAATACGAAAACCGCGTTCAGGGCAGCGCAGACCCATGGGCCGGCACCATCGCCAAGAACATCAGGATTTGGCGAAGACGTTGCCCAGTGCAAACACCGAGTTAGGGGCGTTCACCCGGATCGGCTTGACCACGGGAGTGGTCGAGATCGCGCGGCGCACCACTGGTTTGTCTTCAATCTGCACACCCTTGGCGAGCTGCTCGTCCACCAGCTTTTGCAAGGTGACGGAATCAAGAAACTCCACCATGCGCTGATTCAGTGATGCCCACAGCTCATGGGTCATGCAGCGCCCGGCTTCACCCAGGCAATTTTCTTTACCGCCGCATTGGGTGGCATCAATGGGTTCATCCACCGAAACGATGATGTCTGCCACCGTAATGTCACCGGCCTTGCGAGCCAGGGTGTAACCACCACCAGGGCCACGGGTAGACTCCACCAGTTCGTGGCGGCGCAGCTTGCCGAAAAGCTGCTCCAGATACGACAGCGAGATCTGCTGGCGCTGGCTGATCGCCGCCAGCGTGACGGGACCATTGTTCTGGCGCAGGGCCAGGTCAATCATGGCAGTGACCGCAAAACGGCCTTTGGTAGTGAGACGCATCGCAAGCTCCTTGTGCTAAGGCTTGTTCGTTGTAGAAACCGCCTGCGCTGACTGTTGATCAGCGAGGTACCGTCTCCGCCCCTTACCCCGCCCAGTTGCCTGGCGCGGAGCCCTTCATCGTTGGGCTGTTTTCTTGACTATTTTGTGTGAGTATACCACAAATGCCTACCAATTTTGTCGGGATAAATAACTTATCAGTCTTGTTTTGACCTTGCCTGTTTATTCACCCTGGTTTCACGCCCGGTTACAAGCCAACCACATCACTTCCATGCGCCCCGAAGGCCTGGTCCTTGAGCCGAGTCAACTGATCTCTTACGCGGGCCGCCTGCTCAAACTCCAGGTTGCGGGCGTGCTCCAGCATGAGCTTTTCCAACCGCTTTATTTCGCGCGCTACATCCTTTTCGGACATGTCCTCCACCTGCGCGCGTTGCATGGCTTCCTGCTCCATGCGCTCGGCATCCTTGCCCGCTTTCTCGCTGTAAACCCCGTCAATCAGGTCTCTTACCCGCTTGACAATGCTGCGCGGCGTGATGCCGTGGACTTCGTTGTGTGCGATCTGCTTGACGCGGCGGCGTTCCGTCTCGCCCATGGCTTTTTTCATGGAGTCGGTAATGCGGTCTGCGTACAGGATGGCCCGGCCATTGACATTGCGCGCCGCACGGCCAATGGTCTGAATCAGACTGCGCTCGGCCCGCAAAAAACCTTCCTTGTCGGCATCCAGGATCGCCACCAATGACACCTCGGGGATATCAAGCCCTTCGCGCAGCAGGTTAATGCCCACCAGCACATCGAAGGCCCCCAGCCGCAGGTCGCGAATGATCTCCACGCGCTCGACCGTGTCCACATCGCTGTGCAGATACCGCACCTTCACACCGTTGTCCGTGAGGTAGTCGGTCAACTGCTCGGCCATGCGCTTGGTCAGCGTCGTAATGAGTACGCGTTCATGCTTTTCTGCGCGTATGCGTATTTCTTGCAGCACATCGTCCACTTGATGGGTGGCCGGCCGCACCTCTACTTCCGGGTCCACCAGCCCGGTGGGGCGAACCACCTGGTCTACCACCTGGCCGGAATGGGTCTTTTCATAGTCTGCTGGCGTGGCCGATACAAAGATCACCTGCCGCATGCGCTGCTCAAACTCCTCAAACTTGAGCGGCCGGTTGTCCAACGCCGATGGCAGGCGAAAGCCATATTCGACCAGCGTGGTCTTGCGCGAGCGGTCGCCGCTGTACATGGCGTTGAGCTGGCCGATCATCTGGTGGCTCTCATCCAGGAACATCAACGCGTTTTTGGGCATGTAGTCGGTTAGCGTGCTCGGCGGATCGCCCGGCGCGGCGCCCGACAGGTGGCGCGTGTAGTTCTCGATGCCCTTGCAGTGCCCGACTTCGCTGAGCATCTCCAGATCGAACCGGGTGCGCTGCTCCAGGCGCTGCGCCTCCACCAGCTTGCCGTCACTCACAAGCTGCTTCAAACGCTCGGCCAGCTCGATCTTGATCGTCTCCACAGCCGCCAGCACCTTGTCGCGCGGCGTCACGTAGTGGCTGCTGGGGTAGACCGTGAAGCGCGGGATCTTCTGCTTGACGCGGCCCGTGAGCGGGTCAAACAACTGCAGGCTCTCGATCTCGTCGTCAAATAGCTCGATGCGGATGGCCAACTCGGAATGCTCGGCCGGGAACACATCAATGGTGTCACCGCGCACGCGGAACTTGCCACGCGAGAAATCAGCCTCGTTGCGCTGGTATTGCATGCGGATCAATTGGGCGATCACATCGCGCTGGCCCAGCTTGTCGCCGGTGCGCAGCGTCATCACCATGCGGTGGTAGCTCTCGGGCTCGCCAATGCCGTAGATGGCCGACACGGTGGCCACAATGACCACGTCTTTGCGCTCCATCAGGCTCTTGGTGCATGACAGCCGCATCTGCTCGATGTGCTCGTTGATGGCGCTGTCCTTCTCGATGAACAGATCGCGCTGCGGCACATACGCCTCGGGCTGGTAATAGTCGTAGTAGCTCACGAAATACTCCACAGCGTTCTTGGGGAAGAACTCGCGGAACTCGCTGTACAACTGCGCGGCCAACGTCTTGTTGGGCGCAAAGATGATGGCCGGGCGCCCCATGCGGGCGATCACGTTGGCCATGGTGAAAGTCTTGCCAGAACCCGTCACACCCAGCAGCGTCTGGAAGGTTTCCCCATCGTTCAGGCCCTCTACCAGCTTGTTGATGGCCTCAGGCTGATCGCCTGCCGGTGGATACGGCTGGAACAATTCAAAGGGGGAGCCAGGAAAATGGACGAACTCGCCGTCTTGCTTTTCAGTTATGACTTCTGTGATATCCGGCATGGGTGCAGTCAACGAGTAAGGGGTAGCGACCGTTAAAATCGGCGGAACCCGGCACAGTACACCACGCCCGGATTCTTCGCTACTGACAACCTTTCAAGGATTTTCATGTCTCTTTTCACCGCCGTCGAAATGGCCCCCCGCGACCCCATCCTGGGCCTCAACGAGCAATTCAACGCCGACACCAACCCCAATAAGGTCAACCTGGGCGTCGGCGTTTATTTCGACGACAACGGCAAGCTGCCCTTGCTGCAATGTGTTCAGGCCGCAGAAAAGACCATGATGTCCACCCCCACGGCCCGCGGCTACCTGCCCATCGACGGCATCGTGGCCTATGACAACGCCGTCAAGAGCCTGGTGTTCGGCGCCGACAGCGAACCCGTCACCTCCGGCCGCGTGGCCACCGTGCAAGCGGTGGGTGGTACGGGCGGCCTGAAGATCGGCGCTGACTTCCTCAAGAAACTCAGCCCCAACGCCAAGGTGCTGATCTCCGACCCCAGCTGGGAAAACCACCGCGCGCTGTTCACCAACGCCGGCTTTGAAGTCGATACCTACGCCTACTACGACGCTGCCAAGCGCGGCGTGAACTTCGAAGGCTTCCTGGCCAGCCTGAATGCCGCCGCCCCCGGCACCATCGTTGTGCTGCACGCCTGCTGCCACAACCCCACCGGCTACGACATCACTGCAGCCCAGTGGGACCAGGTGATTGCCGCCGTCAAGGCCAAGGGCCTGACACCTTTCCTCGACATGGCCTACCAGGGCTTTGGCCACGGCATCGCCGAAGATGGCGCCGTGATCGGCAAGTTCGTGGCCGCAGGCCTCAACTTCTTTGTCTCCACCTCGTTCTCCAAAAGCTTCAGCCTCTACGGCGAGCGCGTAGGCGGCCTGTCGGTGCTGTGCGCCGACAAGGAAGAAGCATCGCGCGTGCTGAGCCAGCTCAAGATCGTCATCCGCACCAACTACTCCAACCCACCCATTCACGGTGGTGCTGTGGTGGCTGCGGTGCTGAATAACCCCGAGCTGCGTGCACTGTGGGAAAAGGAACTGGGCGAAATGCGCGTGCGCATCAAGGCCATGCGCCAAAAGCTGGTCGATGGCCTCAAGGCCGCCGGTGTGAAGCAGGACATGAGCTTCATCACCACCCAGATCGGCATGTTCAGCTACTCGGGCCTGACCAAGGACCAGATGGTTCGCCTGCGCAATGAGTTTGGCGTGTACGGCACCGACACCGGCCGCATGTGCGTGGCTGCGCTCAACAGCAAGAACATCGACTACGTCTGCCAGGCCATTGCAAAAGTGGTCTAACCCCCTGAGGCGCTTTCGCGCCTCCCCCCTTTCTCTCGCCTCGCTGCGCGAGGCGGGAAGGGGGACGCAGCCAGCGCGGCGGGGCGGCCCTTGCGCGGCTACCTCGCATTGGCTGCACTTGCTCGGAAGGCTGTGGCAATACCCAATTCGGTGAATACCCCTTTGAACCGCAGCTCTGATCTTCAGCGCCGCTTTGTGAGCGAAACGCTCCAGAACCCGCACAACGCGGCCCTTCTGGAGCGTTTGCCGTTTCTGGGCCTTCCCGATGCCTGGCTGGTGGCGGGCTGTCTGTTCCAGACGGTGTGGAACCTGCGCTCTGGCTTGACGCCTACGGCGCACATCAAGGACTACGACCTGTTCTATTTCGACGCGTCGGACCTGTCCCAAGCGGCCGAGCAGGCCGTGCAAGCCCGCGTCACCGCCCTCTTTGCCGATCTGCCCATCACTGTGGAAGCCAAGAACCAGGCCCGTGTGCACCTCTGGTACGAGCACTGGTTTGGTTACCCGTATGCGCCGCTGCAATCCGCCCGCAATGGGATCGAGCGCTTTCTGGTGCCCTGCACCTGTGTGGGTCTGCAGCCTGCCGTCGACCTTGGAACGAAGGAGCCCACGCTGTACGCGCCCTATGGGCTTGAAGAGCTGTACGCCGGGCTGCTGCGCCCCAACCCGGCCTGTCCACATCTGCCGCTGTTCCAGGCCAAGGCCGAAAGCTACCGCGAACGCTGGCCGTGGCTGACGATCCGGGCGGATCACATCGCTGCGTGATAGCTGCGGCAGATTATTTTTGAAGCATTTTTGGCCTCTAGCGCTTTATCTACAAGTGCTACCAGCTATCAAAAAAGAAGCAATCTATCGCAACCCAGCGCCGCACCCCGTCACCCCCACAACACCGACCGCATCGAGATCGACGCCGACTGGTAGCCCGTGTTGAAGAAACGCGGCATCTCGGTGGGCAACACCGCCCCTGCCGCGTACAGCAGCGGCAGAAAGTGCTCGTGCGTGGGGTGGGCCTGCTGGGCCACCGCGCCCAGTTTCTGAAAGTCCTGCAGGGCGCCGAGCTGGCCTTTCTTGATCTGCTCCTGCACCACGGTGTCGAATTCGGTGGCCCAGTCGTAAGCCTCATTGGCCGCTGTGCCACGGCGCGTGGCGCGCAGGTTGTGCACCACGTTGCCGCTGCCCACGATCAGCACGCCCCGCTCGCGCAGGCCTTGGAGCTGCTGGCCCAGCGCGTAGTGCTCGGCCGGGGCGCGGCTGTAGTCCATGCTCAGCTGCATCACGGGGATTTGCGCCTTGGGGAACATGGGCTTGAGCACCGACCAGGTGCCGTGGTCCAGCCCCCATTCGCCTTCGTCCACCCCCAATGCGCCGCCCGTCGCGGGCGACTTGAGTTCGGACGCCAGGCTGCGCGCCACCTGCGGTGCTCCAGGCGCGGGGTATTGCTGGTCGAACAACGCCTGCGGAAAACCGCCAAAGTCGTGGATGGTCTTGGGGTTGGTCATGCCGGTCAGCTGCCAGCCGCCGCGCGTAAGCCAGTGGGCCGACACACACAGGATGAGCTGCGGCTGCACGGCGCGCGCCATCAGCTCGGTGCCCATCGCCTGCCAGCTGCGGCGCCAGGCGTTGTCCTCGATGGTGTTCATGGGGCTGCCGTGGCCCACAAACAGCACCGGCATGCGCGGTGAAGGCTTCAATGCCTGCAACGCGGGCGCGGTGGCGGCGCTGCTCAGAGACGTGGTCATGAAAGCTCCCGGAAAGGCGGCCAAGCCCGTGAGAGCGGCCAAAGAGGTTCTGCGTTGCATGGACCCGGGAGCGTAACAAATTATGTATAACGCGGGGAGTGAACCCGCGCGCCCCTTGAAGTTCCAGCGCCGCGCCTTCTCCTTTCGTTCAAAACCACAACACCGAGACAACCCCACACCCATGACAACCGCCCTGCCCCAGCCCCTGCGCAATGTCCGTGTCCTGAGCCTCGCGCTCAACCTGCCCGGCCCCGCCGCCCTGATGCGCTGCGCGCGCATGGGGGCCGACTGCACCAAGCTTGAACCCCCGCCCGCCCCGGGCCACCCCAGCGCCGACCCCATGGGCATCTACAGCCCGGCGGCCTATGCCACGCTGCACAGCGGAGTGCGCGTGGTGCATGCCCACCTCAAGACGGCAGAAGGCCAGGCCGCGCTGCACGAAGAACTGACCCGCACCGATGTACTGATCACCTCGTTTCGCCCCTCGGCGCTCACCAAGCTGGGCCTCTCCTGGGAGGCGCTGCAATCGAAATACCCGCGCCTGTCGCTGGTGCGCATCGTGGGCGCTGCGGCCGAGCGTGCCGAAGAACCCGGCCATGACCTCACCTACCTGGCCGATGCCGGGCTGGTCACCGGCACCGAGATGCCCCCCACCCTGTACGCCGACATGGGCGGCGCCCTGATGGCCAGCGAAGCCGTGCTGCAGGCCCTGCTGGAGCGCGCCCACACCGGCGCTGGCGTGTGCATCGAAGTGGCCCTGGCCGACACCGCCGCCTGGCTGGCCCAGCCGCGCGACTGGGGCCTGACCACGCCCGAGGGCGACGTGGGCGGCCACCACGCGGGATACCGCATCTACCCCTGCGCCGACGGCCGCGTGGCCGTGGCCGCCCTGGAGCCCCACTTTGCCGCGCGACTGTGCGCCGCAGCGGGCCTGCCCGCATCGGGCGATGCCGATGTTTTGCGCAACCCGGCAACACACCGCGCAGTGGCCCAATTCATGCAAACACAAACCCGTGCGGCGCTCGACGCTTTGGCAGTGGCGCAGGACATTCCGCTGCACACGCTGGCCTAAATAAAGCGCCGTTGATCCATGCAAAAACAAGGCACCGTCATCCGCTGGGATGTCACCCGCGCCTTCGGTTTCATCCGCAGCCCTGGCACGCCGGCCGATGTGTTCTTTCACATCCGGGACTTCCAAGGCGCCGCTGCGCCGAGCGAAGGCCTGACCGTTGTCTATGAGGAAATCCACGTGGGCGGAAAAGGGCCTCGGGCCATGGCGGTGCAACCCACGGGCCCACAGGGTGTGGTGCCTTCACATCGCCCCGCGCCCACGTCGGCACAACGCGCGCGGCCTGCGTCTGCCCAGGCGCAAAAACCCAGCCAGCCCCCAAGTGGCCGGCGGCCCGCAAAAACCGGCGCCCGCTCGGCATCCGCAGGCCCCGCATGGCTGCTGATGCTGGGCTGGCTGGCACTGCTGGCATGGGGCCTTCGGTCGGGCCGGCTTGCGCCCTGGGTGCTGGGCGCGGCAGTGGCCATCAACCTGATCACATTTTTGGCTTACGCCATGGACAAGAGTGCCGCGCAAAACGGGCAGTGGCGCACCAAGGAGAGCCATCTGCACCTGCTCTCGCTGGCAGGCGGCTGGCCGGGCGCGTGGTGTGCCCAGCAATGGTTGCGGCACAAATCCAGCAAAGTGGAATTTCGCGCGGTCTATTGGGTCACCGTGGTGTTGCACTGCGGGGCGCTGCTGGCCTGGGTGGCGGGGTGGATAGCGGGCTGGATTCGATAACGGTTTCTATCGTTTTGATAGCTGCTAGCGCTTGCTCCATAAGCGCTAGAGGCCATTTTTATCCTTATTTCTATCCCGCCGCTGCGGACACAGGGTGCTGACGCCACAAAGGTGGCATGGCCTACACACGGCACACCCCAGAGCGGCTTCAATCAAAACTCTTGAAACCCATCGGGAGATGCTTATGAAACCCCTCGTTCTCGATTCCTCCATGACCAACATGAGCGGGACTTTTTACCCGACAGGCCATGTGTTTGCGCTTTTTCCGGATGAAGACTGCGTGCGCCAGGCCGACGCCCGTCTGCACAACGCGGGGCACTCCGGCATCACGGCGTATGCGGGCCCCGACGTCATCCTGCAAGACATCGTGCACACGCTGGGCAACGCCGACGCGCCCTTGCCGTCGGTGGGCGCAGAGGGCGACATGGTGCGCCGCATGGCCGACCTGGCCGGCAGCGGCCACCACGGCTTGCTGATTGCCATGGGTGACAAGGATGAGATTGAAAACGTGGTGTCTGCCATCACGCCTGAGTGCGCTGTGGCGGCTTTTTATTACCGCACCTTCATCATCGAAGACCTGTTGACACCGCCTCTCACGCCTGCAGCGGCGGCTGTCGATGCAGACGCCCCTCAATCCGTGGTGGTAGGCACACACGCCGATCGTTGAAGGCCTCCCTCCAAGCCCGCACCTCAGCGGGCTTTTTTGAAGGTCTTTGCGCCTGACGGTTTACCAGCCCCCGTCACCCGCGGCGGCAGGCCGGTGTGCTGCGTAAGGATGCGGCCTTTTTGCGGTGTGGAGGATTTCGCCGGAGATTCAGGCGCTACACCCTTGGCGCCCTTCGCCCCCGGGGGCGTCGAATTTTTGCGGCGTGCACTCTCATACCCGCCACAGGTCAGTGGCTGATAGGTGGGAATCAGGTGGTGCTTGCCATTGCCGATGAGGTCGGCCCGGCCCATGGCCTTGAGTGCGTCGCGCAGCAACGGCCAGTTGTTGGGGTCGTGGTAGCGCAGGAAGGCCTTGTGCAGGCGGCGGCGCTTCTCGCCGCGCACGATGTCCACGGTCTCGCTGTCGCGCGTGACCTTGCGCAGCGGGTTCTTGTTGCTGTGGTACATGGCCGTGGCCGTGGCCATGGGGCTCGGGTAGAAGGTCTGCACCTGGTCGGCACGGAAGCCATTCTTCTTGAGCCAGACCGCAAGGTTCATCATGTCCTCGTCGCTCGTGCCCGGGTGTGCAGCGATGAAGTACGGGATCAGGAACTGCTTCTTGCCCGCTTCTTCACTGAACTTTTCAAACAGCTGCTTGAACTTGTCGTAGTTGCCGATGCCCGGCTTCATCATCTTGGTGAGCGGGCCCGATTCGGTGTGCTCGGGCGCAATCTTGAGGTAGCCACCCACATGGTGCTGCACCAGCTCTTTCACATACTCGGGGCTCTTGATGGCCAAGTCGTAGCGCAGGCCTGAACCAATCAGTATCTTCTTGATGCCCTTGAGCGCCCTGCCCCTGCGGTAGATCTTGATCAGCGGGCCGTGGTCGGTGGTCAGGTTCTGGCAGATGCCGGGGTACACGCAGCTCGGCTTGCGGCAGGCGGCTTCGATCTGCGGGCTGCGGCAGCCCAGGCGGTACATGTTGGCCGTGGGGCCGCCCAGGTCGCTGATGGTGCCGGTGAAGCCCTTGACCTTGTCGCGGATGTCCTCGATCTCCTGGATGATCGAATCCTCGGAGCGGCTTTGGATGATGCGGCCCTCGTGCTCGGTGATCGAGCAGAAGGTGCAGCCGCCAAAGCAGCCACGCATGATGTTGATGGAGAACCGGATCATCTCCCACGCGGGGATCTTGGTCGCGCCGTCGTGGCTGCCGTTCTCGTCGGCGTAGCTCGGGTGCGGGCTGCGGGCGTAATGCAGGTCAAACACGTAGTCCATCTCGGCCGTGGTCAGCGGGATGGGGGGCGGGTTGATCCACACGTCGCGCGCCGTCACCCCTTCGCCGTGTGCCTGGACCAGCGCACGGGCGTTGCCGGGGTTGGTCTCCAGGTGCAGCACTCGGTTGGCGTGCGCATAGAGCACCGGGTCGCTCTTGACTTGCTCGTAGCTGGGCAGGCGGATCACGCTCGTGTCGCGGGGCGGCACCTTGAGCCTGGCCTTGAGCGCCGGGTTGGCGACAAACAGCATGGGCTGAATGGCGGGGTTGGGCTCGGTCGATTGAGGGTCTTTTTGGCCTCCAGCGCTTGATCCATCTGCGCTAGCAGCTACTGAATCAGGAGCATCGTCTTTGCTGCAGGTGCTGCCTTGGGCAACGGCCTGTTCGCTGGTGGTCATGTAGGGGTTGATGTGGGCTTCCACGCGGCCGGGCTCGTCCACGCTGGTGGAGTCGATCTCGAACCAGCCCTTGCCGCTTTCATCGTCTGAGCGGCGCACAAAGGCCGTGCCACGTACATCGGTGATCTTCTCGACCGGCTCGCGCGCTGCGATGCGGTGCGCCACCTCGACCAGCGCGCGTTCGGCATTGCCGTACAGCAACAGGTCGCACTTGGCGTCCACCACGATGGAGCGGCGCACCTTGTCGCTCCAGTAGTCGTAATGCGCAATGCGGCGCAGGCTGCCTTCAATGCCGCCCAGGATGATGGGCACGTCTTTGAACGCTTCGCGGCAGCGCTGGCTGTAGACGATGGCGGCGCGGTCGGGGCGCTTGCCGCCCACGTCGCCCGGGGTGTAGGCGTCATCGCTGCGGATCTTCCGGTCGGCGGTGTACCGGTTGATCATCGAATCCATGTTGCCCGCCGTCACGCCCCAGAACAGGTTGGGCTTGCCCAGCGCCTTGAAGGGCTCGGCGCTCTGCCAATCGGGCTGGGCGATGATGCCCACGCGAAAGCCCTGCGCCTCCAGCGTGCGGCCGATCACGGCCATGCCAAAGCTCGGGTGGTCCACATACGCGTCGCCCGTCACCAGGATGATGTCGCAGCTGTCCCAGCCCAGTTTCTCCATCTCGGCGCGGCTCATCGGCAAAAACGGGGCCGTGCCAAAGCGTTTGGCCCAGTACGGTCTGTAGCTGGTCAAAGGCTTTGCGGCGCGCGCAAAAAAGGAGACGTCAACGGGGGCGTTCATGCAAAGGGGGCGCGGCCAGCCAGCTCAGCGACAGGGCTTGGTGGCAGACGGCGGTGGTGGGTAACCTTCCATTTTACGGGGACAGGCCCATTTTGTCGCTGCCGCTGTCTTGTCCTTGCATCTTCGAGGGCTTGCGCCATGCCCTGTATATACTTGCTTTTGTCAATTAACTAGATGACAAAAACATCCATGAACACCTCAGACAAAGGAATTGGCAAAGGAACAGCCACCCTTACGCCGGTGCCCGTGCCCGTGGACGCAGTGAACGCAGTGCGCCGCTTCAACCGCTTCTTCACCCGCCGCATCGGCGTGCTTGACCCTTACCTTGGCAGCGACCTGTCGCTGACGGGTGTGCGCGTGCTGTATGAGTTGGCCCACCGTGAGACGCACGTGGCCAGCGAACTGGCGCGTGAACTGGGACTGGACGGTGGGTACATGAGCCGGATTCTTCGGCGGTTCGAGGTCGCAGGCTGGATCCATCGCAGCTCAAGTGCCAAAGATGCCCGGCACAACGTGATTTCGCTCACACCCGCAGGACGGGCGTCGTTTGAGCCGCTGCAGCAACGCTCGCACGATGACGCCACCGCCTTGCTTGCGCCGTTGACGCCCGCTCGTCGGCAAGAGGTAGTGGATGCCATGGAACGCATCGAAACACTGCTGGCCCCGGCCCCCGAGCTTGCCGCCACCACCCGCATGGCAGTTTTTCGTGACCCCGTGCCCGGAGACATGGGCTGGGTGGTGCAGCAACACGGAGAGATCTACTGGCGCGAATACGGCTGGGACAGCCGTTTTGAGGCCCTCGTCGCCGATATTGCGTCGCAATTCGTGCGCAAATTCCAACCCGCATGGGAAAAGGGCTGGATCGCCGAATTGGACGGCGAGCGGGTGGGCGCCGTTTTTGTCGTGCGCAAATCTCCGACCACCGCGCAATTGCGCATGTTGATCCTCGCGCCCAAGGCCCGTGGGCTGGGCCTGGGCGCGCGGTTGACCGACGAGTGCATCGCGTTTGCGCGCGCCAAGGGCTACAAGAAGATGGTGCTTTGGACCAACAGCTGCCTGACCGCAGCGCGTGGCATCTACGGCCAACGGGGCTTCAGGCTCGTGAAATCTGAGCCCTACGAAGGCTTTGGGCTCAACCTTGTGGGGGAAACCTGGGAGCTAAAGCTATAGCAAAGCTATAGCGCGCCCCGCCTGGTTCCCCACACACGGCCGCACACCGGCCCCGCCTGCGCGTTACCACTCCCCCGCTTCGCGCACGCGCTGCGCCAGGTCTGGCGTGGCATCGTCGTCCGTCGCTGGTGTTTCTGCCGCTGGCACCGTCACGGCCTCTTTGGCTCCCGAACCATCAGATCGCCCCATGAACCTGCCAAACACGTGGCTGGCAAGGGAGCTTGGCATGGGTGCAGAGGAGGAGATCGAGGCAAACATGGCAATTCCTTTTCCGGTGGCCGGGGTGCTTCAAAATGTGTAGCGCCAGCATAAGCCACAGCAACAAGCCACGAGTGTAGGAACGGATGCCAAACCCTTGTGTGACAGAACGCACAAACAACACATGCTGTGGGTTTTCCTACCCATGCAGCGCTCCTGGGGTGTGCTTTCTGTCACCCGTCGGCCACCGGCCGGGGGCGCCGTAAACTTATTGCCCCATGCCCCACACACTGGCTGTGCCCGCGCACAGCGAACTCATCATCAAGAAAAGCCGCTTCATCGGCTGTGTGCAACCCATGGCCGACCGCGCCAGCGCCCAGGCCACCGTCGATGCGCTTTGGAAGCAACACCCTGGCGCTGCCCACGTTTGCTGGGCGCTGCTGGCGGGGGGGCAGTCGGCCGCCGTGGACGATGGCGAGCCCGGGGGAACCGCTGGACGCCCCATGCTCGAAGTGCTGCGCCACCAGGATCTGGAGGGGGTACTGGCCACCGTGGTGCGCTACTTTGGCGGCGTGAAACTGGGAGCGGGCGGCCTGGTGCGCGCCTATACCGACACCATTGCCCAAGCCTTGCTCACCGCCCCCAAAATCATCTTGCAACACATGCAGACCCTGCAATGCCAGGTGCCCTATGCGCTGGAAGGCCTGCTGCGCCGCGAGATAGAGGCGGCAGGCGCAGAGCTTTTGCAGGTGCAGCACGCCAGCCTCGTCACGCTGCAAATCCGGCTGCCCGAAGCGCAGGCACCCGCGTTTGTGCAACGCATCAACGACAGCGGCCAGGGCCGTGTGGGGTGGATGCGCTACGACGCCTGAGAGCGAGCCGCCCCCACCGCGCACCCCATCCACGCGCGGTGGCCCATGTGGCGCATCTCGCATCTCGCATCTCGCATCGCAGATGCATCGCATACCCGGCGCCCCTGAGCCGCTTGAAACATGGCGTTTCCAAACAGCGCCCAAAAGTCCTTTGGGCCTACAAGCAAGCAACGGTGCACGCAACACACTCAGGGCTGCCATCGCACCTGGGGACACTTTCATGAGCCAACACCAATCGTTGCAGCCGCTCGACACCATCATCATCGGTGCAGGCACGGCAGGCCTGGCCGCCTTGCGGGAGGTGCGCAAGCACACAAAGCGGTATCTCATCGTCAACGACGGCCCCTGGGGAACCACCTGCGCCCGCGTGGGCTGCATGCCATCCAAAACCCTGATCGAAGCGGCCAACGCCTTTCATCGGCGCCACGTTTTCGATGAATTGGGGCTGCGTGGCGCCGCAGGGCTCAGCGCCGACATCCCTGCCGTGCTAAAGCGGGTGCGGGCGTTGCGCGACGAGTTTGTAACAGGTGCGCTGGATGCCACCAACGACTTGGGCCGCGCACGCCTCTCGGGCCACGCCACCCTGCTGGGGCCCAGCGCTGTGGACATCGATGGCAAGCGTTATGACACGCGCAGCATCATCATTGCCACGGGTTCGCGCCCCAGCGTGCCCGAAGAATGGCTGGCGTTTGGCGACCGCATGCTCACCACCGACACGCTGTTCGAGCAGCCCACGCTAGGCCCTCGTGTGGCCGTGATCGGCATGGGCCCCCTAGGTGTGGAGCTGTCGCAAGCATTGGCACGCCTGGGTCTTGAAGTGGCTGCCTTCAGCACCAGTGATTCGCTGGCGGGCCTTGCCGATTCGCAGCTCAACGCCAAAATGGCAGCGCTGCTCAAGACCGAAATGGTGTTGCACATCGGCGCCCCCGCCCAGTTGCGAGAAGTGCCCGGAGGCATTGAAGTGAGCAGCGGACCGAACCGCGTGGTGGTGGACCAGGTGATTGCGGCCATGGGGCGGGTCCCCAACATTGAATACCTGGGCCTGGAGACCTTGGGCGTGCCGCTCGACAAACACGGCCTGCCCACGGTCGACCCATCAACGCTGCAAGTGGGCGATCTACCTGTTTTTTTGGCGGGCGACGCCACCACCCACGCGCCCCTGCTGCATGAAGCGGCTGATGAAGGACATATTGCCGGCACCAATGCCATGGCGCATGCACCCACCAGCTTCAAGCGCCGCACGCCGCTGTCCATCGTGTTTTCAAGTCCGACCATTGCATCGGTCGGTCAACGGTTTGACGACCTGGACAAGGCGCACACCATCACGGGTGCGGCCTCCTTTCACGACCAGGGCCGGGCACGAGCGGCCCTGCGCAACCACGGCGGCCTGCGCATCTATGCCGACCAGACCACGGGGCGCTTGCTGGGCGCACAGTTGTGTGCGCCAGCGGGCGAACACATGGCGCACCTGCTGGCACTTGCCATTGGGCAAAAGCTCACCGTCGATGAGATGCTGCGCATGCCGTTTTATCACCCAACGCTTGAAGAAGGCCTGCGCACAGCGTTGCGCGACGCCGCCCGACAACTGCACAAAGTGGGGCACACACCGCCATCAGACCTTGCTACCTGCGAAGACCTTGGTGTACCCGCACTGGACTGAGATGCGCCTGTGGGCCCTTCCCTCGCCCCGCAGCACACGCGGATGCCCCCTGTCGGGACAAGGGGCGTCGGCTGGTGGGCACCAAGACGCAGCCCAAGTTGTAAAACCGCTCAACTTACTGGGGCGCATGCCGATAACCAAGCACCGCATCAAGGAGTCCCCATGGACGTCGCCCTCACCAACAGCATCGTGAACACCGCCACCAGCCTGGCTTCTGCCAAGACATCTGACGCGCTCAACGTTCTGGTTCTGAAAAAGGCGCTGGATATGCAGGCCGCATCGGCCGCCACCCTGATTGACGCCATGCAGCAATCCATGCCCCAGCCCACTCTGGCCACATCGGGCGCATTGGGCACGCAGGTCAACACCTTCGCCTGACCGCGCGCTGCCAAGGGCGGCAGGGGCACAAAGCCCCTGCTGCCTGCACAAGCCGTTCTTACCTCAGCCGCGCAGGCGACAGCCCCTGCAGCACCACGCCCTCGCTCACCAGAGCCTCAGCCAGCGGCTCGCCGCGCAATAGCTGCCGCGCCAGCAACGAAGCGCCCGCCGCGCTCTGAATCCCATAACCGCCTTGCCCTGCCAGCCAGAAGAAGCCGGGCACATGGTTGTCCCAGCCGATCACCATGTCGCCATCGGGCACAAACGAGCGCAGCCCGGCCCAAGTGTGTGACGGGCGGCGAATCTGGAAGGTGGTCATTTCCTCGATGTGATAGATGCCGGTGGCCACGTCCAGCTCTTCGGGCACCACGTCGTGCGGGTGGGTAGGGTCGGCATTGGCCGGTGAGCCGAGCAACTGGCCCGCGTCGGGTTTGAAGTAAAAGCTTTCGTCGATGCCGATCACCGCAGGCCAGTGGGTGGCGTCCATGCCCTCGGGCACCGCAAAGGTAAAGGCGGTACGGCGGCGTGGCTCCAGCCCGATGGGCGGCACACCCGCCAGACCCGCCACAACGTCGGCCCAGGCGCCTGCCGCGTTGACGATGGTCTTGGCTTGCAACTCGCGGCCATCGGCCAAGGTAACCAACCAAAGATCAGCCCGGCGCTGCAAAGCCGTCACCTCCGCATTCGTCAGCACCTGGCCGCCGCGCTGGCGCAAGCCGCGCAGGTAGCCTTGGTGTAGCGCGTTCACATCAATATCGGCGGCTTCGGGCTCGCTCATGCCTGCAGCCACGGCCTCGGACTTCAGGCACGGCAGCTGGGCCAGCAGTGCGCCCTGCTCCACCCATTCCACATTGGGAGAGATGGCATGGGCTTGCGCATAGGCCTGTTTCAGCATGTCGAGCTGGTCAGGCCCCGCCACATAGACCACGCCCCGGGGCGAGAGGATGGGGTCAGCCCCAAACTCGGGCGGCGGTGCGTCATAAAACGTGCGGCTCGCCCGCGTCAGCGCCTGGATGTTGGGCGTGCCGTAGGTGGCCATGTACAACGCTGCCGAGCGGCCCGTGGTGTGGTAGCCAGGCTGCGATTCGCGCTCCAACAGCAGCACGCTGGCGCCCTCACCCCCACCCTCACCCTCACCCCCAACTTTCTCCTGCACAAGCTGCCAGGCCACCGAGGCCCCTGCAATGCCCGCGCCAATGACGATGGTGTCCACTGATTGCATGGATAGGTCTCCTGGCTCGATTTACACCGCTGACACTTGAGCCGCCGAGGCCGCCCGGTCATCGCGCGGCAGGCTGCGGGCATCACGCGGATCAGGCGCGCCGGTCACGATGGAGGTCAGCGCGGGCTCGGCGCGCATTTGCATCAGTTTGGCCAGGTCGGGCCGTGGACGGGCCAGCCCCGCAATGCCCTTGAACGCCTGCTCCATCGCATGGCCCACGCCCAGCGTGTGGCGGTCTGCGCGAAAGCGGCCCACGATCTGCAGGCCAAACGGCATGCCCGCATCGTCCAGCCCGCACGGCAGGCTCAGCGCCGGGTGGGTGGTGAGCGTGGTCACATAGGTCAGCGCCAGCCAGCGGTAATAGTTGGCTTGCGGCTCGCCGTTGATGTGGCTGGCAAACAGCTGCGTCCAGGCAAACGGCGACACCGGCGTGGTGGGCGCCAGGATGATGTCGTACTGTTCATACAGCTTCTGGAACCGCGCCAGGATGCGCGTCTGCTCGGCCTGGGCCCAGGCGCTGTCCAGCAGGCTCATGGCGGCGCCCATCTCGTAGTTGGCCCGGGTGTTGGGGCCCAGGCTTGCGGGGTCGCGCTCGTAGGCGTCGCGCGTGCTGGCCACAAAGGCTTCGGCGCGCAGCACGTCAAAGCAACGGTGCACATCGCCCAGGTCGATGTCGATGGCGTCGCAACTGGCAAACAGGTGCTTCATGGCCTGCACCTTGCGGCGGAACACGGCGCGGATGCCGTTGTCCACAGCGCAGGCGCCAAAGTCTTCGGTATACGCCACGCGCAAGCGGCTCAGGTCCACCGTATCGGGCAGCAAGAAGCTCATCGGGTCCAGCGGGTAGCTCAGCGGGTCGCCAGCCGACATGCCGGCCGTGGCGGCCAGTTGCAGGCAGGCTTCTTCCACCGTGCGCCCCATGGGGCCCACCACCGAAATCGGCGTCCAGCCCATCAGCTTGCGCGAGCTGGGCACCACGCCGGGCGATGGCCTGAAGCCCACCACGCCGCAAATGGACGCCGGGATGCGCAGCGAGCCGCCCGTGTCCGACCCCGTGCACACCGGCAGCAGGTCGCACGCCAACGCAGCCGCCGAGCCACCCGACGAGCCCCCGGCATTCAGGTTAGGGTTGAACGGGTTGCCGGTAGCGCCCCACACCGTATTGCGTGAATTGGCGCCCGCGCCCATTTCAGGGATATTGGTCTTGCCCGCCACGATGGCACCCGCCGCACGCAGGCGTGCCACCAGCACGTTGTCCTGGGTGGGAATGTTCTCGCGGTAGATTTCCGACCCGTAGGTGGTCAGCAGCCCTGCCGTGGCTTCGAGGTCTTTCACCCCCAATGGCAAGCCATGCAGCAACCCCAGCGGCTCGCCGCGCAGCACCGCCTGCTCAGCCGCCTTGGCTTCGACGCGGGCGCGGTCAAAACAGGTGGCGGTGATGGCATTGATGGACGGGTTCACCGCCTCGATGCGCTCCATACAGGCGTCCAACAGCTCCACGGGCGACACCTCGCGGGTACCAATACGGTGGCGCAGTTCATTGGCGGTCAGCTCGACCAGGGGGCTGGGGTTTGTCATTTTTGGATTGTCTCCTTGCTCATCGGCTTCGTGGCGGTCTCGGTGGCTCAGTGGCTCAGTCAGCGGTGATGGCGGCTCGCTGGGCAACGGCGCGCATCAGGGGCAATTCCTTGTCGATCAGCTCAGCAACCGACTTGGACGACGCATAGGCAGGATCAAACCCCACGGCGATCATTTTGTCGCGCGTTTCAGGGTCTGCCACCACCTGCGCCAGCGTCAATTCCAGCCGCGACTTGACACCGGCGGGCAAGCCGCGTGGCGCCATCATGGCCAGCCAGGTGTCCATCTCCACCCCGGCGTAGCCGCTTTCGGCCAATGTGGGCACCTTGGGCAACAGCGCCGAGCGCTTGGCCGCCGTCACCGCAATGGCCTTGATCTTGCCGTCCCTCAGCTGGGGCAGCGCGGCCGACACGGTATCGACCGTGAACGGAATCTGCCCGCCCATCAGGTCGACCATGGCCGGAGCGCTGCCCTTGTAAGGTACATGCTGGATCTTCAGACCCGCCGCGTGAAAGAACATCTCGCCCGCAAACTGCGATGTGGTGCCTGCACCAAACGAGCCGTACGAATACTTGTCGGGCCCGGCCTTCACCATGGCCACAAACTGCTTCACGTCGCTGACCGGCACATCCTTGTTGGCCAGCAAAATCAGGCTGGTACGCCCGGCAATGCCAATGGGCTCGAAGCTCTTGACCGGGTCGTAGGGCAGCTTGGTGCGCACGGCGGGGTTCACCGTGAACGTGGTGCCCGAGCTCAGCAGCAACGTGTAGCCATCGGGCGCCGCCTTGGCCACCGAGGTCGCGCCAATCACCGTGCCGGCCCCTGCGCGGTTGTCAATCACCACGCTCTGGCCCAGCTTGTCGCCCAGCTTCTTGCCAATCAGGCGGCCCAGCACATCAGTGGCGCCACCGGGCGGGAAAGGAATCACCAGCGTGATCGGCCTGTTCGGAAACCCACCCTCTTGCGCGATGGCCGGAGCCCACGCAGCGGCCCCCATGGCACAGGCAACGGCGGACAACAACAGCTTCTTGCGGTTCATAGGGTTTTCTCCAAAGGTCACAAAGTTGGGGGATAAAAAAAGCAAGCGAAAAGCGAGGGAAAAGCGAAAAAAGGGGCAATAGGGATCGGAACCGGAATCGACAAACTACGCAGACTCAGCCAGCACGGCGCGGCCACGCTGCACAAAGCCCTGGTATTGCGCGTCGGGCACCAGCAGGCCGCCCGTGGTCCACACCAGATGTGTGGCGTTGTGCAGCACGGGCTCCACGCCCGAACTTTGCAGCCAGGCCTGGCCGGCGGTGGTGCCCGTCAGCATGGCCGGCCCGCTAAAGCCCGCAGCCGCCGATGGCTCGATGCGCGCGCCCAAGGTGTCAAGCACCAACACCAGCTGCGCAAACAAGGTGCTGTCGGCCACGGTGAACACGCCCGACAGCAGCGGCCCCATCAGCGCGGCCGCCAGCAGCGACGCACGCGGCACCGCCAGACCATCGGCCTCGGTGCGGTTGGTCAGGCCCCAGTCGTACACCGACGGATGCTGCCCCGCGCCGTGGGTCGCGTCGGCCAGCATCTGCACCAAAAAACACGGCGACTGCACCGGCTCTGCAAAAAAGCAATGCACATGCGGCCCCAGCACCTGTCGCAGGCCAAAGGTGATGCCCGCTGGCGCACCACCCACACCGCACGGCAGATAAACGATGAGCGGGTGCTCTGCGTCCACCTGCACGCCCGCTTCTGCCAGCTGCTTTTGCAGATGCAAGGCCGCTGCGCTGTAACCCAGCAGCAGCGAGAACGACTGCTCATCGTCCACAAAGTGGCACAGCGGGTCTGCGTTGGCCTGCGCGCGGCCCGCAGCCACGGCGCGTTCGTAGTCACCCGCGTGCTCCACCACCAACACGCCGCGCTGGCGCAGGCGGTCTTTTTTCCATTCCTTCGCGTCGGCAGACATATGCACGGCTGCCTTGAAGCCCAGCGCCGACGCCACCACGCCAATGCTCAGCCCCAGGTTGCCTGTGGAGCCCACCGCCACCTGGTAGCGGCCTAACACCTCGCGCGCGGCGGGCGTGGCCAGCACGCGATAGTCGCCGCCCGGCTGCACCAGCCCATGCTGCAGCGCCAGTTGCTCGGCAAACTCCAGCACCTCGTGCATGCCCCCACGGGCCTTGATGGAGCCCGCCACGGGCAGCCCATGGTCGGCCTTGATGAACAAGCGCCCCTGCCCTTCGCCCATGCCCAGTGCAGGCTGCAAGGCGGTAGCGGCCAGCAAGGGTGACTCCACCACGCCAGCGGTCTCCGCCAGCTCTGGAAACACCAACGCCAGCAAACCCGCAAACCGCTCCCACCGCGCAGCCGCGGCTTTCGTATCATCTAGACTAATGCTACGCCCCAGTGCCTGCAAACCGGCCGGGGGGTGCGCCTGCCGGGCCGGGTTGGTCCAGAGCGCGGGCTGGGCATTGCGCAATCGGGCGGCTAGCTGGGCATCCAAGGCGGGCTTAATTTCTACAGACGGCATGCACGTTCATTCACAAAATGATTCAGTGCTTGCATTCTTCGTCGGCCACGCCGGTGTCACAACACATTTATATTGAGCGTTGCATTAGTATTAATAATGGATATTCGCCTCTCCCCCTCCCTCTTGGCGTGGCTGCGCAGTTTTGATGCAGCGGCCCGGCACGGCAGCTTCACCAAGGCGGCTGCCGAGTTGTGCATCACCCAGGGCGCGGTCAGCCAACAGGTCAAGCAGCTTGAAGACTGGCTGCGCCGCCCGCTGTTCTTGCGCACGCCGCGCGCCCTGGTGCCCACGCCCGAGGGCAAATGGCTGGCCGTGGTGCTGCGCGAGAGCTTTGACGCCATCGAAAGCACCCTGGCCCAAGTGCGCCAACCGCTAGAGGCCGCCACCGCTACCTTGAGTTGCTCACCCTCATTTGCCATGAGCTGGCTGACGCCCCGGCTGGGCGACTTCTTTCGCCAGCACCCCCACACCGGCCTGCGCGTGTTTGGCGAGTTCCACACGCTCGACCGCACCCGCATGGTGCGCGACGGCGTGGAAGCCGCCGTGCGCTTTGACCTGGGCGGCTACCGCGACCTGAACGCCACCGTGTTTCTGGACGAATGGCTCATCCCCGTGGCCAGCCCCGCGTTTCTGGCCCGCCACCCACCCATCACCCAGCCGCAAGACCTGCAAGGCGACTGGCTGCTGCACGACGGCAGCGCCTGGGACGGCGCCGACACCTACGAAGAATGGCAACACTGGTTTGCGCAAGTGGGCGCCACGCCGCCGCCCTGGGTGGGCGGCCAGCAATTCAACCTGTCGCAACTGGCCCTGGGCGCCGCCCTGGCCGGCCAAGGCATCGCCATGGGCCGCGCGGCGCTGGTGCTGCAAGACGTGAAGGCCGGGCGCCTGGTGCCGCTGCTGGGGCGCAGCGTGTTGTCGCGTGCGGCGTATTCGTTTGTGACCACCACGCGCCCCAGCCCGGCAATGCAGCTGGTGCGGGAGTGGCTGGCTGATGAGGCGCAGCGGTTTTGTAGCGAGCGGGCGCAGGTGCTGACAGCGCCATCGGCCTGACGTGCGCAAAGTGCGGTCGCTGCTCAAAAAAAGCATAATTTCAGTATTTTTGGCCTCTAGCGCTTTATCCATAGGCGCTAGTAGCTATTATTTTTAAGTATTCTCCAACGCCTTCGCTTGGCCGTTCACCTCAAAAAACCCAAACGGAAGGCCCCACTGCGCTGCATTTAGCCCAACTCAGAACCAATGGGTTGCCAAAAAAGCTACCGGGGGAGAAACCCACAGCGAGTCGCAAACCACACAACAGGCCAGGCACGCGGCGCCGGGACCGGGTCAGAAACGCGGTGTTTTTCCGCTGAACGCGGGATCGTATTTGCGCATCTGCGTCAAATCGTCGCGGTTGCGCACTACGCAGGTCTTGTACTGCTCGTGCAACACAGCCAATGCGTCTTGGTCCAATTCCACGCCCAGGCCCGGGCGGGTCGGCACCACCACGGAGCCTTTGTCGAAACGGATGCGCCCGCCTTTGATGACTTCTTCCTCTTGCCAGGGGTAGTGGGTGTCGCAGGCGTAGGTTAGGTTGGGTACGCTGGCGGCCACATGGGTCATGGCCATCAGGCTGATACCCAAATGTGAATTGGAATGCATCGACATGCCCAGCCCCCACAGTCGGCACATGCGCGCCAGCGTCTGGGTGGCACGCAGGCCACCCCAGTAGTGGTGGTCAGACAGCAGCACTTTCACTGAACCCATTTCGCAGCCCTTGCGAAAATCGTCCATGGTCGTGATGACCATGTTGGTGGCCAACGGCAGCTTGGTGTGTTTCGCCAGCTCGGCCATGCCCGCAAGGCCGGGCGTCGGATCTTCGTAGTACTCCAGGATTTCGTCTAAAGCCAGGGCTGCGGCGATGCTGGCCGCAAGGGACCAATTGGCGTTCGGGTCCAGCCTCAGCGGCACGCCAGGGAAGGCTTTGGCCAGCGCCTGCATACACGCAACCTCGTGCGTTGGCTCAAAAACGCCGCCCTTCAATTTGATGCTCTGAAAACCGTACAAGTCGATCATGCGCTGCGCCTGCGCCACGATCTGCGCGGGGCTGATGCCTTCTCCCCAGGCGTCCGGTGCATAGGGCTTGCCGATGTGCTCTGCATACTTGAAGAACAGGTAGGCACTGTAGGGCACAGCGTCGCGCACCTTGCCCCCCAGCAGGTCCACCACTGGCGCACCGACGATCTGACCTTGCAAGTCGAGCATGCCCACTTCAAAGGTGCTGATCACCTTGGGTACGTTCTTGATGGCGTGGGAGCCGGGCGCCAACTCGAACTCAATGGCGCCGGGCACCGCTTTGACGGTAGCTCGCACCCGTTCTTCCATCACGTTGAGCGCGAAAGGCGACAGGCCAATCAGCAGCGGGGTAGCCTGCGCCAGGATCCGTAACATGGGCTCGTCGCCATAGGTTTCAGAAATGCCAACCCGGCCGTCGCTGGTTTCGATCTCGACGATGGCGCGCAACGCCCAAGGTTCGTGGATGCCCGCGGCGTTGAGCAGCGGGCCGTCGCGAAAGGCGATGGGCGTGACCAAAACGCGGGTGATGGTGGTGTCGCGTGCCATGGAATCGTGTTCTTTCAACGGGGCGTGGTGGTTCGATCAAAAAGACCGTGGATCAGCGGTAAGCCCACCGCTGCGGGCTTAATAAGCGCATTGCGCACAACCTGGGCCAAGTCATCAATCGACGGTGGCGCCGATTTTCTTGACCAGGTCGCCCAGGCGGGTGACGTCTTTCTGTGTGACGGCCGCCAGTTCAGCGGGCGTGCTGCCCACGACCTGCATCCCGAACTGGGTCTCCAGCTTGTTCTTGAGCTCTGGGCCATTCAGCGCCTTGACGATTGCGGTGTTCAGGCGGGTGATCACCTCCTTGGGGGTGCCCTTGGGTGCGTAAACGCCCTGCCAGGACACGAGGTCCAGGCCCGGGAAACCAGCCTCTGCCGTGGTGGGTACGTCGGGCGCCAACGGCGAGCGCGTCTTGGTCGTGACGGCCAGAAACTTCAGCTTGCCGGCCTTCACGAGCGGCGCGCCTGCGGTCAGTTGGTCAAACAGAAACGGCACGTTGCCGGCGGCCACGTCCTGCAGCGCCTGCGGACTGCCCTTGTAGGCGATGTGCTGCATGGGCACCTTGATCAGTTCGGCCATTTGGGCACCGGTCAAGTGGGTGGAGGTGCCCGCGCCGGATGACGCATAAGAAGCCTTGTCAGGGTTCTTCTTGATCCAGGCCACCAGCTCTTGCACCGAGTTCACCCCCAGGTCGCTGTTGACCATCAACACATTGGGCACATAGGCAATCAAGGTGACGGGCTCAAAGTCTTTCACCGGGTCATATGGCAGCTTTTTGTACAGCCCGGCATTGATGGCGTGGGTGCTGATGGTTCCGCCAATAAGGGTGTAACCGTCGGCTGGCGCCTTGGCGACTGACTGAACACCGATCACACCCCCCGCACCGGGGCGATTGTCGATCACCACCGACTGCTTTACTGCGACCGAAAGCTCTTGCCCCACCACCCGGGCCACCACGTCGGTAGACCCCCCCGCAGCGAATGGGACCACCCATGTGATGGGTTTGGACGTGGGCCAATCGGACGCATACGCGCTGACAGCAGCCAGGCTGAGGGCGCTGCAGGCCGCAAGCAAAGTAACGCGACGGTGGAATCGGTGCATGGTTTGTCTCCATAGGGTGGTAGTTATTGGAATATTAAAGCACTAATGTATTAGTGCGTCAATTCTGCATCCCACTAGAATTCAGCGCCGGACTCCCTTCCTCATGAAAAAAATCCACAAGTTCGACCGTACTCGCCAAGCAGCCCCCCAGGTATTTGAATGGCTGCGCGAGGTCATCCTTTCACTGGAGCTGGCTCCGGGCACTCCGCTGTCGCGCGCTGAGTTGGCCGAGCGTTTTGAGTTAAGCCAGACCCCCGTGCGCGATGCCCTGTTGCAACTGAGCCAGGAAGGCCTGGTGGACATCTATCCTCAGCACGCCACCTTGGTGAGCCGCATCGACATCGCATCGGCCACCCAGGCGCACTTTCTGCGTTGTGCCATTGAGCTGGAAGTGGTTCGCACGCTGGCCCTGGTCGACGACCCCGTGCTGCGCGCCAAACTGTCCGCACAGGTGGACTTGCAGGCGGCGCTGGCAACGGCCGATACCGAGGAGTTCATCGCGTCTGATCAAGCATTCCACCGCATGATGTATGAGGCCGCCGCTGTGCCCAATCTGTACGAGCTGGTGCGCCAGCGCAGTGGCCACCTGGACCGGCTGCGTCGGCTTGACCTGCCGTCGCCTGGCAAAGCGGCGCGGGTGGTGCGCGACCACCGCGCGATCGTCGAGGCCCTGGCCGCACACGACCCCAACGCCGCACAGGCAGCACTGCGCACCCACCTCTCGGGCACCCTGGGCCATGTCGCTGACATCCGGGCACGGCACCCAGACTATGTGACTGCGTAGCCTCAGAGGGGTATCCCGCACGCCCGCTTGCTTTGCCAAAGCAGCGGTACCGCTTTCTCACCGGGGTTGGTCGGCTCGCCGGGCATTGGGACCGTTATGCACCGGCCAGAAAGGCTTCATGGGCGGCCCCCTGAACGGTCAACGGATCAAAGCCATCGACACTTGCGACGCATGCAGAACAAATCCTTCACGTGATAGCGAATATTTGATTATTAAAATACTCTTATCAAATAAAAAGAGTATAAATGCAATCATGAATGCCGACCTCATCCCCACCCTCGCCGCCGCCCGCAAGGCCCACCAGATGACGCAGGCCCAGCTTGCCGAGAGCGCGGGCCTCAGCCGCATGACGGTGCAGCGCACCGAAGGCGGCGACCTGGACCCGCGCTATTCCACCCTGGCCGAGATGGCCCGCGTGCTGGGCATGGACATCATCGCGGTGCCCAGCAGCCTGCGGCCCAGTCTGGAGGCGTTCATCCAGTCGGGGGGCAAGTTTCTGGGCCAGCCCGAGGGGGTGGATGCGCCGCCCTCGGTGGTGGATGGTCTGCGCGGCTGACCGTAGAGACTCCTCGCACACCCCTTCGGTCCACACTCCATGAGCACCTCCATCCGCTACCTGCGCCTGTACCTGCACCGGCCTGCGCTGGCGGACGGGGGCACGCCGGGCGAGTCCAGTGCGCCAGCCAGCCGTCGCGAACCGATTGGCTACCTCTCGCAATACGGCGACATCCTGCGCGTGTCGTTTGACGAGAGCTACATCCGCAACCCGCAGCGCCCTACCCTGTCGCTGAGCTTTCAGGGCGCCGACGAGGCGGCCACGCAGCAGATTTTGGCGTCGGCGCGCGATGCGCGGCTGGTGCGCACCGATGGGCGCTGGCCGGTGTACTTTCAGAACCTGCTGCCCGAGGGCCACAACCGCGAGCGGCTGGCGCGTGAGCGGGGCTGCAGCCCTGATGATGAGTTTGAGCTGCTGGCCGCCGCAGGCCACGACCTGATGGGCGCGCTGGAGGTGGAGCCCGTGCCCGCGCAAGACGGCATCCCGGACGTGGTGCGGCATTGGCACACCACGCAAGGCCTGGATGTGCTGGAGCCGGGGTTTGTCGAGTTCCCGGTGGAAGACGCGGCATCACTGCCCGGCGTAGTCACCAAGTTCAGCGCGGTGCAGGACGGCCGCCGCTACACCGTGCACCGCCAGGGCGCGGCTGGCAGTGTGATCTTGAAGCTGCCCACCACCGCCCACCCTGACCTGGTGGCCAACGAGTACACCGGCTACCAGCTGTGCAAGGCGCTGGGGCTGAACGTGGCCGATGCGCGCGTCATCACCCGCGCCCAGGCCGACCTGCCCGATGCCGTGCCCTTTAACGAGATATTGGCCGTGCAGCGGTTTGACCACCTGCCCGGCGGCGCCCGCGTGCACATGGAGGAGTTCAATCAGGTGCTGGGCTACACACCCCGGCAAAAATACGGCAAAACCCATGGCAAAGGGGTGCTGCAGGACTGGGCCACCATGCTGCGCGTGCTCAACCGCCTGAGCCGCCAACCGGTGCTGGACACGCGCGAGTTTCTGGCGCGCATGGTGGTCTTCATCCTGATGGGCAACACCGACGCCCACCTGAAAAACTGGGCCCTGATCTACCCCGACGGCCGCGTGCCCCAGCTGGCCCCGGTGTACGACCCGGTGTGTGTGGCTGCGTTTTTTGATGGCGTGCCCAACCACCAGTACGCGGTGAACCGCGCCATCGACAACACCCTGCGGGCGCTGACCTGGGATGACATGGAAGGACTGATGAAGTCCGCCGGGCTGCTGCGCGTGCCCCGGCACCTGGCGCTGCTGCGTGATGTGGTGAAGCAGGCCCGTGCCGACTGGCCCGCGCTGCTGCGTGATGCGCCACCGGCCGTGCAAGCCACCGTGCAGCAACGGCTGGCGGGAGCGACGGCGCTGGGGCAGGCCGCCAGCCGCAGCACCGCTGGCTGATATCAAAACGCTCTTATTTTGATAGCTATTGGCGCTTATTTAACAAGCGCCACAGGCCGATTTGATTCAAATCTGCGAGCCCAATGCCTTATGGCAATACCAATACCTTATGGGATGCCCGCTCAGCCAGCAGTGCGTTGGGCCTGTGGGTGGCCTTCATACCGGCGCACCAAACCACGCCCCCACCCCCGCAGTGATCGCCATGGCCAGTGCGCCCCAGAAGGTCACGCGCCAGGCCCCCACCACCATGCCCGCGCCGCCCGTGCGGGCCGCCACGGCCCCCAGCAGTGCCAAAAAGACCAGCGCGGTGCCGGCCACCCAGTACAGCAGGCTGGCCATGGGCGCCAACGCAGCCACGGCCAATGGCAATGCGGCCCCCACGGCAAAGGCAGCGGCCGATGTCACGGCGGCCTGCACGGGGCGGGCTGCCAGTGCCGAGGACACATGCAACTCGTCCCGCGCATGGGCGCCCAGCGCATCGTGCGCCATCAGTTGCGATGACACCTGCTGGGCCAGTTCGGGCGTGAGGCCCCGGCCCACATAGATGGCGGTCAGCTCGCGGGCCTCGGCCACTGGGTCGGCGGCCAGCTCAGCGCGCTCGCGGTCGAGGTCGGCCTTTTCGGTGTCGGCCTGCGAGTGCACCGACACATATTCGCCCGCCGCCATCGACATGGCGCCCGCCACCAGCCCGGCCACCGCCGTCATCACGATGGTGGACTGGCTGGACTGCGCGGCCGCCACGCCCACCACCAGGCTGGCAGTGGAGACGATGCCGTCATTGGCACCCAGCACGGCGGCGCGGAGCCAACCAATGCGGTCGGTACGGTGGCGTTCAAGATGCAGGCGGCGTGTGGCTGAAGTCATGGGCATGTCTTTGGGTGAAGAGAGAAGGCTTGCAGGGTAGGTGCCAACGGCCCAGTTCGTCAATTGCGCCACTCCATCTCATCCATAAAAGTCAGCCCCAACGGCCATGCGCTGCTCAGGGCCGGGGGGCACACGTCACGCGCCACACGGTGTTGCCCACGTCGTCGGCCACCAGCAGCGCACCGCGCGGGTCCACGGCCACGCCCACCGGGCGGCCCCAGGCCTTGCCGTCGGGGCTGACAAAGCCCGTCAGCACATCCAGCGGCAGGCCCACGGGCTGGCCGTTGGCAAACGGCACAAACACCACCTTGTAGCCGCTGCGGGGCTTGCGGTTCCACGAGCCATGTTCGCCCACATAGGCACCGCTGGCCAGTGCCGGCAACAGCGCCGGGCCGGTGGCAAACGCCAAGCCCAGCGGGGCGACATGCGAGCCCAATGCATAGTCGGGCGCGATGGCCTGGGCCACCAGGTCGGGCCGGGGTGGCTGCACGCGCACGTCCACGTTCTGGCCAAAGTAGCTGTAGGGCCAGCCGTAAAACGCGCCGTCTTTGACTGAGGTGAGGTAGTCGGGCACCAGGTCGTCGCCCAGTTCGTCGCGTTCGTTCACCACCGTCCACAGCGCGCCGGTGTCGGGCTGCCAGCCCAGGCCGTTGGGGTTGCGCAGGCCCGAGGCAAACTCGCGGTGGGCGCCTGTCAAACGGCCCACCTCCCAGATGGCGGCGCGGCCCGCCTCGGCGGCCATGCCGTTGTCGGCCACATTGCTGTTGGAGCCCACCGTCACATAGAGCTTGCTGCCGTCGGGGCTGGCGATCAGGTTTTTGGTCCAGTGGTGGTTGATGGGGCCTGCGGGCAGGTCGATGAGCTTGGTGCCAGGGCCCGCCAGGCGGGTCTGCCCAGGGGTGTAGTCGAAGCGCAGCACGGCATCGGTGTTGGCCACATACAGGGCGTTGCCCACCAGTGCCATGCCAAAGGGTGAATGCAGGTCGGCGGCAAAGGTGGTGCGGGTTTCGGCCACGCCGTCACCGTCGGCATCGCGCAGCAGGGTGATGCGGTTGGCCGATGGCACCCCGGCCCCGGCGCGCTTCATCACCCACTTCATGACCCAGCCTTTGATGCCCTTGGCGTCATCGGGCTTGGGCGGCGCGTTGCTCTCGGCCACCAGCACGTCGCCATTGGGCAGCACCAGCAGCCAGCGCGGGTGGTCCAGCCCCGTGGCCAGCGCCGTCACGCGCAGGCCGTTCATGGGCGTGGGCTGGGTGCCTGCGGGCCAACCCTGGGCGGGCGCAATGTGCACGGTGGGCAACAGCGCTGACGAGGGCGGTGGCAGCGTGGGCGACCGGCCCATGCCCGCTTCGGGCGGCAGGGGGACGGGGTCGGTGCAGGCGCTCAGGGCACAAAGGGTGCCGATGACAGCCCCCACCACCTGCCACCGGCGATGCCCATGGTTGGGCGCATTGCCATGGGCGCACCGGCCCGCAGCGCCATCAGGGCCGGGGGTTGCACAACGGGGGAACAGAGACATGGCACACCTTGCACCGCAGCGCACAGGCTGCATCACGGTGCAGTGTGTGCCGCTGGGTGCGCCGGGCCTGTCAGCCGGTGGCGCGAACGCCTGACCGCAGGAAGGGCGGGTATGTACCACTGCGCGGCGCCGCAGGCTTGCGCACCATGGGCGAGGGGCCATGGGTCGGGCACGCCCAAGCTGTCGACCGCTGGCTTCGCGCTTTTCACAGGAGGTTGTGCATGGCAAAAATTCTGGTGGTCACACAGGCCCCCGCCGCCGATGCCAAGGTGTTTGAAGTGCCCTATGAAAGCCAGGCTGACCTGTGCTGGTACGAAATGCCCCACGCGCAGCAGGCCGAGGGCGATGCCGTGTGGTGTTTTGTGGACCACGCCTCCCTGGCCACGTTCAGCATCTTGCGGGTCAAGTACGCAAGCCAGGCAGACCTCAAGACCTTCAAGGTCAAGTACCGCGAGCAGGCGGGGTGGCGCACCATGGGGCACCCGCTCAACGGCAGCCTGGCATGACGGGGTGCAGCCGCCAAACAGGTGACAGACAGCCGGGATGTCAGCAGTCAAACAGGTCTTGACTGCGCCAATGGCGTCGCCGGATCTGCCCGATCACGACGCCGCCCATGCCATCGCAGCGCACCGAACACGCGTAACATGGCGGGCGCACCGTGGCGCCGGGCCCCTCAGCAGATGCAACGGGCGATGCCGGGGCTATTGCGAGCCCGTCAGCCCTGCGGAATGCGCCGCCTCAACCGCTCCTTTATACATAGCTATCAGCGCTTATATAACAAGCGCTACAGCCGTTTTTTACTGATATCGCAGTCATGGCACCTGCCACCTCCCCTCACCCCAATGCGCCCACGCGCCCACAGCCCCGCAACCCGACCGATCTGTTCTGGTCTTTTACCTTGCTGGCACTGCAGGGGTTTGGCGGCGTGCTGGCTGTGGTGCAACGCGAACTGGTCGAGAAAAAGGGGTGGATGACCAACGAGGAGTTTGTGGAGGACTGGGCCGTGGCGCAGATCATGCCCGGGCCTAATGTGGTCAACCTCAGCATCATGATCGGGGACCGCTACTTTGGCCTTCGGGGCGCCGTGGCGGCGTTGGCGGGCATGCTCACGTTTCCGCTCATCCTCGTGCTGACGCTTGCCATGGTGTATGCCCAATTCTCCAGCGAGCCTGCGGTGGCCGGTGCGCTGCGTGGCATGGGTGCCGTGGCTGCCGGGCTGATCGCAGGCGTGGGGATCAAGCTGTTCGCATCCATCAAGAACCACCCGCTGGGGCGGCCGCTGTGTGTGGTGCTAGCGGGGCTGACCATCGTGGCCATGGCGGGCCTGCGGTTGCCGCTGTTCTGGATACTGCCGGTGCTCGGCGGCGCCGCGTGTGTGCTGACCTGGCGAAAGTTGGCACCATGACCGCCGCCACCACCGTGACTGCCCCCCTTCTGGCCTTGAATGCCGGCGACTGGTTGAACCTGTTCTTGTATTACCTGTCGCTGTCGCTGCTGGCCGTGGGCGGCGCCATTGCCACCGCACCCGATATGCACCGCTTTCTGGTCGAGCGCCAGGCCTGGCTCACCGACCCGCAATTCAGCGCCTCCATCGCCATTGCGCAGGCCGCGCCCGGCCCCAATGTGCTGTTCATCGCGCTGCTGGGCTGGAACGTGGGCATCAACGCGGGTGGCCCCGGTGTGGCGGGCTGGCTGCTGGGCGCCCTGGGCATGGCGGTGTGCATGCTGGGGGTGATGCTGCCCAGCAGCCTGCTCACCTGGCTGGCCACTCGCTGGGGACATCGCAACCGCGAGCGGCGCGCCGTGCGCGCCTTCAAGCAGGGAATGGCCCCGGTGGTGATTGGCCTGCTGCTGGCCACTGCGTGGGTGTTGGCCCGCGCCCACGGCGTGTGGGCCACCGACTGGCCGGTGTGGCTGCTGACGGCCGTAACCGTGGTGCTGGTGTGGCGCACTAAGCTGCATCTGTTGTGGATGCTCGGGACTGGCGCGGCGCTGGGGGCGTTGGGCTGGATTTAGGCGCGTGGGCGCAAGGAGCGCAGCAGGCGCAGGCGCAGGTGCAGCCCCGATAACAGGGCTGCCATTTTTTATCAGCTCAATCGCCGGCCGTTGTCGGCATATATCGCCAGGTAAATCGCGTCCGAGCCGATGTAGGGCGCCTTGTTGCCAAAGCCGATATTGAAATCACCGAATGAGAGCGCGCGGATGCTGGCAAGGCCGGCGCGCAGGCGCTCGCGGGTGACATCCTTGCCCGCGTTCTTGAGGCCTTCAATCATGATCTGGCCATTGAGCCAGCCTTCGAGCGAACTGCCGCTGCTCACAAACGCCGGATCAGCGCCCATGGCCTTCATGGTGCTCTGGAACTTGCGCACCACCACCGATTTTTGTGACGTGGCATCGGGGAACACCTGCACCAACGCCAAACCGCGTGTGGATGCGGCCAGCTTGGGCAGCTCCGACGAAACTACCGTGACCGAAATGCCCGCCAGCGGCACGCCCTGCGCCTTGGCACGAAACGCCTGCACAAAGGCGGTGTTGGCCGTGCCGGTGGTGGCCAGCAGTACGGCGCCCGGGCGCTCGGCGGCAACTTTTTCGGCCAGCGCCGCGCCGTTCTTTCCATCAACCGCCAACGCAAATTCACCACTGCGCTCGACCTTGATGTCGTCAAGGGCCTGGGCCATGTCCTTGAGCACCTCTTTGCCGAAAGGATTGTCGAGGTACACCACGGCGATGCGCTTGAGGCCCATGTCCACGATCTGCTTGACCAGGCGGCGGGTTTCTTCGCGGTAGGTGGGGCGCAAGAAGAACACGTGGCGGTTTTCAGGCATGCGCAGGGATGTCGCCCCGGTCACCGGGCCCACGGTGGGGATGCCCTTGGATTCGATCAGCGGCAAGATGGAGGCGGTATTGGCCGTGCCCAGTGGGGAGATAAGTGCAAACACCGACTGCGTATCCACCATCTCCGTCACGTTCTTGAGGGTGCGACTGGCCACATAACCGTCGTCCTTTACCTCCATGCGGATTTCGCGGCCATACACGCCACCGGCCGCGTTCACCTCGGCAAAAGCGGCCTTCATGCCGGCCACCTGCTCGGTGCCAGCCTGGCCCAGGGGCCCCGTCAGCGCAATCGAGCAACCCAGCGTGAGCGACCTGCCGGTCAGCCCCTCGTCGGCCGCCATCGCGTTATGGGCCCACACGGGCAGGCCGGTAGCAGCTGCGGCCTGGGTAGCTCGCAAAAGGAATTGACGACGGCTCATGAGTAGTGGACCCAAAAAAACAAAGGTGCGGCAGCCTACCGGCAACCGGAGGGATTGAAGTGTCCGTTTCGCGACATAACGCAGCGCGCCAGCAACAACGCACAACACATAACGCCGCATTGCACGGATGCATCCATGCAATGCGTGGAGGACACCCAAAGGATGGGCTCTGACAATGAAAGGACGTAAAAGGACGATCAGGCAGCAAGCAACTGCGGCAGCAAGGTGCCCGCAGCGCCCCGCAACACGGCGTGCGCAGTCTCATCGAGCGCGCTGGGGGCCGTGTTGACCACCACCACGCGCGCGCCCGCCGTGCGCGCCAGTTGCGCCAGGCCTGCGGCCGGGTATACAGCGCCTGCGGTGCCAATGACCAGCATCACATCACACTGGCGTGCCGCCGGTTGTGCGGCCTCCAGCGCCGCCAGTGGCAGCGGCTCGCCAAACCACACCACGCCGGGGCGCACCAGATTTCCGCAGCGGTCGCAGTATGGCGGGTGGCCCGCCACCGCGTGGTCGAGGAAGCAACAGTTGCGCGGGGTGTCAAGCCAGCGGTCCTGGAAGATGTCGCCGTGCAGGCAGAGCACGCCCGTGCTGCCCGCACGCTGATGCAGGCCGTCCACGTTCTGGGTGATGAGGGTGATACGGTCGGGATGGCGGCGCTGGAAGTCGGCCAGCGCCAGATGCCCGGCGTTGGGGGACACCCCGGCCAGCAGGTCGCGCCGGTGCTGGTACCAGTCCCACACGCGCTGGGGGTGGGCGCGAAAGCCCGCCTCGGTCGCCATGTCCTCGGGGCGGAACTGCGCCCAGTAGCCGGTCTGCGCATCCCGGAAGGTGGGCACCCCCGATTCAGCGCTGATGCCCGCCCCCGTAAGCACCGCAATGCGCCGGGCGTTGCGCACCCAGGCAATGGCGGTATGGGGCATGGCGGTTGCTGGGTATCGGGTGCCGGGAGTGGCGGTGTCAGGTCGGCCGGTTGGCGGGCCCGTCAGGCCGACCGCTGGCGCAGCGCCTCGTACAGGCACACGCCGCTGGCCACCGAGACGTTCAGGCTCTCGACCGCGCCCTTCATGGGGATGCTGACCAGTTCGTCGCAGGTCTTGCGCGTGAGCTGGCGCATGCCGTCGCCCTCGGCCCCCAGCACCAGGGCCACAGGGCCTTTCAGATCGACCTGGTACACGGTTTTGGGCGCATCGTCGCTGGTGCCGATGCACCAGATGTTGCGCTCCTTGAGCTCGTTCAGGGTGCGCGAGAGGTTGGTCACCATGAAATACGGCATGGTCTCGGCCGCCCCGCTGGCCACCTTGGCCACGGTGGCGTTGATGCCCACGGCGTGGTCCTTGGGCGCGATGACGGCATGTGCGCCGGCACCGTCGGCCACGCGCAGGCAGGCACCCAGGTTGTGCGGATCGGTGACACCGTCGAGCACCAGCAGCAGCGGGTTTTCAATGCCGGCGGCTTCCAAGTTCTCCAGCAGCTCGTCGAGCGAGGTGATCTGTGCCACGGGCTCTACCCGTGCAGCCACGCCCTGGTGGCCATGGCTGCCCGCCAGCTTGGCGATGCGCACGCTGTCGGCTTCGATCAGCCGGGCGCCGGCTTCGCGGGCGCGGTCGAGAAACTGGCGCATGCGGGCATCGCGCCGCGTGGCTTCGTAGTAAATCTCGATGATGGATTGCGGCGCGGTCTTCAGACGCACGCCCACGGCGTGAAAGCCGAAGAGAACTTTGGGGCTGGACATGGGAGGATTATCCGCTGGCGCAGGGGTGTGGCTTAGAAAACTATCAATTCAATAGCTGCCAGCGCAAGATACACAAGCGCCAGAGGCCAAAAACACCAAAAAATCAACCGCAGCGCACACCCCCCGGTGCGAGCAGGCCATCAGACCACCTGCCCCGCCTCGATGGTGATGCGCCGTTCGCATTGATCGGCAATCGCCCGGTCGTGTGTGACCAACACCAGTGTGGTGCCCAGTTCGCGATTCAGGTCGAACATGAGCCGCATGATGGTTTCGCCCGTCGCAAAATCCAGGCTGCCCGTGGGCTCGTCAGCCAGCAGCACGGCCGGCTGCACCACAAAGGCCCTCGCCAGGGCCACGCGCTGCTGCTCACCACCCGACAGCACCTTGGGGTAATGCGCCAGGCGCTGGCCCAGGCCCACACGGGCCAGCATGTCGGTGGCGGCCTTGCGGGCACTTTTGCGGACCTCCGGGCGGCTGGACAGCTCCAGCGGCAGCATCACGTTTTCGAGCGCGGTAAGGTTCCCCATGAGCTGAAAGCTCTGGAACACAAAGCCTATCTTCTGGGCGCGCAGAGCGGCACGCGCGTCTTCATCGACGGCAAAAAGGTCATGGCCGTCGATGCGCACCGTGCCACGGGTGGGCGTGTCCAGCCCGGCGATGATGGACAACAAGGTGCTTTTGCCCGAGCCCGATGCACCCACGATGGCAGCGGTTTCCCTCGGTGCCAGGCGGAAATCGATATCCCGCAGAATGTCGAGCGTTCCCGTGGAATCCGTCACCGACTTGAAGACATGCTCCACCGCAATAATGGGTGTCGCAGACGATGCCGGGATGGACGCCACCGGCGATGAGAAGGGTTCGGACATGAAAGGCTCTTTATTTTGATTCGACATCAACACCGGCGCCACTTTATCCTGAGCGCCGCTACCGGCCTGGTGGTGGGGATTTGCGCCCCGGCCGTGTGGGCCCAGGCAAAACCTGCGGTGAAAGCCACAGCGACGCCCCATGCACGCCCACCGTTGATTCTGGTGTTGGGTGATTCGCTGAGCGCCGAATATGGCCTGGCGCGCGGCACGGGCTGGGTGGCCTTGCTCGAAAAGCAGCTATCCAAAGAAAAACCAGGTGTGTCCGTGGTGAACGCCAGCGTGAGTGGCGAAACCACCTCCGGCGGCCGCTCGCGCCTAGCGGCCTTGCTTGCACAGCACCAGCCCAGCCATGTGGTGATCGAGCTTGGGGGCAACGACGCACTGCGCGGGCTACCGCTCAAAAATACGGAAGACAACCTGAACTGGATGACACAAACGGCGCAAAAAGCCGGCGCCAAGGTGCTGCTGGTGGGGATGCAGGTGCCGCCGAACTATGGCACTGACTATGCCAATAAGTTTGCAGCGTTGTTTGCTGGCGTGGCGCAGGCCAACAAAGCGGGGGTCGTACCGTTCTTGCTCAAGGGGGTGGCCGACGGGCCGGACCCGACCCGCCTGTTTCAGGCAGATCGTATCCACCCACGCGCCGAGGCACACCCGCAGATGCTGGCCAACGTGTGGCCGGAGCTCAAGAAGCTGCTGCGCTGATACGGATGCGCACGTGCAGCATCGGGGGGAACGTGGACGGTCTACGCGCTGGCGGGGCCTGCAGGCTGGTCAGAGGCGGGGGCATCGCCACCGGCTTGGGCGTCATCGGGCTGCCGATCGTCCTGCGGGCCGTCTGGCCGGGGGTGGGTTTTAGCTCTCAGCTTCTCTTCCTTTTTTTTCTTTTTGGCGAGTTCGCGCTGGCGCTTTTCGTATCCGTAGTTGGGTGTTGCCAAGGTAATTGCTTCCTAAAGTAGAGGCCCACTGTAACAGCATGAACCTTGCCGGGCTTATGCAGGCGCCGACTGGCGTGGGGTTACTGCAGCACGGTAGGCATGCCAGCTGGCATGGCCCAGCACTGGTCCGGCCAATAACAGTCCCACGCCCCAGAACCAGAGCGAAAGAGACACGATGGCCGTGAGAAGCGCCCCCCAGAAAAACATCACCAAGGGGTTTTCGATCACTACCCGCATGCTGGTAATGCCCGCCGTGAGCGCGTCGGTGTCGCGATCGAGAATCATGGGGATGGACACCACCGAGGTGGAGAACACCAGGGTGGCAAAAACCCCGCCCACCACGGTGTACACCGCCACAAAACTCCAGTTCTGGGGGTTGAACACCGCCTGCACCACGCCCGTGGTGGATGGCATGCCCGTGTTGAAGAACACCGCAAACACCACCAGCGAAGCCCTGCCCCACAGCAGCTCCAGCACCACGAGCACCAGTACCAGCATGCCCATGCTGCCCATATGGCTGTCCCAGCAGGTCAGCGACTCGCTCAACGCCGCAGGCAACCCGGCCTCGCGACGCCGGCTGGTGTCATAAAGCCCCATGGCCAGAAATGGCCCCAGCAACAAGCAGCCGCTGGCCAGGGACATGGCGTATTCGGGCCGTGTGCGAAACACCCAGCCCAGCACCAATGCCATGAGCCAAAAGCAGGAGCCATAAAAGACCGCAACCCCCGGCGCGGCGCGCACGTCCTGTACCCCCCGGGCGAGCCACCGCAAAGGGTCGCCCCACCGCAACCGCTGCAGTGTGACGGGCGGTGTGGCCTCTGGACTGGATGAATGGTTTGGCGCCAGGCCCGCTGACTGAGCCGGCCGCGCCAGCAAGGCAGCGTCTACCGGTTCGACAGAATGGCCGGGCGTGGTCGGCGTGGCGGGCTTGGAAATGGGGAGAGACGGTGTGGCGGTCATGGGGGGAAAAACAAGCGGAGGTGGGCAGCGGGCGACACAAGCGACTGCCGCAAATCCGCGAGTCCTCACACTAAGCCACCTATCCGCGCCGCGCCACTGAGGAAACTACCACCCCGATACCACCCCGCCACAACCCAAGGCGTAAAGCCTGTCACCCCGCCGCAGACGGGTCAAGCGGGGGAAAGGCCCGAGCCATGGCTTGCTCCAGATCGCAGCGAAGGTCTTCCACCGCTTCAAGCCCCACCGAAAACCGCACCAGGGTGCCGGGTGCCAAATGCGGAGCGGGCCGACTGCGCATGGTGGCCAGGTCATAAGGCACCACCAGGCTCATCGGGCCGCCCCAGCTGTAGCCCAGCTTGAACAGGCGCAAGCCGTCACAGAAGGCATCCACCTGCTGCTGCGTGTATCGCGCATCGATCATCACGCTGAACAACCCCGCTGCCGCGCCCTGCCCGCCTTGCGCGGCTCCGCACAGGGCCTTCCAGTGGGCATGGCCGGGCGATGACTCCAATGCGGGGTGTAGCACCTGGGCGATGGCGGGCTGTTGCTGCAGCCATTGGGCCAGGCGGCGGGCCGCCTCGTCGTGGGCACGGTAACGCAGGCCGATACTGGACAGGGCACGCAACACGGCTTCTGCGTCATTGCCCGCCACACCCAGTCCCAGGCGCATGTGGGTGAGCTTGATCTTCATGTGCAGGGCCGGGTCGCGCGTCATCACGCTGCCCATCAGCACATCCCCCCCTCCGCTCGGGTACTTGGTGAGTGCATGCGCAGAAACATCCACGCCCAGGGTGCCGTCGCCCAGCAGGTCGAACGGCGCAAATGCCAGGCCCGCACCCCAGGTGTTGTCGAGTGCGGTGGTGACCCCGCGCGCACGGCAAATGCGCACCTGCTCGCAGAGGTCCGGGAACTCCATGGTGACCGACCCCGGCGCCTCAAGCCATACCAGCCGCGTGGCAGGCGTAAGGCGCGCCTCCAGATCTGCAGGATTCAAAGGGTCGTACAGCACGGGCTTGATGCCCAGGCGGGCGAGTTCTGCGTGGGCGAGGTCTTTATTGGGACCGTAGGCGTTGTCGGGAATCAGCACCTCATCACCCGGTTTGAGCAGCGCCAGGGCCACGTTGGCAATGGCCGCGAGGCCACTGGGCACCAGCAGGCATTGCAGCCCGCCTTCCAGTGTGCACAGGCGCTCTTCGAGAATGAAGGTGGTGGGCGTGCCGTGCAGGCCATAGGTGTACCCGCTCTTGTCCTTCCATTCGCGAGAGCGCATGACGGCCACATTGGGGAAGATGACCGTGGACGCCTTGTAAACACCAGGCTGGGGAGCCATGAAGCCAGGCGGTGGCGAATAATCGTGATGAACGAGACGGGTGGAGAGATCAGGCAGGTGGTCTTTCATGCACACCATGGTAGCGCGCCGCCATGGGTCATTCCGTGGCGGCGCTTGGTCCAGGCGCTGGCCCGGTGCAGTGCAGGTGCAGGGCCTTTTTGCAGGGCGTGGAAGTCCCTTAGATCGTGAACACGTTCTTAATTGGGTGTGACCACCAGCTGGTTGTTGACCGAGGTCACACCATTGACCGCTTTGGCAATGGTTTCGGCCCGGTCGCGGGCTGCCGTGGTGGGAGCCGGCCCATTCAAGGTCACCTTGCCGCCCACTGTATCGACGTTGATCTTGACGGCACTCAAGTCTGGGTCTTTGGCAAGTCCGGCATTGACCTGGGTTGTGATGGTGGCGTCATCAATGGCCCCCATGGCGCTGTTGGCGGCACTTTTTGCGGTGGACTCGGCGGTGGCTGCGCCTTGTTCCATTTTGGTTTCCGCTTTGTTCATGGCGCTTTCCGCTTTGACGCGGGCATCGGCGGCGGCCTGCTCGGTTTTTTCAACAGCTGAGTCCAGACGTTGCCCCACGGTAGGCTCTTCGTTTTTGCCGCAGGCCGCCAAACCCAGCGCCAGGGCGCTGACGGCCAGGATGCTGGCAAAGCGGTGTGCGGGGCGTTCGGTCATTTTGATGGGGTTCATGGGATTGCTCCTTGGATGGGGACGGGATGAAGCCATCGTAGGCAATCGTGCACGCCGACGGGGTCAGACAGAGCCGAGGTGCGTGTAGGACAGAGACCGAATTCATCCCTCCCTGGCGAAACGGGTTCCAGCGGAACTCCGGCGTGACACGCGACAATCGGGGCATGACGTCATTACCACTGGCCCGCTGGTTTCCGTTCCTCAAGTGGCCCCGCCCTGATCGGGCTTTGATCAAAGGAGAGTTCTGGGCGGGAATGACCGTCGGACTGATGCTCGTGCCTCAAGGTGTGGCCTATGCCGCACTAGCCGGGATGCCGCTGGTCACCGGGATTTATGCGTCCCTGATCCCAGCCCTGGTCGCGGTGCTGTTCAGCTCATCCACTCGCCTGGGAGTGGGGCCCACTGCGCTGACGAGCCTTTTGATCGGCGCATCGCTCACGGGGCTGGCAGAGCCAGGCAGCGCTGACTGGGTGGCCCTCGCAGCGTGGATGGCACTGTTGTCTGGCCTGCTCCAACTCGTCATGGGCATGGTCCGGTTTGGCTGGTTGCTCAACCTGGTGACGTCTCCCGTGCTCAGCGGCTTCACGCAGGCGGCGGCGCTCCTTATCCTGGGCTCTCAGTTGCGGTCGTTGACGGGAATGCGTGCGGCCGAATGGAGTGCGCTGTTTTCCACCCCGTCGCCCGGGCTGTTTGATTTGACGGCAGCGACGTTCGGGTTGGGCAGTCTGGCGCTGCTGGTGTTGGCGCGCCGGCTGCGCCCCAGTTTTCCGGCGGCCATTGTGGTGGTGAGCGCCGCAGGTGCGTTGAGCTGGGCCCTGGGCTACGCCGACGCAGGAGGTGCTGTAGTGGGGGCCCTGCCGTCGGGTATGCCCGCGCCGTACTGGCCGGGTGCTCTGTCCTGGACGAGTTTCACGGCGCTGGTGATGCCGGTGCTGGTGGTGACCTTGGTGAGCTTTCTGGAGACAGCCTCCAGCGCCAAGGTGGAGAGCCAGCGCTCCAGCGACCAATGGGACGAGAACCAGGACCTGATTGGACAGGGGCTTGCCAAGATCAGCAGCGGCCTGTGTGGCAGCTTTGCCACCAGCGCGTCGTTCTCGCGTTCGGCCATCAATTTGTACGCGGGCGCCAAGAGTGGCTGGGCCACGCTCTTTGCCATTGGCTTGGTGCTGGTGGTGTTGCTGTGGTTGACGCCCGTGCTGTACCACGTGCCGCAGTCGGTGCTGGCGGCCGTGGTGGTAACAGCAGTCACCAGCCTGATCAAACCGGGGACGTTCGTCAGGCTGTGGAAGGTGTCTCGGGTTGAAGCGGCAATCAGCGGCATTACCTTTGCACTGACGCTGGCCACGGCGCCCCGCATGTACTGGGGCGTGCTGGTGGGGCTGCTGATCAATCTCAGCCATTTTCTTTATCAGCGCCTGCACCCGCGCATCATCGAAGTAGGCCTGCACCCGGACGGAAGCATGCGTGACCGCCATTTGTGGAACCTCCCCCCGCTGGCGCCCCGGCTTCTGGCGCTGCGCATGGATGCCGAGCTCGACTTTGCCTCGGCCAGCGCGCTGGAGCGGCGTGTTAACGAGCATCTGGTGCGGCACCCCGAGATCGTACATTTGTGCCTGCTGGCCCAGCCTATCAACCGCATCGATGTGACAGGAGTAGAAACCTTCGCCCAGTTGCTGGCGCTGATGCAATCCAGGGGCGGAACGCTGCACCTGAGCGGCCTGAAACTGCCCGCCGAAAAAGCCCTCCGACAAGCCGGTTTGCTGGAGCCAAACGCGGGGCTGGCCATGTACCGTACCGATGCCGAGGCGATGGCGGCCATTGCACAGCTGCCCGAGCCCACACCAAGGGTTTGAGCAACCAAATTGCTGCGGCGGTCGCCCGTTCTACATGCTGACGCACTGGTACACTCGGCAAACTCTCTTTGATCCACTTGTGTCTGACTCTGCGGCCTCTCATTTAGTCGATCTGCGCGACCTTCGCCTTGACACTGCACACGCGCTGGTGACTCAAGCCGGCGGCAGCGAAGCGGCATTGCAACGCGAAGCGCCTTCGCGCTATTTGCAGGGCCTTATCGATGGCCTGTGTGAACTCTCGCTCAAAGATCCCCTTACAGGGTTGGCCAACCGCAGGCATTTTCGTGCCGTGCTGGAGCGTGAAATCGATCGCGTGACCCGCTCAGGCGAAGCCGCCCTTTTGCTCATGCTCGACATCGATCACTTCAAAAAGGTGAACGACACCCACGGCCACTTGGCCGGCGACGCGGTTCTGCAGTCGGTCGCCCGCACATTGAGTGCATGTGTGCGCCCCATGGACACCTTGGCCCGTTATGGCGGTGAAGAGTTTGCCGTTGTGTTGCCCGCGTGCCAGGCCGCGTTTGGCCGTGTGGTGGCCGAGCGTATCCGGCGGGCGGTGGCCAATACGTCCATCCGCATCTCGCCATCGGTCGAGCTGAACGTCACGGTCAGCATTGGCGGTGCATTTGCCATGCAGTGGATCCGCTCCACCACATTGCTGTGGACCGACCGCGCCGACCACCAGCTCTACCAGGCCAAGGCGGCGGGCCGCGACCATGTCAGCATTGAGGAGCAACCCGACAGCACCGTCAGTGCCGAAGAGAAAAGCCTGTTGTTTGGCCCGCTCTACACCCCATCGGGCTGGGGCGACCTGCCTCCACTGGACCCCCACCCAACAGGCAGCGCCTACTGAAAGTTCGATGATGAGTGACGCGCTGTCCCCCCAACCCACCTCTCCAGCAGCCCCAGCTGGCCCCTCTATACCCATGGCCCCATCCCCACACGGCGCCCGCATCATCGCGGTGACCAGCGGCAAAGGCGGTGTGGGCAAGACCTTTGTGTCGGCCAATCTGGCCGCTGCCCTCACCCGCCGCGGTCAACGTGTGCTGGTGCTGGATGCCGACCTGGGTCTGGCCAACCTGGACGTGGTGCTGAACCTGCACCCCAAAATCACCCTGCACGATGTGTTCACGGGCAAAGCTGCGCTGGACGACGCCGTCATCGCGGCCCCGGGCGGCTTCGACGTCTTGCTGGCCGGCTCGGGCATGGTGGAGTATTCACGGCTCACCCCCGAAGTGCGCAACCAGTTTTTGAGCGTGATCCAGGCGCTCACGCCGCGTTATGACGTGGTGCTGCTGGACACCGGCGCCGGTATATCCGATGTGGTGCTGTTCTCGGTGTCGCTGGCTTCCGAGGTTTTGATTGTGGCCACCCCTGAGCCGACCTCGCTGACCGACGCCTACGCCGCGATCAAGGTATTGGCCATGCAGCAAAAACGCCAGCATGTGCGCATGGTGATCAACCAGGCGGCGCGCCCCGGCGATGGCCGCGCCATCACCAGCCAGTTGCAGCAGGTGCTGGACCGCTTTGTCACCACCGAGTCGGGCAGGCCCATGCGTCTGATCCACATGGGCGATATCCCGGCCGACCCCTCGGTGCGCGATGCGGTGATGCGGCGCCAGTTGCTGCTGCTGCAAACCCCCAACTGCCCGGCCGCTCTGGCGATTGCCCAGTTGGCCAACAAGATAGAAACCACCCTGCTTTCGCCCGCAGCGTGACAGCGCCCGCTGCCCCGGGGTGCCCATCCATGGGGTGACCGGCGGCGCAGGTGATTGACAGACCCACCCAACAGGCCTTCAACGGGCCTTTGTCCGTTTTATTGCCGTGAACAACAACGTCCTCAACATCTCCTGCTACAAGTTCGTGCCGCTGCCCGATGCCCAGGCATTGCGCGACCTGCTGCAGGCTCGGGCCACCAACGCCCAGCTCAAGGGCACCATCCTGCTGGCCGAGGAAGGCATCAACTTCTTTTTGGCTGGCCCAGTCGATGCGGTGCGCGGCTTTGTCGATGCCTTGCGTATCGACGCGCGTTTTGCTGATCTGCAACCCAAAGAAAGCTGGTCGGCCACCGTGCCATTTCGCAAGATGCTGGTCAAGGTCAAGCGCGAGATCATCCGCATGGACCACCCTGCCATTCAGCCCTCCGAGGGCCGCGCTCCGGCGGTCACCCCCGCCACCCTGCGCCGCTGGCTGGCCCAGGGCCACGACGACTCGGGCCGACCCGTGGTGACGTTGGACACGCGCAACGCGTTCGAAGTGGATGAAGGCACATTCGACAATGCCATCGATTGGCGCATCGACAAATTCACCGAATTTCCCCCTGCACTCAAGGCCCACAAGGCCGATCTCGCGGAAAAGACGGTGGTGAGTTTCTGCACGGGCGGCATTCGATGCGAGAAGGCCGCCATTCTGATGCGCGAGGAAGGCCTCACGCACGTTTACCAGCTCGAAGGTGGCATCCTGAAATACTTCGAGGAAACGGATGGCGCGCACTACCACGGCGGCTGTTTTGTTTTCGACGAACGCCGCACCCTGGCTGCAGACCTGTCGACCGGCACGCTGTCCGCAGCACCAGAAAAGTCCGCCACGCCTGCAATACCTGATTTCGCTCCTAATAAGTGAGCTGCTAGCGCTTATTGGATAAGCACTAGCGCCTTAATTCATCAATACATTTGCCCAAAAGATCCTTCCCATGGGCATAGGCATGGGCATGGGCATCAGGGTTTGAAACGGCGCTCCGGCAGTGGAATCCACTCCACCTCGCCTGGCACCTTGCCCATGGCCTGATCTTCCCAGTCGTGTGCCGCCTGAACGATGCGCTCCTTGCGGCTGGAGACAAAGTTCCACCAGATATGGCGTGGTCCGTCCAACGGCGCCCCGCCAATGACCACGAAGCGCGCGCCCGCACCTGCGGTCCCTCGGCCGATAGCGTTGGGGGCTGTGCTGCGCACTGTGGCGCCCCGCCCCTCGGGCAGCACGCCCAGGGTATGCAGGGGCAGCGGCTCGCTGTCGCCGTCCAGCTGCAGGTCGGCATTGACGCAGTAGATCGCCATCTCGGGGGCCAACGCCGGAAGCTCCAGAACAGCCCCCGCGGGCAATTGCACGTCCAGGTACAGCGTGGGGGCGAACGTGGCCACGGGCGATGTCTGCCCAAAAGCGGTGCCGATGAGCACACGCACCACTGCGTCGCCCACGCGTACCTCGGGGATGGCCTCGGCGGGCGTGTGGACAAAGGCGGGCTCCGCCTCCTCCTGCTCGCGCGGCAGAGCGGCCCACAGTTGCAGGCCATGGTTCACGTAGTCGCGCGAGGCCAGGGCTTCGGGACGGCGCTCGGAGTGCACGATGCCACGCCCCGACGTCATCCAGTTGATCGCGCCAGGCTCCACCTGCTGCAGCGAACCCAGGCTGTCGCGGTGCATGATCGCGCCTTCGAACAGGTACGTGACGGTGGCAAGGCCGATGTGCGGATGTGGGCGCACGTCATGTTCATCCTGCGGGTGCACCGTCACAGGCCCGAAGTGGTCGAAAAACAGAAAGGGGCCCACGGCCCTGCGCTGAAGCGCAGGCAACAGACGACGCACGGTGAATCCGCCGCCCAGATCCTTGTCATGCCCTGTCAGGTGAAGCAATGGGTCACCGCTCATGGCATGCGCTCCACCGTCGTGGTGATTTCGGTTGTCACGCTGGCCATGAGCTTGTGCACCGGGCATTTGTGGGCCACGGCTTCAAGCTCGGTCATTTGGGCGTCCGTCAGGTCGCCACTGATCTGCAGCCGCGCCGCGAGCCGGTATGTGCCGCTGCGCTCGGCGCTCGCATCTCGCTCGATCACCGTGTGCACATCCTGTACCGGCAGGCCTTTGCGGCGCGCGTACCACAACACGGTGAGTGCCTTGCAGGCCCCCAGTGCAGCGTCATACAGGTCATGGGGGTCAGGGCCACCATCGGCGCCGCCCTCTGCCACACTGCCATCCACCGTCAGTTCGTGGCTGCGGATTTGCAGCGTCTGGGCCATGGGGGCGCCGGGAATGCGCCGCAGTTCTAGGGACATGGTGCGTCTCTCTTTCAGGTGTGCTGGGGCCCTGCGTGCCAAGGCCGGGCCCCCAGTGAATGCGTCAATGTAGCGGAGAACGTGAATACGTTCTTAACGGCTCCAGCGGGCAACTGCTTCGGCCACGCGCTGGCCCAGCAAGCGGCCGGTCTCCAGATCGCCCGGGAACATCTCGGCGGCGGAGGCATCCGACGGCGACTGCGCCATCGCGCCGGTGTAGGCGCCGATCCAGTTCACATCGTTGCGCATGGCGGTCTTGGCGTTGGACGGAAGCACGCCATTGCCCACCCACAAGCCGCCGTGCTGCATGGCCAGGTGAAACAGATAGTCCAGCGTGATTTGCTTGTCGCCGTTGGTGCTGGCGCTGTTGGTAAAGCCAGCAAACAGCTTGTCCTTCCAGGCCTGGGTGAACCAGGGTTTGGAAGAAGCGTCAGCGAACTTCTTGAACTGCCAACTCGGCCCCGCCATATACGTGGGCGCGCCAAAAATGATGGCGCTGGCGGCGGCCAAGGTATCCCAGCCACCGTCGGGCAGGTTGCCATCGGCGTCAATCGCCACCAGTTGGCCGCTTGCGCCATGGGCCACGGCCTGGGCCAGGCGCTGGGTGTGGCCGTAGCCGGAGTGATAAACCACTGCAATCAGAGACATGGGAAGCGGTGCTTTCTGTATAAAAAATACGCCCTCGCCCCAGCGGGCGGGAGCGGAGTCATCCGGGACCAGCCGGAACCTACCGGGTTTAGCGGTCCGTGCGCTTGCCGTCAATGCTCCAGGCGCCAGCACCAAAGGCTGCCAGGGCGAGCAAACCGCCCACTACCGCGACGTTCTTGAAGAACAGCAACTGCGTGATCATTTGTTGATCAGCCGGCACGGCCCAGTAGGCATGAAAGAAATAGCTGGCCACCAAGGTGAAGAATGCCAACACCAACGCGGCGACACGGGTTCCCACACCAAAAATCAGCGCCAAACTGCCCAGCACTTCCACGACGGCTGCAATGGCCGCCGCAACGGTGGGCATGGGCATCCCAACCGAGGTGATATAGCCCACCGTGCCGGCAAAGCCGGTGAGCTTGCCAATGCCGGCAGGCAGGAACAGCGCGGCCATCAACAGACGGGCAACGAGGGCCAGAGGATTTTGCAGGGATGCGTACATGGTGAGCTCCTGATGAAAAATGGGGAGGAAAAAAATACAGAAGACGGTAGGAAAAAATAGACCGTCAGGCGGCCAGGTCAAACACCAGCACCTCGGCGTCGTGGCCATGGGTCAACGACAAGGTGGTTTCGTTTTCCATCAGCGCGGCATCGCCGGCCGACAGGCTATGCCCATTCACCTGCAGCGCGCCACGCACCAGATGCACGTAGGTCTTGCGTTCGGGGTTGAGAGCCCGTGTGACAGCCTCATCGGCGTCGATCAATCCCGCATGCACCGATGCATCTGCATGAATCTTGACCGAGCACTGCGCACCATCGGGTGAGGCCACCAGGCGCAGCACACCCCGTTTTTCGGCTTCTGCAAACGTCTTTTGCTCATAGCTCGGCGCAATGCCGCGCACATTGGGCTCGATCCAGATCTGCAGAAAATGCGTGGTCTGACCCGCAGCATGGTTGAACTCGCTGTGCATCACACCGGTGCCAGCGCTCATGCGCTGCACATCGCCGGGCGGTATGCCTTTGATGTTGCCCATGCTGTCTTTGTGGGCCAGTTCGCCCGACAACACGTAGCTGATGATTTCCATGTCGCGGTGGCCATGGGTGCCAAAACCCGTGCCCGGTGCGATACGGTCTTCGTTGATGACGCGCAGGTTGCCAAACCCCATGTGGGCCGGGTCGTAATAGCCCGCAAACGAGAAGCTGTGGAAAGAATTGAGCCAGCCATGGTCGGCATGGCCCCGGTCTTGTGATTTACGAACAGTCAGCATCGGTGTGCTCCTTTCAAGCCCCCACTGTAGATCTGCGACCCGTCTTGCAGGGGCTGGCAAATTGATGGCATCATTCAAATTATCTGAACCAGCGGATAGTCACCATGCAAAATGCACGCGATGTTCTCACCCCCGACGCACTGACCATGCTGCAGGTGATCGCGGCGGCAGGCAGCTTTGCCGCAGCCGCGCGGCAGTTGGGTCTGGTTCCCAGCGCGCTGACCTACCGGGTGCGGCAGATCGAAGACGCACTGGACGTGCTGCTGTTCGACCGCAGCGCCCGCCAAGCCCGCCCCACTGAAGCGGGCAGGGAGCTGCTGCGCGAGGGCGCACGCCTGCTTGAAGACATTGATGCCGTGGCCCATCGCGTGCGCCGCGTGGCCACGGGCTGGGAGCCGCACCTCACGATATCGGTCGATGGCATCATTTCGCCGTACACCATGCTGGAGTTGGTGGACGCTTTTTATGCCATGGGCCCGCCCACCAGGCTCAAGCTGCGCGACGGCATCATGACCGGCACACTGGAGGCGCTCACATCGGGCCGCGCAGACCTGGCCATCGGCGTGTCGATCGCCAGCGGCAGCGTGGCGGGCATGCAGCAGGCGCCACTGGGTGAAATGCTCTTTATCTATGTGGTGGCGCCGCACCACCCGCTGGCCAGCGCACCCGAGCCCATCACCGATGCCATGCTACTGGAGCACCGCGCCGTGGCCGTGGCCGATTCGGCTACCCGGGGCGGCGCCACCATGGGCTTGCTGGGCGGGCAAGATGTCCTCACCGTGGACACCATGCAGGCCAAGGTGCAGGTACAACTGCGTGGTCTCGGAGGCGGTTTTTTGCCCGAACCCATGGTGCGCCCCTACCTCGAGGCAGGCCGCCTGGTGCAGCGCCGCGTGTCCCGGCCCGAGCGCAAGGTCCGCGTCGACTATGCCTGGGGTGGGCCGGGCTTCACCGCACCGGGTCGCGCGCTGCAATGGTGGCTGACGCAGTTGCAAAGCCCGACCACACGCAAGGCACTGCTGGAAAACCACCATCATTTCTGATGCGGATCAAGGGCCCATGAGGGTCTGGCGCGTGTAGAGTGGTCGCTGTTGGTTTCGCATTGCATTTCACCCGCCGAACGTCACCGAAAGGCCTTCCATGAGCAAACCCGATCCTCTTCCCGCCAAACGGCTGCGACGCGCCAGCGCCTCCGCAAACGCGGCTGCCACAGCCCCTGCGGCACCTCTTGCGGCCTCCGGGAAAGCGCAGCGCCATTTCGCCATCATCGGCGCCGGCATGGCCGGCATTGCCTGTGCGCGCACGCTGGTGCAAGCCGGGCACCGCGTGACAGTGTTCGAGAAATCATCGCGCGCGGGTGGCCGCACCACCACCATCGACACTCCTTTTGGCAACTTTGATGCAGGGGCCCAATACTTCACCGTGCGCGACCCGCGTTTTGCCCGAGCCATCGACAGCGTGCCGGGCGTCTGCAAACGCTGGAGCGCCAATTCCGTACAGGTCCTGGATGCGGCAGGCAATGTGACTGCCGTGGGCCTGCCCCATCGCGAAGCCCACTGGGTGGCCACCCCCGGCATGCAGTCGCTGGTAACCACCTGGGCCGAGCCCCTGCTGCAAACCGGCCAGCTCATCACGAACACCTGCGTCACCCACATCGAACAGGACGCGCTGAACGCCCCTGGCTGGCAAGTGCGCACCGAGGGGCCCGGCGGAGGCAGGCAGGTGTATGCGGGGTTTGACGCCGTGCTGCTGGCTCAGCCGTCAGTGCCCGCTCAGGCGCTGCTGGCAAGCTCGTCGGTAGATACCGTCTTGACGGAAGCCATGTCCCAGGTGTCCATTGCGCCCTGCTGGACCCTGATGCTTGCCTACCCTCAAGCGGTGCGCCCCGGCTTGACCACGCTAGGCCCACAATGGAATGCTGCACGCAGCACCCACCACCGCATTTCTTGGCTGGCCCGCGAGTCGTCCAAACCTGGCCGCACGGTGATAGAGCGCTGGACCGTGCAGGCCAGCCCGGCCTGGTCCGCCGAGCATCTGGAAGACGACGACGCCCGCGTTCAGGCCAAGCTCATCAAAGCCTTTGCCGAGATCACTGGCATCCGCGCTGAGCCCGCGCATGCGGATACGCGCCGCTGGCGTTACGCAAAAACCACCCACCCACTGGGTCGCAGTCATTTGTGGGACGCCACCACAGGCCTGGGCGCCTGTGGCGACTGGTGCCTGGGACACCGGCTTGAAGACGCATTCTTGTCGGGACTGGAACTGGCACTAGCGGTGGCATGACTGCGAGTGCGGGCGCCAACCCGTCGCCGCGCGATGAGGGGCGCGACGGCGAGCGGTATGTGGGCCGGTTTGCCCCCTCCCCCACGGGCCCGTTGCATGCGGGCTCGCTGGTTGCGGCGCTGGCCAGCTGGCTCGACGCCCGTGCCTGGAAAAACGGCCTGGGCGGCCAGTGGCTGGTGCGCATTGAAGACGTGGACACGCCTCGCTGCGTGCCGGGTGCCGCCGAGTTCATCCTGAAGCAGCTGGCCACCTGCGGCCTGCTGCCAGATGAGCCCCCCGTATGGCAATCCACACGAGGGGCGCTTTATCAGCGCGCATTGGACCGGTTGATTGCACTGGGGCATGTTTACCCTTGCGCCTGCTCGCGCAAAGACATCGAAGACGCCAACGCGGCCCTGGGCCACGCCCGCGAACGCCACGCCGCGCTGCCTTATCCCGGAACCTGCCGCCATGGGTTGCAAGGCCGCAGCGCGCGATCATGGCGGTTCAATGCGACAGAATTCAAGCAAAAACAACCGCTTGCGCCTATCAAACATAGCTTTGATGCTATCAATTCAGAACATCACGGTGCATTGCAATGGCAAGACCGGCGACTGGGCGTTCAACGGCAAGACGTGGCGAGCACCGTGGGAGACTTCGTGCTGCGCCGTGCCGACAGCCTCTGGGCGTATCAATTGGCGGTGGTGGTGGATGATGCAGATCAGGGAATCACTGAGGTGGTGCGGGGCGAGGACCTGGCCGACAACACCCCACGCCAGATCTTGTTGCAGCAGGCGCTTGGTGTGCCCACCCCCTGCTACCTGCATGCGCCGCTGGTGTGCGGCGACAACGGAGAGAAGCTATCCAAACAGAATGGCGCCCAAGCCCTTGACCTGAATCAACCCGTACGGGCCTTGTCGCAGGCCGCATTCACACTGGGTTTGCCGGTGTTGGCAGATCCTGACAATATTTGTGTCTCGGACGCACTGGCCCACTGGGTGGCAGCGTGGCGACGAAACTACAATCACCCATCGTGAACGAATTGACCACAGCTTCTGTCCCTCTCAGCGCCGTGCCTGCTGCAGCACCGGCGCCTTCAACCCCAGGTGTTGCGCCTGCGGGCGTTACCCATCCCAAGACCATCAAGAGTTTTGTGCGCCGCGCAGGCCGCACCACCACAGGTCAGGCCAAGGCTTTTGAAGACCTGGGCCCGCGTTTCATCGTGCCCTACACGCCCGCCCCGCTTGATGCTGCCGCCGTTTTTGGCCGCAACGCGCCGCTGGTGCTGGAAATCGGGTTTGGCATGGGCGAGGCCACGGCGCACATTGCGCGCGTGCGCCCTGAAGACAATTTCTTGTGCTGCGAGGTCCATGAACCCGGCGTGGGCGCACTGCTCAAGCGCATTGGCGAGCAGGAACTCACCAACATCCGCATCCTGCAGCACGACGCCGTCGAAGTCATCGACCACATGGTGCCTCTGGCAAGCCTGGATGGTGTGCACATTTTCTTCCCAGATCCCTGGCATAAAACCAAACACAACAAGCGCCGCCTGATTCAGGCGCCGCTGGTGGCCAAGCTGGCAGCGCGCCTCAAACCCGGCGGCTACCTGCATTGCGCCACCGACTGGGAGCCCTACGCAGACCAGATGCTGGAGGTGCTGGGTGCCGAGCCGATGCTTCAGAACACCGCCACCGGCTTTGCGACCCAACCCGATTACCGCCCGCTGACCAAGTTCGAGAACCGCGGCTTGCGGCTGGGGCACGGCGTGTGGGATCTTGTGTTTCTGCGACGTCCCTGACCTACAGCACCCCTCGGTCCGCCACTACCCGCCCATGAAACCCATTCTGCAGAACTTGGTCGAAATGACCGGTCACCGCGATCATTTGCGGTTGGAAGTGTCGGTGTTGTCCACGCTACAAAAGCTCAGCAGCATCACCGAAGTGCGGGCTCTGGAGATCTTCACTGACGCAGGGGTGCCCCATGTACGGCCCCGTACCTGGGTGGAAGACAGTGGCCAGCTGGTGTCTACCGACTCGGAGGCTGCCGCAGATCCCCGCCGGGAATCGCTGGACCACTACCCCGCCTTGCGCGACTGTATTGCCAAAAAAGAAAGCAGCGCCGTTTCGTCACCCCGCAAGGGCTGCCATGTGTTGTGGCTGCCTGTGTGGATGCACGACAAGGTCAGCACGTGCCTGGAGATCACACAGTCACGCCCGTTGTCTGCGCACAAGCTGGATGTGATCAAGGGCGTGTTTCAGGTTTACCAGAACTACCAGAGCCTGCTTGACTACAGCGAGCGGGATGCGCTCACCGGCCTGTTCAACCGCAAGACATTTGACGAGCAGTTCTCCCGCCATGCGATGAATGGCCTGGACAGTCGCTCGAGTGCTATTTCAGAGTCATTTGCAGTGGAGGACGGCGCCGCAGGGGATGAGCCGGTTCAGCAGTGGCTGGCGGTGGTGGACATCGACCACTTCAAGCAGGTCAACGACCGTTTTGGGCACCTGTATGGTGACGAGGTTCTGATCCTGATCGCCAACATCCTGCGCTCCTCGTTTCGCAGCCATGACCGCATCTTCCGCTTTGGCGGTGAAGAATTTGTGGTGCTGCTGCGCTCGACCACACTGAGCACGGCCCACAAGGTGTTCAACCGCTTCCGTCTGGCGGTGCAGGAATACCACTTCCCGCAGGTGGGTCAAGTGACGGTCAGCCTGGGCTTTGTGAGCACGGCGCAGGGTTCTCCCGTGGAAATTCTGGGCCAGGCGGACCAGGCGCTTTACTACGCCAAGGAGCATGGCCGCAACGAGGTGTGCTTCTATGACGACCTCGTCGCTGCCGGTCACCTGGTCACCAAAGTGGCCAACGACGACGTCGAACTGTTCTGAGCGCCTGCCCGTTGTCCGCGCCTTCAACGAGCGCTGGGGGCAGGCGCTAGCCAGCAGCACAGCAAGCGCCGCAAAGAGCGGAAAGTGCCGGCTGCGTCAGCCCAACGACTGCATGATGGCTTGCACGTCGACGCCATCGTGCTGCGCCTGTGGCAAGAATTGGTCTGCATATTCGCGCCACACGCCGCTCGTCAGAAAGAAACGGAACACATCGGCATCAATATGCCGATCTCGCACCATCTGGGCCATGATGGCGAGCGATTCCGACAACGTCTTGGGTGGCTTGTAGGGGCGATCCGAGGCTGTCAATGCCTCAAAAATGTCTGCCAAGGTCATCACACGGTCGGCCAGTGTCAGGTCTGCGGCCTTGAGCCGCCGTGGGTAGCCTGTGCCGTCCAGCTTCTCGTGGTGCGACCCCGCAATCGACGGCACACGCGCCAGATGGGGAGGAAACGGCAGGCCGCTGAGCATGATGATGGTCTGCACAATGTGGTCATTGATCTTGAATCGGTCTTCGGCTGTGAGCGTGCCGCGCTGGATCGAGAGGTTGTGCAACTCGCCCAGATGGGCCTCCTGGGGAGGCAGCGTCATGTCAAAGCCCCAATGGTTGGCAGGATTGCCGGGCTCTACCGGCGGACGTCTTGTACCCCATGGCACGATATGTTCGGGACGGTCTGCCAGCAAGGGCTCATTGGCGGGCGTGGGGCGCACCGGTACAGTCTCCAGCCGCGCCTTCTCCGCCTTCGACAAGCCCAGCCGGTCATCAAAGTGGCGTTGCCACACCTGCCGCCCGATCACCGCAAGCCGCGCTCTATCGGCATCGGCCATGAACTCTCCACCCACATTGCTCCGGGCCACAAAGGCAAAATCGTCCTGCAGGCGCTCGCGGCGTTGCAGCAGTTCGCGCTGCAGGCGCACCGGATCAACACCCGCAACGTGCTGCTTCCAATAGTCGAGCTCGGCATCGCGCCAGAGCACCTCAAATCGCATGCGTACTTCGTGGATGCGGTTGTAGAGCGCTTCCAGCTTGGTGGCCTTGTCAATGATGTACTCGGGGCTTGTGACCTTGCCGCAATCGTGTAACCAGGCCCCGAGGCGAAACTCATAGCGCTCGTTCTCTGTCATCGCCACCTGGGCAAAGGGACCTTCCTTTGTGTCGCACATGCGCTGCATCAACGACTCGGCCAACTGCGGCACCCGCTCGCAGTGGCCACCGGTGTAGGGGCTCTTGGCGTCAATGGCATCGGCCAGCAGGCGGATGACACCATCCAACAGCTTCTTTTGCCCGTCGATCAGGCTGCGCGTTTCAATGGCCACCGACAAGGTGCCAGAGAGCTTTTCTACAAAGGCCCGAAAGTGGGCATCGTCTTGCGACCTATCGGCCACGTGGCGCAGCACCAGCAAGCCCAGGGGCTCGCCATCCCGGGTGCGCAACTGCACCCGCAACACGCGCTGGGGCGGCATGGCCCCGCTGTCGTCTTCATGCAGATCCGCCACCTGCGGTTCCGCGTGGTTGACAAAATGCGCCATGCCCAGATGTTCGGGATAACGCGACTGTTGCTCGGGGTCTTCGCAATAACGTGCGGTGCGCAGCAGCCCTGCGCGTTCGGGCTCCACGAGATAGACCGCGCCGCCAGTGCAACTGGTGGCACGCACCAACTCGTACAGCACGCTCGACAGCATCAGGTCGGTGCGCGACTCCGCGCTGATGTGGTGGGTGATGTGCAAAAACTCCTGAATGGTGTCCGACATGCGGTCCATCACTTGGCCCAGTTCGCGCACCTCCCGCACGGGTGACACGCGGTGCGTGGGCCGCCGGAAATCAAACCGCGCCAATGCCTGCGCCTGCGTGGCAAGCCCCGTCAGGCTGCGCCCTACACGCCGCCCCGCCAACCAGCCAAATGGCAGCATGAGCCCGATCAGCGACAAGGAAAGCCACACCTGGCGCCGCAGGTTGCTGTTCACATTGGCCAACAGCTCGCGGGTGGGAATGGCCATCAGAATGTGCAAACCTCGCCAGCGCATCGACTCCAGCGGCAAGACATGGGCCAGCCATTCCTCGCCATTGGCAACCAGACGGCGAGACTGCCCTTCTTTCAAACCCAGCGCCTCGATGGCTTCAAGGCTTGCAACCCCCAGGTCGCTGAGCGTGCCCAGCCGCAGGCCGGTTGGCTCCGCCCCGTCACGCAACAGCACGCGGGACATGTCGGGGTAGGCCAGAACACGAAGACTGTTGTTCACCACCGCGATTTCGGTGCGGGGCATCAGGCGCAGCCCGCCAATCTCACGCCCCAGGTCGCTCAGGGCCACATCAAGCCCTATCACTGCGTGCCCGTCTTCGCTGGGCTGACTCAGTGTGACGCCCACCTCCTGCGTCGTAAAGAACACGTACGGTTCGGTCAGAATTTGAGTGTTCTTTTCCATTGCTTCGACATACCAGGGACGCGTGCGTGGGTCATACCGGTAGTCTGTACGTATCGACGAATCAATCAGATGCAGGGCAGCGTCGTAATGGCTCCAGCGCCCCACCATGGTGTTTGCGCCGCGCTCGCGGGCCACCGATTGCACCAGGAAGGCGGCGTCGCGGGGGGCGCCGATGCGCTCGCGCAAAGCATCGCTGCGCACCGGGCGCACCAGCAGGAACTGCCCGTCGGGGTAACCAACGAACACCGCCGACAACAACGGGTTTTGCGCCAGCATGTTTGCCAGCACGGGCAGGCGGCGCAGTCGCAACGGCAATGTGGGGGCAGCAGCGATGGGGTCGAAGGCCAGCAGACGGATCGTGGCATCGGCCGGATCCACGATGCGGTGCACCCGCTCCCCGATCAACTGGCTGATGTGCTGCGCACTGTCATCTGACGCGTCAATGATGGCTTGTCGCGCACTGGAGCCCACCTGATAAGCCATCAGCGCAGTGAGCAACAGCATGGCCGCCACCACCACGCAAGCGATCAACACCTCAAACGGAATCGCGACGCGGCGCCACCAGGGAAGGTCAGCCGCACGCCCACCAGAAGTGACCGGCAAGTGATCACGAACGACAGGTGGCGGCTCAGGCACGCTTTTGCGCAAGGTGTCCATGCGCTTGAATGTAGGGGGAAAGGCGGCCTGCCGTCACCCCTTATTTCGCCCGCAGGCCGTAGTGAATTCGGGCGCCGCAGCGGCCGCAGCGCCCCAAGCGGTTTAACCGAGCTGCTGCGTCACCCATCCTTGGACCGACGCCAAGGCAGCGGGCAATTGGGCAGCATTCGTGCCGCCTGCCATGGCCATGTCAGGCTTGCCGCCGCCCTTGCCGCCCACTTGCTGGGCCACAAAGTTGACCAGCTCACCGGCCTTGAGCTTGCCAACGCTGTCGGCCGTGACGCCTGCAGCGATCTGCACCTTGTCGCCGTCCACGGCGGCCAGCACGATGGCGGCGGTCTTGAGCTTGTCCTTGAGCTTGTCCATGGTGTCGCGCAGGGTCTTGGCGTCGGCGCCGGGCAACGCGGCAGCCAATACCTTGATGCCCTTCACGTCAACAGCCTGGTTGAGCAACTCATCACCCTGGCTGGAGGCCAGTTTGCCCTTCAAGGCCGCCACTTCCTTTTCAAGGGCACGCGCGTTGTCCAGCGCCTGGCCAATGCGGCCATTGAGTTCGGCCACCGGGGCCTTGAGCGTGCTGGCGGCCTGGCTCACGGTGTCTTCGAGTTGCTGGAGGTAAGCCAATGCATTGATGCCTGTCACGGCCTCGATCCGGCGCACCCCTGCAGCCACCCCGCCCTCGCCCACCACCTTGAACAGGCCAATGTCGCCCGTGCGCTGCACATGGGTGCCGCCGCACAGCTCGCGGCTGGTGCCGATGTCGAGCACGCGCACGGTTTCGCCGTATTTTTCGCCAAACAGCATCATCGCGCCGGTCTTCTGGGCCGACTCGATGTCCATTACGCGGGCCTGCGTGGGCTGGTTGGCCAAGACCTCTTCATTGACACGGCGCTCGATCTCGCGGATCTCGGCGGCCGTCACGGCACCGTTGTGTGTGAAGTCGAAGCGCGTGCGGTCCGCATTGACCAAGCTGCCTTTTTGCTGCACATGGCTGCCCAACACTTCGCGCAGGGCCTTGTGCATGAGGTGGGTGACCGAATGGTTGCGCACCGTGGCGGCGCGCACCGCCGTGTTGACCTGCGCCTGCACCGTGTCGCCCACATTCAACGTGCCCTCTTCGAGCGTGCCGTGGTGACCAAACACATCGGCCTTGATCTTCTGCGTATCGCCCACCGCGAAGCGGGCCGAGCCGCTGGTGATGACACCTTCGTCGCCCACCTGGCCGCCGCTTTCGGCATAGAAAGGTGTCGTGTCGAGCACCACCACACCGTGTTGTCCTGCTTTCAGCGCTGCAGCGCTTGTGCCATCTACGTAGAGTGCTACTATTTTTGCAGTCTCTGCCAGGTGCTCGTAGCCGGTGAACAGATTGGCCGCGCCAGCGTATTCCAGCGTCTTATCCATCTTGAACTTGCCCGCAGCGCGGGCCTGGGCCTTCTGCTTTTCCATGGCGACCTTGAAGCCGGCCTCGTCCACTTCCACATCGCGCTCGCGGCACACGTCGGCCGACAGGTCGAGCGGAAAGCCATAGGTGTCGTGCAGCTTGAAGGCCACGTCGCCGGGCAGCACCTTGGCCCCACCGTCCAGCGTTGCATCCAGGATTTCCATGCCGTTGGCCAGCGTTTCAAAGAAACGCTCTTCCTCGGCCTTGAGCACGTCGGTGATGCGCTGCTCCTGCTCGCGCAGTTTGGGGTAGGCATCACCCATCAAACGCACCAGGTCGGCCACCAGCTTGTGGAAGAACGGCGTCTTCTTGCCCAGCTTGTAGCCGTGGCGGATGGCGCGACGCACGATGCGGCGCTGCACGTAGCCGCGACCTTCATTGCTGGGGATCACGCCGTCGCTCACCAAAAACGCGGTGGCGCGGATGTGGTCGGCGATCACGCGCAGGCTCTTGTTGCCCAGGTCCTTCTCACCGGTCTCGCGCGATGCGGCCTTGATGAGCTGGTCGAACAGGTCGATCTCGTAATTGCTGTGCACGTGCTGCAGGATGGCAGCCAGGCGCTCCAGGCCCATGCCGGTGTCCACGCAGGGCGCAGGCAACGGGCTCACCGAGCCGTCTTCGGCCATGTCGAACTGCATGAACACGTTGTTCCAGATCTCGATGAAACGGTCGCCGTCCTCATCGGGGCTGCCTGGGGGGCCGCCGGGGATGTGGTCGCCGTGGTCATAAAAGATCTCGCTGCACGGGCCGCAGGGGCCGGTATCGGCCATCATCCAGAAGTTGTCGGACTTGTAGCGGCCGCCCTTGTTGTCGCCGATGCGGATCACGCGCTCGGGGGGCAGGCCGATTTCCTTGGTCCAGATGTCATAGGCCTCGTCGTCTTCCTGATAGACCGTGGCCAGCAGGCGCTCGGGCGGCAGCTTGTAGACCTCGGTCAGCAGCTCCCACGCCCACTTGAGCGACTCGCGCTTGAAGTAGTCACCAAACGACCAGTTGCCCAACATTTCAAAGAAGGTGTGGTGGCGCGCGGTGTAGCCCACGTTCTCCAGGTCATTGTGTTTGCCGCCCGCACGCAGACAGGCCTGCACCGACACAGCACGCTTATAGGGGCGTTTGTCCGTGCCCAGGAACACGTCCTTGAACTGCACCATGCCGGAGTTGGTGAACATCAGCGTGGGGTCGTTGCCGGGCACCAGCGGGCTCGACGCCACGACGGTGTGGCCCTTGGAGACGAAGAAATCCAGGAAGGACTTGCGGATGTCAGCGACAGAAAAAGTGGGAGTGCTCATGGTGTTGTGGAGTGGTTGCACGGAGCAGGCAGACCGCAGGCCCCGCACCTGAGCGCTGCCTGTCGCTGCCCCTATGGGGACCAACCTTTCATTATAGGTTTGCAGGCCTGGGGCCCGTGGCGGCGCCGCGACAGTGACGGCTGGCACAGGGTTTGCCAGATTCCTTGGCATCCCCTGCCCCTTGCTCACCTCGGAGTCGATTGTTTTAGCCCAAATTTTCGCTTGCCGACATCAAATATCTTGTTAATATATTAACAATCTCATCGCCCAACGCACCCAAGGAGCACCCTGTGAACCCACAACCCCGCTGGCAAGGCATCTTCCCCGCCATCACCACCAAGTTCCACGCCGACGAGTCCATCGACGCCGAGGGCACGGCCCGCCACATCGACTTCCAGATCCGCAACGGCATCCATGGTCTGGTCACCTGCGGCTCTCTCGGCGAAGCCAGCACGCTGTCGCTTGAAGAAAAACTCCAGGTCACCAAAATTGCCCTGGAAGCTGCGGACGGCCGTGTGCCCGTGCTGGCCAACGTGTCTGAAACCAGCACCCGCGAGGCCCTGCGCTACATCGACGGCGGCAACAAGCTCGGCGTGGCGGGCTATATGGTCATGCCCTCGGTGATCTACGTGGCCGACGCCCGCGAGGCCATAGCCAATGTGCGCGCCATGGCCGCAGCCGCCCAGCGCCCCCTGATGATCTACAACAACCCCGTGGCCTATCGCGTGGACCTGAAGCCTGAACACATGGTCGAGCTGGCCGACTGCGAGTGGATCGCCGCCATCAAGGAAAGCACGGGTGACATCCGCCGCATTACCGACCTGCGCAACACCGTGGGCGACCGCTACCAGCTCTTTTTGGGCGTGGACGACCTGGCCTACGAAGGCCTGGCCCTGGGCTGCGATGGCCTGCTGGCCGGCGTGGGCTGCGCCTTCCCGCGCGAAACCGTGGCGCTGTACGACCTGATGAAGGCTGGCAAATTTGCCGAGGCGCTGCCGCTGTACCAGTGGATGACGCCCATGCTGCACCTCGATGTGTCGAACAAGCTCGTGCAGAACCTCAAGCTCATCGATGCGCTGGTGGGTGTAGGCACCGAACACATGCGCCGCCCCCGTCTGCCACTGGTGGGCGAAGAGCGCGCGTTTGTGGAGAGCGTGGTGCGCAAGGCCCTGGCCACGCGCCCAACAAAATACCAGTCTGTCGCCTGAGACACTGAGCGCCCTACTCCGCCACGACCAGAGCACCATGCAACGCATCCATGTGATCGACTCCCACACCGGCGGCGAGCCCACCCGGCTTGTCATTGACGGTTTCCCCGACCTGGGCACCGGCACCATGGCCGAGCGGCGTGCGCTGCTGGCCGAGCGCCACGATGCCTGGCGGGCCGCCACCGTGCTGGAGCCGCGTGGCAGCGATGTGGTGGTGGGGGCGCTGCTTTGCACACCGCAGGACCCGGCCAACGCGGCGGGCGTGATCTTCTTCAACAACAGCGGCTACCTGGGCATGTGTGGCCACGGCACCATCGGGCTGATCGCATCGCTCGCCTACCTGGGCCGCATCACGCCCGGCGAGCACCGCATCGAAACCCCGGTGGGCACCGTCACCACCACGCTGCACACCGACGGCTCTGTCAGCGTGCGCAACGTGCCCGCCTACCGCCTGCACCACGCGTTGGCCATCGAGGTGCCGGGCTACGGCCGCGTGGTGGGCGACGTGGCCTGGGGCGGCAACTGGTTCTTTTTGATCTCCGATCACGGCCAGCGTGTGGCCAGTGACAACCTGGAGGCGTTGATGGACTACAGCTGCGCCGTACAGCAGGCCCTCAAGGACCAGGGCATTCGGGGCGACAACGGCGGCGAGATAGACCACATCGAACTGTTTGCCGACGACGACAATGCCGATGACCCCGCCGATAGCCGCAACTATGTGCTGTGCCCCGGCAAAGCGTATGACCGCTCCCCCTGCGGCACCGGCACCAGTGCCAAGGTGGCCTGCCTCGCGGCAGACGGCAAGTTGCAGCCCGACCAGGTGTGGCGCCAGGCCAGCATCATCGGCAGCCAGTTCGAGGCCAGCTACACGCTGCAGGGCGATGGCAAGGTCATCCCGACCTTGCGGGGTCGCGCCCACATGAGCGCCGAGGCCACGCTCTTGATTGAAGACGCGGACCCCTTCGGCTGGGGCATCCGGCTGTAACCCGGCCCTGTTGCTGCACCTGCGCCCCATGCAACACACCGATGTCCTTGTGATTGGCGCCGGCATCGTGGGCGCGGCCTGTGCCCATGCCCTCACCCAGGCCGGACTGTCGGTGCGTGTCATCGATGCGCGCCTCGGCGGCGCCACGGCGGCGGGCATGGGCCATCTGGTGGTGATGGACGACAACCCGGCCGAACTGGCGCTAAGCCAAACATCGCTCGACCTCTGGCACGCCTGGGCACCCCACATGGATGCGGGCTGCGCTTTCACCGCCTGCGGCACGCTCTGGCTGGCTGCCAACGATGCAGAACTGCAGGCGGCGCATAACAAGCGCAGCACCCTGCAAGCGCACGGCATCGCCTGCGAGATGCTCGACGCTACCGCCCTCGCCCGCGCAGAACCCGCGCTGCGCCCCGGTTTGGCGGGTGCGCTCAAGGTGCAGGGCGACAGCGTGGTCTATGCCCCGCGCGCAGCCCAGTGGCTGCTGGACCAGGCCGCAGCCCAAGGACACTTGATCTTTGAGCAGGCTGAAGCCACACACATCGACGGCCACACCGTCACCCTGCGCGATGGCAGTCAGCGCAGCGCGGGCGCCATCGTGCTGGCCAGCGGCATCCAGGCCCCCCAGCTGTGCCCCGGCCTGCCGCTGCGCCCCAAAAAGGGCCACCTTGTCATCACCGACCGCTACCCGGGCACCGTGCGCCACCAACTGGTGGAGCTGGGCTACATCACCAGCGCGCACCACAGCGACGGCACCTCGGTGGCCTTCAACGTGCAGCCCCGGCCCACAGGGCAGTTGCTGATCGGCTCGTCGCGCGAGTTCGACACCACCGACCCCGCCGTCAACAACGCCGTCATGGCGCGCATGCTGCAACGTGCGCTCGACTACCTGCCGGGCCTGGCCGACCTGAATGCCATTCGCACCTGGACCGGCTTTCGCGCCGCCACGCCCGACAGCCTACCCCTCATTGGCGCGCACCCCGAACACCCGCACCTGTGGCTGGCCGTGGGCCATGAAGGGCTGGGCGCGACCACCGCCCCGGCCACCGCGCAATTACTGGCTGCGCAAATCACAGGGGGCACGCCAGCGATCGACCCCACGCCCTATGCACCTGCACGCTTTGCGGGCCTGAACACGCCATGACCATATCCGCCCCCACCCAGGTGCACATCGTTGTGAATGGCGCGCCCCTGCAGGTGCCTGCGGGGACCAGCGTGGCCGCCGCGTTGGCGCAGCAAACACCAGGCACCACGCGCACCTCGGTCACTGGCGAGGCACGGGCACCGCTGTGTGGCATGGGCGTGTGTCACGAATGCAGGGTCCGCATCCATGGCCGCACCCGCCTGGCGTGCCAGACGGTCTGCACCGAGGGCATGTCGATACACACCGATGTCGGCACGGCGCCTGGGAGCGCCACGTCATGACCCAGCCAGTGACCCAGCCCATGACCGAGCAACCATCGGCGCACGAGCGCTGCGACATCCTCATCATCGGCGCCGGCCCTGCAGGGTTGGCCGCAGCCCTGGCCGCCGCGCCCAGCGGTGCATCGATCACCATCGTGGACGACAACCCGCAGCCCGGCGGGCAAATCTGGCGCGATGGCCCCCAGGTGGTCTTACCTGCCCTGGCCCAGCAACATCGCACTGCACTGAGCCAGCACGCCAACATCCGCCTGCTGCGCAGCACCCGCGTGGTGGGCCTGGGTGCCCCACAACCCGGCGACAAGGCCCCCGCCCTGCTGCTGGAAGACGCTGACCGAGGCTGGACCCAGCACAGCCACCGCATCATCCTGTGCACCGGAGCCCGCGAGCTTTTGCTGCCCTTCCCGGGCTGGACATTGCCCGGTGTGACGGGTGCCGGCGCCTTGCAGGCCCTCATCAAGGCAGGGCTCGACGTTCAGGGCCAGCGCATCATCATCGCAGGCACCGGCCCGCTACTGCTGGCCGCTGCTGCCACCGCCACAAAAGCCCGTGCCACCGTGGTGCGCGTGGCCGAACAAGCGCCGTGGCGCGCACTCGCAGGCTTTGCGGCGCAAATGCCGCGCTGGCCCGCCAAGGTGGCGCAGGCCCTCACGCTGCTTCACCCGCGGTTGCGCGCCAGCAGCCATGTACTGGAAGTCCAAGGCACCACGCAGGTGCAAACCGTGCGGCTGCGCAAAAGTCAACATGCAGAAGAGACCATCGCCTGCGACCGCGTGGCCTGCGGGTTCGGGCTGGTGCCCAACACTCACTTGGGGCAGATGCTGGGCTGTGCGCTGGGCGGGCCGCTCAGCGGTGGCCAGGGCCTGGCCGTGAATGCGCACATGCGCACCAGCGTGCCCGGTGTGTACGCCGCCGGTGAGAACACCGGTTTTGGCGGCAGCGAACGCGCACTGGTTCAGGGCGCCATGGCGGGCCATGCTGCGGCGGGGCATGTCAAGCAGGCCGAAGCGCTGCGCCCGCAACTGGCACGCTGGGAGGGTTTTGCACAGGTGCTGCAGGCTTCTTTTCCACTGAACGACGCACTCAAGACACTGGCACAGCCCGACACCCTGGTGTGCCGCTGCGAAGACGTGCCCTACGCCGCGCTCACGCAGCGCAAAGGCTGGATCGACGCCAAGCTCCACACCCGCTGCGGCATGGGCGCCTGCCAGGGCCGCATCTGCGGCGCAGCCACGCAGCACCTCTTCGGCTGGACGCCCGCGCCGCCACGGCACCTGCTGGCACCCGCACGCATTGGCACGCTGGCCGCCTGCACGCCCGCACCTGCACTCATGCCCAGTAGCGAGCCTGCAGCGCCCTCGGGCTGACAGGCGCACCGCCCGTTTTCCCCGTCCTCCTTTTCAGGGCTTACCCGCACCCAGCAGGCATCTATCTTGCTTTTAAATATATTTGTTAGATATTAAAAATCGCAAGACTTCTTCTTCCCTCGGCAAGCCCTCCTCCCCCGAAACCACACCATGCCCACGCTCACCAGCCCACCCGCCCCACAAGCTGCATCGCCGCGCGCCCCCGTCCGCTGGGTGCTGGCGCTGTCCACGCAGGTTCTGCGCATGGAGCGGCATCTGCTCACCGCCCTCATGACCTTGCTGGTGCTGCTGATCCTGCTCAACGTGGTCACGCGCTACACCGGCATGCCGATCTACTGGGTGGACGAGGCGGCGGTCTATACGGTGGTCTGGCTGACCTTTGTGGGCGCCTCGGTCATGACGCGGCTGCGCATGGACTTTGCTGTGACCATGCTGACCGACCACCTCGGCGCGCGGGGTGCCCAGGCGTCCAAGGTGGTGGCCACATGCGGCGTGCTGCTGTTTGGCCTGGCCATGCTGGTGATGTGCTGGGTGTGGATGGACCCCATCGGCATTGCGCGCTACGGCTTTGACGCCAAGGAGTTTGCGGCCGAGAGCTTCAACTTCCTCTACACCGAGCGCACCCAGACGCTGAACTGGCCCACCTGGGTGCTGCAGCTGATCCTGCCAATCTTCTCTGCCACCTTCAGCGTGCATGCGCTGGCCAACCTGCTCGAAGACATGGGCGCCGCAGAGCGTGTGCAGCACGCAGGCTTTGACGTGGTCAACGCCGACGCCGTGAACTGAACGCCACCCACGCACGCAAAACCCACCAGAGCCCGACCATGATCACCATCCTGTTCTTCCTCGCCGCCTTGATGGTGGGTGTGCCCATCGGCGTATGCCTGTGCCTGTCGGGCGCGGTGTACATCCTCAGCATCGGCAGCCCGGTGCTGTTCCAGTCCTTTCCCATGCAGATGTTCGGCGGGGTGGACAGCTATGGCCTCATCGCCATCCCGCTGTTCATCCTGATCGGCGAGATCATGAACAGCGGCGGCATCACGCGGCGGCTGGTGGACCTGTCCATGGCCTTCATCGGTTCCGTCAAAGGGGGGCTGGCCTACGTGAACATCCTGGCCAACATGCTAGTGTCATCCATCATCGGCTCGGCCACCGCGCAGGTGGCCATCATGTCGCAGGTCATGGTGCCCGAGATGGAAAAGCAGGGTTACGACAAGACCTTTGCGGCAGGCCTCACGGTGTATGGCGGCATGCTCGGGCCCATCATCCCGCCCTCGGTGATGTTTGTGGTCTACAGCGTGCTGGCCCAGGTGGCCGTGGGCGACATGCTGATTGCGGGCATCCTGCCCGGCGTGCTGCTCACGGTGCTGTTCTTCGTCGTGATCGCGCTCATGGGCTTCGTCTACAACTACCCACGCAGCGAAAAGCGCACGCTGGCCCAGCGCGCGTGCACCGTGGTGCAGGCCAGCCCCACGCTGCTGATCCCCATCATCATCGTGGGCTCCATCCTCAGTGGCCTGGCCAACCCGACCGAATCTGCCGCCGTGGGTGCGCTGGTATCGGCGCTGGTGGGTCGGTACGTGACCAAGGAATTCCGCTTCAGCGCCATGCCGGCCATCCTGCTGCGCTCGGCCATTTACTCCGCCATCGTGCTGTTCCTGGTGGCGGCAGCGGCCGTGTTCTCGTGGTTGCTGATCTACGGCAAGGTGCCGCAGATGGTGGCCGCCTGGGTGCAGACCGTGGCACACGACCCGGTCACCTTTTTGCTGCTCACCAACGTGATCCTGCTGGTCATCGGCACGGTGATCGACGGCATCCCCGGCCTCATCATGACCGCGCCCATCCTGCTGCCGATTGCCACCGAGGTCTATCACATTGACCCGCGCCACTTTGGTGTGGTGATCGTCGTCAACCTGGTGCTGGGGCTGATGACCCCGCCCGTGGGCCTGAGCTTTTTTGTCGCGTCGGCCGTCACCGGGGCCAAACCCGGAAAGATGTTCATCGTGACGCTGCCGTTTTTCATCATCAGCTGCGTGGCGCTGGTGATGTTGTCGCTGTTCCCCAGCCTGTCGCTCGGTTTGCTCAAGTAGCCCGCCGCGCAGCAAATCCCCCGTCCCCCTCCCAAGGTTCTTTCACACGGAGTTCACCATGACGACCCAGCCCGCCAACACCAGCACTGTCACCCGCCGCCATTTCATCCAGCGCCACGCCGTGGTCGCTGCCACCGTCACGGGGCTGGGCTTTCCAGCGCTGGTGCGCGCCGCCGACGCCAAGGAGTTTCGCCTGGGCCTGATCACGCCCGCAGGCCACTCCTGGAACCGCGCCGCACTGCAGTTTGGCGAAGCGCTGAAGAAGGAAACCGATGGCCGCCTGAGCGTCACCGTCTTCCACTCGGGCCAGTTGGGCAACGAGGCGGCGATGATGCAGCAGCTGCAGTCCGGCGCGCTCGACATGGGCTGGATCCAGGCCGCCGAGCTGGGCTCGCGCGTGGCCAGCATCGCGGCCATCAATGCACCGTATCTGGTGCGATCCACCCCCGCCGTAGCCAAGCTGGTCAAGCACCCGGCCGCCACCAAGCTGCTGGAGGTGCTGCCCCGGGAGACCGGCACCATCGGCCTGGGCTGGGGCATCACCGGTATGCGCGCCGTGTTTTCCACCAAGGACATCACCGTGCCCACCGACATCAAGGGCATGAAGCTGCGCATCAACCCCACGCCTGTGTACCGCGACTTCTACCAAATGCTGGGCGCCGCGCCCACGCCCATCCCCACGCCGCAGGTGTTTGATGCGATGAGCAACGGCCAGGTCGATGGGCTGGAGGCAGACATCGAGTTCTCATGGAACCAGCGTTTTGACAAGGTAGCCAAGACCCTGCTGCAGATGAACGCCCTGTTCATGCCATTCGCGCCACTGGTGTCCGGCCGCATCTGGCAAGGGCTGGACGCCAAGGACAAGGACATCATCCGCAAGCTGGTGGCCCAGTCGCTGGATGCGCAGATCAACGACATCGTGACCACCGAGGCCGGGCTGATCGAAAAGTTCAAGGGCACGTCCATCGCCTTCAAGACGGCATCGTCGTTCAACCCCGACGGCATCGTCCAGGAGTTCGACAAGCTGTGGCTGCCCAAGGCACCGCAGATTGCCGAGCTGCGCAAAGCGGGCGCAAGCCTCTGATGAGCCCAGCGAGGACCGCATCCGATGGCCTTGGCCTAAGATGCGGCCTCTCGCAACGCCCTGCCCTTCACGCCTTCCACGCCAGATGACACTCCGCCGCCCCGCCCCCCAGCAAGACCCCGCGCCCAAGCGGCGCGCGGCGGACGTGGCCTACGACGCCATCGAGACCATGATCTCCACGCTACAGCTGCAGCCCGGCAGCCCCGTGGTCGAGGCCGAGATCGCCGAGAGCACGGGCCTGGGCCGCACGCCGGTGCGCGAGGCGCTGCTGCGCATGGTGTCCATCGGGCTCATCGTGCAGCAGCCCCGGCGCGGGCTGCTGGTGTCGCACATCGACCTGGCCGACCACCTGGACGTGATACAGACCCGCCGTGTGCTGGAGCGCCTGCTGGCCTCCAACGCCGCCCGTCGCGCCACCGCGCCAGAGCGCCAGGCCATCGTGCGCTGCGCCGAAAACATGGTGCAAGCCGCAGCGCGCGGCCACCTGGAAGACTACATGCTGGCCGACCATGAACTCGATCTGGTCATCCACCAGGCCAGCCAGAACCACTCGGCCGTCAAATGCGTGCAACCGCTCATCGTGCAGTGCCGCCGCTTCTGGTACGCCTACCAGCACGAAGGCGAGGTGTCGGAAGGCGCCCGCGCGCACATGCAATTGGCCCAGGGCATCGCCAGCGGCGACGAGGCCCAGGCCGTGGCGGGTGCGGAGCAGCTGATGGAATACCTGGAGCGGTTTGCGCGGCGCATCATTGACCGGTAGTCCATCCCCAGCGCCTGCGACCGAATGGACAGCTGCCTTGATGAATTTGCTATTGTTTTTACAGCTATTAGCGCTTATTAGATAAGCGCTAGCGGCCAAAAAGACTTAAAACTCTGGCAAAGACGGCGACGGCGGCGAGCCTATTCCGCCACCTGCTGGCCCATCTCGATGCGCTGCTCCAGAAAGCGCCATAGGCGCTCGTCTTGGCTGAACGCCACGTTAAAGCGCAGCCAGCCCGTGGGGCGCGGTTCCACCAGAAACAGCTGGCCCGGCCCGAGCATGATGCCCGCACCCGTGGCCTCTTTGGACAGCTCGGCACTGTCGGGCAGGTCGGGGTGGCGTGCCCACAGGTACATGCCCGCCTCGGGCTCGTGGAACAGCTCAAACCCCAGGTTCAGCAAGCGCCGCCCCACGGTGCGGTGTGCCTCGGCCAGGCGCTCGCGCAGGGACTTTAGGTGCTTGCGCCAGCGCCCATCGGTCACCACGCCAAAGGTGATGCGCTCGGTGATCTCGGACGAGGTCAGGCCCGAGATCATCTTGAGCTGCACCAGCTCATCGAGCAGATCGCGCCGCGCCGCCAGAAAGCCGGTGCGCAGGTTGGGCGAAATCGTCTTGGAGAAACTGCCCAGGTAGATCACGCGGTTGAGCTGGTCCAGGCTGGCCAGCGAGGGGCGCACACCGGGGTCCATGTCGGCATAGATGTCGTTCTCCACCAGCATGAAGTGGTGCTGCTCGGCCAGTTGCAGCAGCCGGTGCAGGTGCGCCACCGATGCCACCGAACAGGTCGGGCTTTGCAGGCGCGGCTGGGTGAAGAACACCGTGGGCTGGTGCTCGGCCAGCAGGGCCTCCAGTGCGGGCAGGTCGTAGCCGGTGGCGGTGCGCGGCACACCCACCACCTGGGCCCCTGCAAAGCGCAGCATGAACAGCAGGTTGGGGTAGCCGGGGTCGTCCACCAGCACCACGTCGCCGGGCTTGACGAGGCGGCGCGCCACCAGGTCCAGCGCCTGGCTGGAGCCCTGGGTCAGCAGCACCTGGTCGGCGTCCACCGCCAGATGGTGTTCGGCCAGCGACTCGGCCACCACCATGCGCAGTGCCATATGGCCATGCGGTAGACCGTAGCCGTCCAGCTCGGGGCCGTCGGACGACAGCTGGCGCATGCTGCGTTTGACCGCGTCGCTGAACAGCCAGTCGTGCGGCAACCAGCCGCAGCCCGGTTTCATGGGCAGGTTGCGGTTTTCAAAAATTTGTTTGAGATACCAGCGCGCATCAAAACGGGGCACGGCCTGCTCGGGCGCACCAGCGCCGGGCGCAGCGCCCTCATCGCCCCGCCGCTTCACAAAAAAGCCCGCATTGGCCCGCGACACCAACCAGCCCTGCGCCACCAGGCGGTCATAGGCCTCGACCACGGTGAACACGCTCACGCCGTGCGCAGCGGCAAAAGCACGGATGGACGGGAGTTTGCTGCCGGGTTTGAGCACCTGCCCGGTGATGAGCCCCCGCAGACCGTCGACGATCTGGCTGACCAGAGGTGTCTGGAGGTCGGGGCTGAGAGTGAGCATCAGGAGAGCAAAAAAGGGGGCGAATTGTGCACTGGGTTGGCGCACACCAAATCAGGGATTGCCTGTACAGGATTCTAGACCTGCACAGTGCGCGCCAAACAGCGCTGCGCTGTACATGGACGGGCCGTGACGTGACTTCCAGAATTCGTTCAATTCCTGGTTTTCATCCCCTTTTTGTCCTTCACAGCCACCGCCCCACACCATGCAGCAAGACCGCCACTTCACCAACGCCGCCCTCCTCACCCGCCGCCACGCCGCCGTGGCCCGGGGCGTGGGCCAGGCCCATGACCTCTTCATCCACAAGGCCCGCAATGCCGAGCTGTGGGATGTGGAGGGCCGCCGCTTCATCGACTTTGCCGGTGGCATCGCCGTGCTCAACACCGGCCACCTGCACGCCGGTGTGATTGCCGCCGTGAAGGCCCAGCTGGACCTGTACACCCACACCTGCTTTCAGGTGGTGGCGTATGAGCCCTACGTGGATGTGTGCGAACGCCTGAACACCCTGGCCCCTGGCGCGTTTGCCAAAAAGAGCCTGCTGTTGACCACCGGCGCCGAGGCCGTGGAAAATGCCATCAAGATCGCCCGAGCCTACACCAAGCGCCCCGGCGTGATCGCCTTCACGGGCGGCTACCACGGCCGCACCAACCTCACGCTGGGCCTGACCGGCAAGGTCGCGCCTTACAAGATTGGGTTCGGCCCCTTCCCTGGTGAGATGTACCACGCCCTTTTCCCCAATGCACTGCATGGCGTAAGCGTGGAGCAGGCGCTGCACTCGGTGGAGCTGATCTTCAAGAACGACATCGAGCCCGAGCGCGTGGCTGCCTTCATCGTTGAGCCCGTGCAGGGCGAAGGCGGCTTCTACGTGGCCCCGCCGGAATTCATCACCGGCCTCAAGGCCCTGGCAGACCGCTACGGCATCCTGCTGATTGCCGACGAAGTGCAAACTGGCGCGGGCCGCACGGGCACCTGGTTTGCGTGCGAGCAATGGCCGGTGGCCCCGGACCTCATCACCACCGCCAAGTCGCTGGCGGGCGGCTTCCCCTTGTCGGGCGTGGTGGGCCGCGCCGACGTCATCGACGCGCCAGCGGCCGGTGGCCTGGGTGGCACCTATGCCGGCAGCCCCGTGGCCTGCGCTGCAGCCCTGGCCGTGATCGATGCGTTCGAGCAGGAAAACCTGCTGGCCCGCAGCCAGGACATGGGCGCGCTGCTGGTCCATGCGCTGAAAGACATGGCTGCCAAAGTCCCCGCCATCGGCGACGTGCGCGGCCTGGGCGCTATGGTGGCGATCGAGCTGTTTGAAAACGGCGATGTACACCGCCCCGACGCCGCACTGACCAAAAAGGTCGTGGCCGAAGCCGCGCGGCGCGGGCTGATCCTGCTGTCCTGCGGCACTTACGGCAACGTGATCCGCATCCTGGTGCCCCTGACCGCATCGGACGAACTGCTGCACGAAGGCCTGGCCATCCTGGCCGACAGCTTCGCGGCTGTGGGCTGAATTTTTCTCCCTTGATTGCCCCACCACCATGAACCACGCAGAACCCCTGGTCCGTTTCAGCGGCGTGCAAAAAACCTACGACGGCGAACAGCTTGTGGTGCGCGCGCTGGATCTGGACATCCAGCGCGGCGAGTTTCTGAGCCTGCTGGGGCCTTCGGGCTCCGGCAAGACCACCACGCTGATGATGCTGGCGGGCTTCGAGTCGCCCACCGCGGGCGACATCCTGCTCGACGGCAAGCAGATCACGCGCACGCCGCCGCACAAGCGCAACTTTGGCATGGTGTTCCAGAACTACGCGCTGTTCCCGCACCTCACGGTGGGGCAGAACGTGGCCTACCCGCTCACGGTGCGCAAGGTGCCCAAGGCCGAGCAGGCCGACCGCGTGAAGAAGGCGCTGGATATGGTGCGCCTGACCGGCATGGCCGACCGCCTGCCCGCGCGCCTGTCGGGCGGCCAGCAGCAGCGCGTGGCGCTGGCGCGCGCGCTGGTCTTCAACCCCCAGCTGGTGCTGATGGACGAGCCCCTGGGCGCGCTGGACAAGCAGCTGCGCGAGCACATGCAGATCGAGTTGAAAGAGCTGCACCGCCAGCTGGGCGTGACCTTTGTGTACGTGACCCATGACCAGGGCGAGGCCCTGACCATGAGCGACCGCGTGGCGGTGTTCAACGAAGGTGTCATTCAGCAACTGGCCGATGTGGAATCGCTGTACGAGACCCCGTCCAACCGCTTTGTGGCGGGCTTTGTGGGCGACAGCACCGTCATCACCGGCACCCTGCAAGCCAGCGGTGCTGCGTGCGCGCTGCAGCTGCCAGACGGCCAGCGCCTGCCCGGCCTCAATGTGAACCACCTGGCACCGGGCGCACCGGCCGAGGCCTGCATCCGCCCCGAGCGCATTGCGCTGCACGCCGCCAGCGCCACGCCCCAAGGCCCCACGCTGCGCGCCACCGTGGCCCGCGCCATCTACTACGGCGACCACCTGCGCCTGATGTGCGACATCGGCCCCGGGCAGGCGCAAGCCACCGTCAAGCTGCCGCTGACCCGCGCCGATGCCAACCCGCACCCCGAGCCGGGCGATGCGGTGTGGCTGGAGTTCCCCACCGAGTCGGTGCGCATCTACGCCCCGCCCACCGTTCACTGAACCGCATTTTTTGTTCCCCGTTCCCGTCCCTCAACCCCTAGGAATCCGCACCATGAAAAACAAGAGCCTGATCGCCTGCGCTGCCCTGTCTGCCTGCCTGGCCCTGCCCAGCCTGGCACAGCAACAACTTACCGTCGTGAACTTTGGTGGTGCCAACGCCAATGCGCAAAAGAAGGCGTTTTACGAGCCCTACGAAAAGGCAGGCAACAAGATCGTGGCCGTGGAGTACAACGGCGAGCAGGCCAAGGTCAAGGCCATGGTCGAGGCCAAGAAGGTGACCTGGGACGTGGTCGAGGTCGAGTCACCCGACGCCGCACGCGGCTGCGATGAAGGCCTGTACGAAAAGCTGGACTACAGCAAGATCGTGCCCAAGGCCGACCTGCTGCCCGCTGCGGTGAACGAATGCGCCGTGGGCATCTTCGTATGGTCCACCGTCATGGCCTATAACGGCGACAAGCTCAAGACCCCACCCACCAGCTGGGCTGACTTCTGGGACACCAAGAAGATCCCTGGCAAGCGCGGCATGCGCAAGGGCGCGCGCTACAACCTTGAATTTGCGCTGCTGGCCGATGGCGTGAAGCCCGCCGACGTGTACAAGGTGCTGGCCACCAAGGACGGTGCCGACCGCGCCTTCAAGAAGCTCACCGAACTCAAGCCCAACATCCAGTGGTGGGAGGCTGGTGCCCAGGCGCCGCAGTTCCTGGTGGCGGGCGATGTGGCCCTGACCACGGTGTTCAACGGCCGCATCGACGCCGCCAACCGCGAAGGCCGCAACCTCAAGATCTACTGGCCCGGCGGCATCTACGACCTGGACTACTGGGCCATCCCCAAGGGCACGCCCAACAAGGATGCGGCCGTGAAGTTCATCGCCTTCACCATGCAGACGCCGCAGCAGGCCGCCTACGCACAAAACATTGCCTACGGCCCCGCCAACACCAAGGCCCTGGCCACTCTGGACAAGAAGGTGCTGGACGACCTGCCCACCTCGGCCACCAACGCCAAGGAGGCCCTGCAGTTCAGCGTGGGCTTCTGGGCCGACCAGGGCGAGGCGCTGGAAAAGCGCTTTGCCGCCTGGGCCACGCAGTAAGCCTGCGCCCGCCCGCCTGAGCCATGAGCACACACCAGCAGCACACAGAGCCCACCACCATGCAAGCCCCTCCGGCGTGATCGCCATGAACGCCCCTGATATGGCCCCGCCCCGCGCGCAGGACAGCCACGCCCCCGGCGCGCTGCGCAAAGCCCTGGCCCGCGCCGAAGTGCGGCGCAAATGGCGGGCGTTCAGCCTCACGCTGCCCTTGCTGGTGTTCTTGCTGCTCACGCTGCTGGTGCCCATTGCCGCGCTGCTGCAGCGTGCGGTGGAGAACCCCGAGGTGGCCAACGCACTGCCCGGCACCATGCGTGCCCTGGACGGCTGGGACCGGCGCGACGCACCACCGGCTGCGGCCTACGCCGCACTGGTGGGCGACCTCGCCCGCCTGCCAGACCGCTCGGACGCTGGCGCCCTGGCGCGCCGACTCAACTCCGAGGTGCCGGGCGCACGCTCCATGGTGATGGGGGCCTACCGCGACCTGCCTTTTGAAGGCACCCCGGACGCCATCAAGGAGCGCCTGCTGGGCGCAGACCCACGCTGGGGTGAGGCGCCCTTCTGGCGCGCCATTGCCAAAAACGGCGCCCGCTGGACGCCCGACTACCTGCTCGCATCGGTGGACCTGCAGCGCGACGCGCTGGGCCAGGTCGAACGCATGCCCGAGGAGCAGCGCGCCTTCGGCGGCATCCTGCTGCGCACATTCCACATCAGCCTGGTGGTCACGCTGGTGTGCCTGCTGGTGGGCTACCCGCTGGCCTGGTGGCTGGCATCGCTGCCCGCCCGCTCGGCCAACGTGCTGATGATCCTGGTGCTGGTGCCGTTCTGGACCTCGATCCTGGTGCGCGCGGCCGCATGGATCGTGCTGCTGCAGTCCGAAGGCCTGGTCAACCGGGGGCTGATGGGCCTGGGCCTGATCGAGCAGCCACTGGCGCTGCTGTTCAACCGCACGGGCGTGGTGATTGCCATGGTGCACATCCTGCTGCCGTTCATGATCCTGCCGCTGTACAGCGTGATGAAAAGCGTGCCGCCCACCTACCTGCGCGCTGCGGTGTCGCTGGGCAGCTCGCCCATCGCCGCGTTCTTTCGGGTGTATGTGCCGCAAACCTACCCCGGCATTGGCGCGGGTGCGCTGCTGGTGTTCATCCTGGCCATCGGCTACTACGTCACGCCCGCGCTGCTGGGCGGGGCCGATGACCAGATGCTGAGCTACTACATCGCCCGCTACACCAACGTGGAAGTGAACTGGGGCATGGCCTGCGCGCTGGGCGCCCTGCTGCTGGCCGCCACGCTGCTGCTGTACGGCGTGTACCGCCGCATTGGCAAGGCCGAACTGAGCCTGGGCTAACCACTTCATAAGACATTCGCCATGCGTCATTACCTGCCCCAATTCCCCCTGTACGCCACGTTGGCCGACAAGCTCGGCTGGTGGGCCGTGCGCGCGCTGTGCGTGGCCGTGCTGGTGTTCCTGCTGGCCCCCATCCTGGTGATGGTGCCGCTGTCGTTCTCCGAGAGTTCGTTCCTCGCCTACCCCATCCACGGCTGGTCGCTCAAGTGGTATCGCAACCTGTTCGAGTCGGCCGAATGGGCCCGTGCCACGCGCAACAGCTTCATCGTGGCACCCGCAGCCACGCTCATTGCCACTGTGCTGGGCACCTTGGCCGCCGTGGGCTTGTCGCGGGCGGACTTCCGGTTCAAGGGGCTGCTGATGGCCATCCTGATTGCCCCCATGGTGGTGCCCATCATCGTGGTCGGTGTGGCCACCTACCTGTACTTTGCGCCGCTGGGCCTGGCAGACAGCTACTTCGGCCTCATCATCGTGCACGCAGCGCTAGGTGCGCCGTTCGTGCTGACCACCGTGCTGGCCACGCTGGCGGGCTTCAACCACAACCTGGTGCGCGCCTCGCTGAGCCTGGGCGAGACACCGTTCAACACCTTCTTTCGCGTCACACTGCCAGTGATTGCACCGGGCGTGATCTCGGGGGCGCTGTTCGCGTTTGCCACCTCGTTCGACGAAGTGGTAGTCACGCTGTTCCTGGCGGGCGCCGAGCAGGCCACGCTGCCGCGCCAGATGTTCACCGGCATCCGCGAGAACATCTCGCCCACCATTGCGGCAGTGGCCACGCTGCTCATCCTATTCACCACCAGCCTGCTGCTGATGCTGGAGTGGATCCGGGGTCGGCGCGCATGACGGCGCAGGGCGTGTTCACCCGTGCATGTGCCCGCACCATGCCCCTGTTGCCGGTGCCACTTTGGCGACGCAGGGCGCAACCCTGCCCATGCTAGCCTTTGGCTAGACGCACGCAGGCCCTTTGAACAGGCTCTTAGGCGCCCGCCCCGCACCCCTTCCCTTACCCCTTTCTGCTCGCCCTCTGTTTCGTCACCTATCCCGGAAGCACTCCCATGGACATGAAGACATCTCCCCTCGCACTGCTCAACGACCCCACGCTGCTCAAGACCGACGGCCTCATCAACGGCCAGTGGGTGGCGGGCAGCAGCCGTTTTGACGTGAACGACCCGGCCACGGGCCTCAAGCTGGCCGACGTGGCCAACCTGGGCCCTGCCGACGCCGAGGCGGCCATCGCCGCCGCCAACGCCGCCTGGGGCCCCTGGAAGACCAAGACCGCCAAGGAGCGCAGCATCATCCTGCGCAAGTGGTACGACCTGCTGATGGCCAACCAGGACGACCTGGGCCGCATCATGACCGCCGAACAAGGCAAGCCCCTGGCCGAAGCCAAGGGCGAAGTCGCCTACGGCTCGAGTTTTGTGGAATGGTTTGCCGAAGAGGCCAAGCGCATCAACGGCGAGACACTGCCTCAGTTTGACAACAGCCGCCGCCTGCTGGTCCTCAAGCAGCCCATCGGCGTGTGCGCGGCCATCACACCGTGGAACTTCCCGCTGGCCATGATCACCCGCAAAGTCGCACCCGCCCTGGCCGCAGGCTGCCCCGTGGTCATCAAGCCCGCCGAGCTGACGCCGCTCACCGCCCTGGCAGCCGCCGAGCTGGCCATCCGCGCTGGCATTCCAGCCGGTGTGTTCAACATCCTGCCCGCCGACAGTGACAACTCCATCGCCATCGGCAAGGTGCTGTGCGCAAGCGACGTGGTGCGCCACATCAGCTTCACGGGCAGCACCGAAGTGGGCCGCATCCTGATGGCGCAGTCGGCCCCCACCGTCAAGAAGATGTCGCTGGAGCTGGGCGGCAATGCGCCCTTCCTGGTGTTTGACGACGCCGACATCGACAGCGCCGTCGAAGGCGCCTTTGCCAGCAAGTACCGCAACGCGGGCCAGACCTGCGTGTGCACTAACCGCTTTTATGTGCAGGAAGGCGTGTACGACGAGTTCGTGACCAAATTCGCGGCCAAGGTGAAGGCGGCCAAGGTAGGCAACGGCTTTGAGGCCGGTGTGAACCAGGGCCCGCTGATCGAGGAAGCCGCGCTCGTGAAGGTGCAACGCCATGTGGATGATGCGATTGCCAAGGGCGGCCAAGTGCTAGCGGGCGGCAAACGACTGCAAAGCCTGGGTTCGGGCCAGTTCTTTGAACCCACAGTGATCGCCAACGCCACGGCCGACATGCTGTGCGCCCGCGAGGAAACCTTCGGCCCCTTTGCCCCCGTGTTCAAGTTCAAGACCGAACAAGAAGCCATCGACGCCGCCAACAACACCGAGTTTGGCCTGGCCAGCTACTTCTACAGCCGCGACGTGGGCCGCATCTTCCGCGTGACCGAGGCACTGGAATACGGCATGGTCGGCGCCAACGTGGGCATCCTGGCCACCGAGCACGTGCCGTTTGGCGGCGTCAAGCAGTCGGGCCTGGGCCGCGAGGGGTCGCACTACGGCATGGACGACTATGTGGAGATCAAGTACCTGTGCCTGGGGGATATCCAGAAGTAGGCCATCGCACATTTTACTATTGATTTAATAGCTGCTAGCGCTTAACAGATAAGCGCTAGAGGCCAAAATCACCGAGATAACTGCGGCACGCGGTTGGTGTAGCTTGCATTGCCCAGCCCCGTGCCCACCGTCAGCACGGCCCAGTGCCTGACGTCCTGCATGAAGGGCATTTCCGAAAGCCCCTGCACCACCGCGTCGTTGTGCAGACACACCTGGGTGCGGCCGTCGCCGATGTGCGGCAGCCGCTCACACACATCGCGCGGCAGGTGAAAGCGGGTGCTCTCCCAGTTGCCCGGCAGATTCTGGGTGCCGCCGGCCAGAGAGCCGTCCTCCTCCACCAGCCCCGGGCAGGCCACGCCGATGTAGGGTGCCAGGCGGATTTTCTTTTTCTCGGCATGCGCGACCAGGTCTTCCAGCATGGTGACGATGCCTTCCACCAGTCCGTCACACGTGGGCCCGTCATCGGCGTGGGCCCATTTTTCGCGGCGCACCACCTCGGCCAGTGACATGTCGGGCGCACGGTGCAAGTGGGTCTGCACAATGCCGCAGCGCACGTTGGTGCCGCCAATGTCCACGGCGAGAATGGCGTCATAGCTCTGCAAAAGCGCGGGCGGCGCCAGATGCACCCAGCCGATCAATCCGCCCTCATCGGCGTGGTGGCGCAGGGTGCGCAGTTCCACGGGCACCTTTTCGGCCTGGAGGATTTTGGCGGCGCGGGCAATGGCGCCACTACCCACCTCGCTTTGGTGAAAGCCACCGCCGATGATGATGCGCTGCACGCCGCGCCAGGTCTTGTGTTTCAGAAAACACCGCACCACGTGCGCGAGTTGCATCGCATAGTCTTCCGAAGCAGCCGCGATGGCTTGCGCTGCAACGCCGTCCTTCTCCAGCAAGGCGTCGAGCCGGTGCTTGCTCAGTTCGCGCGTGGGCTTGTCGCCCATCGGGTCCTTGCCTGCCATGGAGGTAAACAGTTTCCGCCAGGCATCCAGCATGTGGCGAAAGGCCGTGCGGCTGGCTGCATCGCCCACATAACCATCACCGTCACGCAGCTCCAGGCTGTATCCCTCAATGACCGCTGACGCCAGCCGCATATCGCCGTGCGGCCCGATGATGCCCAGTTCACGCTGGGCCTTGGCATCCTTGGCCTCCTTGGTTTCGCGGACGGCACCGGGCCTGGCGTGGCCCACCCGCTTCTTTGCCGGATGCTGTTCCTTGCCGTTGCTTTTGCTTTTGCCGTTGCCGTTTACCTTTTCCGCGTCCTTGGAAGCCATTCATTTCCTCATGCGATGGAGACCCGCGCGCGGGGCCATCCAGGCATGGTGAGGCAAGGGGCAACGGAGCCACGTCAGCCAATGCCTTGACATCGCTCCGCTTGCGATACGCGCAGCATTGACGTGCACCCCGCGCAATACACGGGGGATGACAAAAGCGAGGCCAGGGAGGGAAGCGGGAGAGGATGCTCAGCCAGAGAAGGCTGGAGCGGTGAAGGGAGTCGAACTGTTGCTTCTATTCCGCATGGGTGCTTGTTTTCAGCGATTCGATTTATTTTTTACCCCCACTTTTTCCCCATCGCCATCGGTTCTATTCCATCAGCACCAGGGCCGGTGCTGCGTCTGCGTCCTCCGCGGAAAGAAACACAGCGACTACGAGCCGCCCCCGATGGCATCAACAAACTCCGTGTCCAACCGCAGTTTCCGCGCGAGCGCTGACCGAACCGCCTTGAAGGCGCTCGCCGGAGTGAGTCGTCCATGGTCCACTGCCATGCTCTCCCCATCGCTGCCGATCCACTCGCCGTTGCTCATGAGTTTTACTGAGTAAAGCGGGCGCTTGTCGAGGGACGTGGAAAGCGGCTTCTCGTCGAAAAAAACCAGCCCGGCGGTGATATAGCCACCATCGCCCAGCACGTTGAAAAATTTGGCTTGGATTTCTCCGAGTGGGCTGGTGAAGCTGATAGCACTGGGTGAACTGTCGATGCTAGGCCAGTTGACGGACACTTTCTGATGCAGCAGGTGCCCTTCGGCCTGCTTCAGTAACTGCAGGAAATCCGTCTGTCGTTCAGCAGCCTGACCTAGCCCAAATTCAAAGGCTCCCGCAGCTACTGCTTTCACGGCAATATCGTCTTTTTGTGCACCCATACATCCTCCTAAATGCCAACAGCGGCCCGTTGAATGTGGCTCTGAGGTCGGTCGCACGCACTCAGGGATTTCCCGGCTCCCACGGCCTCCAGGGTCGTCTTTTGAATTGCGGATGCGAATGTTTAGGGGACTGGCCGGTTTCCAGCCTGATCCGGTTTTTTTGACCGTCTCGCCCCCCCTTGGGTCGCCTCTATCTCGGGGGGTGCCTTCACGACGATGGCGCGTCATCCTGGGACACCGTCTTGTTCCACTCAGTGAGTTAAACGTCCAGAAAAAAGGCGTTGCGGTGCTTTCTGACGGTTCGGCGCGCACGCGAGAAATGACGTGGACAAAGAAAAAAGCAGCGCCCAAATTTTAAGGAACTGCTTTTCTGTTTACCCAGCGTGTATGTCAATTCACATGGCTGATCCAGGCCCTAAGCCACCCCTGCGCGTCAACGATATCCTCTGCAATGTGCAGGATCTTCCGCCCTCGCCCGATGCAATACACGCCGCCGCCTGGGTTGTTGCGCTCCCAAACCTGCAAGCCCGCGTAATGCGCGGCCAACTGCACGTCTTGAATGGTGATTCCCATCAGTGCACCACCACAGGCGGAGACTCTCCGACAGCCCGTGCAACGCATTCGACCTGGGCCTCATGCATGTCCTGAGCTTCGTTGAGAAGCATGTCAACGGTTTCTGATGGCATGCCCTCGGCCAGCAGCTTTGAACGCGCCCGTGCTCGCTCCTGTGCCTGCCAAACGCGGATTTCTTCGATTGTTTTCACGTTGTCGCCTCCGCACCGCAGTGCCGCCAGCCATCGCCGTCACCTGGCGTTTGCTGGGTCGTGCGCAAAGCAACCCAGGTGCCAGCTTGATCCGTCACGAGATTGTTCTTGGCATATAGGCGTCCGGGTTGTCGTGCGCGTTGTTCTGCGTCGTGTTGGACCTTGAGCGCATCCATGCGGCGGGCGAAGGCTTGGCGCTCTGCAGGCGTCAGCTCTCGGGTGGTCTGGCGGGTTTCCACATAGCCACAGCGAAAGCAGTGCGCCACCCCGTGCCCCGGACCCAGGACGGTCACGCCCATGGATTTGTCACGGCGATTGCAGGCGGGGCACTGGGTGCGGTGGTCGCCTTCGGGAAAGTCGTTCCAGGCGATCATGCTGCACCGCCAATCTGCATGAGAAACGCCAGCACGTCGTGCCAGGTGGTGAAGGCGCGGGACTGGTTCCAGCGGCTTGCGGTGTACGTCACGCGGCCATCGTCTGCGCGCACTGTGCGGTGCAGGGCGTGGCCCTTCAGTGCGAATTTCGCAGCGATGGTGGCAAAGGTTTTTCCGTCGGGATCGTGCCCGGTGTGCTGGCAGCTCATGCCGACACCTTGGCGCGCAGCCAATTGGTCACGTTGCCCGCAACCCAGCGGGTGCAGCGCGTGCCGTCTTTAACAGGGGCCGGGAATTTGCCCTCGGCCACCTTGCGCCGAATGGTCGATTCAGACAACCCAGTGACAGCTATTACCGTCTGGATTTTCAGGAGCGCTTCGGGAATGTGAAGCGCTTGGAGCGTCTGCGCTGGCGCTCGGGTATGACGGCTAGAAACTGTGTCGGGTTGCATCTTGCACCTCATGAATGAACATGGGTGCAATGTGCTTTTAATTTGCTATAAAATATATAGCAGCGCGCCAGCTTAGTAGTAACTCAGGCGGCTCGGTAGTTACTGCGCCTGTTCAGTAGCAGTCTTCCATTCTCGGCACCAGCGGCGGATGACCTCATCGCTTTCGAGGTTCTCAAACTTCGAACGCATATCACGGGCGAAAGCAGACGGTCCTTTGTACCTCTCGGGGTCTCGCTGCCATAGCTCCCAGCACTCTTTTACCGAAGTCTTTGCCGACTGCTTCGGATCTTTGGCTATCCGGCCAGCCGCGCCCGCCTTCGCCATTTCCGAGCGAATAGCTTTTACGCTTGATCCACTCAAAGGCAAATCGCTTGACAGCTCCAATGCGTAGCACATGGCATAAGCCAGTTGCCCCATGGCTTCCTGCTTTTTATGCGGAAAATAATTAATCGCATTAGTAATGTGCGCAAAAAAAGCGTCGTAGCGCCACGCGAATATTTGCTCAGAAGTCCAGCTAATTGGTTTTTCATCAAAGGCACCGAACATAAATTCGTCCGACATAACTGCCTCGCGGACTAATTCTTTCAGTCTTTTAAGCGTAAATCGCTTGCACGCAAGCGCTCTTACTGTACATACAGATTCAAATATTGGCACTTTCCAATAAAAATCATTCGATCTTGATCCCAATATAGGGTATGCAAAGCCCTCAAAATTCACATCCATCGGCATGACGTTGAACTCAGGAATTTTCAGCCAATTATTTGGATTAGCTTGATGTTCATTCCAATTTAGGGATGTTCTGAACAACTCGGTTTCGCGCGTGCTACGAGACTGAGTTTTTCAGCTGGCGCAATGGAGACCGTCTTTCCTGCGGTTCCGTCTTGTTTGGTGCCCCTTGTGGGGGCCGCTTGCGCAGCCGCTGCGGCTGCACGGCTGTTTGCGGACGCACTCATGCCTGCGCCCCCAGCAATTGGTGGCGCACCATCCACAGGTTGGACAGCGCAAACAGCGTCTTGAGCTGCAGTGTGTTCTTCTTCAATCCCCGGTAGCGCACCTTCACATATCCAAACTGCCGCTTGATCACCCTAAAGGGATGCTCCACCTTGGCCCGGATGCTTGCCTTGATCTTCTCCATCTGGTCTATGAGCGCGTCAACGAGGTTGTGCTCTTTGTCCAGCTCTTTGCGCTTGCCCGGGCGCATCGCTATGTGCCACGTCACGCCCGCCCTGGCATCCGGGCGCTTGTGAACGCCTTGATAGCCCGCGTCACCAAACCCGTCTTTTTCTTGCCCGTGCAGCAAGCTGTTGCCTTCTACAACGTCGGCCACGTTGCCCGAGGTTCCGATGACGGTGTGCACCAGTCCTGAGTCCGCGTCCACGCCAATGTGGGCCTTCATGCCAAAGTGCCATTCATTGCCCTTTTGGCTTGAGTGCATCTCTGGATCGCGCTTTCTGTCCTTGTTCTTGGTAGAGCTGGGCGCTGCGATCAACGTGGCGTCTACCGCAGTGCCCGCCTTGAGCAGCAAGCCCTGCGCTGCCAGCAGTTCGTTGACGGTGGCCAGAATCTGCTCGGCCAGCTTGTGCTTCTCCAGCCGGTGGCGAAACCTCAAAATGGTGCTCTCGTCAGGCATTCGTCCATGGGCATCAAGCCCTGCAAAATCCCGGTAGATCGGGGTGTCAAAGAGGGCTTCCTCCATCGCCAGATCCGACAAGGTAAACCACTGCTGCATGCAGTGGATGCGCAGCATGGTCTCCAGGGCAAAGGGTGGGCGGCCGTTCTTGCCCTCGGGGTAATACGGGGCAATGACATCGAGCAATGCAGCCCAGGGAACCACCCGATCCATCTGGGCCAGCAGTTCCTGTTTGCGGGTCTTCTTGGTGCTCAGGTTCAGGTCAAGGCTGCTTTGCTTCATGGCTTGCGAGGATGCCATGACTGGCCGGGGTCTATCAGACTGACCACGAGGTTTTGCAGGATTTCCTTAGATTTCTACCATTAACTAGCGTCATCGCGTTCCCTCACGCTCCCTGAAAAGGTGCCAGCCCAGCCCGTCAGGGGAAACGGGTTTTCGGGGATCAGCCTAGGGATTCTCTGCACAAATCCCTGCGTAATGTGCTTACGAAGGCTTGAAGCCGAGACAATAAGGCCATGAAGCAAAGCAGCCTGGGCCTGAGCAATACCACCAAGCGCACACGCAAGCGCGAGTTCCTTGATGCGATGGAGTTGGTGGTGCCCTGGGCCGAGTTGGTCTCGCTCATTGAGCCCTACGCCCCAGAGATCGGACGCCGGGGCCAGCAGCCCTTTGCGGTGCAGACCCTGCTGCGTATCCATTTCATGCAGCAGTGGTTCAAGCTTAGCGACCCAGCCATGGAAGAGGCACTGCACGACGTGCCAGCCTTTCGGGACTTTGCCGGCCTGTCTCACTGGGACGAACACATTCCCAGTGAATCGAGCATCCTGCGTTTTCGGCATCTGCTGGAGCGCCACAAACTGGCCGATCAGATCCTCGCTACGGTCAATGCCCTGCTGCAAGCCAAAGGGCTGCAACTCAAAGCAGGCACGGTGGTGGATGCCACGCTGATTGCGGCGCCGACGTCCACCAAGAATGAAGGCAAGGCACGAGACCCCGAGATGCATCAAAGCAAGAAGGGCAACGAGTGGTACTTTGGCATGAAGGCTCACATTGGCGTGGATGCGGATTCAGGCCTGGTGCACAGCGTGCGCGGCACCAGTGGCAATGTGAACGACGTGATAGAAGCCAACAGCCTGCTGCACGGGCAAGAAACGGATGCCTTTGGCGATGCGGGCTACCAAGGAGTGGACAAGCGGCCCGATGCCAACAAGAACGTGCGCTGGCATGTAGCCATGCGCCCGGGGTTGCGCCGGGCTTTGGACAAAAACAAGCCTGTGGATGCGCTGATCGACCAACTTGAACGCACCAAGGCCAGCATCCGGGCCAAGGTGGAGCACCCGTTCAGAGTGCTCAAGCAGCAGTTCGGGTACGTGAAGGTGCGCTACCGGGGGCTCATGAAGAACACGGCGCAGATCGTCACGCTGTTTGCGCTGGGCAATCTGTGGATGGCAAGGCACAAGTTGCTGGCCTGCATGGGGCAGGTGCGCGTGCAGGGGGCGTAAAGCCTCCGATATAGGGGCAATGGCCCTCGCCAAACGCCTGCTGGGTGCGCTGCGCACGCCTCATTACTCAAAGCGAGTGCTGTTTTAGTTCAGGCATCGCTGTGACATAGCCAGAACCGATTCGTGAAGAGCTTCCCTAGGGCTGGCGAATGGCTCATGCCCGGCGTTGTGCTTCGCGCTTTGCAATGCGCTCGCGTAGTTCTGCCAGGATGTTGTCAGCGGTAGAAAGCGGCTTCACGCTCTCGTGCAGCATCGCAAAACGCAGCATTGCTACCAGATCGGAGTCTGCAATATCGTCACGGGTCTTGGCCCTGATGGTCCGCTGTAGCGCCTGACGCACGGCACTCTCTGCATCGTGTTCCGGAGGGTAAACCGTGGGGTCATCTTTGAACGTCCCCCGCCACTGCGGTTCGTAAACAGCGGCTTTAAAGAAGCGCCGAAAGTCGCGGTTTGCTTTAAGCCTGCCGTCTCTAGGATTGTTTGCTTTGGCCATGTCCGTTCCTTTCAGCGCAGGTGCAGGCGTGCTTCATCGCGCCAGCGGCCCAGCATCTTGGTGACGGTCTGGAGGTTGTCGAGCGCTCCGGCGCAGGTGGGGTGATCCTTCTTAATCCACCCTGCAGCAGCCGACACGCCCAGCTTTGCTTCATCGCGCATGGTGTCGAGGTGGCACAGGTAGGCGCTGACAACACCCAGCGCTTTGTCGAGCTCCGGGTGGGCGTTTCCGATGGCGGCCAACATGCCCTGAATCTGCTGGCGTGACACCCAGACAACCTTCACGGAGTAGTCGGTAGGCTGGCCCTGCAGGCCTAGACCGGGCTGGATGCCGCGCAAGATGGGGGGCAGCGTGTAGCCGCAAACGGTCAGCGCTTCGGCAGTGACTGTGCCAGGCCGAAGGTGGGGGTCGGTCGCTGGAGCCTTTGCATAGGGCTGGGCCAGCACTGGCACCAAGACGGTTTCGGCGTCTTTTGCCAACTTGTTCACGGAGGGTTTGCGCGGTGCGCGAGTAGACTTAGCTGTAGCCATGGGTGATCCTATAATGATCAGTTGTGGTTAGAACGGCTGGGGTGTTAGCGCACCCTGGCCGTTCGCTTGTTGCCCTGCCAATACCGGCGCAGGGCTTGCCGGTTATCGTGACAGGGCGGCGCGTGCTGCTTTCCAGCAAGCAATCCAGCCCAGGCGCTCATTGCGCAGACTTGCTTCGTCCCAATGCGTGTCGTAGTGACGCTCAAAAGCAAGTTGCATCGCCGCAGTTTCGGCTTCTGTCATTTGTCGTTCTCCTTCGTTTTCAGCTTCTCAGGCCCGCAGTGGGACCACGTCCGCGCCGCGTAGCTTGTCCAGGTAGTCGGCCCACTCCACCATCATCTTGCGGCGCTGCGCCAGATACTGGGTTCTGTCATAGGCCATGCCCAGCGGCCCGGATTTCCCGTGGGCCAATTGCGCTTCGATCACTTCGGGGTCTGTCTCCAGGTGTTCGCCCAGGATGGTGCGGGCCATCGCCCGGAACCCGTGGGCGGTCATCTCGCTGTTGGTGTAGCCCATGCGGCGCAGCGCAGTGTTTACGGTGTTGTCGCTCATGGGGCGCTCGCCCGTCAGCAGCGAGGGGAACACGTACCGGCCCGCGCCCGATAGAACGTGCATTCGCTTGAGGCATTCCACGGCCTGCGGAGCCAACGGGACAAGGTGAGGTTTGCCGGTGCGCTTGCCTTGAACGGTGCGCTTCATGGATGCGGCCGGAATGGTCAGCAGGCCGCCTTCCAGGTCAACCCATGCCCATTCCATCTGCCGGATGTTGCCGGGGCGCTGGAATAGCAGCGCGGACAGGATCAGGGCCTCTCGCGTCGTCGGGTGCCCGTGGTAAGCGTCAATAGCGCGCAGCAGCTCCCCGGCCTGCTTAGGCTCCAGCACGGCGGCCATGTGCTTGACGATCACGGCTTGCAAAGCACCGCGCAGAGCGTGGGCGGGGTCTTGGATGCATCGGCCTGTTGCCATGCCGTAGCGGAACACCTGGCCCGCGTACTGGCGCAGGGAATGGGCGGTTTCGTTCTTGCCCCTGGCTTCTACGCGGCGCAGAGTCTCCAGCAGCAGCGGCGCGGTGATTTCAGCGATGGGCAGCGGGCCAATCCAGGGGAAAAGGTTTGCCTCTTGCAGCTTTATCCACTTGGTGAAATGGGCATCACTCCATTCCTTCGCCTTCAAGGCGTGGAACTCGCGGGCGACCTTCTCATAGGTGGTGCCCGAGTTGACGCGGGCGGTGGCCTTGTCGATCTTTCGGCGCTGCACCGGGTCGCTACCTTGAGACAGAAGCCTGCGGGCGTCATCCCGAGTCAGACACGCTTCCTTGAGCTTGACGGCGGGGTAGCTGCCCAGCGAAAGCCGCTTCTCCTTGTTGTCGTAGCGGTACTTCCAGAACCAGCGCTTTGCCCCGTTCGGAGTGACCTCCAGATAGAGCCCGCCAGCGTCGGTAAAGCGCACGCGCGGCTTGTCGTCTGGGCAGGTGGCAGCTTTGCAGGCAATCTCGGTGAGCATGGGGGAACAAAACTCCAGGAAAGGGGACAAATTTGCCCTGTTCCCCCAGTTTGTACCCCCAAATGTTCTGCGCTGCAATGGCGGAACATGACAGCACTTGACGGCCTAAAAAGGTCTAAGCGCTTGATTTGATTGGTTTTTTGACTGTTTATGACTGGATATGAATGTCATAAATGGAGCGGGTGAAGGGAATCGAACCCTCGTATGAAGCTTGGGAAGCTGCCGTTCTACCATTGAACTACACCCGCGTAGCTTCGCATTATAGGCATTCCAGCGCGGGCAGCCGGCCGGATTGCGCTCATTTGGCTCAGTCGTTCAGCCTGCGCGGGGCCGGGTTGGAGAATGCAGAGGTGGGCAGGGGCACCGGGCCAGACCCACTGGGTGTTGAATGGCCCAGATTGAACTGCGCAATCGCGGCCACCATCTGCTGCGCCTGCCCCCGCAGGCTGCTGGCGGCTGCGGCCATTTCCTCCACCAGCGCCGCATTTTGCTGGGTAGTCTGGTCCAGTTGGGTGACAGCCTCGCCCACCTGGCCCACTCCAGCGGTCTGCTCGTTGCTTGCAGCACTGATCTCGGACACCATGTCGGCCACGCGCTGAATGGAGGCGACCACCTCCTGCATGGTGCTTCCAGCCTGATCAGCCAACACAGAGCCTTCCTGCACCATGGCACTACTGGTGCCTATCAGCTCCTTGATGGCCTTGGCTTCGGCGGCCGTGCGCTGCGCCAGGTTACGGACTTCGGCGGCCACCACCGCAAAACCACGCCCTTGTTCACCCGCACGCGCCGCCTCGACAGCGGCGTTAAGCGCCAGGATGTTGGTCTGGAATGCGATGCCGTCAATCACGCCGATGATGTCGGCAATTTTTTGGCTGCTGGTGTGGATGTCTTGCATGGTGCTAACCACTTTGGACACAACCTCTCCGCCCTGCTGCGCCACGCGGCTTGCACCCACCGCAAGCTGGTTGGCCTGGCTTGCGCTATCGGCGTTGTGGCGAATGGTGGCGCCCAGTTGCTCCATGCTGGCAGCCGTTTGCTCCAGCGCACTGGCCTGGCTTTCGGTGCGGCCAGAAAGGTCCTGGTTGCCTTGGGCGATTTCGGTGCTGGCGGCCGATACGCTGTCTGCGCTGGTGCGCACCATGCCAAGGCTTTCGAGCAGGCGCACCCGAAAACCTTCCATGGCCTGCGCGAGGGAGCCAATTTCGTCGCGCGACCGGATCGACACAGGGTGCGTCAGGTCCCCCTGCGCCAGATACGCCAGCGCGGTGCTCAGTTGTTGCACGGGCCCACCTACCAGGCGTCGGGTGGCCATCACCAGCACTATCGCCAGCAAGGCCAGGGCTATCACCACCCCCAGCCAAAGCCAGGTGAGCACGGCACGCGCCTCGCTCATCATCTCTGCCAAGGGCGCCTCGGCCACGATGGCCCAATTCCAGGGTTTGTAGTGCTGCACAGCCACGTAGCGTGTGGCCCGGTCGTTGTCACCGCTGCGGCGGGGCGACCAGTTCGACTTCAGATCACCGGTGGGCTCAATGGTTGCCAGCGAGCTGAGCCACGCTTTAGCCTGGTCGTTTTTATCATCCACTTTCAAGGATTTTTCGGCAGCTGGCAGCCCGGCAATCGTGCCCCGCGCCGGGCCGGTCGAGAGGTTCACGGCGTAAACAACCCCTGTGCGGAACAACTTTTGCCCAGCCATCACCGTATCGAGCTTGCCCAGGATGGCGGAAATATCAGAGCCGATGAACAAAATGCCGATGGTGCGGTTGCCTTCACGGATAGGCTCGTACACGGTCATGTACTCACGGCCAAAGAGGTTGGCTCTGCCGATATAGGTCTTGCCCTCATTCATCAATGCATAGGCAGGGTGATTGCGGTCCAGCAGGGTTTTGAAGGCGCGCTCACCGTCCTGCTTCTTCACCGACGTGGTCACCCGAATAAAGTCATCCCCCGTGCGCGCAAAGATCGTGGCCACGGCGCCCAGGCTGTCTTTGGTGTAACGGTCCATCCCTTCAAAGTCGCCGTTCAGCGCTGCGTCCTGAAACGTCAACACAGCCTCGGGTTTGCCGTCAGGCCCCGGGGCCTCTGTCAACGCAAATTTGCCCGAGAAACGCGCCTTGAACTGGGCAAAGTCACGCTTGGCTTGCTCCTGAGCCGTTTCGTCAAAAGTCTGTACCAGGGTGCGCACCTGGACGGCAGCTTGCATGGCATCGTCGCGCGCCATACGGCCGAAGTCCTTCCAGAGCAGTGCACTGACGATGCCCATCGTGACCAACAAAACCACCAGCAGGCTGAGCAATGCCGTGAGCGATAACTTGAAGGCTACCGAGTGGCGGGCGTTGGAGGGAGTCATATAGTGCTTTTAGGTAATCTATGCATCCATTTGCATATGAGACCGTCAATTGTCTGATATGTACGCCAAAAATAGGGTAATAGGCGCTAAAATGGCCTTTTCAAACCAAGGGTAAACCCTTGATCCAAGCAAGCATGTGCCGTATCACGCATGCGCGAGAGTGGCATGCCCCCGTTGTTTTCTGAGCAAACGCTCAAGGCAGGCTCAGCGACTGCCTGCTCTCAAACACCCGGTGCTCACCCGTGAGCGGGTCGACAAACGCCAGCGAACGCGCCAGCAGCTGAAGCGGCCGTGAATGGTCCCCCTCCGGCGCATCGTTGACGACGGGGTACAGCGGGTCATTGCGCAGTGGCAATCCCAGGGCGGCCATGTGCACCCGCAGCTGATGGCGCTTGCCAGTGACGGGCGACAGTCGGTACAGGGCCCAGTCGCCCACCACCTGCAGCACCTGCATATGGGTATGGCTGTTGGACTCGCCGGGCACTTCGTGCATGCGAAAGAACTGCGGGCTTTCTTCCAGGCGGCTGGCATGGTCGCGTGGGAAGGCGAGGTCTGCACGCCAAGGCGCTATGGCGTCGTAATGTTTGATGATCTGGCGCTCGCGGAACAAGGCTTGGTAAATACCTCGGGTGCGCTGCTGCACCGAGAACATCACCAGCCCGGCGGTATCGCGATCAATGCGGTGCAAAGGCGTCAGCTCCGGCAGCCCGAGCTTCAGCTTGAGCCGCACCAGCAGCGTGGTGTGCAGATAGCGGCCCGCAGGCGTGACGGGCATGAAGTGGGGCTTGTCGGCCACCACCAGATGATCATCCTGGTGCAACACCGTTTCGCTGAATGGCAACGCGGGTTCTGCTACCAGACTGCGGTAGTAATACAGGCGCAGCCCCCCTTCAAAGGGCCGCTCGGGCGCCACCGAATGGCCGCGTTCGTCCACCACGTCACCCGCCAGCATGCGCTGGCGCCACTCTTCACGGGTGACCACCGGCAAACGCTGGGTCAGAAAGTCAAGCATGCTGCCCTCGCCCCGGTGTGGGAGCGCCACGCAACTGGGCCCGACACCATGGCGTGGCGGTGGGAGGTGGCTATGAACGGGGTTGTGCATGGTGCGCGCATTCTAAGAACCTGTTCACGTTCTTAGAACGTCTGTAGGGTTTTGAAAAAATCACAGCGCACTCCCCACAAGGCCGCGGCCACCATGCTGGAGGCATCTGTAGGACAACGGCGGCAGTTCGTTGCCCCCAGCCATGACTGCGGTCGATGCGGGCTAGCATGGCATGACCTTTTCTGGCCCACCGTGCTGGCAATGAACTGAAAAGACAAGAAAGGCAATCAGCCGACGGCCTTGCATTGACTGCTTCATCGACCCCCATCATCTCAACCCATTCAGCCTGACATGTCTCCAGCCCCTAGCAGTTCCTCCCATGCGACGCCACCCGATATGGCACCTCTGGCGCCCCCCGCGCCACAGCGATTACCGCGTGTAGCGCGTTGGGGCCTGTGGTTGTTTGGATTGCTGCTGGGCCTGGTGGTGGTGCTGGCGATTGCGGTGGCCGTCATGGACTGGAACCGCGCCAGGCCGTGGGTGAACCAAAAGGTGAGCGAGGCCACGGGGCGGCGCTTCGCCATCAAAGGAGATCTGTCGGTGGCATGGCGCTGGCCGCGGCCGCTCGAAGAAGGCTGGCACCGCTGGGTTCCTGGCGTCGCAGTGACGGCCAACCACCTGGTGATGGACAACCCCTCGGATTTCAAGCCGCCTTTTGCAGACACGCACCCAGGCAGCAGATCCGCTGCCTCAAAAAACGCCGGTGCGGACACCCCTGCAGCACCAGCCACCATGGCACGCATCGACAGCGCCACGGCCACGGTGCGCCTGTTGCCGTTGCTGGGCCGTTATCTGTCCATTGAGACCATCGATCTCACGGGGCCGGACATTGCATTGGCACGAACGGCCCATGGAGACAACAACTGGACTTTCCAGCGCCAGGATGGCCCCCCCAGCGGCTGGACCTTCGACGTGGACCGTTTGATGGTGCGCCAAGGTGTCCTCGGTTATGCCGATGGCATGAAAGACCTGGATCTGCGTGCACGCATCGATACCACAGAGCCAACCTTTGACAAGCGCTCCGCCCAGGCTCCTGCAAAAGCGGCATCCACCAGCACATCGGCAGCCACGCCCAAGGCATCGACAGCCAGCGCCAGCAAGGCAACAACGCCCCACGTTGCAGCATCGTTCATGACGCCCGCCACGGCCAGCGCAGCAAGCGCATCGTCCACCAGCCCCATGCCTTATGGCCTGCGCTTTGAACTGGAGGGGCGCTATGCCAAGGCAAAAATCAAGGGCAGTGGCCGGGCGGGCCAGGTCATCAGTCTGCGCAACAAGATGGTGAACTACCCACTGCAGATTGCGGCCAGCGCAGGCAGCCTGGCACTTTCCGCCGAAGGCATTTTGGCCAACCCGGGCGCTCTTTCTGGCCTGGATTTCCAGGTTTTCCTCAAAGGCGCCAGCATGGCCGACCTGTATGACGTCACCGGGCTGGTATTGCCCAGCACACCGCCTTTTGAAACCGATGGGCAACTGACGGGTAGCCTGACGCCAGAGCGCGCGGTGTGGCAATACAACGGCTTTGATGGCAAGGTGGGCCAAAGCGATTTGCATGGTTCTTTGAAATACACCTCTGGCAAGCCGCGCCCTCGCCTCACCGGGCAGATGTCGTCCAACCAGTTGCGCCTGTCCGACCTGGGCCCCACCGTGGGCACCAACAATGCCGACAACGCCAACCGGGGCCAAGACAAAACCGGCCAGCGCGGCAAGGTGCTGCCCGACTCCAAGTTCGCAGCCGAACGCTGGAACGCCATGGACATGGACATTGCCTTCAAAGGCCAGCACATCATCCGTCCCGAGAGCTTGCCGCTGGAGAATCTGAGCCTTCGGGCCGTGATGGACAACGCACAACTCAAGCTCGCGCCCCTCACCTTTGGGGTGGCTCAGGGCAAGATCGAGTCCGAGGTCAGCATTGACGGGCGCTCGCCCCCTTTGAAGGCCCAGATCCACGGCAAGATCCAGGGGCTGCAACTGTCCGAGTTGTTCCCCAAAGTGCAGTTGATGAAAAAAAGCCTGGGCCGCATGGATGGCGCCATCGCGCTGGAAAGTCGCGGCAACAGCATCGCCGGGCTACTGGGCCAGGGCACGGGAGAAGCGCGCCTGTATGTGCGCGACGGCACCCTGAGCAAGCAGATGCTGGATCTGGCGGCCCTTAACGTGGGCAGCATCATTGTCGGCAAGCTGTTTGGCGACGACAAGGAAGTGCATCTGCGCTGCGCAGTGGCGGACTTCACGGTGGTCGATGGCCTGGCGAGCACGCGCATCGTCAAGATGAGCACCGACGACGCGGTGGTGCAGGCCACGGGCACGATTGACCTGGGCACCGAGCAGATGAATCTGCGCATCAAACCCGAATCTCTGCAGTGGAAGTTCTTCTCGCTGCGCTCGCCGCTGTATGTGAAGGGCACCTTCGGCAACCCGGATGTAGGCGTGGAAGTAGGCCCCCTCTTGCTGCGGGCCGGCGCTGCGGTGGCGGCGGCCGTCGCCGCACCCGTTGCGTTGGCGTTGGTGCCGGTCACCGTGCCGGCTGGCGACGACGACACCCACTGCAAACCCCTGCTCACGCTGGCCAAGGAACCGGTCAAACCCGGCAGCGAAGGCGCTGCCGGTACGGCGTCGCAGGCTGCGCGCAAAGCAGCCAAAAAGGCGACTGCTCCCCGGTGATTTCAGGCATGCCTGGGTGACAAAAGCGCACGGGTAGACGCCGCTTCTCCAGGCCCCTTGCGCCGCTCAATGGAAATCGCGGCTGCCTTGCAGTGCCCCGGCCATACGACCGAGCAGCGGGGTCAAGTCTTTAAATCGCTGGGCCACCAGATGGCGCACCACCGCAGGCGCAGAGGCTGGCACTGACGCTTGTGGGGCGACAGCCACTGTGGCCTCCGGCGGGCTGGGGTCTTCTGATCCGCTCGAATGCATTGGTGGGGCCGCGCTGCACTGCCAGACCCCTTCTACCGCCAGCAGTTGCGAACGCAGCAGCGCATCGCGCCAGGCTTCCACCAAGGCGGGCCACACAATCACATTGACGGGGCCGGTCTCGTCTTCCAGAGTGACAAACATGGTGCCTTTGGCCGTGCCGGGGCGTTGGCGCACGGTGACGATGCCACAGGCGCGCACCTTGCGGCCAGGGGGCACCGCCTGCAGTTGCAACGCTGTCTGCAGCCGCCAGCGTGCAAGGCGCGGACGCAACAGCGCCAGCGGGTGGCGGCGCAGCGTGAGGCCAGTAGCGGCATAGTCGAACAAAATTTCTTCGCCTTCTGGGGCAGCGGGCAACACCAAAGGGGTTTCGTTCACCGGGACATCGCGCAGCAAGGCTGGCGCGGTGTGTTGTGCTGCGGCGTCCCACATCTGCTGGCGCCGGTGGCCCGACAGGCTGGCCAGGGCATCGGCGGCGGCCAGCGCCTGCAGATCCTGCTGGCGCAGCTGGGCACGCAAAGCCAGGTCTTCGGTGCTGGTGAACCCCGTGCTGGCAGCACGCGCCTGCACCAGGCGTTGGGCAGCGTCTTGCTGCAGGCTGGCCACCAACCGCAGCCCCAGGCGCACGGCGGGCTGCGGCAACGACGGCGATGGAAAGCCTTTTTGGGGCCGCAGCGGTGCCAACGGGCCTTCCAGCGTGCATTCGATGTCGCTGGTATTGACATCGATGGGCAACACCTGCACGCCGTGGCGGCGCGCATCCTGCACCAACTGCGAGGCCGAGTAAAAGCCCATGGGCAGCGAGTTGAGCAGCGACGCCAGAAAACACGCAGGTTCGTGGCACTTGAGCCAACTGCTGGCATAAGCGAGCAACGCAAAACTGTGGGCATGGCTTTCGGGGAAGCCATATTCGCCAAAACCCAACATCTGCCGAAAGATGGCCTGCGCAAACTCCAGGCGATAACCGCGTGTCAGCATGCCCTTGATCAGGGGCTCTTCAAACCGGTGCACGCCCCCCTTGCGCTTCCAGGCGGCCATGGAGCGGCGCAGGTCATCGGCCATACCCGGCGTGAAGCCCGCAGCAATCATGGCGATCTGCATGACCTGCTCCTGAAAAATGGGCACCCCCAGGGTGCGCTCAAGCGCCTCATACAACTCGGGTTTTTCGAGGGTCAGCGGTTTACCCTGCCGCCTTCGCTCACGCGCCTGCAGGTACGGGTGCACCATGCCGCCCTGAATCGGCCCGGGCCGCACGATGGCGACCTCCACCACCAGGTCATAAAACTCACGCGGTTGCAGGCGCGGCAACATGCTCATCTGGGCACGGCTTTCGATCTGGAAAACCCCCACCGTGTCCGCTGCGCAGATCATGTCGTAGGTGGCGGCATCGCGGCCCGGAATGTCGTGCAGTTGCCAGCGTTCCCCGCGCAACGCGGCGCGCAGGTTCAGGCAGCGGCGCAGTGCGCTGAGCATGCCCAGCGCCAGCACGTCAACCTTGAGCAGGCCCATGTCATCAAGGTCGTCCTTGTCCCACTGGATGATGGAGCGGTCTTGCATGCTGGCGGGCTCCACCGGCACCAGGCGCGTGAGCTTGCCCTGTGTGAGAACAAAACCGCCCACATGCTGGCTCAGATGGCGCGGAAACCCCTTGAGCTGCGCGCTCAGCTCCAGCCACAAGGCAGCGGTGCGCGGGTGCAGTGTCTCCCCCACGGCCTGTGCCAAATCCTGCAGGCGGTCGGTGGCGAATGTTTCATCGAACCAGTGGTGGTCCTTGGCAAAGGCATCCACCAGAGCAGGCCCCACGCCCAACGCCTTGCCCACATCGCGCAAGGCGCTGCGCGTGCGGTAGGTGGTGACCACCGCAGTGATGGCGGCGCGATCACGGCCGTATTTGGCGTAGATGTATTGAATGACTTCTTCGCGCCGGTCATGCTCAAAGTCCACATCAATGTCGGGCGGCTCGCTGCGCTCCTTGCTGATGAAGCGCTCAAACAGCAGGTGCGAGTTTTCAGGGGCCACGGCCGTGATGCCCAGCACGTAGCAGACCACCGAGTTGGCCGCCGAGCCGCGCCCCTGGCACAGGATGCCCTGGCTGCGCGCAAAGCGCACGATGTCGTGCACGGTGAGGAAGTACATCTCGTACTTGCGGTGCGCAATCAAGTCCAGCTCTTTGCGGATCTGCGCGGCGATGGTGGCAGGCACGCCTTGCGGGTAAAAGCCTGCTGCGCCGACCTCGACCAGCCAGGCCAGGGCCTGAGCCGGGGTCATGCCTGCAGGCACGGTCTCCAGCGGGTATTGGTATTTGATTTCGTTCAGGCTGAAGGTGCAGCGTGCGGCCACCGCCAGCGTGGCGGCTAGCAGCTCAGGGGGATAAATGCCTGCCAGCCGCACGCGACGGCGCAGGTGGCGCTCGGCATTGGGCTGCAGCGCAAAACCACACTCGGCCACGCTGCAGCCCCGTTGGACAGCCGTGATCACGTCCTGCAACGGCTTGCGCCCGCGCCCATGCATGTGCACATCGCCGGCAGCCACCAGCGGCAGGCTGAGCGCCGCCCCCACACGCTGCAGCGTGGCCAGCCACAGGCCATCGTCCGGGGCCAGGTGCAGCTCTACCGCCAACCAGATATGGCCATTAAAATATTGATCAAAATGGCCTCTAGCGCTTGATACACAAGCGCTAACAGCTACAAAATCAGAAGCATTAAAACGCTCGCGGCAAGGGGCCAGCAGCAGTTCGCAGCGATCCAGAAGGCGGAAGGGGCTGTCAGGGCCTACGTGGTATTGCCCCTTGGGCGCTTGCGCGCGGGCGGCGGTGATGAACTCGCACAGGTTCCCCCAGCCCTCGGCATCGCGCGCCAGCGCCACGATCCGCAGCCCGCCCCACAAGAATTCGCTGCCCAGGATGAGGTGCAGACCCGATTTTTCGGCGGCCTGATGCGCCCGCACCACGCCCGCCACCGAGCATTCGTCGGTCAGCGCCAGCGCCTGGTAGCCCAGCTCGGCGGCACGATCCACCAGCTCTTGCGGGTGGGATGCGCCGCGCTGAAAACTAAAGTTGGACAGGCAGTGCAGCTCGGCATATCCCGGCAGTGCGCGCGCGGGCATTGTGGTGGTGGGCACTGCTGGCACCGGGCCTACCGGCGTTAATCGAGGAGGTGTCCAGGCCATGGCATTAGCCAAAAATGCCATGCAAAAACCAGCGGTGCGGCTGCACAGGCCCCGCCACCCTGCCCGCCTCCGCGTCACCAGAGCGCAGCGCCAGGCGCTCACGGAACACCCACACCAGCCCGGCCACCTCGTTGTGTGCCACAAAATAATCGCGCAATACCAGGCCTGGGCTGGGGTGTTCTGCATCGGCAGGCGCTGCATCGGCATCCGTCCACCAGCCGGCCTCGAACCGGTGTGGCCCCGCCAGCAGGCGCAGCAGCCCATGGTGGCAAGGCCGGTGGCCCTGCATGGCCAGGCGCCGGGGCGTGCGCAGCAGCCAGGTGGGCCACAGCGATGCGTCTGGCGCATGCGAGCCGCCGGTGGCGCCAGGGATGCCCGATCCGCCATGGCCACCCGGACCAAGGTAGTCCACAAGGCGGGCATTTTTGGCTGTCAGCACCTGCGCTGCGGGCCGCCACTGCTGCATGCATTCAGGCCGGTGGTCGGCCAGCAGCACCGGCGCCTGCACCTGGTCTGCACCCAGTCGGGCCGACAGGCGCTCCAGCAGCTGGTGCAAGGCTTCCCCTTGCGCGGCCGAAACATCACCACCCCCACTTTGGTGATCGACTTGGCGGCCATCTCCATGGGGTGGCAAAAGGCTGGCACTGCGGTGTGGGAGCAAGGCCGACTCCAGCAGACGCAGCGTGATCTGGTTGGCGGGGGCCGCCAGTTGGGTGCGTGCCAGGTTTTCTGACAGCAGACGCCTCAGGTGCGTGATGTCCTGTGTGGCTTGTGCCGTGCGCACCACCAAGGCTTGCGAGGGGGCAATCACCACCCCATCGATGCGGCGCAAGTCATGGCGCCAGGTCAGCGCCAGCGCCAACACGCCCTGCTGGCGCGCCTGCAGCCAGCCCTGCAGCAGGGTAAGGCAACGGTGGGCGCTCCAGAGCAAGGCGTCTGCCGACTCGGCCAGAGCCGGCAGCTCGGCTGTCAGCACAAATTGCTCGGGCAGCTCCAGCCAACGGTGCACCTCGGGGGCATGCCCCAGCGCCTGGTCCAGCACCTGCAAGACCGCCGCACCAAAACGCCGTGCCACGCCTGCCCGGGGCAACGCCTGCAACGCCCCCCAGGTGCGGCAGCCCATGCGCTCCAGGCTGGCCACATGGGGGCGCAGCACGGTCAGTGTGTGCAGAGGCAGGGTTTGTGGGTGCGGACATCCTTGTGGGCCCTGCGACGGCAGGGCACACCCGGCCCCAGCCATGGCCATGTGCACCCGCAAAAAGGCGTGCGCCATCAGCGCGGTAGGCCCACAGCCCCATATCCCATGAGTTGAATGCACCCCATGCGCCCCATCAGCCGCTTGCGCATCAGCGCCTTGCTGGGCAAAAGCGCCTTCGGCAGCCTGCGCCCAGGCCTGGCGCACCTGTGCCAGCAAGGCATCGCGCCCGCCCCAAAGCCGCTCGGTGGTGGAGACCTCCAGCAACACGGCTTCGTCATCCACCAGCACCACGCGCGGGGTAAAACGCAATGCCCACCACCCGGTAGCATCGATGCAGGCGGGTGCGGCGGGGTTGTCACCCGCGCTCGGTGGCAACGGCAGCGCGATCCAGTGCATGCATCCCCTCCGCTCATCTCATGGCACAGCCGCAGACGCCGCAGCCCATCGCGGCGATTTGCCACGGGCAGTGTCGTTCGCCATGGTTTGCGCTGCTTCTTGTGCTCTCCCTGGCTCCTTCTCTTGCAGAGTGCTTTGCGTGGGGCCGGGCGCCAGTTGTTGCGCTGCGCGCCTTCGCTGTGCCTGAGCCGCCAGCATCTGCACCAGGTGGGCGTGGCATCCCGGCAGATCCAGCCCCTGCATCAACGGGGGCCCCCTGCGTTTGAGAATGTGCACCTGCATACCAGTGGGTGCAGAAGCGCCCGGTGCCATGCCCATGCCAAGCCCTTGAACATCCCCTTGTCTTTGTGTTTGTCCTTGCACCTGCAACCGGAGCAAAGCGGGCGACGCCTGGGGCGACGCTGCCAGGGGCCTGAACACCCACAGCAGTTGCTGCTGCTGCGCGGCCGCCAGTTGCAACCTGCGCAGTGCGGCTGGCTGCGCTTGCGGCAGCCAGGCCATCACAGCGATGACATCACGGCACCGCAACGCCTGCTCTGCCGCCCACAATGCGGGCGCCGCTGCGTTGCTTCGCACCAGGCACAGCCGGTGGGCTGCCAGGCCCTGGGCCTGCAAGGCCGGGCCAAAAGGCTCACAAGGTGGCGCCACCACCACAAGAGCCCCGGCACGCCGGGCGGTGGCTTGCGCCAGCGCGGGCAATAACAGCTGCCATTCATGCAAGCCTGCCAGGGGTTGCAGCACCTCGCACAACGCCCCCACAGGCCAGCCCCCGCCGGGCAACTGCGCATCCAGCAGCGGATACCCCGTGGGCTGCACCGGTGACGGCCCCGCACCCAACGCATCGGCGTGCCAGACGCCTGGCACCTCAAAAGCAAAGGGAGGGGGTACCTTCCGCAAGGGCAGGCGTGATGCAGACATTGTGGTGGCAGTGGTTCAATGAATACTGTAAATATACACAGCATTCGTTGAAGTGCCGTCCCACCCTCCAAACCGGGGTTAAAAACCGGATCTACAAATTTCGCATCGTCCAATCACACCAGTCGGCCACTGCGGCATCCGCTGGGGTGGCTCGACCGGACAACTGCGGCCAGCGGCGGTGGGTGGCATTGACGATACTTTGCAGTTGCCACAAGGCCTCACGCCCCACCATGGCCACTTCGGCCATTCCGATGGCATCGCCTCGCAGCTGCTCCAGCAGATCGCCTTGTTGCCGGGGGTGGGCGCCGGCTTCGAGCAATACTTTGTGCAAAGCCTGCAGGCGGTTATCCATAAATGCATACGCACTGCCCACCGGGGGCTTGCCCGTCTGAGTCAGGGTGGCCACCGTGGGCGCCAAGGCTGCCTTGAGCTGTTCCCAGTAGTTAAAAGCGTCGGCCAGCAAATCAATCTGGCGCGCTGCGTCGTTGCCCAAAGGCATCAAGGTCGATTCACGCACCACCTCCTCCTGCAATAGCGGCAGGATATGCGCCACCAGTGCGGACGGAAACTTGCGGTGATTGAGTCGCAGCATCAGCGACAGGCGCTGAGCGGGCATGTCGTCATACTTTTCGTAGAACGCAGCCACGACCTCTGCCAGCAACAGAATGCGCCCCATGGGGGTGATGTCGGCGCCGACTAGCGCACGCGGGTAGCCGCTGCCATCCATGCGCTCGTGGTGCTCCAGCACGGCCAGTTCGGCGGCACGGGGGTAAGACTGGGTATCCCGGATCATCAGCATCGCCGTGATCGGGTGGGCCACCAGGTGTTTGCGCTGTGCGCCCACCACCTTATGGTCCGGGTCGCTCCAGGCCGGGTCCATGTGCAGCACCCCCAGGTCATGCAGCAACGCGGCGGCTGCCAAGGTGGCGCAGTCGCGGTCGGACAGACCGCTTTTGACACCCAGGAACAATGTCACCGTCATCATCTGCAGACTGTGCTGAAACAACTCGGGGCGCTGGTCCCGCATGACGGTGAGCTTGCAGGCCATGGAGGCCGGCAACGGCAACGAACGCAACGGCGCCAGCAACCGGGCCGCCGAGCCCAAAGCTTCGGCCAGGATATTTGGCAACACCTCCTGCTCCATCAAGGCCTGGGCGAAAGCCAGCAAAGCGGGCACATCCACGGGGTTCTCGATGGACAGATGGCGGTCGATGGGTTCGCGCAGTTTGTGCTGCACCAGTCGGTCATACAGGCGGCTGTCAATACGCGCGCCCTTCTCCACCAGCTTGATGCCGGTGTCGGTGTAGATCGCGGCACCGGCCACCACGGCGCGCTGATCGGCCATGGCCGTCAATGCGCGCAGGTAATGAGGGCTGTCAGCAGTCGCCATGTCAGCGCTGCCAATGTCTGCAGTAAGAGAGATATCTGCCATGCAAGAAACACAAATTGTTGCCTTCGACTATATGGCCTTCCCTGTCCGGGCACTGACCCTAGCCCCCTTGGATTTCCGCACAGTCTTAACCCACATCAAGGGGCTTTCACCACCACACGGGATGAAAAAAAGCAAAAGGCCGGGGCCCCGTGTGGGACACCAGCCTTTTTGCGGCACGAAGCATTCGCACCCAGCACGGACCAATGCTTATGCAATAAGCGGCACGCCCGTTTTGGACTGGAGGGCTTCGAAGGTGACATCGGGGGCCAGCTCCACCACCTTGATGCCTTGTGGCGTCACGTCCATCACGGCCAGGTCGGTGATGATGCGGTCCACCACCCCCACGCCGGTCAGTGGCAGCGAGCACTGGGGCAGAATCTTCATGTCTTCCGTGCCGTCCTTCTTGCGGGCCACATGTTCCATGAGCACGATCACACGCTTGACGCCCGCCACCAGGTCCATGGCGCCGCCCATGCCCTTGACCATCTTGCCGGGGATCATCCAGTTGGCCAGGTCGCCCTTTTCGCTGACCTGCATGGCCCCCAGAATGGATAGGTTGATCTTGCCGCCACGGATCATGGCAAACGACTGGTCGCTGCCAAAGATGGACGAGCCCTTGATGGTGGTCACCGTCTGCTTGCCCGCGTTGATGAGGTCGGGGTTGACCTGATCGTCAGTCGGAAAAGGGCCAATGCCCAGCATGCCGTTTTCTGACTGCAGCCACACTTCCTTGTCGCCCGTAAAGTTGGCCACCAGCGTGGGGATGCCGATGCCCAGGTTCACATAAAAGCCGTCTTCGAGTTCTTGCGCCGCACGGGCGGCCATCTGGTCTTGGGTCCACGGCATGGTCAGGCTCCTGCTTTCTCGGTCTGAGCCGCGTGGTCGCGCGGCGCTTCGGTGATCGTGCGTTTTTCGATGCGCTTTTCGGGGCTCGGGTTGTGCACGATGCGGTGCACATAAATGCCCGGCAGATGGATGTCGTCGGGGGCCAGTTCGCCCACCTCCACCACACGCTCCACCTCGACGATGCAGACCTTGCCCGCAGTGGCCGCAGCAGGGTTGAAATTGCGCGCGGTCAGGTTAAAGCGCAGGTTGCCCGAGGTGTCCGCCACGTCGGCCTTGATCAGCGCCACATCGGGCACCAAGGCACGCTCCATCACATAGGTTTCGCCGTCAAACTCGCGCAGCTCCTTGCCTTCGGCCACCATGGTGCCCACCCCGGTCTTGGTAAAAAACGCAGGGATGCCCGCACCACCGGCACGCAGTTTCTCGGCCAGCGTGCCCTGGGGCGTGAACTCCAGCTCCAGCTCGCCCGCCAGAAACTGGCGCTCAAACTCCTTGTTCTCGCCCACATAGCTGGCAATCATCTTTTTGATCTGGCGCGTGTTCAGTAGCTTGCCCAGGCCAAAGCCATCCACCCCCGCGTTGTTGGAGATCACGGTGAGATCCTTTACACCCGAATCACGCAAGGCGTCGATCAGTGCTTCGGGGATACCACACAGCCCGAAGCCACCCACAGCCATGAGCTGGCCGTCTGCAACCACGCCTTGGAGGGCTGCGGCTGCCGAGGGGAATAACTTGTTCACCACGATCTCCTTGTGTAATTGGATGCGTTACGATACTACGTACTTTAATAAGTAGTTTTTCGTAGATATTTGCACTATGGACGTTGATTACCGCTTGGCCTTCGATATGGCGCCCGTGGGGTTGGTGCTGTCGCGCAACCGCACCATGATCGACTGCAACCGGCATGTCTGCGAGATGTTCCACGCGTCCCGTGAGGTGCTGATCGGGCAGTCGTTCCAGATACTCTATCCGAGCGTGGACGAGTATGTGCGTCTGGGTGCGCACATGGAGCCCATCCTCAACGCCAAAGGCCACTATGCGGACAACCGCATCATGAAGCGCGCCAATGGCGAGGTTTTCTGGTGCCACGTGTCAGGCCGTGCACTCAACCGCAATGCACCGCACGAATCAGGCATCTGGAGCTTTGAAGACCTGAGTTCTCAACGCGCCGTAAAAGCCGAATTGACCGGCCGCGAGCGCGAGGTGGCCGCACGCCTTCTGGAGGGCCTGACCTCCAAGGAAATCGGACGGGCCTTGGAGATCAGCCACCGCACGGTTGAAATCTACCGGGCGCGCCTCATGCGCAAGTACAACGCATCCACTGCTGCCGACCTGGTGCACAAGCTGCTGGCGGGCGGCTGAGCCGTCGCGGGCCTGGCCCCCTGTTGCTTTGTCTACTTGCCAGGGCCGTCGATCACTTCAGCCGCTGTGCGGAAGGCCTCTACCGCCGTGGGCAAGCCGCAGTACACACTGGCGTGCAGCAACACTTCTTGCAGTTCCTCGGCTGTGGCGCCGTTGTTCAGCGCACCCCGTACGTGGCCCTTGAGCTCGTGCTGCTTGCCCAGCGCGATCAGCATCGAGACGGTGATGAGGCTGCGCGTCTTGCGGTCCAGCCCCGGGCGCTGCCAGACGTCGCCCCACGCATTGCGGGTGATGTATTCCTGGATGGGCTGCGTGAAGGCGGTCGCGTTGCCAAGTGCACGGTCCACAAAATCGTCACCCATGACCTCGCGGCGAGTGGCAAGGCCTTTTTCAAAATCTTTGGATGGGGGTTGCGTCACGCGGGCTCTCCTTGGGTCCTGGGATGTGAAGGCCCGATGGTAGCGGGGGGCCCTTAAAAGGAGAAACGCCCGCCGAATGCATTGCACTCAGCGGGGCCCAGGGCCTGATCGGACCGATATGCGCGGTCGCCCGACCGCGCGGCCCATGGCGGATCGTGCTCAGACCTGGGTGCTGCCAGGCGCCAGATCAAACCGGTCCAGGTTCATTACCTTGGTCCAGGCCTTGACGAAGTCCTGCACAAACACTCCCCGGGCGTCGCTGCTGGCATACACCTCGGCCAGCGCACGCAGCACCGAGTTGGAGCCAAACACCAGGTCCGCCACCGTGCCAGTCCACTTCCGGGCACCGGTGGCGCGGTCCACACCTTCCAGCACACCGGCCGCGCTGGCTGACTTCTGCCACTTGGTACGCATGTCGAGCAGGTTCACGAAGAAGTCATTGCTCAACATTTCAGGGTGCCGCGTGAAAGCGCCGTGAGGAGCTTGGCCCACATTGGCGCCCAGCACCCGCAGCCCCCCCACCAGCACGGTCATCTCGGGAGCCGTCAGCGTGAGCTGGTTGGCGCGGTCCACCAGCAGTTCGGCCACGGCGCCTTCCAGGCCAGGGCGCACGTAGTTGCGAAAGCCGTCGGCCACCGGCTCCATGACTGCGAACGAAGGCACATCGGTCTGCTCTTGCGAGGCATCGGTGCGGCCCGGGGTGAAGGGCACGTTCACGCTCTGCCCGGCCTTTTGGGCGGCCGCTTCCACAGCGGCGCTACCGGCCAGCACGATCAGGTCGGCCAGCGATATCTTCTTGCCGCCCGTCTGCGCGGCGTTGAACTCGCGCTGGATGGCTTCGAGCTGACCGAGCACCTTGGCCAGTTGCGCAGGCTGGTTCACTTCCCAGTCCTTCTGAGGTGCCAGGCGAATACGGGCCCCGTTGGCGCCACCGCGCTTGTCTCCGCCCCGGAAGGTCGATGCAGACGCCCAAGCCGTAGAGACCAGCTCTGCAATCGAGAGACCCGAGGCCAGCACCTTGGCCTTGAGCACAGCGATGTCCTGCGCATCCACCAGCGCATGGTCCACCGCAGGAACCGGGTCTTGCCAGACCAGCACTTCAGCGGGTACATCCGACCCCAGATAGCGCGCACGCGGGCCCATGTCGCGGTGCGTGAGCTTGAACCAGGCCCGTGCGAACGCGTCGGCAAACTGCTCTGGGTGCGCCAGGAAGCGGCGCGAAATCTTCTCGTAAGCCGGGTCGAACCGCAGCGACAGGTCGGTGGTCAGCATGGTCGGCACCAGCTTCTTCGACGGGTCGTGCGCATGCGGGATCGTGGCCGCCGCGCCCTTGGCCGTCCACTGGTGGGCACCGGCGGGGCTCTTGGTCAGCTCCCATTCAAAACCGAACAGGTTTTCAAAGAAGTTGTTGCTCCATTGCGTGGGCGTGGTGGTCCAGGTGACTTCCAGGCCGCTGGTGATGGCGTCGCCGCCGAAGCCGCTGCCATGCTTGCTGATCCAGCCCAGGCCCTGGTCTTCGACGCCACCGGCTTCGGGCTCGCGGCCCACCAGCGCTGCATCGCCCGCACCATGGGTCTTGCCAAAGGTATGGCCACCGGCGATGAGCGCCACGGTCTCTTCATCGTCCATGGCCATGCGCGCAAAGGTGTCACGAATATCGCGTGCTGCGGCAATGGGGTCGGGGTTGCCGTTCGGGCCTTCGGGGTTCACATAGATCAGGCCCATCTGCACGGCGGCCAGCGGATTGGCCAGGTCGCGCTCGCCGCTGTAGCGCTTGTCACCGCCGAGCCAGGTGGTCTCTGCCCCCCAGTACACGTTTTCATCGGGCTCCCACACGTCGGGGCGGCCACCAGCGAAGCCGAAAGTCTTGAAGCCCATGGATTCGAGCGCGACGTTGCCCGTCAGGATCATCAGGTCGGCCCAGGAGATCTTGCGGCCGTATTTCTGCTTGACGGGCCAGAGCAGGCGGCGGGCCTTGTCCAGGTTGGCGTTGTCAGGCCAGCTGTTGAGCGGCGCAAAACGCTGCTGCCCTGCCCCCGCGCCACCGCGCCCGTCCGCCAGGCGGTAGGTGCCGGCGCTGTGCCAGGCCATGCGCACAAACAGCGGGCCATAGTGGCCAAAGTCTGCGGGCCACCAATCCTGCGAGTCGGTCATCAGCGCACGCAGGTCGGCCTTCACGGCGGCCAGGTCGAGGGTCTTGAATTCCTCGGCGTAGTTGAAGCCATCGCCCATCGGATCGGTGAGCGGGGAGTTCTGGTTCAGCGGGCGGAGATTGAGCTGGTTGGGCCACCAGCCGGCGTTACCACGGTCCTTGGGCGCGGCGGCCTGGGTGTGGTCGAAGGGGCATTTGGCTTCTGTCGTCATGGAGTCTCTCCTGTGGATCGGGCTCAGAGCAAGCGCTCAGTGGGATCAATGTTAAGAAGCAATCCATGACACGTACATTGAATCGATTGAATTTGATCAATAGCCAATATTTATCAAAACACTCGAATCAGTAGCACCCACCATGCTATGCCCGGTGGCATCCGCGTGTCACCAGGGCCTGTCCTCAGCGCCCGTCCTCAGCCGCCGTGAGCCAGCGGCAGGCCCGGCGCATCCAGCCGCGCACGCAGAACATCGCCGTGGGTCGAGTCGGTCACGAACACCGTCCGGCCGTCCTCCCCGCCAAATGCCAGGTTCGTGGTGGACGCCCCTGCGGGCCCGCGCAGCACCACGTCGGGTTCAGCCCGGTGGTTAAGCACCCACACATAACCCAGGCCGGGGTTGGCCACCAACAGGTGGCCTTCGGCGTCCACGGCCAGGCCATCGGGGCCGCTGGGGCCGTAGGAGGTGAAGAACTGCCCGACCTTGGCCACGCTGCCATCGGGCAACAGGGGCACACGCCAGACGCAATTGCCGCGCGTCACGGCGAGATACAGCACACGGCCGTCCGGCGACAAGGCCACCCCGTTGGGGCTGGGCACGTTGTGCAGCAACAAGTCCAGCTGGCCATTGGGGCGCAGGCGGTACAGCCGGCCGCTCGGGTCGTGCAGGCCGCTCTGGCCCTGGTCGGTGAAGTAGAGGTTGCCCTCGGCATCGAAGATCAGGTCGTTCACGCCCTTGAAGCGCTCGCTGTTGCGGCGCTGCAGGTAGGGCGTGACCAGTCCCGTGGCGACATCGAGCTGCATCAGTCCGTTCTTGTAGTCGGTGATGAGCAGCGTTCCGGGCTTGAGGAATTTCAGGCCATTGGGCTCGCCGTCGTACTCGGCCACCAGCGTCCATTCGCCCTGCGGGCTGATGCGGAAGACACGGCCCCAGGGGATGTCGGTCACGTACAGGTTGCCTGCATCGTCGAAGACCGGGCCTTCGAGGAAGGAGTCGGTGATGGTGCCGCCCCGGTTGGCGTCGGCCCAGTCGCTGCGCTCGCGGCGGCGAAAGTGTTCGGGGAGCGTGGTGAACACCTCCAAATCACGGACCTGGGGGGCTTGCAGCAAAAACATGGCGGAGTCTTTCGTGTTCAGGAAATGGCGTCGAAACCATACAGCCGCGCCGGGTTGTCGACCAGGATGCGGTCCATGGCCGCGTCGCTGTCGGCCCAGGCCAGCAGCAGATTGACCAGGTCGGCGTCGTTCACGGTGCCGGGCGTCTCGGTGGTGTGCGGCCAGTCGCTGCCCCACACCAACCGCTCGGGCGCGGCCAACACCAGGGCGCGGCCGAGCGGCAGGGTGTCCGAATAACTGGGGCCGCGCACCATGGAACGCATGTAGGCCCCCGAGAGTTTGACCCAGGTGTTGCCGCCATCCAGCAACCGACGCAGCGCGCCATAGGCCGTGGCCGACGGCCCCTCGGCGGGGTCGATGCGGCCCAGGTGATCCACCACCATCGGCACGGGCAACGCCGCAAGCTGGGGCTCCCAGGCAACGATCTGCTCAGGCTGCATGAGGACCTGGATGTGCCAGCCCTGCAGCCGCGCCACTTTGCGTGCCAGCGTGGCCAACATCTCTGGCGTGGTGGTGCCCCACGACAGCGGCGAGACGAAGTTCACGCGCAGCCCGCGCACGCGGCGCGCGGCCAGGCGGGCCAGCTCGTCATCGCTCACCGACGCATCCACAACCGCCACGCCGCGTGCGCTGTCGCCCAATTGGTCGAGCGCATCCAGTGTGCAGGCGTTGTCGGTGCCGTAGGTGGAGGGCGTGACCACCACCGTGCGCGACGTGCCCAGGCGCAGCTGCAACCGCCGGTAGGCCGCCACGGGCGCATCGGGCGGCGTGCGCTGCCAGTGCGGCGACGGCGCAAAGCGCGTGTCGAAGATGTGCATGTGGCTGTCACACGCCAGCGGCTGCAGCACGCGCGAAGGCCGATTCAAGCCCACCGAATGCGGCACGGGCGCGAAAAGCAGTGGCAGACCCATGAAAGGTCAGTCCAGCTTGATATTGCCCTTGCGCACCACTTCGCTCCACTTGCTGTCTTCCTTCTTGAGGAAGGCCGCAAACTCGGCGGGCGTGGAACCCACGGGCTGTGCGCCCATGTCGGCCAGGCGCTGCTTCATCTCGTCTTCCTTCATCACCTCCTGCACCGCGTCGCGCAGCTTGGCAGCGACGGGCTCGGGCGTACCAGCGGGCAGGAAAACGCCATTCCACTCATAGGCCTCATAGCCAGGGATCACCGTCTCGGCCACCGTAGGCACGTCGGGCAGGCGCTTGGAGCGCTCGGGCGCCGACACGGCCAGGGCGCGCAGCTTGCCGCCCGAGACATGCGGGTAGGTGGCAGCCACGGTGCCGAACATGAAGTCCACCTGGCCGGCCATCACGTCGGTAATGGCGGGGCCGCCACTTTTGTAGGGCACATGCACCATGTCCAGGTTGAGCTGCTGGCGCATCAGCTCTGCGGCCAGGCGCTGCACCGTACCGCTGCCGCCAGAGGCAAAGTTGAGCTTGCCTGGTGCCGCCTTGGCCCTGGCCACCAGGTCATGGATGTTCTTGAGCGGCGAATCCGATTTCACGATGAGCACATTGGGCGCCAGCAGCACCAGCGACAGGGGCTGCAGCGCGTTGCTGGCGTATGGCATCTTGGGAAAGAGATGCGGGTTGATGGAGTACGGCGTGGCGTCGTACAGCATGGTGTAGCCGTCGGCATTGGACTTGGCAACGTAGCTCGCGCCGATGGTGCCGCTGGCGCCGGCCTTGTTGTCCACGATCACGCTGGTACCCAGCTTGGCCCCCAGGCGCGTGGCCAGCAGGCGGGCCACGGCGTCGGCAGCGCCGCCCGGCGCGTAGGGCACGACGATGGTGACGGGCCGCTCGGGGAACGCGGCATGGGCCACAGCGGCAGCGAAGGCGCAGGCGGCGATCAGGGGTTTGATGAAGGGGTGCATGGGGTCTCCTGTTTTTATGAAGCGATGGTGAAGCCGGAGGGCGGCATCTGGCCGCCGGTCAACCTGACCAGTCTGTGGGTAGTGTGAGAAGCAGCTGGGCTGGCACGGTCATTCGGCCTTGAGGTTCAGGTCGCGCGCGATCTGCGTGTATGTGGCCACCTCGCGCGCCACCTGCGTCGCAAAGGCCGCGCCGCAGGTCGACTCGGCATCCAGCCCCAGGCCACGCAGTTTCTCCGCCGCCGCGCTGCTCTTGGCGAATTCGGCGGCTACACGCTCCAGGGCCTGCGCCACAGGCTCGGGAATGCCGGCCGGTGCCAACATGCCGTACCAGGCATCGGCAGAATAGTTGCCGCCGCCTGATTCGGCGAATGTGGCCACCTGCGGCAGCAGCGACGAGCGCTTGGGCGACGCGACGGCCAGCGCCGTGAGCTTTCCGCTCTTGATCTGCGGCAGCACCGAGCCCAGCGTGGCGAACGAGCTGTCGAGCTGCCCGCCCATCAGGTCGGTGACAACGGGCGCGGCGCCCTTGTAGGGCACGTGGTTCAACTGCAGGTGGTTGGCCCGCGCGAACATTTCGGTGGCGAAGTGCCCCGAGCTCCCCACGCCTGCGGTGCCTGCCGTGACGCGGCCCGGTTCCTTGCGCGCACGGGCCATGTAATCGGCCAGCGACTTCACAGGCAGGCCTGGCCCAACGACCAGCACCGTGGGGCTAGTGGCCACCGTGCACAGCGGCTTGAAGGAGCTCACCGCATCGAACTTGACCCGGCCGCTGTACAGCCCAGGAATCATCGTGTGATTGGTGGCGCCGAACAGCAGCGTGTAGCCATCGGCCGGCGCACTGGCCACGGCCTGTGCGGCCAGGATGGTGTTGGCGCCGGGCTTGTTATCGATGATGAACGGCTGCCCCAACGCGCGGCTCGCGTGATCGGCAAAGGCGCGCGCCACCACATCGGTCGGGCCGCCGGCGGCAAAGCCCACCACCAGTTTCACCGGCTTGTCGGGATAGCCGCTCCCTTGCGGGAAACATGCGGTGGACGCTACCAATAAGATAGCTGGTAGCGCTTTATGAATAAGCGCCAGAGGCCAATTTAGCTTGAACTTTTTGTTCATGGATGTCTCCTGTAGCGGGGCTACGCTGACCGCAGCCTCTTGTTATGAACGGGGCCGGATCGGTGCCCGGCCCCTTGTTGTCCTCAGGCACACAACGCTGGCGTGCCCTGCGCTGCACCTTTCAGCCGCAGATCACGCGGCCGCTGGCACGCGGGCCAGCACCTCCAGCAGGTTCCTGGCTGCACCCACGCCCATGTTCACGTAGGCATCGCTGGTCACGCCGCCGATGTGCGGGCTCAGGATGAAGTGCTTCTCGCCCTGGAACGGGTGGCCCGCCGTCATGGGCTCCACGGCGAAGCTGTCCAGCCCCACCGCCATCACCTGGCCGGAGCGCACCGCCTGGAGCAGCGCCGCTTCGTCGATGAGCCCGCCGCGCGCGGTGTTCACCACGATCACGCCACGCTTGCACTGCGCCAGCGTGGCGGTGTTGAGCATGCTGCGGTTCTCGTCGGTCAGCGGGCAATGCAGCGAGATTGCATCGGCCTCGCGCCAGAGGGTGTCCAGGCTGACGCTCTGCACATAGTCCGGCAGGTTCTTGGCATACGGGTCAAAGCCGATCACGCGCATGCCCAGCGCGTCGGCCATCTTGGCAAAGCGCAGGCCGATGGCGCCCAGGCCCACCAGGCCCACGGTGCGGCCAGCAAGCTCCAGGCTCTTGTGCGTGGCCTTGTCCCAGTGGCCGACATGCATGCGCGCATCGAGCTGCACCACCGATTTGGCGCAGGCCAGCAGCAGGGCCAGGGCCTGCTCAGCCACGGCGGCGGCGTTGGCGCCCACGGCGGCCACCACCTCAATGCCACGGGCCTGGGCAGCCACCTTGTCGATGGTGTCGGTGCCGCTGCCGTGCTTGGAGATCACCTTGAGCGACGGCGCCGCGTCCATCACGGACGCGCCCACCTTGCCGTAGCGCACGATGATGGCCACGGGGTCGTGCTGCTTGGCGAGGGCCAGAAGATCGTCTTCCGTCGGCGTCTTGCCGGCGTAGATGACCTCGAAACCTGCCAGCAGGTCCAGCGCCTGCTGCGCCAGGTCGGCGCCTGTGACGATGATGGCTGGTGTGCTCACAGCGACTCCCCTTCCTTCAATACACCGGCAGCACGCAGCGCGGCGGGCAGCCATTTGGAGGCCGTGTCGCCACGCGCGATGGCCTCGATGCGGGCGGCTTCGTCGGCCACCTTCTTGCCGGCCAGGGCTAGCATGGCGGGGGCTTTTTCGCGCTCAATGACGACCACGCCATCGGCGTCGCCCACCACCAGGTCACCGGGGTTCACCACCGCGCCACCGGCGCTGATGGGGTGGTTGATGCGGCCGGGCACGTACTTGGTGGGCCCTGCGGGGTTGAAGCCCGCGCTGAACACGGGGAAGTCCAGCTCCAGAATTTCCAGCTTGTCGCGGATGGCGGCGTCCACGATCACACCCGCCAGGCCACGCTTCTTGCAGGCGCTGAGCATCAGCGTGCCCATCAGCGCGGCGGTCTGGTCGCCCTTGCCGTCGATCACCAGCACGTCGCCCGGCTGGGCCAGCGCGATGGCGGCGTGGATCATGAGGTTGTCGCCGGGGCGCACTTCCACGGTGAAGGCAGGGCCTGCCACCTTCATGGACTGGTGCACGGGCGCCACGCGGCCATGCATGGTGCCGCGGCGGCCTGCCACGTCGGCCAGGATGGCGGCTTGGTAGGTAGAGGCTTTGGCCACGACGTCGCCGCTCACGCGGTCGATGTCACGGATGATTTCGGGTAGTTGGCTCATGGTGGTTCTGTCGGATGGAGAAAGAAAAAAGAAGGGGTGAGGAAGCAGTGGGCAGGGGCACCGGCGACTTCAGTCGGCCTTGATGTTTCCGTCCTTGATGACCTTGGCCCACTTGGCGGAATCGGCCTTCTGCAAAGCGCCCAGCTGCTGCGGCGTGCCGCCGACCAGGGTCACGCCCAGCTTGTCGGCCAGCGCGGCCACAGCCGGGTCCTTGAGCGCCTTGTTGATTTCCTGGTTCAGGCGCTGCACCACGGGCGCGGGTGTCTTGGCAGGGGCAAACACGGCCTGCCACTGCTCGACCACGAAATCCTTCATCCCCACCTCGCCCATCGTGGGCACGGCAGGCAGCGCCTGCAGGCGATGGACGGAAGTGACCGCGAGGGCGCGCAGCTTGCCTGCCTGCACGTGGGGCAGCGCGGCAGCGGCGGGGGCGAACATGAACTGCACCTGATCGGCCAGCGTGTCCTGCAGGGCCGGGGTGTCGCCCTTGTAGGGCACGTGGATGAAGCGCGCACCGGTCTGCTGCTGCAGCAGCTCGCCCTGCATCTGCAAGATGGTGCCGTTGCCGCCCGACGCAAACGCCAGCTTGCCAGGCTGCGCCTTGGCGGCCGCCAGCAGGTCGACCACGGTCTTGAAAGGCTGATGCGGCCCCACCACCAGGATGTGAGGGATGGTGCCAATGGTGATGACGGGCTCGAACGCGGTGATGTGGTCGTAGGGCAACTTGGCCATCAGGTGCGGCGCAATGGCCTGCGGACCAATGGAGGTGCCCAGCAAGGTCAGCCCGTCTGGCTGCGCCTTGGCCACATAGGCTGCGCCGATGGTGCCGGTAGCGCCGGCCTTGTTGTCCACGATCACGTTGGTGGAGAGGGCCGGCCCCAGGCGCTGGGCGATGTTGCGGCCCAGCACATCGGTGCTGCCGCCGGGTGGATACGGCACCACCCAGGTGATGATCTTGCCCCCGGGCCAGTCGCTCTGTGCAAACACAGGAACAGCGCACAAGGCAGCACCCAGCGCCAGCAGGCTGCGACGGGCGATGGGCGAAAGGTTGCGGGAGTGGATGGTCATGGAGGGGCTTTCCAGAGAGTCAGAAATGGGAAGGGCAAGACGGCTTGGCGAAGCCATACAGGGCATGCGGGTTGTCCACCAGCACCTGGTGGAGCAAAACGTCTGCACCACAGGCATGGGTCCAATCGATGAGCCGGTCGACCTGGCGTGCGTCGTCGGGCATGGGCTGCACACCGGCCGATGCGGTGGCGTGCGGCCAGTCGCTGCCCCACAGCACGCGCCCGGGCGCGCAGCGCAGGTAGCTCGCGGCCAGGGCGTCCAGCGCAGGGTCTTGCACCGAATGCAGGGCACTCACGATGTAGCCGCCCGACAGCTTGATCCACGCATACCCTTGCTGGAGCAGGTCCAGCAACAACGCATGGGCGGCGTGAGTCCCCACCTGCGCTGGCGCGATGCGGCCAAAATGGTCGAACACCACAGGCACTGGGAGGGTGTGAAGCACCTGCGCCTGCGCCACCAGCAGGTCGGGTGCCATCAGCAATTGCAGGTGCCAGCCCAGAGGCGCGATGCGATGGGCCAGGGGCACGATGGAATCCACCGAACCCGATATGCCCAACGACAGGTTCAGCCGAACGCCACGCACCCCGCTGGCGTGCAGCCGATGCAGTTCGGCATCGCTTTCGGTGCCGTCGATGACCGCCACGCCGCGTGCTTCAGTCCCCATCGCCCCCAGTGCAGCCAGCCCTTCGAGCATGCAGCGGTTGTCGGTGCCGTAGGTCGATGGCGTGACCAGCACGGAACGCGTGGTGCCAATACGCCGCTGCAGCGCGCGGTAGTCCTGCGCCGAGGCGTCGGGCGGCAGCAGCCGGGCGCCGGATGCAGCAGGGAAACGGCGGCTGTACACATGCACATGGCAGTCGCACGCGCCCGCTGGCAGCGCGGCGCGGGGCACACCGGTGCCTGCCGAAAATGGCACCGGCGCAGCAAGGCTTTCGCTGGACATGGCGAGGGCCGGGGGAGCGAAGAAAGGGGGGGGTAGCGAACGACGTGCGGGCCGCGGTATCGCTCAATCCAGGCTGGCGCCCGAATCCTTCACGATCTTGGACCAGCGCGGCACTTCGGTGCGCAGCAGCGTACTGAACCGCTCGGCCGTGCCGCCCAGCACATCGCCGCCTTCAGAGCGCAGTTTTTCAGCCACTTCAGGGTGCTGCAAAGCCTGGTTGATGGCCTTGTTCAGTTGCGCCACGATGGGCGCGGGCGTGCCGGCCGGTGCCAGGATGCCAAACCACGTGACGGCTTCGAAACCCTTGTAGCCGGATTCGGCCAGCGTAGGTACATCGGGCAGTTGCGGGGAGCGCTTGGCCGAGGTGATGGCGAGGACCTTGAGCTTGCCGTTGCGCACCTGGCCCAGCAGCGTGGGCACGGACGACATGTACAGGTCAATCTGCCCGCCCACCAGGTCCGTCATAGCCTGGGCCGCGCCCTTGTAGGGGATGTGGCGCAGCTTGATGTCGGCCGCGTTTTCAGCCAGCTCCCCGGCCAGGTGGGCCACGGTGCCGTTGCCCGAGTAGCCCAGGGTCAATGCATCGGGCTTGCCCTTGGCGGCAGCCACCACATCCGCGTAGCTCTTGAACGGCGAATTGGCGGGCGCGGCCATCACGATGGGCGAGGACGACACCAGCGCCACGGGCACCAGGTCCTTGAGCGGGTCGTAAGGCAGCTTCGGGTACAGCGTGGGATTGATGGCCAGGTTGCTGGTCTGGCCGATCACCAGCGTGTAGCCATCGGCGGGCGACTTGGCGGCCGCGTCCACGCCCAGGTTGCCTCCGGCGCCGGGGCGGTTGTCCACAATGACATTCCACTTGTTCTGCTCTGTCAGCTTTTGCGCGACGGTGCGTGCAATCATGTCGGTGCCACCGCCGGGTGGGAACGGCACGATCAGGCGGATTGGCTTGCTGGGATAGGCGGCCTGCGCGTGAGCGCCTGCAAAGGGCGCTGCCACAGCGACAAGGCCAACCACGGCGGCGCACAGGTGCGCCCCCAGGGAGCGCGAAAGCAAACGAGATGAAAAAGCGGGCATGGATTTGTCTCCTTGTGGGTGGTTCTTCACGCCGTTCTGCACAATCTGCTGCAGGCCCGGCGCTGTGGCGGCGACTGTACGCAGACGTTTCAACCCATACAATGCTGTTTCGCACCATGAAACGAATTGCGCCGTGAGCAACCTTCGCAAAAAACCTCCCTTGCCCCCTGCCCCCGCCAAGGCGCCCGTGCCTGCCAGGGCCCCCTTGGCGCGCAACCCACAACCGGAGCGAGAAGCCGAGACGGACGGCAGCGCGGGCAAGGAAACGGGCGGCGTGATTGCCGTCACGCGCGCGCTGCAAGTGCTGGAGGCCTTTGTACTGGGCGAATCGAGCCTGCCGCTGGCCGAGCTGAGCCGCCGCTGCGGCCTGCACAAGACCACGGTGCTGCGCCTGGCGCGCACGCTGGCGCAGTCGGGCTTCATGGTGCAGCGCGAGGATGGCGACTGGCGCCTGGGCCCGGCAGCCGGCTGGCTCGGCGCGCGCTACCAGGCAGGCTTTGACGTGCAGAACGTGCTGGAGCCCGCGCTGCGCGAGCTGACCCTTGCCACGGGCGAAAGCGCGGCCTTTTATGTGCGCGAAGACAATGTGCGGACCTGCCTGGTGCGCGTGGAAGGCCCCCAGGCGCTGCGCCACCATGCGCGCATGGGCGAGGGACTGCCGCTGGACAAGGGCTCGCCAGGCCGCGTGATCCTGGCGTTCTCCGGCGAGCCGGGCAGAGCCTATGAAGACATCCGCAAGAAGGGCTACCACTGGTCCATTGGCGAACGCGAGCAGGGCGTGGCCACGGTGTCTGCGCCCGTGTTTGGCATGCACTGGCGGCTCATGGGCTCGGTGTGCATTTCGGGCCCGGCGTCGCGCCTGCCGGCTGAAAAACTGGAGGCTCTGGCGCAGACCGTGATCGCCGCTGCCACCCGGCTGTCGTATGCACTGGCCGGCAACACAGCCGCTCCTTCACAGAGCCCCGTGCGAGCGACGCAGTGGCATCCTTGATACTTGCAGCATCCTTTCATCGCCCACCCATTGCACATAACCACCTTCGGAGACGACATGAGCCGCTACCCTTTCCCTGACCTCAACACCCTGCCCGAAGACATCCGCGCACGCATTGTGGAAGTGCAGGAGAAGGCGGGCTTCATCCCCAACGTGTTCCTGGCGTTTGCGCGCCGCCCCGCCGAATGGCGCGCGTTCTTCGCCTACCACGATGCCCTCATGTTGAAGGAAGAAGGCAGCCTGACCAAAGGCGAGCGCGAGATGATCGTGACGACCACCAGCGCGGCCAACCAGTGTCTGTACTGCGTGGTGGCCCACGGCGCCATCCTGCGCATCTACGAAAAGAAGCCCCTCATCGCCGACCAGGTGGCGGTGAACTACCGCAAGGCGGACATCAGCCCAAGAGAGCGCGCCATGCTCGACTTCGCGATGAAGGTGTGCCAGAACGCGCATGAGATCGACGACGCGGACTTCGAAGCCCTGTACCCCCATGGTTTCGATGACGAAGACATTTGGGACATCGCAGCCATTACCGCTTTCTTCGGTCTGTCCAACCGCATGGCCAGCTTTGCGGGCATGTTGCCCAACCCAGAGTTCTATCTGATGGGGCGCGTGCCCAAACAGAAGTGAGTGCCTCAGGCAATTTACTATTGATTTGATAGCTGCTAGCGCTTATTCAATAAGCGCTACAGCCCTATTTCATTTAAATTTCAATCTGCGGTGACCAGTGCCCGCATCCAGTCGGGCAAGGGCGCGGCCTTCTGCTGCGGAAAGTCCACCCAGATCGTCGTGGCTCCACCCGCCGCGCAAATTACGCCGGGCTGGTCCACGCGTTCCATCGTGCCCCAGGTCTCGAACGTGGTGCGGCCGGGGTCGCTCACGTAGAGCTTGAGCAGCACGTCGGCCGGGTATTCCAGCTGCTTGTAGAAGTTGCAGAACGCGTTAACGATGACAGGCCCCTGCCCGCGCGGGTCGGGGTTGCAGCCCACCGACACCATCCACTCGATGCGCGCGGTTTCCAGGTAGCGGAAGTACACGGTGTTGTTGACGTGGCCCATCGCATCCATGTCGCCCCAGCGCACCGGAAAGCGCATTTCAAACACCCGCTTTTTGATCTCAGGGATCTCGATCTTCATACGGCGAAGCCGTCGTCCGCAGCAATCACCGCGCCATTGACAAAGTGGCTCTGGTCGCTGGCCAGCATGACGATGAGCACATCCAGGTCCTGGGGCTGGCCCACACGCTTGCGCGGCAGCAGGGCCATGAGCTTCTGGCCTTGCTCGGTGCGCCAATGGTCATGGTTGATCTCGGTGTCGATATAACCCGGGCACAGTGCGTTGACGTTGATGCCAAAGCGGCCCCATTCCAACGCCATGGCGCGGGTCATCTGCACCACGGCGGCCTTGCTCATGCAATAGGCGCCGATCTGCGGCAGCACTTTGAGGCCTGCCATCGAGGCAATGTTGATGATCCGCCCACCGGTGAAGCTGCCCGGCGCCGCGCCGCGCGAGCGGGCCAGCATGCGCTTGCCCACCTCTTGCGCCACGAAGAAAGCGCCCTTCACGTTGGTGTCGAAGATGAAGTCGTAGTCTTCGGGCGTCACGTCCTGGATGCGCTGCGTGGTGCTCACGCCCGAGTTGTTGACCAGGATGTCAATCGACCCCATTTCGGTCTCGGCGTGCGCGACGGCGGACTTGATGGAGTCGTGGTCGGTCACGTCGAGTTCGACCACGTGGGCATCGCCGCCCTCACCTTCGATGCGTGCGCGCAGTTCCTTGAGCTTTTCAATGCGCCGGCTGGCCAGCACCACGCCGGCGCCGGCCTTGGCCAGCGTGCGTGCAAACTGGGCGCCCAGGCCACTGGAGGCCCCGGTGACAAAGGCCACGCGGCCCGACAAGTCGATGCTGTAGGTCATTGAAATCCTCCCAATTCCCATAAAAAAGAACGACCGTTCTTTTGTCTGTATTCCATGAATACAATCAGTCGCCAGTCAGACAGCAATTGCCACGCCTGCCTGTTGAAATTCAGACCATTATCAAACGCCCGACGAGACGCCCATGACGAACGATGAAATTCTTGCCCAATACGGTCCCCGTGAATCCATGGAATATGACGTGGTGGTCGTCGGTGGCGGCCCAGGCGGCTTGGCCACGGCCATCCGCCTCAAGCAACTGGCTGCAGAAAAAGGCCAGGACGTTTCGGTGGTGGTGCTCGAAAAGGGCTCCGAGCCCGGCGCGCACATTCTCTCTGGCGCCATCATGGACCCCAAGGCCCTGACCGAGCTGATCCCCGACTGGAAGAAACGCGGCGCGCCGCTGAACCAGCCCGTGACCGACGACGCCTATGTTTTTCTGGGCGAAAAATCGGGCTTTCGTGTGCCCAACATGTTTTTGCCGCCTTTCGCGCACAACCACGGCAACTACATCGTCAGCCTGGGCAACCTGACCAAATGGCTGGCGGAACAGGCCGAAGCCCTGGGCGTGGAGATCTTCCCCGGGTTTGCCGCGGCTGAAGTGCTCTACAACGAAGGCGGCGCGGTCAAAGGCGTTGCCACCGGCAACTTGGGGATAGGCAAAGACGGCGAGCCCACCGAGAATTTTCAGCTCGGCATGGAGTTGCTGGGCAAATACACCGTGTTTGCCGAGGGTGCGCGCGGCCATCTGGGCAAGCAGCTCATCGCACGCTACCAACTCGACGCGGACCGCGATCCGCAGAGTTTTGGCATCGGCATCAAGGAACTGTGGGAAATCGACCCGTCCCGCCACCAGCCTGGCCTGGTGCTGCACACCGCTGGCTGGCCGATGGAAAACGACACCTACGGCGGCGCGTTCCTCTATCACGCAGAGAACAACAAGGTGGCGGTGGGCTTTGTCACCGGCCTGGGTTACACCAACCCCTACCTCAGCCCGTTCGAGGAATTCCAACGCTGGAAGACCCACCCCAACATCCGCTATTACTTCGAAAACGACAAGGGCGAAGTCACGGCCAAACGCCTCTCGTATGGCGCGCGCGCCATCAACGCCAGCGGCATCAACGCCTTGCCAAAGACCATCTTCCCAGGCGGCGCGCTGGTCGGTTGCAATGCGGGCTATCTGAACGTGGGCCGCATCAAGGGCAGCCACGCCGCCATCAAGACCGGCATGCTGGCCGCCGAAGCCGCCTACGACGCCGTGGTGGCAGGCCGCCAGCACGACGAACTGACGGCCTACCCCGAAGCCTTCGAAAAGAGCTGGCTGCACACCGAGCTGAACAAGGACCGCAACTTCAAGAACTGGTTCAAGTACGGCCTGACCACCGCCACGCTGATGAACGGTTTCGAGCAGTTTGTGCTGCGCGGCCATATCCCCTGGACGCTGCACCGTGACAAGCCTGATCACGCCTACCTGAAGCCCGCCGCCCAGTGCAAGCCCATCGTCTACCCCAAGCCCGATGGCAAGCTGACTTTTGACCGCTTGAGCAGCGTCTTCATCAGCAACACCAACCACGAAGAAAACCAGCCCGCGCACTTGACGCTCAAGGACGCGAGCGTGCCGGTGAACATCAACCTGGCCAAGTACGCGGGCCCCGAGGCGCGCTACTGTCCGGCAGGGGTGTACGAGTTTGTGCCTGACACCACCAAAGGCGGCGATGCGCAGCGGCTGCAGATCAACGCGCAAAACTGCGTGCACTGCAAAACCTGCGACATCAAGGACCCCACGCAGAACATCGTGTGGGTGACGCCTGAAGGCGGCGGCGGCCCGAACTACTCGGGCATGTAATCAATATTCATAGCGCCTTGCGCTTGATGGGCCTGCATTGCAGGCCTTTTTTTATGAAAGTTGTGGCTGTGGTGTGCTGCCGCTGTCGCGCGAGGCTAACCCGCGAACAGCGGCAGATCAGCCTTCTTCAGCGTACGCAGCACAAAGCTGGAGCGGCTGTGGCGAATGCCTTTGATCTTGTAGAGCTTCTCGCGCAGCAAGCGCTCGTAGTCGCGCGTGTCTTTGACGACGATACGCAACAGGTAGTCGTAGTCGCCGGAAACCAGGTGCGCCTCGATCACCTCGGGAATACTGGCCAGCGTCTCGCCAAATTTTTCGAGCGTGTTGTCGGAATGGCTGTCGAGCGTGACCTGCACCAGCACCGTGTCGGCCAGATCTAGCGCCTGGGGGTCGATGCGTACCGTGTAGCCCTGGATGATGCCGGCCTCTTCCATCTTCTTGATGCGGCCCCAGCACGGCGAAGCGCTCAGCCCCACGGCCTGCCCGATCTCTTGCAGGCTGGCGCGGGCATTGCCTTGGAGCACAGCGAGAATTTTTCTATCCAGTCGATCCATTAGCCTGATTATTCAGCAAAACACCGCTTTACAGAAAATTCTTCTGAAAACAAGTGCAAATGGACTGATTTCAGCAAATTCATCTTCGGACTGCCGCGCATACTTCATCCATCAAGGCGCTCTTACCGGAGTGCACGAACTGACAAGGCCCCGGCTGGTTACCGCCAGCGCGGGGCCCTTGGCATTTTGAGCCCGCATGGCGATGGGTGGTGAGCCATGCAGCCCAAAGCCCAGGCCCTACTGCTTTTAGGCACCGCCCCGACGTTTGGCAGCGTGGGGGAGATCGCCACAAGCGGCGTCACCAGCGGCATGGCATGCCGCATTAATAAGCACGCTTACCAGCACAAACCCCGATGCCTGGGGCCATGTTGCACCGCCATAATTTGACTGCTGCCACTCCACCGCATCTGCGCCCATAGGCGCATTCTTTATCGAGGCCAGCGGCCCCACACAACAGGAGACACCATGCAATTGTCCAAACTCGTCATCGGCCTGAGCCTTGCTCTGGGTTTTGTGGCCACTGCTGCCGCGCAGACCACCATGCGCATCAGCATTTCGACCGCCCAGAACTCCCACCAGGGCGTGGCCATCGACACGTTTGCCAAGGAAGTCGAAAAGCGCACTGGCGGCCGCTACAAGGTGCAGACCTTCTACAACGGTGCCTTGGGTGGCGAGCGCGAATCGATTGAAGCCGTGCAACTGGGCACGCAGGAGCTGGCGTTCAGCTCCACCGGTCCCATTCCCAATTTCGTACCTGAAACCAAGATCCTGGACGTACCCTTCCTGTTCCGCGACAAGGCCCATGCGCGTGCCGTGCTCGACGGCCCCATCGGTCAGGAGATGCTGACCAAGTTTGATGCCAAAGGATTCAAGGCCCTGGCCTGGGCCGAAAACGGTTTTCGCCACATGACCAACAGTAAGCGTGATGTGAAAGAGCCGGGCGACCTCAAGGGCCTGAAGATGCGCACGATGGAGAACCCCGTGCACATCGCAGCCTACAAGGGCTTTGGCATCATCACCACACCCATGGCCTTCCCTGAAGTGTTTACCGCGTTGCAGCAAGGCACCGTCGACGGACAGGAGAACCCGCTGCCTGTCATCATCTCTGCCAAGTTCGACCAGGTGCAAAAGCACCTCACGCTCACGGGCCACGTGTATTCGCCTTGTATCTTTGTGATGAACAAGGCGTCCTTTGACAAGCTAAGCGCTGCCGACAAACAGGCGTTCCTCGACGCTGCCAAGGAAGGCACCAAGGCCAACCGTGCACGGGTTGACGAAGACGATGCCAAGGGCGTTGCGGATCTGCGCGCCAAAGGCATGACCGTGATCGACAACGTGGACAAAGCCAAGTTTGTGGCCGCGCTGGCGCCCGTCAATGCCGAGTTCGAAAAGCAGTTCGGCAAAGCCACTCTCGACAAGATCCGCAATTTCAAGTAACTCGGCCTTTCGGTCAACGCTATTGATAAAATAGCTAAAAACGCCCGTAGCCATTGCGCTAACGGGCGTTTTCATTCTTTACCTGCCCGTGTTCATTTGCCATCACCCTGCCTATCACTCCACGGTCGGCATTGCCCCATGAAAAATTCATTTTTGACCTTTGAGCGCTGGACCACGTTCATCGCCATGCTGGGGGCGTGCGCCATGCTGGCCCTATCGGCATCGCTGGGCATGTTCCAGATCGTGACGCGTTTTGTACTGGAGCAGCCTGCCGAGTGGACAGAAGTGCTCATCCGCTTCAGCCTGATCTGGATGGTCTTTCTGGCCATCCCGGCCGCCTTTCGCCAGGGTGCGATGGTGAGCGTGGACGTGCTGTACCGCTGGAGTCCGCCACGCGTCAAGCGGGTGCTGGACTGGGTGGTGGCGCTGGCCGCCCTGACCCTGATCGGCATCATCATCTGGTGGGGCTGGGACTACGCCCAACGCGGCGGCGTTCAGAGCATGGCAGGGCTGGAGTCCGTGTCCATGTTCTGGGCCTATCTCGCCATGCCGGTGGGTGGACTATTTTGTGTGATCGGCATCATCGGCAACCTCATCGACCCACTGCGTATGGAACTGGAGACCGCCCAATGAACGCCGCGCCGAGCCGCCTCAAACCAATGAACGCCCCTCTCAAAGGGCAGCGAGGACATGCAATGCCGAGCGTGGGGGCAACACGATGAGCATGGTCATGATTTCAACGATGGTGCTGTGCTTTGCGCTCACCGTCTCAGTGGCCGTATCCATCGGACTCGCATCCATCCTGGGTATCCAGGCATCCAACGCGAGCATGCTCATTTCCGTCAAGGAGATGTTCGGGGCCATCAACAAGTTTCCGCTGGCTGCCATTCCGTTCTTCATTCTGGCGGGCAACCTGATGGAAACCGGTGGCATCTCGCGCCGCCTGGTCGAGTTCGCCAAGAGCATCGTCGGTGGCGTGCAGGGTGGCCTGCCCATGACTTGCGTGCTGACCTGCATGATCTTTGCGGCCGTATCAGGTTCGTCGGTGGCCACCACGTTCGCCATCGGCGCCATCCTGATTCCTGCGCTCATCAAGCATGGCTACCCCACCAGCTATGCTGCGGCCCTGCAGGCCACGAGCGCCGAGTTGGGCGTGATCATTCCGCCCTCCATCCCCATGATCCTTTACGGCGTGAGCGCCGAGGTATCGATTGGCGAGCTGTTCATTGCAGGCTTTGGCCCTGGGTTGCTGATCAGTGGCGCGCTGATGTTCTTCGTGTGGGCGTACTGCAAGTACAAGGGCTGGGGCAAGAACGACGGCGATGGGCGCATGCCCTTTGGCAAGGCCACGCTGCAGGCCGGTTGGGCCTTGCTGATGCCCGTGATCATTCTGGGCGGCATATATGGCGGTGTGTTCACCCCCACCGAGGCATCGGCCGTGGCCGTGTTCTACGCGCTGGTCGTGGGTCTGGTGATCTACCGCGAGATCAAGCTCAAGGATCTGTTCGCCATCCTGCGCAAGTCGGCCATCTCGTCGGCGGTGATCATGTTCATCATCGCCAACGCCGGGTTGTTCGCCTTCCTTATCACGCGCGCTGGTGTGCCGGATGCCATCGGCCGCTGGCTGGAGGCAGTGCTGCAGTCCCCTGCCCTGTTCCTGCTTGGCGTGAATGCAGCGCTGTTCGTGATTGGCATGTTCATCGAGACCAGCGCGGCGATCATTGTGCTGGCCCCCATCCTGGCGCCCGTGGCCATGCACTTCGGTATTGACCCTGTGCACTTCGGCCTCATCATGGTTGTGAACCTGGCGCTCGGCATGATCACGCCGCCTTTTGGCGTGAACCTGTTTGCAGCCTGCACGGTAGCCAGAATCTCGCTGGACCGGATCATCAAACACCTGCTGCCTTTTGTCGGCGTGATCCTGGTGTGCCTGTTGATCATCACGTACGTCCCCTCGATCTCGCTGGCACTTCGCGATCTGGTCTACGCAAAGTAGTTAGAATTCGTCGGGTCAGGAGAGAGTGCTCCGTCTTGCCATCAGGACAACCGCACCGCCGAAGGCGCAGGCAGCAGCCGAACGCTCAGGCAAAAGGACTGACAACCGCCCGCAGTGATGCGGGCGTTCCCTTGCTGGAGAGAGGTGGCCCCCACATGAAAACTGTGCGCGAGGCCACCCACCGAAGGAGCAAACCGCACGGCCAGCCAAGGCGCTGCGGTGAATCTCTCAGGTAGAGCGGACAGCAGGGCAAATTCCGTGACCCATGGTGGTCGCGGCCCCTATTTGCCCCGGAGTTCCGCCTTGACCGCTTCTACCCCTGCCACCGCCGCCCCCCTGCTCACCACGCCCCTGAACGCCCTGCACATCGAGCTGGGCGCCCGCATGGTGCCGTTTGCAGGCTATTCCATGCCCGTGCAATACCCTGCGGGCCTGATGGCTGAGCACCAGCACACGCGCAGCGCGGCAGGACTGTTCGACGTCTCGCATATGGGCCAGCTCAAGCTCGTCGGCCCCGATGCGGCTGCGGCGTTTGAAACCCTCATGCCCGTGGACGTGATCGACCTGCCCGTGGGCAAACAGCGCTACGGCCTGCTGCTCACCGACGAGGGCACGGTCATCGACGATTTGATGTTCTTCAACCAGGGCGTGGTGAACGGCGAGCCCACCCTGTTCGTCATCGTGAACGGCGCCTGCAAGGTGGGCGACATGGCCCACATCCAGGCGCGCATTGGCCAGCGCTGCAAGGTCTCTCCCATGCCCGACCATGCTCTGCTGGCCCTGCAAGGCCCACAGGCCGCCACCGCCCTCGCCCGCCTGGCGCCCGGCGTGGAAAAGCTGGTGTTCATGACAGGCGGCAATTTCTCCATAGCAGGCTGCGACTGCTTCGTGACCCGCAGCGGCTACACGGGCGAAGACGGCTTCGAGATCTCGGTGCCCGCCGCACAAGCCGACACTCTGGCCCGCGCGCTGCTGGCGCAGCCGGAAGTCAAGCCCATTGGCCTGGGCGCGCGCAACTCGCTGCGCCTCGAAGCCGGCCTGTGCCTGTATGGCAATGACATCGACACCACCACCACACCACCCGAAGCCTCGCTGAACTGGGCGATCCAGAAGGTGCGCCGCACGGGTGGCGCCCGCGCAGGCGGATTCCCCGGCGCTGACAAGGTGCTGGCGCAGATCGACAACCCCGCCAGTCTGCCGCGCAAACGGGTGGGCCTGGTCGCGCTGGAGCGTGTGCCTGTGCGCGAACACACCGAATTGCAAAACACCGATGGCCAGAAGATTGGTGAAGTGACCAGCGGCCTGCTGGGCCCCACGGTGAACGAGCCTGTGGCCATGGGCTATATCGCGCCCGCGTTTGCCGCCATCGGCACGCGCGTCAACGCCATCGTGCGCGGCAAGGCCGTGCCGATGGAAGTGCGCGCCATGCCGTTCCTGCCCGCCAACTACTTCCGCGGCTGATTTCGCCCGGCGCAGCGCACAGAGCGCGCCTGCGGCCGCTACATTGCAGATTCCTTTCATTTTTCTAGTTGCTTGAGGAGCCTTCCCATGACCGTCAAATTCTCCAAAGACCACGAATGGATCAACGCCGCTGACGCCAATGCAGCCGTGGTCGGCATCACTGTCCACGCGCAAGACGCGCTGGGCGATGTGGTGTTTGTGGACCTGCCCGAAGTGGGCAAGACCCTTGCCCAAGGCGATGTCGCTGGCGTGGTGGAGTCCGTGAAGGCCGCCGCCGACGTGTACATGCCCGTCTCTGGCGAGATCACCGAAGTGAACGAAGCCCTGCGTGCCGACCCCTCGCTGGCCAACTCCGACCCGCTCAATACCGGCTGGTTCTTCAAGGTCAAGCTCAGTGACGCCAGCCAGCTCGATGCGCTGCTGGATGAAGCCACCTACGCCGACTTCGCCAAGAACGCCTGACCCCGATTCCCTCTTCGAGACTGCCCCACCATGTTGATGCAATCCGCCTTGCCGCTTGGCGAGCTTGAAAACGCCACCGAATTCCTGCCCCGTCACATCGGCATCGACGCGGCCGACGAAGCGCACATGCTGTCGGTGATCGGCGAGACCTCGCGCCGCGCCCTCATCGAAAGCATCGTGCCGCGCTCGATCGCGCGCAGCACCGCGATGGATCTGCCCCTGCCGATCACGGAAGCGGCGGCGCTGGCCGAACTCAAGGCGATTGCATCGGAGAACCAGGTCTTGAAGAGCTTCATCGGCCAGGGCTACTACGGCACCCACACGCCGGGCGTCATCCTGCGCAACATTCTGGAGAACCCGGCCTGGTACACGGCCTACACGCCCTATCAGGCCGAGATTTCGCAGGGCCGCATGGAGGCGCTGGTCAACTTCCAGACCATGGCCTGCGACCTGACCGGCATGCCGATTGCCAACGCATCGATGCTGGACGAGGCCACCGCTGCCGCCGAGGCCATGACGCTGGCCAAGCGCTCGGTCAAGAGCAAAAGCAATGTGTTTGTGGTGGCTGGCGACGCCCATCCGCAAACCATCGAAGTGATCCAGACCCGTGCCAAGCCCCTGGGCATCGACGTGGTGCTGGCCCATTCCGCCGCCGAATGGGACGCCGCGCTGAATGGCGAGTATTTCGCCGTGCTGGCCCAGTACCCCGCTACCAGCGGCCGCATTGATGACCTGCGCGCCGACGTGGAGAGGGCCCATGCCAAACAGGCCGCCTTCATCGCAGCGGCCGACCTGCTGGCCCTCACCCTGATCACCCCGCCCGGCGAATGGGGCGCCGACATCGTGGTGGGCACCACGCAGCGCTTTGGCATGCCCATGGGCGCCGGTGGCCCCCACGCCGCCTACATGGCCTGCCGCGACGAGTTCAAGCGCTCCATGCCCGGCCGCCTGGTGGGCGTGAGCATGGACGTGCACGGCAAACCCGCCTACCGCCTGGCCCTGCAAACGCGCGAGCAGCACATCCGCCGCGAAAAGGCCACCTCCAACATCTGCACCGCGCAGGTGCTGCCCGCCGTGATCGCCAGCATGTACGCCGTGTACCACGGGCCCCAAGGCCTCAAGCGCGTTGCGCAGCGCGTGGCCAGCTACACGGCCATCCTGGCCAAGGGGCTCACGCAGCTGGGCGCGCCGGTGCGCCCACAGGCTTGCTTCGACACGTTGTCTCTCAAAACCGACGACGCTACAAAATCCATAGCTAATCGCGCAGTATCCATGGGCGCCAACCTGCGAATTTACTTCGAAAACTACCTGTGCATCTCGCTGGACGAGACCACCACGCGCGCCGACATCGAGCTGCTGTGGAAAGTCTTCGCCAAGGATGGCCAGCAACACCCCACCTTCGACGCCTTTGAAAAAGGCGTCGAACCACTGATCCCCGCCGAACTGCGCCGCACCAGCAGCTACCTCACGCACCCGGTGTTCAACACCCACCACTCTGAGACGGCCATGCTGCGCTACATCCGCCAGCTGTCCGACAAGGACCTGGCGCTGGACCGCAGCATGATCCCGTTGGGCAGTTGCACCATGAAGCTCAACGCCACGAGCGAGATGATCCCCATCACCTGGCCCGAGTTCGCCAACGTGCACCCGTTTGCACCCGCTGACCAGTTGCTAGGCTACCAGGAACTGGACGAGCAACTGCGCGCCTGGCTGTGCCAGGCCACGGGCTATGCCGGCATCAGCCTGCAGCCCAACGCCGGCAGCCAGGGCGAATACGCAGGCCTGCTGGCCATCAAGGCCTACCACGAGGCCCAGGGCCACGGCCACCGCAACATCTGCCTGATCCCCAGCAGCGCGCACGGCACCAACCCCGCCAGCGCCCAAATGGCGGGCATGCAAGTGGTAGTGACGGCCTGCGATGCCAACGGCAACGTGGACATGGCCGATCTGCAAGCCAAGTGCGAGCAGCACAGCGCCAACCTGGCCGCCGTGATGATCACCTACCCCAGCACCCATGGCGTGTTCGAGACCCAGGTCAAGGAGCTGTGCGCCCTGGTGCACCAGCACGGCGGCCGCGTCTACGTGGACGGCGCCAACATGAACGCCCTGGTGGGCGTGGCCGCCCCCGGCGAATTCGGCGGCGACGTGAGCCACCTGAACCTGCACAAAACCTTCTGCATTCCCCACGGCGGCGGCGGCCCCGGCGTGGGCCCCGTGTGCGTGGTGGCCGACTTGGTGCCCTATCTGCCGGGCCATGCCACAGCCGGTGTGCCCGGTGGCGTGGGCGCCGTCTCGGCCGCACCCCTGGGTAATGCCGCCGTGCTGCCGATCAGCTGGATGTACTGCCGCATGATGGGTGCCGAGGGCCTGCAGGCGGCGACCGAAACCGCCATTCTCTCGGCCAACTACATCAGCGCACGCCTCAAAGACCACTACCCCACGCTGTACGCAAGCGAAGGCAAGGATGGCAAGCCGGGCCATGTGGCGCACGAGTGCATCCTGGACCTGCGCCAGCTCAAGGACACCAGCGGCGTGATGGCCGAGGACGTGGCCAAGCGGCTGATCGACTACGGCTTTCACGCGCCCACGCTGAGCTTCCCCGTGCCCAACACGCTGATGGTGGAGCCCACCGAGAGCGAGACGCTGTTCGAGATCGACCGCTTCATCGACGCGATGATTGCCATCCGCGAAGAAATCCGCCAGATCGAAAACGGCGCGTGGCCGCAGGACAACAACCCGCTCAAGAACGCCCCCCACACGGCCGAGAGTCTGCTGGGCACCGAATGGGCCCGCCCCTACGCCCGCGAAGCCGCCGCCTACCCTGTGGCCGCCCTGCGCAGCAACAAGTACTGGTCGCCGGTGGGCCGGGTGGACAACGTGTGGGGTGACCGCAATCTGAGCTGCAGCTGCATCCCCGTGAGCGACTACGCCTGATTCACGCCCTGTGCGCAGACGACGCCCCTGCGAACCGTAGTGGCGTCGCTACAAAGCCCTCGTGCAGCCCGCTTGCACGGGGGCTTTTTCATGGCCCAGCATGCCCAGGCGCCCCCACAAAGGCGAATAAGATCGCGGCTTGTCTGTTTTACCCCCCTCCCAAGGAGACCCCTTTGAGAAACCTCTTGTGCCTCGTGCTCGCCAGCCTCGTGATCGCCCCCGCCGCCATGGCCCAAACCAAGCCCGTGACCACGGCCAGTGGCCTGGTCTATGAATCGCTCAAGGACGGCACGGGCGATTCCCCGAAGGCCACCGACACCGTCAAGGTGCACTACAAGGGCATGTTCCTGGACGGCAAGGAGTTCGACAGCTCCTACAAGCGCGGCGAACCGACGTCGTTCCCGCTCAACGGGGTGATCCCTTGCTGGACCGAAGGCGTGCAACGCATGAAGCCAGGCGGCAAGGCCAAGCTGACCTGCCCGCCCAGCATTGCCTACGGTGCCCGGGGAGCGGGCGGTGTGATCCCACCCAACGCCACGCTCAACTTCGAGATCGAGCTGATTTCAGTCGGTCGCTGAAATGGAATCCCCCCTGAGTCGCCTGTGGCGCCTTCCTCCAAGGGGGGACGCAGCCCTCGCTGCGGGGCGGCCCTTGTTCGGCTGCCCTGGCTTGAGGAGCGCCAGTTGTGTCGTTCAGGGGGAATGCAAGATGCATCGTGGGATCGCTCGTGTTGCTGAAGGTTGGTGATCTCGCGCGGCGCACCGGCCTGACGGTGCGCACGCTGCACCACTATGACGAGGTTGGCCTGCTCAAGCCTTCGGGCCGGTCCGAGGCGGGCTATCGCCTGTACAGCCAGGCCGACGTGCAGCGGCTGCACGGCATCCAGACCATGCGCCAGATGGGCCTGGCGCTCAGTGACATCGGGGAGCTGCTGGCGGGCGAAGGCATGGCCCCCGAGCGCATCATCGGGCAGCAGATCCGCTCGCTCGATCAGCAGATCGCACAGGCCACGGAACTGCGCGGGCGCCTGACCATGCTGCGGGACGGCCTGATGGCCGGCGCCGATCCTGACATGGGCAACTGGCTGGAGGCTCTGGCGTTGATGACGACCTACGGCAAGTACTTCAGCTCGGCCGAACTCAAGCACATCTTTCAGAACTGGAACCTCATCGAGGCCGACTGGCTGGCAGTCAAGGACCTGGTGCAAAGCGCCATGGACCGCCAACTGGCGCCCGACACGCCCGAGGTGCAGGCGCTGGCCTACCGCTGGATGGCGCTCATGCTGCACTGGATGAAAGGCGACCTCGACATGCTGGAGCGCTGGGGCCACATGTTCCGCACCGAGCCCAGCACCCAGGGGCGCAACCATGCACCGCATGGCGACATGATCGAGTACATCGAAACGGCCATCAAGCTGCGCATGGCACTGCTTGAAAAGTACCTGACCCGTGACGACCTGCGCACGCTGGGCCATGTGCCCCATACCGACTGGGCGACGCTGGAGCGGGACGTTCAACAGCTTATGACGCGGGCCCTTGCGCCCCACCACCCCGATGCGATGGCCGCCGCATTGCGCTGGAACACGCTGTTTGATGCATTGGCCCGCCAGAGCCCCCAGCTGCGCCAAAAACTGCTCACGGCCTCCGCCAACGAACCGCTGCTGCAGGCGGGCTCGCCCCTGAGTGCGCCCGTGCGTGCCTATCTGCAAGCCGCACTGGCGCACATCGAGCCAGCGACAACGGCATCCGCAGCCACGGCACCGCCGCCGCCGCCGCCGCCAACACAGTGACCCAGAATTTCTGAAAAGTGCTTGACCCTCACGCAACGTGAGGCTGCACAGTCGGCCCCCTGGAATGGATCGACACATGACTACTGACACTGCATCACCCCACAAGCCACAGCCTCCCCGCCCTGGCCCTTCTCACGACCCGCGCGCGGCGCTGTTCAAAGACCACAACTTCCGCTGGATGACGGGCGGCTCCCTGCTGTCCATGCTGGGCGACCAGTTCACGCTGATTGCCCTGCCCTGGCTGGTGCTGCAGATGACGGGCGACACCCTGGTGCTGGGCACCGTGCTGGCCCTCATCAGCGTGCCGCGCGCGCTGTTCATATTGATTGGCGGAGCACTGGTAGACCGCCACTCGCCCAAGCAGGTGCTGATGATCACCAAGTACATCAACCTGGTGCTGCTGGCCGTGCTGGCGGGCTTGGTGCTTGCGGGCACCCTGACGCTGTGGATGGTGTACGCGCTGTCGCTGGGCATTGGGCTGGCCACAGCCTTCAGCATCCCAGCAGCCACGGCCATGATGCCCCATGTGGTGGCGCGCTCGCAATTGCAGGCCGCCAACGGCATCAGCCTGGGGCTGCGGCAGCTGACCATGTTCCTCGGCCCCCTGCTGGCGGGACTGCTGATTGCACTGTTTGGTGCGGGCGACGCGCCCCAAGGAGCTGCCGGTGCACCGGCCCACGCCAATGCCACCGGCATCGGCATCGCTTTTGCGCTCGATGCCCTGAGCTTTGCGGTGTCGGCCTGGACACTGTCCAAGGTGCAGCCCCATGCAGGCAATTCGGCACCGGCAGCCGCACCCCAGGCGGTGCTGGCATCGGTGGCGCAGGGCCTGGTTCACTTCTGGCGCGATGGCGAGCTGCGCACCTGCTTTCTCTACTGGAGCGCGATTGCCCTGTTCATCATGGGGCCCATCCACATTGCCATCCCGGTGTTGGCCAGCAGCACGCCAGCGCTGGGCGCGGCCGCTTTCGGCATCATGCTGGGCGCCCACGGTGCGGGTACGCTGCTGGGCATGGTGGTGTCGGGCACGGTGCCACGGCTGCGTCTTGGCAGCCTGGGCATGACCATCCTGGCGTTCGACACTATCATCGGTGTGCTGTTCATGCCCATGGGCATGATCACCGCCGTCTGGCAGGGCGCGACGTTGATGCTGGTCATCGGCCTGCTGGGTGGCTTCATGCAGGTGAGTGTGTTCACTTGGATCCAGCAACGTGTACCGCCTGCCCTGCTGGGCCGCGCGATGAGCCTGTTCATGTTCATCTTCATGGGCCTAGCGCCAATCTCTGCGGCGGTGACGGGCTGGGTGATGAAAAGCATCACGCTGCCTCAACTGTTTGCGACCAGTGGCGGCACGCTGGTGGTGCTCACCACACTGGCTTTGGTGCTGACGCCGATGCGCCGCGTAACGGATGCTGCCCCGGCCACGCGCTGATGCTGCACACGCAAAAAAGGCCGGGCAGCTGCCCGGCCTTTTAGATGTCTGAAAGCGAACGGCTCAGACTTCGGTCACGAACTGTTCGCGCGGGCGGCGTACTTTCTTCAGGTTCACCAGCCAGTCGCCTTCGTCGGCACGGTAACCCAGCGGCATGATGGCGACGCTGCGCAGACCCTTGGCGCGCAGACCCAGGATGTCATCGAGGGCATTGGCGTCAAAGCCCTCCATGGGTGTGGAATCCACTTGCTCAAAAGCCGCAGCGACTAGGGCAGCGCTCATGCCGATGTAGGCCTGGCGTGCGGCGTGCTGAAAGTTCACTTCGGCATCGCGCTGCGGGTATGTGCCCAGCAGCATCTGGCGATAGTTTTCCCAGCCTTCGTTCTTGAAGCCGCGCTGCTCATTGGTCAAATCGAACATCATGTTGATGCGCTCGACGGTGTAGTTGTCCCACGCGGCAAACACCAGCAGGTGCGAGCCGTCGGTGATCTGCGCCTGGTTCCATGCGATGGGCTGGATCTTGGCGCGCACGGCGGCGTCGGTGACCATAAAAATCTCAAACGGCTGCAAGCCGCTGGACGTAGGCGCCAGGCGTGCCGCTTCGAGAATGCGCTCCACCTTCTCTTGCGGCACCTTCTTGGCAGGGTTCATCTTCTTGGCGGCATAACGCCATTGCAATTGGTTCAGCAGCGGTTGGGAGCCTGCGGTATCGATAGAGGTCATGGTGGAATGCCGTATTCAGAAAAAGGGGGTTCTATGTGCCGGCCCCGGTTGTCAAGGTGCCGTGTAGGTAATGTAGGCAAGCACCTGGCACTTTGTAAGGCATGGCGGGGAAAAGCACTGTTCCCATTTCACGAACAATAGGCCATCGATCAGCCAAAAATCGCCTCAAAACGTGCATATGCAGGCATTCGTCACGCCCGCCATCCGCGTGAGCAAAGGCCTGCGGGGCGTACACTTCGGCGCTGTGTTCTGGCAACCCACAGCACGGTACGGCACGCCGCCTTGGTGCGCAGGTTTCTATGTGGACAGTGCTGCATTCCCATGAGTGAACCCGATCTTTCTTTTCTGGACCCATCGGGTCGCATGCCCGCCCGCCCGGGTGGATCAGCGGTCAAAACCGCCCCACGCTCCCCACCGGCGCCCGCCTTGACGGGCACCCCGGTCGATGACCTGGTAGCCGAACTGCGCGCTTACCAGGCCGAGCTGGAAAGCCAGAACAAGGTGCTGCGCTACAGCCAGACCGTGGCCGAAAGCGCGTATGAACGCTTCGAAACCCTGTTTGCCAGCGTGCCTCTGGCCCTCATGGTGGTGGACGAGCACGACATGGTGGTGCAGGCCAACTCGATGGCCCACCGCTCCTTTCAGCCCACGGAGCGCGACCGCCCCCTTTCGGCCTTGATGCCGTTTGTGGGCGCGCAGGACACACGGCGCGTGCGCGAGGCGTTTGTGCAAGCCGAAAACCTGGGGCACAGCGAAGTCAAGGAAGTCGTCTTTTCCATCAACGAGCAGACGCGCATCACCGGCGATCTGCACATCGCGCGCATCGAGGCCCCCCAGGATGGCGGGCCGCCGTTGCCGCAATTCCTGTGCGTGTTGATCGACCAGGGCCCGCTGCTGGCCGAGCGCCAGGCACTGCAGCAAAGCGCACGTGCGCTGCTGCAGCGCAACGAGCAGATTTATGCCAGCGAAAAGCGGCTGGAGGCCGTCATCAATTCCGCGCTGGATGCCATTGTCTGCGTGGACCAGCACCAGCGCATCAGTGTGTTCAACCCCACGGCAGCGGCGCTGTTTCAGTGCAGTGCCAGCGATGCCCTGGGCAGCACGCTCGACCGTTTTTTGCCCGATGCGGCGCAGGCACTGGCGTTTGCACAGCTCACCACCCAAGCCATGCTGGGCGAGATGACGGCGCTCACGGCCAGCGGCAAAGAGCTGGCCGTGGAAGTGAGCGTGTCGTTCGAGCGCCATGCCGAAGGCGAAACCACCACGGTGTTTGCGCGCGACCTGACGGGCCGCAAAAAGGCCGAGGCCCACCGCAACGAGCTGGAGGCACAGCTGCGCGAGTCCCACAAGATGCAGGCCGTGGGCACCATGGCCGGTGGCATTGCACACGACTTCAACAACATCCTCGGGGCCATTCTGGGCAACGTGGAGCTGGCCAAGGCCGACAGCCCGCCCGGCTCACCCGTGCTGGAGAGCCTGACCGAAATCGAAAAAGCCGGCCGCCGGGCGCGCGACTTGGTGCGCCAGATCCTCACCTTCAGCCGCAACGAGCCCCCGCGCCGCGCCGCCGTCTCACTGGCCGAAGCAGCGCACGACACCGAGCGCCTGCTGCGTGTCACCCTGCCCCCGGCCATCGAACTGCACATGCAACTGCCAGCCAGCTTGCCCCCGGTGCTGGCCGACGCCACCCAGGTGGAGCAGGCCCTGCTCAACCTGTGCACCAATGCGGTCCATGCCATAGGCACCGAGCGCGGCAGCATCCATGTAGAGGCCTGCACAGTGCAGCCCGACCAGCGCCTGGGAGAGAGGCTGGGTCTGGCGGCGGGCGACTATGTGGCGCTGACCGTGCGCGACAACGGCCCCGGCATGGAGGCAGCCCAGCTCGAACGCATCTTTGAGCCCTTCTTCACCACCAAACCCGTAGGCCAGGGCACGGGCCTGGGCCTGGCGGTGGTGCACGGCGTGATGCGTACCCACGAGGGCGCGGTGGACGTCCACAGCACGCCAGGCCACGGCAGCCGGTTCACGCTGTATTTTCCGGTGGCACCGGCCAGTGCTGCCCAGGTGTTGGTGGAGGCCGCGCCCCCCATGCCCGCAGCCGACACGCCCTCGCCCGTGGCCGACGGCGAGCCCCCTGCACGCAAACCCCATGTGATGTACGTGGATGACGACCAGGCGCTGGTGTTTTTGGTGCAGCGCCTGCTGCGCCGCCGAGGCTACGTGGTCAGCGGCTTCACCGACCCCCACGAGGCCACAGCCGCGCTGCGCGCCGATCCTCACCGCTACGACCTGCTGGTGACCGACTACAACATGCCCGGTTTTTGTGGGGTGGACCTGGTGCGCGAGGCCCGCCTCATCCGCCCCGATCTGCCCGTGGCCCTGGCGTCGGGCTACGTCACGGCAGAGATCGAACAGGCCGCACTTGCTGAGGGCGCACAGGCGTTGATCCACAAGCCCAATGACGTGGAAGAACTTTGCGCCACCGTGCAGCGGCTGGTGTCGGGCCAGGCATGAGTCTGCCCGCTTGCGCCGCCACTGTGGACGCGGCGTATGAGGACGCCGACCTGCTGGTGCTGCAAAAGCCCTCGGGCCTGCTGTGTGTGCCAGGCCGTGGGCCTGACAAGCAGGATTGCCTGAGCGCCCGCGCGCAACAGCGCTGGCCCGATGCGCTCGTCGTGCACCGGCTCGACCAGGCCACCTCGGGGCTGGTTCTCATGGCCCGCCATATCGACGTGCAGCGGCGCCTGGGCCACGCGTTTGCCGAGCGCCAGGTGCACAAGCGCTACCAGGCCGTGGTGCAAGGGCTTGTGGGGGCCTTGGACAACACCTGGAACGACATCGACCTGCCCATCGCGGCCGACTGGGAGCGGCGCCCGCTGCGCGTGATTGACCACACCCTGGGCAAGCCCAGCCTGACGCGCTGGCGGGCCGTGGCGCATGACCTGGTGGCCCAGACCACCCGCGTCGAACTGGAGCCCGTTACTGGCCGTACCCACCAGTTGCGTGTGCACCTGGCGGCCATTGGGCACCCCATTCTGGGCGATGCCCTGTATGCCGACGCCGCAGCGCAAACGAAGGCCCCGCGCCTGCTGCTGCACGCCAGCCACCTGGCCTTCACCCACCCGGTGACAGGGGTGCCCGTGGCGATGGAATGGGTGGCTGTTTTTTAGCAAAATAGGCCTGTAGCGCTTTATAGACAAGCGCTAGCAGCTATTCATTAGATAGCACCACACACAGTGCGCCGCAGTGGGCCGCAGCGCGCCCTTGCGCCACAGCGTCGCAGCCTGGCTGTGGCCAGCCGCGATATCGCCCAGCGCACCATCGAGCAAGTGCCGTGCGTGCCCCCCAAAAATCATGGGCCGCTTGCTACGCAGTACCATGGCGGGATGCCCCAAAACCACCTCTACATCCTCACCGGCGCATCGCGCGGCATGGGGCTGGCCATGGCCCAGCAACTGCTGCGCAGCGGCAACACGCTGGTCTGCATCGCGCGCAGCGCCAACGCAGATCTGACCACAGAAGCCAGGGCCGCTGGCGTCACCATCGAGCAATGGCAGCAAGACCTGTCGCAGGGCGAGCAGGCCGCACACAAACTGCACAGCTGGCTGACAGCCCAAGGCCCCCAGGCCTTTGCCAGTGCCACGCTGATCAACAACGCGGGCATGATCCCGCGCATCACCCCGCTGTCTGACAGCGATGCCGCCGACCTGGCCCAAGCCCTGCGCGTGGGGCTGGAGGCCCCCATGCAGCTCACCGCCGCCTTCCTCTACGCCACGGATGCCTGGACGGTGCCGCGCAAGGTGCTCAACATCTCGTCGGGCCTTGGCCGCCGGGCCATGGCCTCGCAAGCCGCCTACTGCGCCGCGAAAGCGGGCATGGACCATTTCACGCGCTGCGTGGCGCTGGACGAGGCCATCAAGCCCCATGGCGCCAAGCTATGCTCGCTGGCTCCCGGTGTGATCGACACCGACATGCAGGTCCAGCTGCGTGGCGCCGACCCGGCCGCCTTCCCGGACCGCCAGAATTTCGCCAACCTCAAGACGGGTGGCCAGCTCACATCGCCTGCCGACGCCGCTATCCGCGTGCTCGCCTGGCTGGACCGCGCAGACTTCGGCACCCACCCGGTGGCCGATGTGCGCGACGCATAAAGCCTTACCACTCCTGTTTTTATAGCTGCTACCGCTTGATAGACAAGCGCTAGCGGCCAATTTGACCTGAACCTCATCTGAAAGGACCTCCCCATGACCCGTGAAGTCGTCGTCGTCAGCGCAGTGCGCACCGCCATTGGCACCTTTGGCGGCAGCCTCAAGGACGTGCCCCCCACCGAGCTGGGCGCACTGGTCGTGCGCGAATCCCTTGCCCGTGCCAGCGTGGAAGGCAAGGACGTGGGCCATGTGGTGTTCGGCCACGTGGTCAACACCGAGCCCAAGGACATGTACCTGTCGCGCGTGGCCGCCATCAATGGCGGCTGCGGCGAAGGCACGCCTGCTTTCAACGTCAACCGCCTGTGCGGCTCGGGCCTGCAGGCCATCGTCAGCGCCAGCCAGTCCATCCTGCTGGGCGACACCGACGTGGCCATTGGCGGCGGCGCCGAAAACATGAGCCGCGTGCCCTTTGCCAGCCTGAACATGCGCTGGGGCGCCCGCATGGGCGACACCAAGATGGTGGACATGATGATCGGCGCGCTGCACGACCCCTTCCACAACATCCACATGGGTGTGACGGCCGAGAACATCGCCGCCAAGTGGGGCATCACCCGCGAAGACCAGGACAAGCTGGCGGTCGAAAGCCACAACCGCGCCGAGCGCGCCACGCAGACCGGTGTGTTCAAGGACCAGATCGTGCCCGTCACCTTGAAGAGCAAGAAGGGCGACGTGCAATACGCCACCGACGAGCACTTCCGCCCCGGCGCCACGATGGAAGACCTGTCCAAGCTCAAGCCCGTGTTCGTGAAGGAAAACGGCACCGTGACCGCAGGCAATGCCTCGGGCATCAACGACGCTGCCGCCGCCGTGGTGCTGATGGAGGCCGGTGCCGCCAAGGCGCGCGGCGCCAAGCCCCTGGCCCGCCTGGTGGCCTATGCGCACGCGGGCGTGGACCCCAAGTACATGGGCATCGGCCCCGTGCCCGCCACGCAACTGGCGCTCAAAAAAGCGGGCCTCACCGTCAACGACCTCGACGTGATCGAAGCCAACGAGGCCTTTGCCGCCCAGGCCTGCGCGGTGGCCAAGGACCTGGGCCTGGACCCGGCCAAGGTCAACCCCAACGGCTCGGGCATCTCGCTGGGCCACCCCATTGGTGCCACCGGCGCGCTCATCACCGTCAAGGCCATCTACGAGCTGCACCGCATCCAGGGCCGCTACGCGCTGGTGACGATGTGCATCGGCGGCGGCCAGGGCATTGCAGCGATTTTTGAACGCATCTGAGGCATCGCCCAGCGGATGGTGGCGGTGGGGGCAGCGATGGCGCTGCGTCTGCCATCGCCACCGGCGATGCTGCCACCCGCTATTGGCAAGGCAAGCCCTGCGCAGGATCAGCGATCATGCGTAGCTGGCACCAAGACCAACTGAGCGCAGCGCGCCCGCGCAACCGCTTTATCCATTGAACCGACAGAGACAAACCCCACCATGATTCGCACCCTGCTTTCCTTTGCCACACTCGCCTTTGCCGTGGGCGCCACAGCCCATGCCCAAGCGCCAACGCCCGCTGCCGCCTACCCCAACAAACCCGTCCGCCTGATCGTGCCCTTCCCGCCCGGCGGCGGCACCGACATCCTCTCGCGCCTGGTGGCCACCAAACTCACCGAAACCGCCAAATGGACGGTCGTGGTCGACAACAGGGCGGGTGCGGGTGGCACCATCGGCATCACCGAAGCGGTCAAGGCCGCGCCCACGGGCTACGACCTGGTGATGGGCCAGAAGGACAACCTGGTCATCGGCCCCTGGCTCTACAAGAACCTGCCCTGGGATCCCACCAAGGACCTGACCGCCGTGGCCCACGTGGCCTACACGCCCGTGGTCATTGCCACCAGCATCAACTCCAAGTTCAAGACCCTGGCCGATGTGGTGGCCGCAGCCAAGGCCGCGCCCGGCAGCATCACCTATGGCTCCCCCGGCAACGGCACGTCCATCCACCTGGCGGGCGATCTGTTTGAAAAGGCGGCGGGCGTGAAGCTGAGCCATATCCCCTACAAGGGCTCGAACCCCGCTTTGATGGATGCCTTGGCCGGCAACGTGGACCTGCTGGTGTCCTCGCTGCCCTCCGCCATGGGTCAGATCAAGTCCGGCAAGCTGCGCCCCTTGGCCGTGACGTCGGCCAAGCGCAGCTCGTCGCTGCCCGACGTGCCCACCGTGGCTGAATCAGGCTTCAAGAACTTTGACGTCAGCACCTGGTATGGCGTGTTGGCCCCCGCAGGCACCCCGGCGAGCGTGGTCAACACCCTCAACGCCGAGATCAACAAGCTGCTGGCCACCGCCGACATGAAGGCCGCCATCCAGGCCCAGGGCGCAGAGCCACAGGCCATGTCGGCGGCACAGTTCGGCGCGTTGCTCAAGACCGACTACGCCAAGTGGAAGGGCATCGTGGAAGCCTCTGGCGCAAAAATCGAGTAACCCCCCCTGAGGCGCCTGGGGCGCCTTCCCCCGAGGGGGACGCACCCGGTGGCCTGGCTAAGCCAGTTCCACGGGTGCACTGGTTTGAGGCGCGCCTAGTCCACGACAGTGGTGGGTTGCGGGTGATGCGCGGCATCATTGAGACCTGAAATGCAAAACGGCTCCTTTCGGAGCCGTTTGTCATGGAGCAATGGCGCTCAGTCCCTGACCACCAGCACCGGGATATGCACCACACCCAGCACGCGCTGCGTGACGCTGCCCAGCACCAGCTTTTCCAGGCCACGGCGGCCGTGCGAGCCCATCACGATGAGGTCGGCGCCCGTGCTTTCCAGCGCGCGCAAGATGCCGTCGTGCACCGCATGGCCCTCGCCCACCACGACCGTCACCTGCACACCAGCCTCTGCCATCGCCTTCTTGGTGGCGTCGAGTGCTGCATTGGCTTCGGCCGTGGCTGCGCTGATGTACTGCGCCTGGCCATAAGCGAAATCGGCGCCCACACCAGTGAAGGGATACGGGTCGATAACATACACCGCTGTCACGGCGCTGCCGAAGGTCTTGGCAAGGCCTGCGGCCTTGGATACGGCCAGCATCGAGGTCTTGGAGCCGTCGACAGGAACCAGAATGTGTTTGAACATGGTGCTTCTCCTTGGGTTGAATGGTGAGCGGGCTAGTGGCCCGGCTGAACACCAGTGTGAACGTCCACCATACCCGGCATCTTGATCCGTATCAAATCAGGGGCACTCATCCGCCATGGCGACGGGGTCGGCCCAGGCGCCAGAAAGCGGGTTCCGTCAGATATTCGCCGTTGCCGGTGTTGGGCCCATCACCTCAGCGCCCTGGAAGTTGCCGCGCCGGCAGGTCACCACCAGCGTGTCGCGGTAGCCACCGTCGGCCAGCGGCTGAATGGGGGTGGACTCATGGATCATGCGGGCATCATCGAGCAGCAGCAGCGACCACGGCTGCGTGAGCGTGAAACGCTGGCCGCCAGGCCCCGCGGCCTCAAACACACGCGTCTCCCCGCCTTTGACGCCCTCTCGCCCCACCAGGAACACCGCCACCAGATCCACACCATCGCGGTGTGCGCCCTCGGGCGTTGGGCGGCCGATGCCGTCCGTGGTGTCGATGCGGAACTGGTGCGCCTCCACAAACCACGGTGCGGGTGCGTCCGCGCCCGCAAACACGGCGTCGGAGACCCCGGCCAGCGCGGCCAGCAGCCGCTGCCACACCGGCTTGACCACCGTGGTGGGCTCCATGGGGGCAAACCAGCGCTCCATGCCACCGTGCAAGGCGTTGTACTCCACGGGCTGCCAGTGAGCGCGGTGAGGCACTTGCCGGGCTTGCCCATCCTGCACCACAAAACAGGCGTGGCGCCGGCGGCGATAGCGGCCACCGTCTTTCAAGAAATCATCGGGCGGCAGCGTCGCCCAGTCGCCATTGAGGCCCATTAACTCTGACAGATCACAACCCACCCATTGGGCCACGGCCGCCGGAGAAAGCACGGCATAACCGCCCTGGCGCAGCTGGCTGACAACATCGGAAGGGGTGGTGAACGGAGGGGAAAAGGTGACTTGGGCCATAGGGGCTCAAGCTTAACCGCAGGCGCTGGGCCGCCTGCGGTGATGGCGCATTGCCAACGAACGCCCACCGGCGTTCGTCAAAGAGGGCGTGGCGCGCAGGCCCCGCTCAATCCCGGTGGCCGTGGCCCTTGCCACGCCCTTCACCGCGGTCATCACCTCGGCCATGTCCACGCCCGTTGTAACGGTCGTGTTTGCCGCCGCCGTGGCGGCGGTCATCGTCCCAGCGGCGGTCATCACGCCCGCGTGGGCCCGGGTATGGGTTGCCGCGCCGTGGTGGCGGCTCCTGCACAAAGTACACGGGCTGATTGCAGGCGTTGTAACGGGCGCAGTGCTTGCCCCAGTTCTTGGCGTGGCCTGGCGGCACATACAGGTAGATGGGCGCACGAGGCACCATGACAGCCGGGCGCTGGATGATGACGGGCTCGGCATAGATCAGCGGCGGCGGTGGCGCATTGCCGATATTGATGCGGCCATACACGCCGGGCGCCAGCTCGCCCCCCACCGTGGCATTGACATAGGCTTGTGCATGGGCACCGCCAGCGGCAGCGAGCAGCAGGGCAGCAGCGGCTCCGGAAACAAGAAGGCGGATCGTGGTGATGGTGGTGTTTTTCATGGGGGACTCCAGATGACTGGCTCGCCGAAGGCTCGAGCGGTGTGGATCAGTGTGCCAGCCTGTATTTGTAACAAAGGCTGCTGTACCTTAGCCCAGGAAGTGCAGAAAAGATGTCAGCCAATGGCGACAGATACTACCGCGCCTTGGGCGCAACCAATCTGTGAAATTCTGTAAGCCAAAACAGCCTGTAACGCTTGATATGCAAGCGCCTTCCGCTATCACAATGAAAGCAAACTCAGCATCCAATGCAACGGGGCTTTTTTCAGGCAAGACCTTTTGCTTTGAACCGATTGCTTTGAACCGGTGGTGAGATCAAGGCACGGGCACCGGGGCCACCGACGCACGCAATGCGGCAGCGGGGCCAGGGCGCCCAAAAAGGTAGCCCTGCCAGGTGTGGCAACCCAGGCTGGCCAACATGTCGCGCTGCTCCACGGTTTCCACACCTTCGGCGATCACGCTCAGGTCCATGCTCTGCGCCAGCGTCACGATGGTGCGGGCAATGCTGGCGTCATTGGCGTCGGTGAGCAGGTCGCGCACAAAACCCTGGTCGATCTTGAGCTGGTCCAGCGGCAGCCGCTTGAGGTAACTCAGGCTGGAATAGCCGGTGCCAAAGTCATCGAGCGCAAAGCCCAGGCCCGCCGCACGCAGCGTGGCCATGCGTTCGATGGTGTCTTCGACATCGTCAAGCAGCAGGGTTTCCGTCAGCTCCAGCTTCAGGCGATGGGGGTTGGCCCCCGTTTCCTCCAGCACGCCCAACACCTCGTTCACAAAATGGCTGTGGCGGAACTGGCGCGCGCTCACGTTCACGGCCAGCGTCCAGTGCGCCGTCAGCGGGTCACGCGCCCAGTCCACGAGTTGTAGACACGCCGTGCGCAGAATCCACGCGCCCAGCGGAACAATAAGACCCGAGGCCTCGGCTACCGGAATGAATTCGGCCGGCGACACCAGCCCACGCTGCGGGTGCTGCCAACGCACCAGGGCTTCGGCGCCCACCATGCCGTGGTGCTGGCTGATCTGGGCCTGGTAGTGCAGCAGGAACTGGCCGTCGCGCAATCCCTCGCGCAAACCGGCCTCCAGCAGCGTGCGCGCCGTGACGTTGGCCTGCGTGCGCGGATCGAAGAACCGCAAGGTGTTTCGCCCAGCCCCCTTGGCCTGGTACATGGCCATATCGCCGTGCTTGAGCAACTCGTCCACAGAACCTTGCGCATCGGCATAGAGCGCAATGCCGATGCTGCAGGCGCTGTGGTGCACACGGCCATCGAGCTGGTAGCTCTGGCTCAGTGCCTGCAGCACCGTGCGCGCCACCGTCTCCGCCTGGGCGGCCGCTTCGTGCGGGTGCGGACTCAGCCCTTCCAGCAGCACGACAAACTCGTCCCCACCCAGGCGCGCCACCGTATCGCCCATGCGAACGCAGCCCTCCAGGCGGGACGCTACCTGGCGCAGAAGCTGGTCGCCCAGCTCATGGCCCTGGGTGTCGTTGAGGTCCTTGAAGTTATCCAGGTCCACAAACAGCAATGCGCCCCCGCAACCAGAGCGCGCGGTGGCCACCATGCCGTGCTTCAGACGGTCGGTCATGAGGCGGCGGTTGGGCAAACCCGTGAGCGGGTCGTAGAACGCCAGCAACCGGATCTCTTCCTCGGCGGCCTTGCGGCTGGAGATATCGGTCTGCGTGCCCACATAGTGCGTGATGTCGCCCTGGGGCGAACGCACGGCGGTGATCGTGATCCAGGCCGGATACTCCGAACCATTCTTGCGCCGGTTCCACACCTCACCCTGCCACATGCCCGTGGTGCGCAGTGCGCTTTTTATGCTGGCGTAGAAGGCGGCATCCTGCCGCCCCGACTGCAGCAAGCGGGGGGTCTGCCCCACGAGCTCCTCCACGGCATATCCCGTAAGGCGCGCATAGGCCTGGTTGGCCTTGAGGATGCGCTGGTCGGGGCCCGTGACGATCATGCCCTCGAACGACTCGAACACGATGGCGGCAATCTGCAGTGACTCTTCGGCCTTGCGGCGCTCGGTGATATCGGTGGAAATACCGCAGAGCGCATGGATGCTGCCGTCGGCCTGGCGCAACGGGATCTTGATGGACCAGAAAACCCGGGGCTCGCTGTCGGCCCGGGAGGTATTCACCTCCTCGGCTTCGAGGGTCTCGCCGTCTTCGAGCACGCGGCGGTCGTTGGCGCGCAACTGCGCGACCGTGGCCGCATCAAAAAAGAACGTGTCGTCATGCCCCACCACCTCCTGGGCCGACTTGCCGAAGAGCTTGAGCGTGTGGTGATTGGCGTACTGGTAACGGTAGTCCTTGCCCTTGATGTAGATGAACGCGCCCACGCTGTCCAAAATGGTGGCCAGCTTCTGTTCACTGTCTTTGAGGTGGCGCGTGCGCGCCTGCACCTGCCGGCGCAGAAACACCACCGTCAGCGCGGCCAACAGGCTGAACACCAGCAACCCGCCCAAGCTCCACCAAAGCAGTGGCGAGATCCGCCCCCCCGGGTCCTGCGCACCCCAGCGCCGCAAGACCTCGCTGTAGGCAGGATCAGCCCCGCTGCGCCAGTCCTGTACCGACCGGTCAATAGCCGCCAGCACATCGGCATTGCGCTGCGGGCCGGTCGCAAAAAACAGCGCAGCAGGCTGAAAGACGATGCCGGAATCCAGCACCCCATACCGGGCCGAATGGAAATTGCCAAACAGGTGGTTGGAGATGACCGCATCGGCATCGCCCCGCTGCACCATCACAAAGGCATCCACGAGACTGGCGGCATCCACCAGCGAAACCTGGATGCCAAAACTGTCCATCATGCTGGCGAACGTGGCGCGCTGCACCGACCCCCTGAGCACCGCCACCCGCCTGCCCTGCAAGTCAAACAGCGAATGAATCGCGCTGCCCGGCGCGCGATAGATCTGTGACCAACTGTGCAGCACCGGCAGGGTATGGAAGTCGTACAGCGCTTCACGCTCTGGCGAGCGGGCCACGTCGGGCATCAGATCAAGCTCCCCGGCACGCAGCGCGTCCAGGCAGTCCTGCCAGTCGCAGGGCACGAATTTCAGCGTCCACTGCTCACGCGTTGCCACCAGCTGCAGCAGGTCCACAAAAATGCCGGAGGCCTTGCCACCGGCATCGGCAAACACCTTGGGTTCGTTGGAGTAGACCCCCACCCGCAACTCACGGGGCGCGGCAGACACGCTGGCGCAGGCCCACAGCAGGGGCAAGACCGCGACCCAACGCAGCCAGCCAACCCATCGGCGCCTGAACCGATACACGCGTGAACCCACAGCCTGCCTCCCCACACAGCGGAAAGCCCATGTTACCGAAAGCCTGCAAAAACCTCCAAAGACAATCTGCCATGGCGGGCGTTGGAGTAGCATGTGCCAACCCCACGCTTGGCCCAGGAGACAGCGATGCCCCATGAACGCCGCCACTTCGTTCGCGTCAGTTTTGATGCGCCGGCCCTGCTGACCACCTCCAACGACGCATTCAGCGTGCATGTGCTGGACCTTTCGCTAAAGGGAGCACTCATCATGGCCCCCCCTGAGGCTGCGCTGGAAGCGGGCATGCTGTGCCAGATCACCATTCCCCTGGCCGAAACCGGCAACCACATCGCCATGTCCACCGAAGTGGCGCATGTGCAAGGTCTGCACACTGGCCTTCTGTGTCGTGGCATCGATCTGGACAGCGTGACCCATCTGCGCAAACTGATCGAGCTGCAACTGGGTGACCCCGCCTTGCTGGAGCGCGATCTGGGCGAGCTGACGACAGCCGCCTCATCCCACTGAGTCCCCTGATTCCCCAGCAAAAAGGGCTGCTACAGGCAGCCCTTTTTTGGTCTTGGTAGAGCAGGCCGTTTATTGCGCTTCTTGCTCCTGCAGCGCACGCCACATCACCTTGCCACTGCCGCTCTTGGGCAACGCCGTCACCAGCTGCACGATGCGCGGCACCTTGTACACCGCCATGTTTTCGCGGCACCAGTCGATGATCTGCTGCTCGGTGGTGTCCTGGTGTGTGGCACGCAACACCACCACGGCCTTCACGGTCTCGCCCCGGTAGCTGTCCTTGGCGGCGATGACGCAGGCCTCCTGGATGGCGGGGTGGCGGAACATCAGCGCCTCGACCTCCGCCGGCCAGACCTTGAAGCCACTGGCGTTGATCATGCGCTTGAGCCGGTCCGTCAAGAAGAAGTAGCCGTCTTCATCCATGCGCCCCAGGTCACCCGAGCGGAAGAAACGTTTGCCCTCGAAATCGATGAACGCCGCTTCGGTGGCGTCTGGCCGCTTCCAATACCCTTCGAACACCTCGGGGCCATGGATGATGATCTCGCCCTGCTCGCCCACGGGCACCTCCTGCAGCGTGTCAGGGTCGATCACGCGGGCATCGGTGCCCATGAAGGGAATGCCCAGGCATTGCTGCTTGGGATGATCGGGTGGGTTGGAATGCGACGGCGCCGCCGTCTCCGTGAGCCCATAGCCTTCGGCATAGCGCAGGCCATACTGCTCCAGCAGGCGCTGTGCAACGGCCTGGGGCATGGCTGCACCGCCACCGCCGATGTAGGCCAGGCTGGAGAGGTCGTAGTTCGCAAAATGGGGGCTGCCCAGCAGGTCGATGATCATGGTGGGAATGTTCGTCCAGGTCGTGACCTGGTAGCGCGAAATCAGGCGCCCCGCCAGGTCACGGTCCCATCGCGGCATGATCACCAGCGTGGCGCCGCTGTAGATCGCCGTGTGCATCACGCTCACCATGCCCGTGATGTGGAACATGGGCACCACCGCCAGCGTCACGTTGTCGGCCGAGCCATTGCCCCACAGGCAGCCCGACACCGCGTTGTGCATGATGCTTTTGTGCAGGTGCATGCAGCCCTTTGGTAAGCCGGTGGTACCGCTGGTGTAAGGCAACAACGCCAGGTCGTCGGGCCCCACAGCCAGCGCGGGGGGCATGTCGGAGCAGGCCACCGCATCCGTCCAGGCATAGGTGCGCCCCCCCTCCAATGCCGGCAACGGATGCCGGGTGCTCAGCCATTCCATCCAGGCCTCGGGCGGAGCATCAGCGCCTGTTACGCCGGGATCAAAAGCGTCGGTGAACTGGGTCACCACCAGATGGGCCAGACGCTCGCCAAGCGGCAGCGCGTTGCTGGCCTTGGCCATTTCGGGCGCCAGATCAGCGGTGGTGAAGGCCACCTTGGTGTCCGGGTCGGTGACGTAGTGCTTGAGCTCCTCGGCCCGGTTCATGGGGTTGACCGGCACCACCACCGCGTTGGCGCGCAGGATGGCGAAATGCGCCATCACCAGTTGGGGGCAGTTCTGCATGCACAGCACCACGCGGTCGCCGCGCTTCACCCCCAACTGCACCAGGCGCGCAGCCAAGCGCTCTGCCCCTTCAGCCAGTTCCTGATAGCTCACCGAACGGCCAAAGAACACCAGCGCCGCCTTGTCGGGGTAACGGCGGGCACTGATGGCCAGGTTGTCCCACAGCGAGGTGGCAGGCAGGGTGATGGCATGGGGCAGACGGCGGGGCCAGAACTTGAAGTGAGGGCGCATGGATGAGATTCCTTTACCCCGCAGCCTAGAGGCCATGCATCGGCATGGCATTGGGGATGCCACTGATGCCGGGTCGCGCAGGTGACGCGAAAGCAAGGCGAAGGTCCCGGCATCTGGTTGCAAGGCACTCGGATACCATCGTTGCCGACGGTTCCGCTCCCTCTATCTCCACGATACGACTCGACGACATGCTGACTGCCCTTTACTACCTACTGATGCTTTTGGTCGGGGTCTTTTGGTACAGATACGGCCAGAAGTTGCTGCGCCAGGGCCTGCGCGATGAGAACGATGAACTCACCAAGCCACCAGTCGGGCCGGTCGGGTTTGTGGTTATCAGCGGTGTGGCTGCGTACCTTTTGTTTGCGGCCATGCGGGCCTTGGTGCTGCGCGAAATCCCCTGTGTCGGAAAAGGCTGCGCAGGCCAGATTTACACCTTGGCGGAGCATGCGGGTCAGTATTGGGCCAACCTGTTTTTTGTGGTGTGGCTGGTGCTAGCCCTGGGCTACGCGATGTACGTGACGCTCAAGATCTGGTTCAGGCAGTGAGAACGTGTTCACGATCTTAGGCAACACCGTCTTTACCCCGCAGCTCGCTCAGGCCGTCAGCTATTGACCTGCGCCCACAGCTTGTCCAGCCGCTTCACGCTCACCGGCTGCGGCGTGCGCAGCTCTTGCGCAAAAAAGCTCACGCGCAGCTCTTCGAGCAGCCAGCGCAGCTCCTGCATGCGCGCATCCACCGCGCCCTTGCGCTCGGCCACAAGGCGCCAGTAGCGCTGCTCTTGCGGGCGCAGCTCGGCCAGCTTGGCGGCGTCGCGGGCGGGGTCGGCGCGGTATTTGTCCAGCCGCAGGGTGATGGCCTTGAGGTAACGGGCGTAATGGGCCAGCTGCGCCCAGGGTGCCACGGCGATGAAGTTCTTGGGCACCAGGCGTTGCAGTTGCTGCAAAGCATCCGCTGTCGCGTCAGGCGCGTTCTTGGTGTCCTTGATCTTGCGGGCGGCTGCCGCGTATTCGGTGAGGATGGTGGCGGCCAGGCGCGCGACTTCGTTGGCGATCAAGGTCAGGCGCCCTCGCCCTTCTTCCACGCGGCGTTTGAAGTCGAACTCATCGGTGGGCAGTGGGTCGAGCAAGAAGGCGCGGTCCAGCGCCACGTCGATGATCTGGGTGCGCAACTCTTCCTGCGTACCCAGCGGCATGTAGGCCACGGCCATCTTCTGCAGGTCGGGGATGTTCTTTTCAAGGTACTTGAGCGCGTCCTTGATCTGCAGCGCAAACAGACGGCGCAGGCCCGCGCGGTGTTTGGCGGCGGCCACCTCGGGTTCATCGAAGACCTCGATGGTGACGCCATCGCCGCCATCAATCAGCGCCGGGAAGCCCACCAGCGTCTGCCCGCCCTTCTTGATCTCCATGAGCTCAGGCAGCTCACCAAACGTCCAGGTCGTGTAACGCTGGCCTGCCTGGGCCGATGGCGCAGCGCTTGCCGGTTTTGCCGAGACGGGGCTTGCGCCTTTTACTCCTGATTTGATAGCTGCTTGCGCTTTAATATCAAGCGCTGGAGGCATATTTGATTCAGATTTCTCGCTGTGTGCCGCCACAACACCCAACTTGAGCCCTGCCAGCGCCTGGAACGCGCCGCGCGCCTTGGCACCCCATTCGGCCTTGAGGGCGCCCAGGTTGCGGCCATGGCCGAGCTGGCGGCCATGTTCATCGACCACGCGGAAGTTCATGAACAAGTGCGGGCTGAGCATGTCGAGCTTGAAGTCGGCGCGCTTCACATCGAGCGAGGTCTCATCGCGCACCTGCTTGAGCAAAGCGTCCGTCAGGCTGCCGGTGCCAAAACGCTCGGGCGCGTTGAACAGCTCGGCCAGCCGCGTGGCCGATTCAGGCAGCGGCACAAAGCGGCTGCGCGGGCGCTGGTGCAGGCTTTTGAGCAGCGCCTGGATCTTGTCCTTGAGCATGCCGGGCACCAGCCATTCGCAGCGCTCGTCACTCACCTGGTTGAGCACGAAGAGCGGGATGGTCACGGTGATGCCGTCGCGCGCATCGCCGGGCTCGTGCAGGTAGGTGGCGGCGCAGTCCACGCCGCCCAGGCGCACGGTTTTGGGAAACGCGTTGGTGGTGATGCCTGCGGCCTCATGGCGCATCAGCTCGTCGCGGGTGAGCTTGAGCAGGTCGGGTCGCTTTTTACTTTCCTCGCGGTACCAGGCCTCAAAGCTGTGGCCGCTGCACACCTCGGGCGGCAGTTGCTGGTCGTAGAAGGCGTAGATGAGTTCGTCGTCCACCAGCACGTCCTGGCGGCGCGACTTGTGCTCCAGCTCTTCGACCTTGGCAATGAGCTTCTGGTTGGCGGCCAGGAAGGGCAGCTTGGTCTCCCAGTTGCTGCCGACCAGGGCCTCGCGGATGAAGATCTCGCGTGCGGCGTAGGGATCGACCTTGCCGAAGTTCACACGGCGGTTGTTGTAGACCACGATGCCATACAGCGTGGCGCGCTCCAGCGCCACCACCTCGGCCGACTTCTTTTCCCAGTGCGGATCCAGCAGCTGCTTCTTCAGCAAGTGCCCGCCCATCTGCTCCAGCCACTGCGGCTCGATGGCGGCGATGCCTCGGCCAAACAGGCGCGTGGTTTCCACCAGCTCCGACGCGATGATCCAGCGCCCGGGCTTCTTGTTCAGGTGCGCACCGGGGTGTTTGTAGAACTTGATGCCCCGCGCGCCCAGGTACCAGTCTTCCTCGTCGCCCTTGGCGCCCACGTTGCCCAGCAGCCCGGCCAGCATGGACAGGTGCAGTTGCTCATAGCTCGCAGGCTGGGTGTTGATCTGCCACTTGTGCTCGGTCACCACGGTGAGCAGCTGGGTGTGGATGTCGCGCCACTCGCGCAGGCGGCGGATGCTGATGAAGTTCTGGCGCAGCAGCTGCTCGTACTGGCGGTTGCTCAGCTTGTGGGTAGCGGCTGGGGCGGCAGTGGATGGGGCAGGCGCTGCCGCAGGGCTGCCACCGCCACTGCGTTGTGCCACGGGCAAAAATGCCTGTGATGGCGCCTTGTGCGCGGCCATGGCCTTCTGCGCGCGGGCCGACGGCAGGCTGGGTGCCCCGCCACGGGCCTCGTTGATCCACTTCCACAGCTTGAGGTAGCCGCTGAACTCGCTCTTGTCGTCGTCGAACTTGGCGTGTGCCTGGTCGGCCTGCTGCTGGGCTTCCAGCGGCCGGTCGCGCACGTCCTGCACGCTCAGGGCACTGGCAATCACCAGCACCTCTTCCAGCGCCTTGCGGTCGCGCGCCTCGATGATCATGCGGCCCACGCGGGGGTCGAGCGGCAGGCGCGACAGCTCCGTGCCCATGGGGGTCAGCTCGTTGGCATCGTCCACCGCACCCAGCTCGGCCAGCAACTGATAGCCGTCGGCAATCGCACGGCCCGAGGGGGCCTCGATGAACGGGAACTGCACCACATCGCCCAGGTGCAGCGACTTCATGCGCAGGATGACGCCTGCCAAAGACGAACGCAGGATTTCCGGGTCGGTAAAACGCGGGCGGCCGTTGAAGTCGGCCTCGTCGTACAGGCGGATGCAGATGCCGTTGGCCACCCGGCCGCAGCGGCCCGCACGCTGGTTGGCGGCGGCCTGGCTGATGGGCTCCACCAGCAGCTGCTCCACCTTGCTGCGGAAGCTGTAGCGCTTCACGCGCGCTGTGCCTGCGTCAATCACGTAGCGAATGCCAGGCACGGTGAGCGAGGTCTCGGCCACGTTGGTGGCCAGCACGATGCGGCGGCCGGTGTGGCCATCAAAGATGCGGTCCTGCTCGGCCTGACTGAGGCGCGCAAACAGCGGCAGCACCTCGGCATTGCGCATCACGGGCTGGTGCGAGAGGTGCTTGCGAAGGTGGTCGGCCGCTTCGCGGATTTCGCGCTCGCCAGGCAGAAAGACGAGGATGTCGCCCGCCGCATTGCCCTGCCAGAGTTCGTCCACGCCATCGGCAATGGCATCGTTCAGGCCGTAGTCGCGGCTGTCTTCAAACGGGCGATAGCGCTGCTCCACCGGGAAGGTGCGGCCCGACACCATGATGACCGGCGCTGGCCCCTTGGCGCTCTCGAAATGCTTGGCGAACCGGTCGGCATCGATGGTGGCCGACGTGACGATGACCTTGAGGTCCGGTCGGCGCGGAAGGATCTGGCGGATGTAACCCAGCAGGAAGTCGATGTTGAGGCTGCGTTCGTGCGCCTCGTCGATGATGATGGTGTCGTAATTCTTGAGCAGAGGGTCGGTCTGCGTCTCGGCCAGCAAGATGCCGTCGGTCATGAGCTTGACGGAGGCATCGCGGCTGAGGCGGTCCTGGAACCGCACTTTGAAGCCCACCACGTCCCCCAGTGGCGTTTTCAGCTCTTCGGCAATGCGCTTGGCCACGCTGCTGGCGGCAATGCGGCGCGGCTGGGTGTGGCCAATCAGCTGACCTTTCTGTCCCGGCTTGGCATTGCATTTGCCCCGGCCCAGCGCCAGTGCAATCTTGGGCAACTGCGTGGTCTTGCCCGAGCCGGTTTCGCCGCACACGATGATGACCTGGTGCTGGGTGATGGCCTCCATGATCTCGTCGCGTCGCAGAGAGACGGGCAGGGATTCGGGAAACTCGATGTGCAGGGGAGAGGAAGCGGTGGACGCGGTCAAAGCAGAAACTTCGTAGAGAATCGCGAATTATCCCAGCCCTTGCTGTTCCCCTCACTTCTCCCGACCGCCACCCTGCCGCACATGTCTGCTGTCTTCAATTTCACCTTCGTCCCCTGGTTTCGCTCGGTGGCGCCCTACATCCACAAGTTTCGCAACCAGACCTTTGTGATCGGTCTCACGGGTGAAGCGATTGCGGCAGGCAAGCTGCAAAACATTGCGCAAGACTTGGCGCTGATCCAGGCGATGGGCGTGCGCATTGTGCTGGTGCATGGTTTTCGCCCGCAGGTGAATGAGCAATTGGCCGCCAAAGGCCATGCCGCGCGGTATTCGCATGGCATCCGCATCACCGACTCCGTGGCGCTGGACTGTGCCCAGGAGGCGGCGGGCCAGTTGCGCTACGAGATCGAAGCCGCCTTCAGCCAGGGGCTGCCCAACACCCCCATGGCGGGCGCCACGGTGCGTGTGATTTCGGGCAACTTCCTCACGGCGCGGCCCGTGGGCATTGTGGACGGGGTGGATTTCCAGCATTCGGGGCTGGTGCGCAAGGTGGACGTGGGCGGTATCCAGCGTTCGCTGGACATGGGTGCCATGGTGTTGTTGTCGCCCTTTGGGTTTTCGCCCACGGGCGAGGCGTTCAACCTCAACATGGAAGAGGTCGCCACCAGCGTGGCGATCGAGCTGCGGGCCGACAAACTGATCTTTCTGAGCGAAGTGCAAGGCATCCGCATGGACCCGAGCCAGCCCGAAAGCGAGGACAACCCCATCGACACCGAGCTGCCCCTGGCAGCGGCGCAGGCCCTGCTGGCGAGCCTGCCACCTCCGCAGCGCCCCACCGACACGGGGTTTTACCTGCAGCATTGCGTCAAAGCCTGCAAGGCGGGCGTGGAACGCAGCCACATCCTGCCGTTTGCGGTAGATGGCTCGCTGCTGCTGGAGGTGTATGTGCACGACGGCATCGGCACGATGGTCATCGACGAGAAGCTCGAAGAACTGCGCGAGGCCACCATTGACGATGTGGGCGGCATTCTGCAACTGATCGAGCCGTTTGAAAAAGACGGCACCCTCGTCAAACGCGACCGCACCGAGATCGAGCGCGACATCGCCTCGTACACCATCATCGAACACGATGGCGTGATCTTTGGCTGCGCCGCGCTCTACCCCTATGCCGAGGCCAGGACGGCGGAGATGGCCGCCGTGACCGTGTCGCCACAAAGCCAGGGCACGGGCGACGGGGAGAAGCTGCTCAAGCGCATCGAGCAGCGCGCCCGCGCCGCCGGGCTCGACAGCATCTTTGTGCTGACCACCCGCACCATGCACTGGTTCATCAAACGCGGCTTTCAGCCCGTGGACCCCGACTGGTTGCCCGATGCGCGAAAGCGCAAATACAACTGGGATCGGCGCAGCCAGGTGCTGGTCAAAAAGCTCTGAACGTTTCGCGCGCAGCGGCCACGGCGCGCGCCACCTGGGCGATGGCGGCGTCCCGCTGCTCGCCTGACGCCGTGGAGCGCGTGAGGTAACAGGTCACCAGCACCGGTGCACCGCCGCCCTGCGGCCACAGCACGCCGATGTCGTTGGCCGTGCCGCTGTCGCCCGCCGTGCCCGTCTTGTCGCCCACCTTCCAGCCTGGTACACCGGCGCGCAGGCGCTTGTCGCCCGTGCTCGTTTCCACCAGCCAACGCTGCAACAAGGTGCGCGATGGGGAAGTCAGCGCATCGCCCAACACCAGTTTTTGCATGGTCTGCAGCATGGCCTGCGGCGTCGTGGTGTCGCGGGGGTCGCCCACCCGGACTTCGTTCAGCGTGGGCTCATTGCGGTCCAGCCGGGTGGTGCTGTCGCCCAGTGAGCGGACAAAGGCCGTGAACCCCGTCGGCCCGCCGTGGCGCGCCAGCAGCACGTTGGCGGCGGTGTTGTCGCTCAGGCTCACCGTGGCAGCGCAGAGTTCAGCCACCGTCAGTCCGCCGCCGTCACCGGCGCGCGGACCGCTCACGGGCGAGTACTCCACCACGGCATCGCGGCCATACAACACGCGGGCGTCCAGCCGCTCCTTGCCCTGGTCCACCAGCGCCAGCATCCAGCCCGCCAGCACCAGCTTGAAGGTGCTGGCCATGGCAAAACGCTCGTCCTGGCGCCAGCCCAGTGCCAGGCCCGACCCCGTGTCCAGCATGGCCACGCCCAGACGGCCCTGGGCATGGCGTTCGATGTCGGTCAGCGCCGCGTGCCACTGGCGGGCAGCTTGGTCACGGCCCATGGCATTGCCGGCAGCGGCGCAACCCCACAACGGCAGCGCCGCTGCAGCCGTCAAACCCAAGGAAAACTGTCGTCTTTGCATCATAAATTCCGGTGAATTGAAAGAAGTCCAGACGATACGAGGCCTCAGCCCTCAGCACCATCGACAATAATTGCCGCCAGCCCCAAGAAAAACTTATACCAGCCCATGCACCTGCCACTCAATGCCCTGCGCGCATTCGAGGCCTCGGCGCGCCATCTGAACCTCACGCGGGCGGCTGAAGAGCTGCATGTGACGCAGACCGCCGTGAGCCAGCACATCCGCAAGCTCGAAGAGCGCCTGGGCAAGCCGCTGTTCCGCCGGCTGCCGCGCGGGCTCGCGTTAACAGACGAAGGACAGGCACTGCTGCCGGTGGTGGCTGAATCGTTCGCCAACCTGGCGCGCGCCCTGGAAAAACTGGGCGACGCCCGCCCGCGCGAGGTGCTGACCGTGGGCGCCGTGGGCACCTTTGCCGTGGGCTGGCTGCTGCCCCGGCTGCGCGACTTCCAGCAGGCCTGCCCGTTTGTGGACCTGCGCCTGCTCACGCACAACAACCGGGTGGACATGGCCGGTGAAGGGTTGGACTACGCGATCCGTTTTGGCGACGGTGCCTGGCACGGCACCCATGCCGAGTGCATCCTTCGGGCCCCGCTCTCCGCCATGTGCTCCCCCGCCCTGGCGCAGGGCTTGCAGCACCCGGCGGACCTGGCCCGCCTGCCACTGCTGCGCAGCTATCGCGCGGATGAATGGGCCGCCTGGTTTGAGGCTGCGGGCCTGCCCTGCCCCGTGCTGCGCGGCGCCGTGTTCGACTCATCCCTCACCCTGGCCGAAGCGGCCGTGCAAGGTGCGGGGGTGGCGCTGCTGCCGGTGGCGCTGTTCATGCGCGAACTGCAACAAGGGCGGCTCGTACGGCCGTTTGCCCAAGAGTTGCACCACGGTGCGTATTGGCTCACGCGGCTGCAGTCGCGCAGCGAATCGGCCGCGATGGGGGCCTTTCAGCAGTGGCTGCACGCACAGGCCAATCCGCATGCCTACACGCAGCGCCTGTGACGGGTTCTGCAGCCATTTGAATCAAATAAGCCGCTAGCGCTTTATACACAAGCGCTAGCAGCTACATATTCGATAGCAAACACTGCATACACCGCAGACGCTGCCACCCCTACGGCGACAGATCGCGCTGTGATGGGTCCAGAAACGCCTGCGCATAGCGCAGGTGCACCCCCTCAGACACGAACACGTCAAACAGGTCGGGGTCGACGTGGCCGTTGTCTCGCATGCGGCGCATGATGGCCAGCGCCTCTGACAAGGTCATGCCACTCTTGTACGGCCGGTCTGCCGCCGTGAGCGCCTCGAAGATATCAGCGATACCCATCATGCGGGCCTGCTGCGACATCTGGTCGCGCGTGAGGCCGCGCGGGTAGCCCTTGCCGTCCATGCGCTCGTGGTGGCCGCCCGCGTATTCGGGCACGTTCTTGAGGTGGCGGGGCCAGGGCAGCGTCTCCAGCATCTTGATGGTGGCGACGATGTGGTAGTTGATGGTGTCGCGCTCGGCCTGGTTGAGGGTGCCTGAACGAATGGTGAGGTTCTCCACTTCTTCTGCCGTGAGAAAGCTGGTCTGCACGCCCTGGGGGTTGCGCCAGTGGCGCGTGGCGGCAATGTCGCGCACCCGTTGCTGGTCTTCGGGCCGCATGGCCTCGGTGCCGGTGTTGCAGCGGCGCAGAAACTCGCGGTCGTCCTGCAGCGCCTGGATCTCCTGGTGCATGCCGTGCAACTCTCGCCCCTCGGCGCGTGCATCCACCACCGGCCGCAGCGCCAGCTGGCGGCGCAGTGCGGCCAGTTCGGCATCGCGCTTGAGCACTTCGAATCGGGTGTCCACCAGACCGATGCGGTCAAAAATCGTCTGCAATTTGGTGGCCTTGTCCACCACATGCACAGGTGTGGTGATCTTGCCGCAGTCGTGCAGCAGGCCTGCCATCTTGAGCTCGTGGCGGTCGCGGTCCGTCATGCGAAAGCTGGCAAGCGGCCCGTGCTCAACGGCATGGGCCGCCTCTGCAAGCATCATGGTGAGCGCAGGCACGCGCTGGCAATGCCCGCCGGTGTAGGGGGATTTTTCGTCAATTGCCAGATTGATGAGGTTCACGAACGATTCGAACAGGCGCTCGAGTTGCGTGATCAGCAAGCGGTTGGTGAGCGCTATGGCCGCCTGCGAGGCCAGCGACTCCGCCAGGCTCTGGTCGGCCTCGGAAAAAACGGTGACATCGCCCGTGTCGGCGTCGCGCGCATTGATGAGCTGCAGCACCCCGATCAATTCGTGGTCGTGATTTCTCATCGGCACCGTGAGAAAGGACTGCGAGCGGTAACCGCTGCGCACGTCAAACGCCCGTGTGCCCGAAAAATCGAATCCCTCGGCGCGATAAGCGTCTGCAATATTCACCGTGCGGTCATGGATGGCGGCATGGGCGGCCACCAGCGAGTCATTGGGTGTCCCATCGGCATGGCGCAGCGGCAAGTTCGGAAAATCAACGGGCTTGCCCGTGGTGCCGCCCAGGCGGATACCAAGCGAGTCGGTGCGCAGAATCTCGAACTTGAGCGCCGACTGGTCTTCGGTCACGCTGTAGAGCGTGCCCCCGTCCGCGCCCGTGATGGCCTTGGCCGCTTCGAGAATGTTCTCCAGCAGCCGGTCGATGTCCCGCTCACGCGAGAGCGCCGCACCAATGCCATTGAGCTGCTCCAGCCGGCGAAACAGATTGAGAGTGGATTCCTTGCTCATACAACCACCTTGGGTACAGCGTTGGCAAGCCCGCATCGTAACGAAAGGTGATCGCTATCATCCCCCTCTCACTATCCGCTATCCAACCCGCCCATTTCGTGGACTCGGTCACCTCCCCATTTCTCACCGTTGCCCTTTATCAGTTTGTCGACCTGCCCGACTGCGCTGCCTTGCGCGCACCGCTGCAGGCACTGTGCGACGCGAACGGCGTGCGCGGCATGCTGCTGCTGGCGCCCGAGGGCATCAACGGCACCATCGCGGGCGAGCCTGCCGCAGTCCATGCGGTGCTCGCCTGGCTGCGCAGCGATGGGCGCTTTGCCGCCCTGCAGCACAAAGAGGCGTATGCCGAGCGCATGCCGTTCTATCGCATGCGTGTGCGGCTCAAGCGCGAGATCGTCACCCTGGGCGTGCCGGGCCTGAACCCCGCGCGCAACGCGGGCACCTACGTGAAGCCCGAGGACTGGAACGCGCTCATCGACGACCCGGATGTGGTGGTGGTGGACACGCGCAACGACTACGAGGTGGGCATCGGCACGTTCGAGCACGCGATCAACCCGCACACCCAGAGCTTTGCTGAGTTTCCGGCCTGGGTCGATCAGCAATCGCAACCGGGCGGCGTTCTGGCCGACAAGCCGCGCGTGGCCATGTTCTGCACGGGCGGCATCCGCTGCGAAAAGTCCACCGCCTTCCTCAAATCGCGAGGCTTTGACGAGGTGTGCCACCTGGAAGGCGGCATCCTCAAATACCTCGAGACCGTGCCCGAAGAAGCCAGCCGATGGCACGGCGACTGCTTCGTGTTCGACGAACGCGTGTCGGTGGGCCATGGCCTGGTGCCAGGCCACCACCAACTGTGCCGCTCCTGCCGCATGCCGCTGGGCACCGCCGAGCTGGCATCGCCGCACTATGTGGCCGGCGTGAGCTGTCCCTATTGCCACGGCACGCGCACACCCGAGCAAGAACGCGCACTGGCCGAACGCGAGCGGCAGATGGAGCTGGCTGCCCAGCGCGGGCAAGAACACATCGGCGCGCGGCAACCGGGCAACCCGGTGCGGGCCGCCGCCAGGGACGATGAAGGGAGTAGCGAGGGCGAGTCCCCATGAACGCCCTGCCCGTTCTCTATTCCTTTCGCCGCTGCCCATACGCCATGCGCGCGCGGCTGGCGCTGGCCGCGAGCGGCCAGGTCTGCGAATTGCGCGAGGTGGTACTAAGAAACAAACCCCAAGGCCTGCTTGAAGCCTCCCCCAAGGGGACGGTGCCCGTGCTGGTGCTCCCGGATGGGCAGGTGCTGGAGCAGAGTCTGGACATCATGCGATGGGCATTGGCCCGGCACGACCCTGTGGGCTGGCTGACGCCCAGCGAAGGCACTGAAGCCGCCATGCTGGCACTGATCGCCGAGTGTGATGGCCCTTTCAAACAGGCGCTGGATCGCTGCAAATACCCCAGCCGCTACCCCGAGGCCGACGCCATCCAGGCCCGCGCTCAGGCGGTGCAATGGCTGCTGGGGCTGGAGACGCGGCTGTCCCTGCGCCCCTCTCCCTTTCTGTTTGGCGGCCACGCAGCCCTCGCAGACATGGCGATCGCCCCCTTCGTGCGGCAGTTTGCAGGCATTGACGCCACGTGGTGGGGCGCCCAGCCCTGGCCGCGCCTGCAGGCCTGGCTGGCGCAGTGGCAGGCGAGCAGCCTGTTCGATAGCGTGATGCACAAGCTGCCCGCATGGGCGGATGGCACCGAGGGCGTGCTGTTTCCGCCCGTCGAAGGGGTTTTCGCGCCAGGTGGCAACGCCTGAAGCCCGCTCTGAACGCCCCTGCAGCTGCTTTGATGCAAAGCCGGGCGTAACTGGCCGACTGGGGGCTAGACTTGCGTTGCCAGCCAGGGGCGGTCACCCCAAAAAACGCCGTCTAGCCGCCCCTCGCGTTGCCCGTATGCGTGCACACGTGCATGCGGGCATGCGGGCATGCGGGCATGCGGGCATATTGCGCGTCGAGGGCAGCGCCATTGAGCGATGCAGCGCGCTTGCTTGGCAAGAACTACTGAAGGAGTTCGCATGCAGCAGATGGCCCTGAACAAGGCTTTCACCCTGATGGAACCAGGGCCTGTGGTCCTCGTGACAACCGGTGATGGATACAACAACAACATCATGACCATCTCCTGGACCATGGTGATGGATTTCACCCCGGTGTTTGCCATCACCACGGGGGCATGGAATTACTCTTTCGCGGCGCTGCGAAAGCATCGGGAATGCGTCATTGCCATCCCCACCGTCGACCTACTGGACAAGGTAGTTGGCATAGGGACATGCTCGGGGGCGGATACAGACAAGTTTGCCAAGTTTGATCTCACGCCCGTGCAGGCCAAGCTCGTCAGGCCCCCCTTGATTCAGGAGTGCCTCGCCAACATGGAGTGCAAGGTCATCGACTTCATTGATAAACACCATATTGTTGTGTTGGAAGCGGTTGCCGCATACATCGACCCCACACGCAAGGAGACGCGCACGGTGCACGCGGTGGGTGATGGAACCTTCATCGTTGATGGGCGCAAGATCGACCGCAAGAAGATGATGGCCTCCAAGCTTCCGCCGGGCGTTTAGAACGTGAACACGTTCTCAGCGCTCATAGGCCACATCCATGGGCTCGAGTCGGCCCGCTGCAGCCGATCAGGGCAACCAGACGGCGCCACCCCATCCCGGGATTCGCGCGCACTCTCGCTGGCTCCGAACCGCCTGAAGAAATAAAAAAAAGGCGCTCCAAAGAGCGCCTTTAGCGAGGTCTGCGGCGAGCCAGGGGCGTCAAGCCACCGAGAAACCCGAGCCTGCCCGGCTGCTGCCCTTCAACGCACGCACCAACAGCACCAGCAACACCATGCCAAAACCGATAAAGCAGACAAACGACCAGTTGGCAATCGAGCCCCCGAGGAAGGTCCAGTCAATCGCCGTGCAGTCACCCGAGCCCCGGAAGATCATGGGGACGGCGCGGCTGATGGGGTAGTTTTCGATCATGCCGTAGAAGTCACGGCCACAGGTGGCGATCTCGGGCGGATACCACTGCAGCCAGCTCTGGCGGGCCGCCACGAAGGCGCCGAACCCGGCAGTGAGCACGGCCAGCACCGCCCAAGACATCCACCAGCCTTTTTGACCTCTAGCGCTTGCCATGCCTGTGAAGACCGCTACACCAATGAGCGCATAGCGCTGCACGATGCACATGGGGCAAGGCTCCAGGCCCACCACATGCTGCAGGTACATGCCAAAAACCAGCATGGCCACGCAGGCCACGCTGATGAGCGCGAGCACGCGTCGCGGGGCCTGATCGATCCAGTTCAACACCATCATTCTTATCCCTCATCCAATAGCTATTGCAAACGGTGCAGCCTTCGAAACGGGCGCGGCCCATGCCAGTCCACCGGATGCGTCCCCCTCGGGGGGAAAACGCAAAGTGGCTCAGGGGGGAGTCAAATCCCGGCGGCCTGATCCAGAAAAACCCGGGCGCGGCGAGGTGTCACCACCAGCGTTTCGCCCTCCCTGAAGCCCATTTCCTTGAATTGTTGCGCAGGAATCTGCGCCTCAATCAATTGGTCTGCGGACACATTGTCCGCTGGTTGGTGATCGCGCACCGCAATTAGTTCCAGCCGCGCAATCGGCCCCACCACAATGGCACGGGTGAGCTGGGCCACGATGCCACGCGGGCGCCCCTGGGCGTCCTGGTCGGCCCCGGGCGAATAGCGCTCTACCTCCAGATCGTGCGGGCGCACGTAGGCAAAGGCTTTGGCGTTTTGTGCCTGGCTGTGTTCGGGCGAGTCGATCTGCACACCTTCCATGTGCACCATCCCCTCGTGCGCACGGCCGTGAAACAGGTTCACGTCCCCCAGAAATCCATACACAAAGGGACTCGCAGGCTGGTCCCACACCTGCTGGGGCGAGCCGGTCTGTTCGATGCGGCCCTGGTTGATCACCACCACGCGGTCGGCCACCTCCAGCGCTTCCTCCTGGTCGTGGGTCACGAAGATGCTGGTCACATGCAGCTCGTCGTGCAGGCGGCGCAGCCAGCGGCGCAGCTCTTTGCGCACCTTGGCGTCGAGCGCGCCAAAGGGTTCATCGAGCAGCAGCACCTTGGGTTCCACCGCCAAGGCGCGGGCCAGTGCAATACGCTGGCGCTGGCCGCCCGACAGCTGCGCGGGGTGGCGCTCTGCCAGCCAGTCGAGCTGCACCAGCTTGAGCAGGTCCATCACCTTCTGCTTGATCTGCGCCTCGCTCGGGCGCTCGCCACGGGGCTTCACGCGCAGGCCGAAGGCCACGTTCTCAAACACGGTCATGTGGCGAAACAGCGCATAGTGCTGAAACACAAACCCCACCCCCCGGTCGCGCACATGCACGTCGGTGGTGTCTTCGCCGCTGAAATGGATGGTGCCCACGTCGGCCGTCTCCAGGCCGGCAATGATGCGCAGCAGTGTGGTTTTGCCGCAGCCAGAGGGGCCAAGCAGCGCGATCAGCTCGCCCGAGGCGATATCAAGGCTCACGTCGCGCAGCGCGTGAAAGTCGCCAAACTGCTTGCTGACGTTCCGAATTTCGATGCTCATGGTGTTTTTTCCTTCAACGCGCGGGCGTTGCAACGGTGGGCGCGGGGCGCTCCGGGGGCAGTTCGGCCGCAGCCTTCATTTCCTGCTCGTTGCGCCACTCGGCGATCGACTTGATGACCAGCGTGACCAGCGCCAGCAAGGCCAGCAGCGATGCGGCGGCAAATGCAGCCACGGATTGGTACTCGTTGTAGAGGATCTCGACATGCAACGGAATGGTGTTGGTCTGACCCCGGATATGGCCTGAAACGACGGACACCGCGCCGAATTCGCCCATGGCCCGCGCGTTGCACAAGATCACGCCATACAGCAACCCCCACTTGATGTTGGGCAGCGTGACGTGCCAGAAGGTCTGCCAACCGGTGGCCCCCAGCACGATGGCGGCCTGCTCCTCGTCATTGCCCTGGGCCTGCATCAGCGGGATCAGCTCGCGCGCGATGAACGGGAAGGTCACGAAGATGGTGGCCAGCACGATGCCCGGCACGGCAAAGACGATCTTGATGTCGTGCGCCTGCAGCCAGGGGCCAAACCAGCCATTGGCACCAAACATCAGCACATACACCAGCCCGGCCACCACGGGGGACACCGAGAACGGCAAATCCACCAGCGTGGTCAAAAAGGCCTTGCCCTTGAACTCGTATTTGGCAATGCACCACGCAGCGGCCACGCCAAACACCAGGTTCAGCGGCACGGCAATCAGCGCGGTGATCAGCGTGAGCTTGATGGCCGACCACGCGTCGGGCTCACGCAGGCCGTCGAGATACGCACCAAAGCCCTTGCGCAGCGCCTCGGCAAACACGGCGGCCAGCGGCAGCACCAGAAACAGCAGCATGAATGCCAGCGCGATGGCGATCAACGTGTAGCGCACCCAGGGGGCCTCGGTGGTTCCAGCCCGCGCACGGCGAACAGTACGGGTATTCATATCAGCCTTCCATGGCGCATTGCGATCGAAGCTGGCGCGGCCCAGACCAGTGCACCCGTGGAACTGGCTCTGCCAGGCCACCGGGTGCGTCCCCCTCCCAAAGGAGAGGGGGAAGGCGCGAAGCGACTCAAGGGGTGTTTCATGACTTCCGGCGCTGCCAGGCCTGCAGCGCGTTGATGACCAGCAGCAGAATGAACGAGATGATCAGCATGACCACCGCCACGGCGGTAGCGCCCGCGTAGTCGTACTGCTCCAGCTTGCCGATGATGATGAGCGGCGTGATTTCAGACACCATGGGCATGTTGCCTGCGATGAAGATGACCGAACCATATTCACCCACCGCCCGTGCAAAAGCCATGGCAAAGCCCGTGAGCAAGGCAGGAGTGATGGACGGCAGGATGACCTTGGTGAAGGTTTGCCAGCGGGTGGCACCAAGGCAGGTGGCCGCCTCTTCGAGCTCTTTTTCAGAGTCTTCGAGCACGGGCTGCACCGTGCGCACCACAAACGGCAGGCCGATGAAGATCAACGCGATAACGATGCCGGCCGGCTTGAAGGCCAGCTGAATCCCCAGTGGCTCCAGATACTGGCCGACCCAGCCATTGCCCGCCAGCAAGGCCGTCAGCGAGATACCGGCCACGGCGGTGGGCAGCGCAAACGGCAGGTCCACCAACGCGTCCACGATCTTCTTGCCCGGGAACTTGTAGCGCACCAGCACCCAGGCGATCAGCAGGCCAAACACCAGGTTGACCAGCGCCGCAAGAAACGACGCGCCAAAAGTGAGCCGGTACGAAGCAAGCACCCGCGGCGCACTGATGGCTGCCCAGAACTGCTCCCAGGTCAGCGTGAAGGTCTTGAAGACCAGTGCTGACAACGGGATCAGGACGATGATGCTCAAGTAAAAGAGCGTGTAGCCCAGCGTCAGCCCGAAGCCGGGCAGCACCCTCTTCGCGCTCTTATTTCGATTCATAGCAAACTATTTTTCCGGGTAACGCTAAAAACTGACGCGGCCCAGGCCAGGGCCACCGTGCAAGGGCCGCCCCGCCGCACGGGTGGCGTCCCCCTTCCCGAATTGCGCAGCGATTCGAGACAAGGGGGAAGGCGCGCAGCGCCTCAGGGGGTTGTTCACTACTACTTGGCGCCAGGCGTGTAGAGCTTGTCGAACTGGCCGCCATCATTGAAGTGCACTTTTTGCGCTTCGGTCAGCGAGCCGAAATACTTGGCCACCGTGAACTGCTTGAGCGGCTTGAAGGTGCCGGCGTATTTCTTGAGCACGGCTTCCGAGCGGGGGCGGATGGCGTGCTTGGCCGCGATCTCTTGCGCCTCTTCGGAGTACAGGTAGTCCAGATAAGCCTTGGCCAGCTGGGCGGTGCCCTTCTTGGCCACGGTGCGCTCCACCACGGCCACGGGGTTCTCGGCCACCACGCTCACCGAGGGATAGATCGCATCGACCTTGCCCGCGCCAAACTCGCGGTTGATGGATACCACTTCGGACTCAAAAGTGATCAGCACGTCGCCCTGGTTGCGCTGCAGGAAGGTCGCTGTCGCATCGCGCCCACCCTTGGCCAGCACGGGCACGTTCTTGTAGAGCTTGCCCACAAACTCGGCCGCCTGCGCTTCGGTGCCGCCCTTTTCGCGCACCGCGCCCCAGGCCGCCAGGTAGGCATAGCGGCCGTTGCCGCCGGTCTTGGGGTTCACCACAATCACTTGAACACCGGGCTTGATGAGGTCTTCCCAGTCCTTGATGTTCTTGGGGTTGCCATTGCGCACCAGGAACAACATGGTGGAGGTGGTGGGCGATGCGTCGTTGGGAAACTTCTTGGCCCAGTCTTTCGCCACCACGCCGTTGTCAGCGAGGAACTGCACGTCGGTGGTGGTGTTCATGGTGACCACGTCGGCCGCCAGTCCATCATTGACGGCACGCGCCTGGGCGCTGGAGCCGGCATGCGACTGGTCGATCTTTATGTCCTGGCCTGTGGTCTTCTTGTAGTGCGCGACGAAGGCGGTGTTGTAGTCCTTGTAGAACTCGCGCGCCACGTCATACGAAACATTCAACAGCGAATTTTGCGCAGCCGCCATGCCGCTGGCGGCCAGTGCGACTGAGGCCAAAAGGGTTTTGAGCTTCAAAGAATTCATGGTGGCTGGTCTTTAGAGGTACGGAAGATGCTCCATTGTGTGGAGCACATGCTTAAAACTCAAAAGAATATATTCTTGTTAAATAATCATTTTTTTGAATATAGAAAATTGAGCCGCATTTTTTGCCCCGCTTTTTAGCAGATTGCCGTGGGTGGTTTTATGCCCACATTTAAGGCAATATCAGGCTGCAGCGCTTATGCATCAAGCGCAAACAGCTATCATTAAAATAGCACCCCTCGGCACCATGGCACCACCTCAGGAGCCAACCGTATCAGCCACACCGCGATGGGATGGCAGCGTCTGCGGGCCGGGCATGCCTCCCAGCGACTGCAGCAGGGCCCAGCCCAGCGGCCATTCGCCGTGGCCGGAGTCGATGTTGATATGGCCTGCGTTCTGCATGCGCACAAACTCGCTGCCCCAGGCGCGCGCATAGGCACCGGCGAGGCGGATGGGGCAATACGGGTCGTTGCTGCTGGCCACCACGATGGAGCGGTAGGGCAGCGCGGCACAAGGCACGGGGGCAAAGTCGCTCAGGATGGCGCGGCGCTCCGGGTCGGCAGGGGCCACAAGCAGCGCACCACATACACGGGCCGCCGCTTCGGGGCCCATGTGGGTGGTGGCCATACAGCCCAGGCTGTGCGCCACGATGACCACCGGGTTCGGTGCGGCCAACACGGTTTTCTCGAGCTGGCTCACCCAGGCGGCGCGCGTGGGCGTGATCCAGTCGTCCTGCACCACGCGACTGGCATGGGGCATGCGCTCAGCCCACAGACTTTGCCAGTGGCCGGGGCCGGAGTCGCGCCAGCCGGGCACGATGATGACGGAGGGGGTGGTCACAGTTTTAAAAAAAGGGCTGCCATCCACGGCACGGCCGATGGCAATACCGCTCTGCTTTCCGTGGGCTGGGTGGTTGGCTCACTTGTTCGGCTGGGGCGTGATGCGCAGATAGGGGCGCAAGGCCTTGAACCCCTTGGGGAAACGCTGCGCGATCTCGGCCGGGTCTTGCAGGCTGGGCACGATGATCACGTCGTCCCCATCGCGCCAGTTGGCGGGCGTTGCCACCTTGTGGCTGTCGGTGAGCTGCAGCGAGTCGATCACGCGCAGGATCTCGTCAAAATTGCGCCCCGTGCTGGCCGGGTAGGTGAACGTGGTGCGGATGCGTTTTTGCGGGTCGATGATGAACACGCTGCGCACCGTCACGGTGGTCGATGCGTTGGGGTGGATCATGTCGTACAGGTCGGCCACCTTTTTGTCCGCATCGGCCAGGATGGGGAAGTTGACGGTGGTGTTCTGCGTGTCGTTGATGTCGCCCACCCAGCGGTTGTGCGAATCGACAGGGTCCACGCTCACGGCGATGGGCTTGACGTTACGGCGGGCAAATTCGCTGGCCAAGGCGGCGGTTTTGCCAAGCTCGGTGGTGCACACGGGCGTGAAGTCGGCGGGGTGCGAGAACAGCACCACCCACGAATCGCCGGCCCACTCATGAAAGTGGATGGGGCCGGCGGTGGAGTCCTGCGTGAAGTCGGGGGCGGTGTCGCCAAGGCGGAGAGTCGTCATACAAAAAACCCCTTGCGGATTGCGGTAAGGGCATTCTGCGGCGCCGTCTTTAAAACCCAAACAAATATATCGTTTTTATTTAATCGCCAAAACATCTAAAGACCGCTATGAATGCGCTTCCCGAATCAAGCGGAAAGCGTGCGCTGCGGATCGGGATGGGCTGAGCAGAACCGCATGGCTTCCAGTGCCGGGAGAGGGGCACAGCCACGCAGGGTCCCCTTCTTGCACGCTATCGAGTTGCCACAAACAGGCCCGGCGGTGCGCCGATGCCCCCACAGGGGCGCAAGGTTGGCCGGTCAGATGTCTGCGCCACCCACACCCTGGAGGGCAAGCCTTGTGCTCAAGCTGCTGCGCCCGGGCATGGCCTCGCCCAGGTAGTCCAGGAACCGCCGCACCGCAGGCGACAGGCCCCGGCGCGACGGGAACACCGCATGCACGATGGCAGGTGCCGGCGCCCAGGCGGGCAACACGCGCACCAGCCGGCGCTCGCGCATTTCGTCTTGGCACATGTAGTCAGGCATCCAGCACATGCCGGTGCCGGCCACGGCCGCGATCTTGAGCGTGAGCAGATCATCGGCCACATACCGCGGGGTGTGGTGCACCACCTGGTGCACACCGCCAGGGCCGATCAGGTTCCAGGTAGAGCGGCCATCGGGTGCCGACATGGCAATGCTGTCGATGCGCGCCAGGTCTTCCAGGGTCTCGGGGGTGCCTTGCCGCATGAGCAGATCGGGGCTGGCCACGAGGATCTGCGTGGCATGGTCCAGCCGCTTGACCACCATGCTCCCGCTGTCGTCCACCGAGGGGCGCACGCGCAGCGCCACATCAATGCCCTCCTCCACCAGATTCACCGCGCGGTTGGTCACAAGCATCTCGATCCGCACCTCTTTGTAGGTGGCGAGAAACTGCGGCATCAGATCGGCCACCACGGTTTGTGCCAGTGTTACTGCGCAACTCACGCGCACGGTGCCACGTGGGGTCGTCTGCACCTGGGCCACGGTGTCAGCAGCGGCCTGGGCCGATTCGCGCATGGCCTGGCAGTGGCGCAGATAGGCCTCGCCCACCTCGGTCAGGGACAGCTTGCGCGTGGTGCGCTGCAACAGCCGCACGCCCAGCTGCGTTTCCAGCTCGGACACCCGCCGCGACAGGCGCGACTTGGGAATGCCCAGCGCCCGGCCTGCAGCGGCAAAACCGCCCCGCTCCACCACTTCGGCGAAATACAGCATGTCATTGAGGTCTTGCATAGGGAGCATTGTTCTATGGATAGAACAATCTATCGCAATTTTGCTGGCTTATCAACAAAACGACATCTAACCACAATTGACCCCATGGCCACACGTGGTGGCTCCCTTACAACCCCCCCGGAGAACCTCATGCAACTGCTTCACATCGATTCCGCCATCACCGGTGCCAATTCCGTTTCGCGTCAGCTGACCGCACAGATCGTGGCCGCCTATCAGGCCAACCACCCCGGCACCCAGGTCAGCTACCTCGACCTGGTGGCCAATGCCCCCGCCCACTTCACCATGGACGCGATGGCACCCCGCACCGGCCAGACCGATGGCCTGAGCGAAGCACAAAAGCGCGAAAACGCAGTGTCCGAGCAACTGGTAAGCCAGTTCCTGGCGGCTGATGTGGTCGTGATCGGCGCCCCGTTCTACAACTTCAGCATCCCGACCCAGCTCAAGGCCTGGATCGACCGCATCGCCCAGCCTGGCCGCACGTTCCACTACACCGCCAACGGCCCCGAAGGCCTGGCCAAGGGCAAGACGGTCATCATCGCCTCCACCCGCGGCGGCGTGTACTCCACCAGCGAAGGTGGCCAGGCGATGGAACACCAGGAAAGCTACCTGAAGGTCGTGCTGGGCTTCTTCGGCGTGACCGACGTGCGTTTTGTGCGCGCTGAAGGCGTGGCCATGGGCGACGCCGCCAAGGCCGCCGCACTGGAGAGCGCCACCCAGGCCATCCGCAGCCAGGCCGCCGCCAACCAGGCCCAGGCCACGCAAGCGGCTTGATTCAGTGAGTGACACCCAGGGCGCCCCAGGCACCCTGCGTTGTCTTTTCGCTCTCGCCATGTAAAAAGCCCGGACTTGCGCCGGGCTTTTCATTTTTCGACCTCATTTTGATAAAAACACGCTGTAGCGCCCGTCTATAAAGCGCGAGCAGCTATCGATCCAGTAGCAACTGAATCAGATCAGTTGTGCTTCTTGACCCAGTCCACGTATTTGGTCACCCAGGCTCGCAGAAACTCGCGGCTGGCGGCACCAATGCTGCCATCGGCATCAAACAAGCCATCCTTGGCATGAATGAAACCTTCGGGCTGGCCCAGCGTGGGCATGTCCAGGTAGGCCAGCACGTTGCGCAGATGCTGCTGCGACATCGCCGTGCCAATGGCGCCCACCGACGCACCAATCACCCCCGCAGGCTTGCCAGCCCAGGCGCTTTGGCCATAAGGGCGCGAAGCGTGGTCAATGGCGTTTTTGAGCACGCCCGGAATCGAGCGGTTGTATTCAGCGGTCACAAACAGCACGCCCTGCGCCGCCTTGATCTCGCCCTTCAGGCGCACCACCGAAGCCGCTTGCTGGCCATCGTCGTCCTGGTTGTAGAGCGGCAAGTCGTCGATGCGCAGCTGGGTGAATTTCACATCCGGCGGCGCCAGGCGTGCCAGCCCGGTGGCCAGCTGGCGGTTGAAAGAATCCTTGCGCAGGCTGCCGACGATGACGGCGATGTTGAGCTGGGCCATGGTGAAACTCCTTGGTAGTCAATGAGGTGCAAGCCCGCAGGACCGCGACGGGGCCTTGAAAATACGGGCCTCCCTATCGTAGGCCTCCCATATGACGCCATCAAGCGGCAGCGGCTCCGTGCGCACCCATCGCGGGGTATACCGAAGCACTTTACTATCAAAAAAATAGCTGCTGGCGCTTTATACACAAGCGCCAGCAGCCGTTTTTATCTAAATAACCCCCGGCGAAATCAGAACCCGGGCAGCACCGACCCCTTGAATTCCGTCTGGATGAACTGGCGCACTTCTTCCGAGTGGTAGGCCTTCACCAGCTTGGCCACCCAGGGCTTGTCCTTGTCGGCTTCGCGCACAGCGATCAGATTGACATAGGGGCTCTTGGCGTTTTCTTGTGCAATCGCGTCCTTGCCAGGGTTCAGGCCCGCCGACAGCGCGAAGTTGGTGTTGATGGCCGAGGCGTCCAGGTCGTCCAGCGAACGGGGCAGCTGGGCGGCGTCCAGCTCCACAAACTTGAGCTTCTTGGGGTTGCTCACCACGTCCAGCGGCGTGGCCTTGAGGCCGGCGCCGTCACGCAGCTTGATCAGGCCCTTGTCCTGCAGCACCAGCAGCACGCGGCCGCCGTTGGTGGGGTCGTTGGGGATGCCGAACTTGGCGCCTTCCTTCAGGTCTTCGAGCTTCTTGACCTTCTTGGAATACAGGCCGATGGGGAAGTTGACGGTGTAGCCCGCAGACACCAGCTTGTAGCCACGGTCCTTGACCTGGGCGTCCAGGTAGGGCTTGTGCTGGTAGCTGTTGGCATCGAGGTCGCCCGCCGACAACGCAGCATTGGGCTGCACGTAATCGCTGAATTCAACGACCTGGATCTTGAGGCCGTCCTTCTCGGCGACCTTCTTGACCACTTCGAAAATCTGCGCGTGGGGGCCACCGGTCACGCCCACCTTGATGGGCTTGTCTTGCGCCAGCACGCCGGTCGAAAAGCCAGCGGCCAAGGCCAGGGCGAGAGTGGTTTGCAGCAGCAGCGAGCGTTTGTTCACGAAAGGCACCTTTGGATAAGAGATGTTTCACATCCTAGGGTTTCACCGATAAAACACAAACGAATAGGTTTTCATGTCCTTACAACCTATTCGAATAACGATTGTGTTTCGGCGTTCATTGTCCCCGCAGGGCGACGTTGTTCAGCTTGTCCAGCCGTTCCGGCCAGGTGCCCTCCACCGTGGCGCCCTGCAACAAGATGCGCGTCCAGGCCACCCAGGCGTCCCATTGCACGCGCTTGTCCCACGAGTTGCCCCAGGCGCTGAACAGGTGCAGCGCACTCTCGGCAGCGGCCTTGGCGTCGTCCTTGCGGCCGGCCGACAGATACAACTGCGCCAGTACCATCTGCGGCTCACCCACCCAGGGGTTGTGGCGCACGGCGCTCTCCAGCACGCCGGTGGCCACGTCCAGGTCCACCAGGGGCTGGTCTTGCTGGATCACCGACCAATACAGCGACGTGGCCGCCGCCTCGTTGGCCGCCGACAGGTGTTGCGTGCAGTGGTCAAAAACGGGTGGCATGGGCAGCAGGCCCTTCAGGCCCGGGTGCTGCAGCGCCTTGGCCAGCCCATTGATCTGGTGCACCATGCGCCCCGTCGGCCGCATGGGCCCGGGCCACAGCGACGCGGCCCAGTGGGCCTTCTGGTTGCGGTGCTGCACGTCCGGAAAGCGCGAGAAGATGTCGTCCTGCCAGCTGAACCATTGCTCGATGGTGTCGGCCATGCTCACGATGATGAAGGTGGCCACCTCGTACGGCGTGAGCACATGGTCCTGCCCGTCTTTTTGTAGCACCAGGCTGCCATCGGCCTCCAGCGCATGGGCCAGCACGCGCTGCACAAACTGCGTGCGCGACTGGGTGCAGAACAGGTACACCAGGTGCTCGGCCGACCCACCCACCATCTCGCGCACCCGGGCGCGCTCCTTGGCGGGGTCGAACTTCACCAGGTCCACAAATGCATTGCCGTACACGCTGTGCAGCAGCCCCAGCAGGCGCACGTCACGCGGCTGCTGCCACACCGTCAGCGTGCGCGTCACGCCCACCAGGTGGTGGCGAAACGTGCCCGCCTTGTGCCAGTCCTGCCCCACATTGCGCGCCAGCACCGTGGGCAACACGGGGGCAAGGTCTGGGTCACGGGTCAGCCACTCGTCGTCCAGCAGCGGCTGCGCGCGGGCGAACAGGTCAGCGTCCAGGGGGTGAAACGGCAGGGTCATGGTGTCTTGTCTCCGGCATTGGTAGGGATCAGAAAGCAGAAATGCAATGTACACACAGTAAGTATCGGCATTCCTGGGGCTGCACGGCTTAACGACTTGGCCGGTACGGAGGCCGGGCGCCAAGCTTCCACGTGCCGTTATCTTTTTCCATGTAATCCGATTGGCTCATGGACGCGCCCCCTGCCAGAAAGACTTCAGACTCCACCTCGACGCCCTTCGCCTCGGCTTTGAACCTGGTGATTTGCACTCGTCGAACCTTCGCGTGCATAGACTCATAGGTGCGGCAAATCATGTCATCTGACGCCCCAAGATTTTCGGCAAGTGCATCCCACGAGTTCCTGGTCATGAGTCCTTTGAAGTCTGCACACTTCTTGCCGGTCCAAAAGCGCGTTACGACGTCGGCCATGTGAGCCTTGTCTTCCTCGGAGACGGCCATCGGCTCCGGTTTGGGCGGCGTCGATGGTGTCGACGTCGAGACCTCTGGGGGCGGTGGGTTGTCTCGCAATTGCTGCGGTGTGCTTTGGTCCGCAGCCTGGAGGCTATTGCGCTCTTCATTGCCAACGGCGCGAGGACCGCGCTGGGCCGGTGGCTGCGGCTTTGGCGCCCAAGTGCCATCTCGCAGTGCAGCCATTTGAGAGTCGTACCAAGTAGACACGCATCGGGCATCTTGGCATTGGGCTTGGACCTCCTGCTTCTTCTGATGGTCAATTTGAGCAATCGCCCTGCTTGCCTCGGGATTGGCTCTGCGCAATTGCATCAGCATGTTCTCGTACGTTGCCTTTTGCTGCTTGATGACCGGGTCTTTGCACGCCATGTTGTCAGCAACGTTGCGATAGGCAGAGCAGTCAAATGTCTGACTGAACGAATAAACAGGCAACGCCACAAGCGTTGCGGTAGCGAGAAGTTTGAGGGTCATTTGCAGATCAAACAAAAGTTCTGGTCGAGTCCAAATCCGCCAACAATGCATGGCACAAAGTTGGGGCACACAATCACAGCGACGGATCAATCAACACCTTCGCCCCCGTATTGCGCGGCCCATAGAACGCAATGGCATCGGCGCTCAAAGCCCCCGCCAGCGACACCGTGCGTGCGTAGTGGCTGGCAAACGTGGTCTTGAGTTCGGCGGCCACACGATCGCGCAGTGCCTGCGCAGCCGCGTCGCCGATCTTGTTCAGGAACGGGAACAACAGCCACCCGCCCACGCCCCAGGCCATGCCAAAGGTGCGCTGGATTTCGGTGGGGCGCGTGTCCAGGTGGCCATACAGATACACCTGCTTGTGCACGGCCGAGCCGTAGCGGCTGTACTCCTTGGCTGTGCGGTTGATGGCGGCCTCCATGCACTGCAGGATCTGCCCAGCCAGCGTGCCGCCGCCTGTGGCATCAAATGCAATGGTGGCCCCGGTGGCGGCCAGCGCGTCGGTCAGCTCGGCCATGAAGGTGGGCGCGCTGCTGTCGCACACATACTGGGCCCCCATGCTGCGCAGCAGCGCGGCCTGCTCGGGCTTGCGCACGATGTTGACCAGGCCAATGCCGTCCTTCTGGCAGATCTTGTGGAGCATCTGGCCCAGGTTGCTGGCGGCTGCGGTGTGCACCAGCGCGGTGTGGCCCTCGCGCTTCATGGTCTCGACCATGCTCAATGCGGTCAGCGGGTTGACGAAACACGACGCGCCCTCCGCCGCCGTGGTGCCGGGTGGCAGCACCAGGCACTGCGCGGCAGGCATGGCGCGGTATTGCGCATACATGGCGCCGCCAATCACGGCCACCGTGCGGCCCAGCAGGGCCTGCGCGGCGGGCGAGGCACCCGCGGCCACCACCAGCCCGGCGCCCTCGTTGCCCACCGGCATGCTCTGGCCAATGCGCGCAGCCATGCCGGGCATGGCGCGCTCGGGGATGCGGGCGGTGGCCACCGGCCGGTCTGGGCTGCCCGACACCTGCACGGTGGACAGATCAGCGGGGCCCAGCAGCAGACCAATGTCAGACGGATTGATGGGCGTGGCCTGCACCTGGATCAACACCTCGTCAGGCCCCGGGGTGGGCACGGGCACAGACTCCAGACTGATTTGCAAGGTGCCGTCGGCCTGCACAAGCGAACGCAGTTGGAGCGCGGTGGTTGGGATGGATGGGTTCATGGGGGACTCGCAGTGGGATAGGTGGACAGTGAGGATGTGGCCGCGTGCGTTGGGTCACACTGTGTGGAGGGAGAGGGACAGGGTTCGTCAGCGGCTCGCTATCACCAGCCGCCATTCTTGACCAAGCTGCCTCGCTCTGCTGTCCCCTGGGTTCAAAGGCTGCATCATCCCCTGCGTTTTCAGTCAAAAGGCGTCATAGCCCCCCGTGGAGAGACTCCCGCTCCTGGCCCAGCCAACCACCTCAAGACAATTCCACACTTGGCGCTTGACTTAGAGTGCACTCCAACTTTCAGAATCGCTCCCATGGCATCCATCCTCACCATTGCCGAAGTCACCGAACGCACCGGCCGTAGAGCCTGTTTACGATCTCCCAGGGGTCGCGCAGCGGTCTTTGCAGGATGGGATGCAAGGCACGGTGTGCAGCCAATAGCTCGGCTATTGGCAAGCGCCGCAACGCCGCAGACCGCCCGCAAAGACCACTGCCCGAAGGGTTGGAGCGAAATCGGGTGATTGAACGCCCCGGCTGCTTGCATGGGCATGAGCCCATGCGGCGCATCCGAAGCGTCCACTCATCCCGATTGCGCTCCAACGCGATCCCCTGCGAGATCGTAAACAGGCTCTTGGCACACACCCCGCGCTACTACGACGAACGCGCCGGGCTGATCGCGCCCGTGGCGCGTGCGTCGGGCGGCCAGCGCCGTTATGCGGCGTCGGACATGGAATGGATCGGATTCCTGCTGCGCCTGCGCGAGACCCAGATGCCCATCGGGCAGATGCAGGCCTTTGCGCGGCTGCGCAGCGAAGGGAGCGCCACCGCCCCTGAGCGGCGCCAGTTGCTGGAGCAACACTTTGCACAGGTTCTGGCAACGATCACCGCGATGCAGCAAGCCGCACAGGCGCTGCAAGCCAAGATCGCGCACTACCAGGGCCTGGAAGCTTCCCTTCGCCACACGCCATCGCCACCACCCCACCAAGGAAGCTCCCATGTCCCCCGAAACCCAACCCCGCTATCTCCAGGGCCTCGCCAAGCTGCGCGAAATCGACGGCCACGCGGGTAAGCGCGTCGTCGCCAGCCTGGCCGACATTGCCCCCGACTTTGCCCGCTATCTGATCGAGTTTCCGTTTGGCGACATCTACTCGCGCCCCGGGCTCGATCTGCGCAGCCGCGAGATTGCAGTCATCGCAGCGCTGAGCGCGCTGGGCAACGCCACGCCACAGCTCAAGGTGCATTTGCAGGCAGCGCTGAACGTGGGCGTCACCCGCGAAGAAATCGTGGAGGTGCTCATGCAGATGGCGGTGTACGCGGGCTTTCCGGCCGCGCTCAACGGGTTGGCGGCGGCACGTGAAGTATTTGCGGCGAGCGATGGCGAAGCCGTGGCTGCATAAGGCTACGCACGCGGCTTCGAGCGATTGGTCCAACTACTTCCCCGCCCCCACCGGCTGCGGCCTGACCAACCGCACGGGCAGCTTGCTGGCCCGCGCGGCATCACCCCGCGCCTCGCCGGTGGACAGGTTCACCGCCCAGCCGTTGAGCATGGCAGCCTGCCGCGCTCCATCGCCCGCGCGGCCTTGGGCGATGTTGCCGTAGGTGTATTGGTTGGTGCTCAGTGCGTTCACATTGGCCGTGGCCGTCCAGTGCCACTGGCCCGGCGCGGCGGGGAACAGCAAGGGGCTCAGGCCCGGCGACGACAGCGACTTGTCCACTAGCCGCTGCAGCTCTGCCGCGCGGGGCAAGCGCCAGCCCACACCCTCGGCCTTCCAGCGGTCAGCGGCCAGGGCGGTGGCCTCGGCGCGGTCCAGCAGCAGGGGCTGGCCCGTGCAGGTTTTGCCGGTCCATTGCATGCCCTCCACACAGCGCGGCCAAGCTAGGCCGGCCCGCTGGTCCAGCACGTAGGCACCATCGGCCGACAGGGACCAATCGGCCGATGCAGACGACTCCGCAGCGATGGCAGGCGGCACGGCCAGGGAACACAGCAAGGCAAGGAGATGGAACGGTGACTTCATGGACAGGCGGAGCGCAGAACAACGAGGTAACCCCAACACCCTAACCCCGTGGCGACAACTGCGCCACCCACTGGATCAAGAAAGCAGTTCTCCAAGGTGGCAAGGCGGCTGGGGCGGGTTGTATAAACCCACGATGACCGCCACCGCCGCCACCGCCCCCATTGCCAACACAGCCCCCGCAGCCCTCGTCCGCGCGCTGGAAGAGCGCGCCTTCAACGCATGGCCCGCGCACCAGACGGTGTTTCACCGGGGCTGGGTGTTCCGGCTGTCGGGCGGCTATACCAAGCGTGCCAATTCGGTCAACGCGCTGATGCCCGGCGCGCCGTTCGACGGCGTGCGCGAGGCGGCGGCTGCGCTGTATGCACGGCATGGGTTGCCCGCCGTGTTTCGCATCTCCCCCCTGGCCTCGGCCGAGGCCGACCAGGAGCTGGCCAACGCGGGCTACCAGCACTTTGACCCCTCGCTGGTCTTGCACCGGCCGCTGGCGCTGGGCTCGGTGCCCCGGCCCGACGGCAGCACCGTGGTCAGCACTTCGCCTTCACCTGCATGGCTGGAAGGTTTTGCAGCGGCCAACGGCGTGGCCCCGCACCACCGCAACCTGCACCGCAGCATCCTCGACGCCATCGCTCACCCGGTGGGCTATGCGCTGCAACACGACGCCCAGGGCCGAGCCGTGGGCTTTGGCCTGGCGGTGCTGGAGCGCGGCGCCGTGGGCCTGTACGACCTGGCCGTGGCGCCCGAACACCGGGGCGGCGGGCGCGGGCGCACGCTGGTGCAGGCCCTGCTGCACTGGGGCGCCGAGGCCGGGGCGACCAGCGCCTACCTGCAGGTGCGCGCGCAGAACACGCCGGCGCTGCGGCTGTATGAATCGATGGGGTTCAAGACGGCCTACGGCTACCACTACCGGGTGCCGGGCTAAGAACGTGTTTACGATCTAAGGGCGGTGTTGGCCCCTCGTCCCTTGTGGGAGACGGAGTGAAGACCACCGCAGGGGCTCACACAGCGCCCAAACGTGGGTTTGAAGCCAAAAAGGCCGCTAGCGCTTGCGCATCATACGCTAGAAGCTATTGATTCAATAGCAAACACCACCCACCGCCCACTGTCTGCCGCTCAACGGTGGCTCAGCTTGCGCACGGCCCAGTCGCCCAGGCTTTGCACGGCCTGCACAAAGAAGATCAGCACCAGCACCACGGCCAGCATGATCTCGGGCAGAAAACGCTGGTAGCCATAGCGAATGCCCAGGTCGCCCAGGCCGCCGCCGCCAATGGCACCGGCCATGGCCGAGTAGCCGGTCAGGCTCACGAACGTGATGGTCAGGCCCGCCACGATGCCGGGCAGTGCCTCGGGCAGCAGCACCTTCCAGACGATCTGGCTGGTGGTGGCGCCCATGGCCTGGGCGGCTTCAATGAGGCCGTGGTCCACCTCGCGCAGCGCGGCTTCGACCAGGCGCGCCACAAACGGGGCAGCGGCAATGGTCAGCGGCACCACGGCCGCTGCGGTGCCGATGGACGAGCCGGTGATGAGCCGCGTGAACGGGATGATGGCCACCAGCAAAATGATGAAGGGCGTGGACCGCACGGCGTTAACCACCCAGCCCACGATCTTGTTGAGCGGCCCGTTTTCGAGCACACCGCCGTCGTCGGTCAGCCGCAGAAAAACGCCGAGAGGCACGCCCAGCAGGGCACCGACCAGGCCGGAGATGCCGACCATGATGAGCGTCTCCCACAGCGACGAAACAAACAGGTCCAGCATGGCTGGCGTGAAGTTGTCAAACATGATGTGTTTCCCTCTCTCTAGGCCTGGACGGCGACTTCTTCGACTGCCACACCACCAGCACGCAGGTGCGCCACGGCGCCCCGCACACTGTCGGCCGCGCCGCTGGCGTACACGGCCAGCGAGCCAAAGGTTTCATCCTGGATCTCGTCCACCTGGCCGTGCAGGATGCTCATGTCCACACCAAACTGGCGGATCAGCTGCGACAGGATGGGCTGGTAGGCGCTGTCGCCAGCGTACGACAGGCGCAGCAGTTGGCCGGTTCGTCCCTCACCCAGCTGGCCCGCGAGCTTGCGCACATGGCCCAGCACGCTGGCGGGCAGCTCTTGCGGCAATATTTCGTCGACCAGGCTCTTGGTGATGGCCTGCTGCGGGCGCGTGAACACGTCCAGCACCCGGCCCTGCTCCACGATGCGGCCGGCTTCGATCACGGCCACGCGGTCGGCCACCTGCTTGATGACCTGCATCTGGTGCGTGATGAGCACCACCGTCAGGCCCAGCTCGCGGTTGACCTGGCGCAGCAGGTCGAGGATGGAGCGTGTCGTCTCAGGGTCCAGCGCCGATGTGGCTTCGTCGCTCAGCAACACCTTGGGGCGGCTGGCCAGCGCACGCGCAATGCCCACACGCTGCTTTTGCCCGCCACTGATCTGTGCCGGGTAGCGGTTGGCCAGGGCCGACAGGCCCACCAGCTCCAGCAGCGGGTTCACCCGCTCGCGGATGTCCGATTTGCTCATGCCTGCAAGCTCCAGCGGCAGCGCGGCGTTGTCAAACACGGTGCGCGACGACAGCAGGTTGAAGTGCTGGAACACCATGCCGATCTCGCGGCGGGCCTCGCGCAGTTGCGCATCGCCCAGTTGCGTGAGATCACGCCCGCCCACGATGACCTGGCCCGTGGTGGGCCGGTTGAGCAGATTGATGACGCGCACCAGCGAGCTTTTGCCCGCCCCGCTTTTACCGATGATGCCGAACACCTCGCCCGACGTGATGTGAAGGTCGATGCCGCGCAGGGCCTCGACCGGGCCTTGGGAGCCCTGGTAGGTTTGGGTAATACCCCGTAAGTCGATCATGGAATGCAAAGCGCCGCGTTGACCCGGTTGAGGCCGGACGCGGCGCCGTCAAGAGAAAAAGGATGGGTGAAATGTATCGGTGAAGCGTCATATCTCAAACGATCAAAAAATCGATTGAATAGACCTGCTGCTTATAAAGAAGCATACCCGCGAAGGGTTTTACTATCAAATAAATAGCTGCCAGCGCTTTATAGATAAGCGCTATCTGCCATTTTCGCCCAAACACCTGCCCCATTCGGCTAAGCCGACGCAGAGTGTCTTGCGGCCTTATGGCTTGCCCTCCACCGTGCGGCTCAGTGCGCCGGGCCCATTCCCATCACCGCGTGCACCTTGCTGACCAGCGCCTGGGCGTCGAAAGGCTTGACCAGCAACTCCATCCGCGCGCCCAGAAACTGCGGGCTCATGGCGGCCTGTTCTGCATAGCCGGTCATCAAAATGACCTTGATGGCGGGCAGCTTTTCGATAGCGTAATCCGCCACCTGGCGGCCATTGGGGCCGGGCAGGCCCACGTCGGACACCAGCAGGTCAAAGTGCACCGCGCCCGACAGCAAGGCCATGGCGGCGTTGCCGGAGGCGGCCTCCATCACAAAAAAGCCGCTGTCGCGCAACAACTCCACCGCCAGCGCCCGCACGGTGTCATCGTCCTCCACCACCAGGGCCGAATCGGGCCGGCGCGGGCCGCTCAGCGGCGTGGTGGGCTCGGTCTGCTCGAGCACCGCAGGCGCCTGCGACCGCTTGAAATACAAGGACACCCGGGTGCCCTGCCCCGCCGAACTCTCCAGCACCGCAATCCCGCCCGACTGGCGCATGAAGCCGTAGATCATGGACAGCCCCAGGCCCGTGCCCTGGCCCAGCGGCTTGGTGGTGAAGAAGGGGTCGAAGGCGCGGGTCAACACATCGTCCGACATGCCCGTGCCCGTGTCGCTGACGGCCACACACACATAGTCGCCATCGTCCAGGCTGGCCACCGTGTGGTTGTCGGCCGCATCCAGGTGCACGTTGTCGGCGGTAATGCGCAGCGTGCCGCCGCTGGGCATGGCATCGCGGGCGTTGATGGCCAGGTTGAGCACGGCGTTTTCGAACTGGTGGGCGTCAGTGAGGGCCGCCCACAGATCGGGCGCCAACGAGAACTGCAGCGCGATGTTCTCGCCGCAGGTGGTCTGGATCATCGACTCCAGCCCGTGGAGCGAGGCCACCATGTCCACGGGCCGCGAGTCCAGTGGCTGGCGGCGTGAAAACGCCAGCAGGCGCTGCGTGAGCGAGGCTGCGCGGCGGGCTGCGGCCAGGCCCGCATCGATGTATTTGCCCGCCTCTTCCTGGCGGCCCTGCGCAATGCGCTGGCGGATGATCTGAAAAGGCAACACGATGCCCTGCAGCATGTTGTTGAGGTCATGCGCAATACCGCCGGTAAGCTGCCCCATGGCCTCCATCTTCTGGCCCTGGCGCAACTGCTCTTCGGCCTCTTGCAGCGCCTGCGCGCGGGCGTTTTCCTCGGTCACATCGCGGCCCACGAAGTGGATAAAACCATCGGCCGGCGATGCCGTCCAGAACACCGAGTGCACCATCCCGTCACGGTGGCAAAACCGCAGCGTACCCTGGCGCTTTTGCGCCCCTTTTTGCAACTGCGCAAATTCGTCGTCCAGCACGGCGTCATCGTCGGAGTGTGCGAACAACCGCATGGGCCGGCCCACAGTTTCCCGCTCGCTCCAGCCCAGCCAGTCAGTCCACGCGGGGTTCACCGCCACAATGACGCCGTCAAAGCGGGCCACCAGTAAGAGCGCGTCCGAGCGCAGCCACAGGCGGTCGCGGTCAGCAGTGCGCTGGGCCACCTGCTGCGAGAGCAACACGGTGGCTTCGCGCAGCTGGCGTTCGGCATGCACCTTGCCGGTGGTTTCGATCACCGTGTCCATCAGGCCCACCACCACGCCTGCCTCGTCGCGCACCGGGCTATAGCAGAAGGTGAAGTACGTCTGCTCGTCGTAACCGTTGCGGTTGATGGTCAGCGGGAAGTCTTCGACGAAGGTGGACTCCCCCTCGAACGCCCGGTGCGCAAGGGGGCCCACCACAGGCCATGCCTCGGCCCACACCTCGTTGAACGGACGGCCCAGCGCCTCGGGTTTATGGCCCAGGATGGGGCGAAATGCATCGTTGTAAAGCGTGGTGAGCCCGCTGCCCCACACCAGGCATTTGGGGAAATGCGACGAAAGCACGGTCTCTACCGCAAACCGCAGGGCCATCGGCCACCCCTCCATGGGCCCCAGGGCATGGTTCGCCCAGTCGTACTGCCGGATCTTGTCGGCCATGGGGCCTTGAGCGCGTGGAAAAACAGCCATTGATGACAAGGGATCAGTCATGACGAGTAAAGGCCGCGCGGTGGTCCGCCCGGAAAACCTTGGGGTCACTGCGGGCCCGTGGCCAAACAACGTGCCCCGCAGTGGTCGCCGTGGGCGCCGCCGGCCTCGGCGGGCCACGGGGCAATCACAGTGCCGCCGAGTCTACAAGTGAAACGACGTAGGCAGGAGGCTTCGTGCGGTTGCGAACAAAGACAAGCCGCATACCCTTGGCTCAAGCCCCCGCAGCCACAGTGCCACGCCCTTGCACCTGGCGCGACACCACAAGACCCAGCGCAAATACCCCCAACGCCGCCAACGAAAACACCGCAGGCAGCCAACCCCGGTCCACACTGAACGCGACCACCAGCACCCCTGTGGATTGGCCCAGAAACAGCAGGCACGCAAACAACGTGACAGCGGTGCCACGCGCGTGGGGCGCCATCTGCGTGGCCTGCACCTGCAGGGTGTTGTGCAGCATGTAAAACCCGATCCCCGCCAGAAAACACCCGCCCACGGCCCAGGCCACCACGGGCGCCCACGCCAGTGCCAGCAACCCCATGGCGATCAGCGCCCCACCCGTCAGCGCCAAGCCCTGTTCACCCATCATGGCCAGCCAGCGCCGCGCAAACAGGCTATAGATCAACCCGCCCAGCCCATACAGCACCATCACGCCCCCGGCCGCCGAGGCCGACAACCCAAAGCCGCCCACCATGCGTGCCGGCACAAAAGCCAGCGTGCCAAATGCCAGCGCGCCCTCGATGGCCACCACGATCAGCACCCAGCGCACGCGCGGAATGCGCAAAAGCGCCATGGTATTTGCCAAATACGTCGCCAGCGAAAAAGAGGCCCCCGCATCACCTGCCGCATGGGGCTGCAGGGCCCCACTGCCGCGCGCATGGCGAAACAGCAATACCGCCGCTGCCGTAAACAGCAGCGCGAGCACGCCCAGCGCAGTGCGCCAGCCCAGCGTCTCGGTGGCAAAGCCGCCAAACCATTGCCCCGCCATCATCCCGGTCACGGTGGCCACCATGAGGCGGGCCAGGGTTTCCTGCCGCTGCTCGTAAGGCACCTGATCGCCAATCCAGGCCATGGACAACGGAATGATCCCCGCCGCCGCCGCGCCCATCGCTGCCCGGGCCACCACCAGCAACGTGAAGCTGGGTGCCAGCGCCGTCATGGCACTGAACAGCGCGCAAGCCGATGTGGCGCCGATGATGACCCGCAATTTGCCGATGCGATCACCCAGCGGCCCATACACCAGTTGCAACACCCCATAGGCCACCGCAAATGCGGCGATCACCGCCGAGGCGTCGCCGGTGGTGATGCTGAAATCCTGGGACAAGGCGACCAGCATCGGGTCGCACACACGCATGGATGCCATGCTGGAAAAAGCGGCCAGGCTGATGAGCCGGAGCATGGTCGAGGAAGATGTCATATGACCCGATTGTCGTGCGGGCTTTGCCGGGCTGCTGACCCGACGGGCATGTACCCCGCGCGGTGAAGGTCACAAGCACGGGTCGAACGGCAAAGGCCCCGGTCGGGCGATGACTCACCAGCGCCGTCAGACATCCCGTTGAGCACACCGTTTACTCGCAAATTGATAGCGGCTGGCGCTCACCACATATGCGCCAGCGCCGTTTTTCGCTCAAATTCTTGCCAATGGCCTCCACACCCGCACCGCCAGGGCCGCGAGCGAAGCCACCGTAGCCAGCGCCACCACCCCCACCCAGCTCCACTGCGCCAGCGCCAGGCTGCCCAGCGCCGCCCCGGCCGACATGCCGATGAACATGCCGGTGAACAGCAGCGCATTGAGCCGGCTGCGCGCCGCAGGGTCGATGCCGTACACGATGGTCTGGTGCGCCACCAGCGTGGCCTGCACGCCAAAGTCAAAGCCGATGGCACTGACCACGATCAAACCCAGCTGGGCCTGCGCAGGCAGCAGCGGTGCCAGCGCCATCACCGCAAACGACGCGGCAGCCAGCCCGGCGCCATAGCGCGTCACCACCTCGGGCCCACGCTTGTCGGCCAGGCGCCCGGCCAACGGTGCAGCCAGTGCACCCGCCGCCCCGGCCAGGCCAAACGCGCCCGCCGCCGCCGTGCCCAGCCCAAACTGGCTGTGCAGCATCACCGCCAGCGTGGACCAGAACGCACTAAAGCCCACGGCCAACAGCCCCTGCGCCCAGGCCGCACGGCGCAGCGCAGCGTGCTGCCGCCACAGCGCCACCATCGAGCCGATCAGCGCGCCATAGCCCAGCTGCGTGGTGGGCGCAAAGCGCGGCAACCCGCGCCACACGGCCACTGTCAGCAGCGCAATGGCCACCGCCGCCGCCACATACACCGTGCGCCAGCCCCACTGCTGCGCCACAAAGCCGCTGACCACGCGCGACAACAAAATGCCCAGCAGCAGCCCCGTCATCACCGTGCCCACCATGCGCCCGCGCTGCGCAGCCGGGGCCAGCGTGGCGGCGGCGGGCACCACGTCTTGCGCCACCGTGGCCGCCAGGCCCACGGCCAGGCTGGCCGCCAGCAGCGCGCCCATGCCGGGCGCCAGGCCGCTCAGCAGCAAGGCCAGCATCAGCGCAATGGACTTGATGACGATGATGCGGCGCCGGTCAAACCGGTCGCCCAGCGGCGCCAGCAGCAAGATGCCCAGCGCATACCCCAGCTGCGTGAGCGTGGGCACCAGCCCCACCACGCGGCTGTCGGCCTGCATGTCGGGCCCCAGCACGCCCAGTATGGGTTGGCTGTAATACAGCGACGCCACGCTCAGCCCCGCCGTGGTCGCCAGCAGCAACAGCAGCGGCGCGCTCACTGTGCTTTCTGCACCCACTGGACCTTCAGCAGGCGGCGCTACCGGGGCCACGCCCACCGCACCCCTTGCATGCACATTTTGAATGGAAGACATCACAACACCATCGGTTAAAAAGGAATGGTGCGATTGTTCTAGCCCGCTGCCGCGCTGGGTAGTAGGCTCAATTGCAGATTAGTTATACGCTTGGCGTATGACCAACACCCTCGCGGCCCTCCCGACCCAGCCACCCGGCGCCGACCGCATCGAGCTGATGCGGACCTTTGTCCGCATCGTCGAGGCCGGCAGCCTGTCTGCCGCCGCCCAGCAACTGGGCACCAGCCAGCCCACCGTGAGCCGCCGCCTGCAGGCGCTGGAGCGCAGCCTGGGCATCAAGCTGCTGCAGCGCTCCACCCATGTGATGAAGTTGACGGAAGACGGCGACCGCTGCTTTGCCCACGCCAAGGCCCTGCTGGAAGATTGGCGCGCCATGGAAGACGACCTGCGCGGCACCGCCGACACCCCGCGCGGCACCCTGCGCGTGCTGGCACCCCACGCCTTTGGGCAAGACCAGTTCATCGCCCCGCTGATGGCCTACCTGCGCCGCTACCCCGAGGTGGACGTGGAATGGATGCTGCACGACCGCCGCCCCAATTTCATCGCCGAAGGCATCGACTGCGCCATCCAGGTCGGCGCGGTGGACGACCCCAGCGTGGTGGCGGTGCGCCTAGCCGAGGTGCCCCGCATCGTGCTGGCCGCCCCCGCCCTCATGGCCGGGCGCCCCACGCCCCAGCACGCGCAAGACCTGCAGCCCCTGCCCTGGCTGGCCCTGAGCACCTTCTACCGCCGCGAGGTCACGCTGACCCAAGAGCCCGGCGGCGAGGCCCACACCTTCGGCATCACCCCGCGTTTGGCCACCGACAGCCTGTACGCCCTGCGCAGCGCCGCCTTGGCCGGGCTGGGGGCGTGCATTTCATCGGCATGGATCGTGGACAACGATGTGCGGCAGGGGAACTTGCTGCACCTGGTGCCCAACTGGCATGCAGCGCCGCTGCCGGTGTACTTGGTGTACCCGTATGCACGGTTTTATCCGGCGCGGCTGCGGTTGTTTTTGGAGGCGATGCGGGGGGCGATGCCGGGGTTGGTGGGGATGCGGGCGGTGGGGTCAGGAGCTGCCTGTGGGGCAAGTGAGAACGGACGCTCAACGTCGTGTTGAGAATGATCGGACGGTCTGGCCGATCGTTGATGTTTGGAATCACGGCGTCTAGTTGCGATCAAACGCTTCGGACCTCGCCTTCTGCCAAGCCGCCACGGAATACCATTCCTCTCTTCGCAATCGATCCGGGCATATTGTGGTTTTTGAGAGCTGTACCCCAAGCCTATCGAAGCAGTAGCGCTCGGCGTATAGGCTTAGATGCCATGTTGCCACTGACAGCGATTGTGAATTGATAGATCTCCACCCCATATGGGCCAATCGGTCCCTTATATCAATCAGTCCTGGGCTACTGCTGGTTCCAGCCATCGGCCAGAGGTCTGCGACCAACACCGAAGACTTCTCAAAGTGCTGCCGCATTCGGGCTTTGAAGTTTTTTGGTGCTCCATCAGCAACTAATTTCTCAAAGCCCTTGATTCGTTCAGAAACCGGATCCGAAACGTTCTTTCTTGCATCCACCAAAGCAGCAATTAACTCTGATTTCGACCGTTCCGCGGCCTCATCGAGCGGAGGAGATTCGACGCGAATTGCTTCAAATCCATGCATAAGGGCCACAAATCTCCCGGCCGTGTTCATGCTAATTGCAGGGGCTAGGGAAATCCTGCAAAACCTCGTGGTCAGTCTGATAGACCCCGGCCAGTCATGGCATCCTCGCAAGCCATGAAGCAAAGCAGCCTTGACCTGAACCTGAGCACCAAGAAGACCCGCAAACAGGAACTGCTGGCCCAGATGGATCGGGTGGTTCCCTGGGCTGCATTGCTCGATGTCATTGCCCCGTATTACCCCGAGGGCAAGAACGGCCGCCCACCCTTTGCCCTGGAGACCATGCTGCGCATCCACTGCATGCAGCAGTGGTTTACCTTGTCGGATCTGGCGATGGAGGAAGCCCTCTTTGACACCCCGATCTACCGGGATTTTGCAGGGCTTGATGCCCATGGACGAATGCCTGACGAGAGCACCATTTTGAGGTTTCGCCACCGGCTGGAGAAGCACAAGCTGGCCGAGCAGATTCTGGCCACCGTCAACGAACTGCTGGCAGCGCAGGGCTTGCTGCTCAAGGCGGGCACTGCGGTAGACGCCACGTTGATCGCAGCGCCCAGCTCTACCAAGAACAAGGACAGAAAGCGCGATCCAGAGATGCACTCAAGCCAAAAGGGCAATGAATGGCACTTTGGCATGAAGGCCCACATTGGCGTGGACGCGGACTCAGGACTGGTGCACACCGTCATCGGAACCTCGGGCAACGTGGCCGACGTTGTAGAAGGCAACAGCTTGCTGCACGGGCAAGAAAAAGACGGGTTTGGTGACGCGGGCTATCAAGGCGTTCACAAGCGCCCGGATGCCAGGGCGGGCGTGACGTGGCACATAGCGATGCGCCCGGGCAAGCGCAAAGAGCTGGACAAAGAGCACAACCTCGTTGACGCGCTCATAGACCAGATGGAGAAGATCAAGGCAAGCATCCGGGCCAAGGTGGAGCATCCCTTTAGGGTGATCAAGCGGCAGTTTGGATATGTGAAGGCGCGCTACCGGGGATTGAAGAAGAACACACTGCAGCTCAAGACGCTGTTTGCGCTGTCCAACCTGTGGATGGTGCGCCACCAATTGCTGGGGGCGCAGGCATGAGTGCGTCCGCAAACAGCCGTGCAGCCGCAGCGGCTGCGCAAGCGGCCCCCACAAGGGGCACCAAACAAGACGGAACCGCAGGAAAGACGGTCTCCATTGCGCCAGCTGAAAAACTCAGTCTCGTAGCACGCGCGAAACCGAGTTGTTCAGAACATCCCTAGGGATTCTCTGCACAAATCCCTGCGTAATGTGCTTACGAAGGCTTGAAGCCGAGACAATAAGGCCATGAAGCAAAGCAGCCTGGGCCTGAGCAATACCACCAAGCGCACACGCAAGCGCGAGTTCCTTGATGCGATGGAGTTGGTGGTGCCCTGGGCCGAGTTGGTCTCGCTCATTGAGCCCTACGCCCCAGAGATCGGACGCCGGGGCCAGCAGCCCTTTGCGGTGCAGACCCTGCTGCGTATCCATTTCATGCAGCAGTGGTTCAAGCTTAGCGACCCAGCCATGGAAGAGGCACTGCACGACGTGCCAGCCTTTCGGGACTTTGCCGGCCTGTCTCACTGGGACGAACACATTCCCAGTGAATCGAGCATCCTGCGTTTTCGGCATCTGCTGGAGCGCCACAAACTGGCCGATCAGATCCTCGCTACGGTCAATGCCCTGCTGCAAGCCAAAGGGCTGCAACTCAAAGCAGGCACGGTGGTGGATGCCACGCTGATTGCGGCGCCGACGTCCACCAAGAATGAAGGCAAGGCACGAGACCCCGAGATGCATCAAAGCAAGAAGGGCAACGAGTGGTACTTTGGCATGAAGGCTCACATTGGCGTGGATGCGGATTCAGGCCTGGTGCACAGCGTGCGCGGCACCAGTGGCAATGTGAACGACGTGATAGAAGCCAACAGCCTGCTGCACGGGCAAGAAACGGATGCCTTTGGCGATGCGGGCTACCAAGGAGTGGACAAGCGGCCCGATGCCAACAAGAACGTGCGCTGGCATGTAGCCATGCGCCCGGGGTTGCGCCGGGCTTTGGACAAAAACAAGCCTGTGGATGCGCTGATCGACCAACTTGAACGCACCAAGGCCAGCATCCGGGCCAAGGTGGAGCACCCGTTCAGAGTGCTCAAGCAGCAGTTCGGGTACGTGAAGGTGCGCTACCGGGGGCTCATGAAGAACACGGCGCAGATCGTCACGCTGTTTGCGCTGGGCAATCTGTGGATGGCAAGGCACAAGTTGCTGGCCTGCATGGGGCAGGTGCGCGTGCAGGGGGCGTAAAGCCTCCGATATAGGGGCAATGGCCCTCGCCAAACGCCTGCTGGGTGCGCTGCGCACGCCTCATTACTCAAAGCGAGTGCTGTTTTAGTTCAGGCATCGCTGTGACATAGCCAGAACCGATTCGTGAAGAGCTTCCCTAGGGAAATCCTGCAAAACCTCGTGGTCAGTCTGATAGACCCCGGCCAGTCATGGCATCCTCGCAAGCCATGAAGCAAAGCAGCCTTGACCTGAACCTGAGCACCAAGAAGACCCGCAAACAGGAACTGCTGGCCCAGATGGATCGGGTGGTTCCCTGGGCTGCATTGCTCGATGTCATTGCCCCGTATTACCCCGAGGGCAAGAACGGCCGCCCACCCTTTGCCCTGGAGACCATGCTGCGCATCCACTGCATGCAGCAGTGGTTTACCTTGTCGGATCTGGCGATGGAGGAAGCCCTCTTTGACACCCCGATCTACCGGGATTTTGCAGGGCTTGATGCCCATGGACGAATGCCTGACGAGAGCACCATTTTGAGGTTTCGCCACCGGCTGGAGAAGCACAAGCTGGCCGAGCAGATTCTGGCCACCGTCAACGAACTGCTGGCAGCGCAGGGCTTGCTGCTCAAGGCGGGCACTGCGGTAGACGCCACGTTGATCGCAGCGCCCAGCTCTACCAAGAACAAGGACAGAAAGCGCGATCCAGAGATGCACTCAAGCCAAAAGGGCAATGAATGGCACTTTGGCATGAAGGCCCACATTGGCGTGGACGCGGACTCAGGACTGGTGCACACCGTCATCGGAACCTCGGGCAACGTGGCCGACGTTGTAGAAGGCAACAGCTTGCTGCACGGGCAAGAAAAAGACGGGTTTGGTGACGCGGGCTATCAAGGCGTTCACAAGCGCCCGGATGCCAGGGCGGGCGTGACGTGGCACATAGCGATGCGCCCGGGCAAGCGCAAAGAGCTGGACAAAGAGCACAACCTCGTTGACGCGCTCATAGACCAGATGGAGAAGATCAAGGCAAGCATCCGGGCCAAGGTGGAGCATCCCTTTAGGGTGATCAAGCGGCAGTTTGGATATGTGAAGGTGCGCTACCGGGGATTGAAGAAGAACACACTGCAGCTCAAGACGCTGTTTGCGCTGTCCAACCTGTGGATGGTGCGCCACCAATTGCTGGGGGCGCAGGCATGAGTGCGTCCGCAAACAGCCGTGCAGCCGCAGCGGCTGCGCAAGCGGCCCCCACAAGGGGCACCAAACAAGACGGAACCGCAGGAAAGACGGTCTCCATTGCGCCAGCTGAAAAACTCAGTCTCGTAGCACGCGCGAAACCGAGTTGTTCAGAACATCCCTAGCGCTGTAATGAGAAAAGTCAATATATCCCAATTCTCTTTTTCCATAGGGAGAGCCGCTGCCACAGTTTGTTCCAATACAGATTCTACATTTGAGATAGGTACTGCATAGTCAAGGGGCTCCATAGCCATATATGGTGGATTTTCATCATCCAAGGGATATCTGCGTGAGAAAATAGAAACCCCTTCCACGCAGCCGTGGATAGAACGAAACAACACGCTCTGCCGGGAAAGGAGTGATAGACAGAGGCGCACCCGATCAAACTGATTTGAAATTTTTTCTAATTCCGTCGGGGGCCCGTTTAACAACACGGTCGCAAAAGTACCTGCAACTCCACTAAAGGTATCGGCGTGATGATCGAAAACAGAGTTCCAATAACGATAAAAGGTGATGAGCCCGATTACCGTCCCAATACTAAATATTGGATGAGCATCAGCTAGGGAAGCTCTTCACGAATCGGTTCTGGCTATGTCACAGCGATGCCTGAACTAAAACAGCACTCGCTTTGAGTAATGAGGCGTGCGCAGCGCACCCAGCAGGCGTTTGGCGAGGGCCATTGCCCCTATATCGGAGGCTTTACGCCCCCTGCACGCGCACCTGCCCCATGCAGGCCAGCAACTTGTGCCTTGCCATCCACAGATTGCCCAGCGCAAACAGCGTGACGATCTGCGCCGTGTTCTTCATGAGCCCCCGGTAGCGCACCTTCACGTACCCGAACTGCTGCTTGAGCACTCTGAACGGGTGCTCCACCTTGGCCCGGATGCTGGCCTTGGTGCGTTCAAGTTGGTCGATCAGCGCATCCACAGGCTTGTTTTTGTCCAAAGCCCGGCGCAACCCCGGGCGCATGGCTACATGCCAGCGCACGTTCTTGTTGGCATCGGGCCGCTTGTCCACTCCTTGGTAGCCCGCATCGCCAAAGGCATCCGTTTCTTGCCCGTGCAGCAGGCTGTTGGCTTCTATCACGTCGTTCACATTGCCACTGGTGCCGCGCACGCTGTGCACCAGGCCTGAATCCGCATCCACGCCAATGTGAGCCTTCATGCCAAAGTACCACTCGTTGCCCTTCTTGCTTTGATGCATCTCGGGGTCTCGTGCCTTGCCTTCATTCTTGGTGGACGTCGGCGCCGCAATCAGCGTGGCATCCACCACCGTGCCTGCTTTGAGTTGCAGCCCTTTGGCTTGCAGCAGGGCATTGACCGTAGCGAGGATCTGATCGGCCAGTTTGTGGCGCTCCAGCAGATGCCGAAAACGCAGGATGCTCGATTCACTGGGAATGTGTTCGTCCCAGTGAGACAGGCCGGCAAAGTCCCGAAAGGCTGGCACGTCGTGCAGTGCCTCTTCCATGGCTGGGTCGCTAAGCTTGAACCACTGCTGCATGAAATGGATACGCAGCAGGGTCTGCACCGCAAAGGGCTGCTGGCCCCGGCGTCCGATCTCTGGGGCGTAGGGCTCAATGAGCGAGACCAACTCGGCCCAGGGCACCACCAACTCCATCGCATCAAGGAACTCGCGCTTGCGTGTGCGCTTGGTGGTATTGCTCAGGCCCAGGCTGCTTTGCTTCATGGCCTTATTGTCTCGGCTTCAAGCCTTCGTAAGCACATTACGCAGGGATTTGTGCAGAGAATCCCTAGCTCCCCCCAGCCAAGAGGACGCATTTTTTGCGTCAACTTTGGATTAGTCAGATGGAAAGTGACGACTTCCTCTTTTTGGATATGATCTATATTCTGCGATCGGCTGATATCCAGCCATTCAATATGCAATAGTTCGATCACAGAACGGCCGAACTCTGTCAAATTTTCTCTTGTCTGTGTGTATCTCTGCCAATGCAGCCCTCTCATATGAACAGTAATAGGGCCAGGAGGGCCTTGCGTAGTGCCGTCAAACGTACACGCATTGGCCAGCGAGGGAGCAGGCATTGCCGAGTGGGGAATGGAAAGCTCAACAAATATTCGTTCGTGACTAGCTACAGGGAATGAAAGCCGGCAGTGCACACCTATTGTGTTGCCATGTTCATCTTTCAATTTGCCATCAAGCTCAAGTTCACGTGGGTGCATGAAATGACCTGCCATCTTGCCCTCCATTGACGTTTTGTGTCTTGTCCAGTCTATCTAAGCAAACAGGCTCTGGTTCCTGATAGTTAAAGTCAGCCGCCGCTGATGATTGCGTCATCTCTCGCACAACCGTTACGAGCACCGCTTTCTATTCCGCAGACGACACAGCTGCGGTGGTGCAGCATGCGCCTCTCGACTCACCGCCATACAGGAGGTTGACTGGCGAGGCGGCGGCAGTGTTAGAGGTCAACTCGCCACCCCGGTAACCCCCTCAAAGCACGAGCCGCCCGATACGCTCAGCAGCCACCGTCACATGTCGCACCAACTCAGCCTTGCATGCCTCGAAACCTGAGCTGAACTCATCCTCGCCCTCCACCCGACGAACAAACACCTGCGCCATCGCAAGCGCCTCCTTCCAAGCCGCTGCACTGACCTGTTCCCCCACCGTCAGTTCTAGCGCCCGATCCGGCAAGCCTCCCCCCGCCGTGGGTGCAAACGCCATGGGCGTCATGTCATACGCAGGCGCCAGCTCGTAGGGCCTGCGCCCCTCTGACAAGCACGACAGATTGCCGCTGTGCATGTCGGTGTTGCCGATCAGGGTGCCAAACGCCCACAGCAGGCAGGCCGTGTCAAAGGCCTGGGGGGTGATAACGCCCTCCTTCCACAACGCCTTGGCAATCACCGGCCAGTTGCCACCGCTGCCCACAAACTCGGCATCCAGCGCGGCGAAGGAATGCAGCGCCCTGCGACCGCGCGCGCCTAGCCGGTCAAACCGCTGCACCTCCAAAAACCGTTGGGTGCCGTGCGTCCAGGTCATTGACCGCGCGGCAGGCACGCCATGGCCTTGCAGCACCTGCAGGGCGATGTGTTCGGCCAGCAGCAGGTCGCGCCAGCGGGCGCTCACGGGGGTGTCGAGTTCTGCGGTGAACTTGACCATCACATGTGCGGCGGTGCCATCGGCTTGCTCTGCGTAGGCGGTGAACTTGGGCTGCTCTCCGGCGGCTGACGAGCCCGCCACTTCGCCGCGCGCCGCCAGGTCGGCCAGTTGGGCGTAGCTGTGCAGCTTTTGCGCGGCTGCAATCGGCACGGGGTCGGGCGCGTTGACGAACTGGTCGCGCGCGGTGGGGCCGATGAGCAGGTTGCCGGGCATGTCGTCGCCCTGGTCCAGGATGGCGCGCAGCGCGTGGGTGTCGCTCCAGTCGCCCAGCCGCTCGGGCAGGCCCAGGCGCTGGCCGTGCCGCTGGCAGTAGGCGCGCCCCAGGTAGCCCTGTGGGCGCATGTCAAAAATCCACCACGGCAGGCCGTCGCTGTGCAGCCGGGCCCCGCCCGCTTCGACCATCACAAAGCCCTGCGGGCACACCGGGACCAGGGCGCCCAGGGTTTCGAGCGCGCCCTGGGGGGTGACGCGGTACACGGTGGCCTCCAGATCGGTGCGCAGGGGATCGCGGAGCGTGTATTGAATAGATCTGGCGGCGCCAAAAGGCACCACATCGTCTCCCAGCGCGCCGAGTGCTCTGGAGACGGTGGGCTGGCTGACCTGGAGCGCCTGGGCCAGCGCCTGCGCCTTGGCGGGGCCGGGGCGCAGCAGGGGCCGGATGGCGCTGGCGTAGGTCTGGGCGGCTGAGGGCATGCGCTAAGGATACGCCGATTGCATTGAAACTTGAATAGATAAAAGAATGGATAAATGGCGTTGATCTGTACACAAGCACTCACATGGGAGCGGGCCAGATTGGAACTACCAGTTTTACTATCAATTCAATAGCTGCTAGCGCTTATGGATAAAGCGCCAGAGGCCAATTTCACTAAAATTCTGTCTTCACACCATCGACAGAAAGCGCAGCTACCGGTTCCGCCAAACGATGCACGGGGCCGGGCGGCAACGACCAGCGCGGCGAGAACCTCTGCCGCGCCATAAAGCCGCATCAAATCAATAGACGTAACTGTTCAACAGGCTTTCCAGCCGCTCCTGGCGGCCCGAGGCGGGCTGGGAGTCGGTGTTGTGGGCCAACACATGGGCGGCCACCGCATCGAGTGTCATCTTTCCGTCCATCAGGTCCTGCCCGAAGGCGCTGGTCCAACCGGCATACCGCGCGGCTTTCAAGTGCTCCAGCTCGTCGTTCAGGATCATCTTCTCAGCAATCAGCAGCGCACGCGCGCAGACATCCATGCCGCCGATGTGCCCGTGGAACAGGTCTTCAGGGTCAATGGACTGGCGGCGGACCTTCGAATCAAAGTTCAGCCCGCCCGAGGCAAGGCCGCCACCTTTGAGGATCAGGTACATCGCCAGCGCGGTCTCGGGGATGTTGTTGGGGAACTGGTCGGTGTCCCAGCCGCATTGCATGTCGCCCCGGTTCATGTCGATCGAGCCAAAAATGCCCAGATCAATGGCGGTGGCGATTTCGTGTTCAAAGCTGTGGCCCGACAGCGTGGCATGGTTGGCTTCGATGTTGACCTTGACTTCTTTCTCCAGCCCATAGCGGCACAGAAAGCCGTACACCGTGGCGGTGTCAAAGTCGTACTGGTGTTTGGATGGCTCGCGCGGCTTGGGTTCGAGCAAGATGGTGCCCTTGAAGCCGATCTTGTGCTTGTATTCCACCACCATGTTGAGAAAGCGGCCCATCTGGTCCAGCTCTTGGCCTATGCGTGTGTTGAGCAGGGTTTCATAACCTTCGCGCCCGCCCCACAACACATAGTTTTCGCCACCGAGCTTGAGCGTGGCGTCCATCGCCTCTTTCACCTGCAAGGCGCTGAGCGCGAAGATGTCAGGATTGGGATTGGTGGATGCGCCCGCCATGAAGCGGCGATGGCTGAACAGGTTGGCCGTGCCCCACAACAGCTTCATGCCGGTGGCCTCTTGCTTGGCACCCAACACATCCACCATCTCGTGCAGATGGTTCACGCTGTCGCGCGGGGTGGCGCCTTCGGGGGCGACATCGCGGTCATGAAAGCAGTAGTAAGGCGCGCCCAGTTTGGCAAAAAACTCAAAGGCTGCGTCGGCCTTGGCTTTGGCTGCGGCCATGGGGTCGGCCATGCTGTGCCAGGGGCGCTGAAACGTGTCGCCCCCGAAAGCATCCAGGCCGTTCCAGCAGAAGCTGTGCCAGTAGCAGGACGCAAAGCGCAGGTGCTCCGCCATGGGCTTGCCAAGGACCGTGCGGTTCTTGTCATACCACTTGAAGGCAAGTGGGTGGTCTGTGTTGGGCCCTTGGTAGGCGATGGGCGCGATATCGGCAAAGTAAGTGGTCATGGGTTCCTTGTCAGAAGCGGTGAGAGATCCATCGAAGCCATAGAGTCAAGTCAAGCGGGTCACGCCGAGAAGGCAGAACACGCGGGGTAAAGCGCCCGAAACTGGGTGTAGCGGCGGGCCAGCATGTCTTGCTCCAGCGCAGCGGGCCGGTAAGTGGATTCCACGTCTGGACGACGGCATACCGTGGACAGTGGTGCCCCTGTGGCCAGCCACGCCAGGCGCGCGGCCCCCAGGGCCCCACCCACCGCAGAGCTGCCGTGGGTGACCACCTCAACGTTCAGGGCCGACGCCAGTTGCTGCGCCCACAGCGCACTGCGGCTGCCGCCGCCCACCAGGGACAGTTGCTGCACCGTGCTGCCTGCGGCGTTGAGCGCGGCCAGGCCATCTTTCAAGCCGAAGGTCACGCCCTCCATGACCGAATAGCCCAGGCGCGCCGCGTCGGTGTCAAAACCCAGGCCATGAAAGCTGCCGCGCACCTTGGCATCGTTGTGCGGGGTGCGCTCGCCGCCCAGATACGGCAGAAAAAGGGGCGCTGCGGCGCGCTGCGCCAGCGTGAGTGTTTCTGCTTGCGCAACCAACACGCCTTCGGAAGACTGCCCCAGCAGGCCGGTGACCCACTGCAGCGCGCTGGCGGCGGACAACATCACACTCATCTGGTGCCAACGGTGTGGCAGTGCGTGGCAAAAGGCATGGGTGGCGCTGGCGGCGTTGGGTTGATAGCTGGGCGTGACCACAAACAGCACGCCGCTGGTACCCAGTGACAAAAACCCCTGCCCCGCCTCGACGGCCCCCATGCCCACGGCGCTGGCCGCGTTGTCGCCTGCGCCGCCAGCCACCACGATGCCAGGGGTGAGATCCAGGACATGTGCCACCTCGGCCCGCAGCTGCCCACCGGCTTCGCTGCCCTCCACCAGGCGCGGCATCTGGGCGCTGGTGAGCCCCGAGAGGGCCAGCAGCTTGTCCGACCAGGCGCGCCGGTGCACGTCCAGCCAGAGGGTGCCGCTGGCATCGGACAAATCACTCACGTAGTCGCCTGTGAGCATCAGGCGCACATAGTCTTTGGGCAGCAGCACCTTTGCCACGCGCTGGAACACCCCCGGCTCATGGCGGGCGACCCAGCGCAGCTTAGGCGCGGTAAAGCCGGGCATCGCCAAACTGCCGGCCAAGGTGGGCAGCTCGGGGCACTCGGCCATCATCTCGGTGCACTCCAACGCGCTTCGCGTGTCGTTCCACAAAATGGCGGGGCGAAGCACCTGGTCGTGCGCATCGAGCAGCACGGCGCCATGCATTTGCCCAGACAGCCCAATGCCCTGCACCTGCGCGAACGCTGCAGGGAAGTCCTGGCGCAGCTGGGCCAGGGCCTGCTGGGTGGCGTGCCACCAGTCCGCCGGTGCCTGCTCGCTGTGGCCAGGGTGGGGACGAGACACCTGGAGCGCCGCGCCCGCCGAGCCAATCACCTGGTGGCGGTTGTCGAGCAGCAGTGCCTTGACTTCCGAGGTGCCAATATCAACGCCTAAATACATGAGAGATCCAAAGTTGGGAGTGGGCTAGCAGTCATAGGTCGTCGGTCGCGCCCTGGGGAGACATCACCGGCGATGGCGAGCGGTTGTGCATGGGACGCAGCTCGTGGTGCAGCACCAGGGCAGCCGCGCCCACGGCAGAGGCGAGCAAACCGAAACGGGCCGCACGCAAAGTCGGTGCGGCCATGCCCGCACTGTTGGCGTAGGCCTGCAGGCTGCTTTGAGCAACCTCGACGATCGCGGGGTAACGCACACACGAAGGCCCACCCACCACCAGAACGTTGGGGTTGAACGTGGTCCACAGGTTTTGCAGCACCACGCCCAGGTAACGCCCGCCGTGCGCGGGCTCTGGCAAACGGGCCAGGGCCCGCGCGCCAAAAAAGGTTTCGGCGCATCCGTGTCGCCCGCAGGAGCAGAGCGCGCCATCGACCTGCAAAATGCTGTGCCCTATTTCGCCAGCCATGCCCTGTGCGCCGGTGAACAGGCGGTCGTTCAACACAATGCCTGCACCCACACCAGCACCACAGCTGACGAAGATGAGGGAGTCTTTGGCGTCGCCGGGAGAAAACTCATACTCGCTCAGGGCGGCGGTGTCCGCTTCGTTTTGCACATGCACCGGCACATCGGGCGCACCCGCATCGCTGAGGGCCTGGGTGATCAAGGGAACAAAGTTCACGTTGCGCCAGCCCAGGTTGGGGGCAAAACGCACCACGCCGGTTGCGTCATCAAAGGCGCCCGGCAGGCCTATTCCGATGCCGGTCAGCCGCAGCTCGCGTTTGATGAACTGCATGCATGCCAGCGATACGAGTTGTGCGGCTTGTTTGCACACACGCTCGGGCGCGGTGTCGGCCAGAGGCTCTTCGACCGACCACAACACCTCGCCAGTCAGCGAGATGCCAACCACGCGCAGGGCTTCCACCGCCACCTCCACACCAATCAGCCCCCGGGTGGTGCCGTCGATGTGCAGCGGGGTGGACGGCCGGCCCTGGCCACTGGCGGGCGTCACGCCCGTCTCTGACAGCCAGCCTTCGTCTATCAGCTCGCGCACCAACAAACTCACGGTGGATTTCGTCAACCCACTGGCCTGCGCCAACTGGGCGCGCGACAAGCCACTGTGGGCGCGAACCAGGCGCAGCAACACGCTGCGGTTGATGCGTTTGACAAGTTGTTGGTCGCCGGTGGTTTTCATGGTCAGGGTGCGTAAACGCTCAGCAGGTCAGTGCCTGCGATTTTCCATCGGGCTTTTTGCCCGCGATGATCATGCCCAGCACCTCGTCTTCGGTGACATCGCTCGTGCGGTAGGTGCCCACCAGGCGGCCGTTTTTCATCACTGCCAGGCGATCGCTCAAGCCAAAAACGTCGGGCATGTCGTGGGTGATCAGAAAGATGCCCACGCCTTCGGCCTTGAGCTGGCGCACCAGCGCGCCCACCATGGCTGTTTCTTCTGGCCCCAGCGCTGCGGTGGGCTCGTCCATGATCAAAATGCGGGCGTTGAAATAGATCGCCCGCGAAATCGCCACCACTTGCCGCTGTCCACCCGAGAGGCGGCGCACCGGCGTGTGGACGTTTTTGAAGTTTTTGTTGAGCCGGTGAAAGACCTTGCGCGCATCGGCGCCCATGCGGTGGTCGTCCAGCGTGTTCCAGCGGGTGAGCAACTCACGCCCCAGAAACAGGTTGGCCACGGCGTCGAGGTTGTCGGCCAGCGCCAGCGTCTGGTAGATGGATTCAATGCCGCAGCGTTGCGCGTCCACGGGCGAGCGAATGGTGGCGCGCTCGCCGTTGATGGCCACCTCGCCGCTGTCAATCGGGTAGGCCCCGGCCAGCATTTTCATCAGGGTCGATTTGCCAGCGCCGTTGTGGCCCAGCAGGGCGACCACTTCGCCGGGGTAGAGGTTCAGGCTCACATCGTCAACGGCCTGCACGCCGCCAAACGCCTTGCCGATGTGGCGCAGATCCACCAGTGGCGCGCTGCCCGTTGGGTTCGCGGGGCTCATACGGTGTCTCCCGTCACTTTGCGGTACATCACGTCAAACACCACGGCCGCAATCAGCACCTGCCCAATGATCACGTAGCGCATGCCAATCGACACGTCCAGCAGCAGCATGCCGCTGTCAATCGACTGCATGATCAGTGCGCCAAACACAGAGCCCATGATGGAGCCACTGCCACCCGAGAGCGCAGCGCCACCAATGACGGCAGCGGCAATCACATACAGCTCCATGCTGGTGCCCAGCGAGTTGGTGCCTGCGTTCAACCGGGCAATGGAGACCACGGCGGCAATGGTGATGAGAACACCCATCAGCATGAACAGCATCAGCGTGACCCGGCGCACCGGGATCCCCACCAGGGCCGCAGCCTCGGGGTTGCCGCCCATGGCAAACACGTAGCGGCCAAAGCGCGTGCGGTGCACGATGAAAGACAGCGCCATCGCCACAGCGGCCCAGATCAGCACCGGAATCGGAATGCCCTGGGGCGCCTCTTTGCTGCCAATCTGGTAGCTGTTCATGGCGTTGACAAAGGCCAGCACGATCAGGGCTGGCACCAACACCATGACGGCGTCCAGCCACAAGGGGTTGTTGGGCACCCCGTACGACGCCTTGGCGCGGCGCCTGGCCACGGCCAGCCAGACCAGCACCACCACCACCACAGCAGCCAGCGTCCAGCTGGGAACAACGCCAATGGCACCCGCAAAACCGCCGCCCAGGCGTTGGAAAAATTCATCGGTGACGGGTTGGGTCTTGCCGTCTGCCACCAAAAATGCGGCGCCGCGAAACGACATGAGGCCGCCCAGCGTGACCACAAACGACGGCACCCCCATCAGCGAGGTCAACGCGCCTTGGTACAGCGACACGGCGATGGCAACGGCCAGCCCGGCCAGCGACGCCTCGACCCAGTGCCAGCCTCGGCTGTACATGAGCGTGGCAATCAGCACGCCCACAAAACCCATGACGGAGCCCACCGACAAGTCAATATGGCGCGCCACGATCACCAGCACCACCACGGTGGCGACGATACCGACCACGGCCGTTTGCTGGGCGATGTTGTAGAGGTTCTCGGGGCTCAAAAACAGACCGCCCGAGAGACAGTTGAAGACGATGGCAATGGCGGCCAGCACCAGGCTCATCATCACCAGGCGCCAGTCAACGGCCGCCTGTTTAAGCGAATTCATCACGGGGTTCAAATGCGTTCTCCGCCAGAGAGGTCGTAGGGTCGGGGCTCAAAGGAATCCCGCAGGCACCGGGCCTGCGGGACGACGGCGCGGAACGCCGGCAAACCAAACCCGGCTTATTTGCAGGCTGCGGGGCCGGTAGCGGCGTTCACACCTTTGCACAGGTCGTCTTTCTTGATCCAGCCCGCTTTCACCACCACGTCCAGATTGGCCGACGAAATAGGCAGGGGCTTGAGGAACTGGGCCTGCATGACCATCTTCTTTTCGCCACCGTTCCAGTTCGTGGCGCCATCCACCTTCTTGCCATGGGCCAGGGCCACGGCAGCGGCAGCGGCATCACGCCCCAGTTCACGAGCGTCCTTCCAGACAGACACGGTCTGGGTGCCTTGCGCGACGCGGTTCAACGCGGCATGGTCCCCGTCCTGGCCAGACACCGGCACGCCCTTGATGCCTTTGCCGTTGAGCGCGGCCACCACCCCGCCCGCCGTGCCGTCGTTGGAGGCCACCACGGCGTCCACCTTGCCGCCGGTTTTGGTCAGAATTTGCTCCATGTTCTTCTGCGCCACTTCGGGCTTCCAGCCCTCGGTGTATTCCTCGCCAACGATCTTGATCTCCCCTTTTGTCAAAGCGACTTCAAGGACCTCTTGCTGACCGGCGCGCAGAAAATTGGCGTTCGGGTCGGTGGGGGAGCCTTTGATCATCACGTAGTTGCCCTTGGGCTTGGCAGCCAGGATGGCGCGGGCCTGCATGCGCCCCACTTCCACATTGTCAAACGTGATGTAGAACACGCCAGGGGCTTCGATCAGGCGGTCGTAGGCCACCACAGGGATCTTTTGCTGGTTGGCTTTGTTGATGGCGGGCAGGATGGCGTCCTTGTCCATGGCCAGAATGATCAGCGACTTGGCGCCTTTGGCGATCAGGCTGTCGATGTCCCCCAACTGCTTCTCGGGCGAGCCGCCAGCATCGGCACTGATGTACTTGGCACCCGACTTTTCCAACTGCGCCTTGATGGCGGCTTCGTCCGTCTTCCAGCGCTCTTCCTGGAAGTTGGACCAGCTCACGCCCACCGTCTGAGCAAAAGCGCCCGCAGCGGCGAGGCCTAGCGTCAAAGCGGTCAGTGTTGTCTTCAGTTGCATCGATGTCTCCTGTTGGTTGGCCTTGAACAAGCCTTTGGTTTGGGAAAAATTCACGTGCCCATCGTGCTGCCCTCCATGCCACCCAGTGCATTTAGTGCGAACGACAAACTAATTATGAAGACACTGCCCCAGAAACAGCCTTGGTGAAAACCCGACATAGTTTATTGATCGAACTTAATGACTGGCCGCGCACGCCGACATGTGGCTTGCGACTAGCTTTTTTGGGCGACAGGCGGCCGCCCAGCAGACATGCGCCGTCGCTGAGGTCCCATCACCGTGGCAGCGCTTGGCAACCCCTGCGGGTTCAAATTTCAAGCAAAAAATGGCTCTAGCGCCCTATCCATAAGCGCTAGCAGCTATCTTTTTTGATAGACCCAACACCCCCAGGCCGAACAGGATGCGTGGTGCCCCCAACACGCTTCAGCGCATGGCTGCGCCGCCATCGCCGAAGGGGCCAAAACGCCACTGCACGTTCAGCGCCATGCTTTCGCCCCGTGCCAGCACACGCAACCCGGGTTGCCCGGGTTGGTGAAACGCATCAATGGGCTGGCTCACGGGCTCAAAGCAGAACGCAGGGCCCTGGGGCGGCCGGTAGATCAGGCAATAGTGCTGGGCCTCGCCCCCGTCCTGCGCAAAATCAGGCATGTGGGCTGTGAGCTGCAGGCCCCGTTCGGGCCACTCGATGCACGCCGTGCCCCCCCAGCCGGTGTAGGCGTTGTCAATCAGGCTGCCATTGGCGGCCACCCCGGCGTTCAGGTCCCAGCCAGCGGGGAACCGGGTGGTGTGCTCGGTGGGCAGTGGGTCCGCCCCGCTGAGCCAGACACCTTGCACCGGCGCCGTGATGCGCGTGGCGGCCGTGCGCGGAAACCAGGGGTGCAACCCCAGCCCATATGGCAGCGGCTGAGCGCCGTGGTGGCGCACCTGCACGCGCTGGTCCAGGCCGCCATCGACCAGACGAAACGTCTGCACACAGTCGTAGTCGTAGGGGCTGCCATCAAAGCACCGCGAGCGCAGCGACATCTCCAGCGTGTCATCGGCGGGCTGCGCGAGGGCCCATGCCTGCAACCAGCCATCGCCATGAATGGGGTAAGGCTCTCCCTCGCGATTGGGGCGCATGGGATAGAACTGCCCCCCTTGCGAGAAACCACCGCCGCTGATGCGGTTGGACCACGGCACCATCGCAAACGACGCCATCTGGTAGAGGTCTGGCGTCTGGCCGTCCCAAGGCCGCCACAGATCGATGCGTGCCTGCGCGTCTTGGGGTGCGCGCGGGTCATCGATCTGCCAGGCCGCAACGCCTGCGCCGAGGGAGGGAACCAGCCCCAGGTGTTGACCGGCATGGTGCAGCCAGACGATGGGATGAGCGGTGTCGGTCATGGGCAGACTTTCTGAGAGGGCAATAAAACCGGTGAGCGATGGACGCTATGGACGGTGGTGGTGGTTTTCAAGCGATGCATGCGCCCTCATCCACCAAACGCGTGGGCGGGCAAGCCGGGGCTGTCAAGCGACACGGCAAACAACGCGCCGGCCAGCGGCTCGGCAAGCAGTTGAGCGGGCGAGAGCCCCACGCGGGCAGAGGTGATGAACAGGGTGCGCAGATCCGGCCCGCCAAACGCGCAGTTGGTGACCTGGCTGACCGGCAGCACCACCCGCGCCAGCTCGGCGGCGGTGACAGGGTCGTGGCAGCTCACGCACGAGCCGCCCCAATGGGCAATCCACAAACGGCCCTGGGCGTCGGTGGTCATGCCATCGGGCACACCGTCGCCGGGCGCAAAACGGTTCCACAGGTTTTTGTGGGACAAGGTGCCACTGGCCTCATCGAAGTCATAGCGGTAAGTGCAGCCCTGCACGGTGTCGTTGAAATACAGCGCTTGCGTGGCCTGCGATCCCTCTTGCTGCTGGCCGCCATTGCGCGCAACGGGCCCCCAGGTGGGGCCATTGGTTACCGCAAACCCGTCGTCATGCCGCGTGCAGCGCCCGTCAGGGTCATAGCGGTACAAGGCACCCGTGGGGCGCTCGCAGGCGAAGTCCATCGTGCCCGCCCAAAAACGCCCCTGCGCATCGCATTTGCCGTCGTTGAACCGGTTGCCCCCGCGCTCGGGTTCTGGCTGGTGCAGATATTGGGGCGCGGTATCGCAGGCCGGGTCAAAAAGCGCAAAACCCCGGCGCAGTGTCACCACCAGGCCAGGGGCGTTGGCCCGCTCGGCCAGTGCCGATATCTCCTCAGAAAAAGTCCATTGGCGGTGCACATCCAGGGCCGGAACCCAGCGGTGCAGGTGGCACGAAAGAATGTCCACCCAATACAGCGCCTGCTCGCGCACCGACCACAGCAAGCCCTCCCCCAGGGCATCGCCCAGTGCCTGCACGCAGCGCGCGGCGCCCGCCGAGGGCGCATAAAAACGGGTGGCCGGCGGTTCGGCAGGCGGAAGATTTGAGGGAATCAAGGCAGTCTCCGGTTGTTGTTTATGCACATGTCTGTCGCATGGCTCTTGACGGGCGGCATCTTATCAACGCAAATTGATGCTCGTAATTAATATTTTTATCATCAATTGATACATAAATTGATATGTCAAACATTTCACACTCCATGAGCCCATCCCCAGCCCCCGCAGCACCCCAGGGTTTCTCACGTTTCCCCAGCCTGCATGGCCGCACCGTGTTTGTGACCGGCGGTGGCAGCGGTATTGGCGCCGCCATCGTCAAGGCGTTTGCCGAACAAGGGGCACGTGTGGCTTTTGTGGACGTGGCCCAGCAGGCGAGCGAAAGCCTGGTGCAAGAGATCGCCGACGCAGGGCTTGAGCGCCCGTGGTGGCGTGTATGTGATGTGCGTGACGTGTCGGCCTTGCAGGCCTGCATCAGCGCGGCGGCCACTGAACTGGGCGATTTTTCGGCGCTGGTGAACAACGTGGCCAGCGATGACCGACATTCGCTCGAATCCGTCACGCCGGAGTACTACGACGAGCGCATGGCCATCAACGAGCGCCCGGCATTTTTTGCCATTCAGGCCGTGGTGCCGGGCATGCGCCGCCTCGGCGCCGGTTCGGTCATCAACCTGGGCTCCACAGGCTGGCAGGGCAAGGGCGCAGGCTACCCCTGCTACGCGATTGCCAAATCGTCGGTCAATGGCCTGACCCGGGGCCTGGCCCGCACGCTTGGGGCCGACCGCATTCGCATCAACACGGTGTCACCCGGGTGGGTCATGACAGAGCGCCAGATCAAACTGTGGCTGGACGCAGAAGGCGAGCTTGAAATCGCCCGCAACCAGTGCCTGCCCGACAAGCTGCGCCCCCACGACATCGCGCGCATGGTGCTGTTTCTGGCATCCGACGATGCCGCCATGTGCACGGCGCAGGAGTTCAAAGTGGACGCGGGCTGGGTGTAACCAAAGCGGCATGAATCTGGCGCAGCACCCTGCCGAGCCGTAGGACTGCGAATGAATCCGCGCACACCGGTTCAGCGCGCTGTGCCCGCTAGCGCCTGTTCAAAGTCCGCGTCCAGCTTGCGCCCGTACTGGATCATGCTGCTCTGCTTGATGGCTTTCATCATCACCTTGGCAGCTGGCGACAGCAGCCGGTCGCTGCGGGTGATGATGCCAAACGCATCCATGTGGCAGGGCATGGCCAGCGGCAGCACCGAGACAAATCCGTGGGATGCGTAATAGTGCGCCACGTCAGCGCCCACCACGGCCACCATGTCGCTTTGCTGGAGCATGCGCGTGATGAACAGCAGCGCTGAGGTCTCCACGGTATTGATCGGCGGGGCCAGGCCATCTTGCTGAAACATGAGATCAAACCGGTGGCGCAGCACACTGCCGGCGGGCGGCACGATCCAGCAGGCCGACACCACATCGCGCAGTGTCAAACCACTGATGCCCAGCAAAGGGTGCCCTGGCCGTGTCATGGCGCACACCATTTCTTCGGTCAGGGATTCGTAGCGCAGATTGCTCTTGTCGTGCTGCGCATACAGCCGCCCGACCACGATGTCGAGCTTGCCTTGCTCCAGCCGGTCCAGCAGCACAGGGCTGGTTTCAATGTCGAGTGAAATGCGCAGGCTGGGGTGCTCTTGCTTGACCTGGGCCACCGCCGCAGGCAACAGGCTCAGGCCCGGCGACGTGATTGCACCGATACCCACCTGGCCAAAGTGACCGGTTTTGAGCGCACCAATTTCGTCGTGCGCCTGGTTCAGGCTGGCCAGCGCCATGCGCGCGTGGCGGATCATCGCCTCGCCATACCAGGTCGGACGCATGCCGCGCGGCAGGCGATCAAAAAGCGAAACCTCCAGCACGTCTTCCAGATCCTTGAGCAGCTTCGATGCTGCGGGCTGCGTCATGCTGAGCACCTGCGCTGCGCGGTGGATGTTGCCCTCCTCAGCCAGCGCTACCAGCAGCAGCAATTGCCGCGTTTTAAGGCGTGCCCGGATGAACCAATGGTTGTAGGTGCTCATGGGGTTTTCCAGAATGTGTGAATTGATATGTATTTTGTCTAAAAAACTATTGGATTGATATCAAAATCATTCATAGACTTTGCGGCTACAGGAACAAAGGCTCTCATGAAGTTCGGCGACATGCAGTACACGCCCCGGCACCTGATCAATGGCCGCTGGGAGACAGGCACCACTACCGGGGTGAGCACCAACCCGTCGGACACCCGCGAGGTGGTGGCTGAATTCGCACGCGCTGACCGCAACCAGGCCGAACAGGCCATTCGCGCTGCGGCCGACGCCCTGCCCCACTGGAGCCAAAGCAACCCTCAGCGCCGCGCCGACGTGCTGGACATGGTGGGCAGCGAGTTGCTGGCACGCAGGGACGAACTGGGCGCACTGCTGGCGCGTGAGGAAGGAAAAACACTGCCCGAGGCCGTGGCCGAGGTCGCGCGCAGCGGGCAGATTTTCAAGTTCTTTGCGGGCGAGGCACTGCGCATCCCCGGCGAAATAATGGCATCCGTGCGCCAAGGGGTGCAGGTAGACGTGACCCGCGAACCCGTGGGTGTGGTGGGCATCATCGCGCCCTGGAACTTCCCCTTCGCCATCCCGGCATGGAAGATCGCACCCGCGCTGGCCTATGGCAACACCGTGGTGTTCAAGCCTGCCGAGCTGGTCCCGGCCTGCGGCTGGGCGCTGGCCGAGATCATCAGCCGAAGCGGTTTGCCAGCGGGTGTGTTCAACCTGGTCATGGGCAGTGGCCGCGAGGTGGGCCAGACACTGGTGGACCACTCCCTGGTCAATGCACTCAGCTTTACGGGCTCGGTCTCCACAGGCGAACGCATCCTGCGCGCAGCCACAGCCCGGCGTGCCAAGGTGCAACTGGAGATGGGCGGCAAAAACCCGCTGATCGTGCTGGCGGATGCCGACATGGAACAGGCGATTGATTGCGCACTGAATGGGTCCTATTTTTCAACCGGCCAACGGTGCACCGCATCAAGCCGCCTGATCGTGGAAGCCCGTGTGCACGATATCTTTGTGGACAAGCTCCGCGAACGGCTTGCGGCTCTCAAGGTAGGGCACGCGCTTGAGCGCGGCACAGAGATGGGCCCCGTGGTGGACAGCACCCAGCTCGATCAGGACCTGGGGTATGTCGAGATCGCACGCAACGAAGGGGCCGAACACATCTGGGGCGGAGAACGCCTGGAGCGCCCTACGCCCGGCCATTACATGAGCCCGGCCCTCTTTCTGGCCCAGCCCGAACACCGTATTGCGCGCGAAGAGATCTTCGGACCTGTCGCCTGCGTGCTGCGCGCCGATGACTATGACCATGCGCTGGCGCTTGCCAACGACACCCCTTACGGCCTTTGTGCAGGGATCTGCACCACATCGCTCAAGAGGGCCATGCATTTCAAGCGCCATGCGGTCGCAGGCATGACCATGGTCAACCTGCCCACTGCGGGTGTGGACTTTCACGTGCCCTTCGGTGGGCGCAAAGAATCGAGCCACGGCTCGCGTGAACAAGGCCGTTATGCGGCCGAGTTCTATACCACCGTCAAGACTGGCTACATGCTGGCCTGACGGTACCCCCTGCAACCGGTCATCAATCAACCATTAATAACAGGAGACAAGATGATGAAACTGAACCGCCGAACACTGGCTGCCGCATTGGCCTGTGCACCCGTGGCCGCCCTGCTGCCTGCCGCAGCGTGGGCACAAAAACCCATCGTGCTGGGTTTCAGCCAGGTGGGCGCCGAGAGCGAATGGCGCACGGCCAACACCGAGTCGATCAAGTCGGCCGCCAAGGATGCGGGCATCGAACTGAAGTTCTCGGACGCACAGCAAAAGCAGGAGAACCAGATCAAGGCCATCCGCTCATTCATCGCCCAGAAGGTGGACGTGATCGCGTTCTCGCCCGTGGTCGAATCGGGCTGGGAACCGGTGCTGCGCGAGGCCAAGGCCGCGAAGATTCCCGTGGTGCTGACCGATCGTTCGGTGAACGTCAAGGACCAGTCCCTGTTTGTCAGCTTCATGGGCTCAGACTTTGTGGAAGAAGGCCGCAAGGCAGGCCGCTGGCTGGTGGAAAAGATGAAAGACCAAAAGGGCGATGTCAACATCGTCGAGCTGCAAGGCACCGTGGGCTCGGCTCCAGCCATCGACCGCAAGAAGGGCTTCGAAGAAGTCATCAAGGCTGACCCAAAGTTCAAGATCCTGCGCTCGCAAACCGGCGACTTCACCCGCGCCAAGGGCAAAGAGGTGATGGAAGCGTTCCTCAAGGCTGAGGGCAAAAAGATCAACGTGCTGTATGCGCACAACGACGACATGGCCATTGGCGCGATCCAGGCCATTGAAGAGGCCGGGCTCAAGCCAGCGCAAGACATCACCATCATTTCCATCGATGCGGTCAAAGGCGCCTTCGAAGCCATGATCGCCGGCAAGCTCAACGTGAGCGTGGAATGCAGCCCCCTGCTGGGCCCGCAGCTCATGGCGGCCGTCAAGGACATCAAGGCGGGCAAGGCGGTGCAAAAACGCATCGTGACCGAAGAAGGCATCTTCCCCATGGAAGTGGCCGCCAAAGAGTTTCCCAAGCGCAAGTACTGATCAAGTACTGATCAAGTACTGATCAATCCGCTGGCCCCCAGCGGATCGCGATCACATCCATCGCACGCCAGTGCAGCCCGTGGCGTGCCTTTTCACACCAAAAAAATTCAGGAGACTTAACCAATGAAACGAGCCGTTCTCAAAGCCGTTGCCGCCACCCTCGCACTGGGGGCGTTCGGTGCCCTGCCCTTGGCCCATGCCGAGGACAAGGGAAGCATCGGTATTTCCATGCCCACCAAGTCGTCCGCGCGCTGGATTGCCGACGGCGACAACATGGTCAAGGTACTCAAGGAACGCGGCTACAAGACCGACCTGCAGTACGCGGACGACGACATCCCCAACCAGCTCGCGCAGATCGAGAACATGATCACCAAGGGCGCCAAGGTGCTGGTGATCGCGTCGATTGACGGTACCACCCTGTCCAAGGCGCTGCAAAACGCAGCCGATAAAGGCGTGAAGGTCATCGCGTACGACCGCCTCATCAAGGGATCGAAGAACGTGGACTACTACGCCACGTTCGACAACTTCCAGGTGGGCGTGCTGCAGGCCACGTCCATCGTCGACAAACTGGGCCTCAAGCAAGGCAAAGGGCCCTTCAACATCGAGCTCTTTGGCGGCTCGCCCGACGACAACAACGCCTTCTTCTTCTACGACGGCGCCTTGAGCGTGCTGCAGCCCTACATCGACAGCGGCAAGCTGGTGGTCCGCAGCAAGCAGACCGGCATGAACAAGGTGGGCACGCTGCGCTGGGACGGCTCGGTGGCCCAGGCGCGCATGGACAACCTGCTGTCGGCCTACTACGGCAAGGACAAGGTGCATGCGGTGCTCTCGCCCTATGACGGCATCTCCATCGGCATCCTGTCCTCCCTGAAGGGCGTGGGCTACTGCACGGCCCAGCAGCCCTGCCCCGTGGTCAGCGGACAGGACGCCGAGGTGCCTTCAGTCAAGTCGATCCTCAAGGGCGAGCAGTACTCCACCGTGTTCAAAGACACGCGCGAACTGGCCAAGGTAGCCGCCAACATGGTGGACGCCACGCTCTCGGGCAAGCAACCCGAAATCAATGACACCAAGACCTACAACAACGGAGTGAAAGTGGTGCCCTCGTATCTGCTCAAGCCCGTGTCGGTGGATGCCTCCAACTGGAACGCAGTGCTGGTGGGCAGTGGCTACTACAAGGAATCGCAGATCAAGTAGCCAAGCCGCTGCGCGCCTTGCGGCGCACGGGCCGCTGCCTGCAAGTGCCCCCAAGGCCTTGCAGGCAGCCATGTGGACAGGACGGGCACCAGTCCCGCCAACAGACTCTGAGACCATGCTTCTTGAAATGCGGAACATCCGCAAAATATTCCCTGGGGTGGTAGCCCTCAACCAGGTGAATCTGCGCGTCAATGCAGGTGAAATTCACGCCATCGTGGGTGAAAACGGCGCAGGCAAATCCACGCTGATGAAAGTGTTGTCTGGCGTGTACCCGCATGGCAGCTACAGCGGCGAGATCATGTTCGACGGTGAAGAGCGCCAGTTCTCCGGTATCCGCGACAGCGAGCATCTGGGGGTGATCATCATCCACCAGGAACTGGCGCTTGTTCCGCTGTTGTCGATTGCAGAAAACATCTTCCTGGGCAACGAAACCGCACACTGCGGCGTGATCGACTGGATGGCCGCACACAGCAAGACACAGGCCTTGCTCAACAAAGTGGGTCTGCGCGAGTCGCCCGAGACTCTGGTCACCCATCTGGGCGTGGGCAAGCAGCAACTGGTAGAGATCGCCAAGGCGCTGTCTCGGCAGGTGCGCCTGCTGATCCTGGACGAACCCACCGCCAGCCTGAACGAAAACGACAGCCAGGCCCTGCTCGACCTGTTGTTGGAGCTCAAGGCGCAGGGCATCACCTGCATACTGATCTCGCACAAACTCAATGAAATATCGCGCGTGGCCGACGCCATCACCGTGCTGCGCGATGGCAGCACCGTCGAGACGCTGGACTGCCGCGCTGCACCGGTCAGTGAAGACCTTGTGATCAAGGCCATGGTGGGCCGCGAAATGGCCGACCGTTATCCCCCACGCCAGCCCCGCATCGGCGAGACCGTGTTCGAGGTGCGCGACTGGCATGCCTACCACCCCCAACGCCCCGAGCGCGCCTTCATCCAGGGTATCAACCTTCAGGTGCGTCGTGGCGAGATTGTGGGCATCGCAGGCCTTATGGGCTCAGGCCGCACCGAGCTGGCCATGAGCGTCTTTGGGCGCTCGTGGGGCCAACGCATCAGCGGGCAGGTGCTGTTGCACGGCAAGGCCATCGACGTGAGCACCGTGGAGAAGGCGGTACGCCACGGCCTGGCCTATGTGACCGAGGACCGCAAGGGCAATGGCCTGGTGCTGGGCGAAGACATCCAGTTCAACGTGTCGCTGGCCAACCTCAAAGGCGTGTCCACCGCCACGGTGATCGACAGCGGCCGTGAGCACCAGGTAGCCCAGGGCTACCGCGACAAGCTGCGCATCCGCTGCTCGGGGGTGGAGCAAAAAACGCTGAACCTGTCGGGTGGCAATCAACAGAAAGTGGTGCTGAGCAAATGGCTCTTCACCAACCCCGAGGTGCTCATCCTCGACGAACCCACGCGTGGCATCGATGTTGGCGCCAAGTACGAGATCTACACCTTGATTGCACAACTCGCCGCCGAGGGCAAATGCGTGATCGTGATCTCGTCGGAAATGCCCGAACTGCTGGGTATTTCGGACCGCCTTTACGTCATGAACGAAGGCCGATTTGTTGCCGAGATGCCGACCACAGAAGCCTCCCAGGAAAAGATCATGCGCGCGATCGTGAAAGCCCACTGAAATGTCTCAAACACCAGCAACTCTTACCCACAGCGCAAGCCCCGAACGCCCCCCTGCACGCAACGACCGCTCGGTGCTGGATCACCTGAAGCACAACGTCAGGGAATACGGGATGCTGATCACGCTGGTCGCCATCATGGCGTTCTTCCAGTACATGACCGACGGCACGCTGATGCAGCCGCTCAATCTCACCAACCTGCTGCTGCAAAACAGCTACATCGTCATCATGGCGCTGGGCATGCTGCTGGTGATCGTGGCGGGACACATCGACCTTTCCGTAGGCTCTGTCAGCGGATTCATCGGCGCCCTGGCTGCGGTGTTGATGGTGCAGTACCAATGGCATTTTGTGCCGGCCGTGCTGGTGTGCCTGGTCTGTGGCGGCGTCATTGGCGGCATACAGGGCTGGTTTGTCGCGTTCTCGCGCATCCCCTCTTTCATCGTCACGCTGGCAGGCATGCTGGTTTTCAAGGGCCTGGCTCTGGCGCTGCTGGCGGGCCAGTCCGTGGGGCCATTTCCTGACAGCTTTCAGATGCTCAGTTCGGGTTTCATGCCCGATTTTTTCAGCGTCGAAGGCCTGCGCCTGACCTCGCTCCTGCTGGGCGTAGCGGCAGCGGTGGCGCTCATCGTCGCGGCCGTGCGTGCGCGCGCCAATCGCTTGCGCCATGGCGTGCACACCGAGCCCACCGTGTTCTTCGCGGTGCGCACCGCCGTCTTTGCTGCGCTGCTCATTGGCTTGAGCTACCTGCTGGCGTCTTACAAAGGGCTGCCCAACGTGCTGATCGTGATGGCGATTCTGATTGTGTTGTTCGAGTTCGTGACCAGCCGCACCACCATCGGCCGACGCATCTACGCGATGGGCGGCAACGAGAAGGCGGCCAAGCTCTCGGGCGTCAAGACCGAACGCCTGTCTTTTTATGCCTTTGTCAACATGGGCGTTCTGGCCGCCCTCGCCGGTTTGGTGTTTGCGGCGCGCCTGAACACCGCCACACCCAAGGCGGGCCTGGGTTTTGAGCTGGATGTGATCGCTGCCTGCTTCATCGGGGGCGCGTCTGCCTCGGGCGGCGTGGGCAAGGTGATGGGAGCGGTGATTGGCGCCTTTGTGATGGGGGTGATGAACAACGGCATGTCCATCCTGGGTATCGGCATCGACTATCAGCAAGTCATCAAGGGGGTGGTGCTGCTCGCCGCTGTGCTGGTGGATGTCTACAACAAGAACAAGGCATGAAAGATGAAGCGCCCCTTGAGTCGCTTCGCGCCTTGGCCGCGCCAGTTTGGCAGGCCGTGCGGACAAGCACGAGTGTCTGAAAAACCATGAGCAGCCCATCCCAAAATCCCGTGCTGCAGCTCTCGGGTATCCACAAGCAGTTTGCGGGCATCCCGGTGCTGCGCGATGTGCAGCTCAACCTCTACCCCGGCGAGATCCATGCTCTGATGGGGCAGAACGGCGCGGGCAAGTCCACGCTGATCAAGGTGCTCACAGGTGTGCTCGAAGCCAGCGGCGGGCAAATGCGCCTGGGCGGAGAGGCCGTGTGGCCCGATTCGCCGCTGGCCGCGCAGCGCATGGGTATCAGCACCGTGTACCAGGAGGTCAACCTCTGCCCCAACCTCTCGGTGGCCGAGAACATTTTTGCGGGCCGCTACCCGCGCTGCGGCATTGCGCAGGGTTTTCGCATCGACTGGGCCACGCTGCACCAGCGCGCCCGCGAGTTGGTGGCGCGCATCGGCCTGCAGATCGACGTGACCCGCCTGCTGTCGGACTACCCCGTGGCCGTGCAGCAACTGGTGGCGATTGCCCGGGCGCTCAGCATCGAGTCACGCGTGCTGATCCTTGATGAGCCGACCTCCAGCCTGGACGATGACGAAGTTCGCAAGCTGTTCGAGGTGTTGCGCCGTCTGAGCGCAGAGGGCCTGGCCATTGTGTTCGTGACCCATTTTTTGAACCAGGTGTATGCCGTATCAGACCGGATCACCGTGTTGCGCAACGGCAGTTGGGTGGGCGAATGGCCCGTGCACGACCTGCCTCCCCAGGCCTTGATCGCGGCCATGCTGGGCCGTGATCTCGCAGCCACTTCTGCCGCAAACACCACGGCAACCACCTTCGACGCCCACCAAACGCCCTTGCTGAAAACCGAAGGGCTGGGTCAAGGCAACCACCTTCAACCGATGGATCTACAGATACAGGCCGGCGAGGTGGTGGGACTGGCCGGGTTGCTGGGCGCCGGTCGTACCGAGCTGGCCCGGCTGCTGTTTGGCCTGGAACAGCCAGACCGGGGCATGCTGCGCATCGACGGCAAGGCGGTGAATTTTTCCGACCCGCGCGATGCTATCGCACAGGGCCTGGCCCTGTGCCCCGAGGAGCGCAAGACCGACGGCATCGTGGCCGAACTCTCTGTGCGCGAAAACATCGCACTGGCGCTGCAGGCACGCATGGGCGTGGGCAAGTTTTTGTCGCGCGCCGAGCAGACCGCCCTTGCAGACCGCTACATCCAGCTGCTGGGCATCAAAACCGCCAGCGTGGACACGCCCATTGGCTTGCTCTCGGGCGGCAACCAGCAAAAAGCGATTCTTGCGCGCTGGCTGGCTATCGAACCCCGTTTGCTGATTCTGGACGAGCCCACGCGCGGCATCGACATCGCCGCCAAGCAGGAAATCATGGACCAGATCCTGCACCTGGCACGCGGCGGCATGGCCGTGTTGTTTATCTCTTCCGAAATGAGCGAAGTGGTGCGCGTGGCGCACCGCATCGTGGTACTGCGCGACCGCCGCAAAGTGGGCGAGCTGCCCGCGGGCAGCAGTGAAGACGCCGTCTATGACCTGATTGCCACAGAACATGCCTGAAAAGCACCCCTCTCCTTCCTTTGCCGCGTTGGCCATGCACCACCGCCTGGCGTGGCCGCTCATCACCCTGGCGTTGCTGCTCGCCGTGAACATCGCCTTTAACGCGAGCTTCCTGCACATCGAGTGGCGCGACGGCCACTTTTACGGGAGCCTGATCGACATCCTGAACCGCGCAGCGCCTTTGGTGCTGGTGTCCCTTGGCATGACGATGGTGATTGCCACGCGTGGCATCGATATCTCGGTGGGCGCGGTGGTCGCCATCGCGGCGGCAGTGGCTGCGTGGCTCATTGGCGGATCGGTGTCCGCCCATGAAAGCCGCTTTCCGCTGCCGGTCGCCATCCTGGGCGCTCTGGGTGTGGCCCTGGTGTGCGGTTTGTGGAACGGCATCCTCGTGGCGCGCGTGGGCATGCAACCCATCATTGCCACCCTGATACTCATGGTGGCAGGCCGTGGTATTGCCCAGCTTATTACCGACGGGCAGATCATCACCATCTACTACACGCCGTACTTCTTCATGGGCGGCGGCTACCTGGCAGGTTTGCCGTTTTCGCTGTTCATCGTGGCGGCCGTTTTTGCGGCGCTCTACCTGGCCGTCACGCGCACGGCGCTGGGGCTGTTCATTCAAGCCGTGGGCATCAACCCCACGGCAGCACGTGTGGCCGGGGTGCAGGCAGGCCGGCTCACGGTGGCTGCCTATGTGTTTTGCGGTGTATGTGCCGGCATTGCCGGGCTGCTGATCAGCTCCAACGTGAAAAGCGCCGACGGCAACAACGCGGGGCAGTTGCTGGAGCTGGATGCCATCCTGGCCGTGACGCTGGGCGGCACAGCGCTGACTGGCGGCCGCTTCAGCCTGGTGGGCAGTGTGATTGGCGCACTCATCATTCAGACCCTCACCTACGCGATCTATTCGCTGGGTGTTCCGCCCGAAGTCAATCTGGTAGTCAAGGCGGTGGTGGTTTTTGTGGTGATGCTGCTGCAGTCACCAGAGTTTCGCGCCCAGGTAGGTGCCGTGGCGCGCCGCCCTGCGGCCACAGGAGCCACGCCATGAGCGCCGTGCCCACCACCACCACCTCCCTCGACAGCGTGGTGAATGCCGCCACACCGGCGCCCCCCCTGGCAGCCAAGGCCATGCAGCGCCGTCTCAACCCCAAGTACCTTCCGCTGGCCGCCACCATCTGCCTGTTTGTGGTCATGGCCGCGCTGGGGTCGGTGCTCTACACCGGTTTCTTTTCAGCACAGGTGTTCCTCAACCTGCTGATTGACAACGCATTTCTCATCATCGTTGCGGTGGGCATGACCTTCGTGATCCTGTCGGGCGGCATCGACCTCTCCGTGGGCTCGGTGGTGGCGCTGACCACGATGGTGCTGGCCACCCTGGTGGAGCACCACGGATGGAACCCCTTCGCCGCCATACCGCTGGTGTTGCTGATGGGCGCCGCGTTTGGTGCGTTCATGGGTTTCTTGATCGAGCGCTTTCGACTGCAGCCGTTCATCGTGACGCTGGCAGGCATGTTCCTGGCGCGCGGCCTGTGCTACCTCATCAGCATCGACTCGATCAGCATCACCAACGAGGCGTATTCAGACCTTGCGCAGTGGCGCCTTCCGCTGTGGGAGGGCGCCTCTTTGTCGGTGGGCGCAATGGTGGCCATCGGGGTCTTGCTCGCGGCCCTGTTTGTGGCGCATTGCACGCCCTTTGGCCGCACGGTGTATGCCGTGGGCGGCAACGAGCACTCGGCGGTTCTCATGGGGCTGCCCGTGCGCACAACCATCGTGGGCGTTTACACGCTGTCGGGCCTGTGCTCAGCCCTTGCTGGCGTGGTGTTCACCTTTTATATGTTGTCGGGCTACGGCCTGCACGCCACCGGCATGGAGCTGGATGCGATCGCCGCCGTGGTGATTGGTGGCACGTTGCTCACCGGCGGTGTCGGCTATGTCGCGGGCACGCTGTTTGGCGTGCTCACGCTCGGAATCATCCAGACGCTCATTTCCTTTGACGGCTCGCTCAGCTCCTGGTGGACACGCATCGTTGTTGGCGTGCTGCTGCTGGTGTTCTGCCTGTTGCAGCGCCTGCTGGCCCGCCGCGCCCCCAAGCGTTCCTGATTTTTTTGTCTGCCCGTCTCTCTGAATCTCCCTGAATCGCACACCACAATGACTACCACCCCACGCAAATTACGCTCCACCGAATGGTTTGGCACCGCTGATAAAAACGGTTTCATGTACCGCAGCTGGATGAAGAACCAGGGCATCCCCGACCATGAATTCGACGGTCGCCCGATCATCGGCATCTGCAACACCTGGTCCGAGCTCACGCCGTGCAACGCCCACTTTCGCAAGATCGCCGAGCACGTCAAGCGCGGCATCTACGAGGCGGGCGGCTTCCCGGTCGAGTTTCCGGTGTTCTCCAACGGCGAATCGAACCTGCGCCCCACGGCCATGCTCACGCGCAACCTGGCCAGCATGGATGTGGAAGAAGCCATCCGCGGCAACCCCATCGACGCCGTGGTGCTGCTGGTGGGCTGCGACAAGACCACGCCCGCCCTGCTGATGGGCGCAGCCAGTTGCGATGTGCCCGCCATCGTGGTCACGGGCGGGCCCATGCTCAACGGCAAGCTCGACGGCAAGGACATCGGCTCGGGCACGGCCGTGTGGCGGCTGCACGAATCGCTGAAGGCGGGTGAGATCAACGAGCACCAGTTCTTCGCGGCGGAAGCCGGCATGTCGCGCTCGGCGGGCACCTGCAACACCATGGGCACGGCATCCACCATGGCCTGCATGGCCGAGGCGCTGGGCACCTCGCTGCCCCACAACGCGGCCATCCCGGCTGTGGATTCGCGCCGCTATGTGCTGGCCCACATGTCCGGCAAGCGCATTGTGGAGATGGCCCACGAAGGGCTCACGCTCTCGAAAATCCTGACGCGGGAAGCATTCGAGAACGCCATCCGAACCAATGCGGCCATCGGCGGCTCCACCAACGCCGTCATTCACTTGAAAGCCATTGCAGGCCGCATCGGTGTGCAGCTGGATCTGGAGGACTGGACCCGCATCGGCCAGGGCACCCCCACGATTGTGGATCTGCAGCCCTCGGGCCGCTTCCTCATGGAAGAGTTCTATTACGCCGGTGGCCTGCCCGCCGTGCTGCGGCGCCTGGGCGAAAACAACCTGCTCCCCCATCCCGGCGCACTCACCGTCAACGGAAAGAGCCTGTGGGACAACGTGCGCGAAGCCCCGCAATACAACGACGAGGTGATCCGCCCGCTGAGCAACCCGCTCATTGCCGACGGCGGCATCTGCATCCTGCGCGGCAACCTGGCACCGCGCGGCGCGGTGCTCAAGCCATCGGCCGCCTCGCCAGAGCTGCTCAAGCACCGGGGCCGTGCCGTGGTCTTCGAGAACCTGGAGCACTACAAGGAGCGCATCGTCGATGAAAACCTGGACATCGACGCCAGCTGCGTGATGGTGATGAAGAACTGCGGCCCCAAGGGCTACCCCGGCATGGCCGAGGTCGGCAACATGGGATTGCCACCCAAGCTGCTGCGCCAGGGCGTCAAGGACATGGTGCGCATCTCCGACGCCCGCATGAGCGGCACCGCCTACGGCACGGTGGTGCTGCACGTCGCGCCCGAAGCCGCAGCTGGCGGCCCGCTGGCAGCCGTACGCGACGGCGATTTCATTGAACTCGACTGTGACGCAGGCCGCCTGCACCTGGACATCAGCGATGCCGAGCTGGCCGAACGCCTGGCCGCCGTGGCCACCGGCGACCAGGGTGGACGCGGCGGCTACCAGCGCCTGTATGTGGACCATGTGTTGCAGGCCGACGAAGGCTGCGACTTCGACTTTCTGGTGGGCTGCCGCGGCTCTGCCGTTCCGCGCCACTCCCACTGAACGCCCCCAATTCAAAAAAACATGCAAGGAACAACCACCATGGCCTCCCCACCACGCTATCGCGGCATCTTCCCCGTGGTTCCCACCACGTTTCACGACGATGGCCGGCTGGACCTGGACAGCCAGAAGAGCTGCCTGGATTTCATGATCGACGCGGGCGTGGACGGCCTGTGCCTGCTGGCCAATTTTTCCGAACAATTTTCACTGTCAGACGCCGAGCGCGAAGCCGTCACGCGCGTGTCGCTCGAACATGTTGCAGGCCGCGTGCCGGTGATCGTCACCACCACCCACTACGGCACCCGTGTCTGCGCCGAGCGCAGCCGCGCCGCCCAGGACATGGGCGCGGCCATGGTGATGGTCATGCCGCCTTACCACGGCGCCACCTTCCGTGTGCCTGAGGCGCAGATCTTCGAGTTCTATGCCGGGGTGTCCGACGCCATCACCATTCCCATCATGGTGCAGGACGCGCCCGCCAGCGGCACGGTGCTGTCGACCGCATTCCTGGCCCGCATGGCCATGGAGATCGAGCAGCTGGCCTACTTCAAGATCGAGGTGCCTGGCGCCGCCAGCAAGCTGCGCGAGCTGATCCGCCTGGGCGGTGCGGCCATCGAAGGCCCGTGGGACGGCGAAGAAGCCATCACCCTGCTGGCAGACCTGGACGCAGGCGCCACCGGCGCCATGACGGGCGGGGGGTTTCCCGATGGCATACGCCCCGTCATCGAGGCGCACCGCCAGGGCAATGGGGATCAAGCCTTCGCGCTATACCAGCGGTGGCTGCCCCTCATCAACCACGAGAACCGCCAAAGCGGCATCCTCACCGCCAAGGCCCTCATGAAAGAAGGTGGCGTGATTGCCAGCGAGGCCGGCCGCCACCCGTTCCCGGCCATGCATCCCGAAGTGCGCCTGGGCCTGATCGACATCGCGCGCCGGCTGGACCCGCTCGTATTGCGCTGGGCAAAGTAAACCGTCCATGGCCGGCCATCCCACCACATCCACCGCCCCACTGGCATCAGCGGGCACCCCCAGCCTGGTGGCGCTGGACTGGGGCACGAGTTCGTTGCGTGCCTTTTGCTTCGACGCTGGCGGCCAGGTGCTCGAGATGCGCCACCGTCCCTGGGGCATCATGCACCTGCCCCCTGCGCCGGACGGCGCACCCGACACAGTACACAGCGCTGCCTTCGAGCGCGCGTTGCACGACACCTGCGGTGACTGGCTCAGCACCACCCCGGCGCTGCCCCTGGTGGCCTGCGGCATGGTGGGCAGCGCACAAGGCTGGAAAGAAGCGCCCTACCTGAACACCCCCACATCGCTCGACGACCTGGCGCGCAGCCTGACGGTGGTGCACCGCGGCACCGACAAGCCCTTGCACATCGTGCCCGGGCTGCTTCAGCGCGGCAGTCTGCCCAATGTGATGCGTGGCGAAGAAACCCAGGTGCTTGGCGTGCTGGCCGGTGGCCCCGCCACCGGCGATGCCTCTGTGCTGATCGGCCTGCCCGGCACCCACAGCAAATGGGTAACGGCAACAGCAGGCGCACAAGGGCGTTGCATCCAGCACTTTGATACGTTCATGACGGGGGAAGTGTTTGCAGCCTTGCGGGGCCACACCATCCTGGGCAAGACGATGCAAACCCCTGCAGCCCCGGACGACACCGCGTTTGCCCGCGGCCTGGCCGTGGCGCGGGGCGACGATGCGCAGCGGGGCCTGCTGTCGCACATCTTTAGCAGCCGCACGCTGGGCCTGACGGGGGCCCTGCCCGCATCGGCACAGGCCGACTACCTGTCGGGCATTCTGATCGGCCACGAAATCAGTGCACTCGCCCCACTACTAACGCAAGGCCCCGCTGGCCGCCCTGCCACGGTGGTGCTGTGCGGCGAAAACGATCTGTGCCGGCGTTACGCCAAGGCGCTGCAGGCCTATGGTTTGCCCGCCCCCGTGATCGCCGAAAACGCCACGGCCCTCGGGCTGTGGCAGATCGCCTGTGCAGCCAGCCTCATCCCCCCTGTGGCACCCGCCACCGGGTCTGTCTCACCACGGAGCACTTGAACATGAACCCCATCGACAAAAGCCTCTTCAACACCATGCAGACCTGTGGGCTCATCGCCATCTTGCGCGGCGTGAAGCCCCATGAGGTGGTGGCCATTGGCCACGTGTTGTACGACGCGGGTTTTCGCATCATTGAAGTGCCACTGAACTCACCCGATCCGCTGGCCAGCATCCGCGCGCTGCGCGACGCGTTGCCCGCCGACTGCCTGGTGGGCGCGGGCACCGTGCTTTCGGCGCAGGCGTGCGCCGACGTGGCGGCCGCAGGTGGGCAGATCATCGTCATGCCCCACAGCGATATCGACGTGATCCGCGCCGCCAGGGCGGCCGGCATGGCATGTGCCCCTGGCGTGGCCACGCTCACCGAAGCCTATGCAGCGCTGGCAGCGGGGGCCAACATACTCAAGCTGTTCCCCGCAGAAGCGCTGCCGCCCCACGTGCTCAAGGCCTGGCGTGCGGTGCTCACACCACCCATGGCCCTGGTGCCGGTGGGCGGCATCGTGCCCGAAAACATTGCCACCTATGCCGCCGCTGGGGCCAGTGGCTTTGGCCTGGGATCGGCCCTCTATCGGCCCGGCAACACGGCCACCGAGGTGGCCACCAAGGCCGCCCAATTCATGAAGGCCTGGCACGGCGCCTATGACGCGGTGCCCGCAGCCTCTTGATTTCTCACACTCTCCGACAAGTTTTCTCCCATGAAGATCACACGACTGACAACGTTTCTGGTGCCGCCGCGCTGGTGCTTCCTCAAAATAGAAACAGACGAAGGCATCGTCGGCTGGGGAGAGCCCGTGCTGGAAGGCCGGGCAGAAACCGTGGCCGCTGCCGTGCAGGAGCTGGGCGACTACCTCATTGGCAAGGACCCGCGCCACATCGAAGACCACTGGACGGTGCTGTACCGGGGTGGCTTCTACCGGGGCGGCGGCATCCACATGAGCGCACTGGCTGGCATCGACCAGGCGCTGTGGGACATCAAGGGCAAGGCCCTGGGCGTGCCGGTGTCCGAACTGCTGGGCGGCAACGTGCGCGACCGCATCCGGGTCTATAGCTGGATTGGCGGCGACCGCCCCAACGAAACCGCGCAACAGGCCAAAGACGCGGTGGCGCGCGGCTTCACAGCGGTGAAGATGAACGGCACCGAAGAAATGCAGTATGTCGACACCTTCGACAAGGTGGAGCGCTGCCTGCAAAACGTCGCTGCCGTGCGCGAGGCCGTGGGCCCGCATGTCGGCATTGGTGTGGACTTTCATGGGCGCGTGCACCGGCCCATGGCCAAGGTGCTGGTCAAAGAACTCGAGCCCTACCGGCTGATGTTCATCGAGGAGCCCGTGCTCAGCGAACACGACGAAGCCCTCAAGGAAATCGCGCGCATCACATCCACCCCCATCGCGCTGGGTGAACGCCTGTATTCACGGTGGGACTTCAAGCGTGTGCTGTCGCAAGGGTATGTGGACATTGTCCAGCCCGACCCATCCCACGCCGGTGGCATCACCGAGACGCGCAAGATCGCCACGATGGCGGAGGCCTATGACGTGGCACTGGCGCTGCATTGCCCCCTGGGGCCCATCGCACTGGCCGCCAATCTGCAACTCGATGCGGTTTGCTACAACGCCTTCATCCAGGAGCAGAGCCTGGGCATCCACTACAACGCGGACAACGATCTGCTGGACTACGTGTCCAACCCCGAGGTGTTTGCCTACCACGACGGCATGGTCGCGATCCCCAAGGGCCCCGGCCTGGGCATCGACGTCAACGAAGACCACGTGCGCGAGCGCGCCGCGCAGGGCCACCGCTGGCGCAACCCCATCTGGCGCCACCGCGACGGCAGCTTTGCCGAATGGTGACAGGGCGAACGTGTGCCTTGTGCCTTGTGCCCTGCTCCAGTCAGACTTCAATTGCTATTTATTTGATAGCTTCTAGCGCTTACAAATAAAGCGCCAGAGGCCTATTTGGCTTGATTTCATCGGGTTTCATCTGATGGGATGCCGGCGTCGGGCAAACCAGCCGCTCTGTGCTGCTCGCCAGGTTCTTGACGTCATCAAGAAAAATGGGCTAGACAAGCCTTTGTCCGACAACTTCGCCAACCCGTGGATGGCGCAGGGCGGGTGCATGGGGCTGAAAAATGGATTCAGCGAGCCACGCAATGGTTCGCGTGTTCACAGCACCCAAGGAGAGACTCATGAACCCCGTCCCTAGCCCATCCCCCCATACCGCCCCAGAGCCCCCCGTGGACGGCGACCTGGCCGAGCAGGCACTGCCCGGTCATGGTGTGCCGTCGCAAGACCCGGATCCCGCCGCCCAGCAGATGCTGACGCCCACGGAGTCTGAGCGCGAATCCAAAACGGCACTGATGGGCGGAGGAATGATGGCCGGTGCGGCAGCCGGTGCCGCTGTCGGCGTGGCGGTGGGCGGACCCGTGGGGGTGTTTATAGGCGGCACCGCTGGCGCCATCGCCGGCGCACTGGGGGGTGCGGCGGTGGGCCAGGTCGTAGAACCACAATCGCCAAGCAACCTGGCAGGCGAAGCCATGCAAGTCACGAAACCCGTGCTGGTGGAAAAAAGCTGAGCCCCAGATTCGCGCCACTGCCGTCATTGAAGGATGGTGACGGCACCCACATCCATGCGCACTGAACGCTGAACGCTGAGCGCTGAGCGCTGAGCGCTGAGCGCTGAGCGGGCCGGTAGACACTACATTTTTTATAGCTGTTAGCGCTTTATACATAAGCGCTAGAGGCCAATTTGGCGTCAAACTTTGGCCACTCGAGGGCCTAGAGAGCTTTGGCAACGACATGCCAGGGTGGCCCTGCGGGAACACTGGGATTAAAATCAGTGCTTCACCCATCCCTTCGGCAGCTTCATGTCGGCGCAGCCCTCTACCCCCCTGCCTCTTTCCCTTACCCTGACCCGCCCTCACCGCACGCGGCTGATGCAGATCTGGCGCTCGGCCGGGTGGCCGTGCAAGGATGGGCTGGAGGTGGACCTGCTGGCTGCCGGGTTGGTGGCACAGCACATCGCGCCCGAGGGGTGCGAGACGCTGCGACTGACCGACGAGGGCATTCGTACGCTTGCAGTGGCGCGCCAGCGCGGCGTGCGGGCACTGAGCGCACACGACCGCCTCGGCCAGAAGTTTGCCGGGCAGTTGCTGGGGGCGGGGCGCATTGTGTGGGCGGAGTTGTCGCTGCGCGCCGTGGTCGACACCGCCCCTACGCCTACGTCTATACCTGCCGCAGCGTCGCCCGCTGCGCACGTGGGCACCACACCCGCCATGCCCCCCCTGTGGAGCGATGACGACGGCACCCCCACCGCCCGCGCCGCTGCCCATGTGTGGCGCATGGCGCGGCCCGACCTTTTCTCGGTGCGCAACACCTCGGTGCCGGCTTACCTGCAACCCATGGTGCACGAGATCAAATACAGCCGGGCCGACCTGCTGTCAGACCTGCGGCACGACGCCAAGCGGCAGGCTTACCAGTGGTTGTGCGAGGAGTGTTATTACGTCTTCCCGGCGGGCATTGCCGAGCCCGATGAAATCCCCGAGCACTTTGGCATCTGGGTGCTGCATGGCGGCCTGGACGAAGGCCACTTTGAACTGTTGCGGCCCGCGCGCCACGCCCCTTGCACCCTGCCCTTTGCGGTATGGATGGCGCTGTGCAAAGCCACGCCGCTGCGCAGCGATGCGGACCTGGTGCAGGCGCAACTGGGCGAAACACCGCAGCCATCACCCGCACCGTTGCCCCCCACAGCATTCCAGACCATAGAACAGGGTCCGCGCGGCGGCCAAGGCCCAGCCGCCGCTGAGGGTGCCGACGGCCCATGACCTACACCGTGGCCGTGCGTGAGCTGTGCGAGTTCACCGCCAAACAGGGCGACCTGGACCTGCGCTTTACCCCGGCACCCACGGCCCTGGAAGGCATGGCGGGCCACGGGGTGGTGGCGTCGCGCAGAGCCCCGGGCTACCGTGCAGAAGTGCCCCTGGCGGGGCGCTACAAAACGCTGCAGGTTCGGGGGCGGGCCGATGGTGTCGACCCCGCGCTTCAGCGGCTGGACGAGGTCAAGACCTTCAAGGGGCGGCTGGACCGCCAGCCAGCATCGCATCGGCACCTGCACTGGGCCCAGGCGCGCATCTACGGCTGGCTGATGTGCCAGCAAGAGACGTGGAGCCACATCGACCTGGCCCTGGTCTATTTCGACATCGGCACGCAGCAAGAGACGGTGTTCACCGAGCGGCACAGCGCTGCAGCGCTGTTGCAGCACTTTGAAGCCCTGTGCGAGCGGTTTCTGGCCTGGGCCGAAGCCCAGAGCGCACACCGCGCGGCGCGCGATGCGGCCCTCACGGCGCTGACATTTCCTTTTGGCGACTTTCGCGCCGGCCAGCGCGCCTTGGCACAGGCGGTTTACAGGGCCACCACATCGGGCCGCTGCCTGCTCGCCCAGGCGCCCACGGGCATCGGCAAGACCATGGGTACGCTGTTTCCGATGCTGAAGGCCGCGCCCGCACAACGGCTGGACAAGGTGTTCTTTTTGGCGGCCAAGACCTCGGGCAGGCAAACGGCACTGGACGCCCTGGCACGCCTGGGCCACACCAGCGCCGCCGCGCCCCTGCCCTTGCCCCTTCGGGTGCTGGAGCTGGTGGCGCGCGACAAGGCCTGCGAGCACCCCGACAAGGCGTGCCACGGCGCATCCTGCCCCCTGGCCCAGGGCTTTTACGACCGGCTTCCTGCCGCACGCGCCGCCGCGCTGCACGTCGCCGGCACGGCCACCAGCCCCCACACCGGCCTGGTGGCCCTGCACCAGCCCCAGGTGCGCGAGGTGGCACTGGCACACCAGGTGTGTCCCTATTACCTCAGCCAGGAACTCGCCCGCTGGGCCGACGTGGTGGTGGGCGACTACAACTACTACTTCGACATGGGCGGGCTGCTGCATGGCCTGACCCAGGCCAACCAGTGGCGCGTGGCACTGCTGGTGGACGAGGCCCACAACCTGGTCGAGCGTGGCCGCAAGATGTACACCGCCGAGCTGCGCCCCGAAAGCCTGGCGCAGGCGCGCAAATCCCCCACAGCACACGGTTATCCGGCCGTGAAAAAGGCGCTCGACAAGGTGCGCCGCCACTGGTCCGCGCTGGACAAGGCGCAGACCTCCGACTATGCGGTGCTGGAGACCTTGCCCGACAAACTGCTGGCGGCCCTGCAGCAATGTGGCAGCACGCTGTCGGACCACTTGGCCGAGCACCCCACCGAGCCCGATGCGGCACTGCACAACTTTTATTTTGATGCGCTGCACATGCTTCGCATGGCAGAACTGCTCGATGACCATTCGCTGGTGGACCTCACCCTGCCAGCCACGCACTCCCACCCCTATGGCAGCGGCCACAGCGGCAACGGCAGCGGCAGCACGACCACCAACGCCTCGACCAAGGGCGGTGCCTCCACACTGTGTGTGCGCAATGTGGTGCCAGCGCCCTTCCTGCGGCCGCGCATGCTGGCGGCCCACACCTGCACGCTGTTCTCGGCCACGCTGCAACCCGCGCCCTATTACGCCGACTTGCTGGGCTTGCCCGAGAACCATGTGTGGGTGGATGTGCCAGCGCCTTTTGAGGCCGCGCAGTTGCAGGTGTCAGTGGCGCGCCATATCTCCACGCGCTACCCGCACCGCAAGGCATCGCTGGGCCCTATCGTCGAGTTGATGGCATCGCAGTTCCACACGCGGCCTGGCAACTACCTGGCGTTTTTCAGCAGCTACGACTATCTGCAGCAGGTGGCCGACCTGCTTGAACAGCGCTACCCGCAGTTGCCGCAGTGTCGCCAGTCGCGCCGCATGCTCGAAGCCGAGCAAAGGCAGTTTCTGGCGCGTTTTACCGACACCAGCCAAGGCATTGGTTTTGCGGTGTTGGGCGGCGCCTTTGCCGAGGGCATCGACCTGCCGGGCCAACGCCTGACCGGCGCATTCCTGGCCACTCTGGGCCTGCCGCAGATCAACCCTGTGAACGAGCAAATCCGCCAGCGCATGCAGGCGATGTTCGGCGCCGGTTATGACTACACCTATCTGTACCCCGGGCTGCAAAAGGTGGTGCAGGCGGCAGGCCGGGTGATCCGCACACCCCAAGACCAAGGGGTTGTGCACCTGATGGACGACCGCTACGGCCAGGCACACATACAGGCGCTGCTGCCTGCATGGTGGGGGCTATGACAAAAAAAACCCTGAACGCCCGCAAGCGGACGAACAGGGGTCGGCATGACGGACGGGGCCTGAACCCATGGCGCAACCCGCAGGCCACGCCAGTCCACACCACATCACGTACTTGCGTGTGCGACTTCTGCCGGGGGCTGCGGCAGCGGGGCCGCTTTGCCGCGCTTCATGAAGAACGAAAGCACCTGCCAGCCGATGAACAACGCAATCAGCCCCAACAGGGTGCCGCTGATGGGCCGGTTCACAAACACGCTGAAACTGCCGCGCGACAACAGCATGCTGCGGCGGAAGTTTTCCTCGAGCATGGGGCCCAGGATAAAGCCCAGCATCAGCGGCGATGGGTCCAGCTCCAGCCGCAAGAACAGATAGCCGAGCGCGCCAAACGCGACCGTGATGAAAACGTCATCGAGGTTGTTGTTGATGCTGTAGGTGCCGATGCAGCAAAAGAACAAAATCGCCGGGAACAACACGTTGTACGGAATCTTGAAAACCGACAACCAGTAGCGCACCAGTGGCACGTTCAAGATCAGCAAGAAGCAGTTGCCGATCCACATGCTGGCCACCAGGCCCCAGAACAACTCAGGGTGGCCCGAGATCATGTTGGGGCCGGGCTGAATGCCCTTGATGATGAAGGCGGCCATCATGAGCGCCATCACAGCGTTTTCGGGGATACCGATGCTCATCAGCGGAATGAAGCTGGTGCGCGCGGCGGCCTCGTCAGCGGCGGCCTGGCCGGCCACACCTTCGATACAGCCGGTGCCGATTTCGTGCTTGTACTTGCTGACTTTCTTGTCGAGCGCATAGGCTGCAAACTGGGCAATCACCGGGCCGCCGCCGGGCAAAATGCCCAGCACCGAGCCCACCACGCTGCCACGCAACGCGCTGGGGATAATGCGCTTGAACTCGGGCCAGGTGGGCATCAGCTTGATCTTGCCGTTGAACGGAGAGCGCTCTTCGCGCGAATCCAGGTTCTTGGTGATTTCTGCAATACCAAAACACCCCAGCGCAATGCTCACGATGCCCACGCCATCGGCCAAAAAGGGCATGTCAAACGTGAAGCGCGCCAGACCACTGTTGACGTCGGTGCCCACCGAGCCCAGCAAGATGCCGATCATGCACATGGCCAGGCCGTTGAGCAGGCTGCCCGTGGTAACAAAACTCACGCACACAAAACCCACCAGCATCAACGCGCAGTAGTCGGCCGGGCCAAACAGAAAGGCCACTTCACCCAGCTTGGGCGCAAAAAACGCCAGCACCACAATCGCCACCGTGCCACCAATGAAGCTGGAGACGCCTGCGGTAAATAGCGCAAGCCCCGTTTTCCCCTTCAAGGTCATCTGGTAGCCATCGATACACGCCACGATGCTGCTGGCGTGCGGGATCTTCATGGTGATCGCGCTCACGCTGTCACCATATTGCGCGCCGTAGTAAATACCGGCCAGCATGATCAGTGCGCCGGTGGTGTCCATCGAGTAAGTCAGTGGCAGCAACAAGCTGATGGTGGCCAGTGGCCCCAAGCCCGGCAACAAGCCGACCAAGGTGCCGACCGTGCAGCCCATGGCGCAATACATCAGGTTTTGCAGCGTCAGCGCGTGGCTGAAACCGAAGGCGAGGTTGTTTAAGACGTCCATAGCGATCTCAGAACAGGGGAAGGTTGACGCCCAGAATCTTCTGGAACCCGAAAGCAATGGCCAGCAACACGGCGGCGATTTTTATGTTGCGCACCACGGAGTAGGACGTGCCGGCAAACCCCGAGCAAAACACCAGCACCACAATGCCCAGGGCCATGTTCACAAAGTGCGAGGCCAGCGCAAAGCCGCACAGGCTGCCCAGGATGACCGCGATGTTGCGAAACTGGAAGTTCATCGCAACCGGTGCCACCAGCCGGGCACGCACCACCGTGATGACCCCGATCACAAACAGCATGCAGCTGACCATGAACGGGAACAGCCCCGGCCCCGCGTGACTGAGCGCCCCCAGCGAATAATTCACCGACGGCAGGCCAAAAGCCAGCGCCAGCGCCATGAGGACAAGGCCTCTGAGAATGTTGCGATTGATCATGAAAACACGGTCTCCTGAAGACTTTTTGGATCGTTCCCATGCCCGCAGGTGGCGCCTGTGGCTGGGGTATGCTGACCCGGCAACTATTCCCATCGAACCTGAGCGCTGGCTGACCTGGCCTATGCGTATTTCCACGTAAACCCATGCGATTACTCCTGGTGGAAGACGACCCCGTCCTGAGCCGAACCATGGCCCAAGGGCTTGAAACTGCGGGCCACCGCGTCGAAGTGGCCCGCACCGTGCAAGAGGCACAACACTGGTGGGCGGTGCACACCTTTGATGCCGTGCTGCTCGACCTGAACCTGCCCCACGGGTCAGAGCCCCGCAGCGGCCTGGGCAGCGGGCTGACCGCGTTGCGCGGCGCGCGCGCGCGCGGCGACCGCACGCCGGTGCTGGTGCTCAGCGCGCGTGACAGCACCGAGGACCGGATCGCCGGGCTGGACGCGGGCGCCGACGACTACCTGGGCAAACCATATGAGCTCAAAGAAATCGAAGCCCGGCTGCGCGCGCTGATGCGGCGCGCCAGCGGCACGGCTGACCTTGTCACCGTGGGTCAACTGGCGCTGGACCGGCTGGCACGCCGCTACAGCGTGGCGGGCCAACCGCTGGAGCTGCCCGCTCGCGAGTTCGACCTGCTTTGGGAGCTGATGACCCCACCTGGCAGGGTGCTCAGCAAACGTGACCTGTCAGACCGCCTGTCGGATGCGGGCGAGGCGCTGGGCGAAAACGCGCTCGAGGCGTTTGTCTCGCGTCTGCGGCGCAAGCTCACGGGCAGCGGGGCGTCCATTCGCACACTGCGCGGGCTCGGCTACATGCTGCAGGACGATGTCAGCCAATAACAGCCACGCAGGCGCTGGCGCACGCGCCATCCCAGCCACTGCTGACAGTGCCACGCCCGGTCACGCCCCCCGCAATGCGCCAGGCGCGGCGCTCGGCGGTGCGCCCCCCTCCTTGCTGGAGGGCATTGGCCGCCATGTGCTGCTCTCGCTGGTGCTCATCTGGGGACTGGGTAGCGCGGTGGTGCTGGGTGTTGGCAACCACTTTGTGGCCGAGGCCTTCGACCGCGCCCTGCTGGACGACGCCCATGCGCTGGCGGCCCATGTGCGCGGCGGCGAATTCGGCGACAACATTGACGAGCCCTTGCGGCTGGATCTCACGCCGCGAGAGGTAGGCCTGCTGCGCTTTGACCAGAGCGAAACCGTGTGGTTCGCGGTGTATGGGCCCGACGGCGCCTATCTGGCGGGCGACCATGACCTGGCAGCAGGCCCCCTCGCCCCGCAAGCCACCCACGCGTTCCACAACCTGGTGCGCGACAAGCTCGAACTGCGCCGGGTGACCCTGCGCATTGATGGCCCGCAGCCATTCACCGTGGTCATAGCCCAGACGACAGCAGAGCGAACCCAGCTGCTGCGCAGGCTGCTGATGTATTCAGGCCTGGCGCAGATCTGGCTGCTGATAGCGCTGGGTGCGTGGCTGCTGCGCGGCATCGAACGTGACCTGCAACCCCTGAGCGACCTGCAGGACGCCATGGACCACCGGGACGCTGCCGACCTGCAGCCGCTGCCGCAGGCCCTGACACAAGACGCCGCCACGCGCGACGTGCAACGCCTGGGAGAAGCCCTGGACCGGCTGCTCGCGCGCGTGCAGCAAAGCGTGCACGCGCAGCGCGAGTTTGCGGGCAACGTGGCGCATGAATTGCGCACCCCCCTGGCGGGCATCCGGGCACAAGCGGCCCGAGCGCTCGCACACAACGATCCCCAGGTGTGGCGCGATGAGCTTCAAGGCATTGCCCAGGCCGAACAACGGGCCAGCCGCACCGTGGACCAACTGCTGGCCCTGGCCCGGGCCACAGAGAGCGGTATTTCCTTGTCGGTGCAGACGATTGCGCTGGACGGCGTGGTACGCGAGACGCTGCTGCGCTACCTGCCCCGCGCCGACACGCTGGGTGTCGACCTGGGCGCCGAGGGCCTGGATCCCCCCGAAGGGTCCGTCAACATACGCGGCAACATCGCACTGATTGAAGGCATTTTGAACAACCTGCTGGACAACGCGCTGCGCTATGGCCGGGGTGAGCCGCCCCGCATCACCGTGGCCCTGCGCACCGACAGCAGCTACGCCGTGATACAGGTGACCGACAACGGCCCCGGGGTGGACGCCGACTTCGCGCAGCGCCTGCAACGACGCTGGGCGCAAGGAGAACAGGGCCTGCAGCTCGGCCACGGCGCGGGGCTCGGCTTGTCGATCGTCGCGCGGTACGCGCAGCTCATGGACGGCCGGCTGGAGATCGGCACCGCCACCCCGCCCCAAGACTCCGAGGCGCCCGACGCCCTCGGGGTCTCCAGGCCTCTGGATGGCGTTGCACGGCTCCACCCAGGGTTCGCGGCCAGCGTCTGGCTCCCGCTGCTCCCCACCGGCACCACCGATGAGTCCACGCAAACTTGATGCACATCAAGCGGCAAGCGCACCCCACGGCGCCACAATCACCCCGTGCCAACCCCTCTCTCCCCCCTCCCACCTTCCGTCACGTCAACCACCTCCGCCGCTGCGACCTCGGCCACAGCAGCCATAGCAGCTAAAACGGCCCGGTGTCTGCACCAGGGCATGCACCCCATCGGCAAGGCCATTGCCATGATGATGTGCGCCGCGGCTTTGGCCGGGTGCAACAAAACCGCTGGGGACGCCACGCAGATCAGCGCGGCTGAAACGAGCTTCAACGCCATCGTGGCGGCATGCACCCAAACCATCGCAGCCAGAGCCTTCACAGTGAGCGCCGATGGTCAGGGCGAATGGGTCAAGACCGGCTACAGCCCGGCTTCGGTGCAGGGCGAGGTGATCCACACCGAGTCGGCCATCACCCCGTATCTGGGCAAGCTGGTCATCAAGGACAACACCGCCCGTGTCAGCGCTGCGACCGAGGCACAAGCCGCCGCCGCAACCCTGACACCCGCCCATGTGCTTGCCAACCGCACCTACACCTTCATCTTCCGCTTCGACGGCCAACAATGGGTGTGGAACAACGGCTCGCTGGTGACCAAAACCAAGACCACGGAAGACACCACCGCAGGCCTGACACTGGCCGACGTTGCTGCGGCAGGCCCGGGCTTTTCGGGCTGCGTTGCGCGCTAGGCACCCTCTACAAAAATCGAGCGGAAAGTGTGTGCTGCGGATCGGAATGGGCTGCAAGGCGCAAACACAGCAATAGCCGTCGCCGTGCAGCTATTACGAGCATTTACAGCGCCGCAGGCCGCCCGAGCCCGCAGATGCACACGGCGAGGTGATTGGTGAAGAGCGCCCCAAGGAGTCTGCGCGGCCGAAGCTCGGCGGGGGCCTGATTCGGTCTGCTGATCACCACAGGTCAAGCGCCTGCGGGCATGCGATGGATTAGAGCTTCGCCGCACGCCATCGCGGCCCTGCTGGAGCCTGCGCGCGGCTCTGGCGGCTCACGCCAGGCTCGGAGGTGTGCAGCATCTGGGCCACTTCGGTCAGGTTGAACCACGCCGCGCGGCTTCGCGCACGAAGCGCAGTTGCTGGAAATTCATGGATCGGGTTCCCGCAAAAGAGCAGCCCCTGCAACGCAGGGCCCGTTCACTCAAAACACTCATTTTTTAATAGCTGCCAGCGATTAATCCATAAGCGCTAGAGGCACTTTTCACTTAAATTTACGACAGCTTGGCGATGGACACTTCGGTGGACTTCACGAGTGCCACCACCTCCGAGCCCACGATCAGGTTCAGCTCGTCCACCGAGCGGGTGGTGATGACGGAGGTGACGATGCCCCAGGGCGTTTCGACATCGACCTCTGACACGACATCGCCGCGAATGATCTCGCGCACTTTGCCCTTGAACTGGTTGCGTACGTTGATGGCTTGAATAGACATGGTGTTTTCCTTGAAAAAAATCCGGAATGGATGGGTGAAGAGAAAAGGGGAAGGGAAAAAGGGAAAGAAAAAAAGAAGGGGAGCGACGAAAAAAAGAGATGGAGCACCCGTTCAGGCGCAGCTCACACAGCCCACCGCAGTCCATATGCAGGCACGCCGGGCCATGCCGCATCGGGCACGGCTTCGGCATTTGGCTTTTGCAGCACGCGGTCGAGAATGCGTTTTTCAATGGCGGCAAATGCCGCGTCGCCATGCGATCGGGGCCGGGGCAGGTCAATGTGCTGGTCCAGCGCAATCTGGCCGTCCTCGATCAGGATCACGCGGTCGGCCAGGGCCACGGCCTCCTGCACGTCGTGCGTGACCAGCAACGCGGTGAAGCCGCTGGCCTGCCACAGGCCTTCAATAAGGCGGTGCATCTCGATGCGCGTGAGCGCATCGAGCGCGCCCAAGGGTTCGTCCAGCAGCAGCAAGCGCGGGTTGTGCACCAGCGCACGGGCCAGGGCCACGCGCTGGCGCTGGCCGCCCGACAGGCGCGCGGGCCATTCGCCCAGGCGGTCGCCCAGGCCCACGCGGGCCAGCACCTCGGCGGCGGCGCTGCGCCGCTCGGGCGGCAGCCCCAGGGCCACGTTGTCCACCACCCGCTTCCACGGCAACAGGCGCGAGTCCTGGAACATGATGCGGGTGTTGTCGCTCAGGCCGTTGATGTCTGTGCCATCGAGGCGGATGGTGCCGCCCGAGACGGATTCCAGGCCCGCCACCAGGCGCAGCAGCGTGCTCTTGCCGCAGCCGCTGCGCCCCACGATGGCCACGAACTGGCCAGGCTCGATGGTGAGTTCCGTCTTCTTGAGCACATCGCGTGTGCCGTAGCGCTTGTCCACGCCGCGCACCTCCAGGCGCATGCCAGTGGTGTTCTTCGGGGTATTTTTATTGGTCATATGGGCCTCCAGCGCTTGTAAATAAAGCGCAAGCAGCTATAAAAAAGTGAGTCATGCGGATTGGTAGCCCGGATGCCAGCGCAGCCAATACCGCTCCAGCCCCTTGGCAAACAGGTCGGCCAGCTTGCCCAGCAGGGCATAGAGCAGGATGCCCACGAGCACGATGTCGGTCTGCAAAAACTCGCGCGCGTTCATCGTCAGGTAACCAATGCCTGCCTGCGCCGAGATGGTCTCGGCCACGATCAGAATCACCCACATCAGGCCGAGCGAGAAGCGCAGCCCCACCAGGATGCTGGAGAGCGCGCCGGGCAGGATGATCTGCCGGTACAGCTGCCAGAGACCCAGGCCGTAGGTGCGCCCCATCTCGATCAGGCCAGGGTCCACGTTGCGGATGCCGTGGAAGGTGTTGAGGTAGATGGGGAAGAACACCGACACGCTGATGAGGAACAGCTTGGCCGACTCGTCAATGCCGAACCACAGGATCACCAGCGGGATGAGCGCCAGCGCGGGGATGTTGCGCACCATCTGGATGGTCGAATCCAGCAGTGTCTCGAACAGCTTTACCGAGCCAGTGAGCAAGCCCAGCAGCAGGCCCAGGCCGCCACCGACGGCCAGCCCGGCCAGCGCGCGGCCCGCGCTGACCTTGACGTGCGTCCACAGCTCGCCCGACGCGGTCAGTGTCCAGGCAGCCTTCACGACGTCCACCGGCGCGGGCAGCACCCGCGTGGACAGCCAGCCCAGCGACGAGGCGATCTGCAACAGCACGATCAGCCCCACGGGCACGGCCCATGGCAGCAGGCGCTGCCCAACGTTGGCAAGAAAGCGGATCAGCGGCGCGGGGAGCAAGGGCCCGTCGAGCGGAAGATCGGCGGAGTCGGCCACGGGAGATACCTGCAGCTCTCGAACAATCTGGGTCTGTGTCATGGATTGGTTTCCTGTAATTCGTCGTCGGGCTCCAGGAACTCCAGCTGGTTGCCCGCCGGGTCCTTGACATAAAAGCGCAGGTAGCCGGGCAGCGCGCGGTTCTCCACCAGCGGCAGCCCGGCCTGCAGCAGGCGGTGGCGCAGCGCGGGCAGGTCTTGCACCTCAAAGGCCAGGTGCGAGACTGCGGGCACCGGTTGCCAGTGCTCGGTGGGCACCAGATCGATGCGCTGGGTGCCTGCGGCAAAGCGCAGCGTGTTGCCCGCCTGCAGGCACACCTCGGGCAGGCCCAGCAGGCTGGCGTAGAAGCGGCGGATCGACGCCTCGGCCCCGGCCGGGAAGGCCAGCTGCACATGGTTGATGGACTGGATGCTCATGGCGTGGCTCCTGTGGTGCGGGTTCAGCTTTGCGATGCGCGGGGCACAAAGTCGTTGGCCACGGTCTCGCCAAAGGGGCCCAGCGGGTTGCCCCCGGTGAGCTTGTCGCGCAGCTTCAGTGGCAGCAGCGGGAACACGAGTTCGGCAAAGCGATAAGCCTCTTCCAGGTGCGGGTAGCCCGACAGCACAAAGGTGTCCAGGCCCAGCGCAGCGTATTCCTCGATGCGCGCGGCCACGGTCTGCGGGTCGCCCACCAGCGCCGTGCCCGCGCCACCGCGCACCAGGCCCACCCCGGCCCACAGGTTGGGGCTGATTTCCAGGTCTTTGCGACTGCGTTTGACGCCACCGGCATGCAATGCGGCCATGCGGCGCTGGCCCTCCGAATCCATGCGCGAGAACACGGCCTGGGCATGTGCCACGGTTTCGTCCTGAACATGGCTGATGAGTTCTTCGGCGGCTGCCCAGGCCTGCGCGTCCGTCTCGCGCACGATGACGTGCAGGCGGATACCGAACTTCACGGTGCGGCCGTGTTTGGCAGCGCGGGCGCGCACATCGGCCACCTTCTTGGCCACTTCGTCGGGGGGTTCGCCCCAGGTCAGGTAGGCCTCGACCTGCTCGGCCGCCAGGTCGTGGGCGGCAGCGGACGACCCCCCAAAGTACACCGGCGGGTGCGGATGCCGCAGGGGTGGAAACAGCAGCTTGGCGCCCTTCACGCTGAGGTGCTTGCCGTCGTAATCGAACGATTCACCGCGGTGGCTGCGCGCGAGGATCTCGCGCCAGATGCGGATGAACTCGGCCGACTGTTCATAGCGCGTGGCATGGTCCAGAAACACGCCATCGCCCTCCAGCTCCGCCTGGTCGCCACCCGTCACCAGGTTGACGAGCAGGCGCCCGCCCGAGAGCCGGTCGAACGTGGCCGCCATGCGCGCCGCCAAGGCGGGCTGGTGCAGGCCGGGGCGCACCGCCACCAGGAACTTGAGCTTCTTGGTAACGGCAAGCAGGCTGGACGCGATCACCCAGGGGTCTTCGCACGACCGGCCTGTGGGGATGAGCACGCCTTCGTAGCCCAGGCTGTCGGCCGCCACCGCCACCTGCTGGAGGTAGTCATGGCTGAGTTGGCGCGCGCCCTTGGCCGTGCCGAGATACCGGCTGTCGCCGTGGGTGGGGATGAACCAGAAAATTTGCATGGAACAGGTCTTTCAGTACGAGATGGCAAAGCCGAACTGGGGCGCACGACGCACCAGGCGGCGTTGCTGCACGCTCAGCCCCCACGCAGTGGCCGTGACACACAGAACGCGTTGCAGTTGGGCGTGCAGCGGGAAGGGCATGGGCGCTGGCATGGTGGGCTCCTTGGGTAGTGCGGGTTACAGCAGATCCACCGGCGCGGCATGCAGCAGGTTGAGCTTCTTGGGGATCAGCTTGAGGTCGAAGAAGGTGTCGGCAATCGCCTGCTGCTCGGCCAGGATCTCGCGCGTGACCGGGGCCGTGCCGAACTGCGCGCGGTTCAGGTACAGCTCGGTGATGGACTTGTCCAGCCCCAGCACGGCAGAGAGTTCGGTAGCGGCGGCCGTCTTGTTCTTGGACGCCCAGGTGTCGATCGCGTTGACCTCTTCAATCGCAATGCGCAGCACGTCGGTGTTCTTGGTCGCGAAATCGCGCGACGTGAAGTAGTACTGGCGGTTGTTGACCACCCCGGTGGCGTCGGCCAGCAGGCGGGCGTCGAGCGTTTTTTGCGCAGCGGCCAGGAACGGGTCCCAGATGATCCAGGCATCCACCGCGCCCCTTTCAAAGGCGGCACGCGCATCGGCGGGGGCCAAAAAGACCGACTGCACATCGCCATATTTCAGCCCGTGCTTTTGCAGCAGCTTGACCAGGAAATACTGCACATTCGAGCCTTTGTTGTAGGCCACGCGCTTGCCCTTGAGGTCAGCCACGCTGCGGATGGGCGAATCCTTGGGCACGATCACGGCCTCCAGCGCGGGGCGTGGCACCGTGGCGCCGGCATACACCAGCGGCGCACCGGCGGCCTGGGCAAAGATGGGCGGTGCTTCGCCCACATCGCCAAAGTCGATGGAACCCACATTGAGCGCTTCCAGCTGCACAGGGCCGGCGTTGAACTCGGTCCAGGTGACCTTCACGCCCAGCGGCGCCAGACGCTTTTCGAGGGTGCCACGGCCCTTGAGGATGGACAGCCAGCCCTTTTGATAGCCCACACGCAGCACGCGGCTGCCGGTTTGGGCCCAGGCAGGCACGCCGGTGGCGGCCAGACTGGCTGCGGCCAGGGCGGTCAAAAGCACTTGTCGACGCTGAGAATCCAATGGAAATGTCATGGCAATGTCTTTCTGGGTCAGCCCGCAGAGGACGGACAGGCAACAGCCCGCCCTGCCCTCTGTCAAAGGCATATCGAGGGTTCAAAACGAAAAGGGGGCGGAGGGAGTGGCGCGGCAGGCCTTGCAAGGGGCCGGTGCGCGGCAGCTGCGCGTTACACGCTACATCGCACTTGCGAGAAGTGCACCGGCGCGAAATGCGCGGAGTGCGCCACTTGTGCAGGGGTGGGCCGCAGCGTTTCGGTGAACAACACGTGGACAGCTTCGTCCAGGCGTTTGGCGATGTCGTCTTGCAGGTGGTATGCGCCCTCGGGCGTCAGCGCCACCTGGGCATCGGTGGCATAGATACCCGGCAGGATGCTCTTGGCGCCGAGCGACTGCAACACCGGGCGCAGCGCGTAATCGAGCGCCAGCATGTGGTGCGGGCTGCCCCCGGTGGCCAGGGGCAACACGACCTTGCCCTTGAGCGCGGTCTGCGGCAGCAGGTCTAAAAACACCTTGAGCACACCGCTGTAGGCAGCTTTGTACACCGGGCTGGCCACCACCAGCACACGGGCACGGGCTACCTGGTCCAGGGCGTTCACCACCGTGGGGTGCGCAAAATCGGCCAGCAGCAGCGCCTGGGGCGAGAGGTTGCGAATGTGCACCCGGTCCACCAACGCACCGCGCACCGACAGGCGCTGCGCCACGGCATCGAGCAAGGCGGCGGAGCGTGAGCGCTCGGAAGGACTACCGGCAATCAACAAGGCGGACATGGCTTTCCTTTGCTTTTGTTTTGATAGCTACCAGCGATTTATGGATATGCGCTAGAGCCTGATTTCTTATAAAAATCGATGAGGAACCGGCCCTGCGGGCTGAGCGTGGCCTGTCCTGTCGAAGGATCGAAACCGGTGCCCTCTGCGAGCAGCCCTTCGACAGGCTCAGGGCGAACGGTTCATCCGCGGCCGATACCGCATCAGGCCGATCAGAGTGCGCGAACCTATTTCTTCGTATAGATCTGGTCGAAGCTCGCGTTGTCTGCAAAGTGGTCCTTGGCGGCCTTGTCCCAGCCACCGAACGCTGCGTCGATGGTGAACAGGTTCAGCTTGGGAAACTGCTTGGCATATTTGGCCTTGGCCTTTTCAGAAACCACGGGGCGATAAAAATTTTTGCCCGCAATGTCCTGCCCTTCTTCGGTGTAAAGGAACTTCAGGTATTCCTCGGCCACGGCGCGCGTGCCTTTTTTGTCCACGTTTTTATCCACGACCGTCACGGCGGGCTCGGCCAGGATGGAGATCGACGGAGCGATCACGTCAAACTTGGCGCCAAACTCTTTTTCCAGCAGATAGGCCTCGTTCTCCCAGGCAATTAACACATCGCCCTGGTTGCGCTGGGCAAAGGTGATGGTGGAGCCACGGGCGCCGGTATCAAGCACAGGCACGTTGCCGTACAGCTTGGCCACGAAGTCCTTGGCTTTGGCATCGCTGCCGAGCTTGCGCTTGGCGAATTCCCAGGCGGCCAGGTAGTTCCAGCGGGCGCCCCCCGAGGTCTTGGGGTTGGGCGTGATCACGCTGACACCGGGTTTGATGAGGTCGTCCCAGTCCTTGATGCCCTTGGGGTTGCCCTGGCGCACCACCAACACGATGGTGGACGCGTAAGGCGAGCTGTTGTGGGGCAGGCGCTTTTGCCAATCTTTGGGGATCAGACCGCCGTTGGTGTGCAGCGCATCGGTGTCCCCGGCCAGCGCCAGGGTGGCGACATCGGCATCCAGCCCGTCGATGATGGACCGCGCCTGCTTGCCCGAGCCGCCGTGGCTTTGCTTGATGGTTACGTCCTGGCCTGTCTTGGCCTTCCAGTACTTGGCGAACGCCTGATTGAACTCCACATACAACTCCCGCGTGGGGTCGTACGACACATTGAGCAAGGTCACAGACTGTGCGAACGATGGCAATGCCGTCAGGGCCAAAGCGCCTGCAAAGGCTGCGGCAAAGGGAAACTTGATAAAGTCGCGGCGAAAGTTCATGAGGAGCCTCTGGATGTGAATGCAAAGTGGTGCGAAACACCGATGAATTGCATTCTCAAAGGCCGCTCTCAAAACTGGAACTACTAAGATTTCAGTTCTTTATATCCAAATCGTCTGAGCAGGCGTTTTTCTGCTCACCCATTACAAGGAAACCCCCATGGCGCGCACTATTCAATGCATCAAGCTCGGCAAGGAAGCGGAAGGCCTCGACTTTCCTCCCTACCCCGGCGAGCTGGGCAAACGTATCTGGGAAAGCGTGAGCAAGGAAGCCTGGGCCGACTGGCTCAAGCACCAGACCATGCTGGTCAACGAGAACCGCCTGAACCTGGCCGACGCCCGCGCCCGCCAATACCTGGCCCGGCAAATGGAAAACCACTTTTTTGGCGGCGGCGCAGACGCCGCGGCGGGCTACGTCCCGCCCAGCGCGTAACGAAGCGAAGCGCAGTGCAGCGCTGCCAAAGCGGTTTCGCCAAAACCACTTTTTTGGCGGCGGCGCAGACGCCGCGGCGGGCTACGTCCCGCCCAGCGCGTAACGAAGCGAAGCGCAGTGCAGCGCTGCCAAAGCGGTTTCGCCAAAACCACTTTTTTGGCGGCGGCGCAGACGCTGCGGCGGGCTATGTCCCGCCCAGCGCATAACGAAGCGAAGCGCAGTGCAGCGCTGCCAAAGCGGTTTCGCCAAAACCACTTTTTTGGCGGCGGCGCAGACGCTGCGGCGGGCTATGTCCCGCCCAGCGCATAACGAAGCGAAGCGCAGTGCAGCGCTGCCAAAGCGGTTTCGCCCAAATCACTTTTTTGGCGGTGGCGCAGACGCTGCGGTGCGGTCGGTCCCATGCAGCGATGGACGCAGCCATCTGAGCGGCCTTGGCATACGGCGTGTCATGCATCGCTGCGACATCACGCGTCAGACCTGTTCCATGAATTTTCACCCCACGACACCAAATGCCTGAGCGTATTGACTGGCTACCGGACGGCACTCCGTTCAGCCCCCGCTTCGGCGACCGCTATCACAGTGAGAACGGGGGCCTGGAGCAGGCCCTCCAGGTGTTTCTGCACGGTTGCGGCCTGCCTGCGGCGTGGGCAGGGGCGGCACAGTGGCGCATTCTCGAAACCGGGTTCGGCTTCGGGCTGAACTTTCTGGTCACCTGGGCCGCTTGGCGCGCCGATCCACAGCGCCCTCGCATCCTGCATTTCGTGTCCACGGAAGCCTGGCCCGTCAGCGCGGCCGATCTGTTGCGTGCCACCTGCGCGCACCCCGAGCTGGCCTCGCTGGCGCAAGAACTGCACGACCAGTTCTGGGGTTTGCTGCCGGGCGTGCATCGCCTGGCCTTCGAGGGCGGGCGCGTCCTGCTCACCCTGGGTATCGGCGACGCTCAAACCCTGTTGCGCCAACAGGACTGGACCGTGGACTCGGTCTATCTGGACGGCTTCAGCCCGCAGCGCAACCCTGACATCTGGGACTTGTACACACTGAAAGCCGTGGCCCGCTGCTGCCACCGGGGCACGCGCCTGGCCACCTGGACCATTGCGCGCGCCGTGCGCGATGCGCTCACACAATGCGGCTTCGAGGTCCACAAGGTGCCAGGGGTGCCCCCCAAGCGCGACAACCTCAATGCCCTCTTCAACCCCCGCTGGGAGCCGCGCACCGCGCGGCCAGCGGCACCAGGCACCGGGCCCGCAGCGCCCGCCCGCTGCATCGTCATTGGAGGCGGGCTGGCGGGCGCTGCCACCGCCGTCAGCCTGGCACGGCGCGGCTGGCAGGTGCAGGTGCTGGATGCCGCGGCAGCCCCGGCGGCAGGCGCATCCGGCCTGCCCGTCGGCCTGTTTGCGCCCCACCTCTCGCCCGACGACAACGTTTTCTCGCGCGTGTCGCGCAGCGGCGTGCGCGCCATGCTGCAGCAATCGCAGGCGCTGCTGCAGCAGGGCGTGGACTGGAATCCCTGCGGCGTGCTGGAGCGTCGGCCCGACCAGAACCTGGGCTTGCCCAAGGACTGGGAGCCCGGCCCAGGTGCCGACTGGAGCCAGGCGGCCAACGCCCAGACACTGCAGGCCGCCGGGCTGGCGTCAGACACCCCTGCTTGCTGGCATGTGCGTGCAGGCTGGGTACGGCCCGCCCGGTTGGTGCAGGCCCTGCTGGCCCAACCCGGCATTGAATGGCGGCCCCACACCCCCGTGGCCCGCCTGCAGAAAGCCCCCGGCGCCACCGACACCGACACCGCCCCGCTGTGGCGTGCCGTGGATACGCAAGGGCAAACACTGGCTGAGGCCGAATGCGTGGTGCTGGCAGCGGGGCCGGCCTGCAACGCCCTGCTGGCGCGATCAGCAGCGCCCGGACTTCCGCTGCAACCCGTTCGCGGCCAGCTGTCGTGGGGCGTGCAAGGCGCCACGATGTCGGGGTTGCCGCCCTTTCCTGTCAATGGCAATGGTGGCCTGGTGGCCCATGTGCCCCATGAAGACGGCCTGGCCTGGCACATGGGTTCCACCTTCGAGCGCGACGTGGACACCCTGCCGCTGGGGCCCGCCGAGGTCGCTGCAGCACACGCCACCAATTGGCAGCGCCTGCAGGAACTCGTGCCCGGCGCCAGTCCCGCGCTGCAGGCGGCATTCGCTGCCCCCTCACCCACCGACGCGGGGGCCGTGCGCGCCTGGGCCAGCGTGCGCTGCACCTCCACCGACCGCCTGCCCATCGTCGGCCCCATCGATGCCGACGCCCTGCCCGGCCTGTGGGTCAACACCGCCATGGGCGCGCGCGGGTTGACGCGGGCAGTGCTGTGCGGCGAACTGCTGGCCGCGCGCCTGCAGGGCGAACCGCTGCCAATCGATGCCAGACTGGCACGCGCCATGGGGACCGAGCGGATCTAGGAGGCTGCCGGACTTGGAAATCGTCGGCTGCAAATCCAACAGCCTCCTAGCCTCATACCCGCCCACCACGCACGCAGAGGGCCTCCATGTGGTGCCGCGCCCACAGCCTGCGCCACATCGGCATCACACCGGTCAAACCGCCGCCAGGCCGCGCCAGCATTGGCGCATAAGCTTATTCGCATAAGAGCAGCACGAAACAATCGTTTGTTTCCATAAGCGCGGCCTCTACATTCGCGGCATGCATGAATTGGCGTTTGTTTTTGCAGGCTTTGCGATCGGGCTGATCGTGGGACTGACTGGCGTGGGCGGTGGCTCACTGATGACGCCTGTGCTGATCTTCTTCTTTGGCGTCAAGCCCCATCTGGCCATCGGCACCGATCTGCTGTTCGCGGCATTCACCAAGCTGGGGGGCACGGTGGGCCTGGCCCGCAGGCGGATGGTGCCCTGGAGCGTGGTCGGCCTGCTGTGCGCGGGCAGCATTCCAGCAGCCCTGGGATCGTTGGCGCTGCTGCAGCACCTGGGCCCGACCAGCGAGCCGGTGCAACGCCTCATGACCACCACGCTGGGCGTCGCGCTGCTGCTGACTGCGGCAGCCACGCTCTACAAGGTGGTGGCTTTCTCGGCCCAGCGCCAGGCCGCCGAACAAGCCGCCCGCCAGGGCAGCGGCGCCGCCGCCACGCGGCCACGCCACTGGAGCCTGCCGGTGCTGCTGGGCGCCGTCATCGGCACGATGGTCACCTTTACCTCGGTGGGGGCTGGCGCCATTGGCGTCACGGTGCTGCTGCTGGTGTTTCCGCACCTGCCGCTGCCACGTATCATCGCCGCCGACATCGCTTACGCCGTGCCGCTCACGCTGGTGGCCGGCCTGGGCCATGCATCGCTGGGCTCGGTGGACTGGCCACTGCTGCTGCAGTTGCTGGCGGGCTCGCTGCCCGGCATCTGGCTGGGCTCGCGCCTGGTATCCCATACGCCTGAGCGGCTGATCCGCTCTGCCCTTTCGCTGCTGCTCGCCTGGGCGGGCGCCAAACTTGTTTTGATTTAAGAGGCTCGTTGCCCCATGTACCAATACACCCACTTCGACAAGCAATTCGTCAAACTGCGCGCTGAGCAGTTCCGCGACCAGATCGAACGCTGGCAGCGCGGCGAGCTGACTGACGAACAGCTTTTGCCGCTGCGCCTGCAAAACGGCTGGTACATCCAGCGCTACGCGCCCATGGCGCGCATTGCCGTGCCCTATGGCGAAATCAGCAGCACGCAGTTGCGCACGCTGGCCCACATCGCACGCGAATACGACAAGCCCGCACCTGAATTGCTGGCCCATGCCCAGGCCACACAAGACGCATTGCAAAACGCGCAGCCCGGCACCACGCTGCCTGCCGCGCCGCTGCGCTATGGCTACGGCCACTTCACCACGCGCACCAATGTGCAGTTCAACTGGATTCCCATCACCCGCGCCGCCGACGTGATGGACCTGCTGGCCAGCGTGAGCATGCATGGCATTCAGACCAGCGGCAACGACATCCGCAACATCACCTGCGACGCGCTCGAAGGCATCGCCGAAGACAGCATCGTCGATACCCGCCCGTTTGCCGAAATCACGCGCCAGTGGAGCTCGCTGCACCCCGAGTTCACCTACCTGCCGCGCAAGTTCAAGATCGCCTTCAATGGCGCCGCAGAAGACCGCGCCGCCATCGGCTGGTATGACGTCGGCCTGCAGGCCCGCCGCGCCGACGACGGCAGCGTGGGGTTCACGGTGAAGGTGGGCGGCGGCATGGGCCGCACGCCCATCATTGGCAGCGTGGTGCGCGAATTTTTGCCCTGGGACCAGTTGCTCAATTACATCGAGGCCATTGTTCGCACCTACAACAGCTACGGCCGGCGCGACAACAAATGGAAGGCGCGCATCAAGATTCTGGTCAAGAGCGAAGGCCAGAACTTCATCGACGCGGTGGAGAAGGAATACAAGGACATCGTCGAGCTCGACGGCGCGCCCCACACCATCACGCAGGACGAGCTGGACCGGGTCACCCGCAATTTCGTGGTGCCCGAACTGAAAGCCGCCAACCTGCCGTCCAAGGTCAACACCGAGGGCCAGCTCTATCAGCGCTGGCTGCAGCAAAACGTGCGCGGCCACCGCTTGCCTGGCCTCAAGACGGTCACCCTGTCGTTCAAGCGCCCCGGTTTTGCCACCGGCGATGCCGACGCCGACACCCTGGACGCGCTGGCCCAGCTGGCCGAGCAGTTCAGCGCTGCCGAGGCGCGCCTGACCCACGAACAAAACCTCATGCTGCCCTGGGTGCATGAGAGCGACCTGCCCGCACTGTACGACGCGGCGCGCGCCCTGGGCCTGGCGCAGCCCAACATCGGCTTGCTGACCGACATGATCGTCTGCCCGGGCGGCGACTTTTGCTCGCTGGCCAACGCACGCTCGCTGCACATCGGTGCTGCCGTGACAGATCGCTATCAGGACCTGGACGAGCTGTTCGACCTGGGCCCCATCGACCTGCACATGAGCGGCTGCATCAACTCGTGCGGCCACCACCACAGCGGCCACATCGGCATTCTAGGTGTCGACAAGGACGGCAAGGAGTGGTATCAGATCACGCTGGGCGGTTCGGACGGCACCACGCTGTCTGGCCCCGCGATTGGCGGCAAGGTGGTCGGCCCGTCGTTCACGGCGGCCGAAGTGCCCGATGTGATCGAGGCCCTGCTCGCCACCTTCCGCACACTGCGCAAGCCGGGCGAGCTGTTCATCGACGCCCTGCGCCGCATTGGCCACGAGCCCTTCAAGCAGGCGGCCAACAGCGCACGCCGCCCCAAGGCCGACCAGGAAGCCCTGACTGAACAAGACTGAGAGAGCGATTGATGACTATGAAAATAATAGCTGCTGGCGCTTTATCCACGGGCGCTGAAGCCGAAAAAACCTTGCAAATCACCAACGACGCCGATTTGGCCGATCTGGTGACCAGCGGCGCGCTCGAAGGCGTGCAATGTGTGGAACTGCAGTTCCCCAAATTCACGGACGGCCGCGCGTACAGCCAGGCCTTGCTGCTGCGCCGGCGCTACCGCTTCACTGGCGACATCCGCGCCACAGGCGATGTGCTGATTGACCAGCTGGTGCACATGCACCGCAGTGGATTCAGCAGCGCAGTGCTGGCGGAAGGCGTGGACCCCGCCGCCGCCCAGCGCCAGTTCGAACGCTTCGGCGATTTCTACCAGGGCGACGTGAACGAGCCGCGCCCCCTGTTTGCACGGGAGGCGGCATGAGCCATCCTGTGAGCCATCCAATGAACAGCAGCACCGACCTCGCGCAGGTCAATGCCACACTCGGCCACGATGCCCCCGGCCTGGTGGCATGGGCGCTCGGCCTGGGCCAACCGGCCATCGTCACCACCAACTTCCGCCCGTTCGAAGCGGTGATCCTGCACCTGGTCACGCGCGTGCAGCCCGATGTGCCGGTCATCTGGATGGACAACGGCTACAACACCGAAGCCACCTACCGTTTTGCCGACGAAGTGACCAAGCAGCTGGGGCTGAACCTGCACATCTACCTGCCGCGCCGCTCGCGCGCGCACCGTGAGGCCGTCGATGGCACCACGCCCGCGCTCGACGACCCGCGCCATGCCGCCTTTACCGAAGAGGTCAAGCTCGAACCCTTTGCCCGTGCCCTGCGCGAGACGGCCCCCAAGGTCTGGTTCACCGCGCTGCGCGCCACCGACACCGCCGTGCGCGCCCAGATGGAGCCCGTCAGCATCAACCCCGACGGCCTGATCAAGGTCGCGCCGCTGCTGCACTGGTCGTCCAAGGATCTGTACGAGTATTGCCAAAAGCACGGCTTGCCCAACAACTTCGACTACGTGGACCCGACCAAGGGCGAAGACCAGCGCGAGTGCGGACTCCACCTGGCCCACTGAACAAAGCGTGAAAAAACACTCGCCATGAATGCACGAACCACCCCTGACGTGATCCAGTCGGCCCTGAGCCAGGCCGCTGCACACCACCTGAGCAACGCCCACCTTGACGCGCTGGAAGAAGAAACCATCTTCATCCTGCGCGAGGTGGCCGCCGCCTTCGATCGCCCCGCCTTGTTGTTCTCGGGCGGCAAGGATTCGCTGGTCATGCTCAAGTGCGCCGAAAAAGCCTTTGGCACCAAGGCCAGCGGTGGCGGCATTCCCTACCCGCTCTTGATGATCGACACGGGCCACAACTTCCCCGAGGTCACGGACTTCCGCGACTTCCGTGCGAAGGAGCTGGGCGCCGAACTCATCGTGCGCAGCGTCGAAGATTCGATGGCGCGTGGCACCGTGCGCCTGGCCCATCCCGGCGAATCGCGCAACGTGCACCAGTCCGTCACGCTGCTCGAAGCGATTGAAGAGTTTCGGTTTGACGCCCTGATCGGCGGCGCCCGCCGCGACGAGGAAAAGGCCCGCGCCAAAGAGCGCATCTTTTCGCACCGCGACAGCTTCGGCCAGTGGCAGCCCAAGGCCCAGCGCCCCGAGCTGTGGACCCTGTTCAACACCCGCCTGCAGCCCGGCGAACACTTTCGCGTGTTCCCCATCAGCAACTGGACGGAGCTGGATGTGTGGCAGTACATCGACCGCGAGCAGATCGCGCTGCCCAGCATCTACTACACCCACAAGCGCAAGGTGGTGGACCGCCGGGGAATGCTGATGCCCGTCACCGAACTGACGCCCCCGCGCGACGGCGAGACCGTGGAGACCCGCGACGTGCGTTTTCGCACCGTTGGCGATATCACCTGCACCGCCCCGGTGGAGAGCACGGCGGCCACCGCAGCCGACATCGTGATCGAAACCCTGGCCGCCGACGTGAGCGAACGCGGCGCGACACGCATGGACGACAAGACCAGCGACGCTTCGATGGAGAAGCGCAAAAAAGACGGCTATTTCTGAGACGGGTATTTCTGATGACCACTACCAATTCGATAGCTGCCAGCGCTTACCCATCAATCGCCAGCGGCACAAATGACCATATTTCCGCGCTGAAATTCATCACCTGCGGCAGCGTGGACGACGGCAAAAGCACGCTGATCGGCCGCCTGCTGGTGGACAGCAAGGCCGTGCTGCAAGACCACCTCGCGGGCGTACAACGCCAGGGCGAGACCGATCTGGCCTTGCTGACCGACGGCCTCAGCGCCGAGCGCGAACAAGGCATCACCATCGACGTGGCCTACCGCTACTTCGCCACCGAAGAGCGCAAATTCATCATCGGCGACGCGCCGGGCCATGAGCAATACACGCGCAACATGGTCACTGCGGCCAGTAGCGCCGACGCGGCGGTGGTGCTGGTCGATGCCACCAAGCTCGACTGGAAGAACCCGCAGCTGGAGCTGCTGTCGCAGACGCGCCGCCACTCGCTGCTCGCCCACCTGCTGCGCGTGCACTCGTTGGTGTTTGCCGTGAACAAGCTCGACGCAGTGGAAGACCCCGCCCTGGCATGGACGCACATCCAGGGAGCGCTGACCACTTTTGCACAGGCCGCAGGCATCGCCGTGCGCGCCATGGTGCCGGTTTCAGCGCTCAAGGGCTGGAACGTGGTGGACGCCCATCCGGGCTGGAGCGGCTATGACGGCCCCACGCTGCTGCAAGTGCTGGAAGCACTGCCCAACACCCCCACCGACACGGACTTGCCGCTGGCCCTTCCGGTGCAATGGGTGGAGAAATCCTCGTCGTCGTCCGCCGACACCTCGCAGGGCCGCCGCGTTTTCTGGGGCCGTGTGGCCGCAGGGCAAGTGGCCCCTGGCACACCGGTGCAGGTGTTCCCCAGTGGCCAACTCGCCGCCGTGGCCCAGGTGCTGGACCATGCACGCCGCCCCGGGGGGGTTGGTGCGGGCCAAAGCGCCGGCATCATCCTCGACCGCGAGGTGGACGTCTCGCGGGGCGACTGGATCCTGGCCGCACCAACTGCCGCCGCCCCCGCTGAGGATGACTTCGACACGCCTGCCAGCGTGCCCGCATGGCCCGCCAGCCGCGAGTTGCGCACCACCGTGGCATGGATGGACGATGAGCCCCTGGTCGCCGGACGCGTGTATTGGGCGCTGCACGGCCACCGCTGGGTGAAAGCCAAGGTGAAGGCTGTGGTGCACAAGCTCAACATCAACACGCTGGCCGAAGAGGCCGCCACGCAACTGGATCCCAACGCCATCGGCCACGTGGATCTGCTGCTGCAAGAAGCCCTGCCCGCAACGGCGTTCAGCCAGGCGCGTGTGCTGGGTTCGATGATTCTTGTCGACACTGCCAGCCACAAAACGGCGGCGGCCGTGCTGGTCAATTGACCCACATCAACCGATCAACACCCAAGTCACCCCACCGGGGTGAGGGCCCCTGTAACCAATGTCGGTGAAAGCTCCTAAAATCGAGGGTTTTCACCGCCCCACACAACTGCTGCCATGACCCACGTCGTTTCCGAAAACTGCATCAAGTGCAAGTACACCGATTGTGTGGATGTGTGCCCCGTGGACTGCTTCCGCGAAGGTCCGAACATGCTCGTCATCGACCCCGATGAGTGCATCGATTGCGCCGTCTGCATCCCCGAGTGCCCCGCCAACGCCATTTTTGCCGAAGAAGACCTGCCTGCAGACCAGGTCGCGTTCATCAAGCTCAACGCCGACCTCGCCTTTGCCGATGGCTGGAAGAGCATCACCAAACGCAAGGCCGCTCTGCCCGACGCAGACGAGTGGAACGGCAAGCCCGGCAAGATCAGCGACCTGGCCAAGTGACGCCTGCCCTGAGCCGCTGCGCGCCTTCCTCCTGGGGGACATGCCACCGGCGGCCTGGCAAGGCGGGCCCCGTGATGGCAGTGGCTAGCGGTGCGCCGGTTTACGGCCAGACGGCAGGCCCCACGGCCCTGGCTTGAATCGTCAGACATGATGGAAGAAACAGATGCCGTCGTCATCGGCGCAGGCCCCGTGGGTCTGTTCCAGGTGTTCCAGCTCGGCCTGCAAGGCCTCAAGGCCCATCTGATCGACGCGCTGCCCCATGCGGGCGGCCAATGCGTCGAACTGTATGGCGACAAACCCATCTACGACATTCCGGGCGTGCCCGTGTGCACCGGGCGCGAGCTGGTGGCGTTGCTGCTCAAGCAGATCGCCCCTTTTGCGCCGCACTGGCATTTGGGCTCGATGGTCTCATCCCTCGCACCCCAGCCCGATGGGCGCGTGCTGGTGCAAACAGATACCGGCGCAATGCTGCTGGCCCGCGCTGTTTTCGTTGCCGCAGGTGTCGGCGCCTTTGTGCCGCGCACGCTCAAGACCGAAGGCATTGAAGTGTTTGTCGGCACGCAGGTTTTCTACCAATCGCTGCCCACAGGGTTCGACACCGCAGGCCGCCATGTCGTTGTGCATGGTGGTGACGAAAGCGCCGTGGCCTGTGCCCTCGACCTGGCCGAACGCAGCCCTGCAACACGCATCACGCTCTTGCACCGCCGCGACGTGTTTCAGGCGCCAGACGCCTTGCTACAACGCCTGCAGCACCAGCGCGACACCGGGCGCATCGTTGTCGAAGCGGTTCAGATCACCGGCATCGACACCACCCATGACCACCTCAATGCGTTGAGGGTGGTCGATGCAGAAGGCGCCCAGCGCGCCCTGGCGCTTGATGTACTGGTTGCCGTGCTCGGCCTCTCGCCCCGACTCGGTCCCCTTGCAGATTGGGGCCTGGCCATGGAGCGCAAACAACTCGTGGTGGACCCCGCCACCTTCGCCACCAGCGTGCCCGGCATCTATGCCGTGGGCGATATCGTCACCTACCCGGGCAAACGCAAGCTCATCCTCAGCGGCTTCCACGAAGCCACGCTGGCCGCCTTCGGCGCCGCCGAGTGGCTGGCGGGACACAAGCTGCCGTTGGAGTACACGACAAGCAGTGCGAAGCTGCAGGGGTTGTTGGGGGTTGCTGCGGCACAGAGCTGACAGACGGGGTTTGCCGCAGCCGCACGGCGTCAAAGGTTTGCCGTGTCTTGGTTTGCCCCCCAGAGAGGCTTCAATGTTTGTGCTGCCCACACTCATCTTCCCGCTGGTTTTTGGTCTTGCGATCTATCGCCTCTACCAGATTCCCCGCAAGCTTTGGTCCGGTGAGTTGCGGCTTCCTGGCACGCAACGCATGGTCTTGCTGAGCGCAACGGCAGGCGCATATCTGGTGCTGTTGGTCTACACCATCGCACTGGCCACGCTGTTTTTGCGCGCCCTCTTTTTGTCCGCTGATCAAGGCTCGGCATACATTGCACTGTTCGCGTATCTGGCTGCCTATCCATTTGTCTACTTCGGCGCAGCATGGATTTTTTACTACGGCCTCGGGGCAGATTCGCGATCAGGCCAACAGAATTGTCGAGAGCAATCCACACGGCAAAGCGCCAAGGGCAGCGGAACACTGCACTAAAATCCGCCCCGCACCACTGCAAGCCTGGTGCATTCGCTAGGGGTGTCCACTGCCGACGTTGGCAGGCGGGCTGAGAGAGTCCCTTTGAACCTGATTGAGATCATCCTCGCGCAGGGAAGCCCGTCTGAAACGCCACGCCACACGCAGCGCGGGGCACGGGTCTTTCTTGCGCCACAGGAGCCAAGGAGTCCACATTGAGCACACACGACAACGCATCCGCCAATGAGGCGCTGACACCGGTTTCCACCGCGCAGCGCGTTTTTCGCTGGCACGACCATGCCTCGTTGTGGTTCAGTCTGGGCGTGGGCCTGCTGGTGATGCAGGTGGGTGCCTATCTGATACCAGCGCTGGGTACTCAGGAAGCGGTGTTGTCCATTGTGGCGGGTTCGGTAATAGGGGCGGGATTGCTGGGTTGGGTGGCAAAAATAGGCTGCGAGAGTGGACTGGCCAGCGCCGGCTTGATGCATGCGGTGTATGGCCGCGCGTTCGCGCGGTTGCCCATCGTGCTGAACATCGTGCAGCTAATTGGCTGGGGTACTTTCGAGCTGGTGGTGATGCGCGATGCCACAGTGTCCATCGGGCGCCAGTCGGGCGCCATGGCGGCCGCCTATTGGCCAACACTGGCCACGCTGCTGTGGGGAGGCGTGATCACGCTGCTGATCAGCGGCTCTATGGTGCAGCTGGTGCGGCGCATCATTGCCCGTGTCGCACTGCCGCTGGTGGTGTTGTCGCTGCTGTGGCTGAGCTGGCAATTCCTCGGATTGGCCCACGCGCAGGGGCTGGAGCAGTTGTGGCAGCGGCGCGGCGAAGGCGGCATGGGTGTGATGCCGGCGCTGGACCTGGTGATTGCCATGCCGATTTCGTGGCTCCCGTTGGTGGCCGACTACGCGCGCCACGGCAAAAACGGCAGTGCCGCGCTGCGTGGCACCTGGGCCGGTTATGCGCTGGCCAACGTGTGGTGTTATGCATTGGGCGTGCTGGTGGCGCTGACGCTGCCCAGCGAGGATTTGGTGACCGCGCTGCTGCTGGCGCAGGGCGGGCTGATTGCGCTGTCGCTGATTCTGATCGACGAGGTAGACAACGCCTATGGCGACACGTACTCGGGCGCGGTGTCGGCCCACAGCCTGCTGCCACGCTGGAGCGTGCGCCAATGGGGCCTGGGCGTGGCGGTGCTCTGCACGCTGATGGCGCTGGTGCTGCCGATGCACAGCCTGGAGCCCTTCCTGCTGATGCTCAGCTCCGTGTTCGTGCCACTTTTTGGTGTGATTCTGGGGCGCCTGGCCTTCGGCGCCGACGCGGCGGCCATGCTGCAACGCGCAGGCAAAGCGCATGCCGCACCCATCGCCATCTGGCTGGCGGGCATCGCGTTCTACCACCTGCTGCCCACGGTGGCCCCGGCGCTGGGGTCAGCACTGCCGACACTGGCACTGAGCTTTGTGCTGGCCTGGGGTACACGGCCACGCGGGGTCTGACGGGCTTTGGTTGCTTCTTTTCTGATTGCTTCTTTTTTGATAGCTACTTGCGCTTGATGGATAAGCGCCAGAGCCAGAAAACACTTAAAAACCTACAACACCACCTGTGCCACTGGCGCATAACCGTGATTGAGCGGGCCGTGGCCCTTGCCGGTGTGTACGGCGGCGCCTGCCTGGATAGCCCCCAGGATGTAGGTGCGCGCGCGCTCCACCGCCTCGGGCAGCGCGTGGCCCAGGGCCAGCTGCGCGGCAATGGCCGACGACAGCGTGCAACCTGTGCCATGGCCGTTGTGCGTGGCAATACGTGGCGAGCGCAGGTGTCGAAGCGTGCCATCGGACAGCGCGAGCACGTCCACCACCTCATCACCCGGCAAGTGCCCGCCTTTGAGCAGCACGGCCTGCGCACCGAGCGTGAGCAAAGCGCGGGCAGCGTCGTCCAGCGCACTGATACCGGGGATGGGGCGGCCCAGCAGCAACGCCGCTTCGTCCAGATTGGGCGTGACCACGGTGGCCAGCGGGAACAGGTCGCGCACCAGCACCTGCACGGTTTCTTGGGCCATGAGCCGGTCACCGCTGGTGGCCACCATCACCGGGTCAAGCACCACATGCGGCAAGTGATACCGCCGAATGGCATCGACCACCACGGCAACCACCTCGGGTGCATGCAGCATGCCGATTTTCACGGCATCCACGCCGATGTCTTCCACCACGGCGTCGATCTGCGCGCGCAGCATGTCGGGCGGCACGCCGTGGATGGCACGCACGCCCTGCGTGTTCTGCGCGGTGAGGGCGGTGATGGCCGTCATGCCATAACAACCGAGAGCGCTGAAAGTCTTCAGGTCGGCCTGGATGCCGGCACCACCGCCGCTGTCAGACCCCGCGATGGACAAGACACGTGCGTAGCGAAGGAGTGGCTGGTGCTCAGAGCTGACAATGGGAGTGGAAGAAGTCATGCAAAAATTATGGCCTATGCGCCAGGTCAACAGACGCTTGTAAGGGATGTGCTGTAATTTGTTTTTCCGGACGAAACAGGGGTGTCCCGCCTTTATGGTGTGCGACTGAGAAATACCCTGGGGCCTGCTCAACGTGTCTTGCACCGCGTTGTGCACGACGGCCCCGCTACCCGATCCAGGTCATGCTGGCGTGGGGAGTTTCCACCAACGGCATAGCCCCGTTTTGTCCACTGTTGCCTTTCAGCACACGGACACAACGCCAGCCATATGCCACTTCCCCCCTCTTCCATTGTCATTTTGGGCGCCGGCCTGATGGGTCGATTACTCGCGGTCGAACTGGCCCGCCAGGGGCACCGCATCGATATTTATGACGCTGGCAGCCCCGCCGCAGAAGCCTCAGCCGCCCGGGTGGCTGCAGCCATGCTGGCCCCTTTGGCAGAGTCGGCGATCACCGAGCCAGGCGTCGTGCGCATGGGACACCACGGGCTCACCCGCTGGCCCCAGATGCTGGCGGCGTTGGCTGAGCCGGTGTTCTTTCAGCAGGCGGGCACTCTGATCGTGTGGCACCGCCAAGACGCCGCCGAGGCGCAGCGGCTCACGCGCCAGCTGGAAACCAATCAAACCATCGTGCCCGAGCTGCCCCCCCTGCAAAAGCTCGATGGCGCCGCACTCGCGCAGGCAGAGCCCACGCTGGCGAGCCGCTTTGCCCACGGCCTGTACCTGCCCGGTGAAGGCCAGCTCGACAACCGCCAGCTGCTGGCGGCTCTGGCGGTGGAAATGGACCGGCTATCGGTCCGCGCGCACTGGCACACACCACAGACTCCCGAGGCGTTCACGCCGGGCATGCCCGGCCAGCCGGACTGGGTTCTCGATTGCCGTGGCCTGGGCGCCAAGGGCCACTGGCCCGCACTGCGCGGTGTGCGCGGCGAGGTGGTGCGCATACACGCCCCCGACGTCACGCTGCAGCGCCCCACGCGGCTGGTGCACCCACGCTACCCCATCTACATAGCCCCCAAGGAAGACCACCTGTTCGTCATTGGCGCCACCGAGATTGAATCCGATGACATGTCTCCGGCCAGCGTGCGCTCCACCCTGGAACTGCTCAGCGCCGCGTATGCCGTTCACCCCGGTCTTGCAGAAGGCCGCATCCTGGAGCTGGCCACGCAATGCCGCCCCACGCTGCCCGACAACCTCCCGGCCATCCGGCAGCTGCGCGAGGGCGTGCTCGAAATCAACGGCCTGTACCGCCACGGCTTCATGATTGCCCCGGCCTTGCTGGATGTGGCGCTGGAAGTGCTGAACACGGGACAATCGGGGCTTTCGCAACGCTTTGATCTTGCGCTGGACCTGGAGCCCACTGCCGTGGCCCCGGCCGGCGCCGCTCTCCACGCTTTGGCATGAATATTTCGATCAATCAGATTCCCCACGAACTGCCCGACAACGCCACGGTGGCCGACGCCGTGGCCGCCCTTGCCGCGCGACCGCCCTTTGCCGTGGCCGTCAACACCCATTTCGTGCCCAACACACGCTACGCAGCCCACGTCCTCCAGCCGGGCGACCACGTCGAAATCATCTCCCCTGTGACCGGGGGCTGACCCCTTTGCCATGACACACAACCCTACATCCGACGCTCTGGTCCTTTACGGCCAGACCTTCTCCAGCCGCCTGTTGCTGGGCACTTCGCGATACCCATCGCCTGCCTTCCTGGAGGCCGCCGTGCAGCGCGCGCGCCCGGCCATGGTCACAGCATCCTTGCGCAGACAAGGCAGCAATCCTGCCGAAAGCGGCAGCAGCTTCTGGGAGCTTTTGCGCAAGCTCGACGTACCGGTGTTGCCCAACACCGCCGGCTGCTATAGCGCTCAGGAGGCCATCACTACCGCGCAGATGGCACGCGAAGTGTTCAACACCCCATGGATCAAGCTGGAGCTGATTGGGGACGACTACACCCTGCAGCCCGACACGCTGAACCTGGTGGGCGTGGCCGAACACCTGATCAAGGAGGGATTTCAGGTGCTGCCCTACTGCACGGAAGACCTGGTGCTCTGCCAGCGCCTCGTCGATGTCGGTTGCCAGGCGGTGATGCCATGGGCAGCCCCCATTGGCACGGGCCGTGGCCCTGTCAACCCCTATGCATTGCAGACTCTGCGAGAGCGCCTGAACGTTCCGATGCTGGTGGACGCAGGGCTGGGCCTGCCTTCTCATGCGTGCCAGGTGATGGAATGGGGTTATGACGGCGTGCTGCTCAACACCGCCGTGGCGCTAGCGCAGGACCCTGTCGCCATGGCGGGCGCATTTGCCGATGCGGTGAGCGCTGGGCGCACTGCCTACCGCGCTGGCGCCATGACCGCACAGGATTCAGCGCAGCCAAGCACCCCCGTGCTGGGCACGCCGTTCTGGCACCACGCCCATGCGTGATACCGCAGCGATGGCGCAAGCCATTCTTGAGCACCACGCAGCCACTTTTGCTGGGTTTTCACCCGAACCGACGCCAGAGCCAACCCGCAGCGAACCCGCCTACCTCGCAGCCCTCAGCGCCTGCAGCGCCCTCGGGTTTATCGCCCACGATGCCGAATGCCTTGCGCAGGCATGGCTGGCGCAGAGCCTGCGCACAGGCACATTTCAGGCCGATGCATGGCCTGACAACCCCGTTGATTTTGGCCTGCAGCCCCAGCCCAGGGCGCAGCAGTTCGCCGCATGCCCGCATCAGCTCGGCCTGTATGCCGTTTTGCCCGACGCGCAGTGGGTTGCCCGCATGGCCCGCACTGGCGTGCCCACCGTGCAGTTGCGCTTCAAATTCGACGACGCGGCAACCATTCAACATGAAGTGCAGGCCGCCGTTCGCGCCGTGCAAGGCACAGGGGCATTGTTGTTCATCAACGACCACTGGCGGGTAGCCATCGACGCCGGGGCGTATGGCGTCCACTTGGGGCAAGAAGATCTGGATGCCTTGAGCGCCCAAGAGCTGCAAACCCTTCGCGCCTCTGGTATCCGGCTCGGGGTGAGTACCCATGGATATGCAGAAATGGTGCGCGCAGACGCCGTCGGGCCAAGCTACATTGCCATGGGGGCGGTGTTCCCTACCACCCTCAAACGCATGGCCACCGCGCCACAAGGTGTTGGCAGGCTGGGGGTGTATGCGCGCCTGCTGCGCCACTACCCACAAGTCGCGATTGGCGGGATTGGACCCGAGCAGTTCGCGCCGGTGCTGGCCACAGGTGTCGGCTCCATCGCCGTGGTGAGAGCCCTCGTCAACGCAACGAATCCCGAAGAAGCCGCCGCTCAGCAGATGCGGCAAATGCAGCAGTTCACAACACGGTTGGCATAGCACCAGGGTTTTGTAGCTTCACATTAACGCTAGCGATTTGCCCGACGCGTGCGCGCTTGCGCCTTGTCGGTCGCCAGTTGTTGGGGAGCCGTCACCGCGCCATGCGGGGCGTTCAGCGAGACGGTTTCACTCGGTACGACGAATCCATGGTTTCCTGAGGGGATGCGTCGTGTGTGCGCCGTCGGCTTTCCTCCCACGAGCGAGCGAACCTGCTACTTGTTGTCGACCTTCTTCTGTTCCAGTTCCAGCCGCAGTTCCATCAGGTCATTGGCCATGCCAAACCCGACCGGCTGCCCGGCGGAAGGCGCTGCCGTCACCGGTACGGCGGGCAAATCGCTGAGCGTCAGGTGCACCGGCTCTGAGAGATCGAGGTCAAGCGGTATGCCCTGGCTGTCACCGCTGGTGCCGTAAGCAGGTGCGGCGGGTGCAGGTGAGTCGGCTGTGGCGGGCCCGGCGACAGACCGCTGCGGCAGCAGGTCAAAATCAAACTCCAGACTGGCAGCCAACGAATCCAGCGGAAGCTCCGCTGACGGCAAGACGGCCGAAGGCGCCTCATTGACCTGCGAGTCTGCCCTCGGGGGGGCCAAGGGTGTGGTCCGCTTTCGGGGAGGTGGAGCCCCCCGCGCGCTAGCGGGTGTGGTCTGCGCAATCGACAAAAGCAACAGGAGATCGTCGTAGGCCGCCAGATCAAAGGGCTCTACGCCGGTTGTATCCGCGCGCCGGAAAAGAAAGGCCTCAAGGAGCGGCAAAACGGCTGAGGTGGTCCACTCCGCCTCGATCTCTGCCAGGGCGTCGGTGTAGTGGTACAGCATGCGTCCCGTGCGATGAAAACCCGAGAACTCAGGCACCTGCGCATTGAAGAACTGCATGAACTGCGATCGCAGTTGCGCAAAATCGTCCACGCGGCTGAGCGTGTGATAAAGCCGCAAAAGTTCAAGATAAGCCAGCGGCGACCTTTCACGATGCTCGGCAATGTGTTTTCTCAAGACCTCAATGGCCTGCTGGTGCTCACCGACAGAGATGAAAAATTCGGCCTGCTGCTGAATGTCAAAAAGCTCTTCGGGGTTGACGAAATGCAGCGACGGGCGCGGGGCGGCAACAACCGGTGCGGCGCCCACCAAGGGCGCGGGGGCACTGGCCACGGGCCTTGTCGATACAAACGGCACCCGTGCTTCGGCGGCCACCGGCGCTGGGCGTGACGTGTCCGCATGCGCATCGGGCGTTGGCAATGTCTCCGGGGGGCCCCAGGTGTCTGCGGGATGCGGCGCAAGGCCCAACGCTGCCTCGTGGGCCGCCACGGCATCCCGCGAGCCCAGGGCCACCGAGTCGCGCCAAGCGCGCACAGCCATCTGTGACACATTGCGCAAGCGCGTCCAGACCCAAGCGGCAACCAACAACGCCAGCAGCAGCAATGCGCCAAGCACATACACCACCTTTGCCGGGAATCGCTCTTGCTCCACCCGCTCCAGTTGCTCGCGCAGCTGCGCAACGTCGGCTTGGTCTTTGATGGCCTGCTTGCGCACTGCGTCGGCGTTGGCCTCCAGCGTTTTCAACCGCTCGCCGTCCTTTTGCACATCTTCGGGCTGCGTATTCAACGACTTCCACAACGCCGTGGCCTGCGCACGCTGCGCCGAGGCGTCTTGTGACGGCGCCGTCAACAGCTCAGGGGTTGTGCGCAATGTCACCGGGCTCTCAAGCCAGGTGTCCAGCGGCTCCACCACAAGCCGCGCACGGCCGTCTGCGGGCGCTGTGGTGCCCGGAGCCTTTTGGGTTGTCGGCGCGCTCTTTGTCTTTGTGTCTGACAGCCGTGCAGGCGGGCTCTTCAGCGGCTTCGCAGGCACAGGCAAGAGCGCGGGTGGAGTGAAGGTTTCTTTTGGTTCGCGCGCCTTGGCCCGCGAACCCGAACGATTGTCCGCATTTTTCGACGCAGGCAGCAACGAACCCGCCGCCACAGCCACACCCGCAGCCACCGCCACATTGGGCAGGCGTGCAACATCCACGGGCGATGCCGACGAATAACGCGGCGCCGTCGTTGGCAGCTCGGAAAGGAAGGTGTAGGTGCGGGTCGTCTTGCCCGCACAGCCTGCAGACAGGGTGACCGTCAAAACAGGCTCATCCAGCGCGATCGACGCCAGAACACGCACACCGGAAGGACGGCCTCGCACCTCGGGCAAGGGCACTACGCGCACCTTGCTGTCACTTACCGCAGTGTCCCCCGCCATCAGCTTGGCAGTCACACACGACGAAGCAACATCCGCCCCCGGGTCGGGCTGAAGCTCGAACGACACGTCAATCGGAGCCCCCAACACCACCGCACCGCTACCGCCACCCAACGAGAGTGCCGAGGCGCCGGCTGCAACCGCCCACAAGCCAGGCCCCAAAATGGTGTTACGAATTTGCACAATAATTTCAATTCTTGGTCGAATAGATTCTTGCACAGAACCCCAGCGCAGTGCCAGAGCCATAATGCCGCTATGAAAATTCAGTTTTCCAACATTGCCGTCGTGGGCACGGGCGCCATGGGACGGGGTATTGCGCAAATTGCAGCCCAGGCCGGGAGCCAGGTTTTTCTGCTGGATGCCAACCCCGGCGCGGCCGAAGCCGCCAAAACCGCACTTCAACAACAATGGGGCAAGCTGGTCGCCAAAGGGCGACTGGAAGCCGACGAGGCTATCGCGCTGACGGCGCGGCTGCACCCCGTTGGATCGATGGCAGACCTGGGCGCGTGCGACCTGGTGGTGGAGGCCATCGTCGAGCGCCTGGACGCCAAACAGGCTCTTTTTTCCGGTCTGGAAGCCGTGGTGCGCAGCGACACCATTCTGGCCACCAATACCTCGTCGCTCTCGGTCACGGCCATCGGTGCCGCGCTGAAGCAGCCTGATCGGCTGGCTGGTTTTCATTTTTTCAACCCCGTCCCCCTCATGAAGGTGGTGGAAGTGATCGCGGGTCTCAAAACCGATCCGGCCGTGTGTTCCGCGCTGTCGGCCTATGCCGTGCAGATGGGCCACACCCCAGTGCAAGCGCAAGACACGCCTGGCTTCATTGTCAACCACGCGGGGCGCGGTTTTGGCACCGAGGCTTTGCGCATCGTGGGCGAAGGCGTGGCTGATTTCGCCACCATTGATCGCATCCTGCGCGACCAGGTCGGCTTCAAACTCGGCCCTTTCGAGTTGATGGACCTCACTGCCCTGGATGTGTCGCACCCCGTGATGGAATCCATCTACCGCCAGTACTACGACGAGCCACGTTTTCGGCCGAGCGTCATCACGGCCCAACGCCTGGCAGGCGGTATGGTGGGCAAAAAAGTCGGCGAAGGTTTTTACCGGTATGTGGACGGCGTTGCGCAGGTCCCGGCAGAGCCAGCCCCCCCCGTCGTCGACAACATAGCACCCGTGTGGGTGTCACCGCGCGCCGCACGCCGTGCAGAGCTGTACCAGTTGCTCAAGGACCTGGGTGCCACCATAGAAACCGGGCAATCGCCCTCCCCCCATGCCATCACGCTGGTGGCACCGCTGGGTTTTGACATCACCACCGTCGCCGTGGTCGAAAGGCTCGATCCGGCGCGCACCATCGGCATCGACATGCTCATCGATGACGCGGCCACCAAGCGCCGCGTGCTTGCCACCAACCCGGCCACGCGGCTGGACATTCGCAACGCAGCGCACGCGTTGTTTGCACGTGACGGCAAGGCAGTCAGCGTCATCCGCGACAGCGGTGGTTTTGTGACACAGCGCGTGGTGGCCACGATTGTCAACATCGCTAGCGACATCTGCCAGCAGGGCATCTGCAGCCCGCGCGACCTGGAAACAGCGGTGACGTTGGGCCTGGGCTACCCCCTGGGGCCGCTGGCCATGGGCGACCGCTGGGGCCCCACCAATATTCTGGAGGTGCTTTTCAACATGCAGACCGTGTACGGGGACACCCGCTACCGCCCCAGCCCGTGGCTGCGCCGCCGGGGTGCCATCGGGCTGAGTCTCACACACGTCGAAGACCACTGAGCCACCGAACCGGCGCAACCCAGCGACTCCATGCCCGCAGAACTTCAGAGCACCAGCCAGGGCCAGACCCTGATCCTGACCCTTCGCAACCCCGAGCGGCGCAATGCCATCGAGCCTGCCATGTACGCTGCAGGCATCGAAGCCTTGGGCGTGGCAGAGAGCAGCCCTGACATCCGCAGTGTGGTGATCACCGGGGCGGATGGCATGTTCTGCTCGGGTGGCAATTTGCAACGCCTGCTGGCCAACCGCGAACAGGCGCCACAAGTGCAGGCCCAAAGCATCGAAGGCCTGCACAACTGGATAGAAACCATCCGCACCTACCCCAAGCCGGTGATCGCCGCCGTGGAAGGCGCCGCAGCGGGCGCCGGGTTCTCGCTGGCGCTTGCATGTGACTTCATCGTGGCGGCACGCAATGCCGTGTTTGTCATGGCGTACAGCAACGTTGCCCTTTCACCCGACGGCGGCGCAAGCTGGAGTTTGGCACACGCCCTGCCCCGTCAGCTGGCCACGGAAATCCTCCTGTGTGGCGACCGTGTGGACGCGCCGCGCCTGCACACCTTGGGCGTGGTCAACCGACTCACAGAACCGGCCAATGCGCTGGGCGCGGCGCTGGCGCTCGCCGAGCAGCTCAACGCCCGCGCACTCAACGTCCTGGCCAGCATCAAGGAATTGCTGAACGAAGCGCCGCAGGCCAGCCTGACACAGCAACTGGGCATGGAACGCGATCATTTCGTGAAGAACCTGCACCACGCCAATGCGGGCGAGGGCATCAACGCATTTTTGGACAAGCGCGCGCCACGCTACGAATAGCACGGCCCACCCGCTGTGGGCATCAACCCCTACGTACACCACAGGCCCCGGGATGCTGCGCACAGCAACCCGGGGCCTTTTTTGCGTGCGCAGCCGGGCCAGGTCCCTGCTGATCCAGGAATCTCTGTTCGAAAGACACGCAGGTGACAACCCTGCCCCTGCACCCTGGTCCCTGACGCGACAATGGGCCTGTTTCTAGTCACAAAAAAGACAGGCCATGGACGACCCGATTCTTACCATCGAAGAACGTGAAGCGATCAACTCCGGTCGCTGGTTTTCATCCCTTTCACCTTCTCTACGCCACGACATCCTGCGATGTGCCTACGTCAAACGCTTCAAAGATGGCGGCCTTATCGCTGCACGCGGCGACCCGCCCGAGGAGTGGATTGCGTGCGCGCGCGGTGCAGTGCGGGTGAGTTCCACCTCCATCTCGGGCAAGCAGATCACGCTGACCTACGTGGAGCCGGGCATCTGGTTTGGCGATGTGGCGATCTTCGACGGAGACCGGCGCACGCACGATGCCTATGCGCATGGCGACACCACGATTCTGTGCGTGGCCAAGGCCGATTTCAAGAAGATCCTCGCAGCGCACACCGAGTTCTACGAAGCCATGCTGCGCCTGCATGCACGGCGCATCCGTCAGCTGTATGGCCTGGTGGAAGACCTCAACACCCTGCCCCTGCGCGCGCGGTTGGCCAAGCAGCTGGTGCATCTGGTGCGCAGCTATGGCATTCCGAGCCTGTCGGACGGCAGCGAGATGCGCATCGGGCTGCAGCTGGCGCAGGAAGAGTTGGCACAGCTGCTGGGCGCATCGCGCCAGCGGGTGAACCAGGAGCTCAAGGCCATGGAGCGCGAGGATGCCATCCGCATCGAGCCGGGCGGCTTGGTGGTGCGCGACCGCGACGCCCTCATGCGCATAGCCGAAACCGACAACTGACCCTCTGCACCCACCCATGAGCAACTTTGACCATTTCGTCGGCACCCGTCCTGTTTCCGAGCAGCACGCGTTTGATATCGAAAAACTGACCGCTTGGCTGACGCAGAACATGGCGGGTTTTGCAGGCCCGCTGACCGTAGAGATGTTCAAAGGCGGGCAGTCCAACCCCACCTACAAGCTCATCACCCCCGGCGCCAGCTATGTGATGCGCGCCAAGCCCGGCCCGGTGGCCAAGCTGCTGCCGTCAGCTCATGCCATCGAACGAGAGTTTGCCGTGATGAGCGGCCTCTATGGCACCGGTGTGCCCGTCCCCAAAATGCACGTGCTGTGCGAAGACGAGTCGGTGATGGGCCGCGCGTTTTATGTGATGGAGTGCATGCAAGGCCGCGTGTTGTGGGACCAGTCGCTGCCGGGCATGACACCCACCGAACGCGCTGACATCTACAACGAAATGAACCGCGTGATTGCCGCGCTGCACACCGTGAAGTTTGCTGACCGGGGACTGGCTGGCTACGGCAAACCCGGCAACTACTTTGATCGCCAGATCGGCCGGTGGAGCAAACAATATGTGGCCTCCATCACCCAGCCCATCGAAGAGATGGACCGCCTCATGGAATGGCTGCCCGCGCACATGCCGGCCAGTGCACGGGACGAAGGCCATGTATCCATCGTGCATGGAGACTACCGGCTTGACAACCTGATGTTCCACCCCACCGAACCACGCGTGATCGCTGTGCTCGACTGGGAGCTGTCCACACTGGGCCACCCGCTGGCAGATTTCAGCTACCACTGCATGAGCTGGCATATCCCGGCTGCGATGGGCCGTGGGATTGCGGGGCAAGACCTTGCCGCACTCGGCATCCCGGACGAGGAAAGCTATATCCGCCGCTATTGCGAGCGCACCGGCATCACCACGCCCGAGGCGCTGCGCGCGGACTGGAACTTCTACCTGGCCTACAACATGTTCCGGATCGCGGCCATCCTGCAAGGCATTGCCAAGCGGGTAGAAGCGGGCACGGCATCCAGCGCGCAAGCCAAGGCCTCGGGCGATACCGCACGGCCCATGGCCCAGCTGGCCTGGTCGTTCGCGCAACGCGGCTGACCTGTTGTATGCATTCACCCACGCCCTGATTTTTTGACGGAGACCCCCCATGGACTTTGATTACTCGCCCAAAACCAAACAATTGCAGGCCAAACTCCTGCAGTTCATGGACGACCACATCTACCCCGCCGAGGCCGTCTACACGGCAGAACTGGCGGCCAACACGGCAGCAGGCAAACGCTGGAGCGCGTTGCAAACCGTTGAAGACCTCAAAACCAAGGCCCGGGCTGCAGGCCTATGGAACCTGTTTTTGCCCGTCGACAGCGCGGCTGCATCGGGCTATGACGGCGCTGGGCTCACCAACCAGGAATACGCGCCCCTAGCCGAAATAATGGGCCGCGTGCCATGGGCCAGCGAAGCCTTCAACTGCTCTGCGCCTGACACAGGCAACATGGAAACCATTGCACGCTACGGCGACGACGCCAACAAGGCCCGCTGGCTCAAGCCACTGCTCGAAGGCAAGATCCGTTCCGCCTTTGCGATGACCGAGCCCGATGTGGCGTCAAGTGATGCCACCAACATCGCCACCCGCATCGAGCGCGATGGCGATGAATACGTCATCAACGGGCGCAAATGGTGGATCTCCGGTGCCGCTGATCCGCGTTGTGCGGTGTTCATCACCATGGGAAAAACCGACCCTGACGCACCCCGTCACTCGCAACAGAGCATGGTGCTGGTGCCCGCAGATGCCAAGGGGATCAATATCATTCGCCCCCTGAACGTTCTGGGCTATGACGATGCACCCCACGGCCATGTGGAGATGACGTTCGAGAACGTTCGCGTGCCGGTCTCCAACATTCTGCTGGGCGAAGGCCGGGGCTTTGAGATCGCCCAAGGCCGCCTTGGCCCTGGGCGCATCCACCATTGCATGCGCCTCATTGGCCTGGCCGAGCGCGCGCTGGAGCTGATGTGCAAACGCGCCAGCTCGCGCATCGCCTTCGGCAAGAGTGTGGCCCAGCAGACCGTGACGCAAGAGCGCATTGCAGAAGCCCGCTGCAAGATCGACATGGCCCGCCTGCTGACCCTCAAGGCCGCCTGGCTGATGGACGTGGCGGGCAACAAGGTCGCCAAGACTGAAATCGCCATGATCAAGGTGGTGGCGCCCAGCATGGCCTGCCAGGTGATCGACTGGGCCATGCAAGCGCATGGCGGCGGCGGCATGTGCGATGACTTCCCCCTGGCCTATGCCTATGCCGGCGCGCGCACGCTGCGTTTTGCGGACGGCCCGGATGAAGTGCACCGCAACGCCATTGCCAAGTGGGAACTCGGCAAATATGGCGCCTATGGAAAAGACGCTGGCGTCCCCGTTACGCGCGGCGGTTGAGCGCCCCACCATCGGTGTCACAACAGGCGGCCTGCGGGCCGCCTTTTTTCACCCGCAGGTGCCCTAGGCGGCTCCTTCTGCATTAGAAAGAGCGGTGACTCGACGGCGCCTTCGGGCCTCCGCTGCACCCTCTCCCTCGCCCTGTCCTTTGTTAATCCGTTAAAACCAGCCTCTATACCTCCTGCATTCCGAGGTGGCGTTTCTCCCCCTTCCATTGGCATTGGTTATGCCTCTACTGGCTTCATGAACCCCTTCATTGCCCCTGGCCCGGATCTTCGTTTTAGACAGGCACGCCGGCTATGGATGCTGGGCGTGGCCCCTGCGGCCGTGGCATTGGTGCTCCTCAGCCCGTCAGCGCGGGCCGCAGGCGGCGCGCTCGCTGCCTCGACCACCATTTCGGCGGACACCTGCCCCACGTCTGAGGCCTCTGCGGCAGCGCAGCGCCTGGTGCGCTGGGTGGCAGCCACGGCAGACCACCAAGGCATGCCCTTTGCAGTCATCGACAAACCGCAGGCGCGCATTCATGTGTTCTCTGCGCGTGGCCAGTGGTTGGGAAGCTCACCCGTGCTGCTGGGTGTGGCCCGGGGCGACCGGTCTGCGCCAGACATCGGCACGCGGCCGTTGTCACTCATTCCACCCCAGGAACGCACCACCCCTGCGGGCCGCTTTGTGACCGAGCCTGGCCGCAACCTGCAGGGTGACGACATTGTGTGGATCGACTACGAGGCTGCGGTCTCGCTGCACCGGGTGCGCAGCGTGAAAGCCTCTGAACGGCGAAGGCAGCGTCTGGCAAGCCCCAGCCTGCCAGACAAGCGCATCAGCTATGGGTGCATCAATGCGCCGGAGCCGTTTTACAACCAGCTCATCGCGCCACTGTTCGGGCAGGCCCGCGGCGTGGTGTATATCCTGCCGGATACCGAGCCATTTGCTACGTTTTTCGGAGCTGCTAGCGCTTATTAATAAAGCGCCAGAGGCACTTTTCGTTTAAACATTCAAGGCGCGCAGCACAGGTAACCGCCGTTTGAATGCAGCCCCGAGCGCGGCCGCAACACGGGGCCAGCCCTACCCCAAATGGACGTTGGTGCCCGCCACGTGGAACTGCATGACCGGCGCACTGGGTTCAGAGAACGACACGCCCAGCGCGATCTGACCGGTGCCGTGAAGAATGCATGCGTCGCGGCGCAGCCGCACGGGGGAATCACTTCCATCAAACCGCACCCAGGTGCCAAAGCTGCTCATGTCGGTCAGCACGAAACCGCTATTGCGCCAGTCGATGCGCGCATGAAGGCGCGACACCCTCGGATCGTTGATGCACAACTGGGCATGCGTGGCGCGCCCGATATGCACCGGCGCATCCGACGATGTGAAGGACATGTCCGCCCCATGCCACGAAAACTGGATCTGGCCCAGAATCGAGTCTGCCGGAGCAAAGCTGCTGACCAACGCGGCTTGCATCGTGAGCGAATCCGGCTCTTCGTTCTCGCGCCACTCCACCTGGTAGAGCATGAGCAACTCGGCCTTGCCACGGATCTCCATCATCCCCAGTTTGCGATACCAGACGTCGGGTGCAGCGCCTGCCAGCAGCACCGCCGTTTCGGTGGCCCAAATTTCAGACGGGCCGGCACGCTCACACAGACGCGAAGCGACGTTGACGGCATCTCCATAACAATCGCCACCTACATCCACCACTTCGCCACTGGCCACGCCCACACGGATGTCCATGCGCAGTGGCAAGGGCCAGCGGTGCAGCCGGTCCTGGTGGTGCCGCAGCATGGAAGAGATCGCCGACACAGCCCCCGAGGCATCTCCAAAGATGGCCAGAACGCCGTCCCCGAGCTTTTTGACCACCCTGCCGCCATGCGTTTCTATGGTTTCTCCAATCCACTGAGTAACTTGTGTCACAGCCTCCGTGGCGCGCTCGTTACCAAGCGTCTCATACAACGAGGTACTGCCAGAGATGTCCGCAAAGACCACCGTGGACAACACACTCATGAACACGAACCCATTAGCAACATCATGTGATTCAGTTTAGTGCAAGCGCCATGAAGACGCACGCAACAAAGCGTCAACAATCCTGTGCGACCCCGTGGCACAAGAGCCGCAGCGCTGATGCACCCCTTAACCCTGGCATGGCAGCACGGCCCACAGCACGTTCCACATCGAGACCAAAAAATCCGAAGCAACCCGCTCAAATGCGCAATAAATCGCAACAACCAGGCCCTGCGTGTTGTCTTTATGCAAAAACAGGAGCAGCACCCTTGCGCCCCTCCTTTCCCCGGCTTACTTTAAGCAACCCCGCCACTCGCACCGTATTGCACTCTTTTCATGCGCTGGAACAAGCCCAACATTCGCAACGACCTGCACGACCTGCTCGGTCGCGACAAGCCGTCATCGACGGCGTGGGTGCGCGATCAGGGGCTTGAAGTGGTGCGACGGGCCATGCTTCAAAACCTGATGGGTCTGACGGGGTGTGAAGTGGCTCGCATGAGCATGCGGCTGCGTTATGCGGGTGACATTGAGGCACTCTGGTATTTGCGCACCGATCTGTTCAATACCTTGTTGCCCTATCGCGGGCAGGCCGTTACGCAAGAACTTCTGGACCAGGTCACACCCTTGTTCCAGGGGCTGTTTCCGATGTCGGTGCGTGCTCCGTTGCCCGGCCATCCGCTGCCCACCAATCACTGAGATTGCAGGGCAGGCAGCGCCACACGGCGCAGGCGCGCAAACACCGCTTTGCAGACCGTCTTAGAACGTGTTCACGTTCTCAGTGCTGATGGCCCCAGTAGATCAGCGCGTCGCGCTCTTCCACCGACAGCGATACAGTGCCGCCCACTGGCAAAAGCACCTTGGTCGCCACATGCCCGTAAGGCAGATTGGTGAGCACTGGCGCCTTGATCTGGGTGCGCAGCCAGTCGATCACCGACTGCAACTTGTAGCCTTTGTCGTGAGGTGCCAGCTTGTAATTGGTGAACTGCCCCAGTACCACGGCCTTCTGCTTGGCCAGAACCCCTGCATGGAGCAACTGGCTGAGCATGCGCTCGATGCGATACGGGTGCTCGTGCAGGTCCTCCACGAACAACACACCACCCGGCACATCCGGAAAATACGGCGTGCCGACCAGCGATGCCAACACCGCAAGGTTGCCCCCCCACAGCGTGGCGCTCTTGACGTACACACCGGGTACGGCAGGCTTGCCGGTCACGGCATGGGGCTTTTCGCGGTGCATGCGCCAGCCAGTGCCTTCGCCGTGGCCCGTGAGCAGGTCGTCGAAACAGGCCTCCATGATGTCGTCGGGCTCACCCTCTGCGCCAAAGTCGGCACCCAGCGACGGGCCCGCCCAGGTGGTTGCACCGGTTTTGGCCAGCATGGCGAGCTGAAACGCGGTGAAATCGCTCACACCCACAAAGTGCGTGCCCTTGGCAATGGCCTTGGCCACCGTCTTGTAGCGAATACCCGGCAAGATGCGCGACAGGCCATAGCCGCCCCGCGAGATCAGCGCCACATCTGCACCACTGGCTGCAGCGCGGTGGATGGCCGCCAGGCGCGTGGCATCGTCCCCGGCAAAACGCGTGTGCACGGCCAGCGCGTCAACGTCCACTTCGACCTCGTGGCCCCGGGCCTTCATGCGCGCAATGCCGCGCTTGAAGGCGGCCTTGTCGCGCACAGCACCGGAGGGCGAATAGATGTAGATGTGCTTGGAACCGTGGTCGTGGTCACACTGGGAATGGTCGTGATGGTCGTGCAAAGCGCTCAGGCCCTTGGCAGGCCTGCTCCGTAAACAGGGGCTAACCCGGCACGTGCTGCAATCAGCACACGACCGGGGCTCAATGGCCGAAGTATTCCACAGCCCGCGCGGCAATGGCTTCGCCATGCTCGGGCACAAAATGCCCGACATGGGGCAGCACCAGGGGCTCTGGGCAACCGTGAATGTCATGGCGCAGCGCCTGCATGCTGGACAGCCCCAGCACCGGGTCTTGCCCCCCCACCACCATCAGGCTGCGGCCGCGCCACTGGCTCTGCCAGAACTGGCGGGCTTGCCGCGAGAGAGCGGCACCGGGGTCATCAACGGCAGCAGGCACCCGCTCGGGAAAGGCCCGCAACGCCGCGCGATAGCCCCGATCAGGAAACGGTGCGTCGTAGGCAGCACAGTCGGCTGGCGAAAAGTGGGGGTTTCCCCGCGCCAGGAGGCGCCCCACGCTATACAGGGGCTTGTCACGGCACATCGCGCGCCATTGTGCAAAGCCCGGCGCAAGAGGTTTATCGCCCGTGGCCAGCAAGGTGTTCATGACCAGCAGGCCTTCAAAGCGGTCTGGCGCAGCCATGGGCAGCGTCAGCCCCAGGATGCCGCCCCAGTCTTGCACCACCAGCACCGTGCGGTGCAGGTCCAGGCGTTCGATCAGCTCCAGCAGCACCTGGCGGTGCCATTCAAAAGCGTGCACGCCTTCTTTTTTGGGCTTGTCGCTTTTGCCAAAGCCGATCATGTCCGGCGCCACCACCCGATCGCCCGCTGCGAGAAACGTCGGCAGCATATGCCGGTACAGATAGCTCCAGGCCGGGTTGCCATGCAGGCACAGCCAGGTGCGTGGGGCTGCGCGCGGGTCTTTGGGGCCCTCGTCAAGGTAATGCAAACGCAGCCCCGCCAGGCTGGGCAGATCGCTCACGTAATGGGGCGCCCAGGGGTAACCTGGCAAGTTGGCGAAAGCCGTATCGGGGGTGCGCAATGCGTCGTCGCGCAAGGGGTGGCGGGCCAGTGCCTCGGCCTTTTGCAGGCTGCGACGCTGGCGAAAGAAATCGCTCAGTGCTTGGCCGCACTCATCGGCCAGTACACCACCGTGCAACTGCGTCTGGTGGTTGATCTGCGCGAAGCCAAACAGGTCAAGCACCGACCCGGCGGCCCCGGTTTTCGGGTCTGCCGCGCCATACACCACCCGTGCCAGCCGCGCGTGCACCATGGCACCACTGCACATGGCGCACGGCTCCAGCGTCACGTAAAGCGTGCACCCGTCCAGTCGGTAGTTACCCAGCCGTTGTGCCGCCGCCCGCAATGCGACGATCTCGGCATGTGCGGTGGGGTCATGGTCGTGCAGCGGGGCATTGCGGCCGGTGGCAATGACCTCACCGTCCTTCACCACCACGGCACCCACTGGCACTTCACCAGCACGCGCCGCCATGTGCGCCTGCGCCAAGGCAAGGCGCATCCACTGCGTATCAGGACTCTCGCTCATTACTATGATATTTATAGCTGATTGCGCTTATAAATAAAGCGCCAGAGGCCATTTTTACTGTTTTTGCTCATCCTCAGGCATAGGCCGTGCCTGTTGCATCAGGCCTTCCATCTGCTGCTTGACCTGTTGTTGCATCTGCTGGCTTTGCTCGCGCACCGTGGCGGCAGGCGCCGGTGCCACCGGACCGGGCACACTTTGAAACGCGGGCACGGGCGCGCGCGTGGCTGCCAGCTGTTTTTTGACCAGCACACCCACCAGGGCCAGCGCCACCACCAGCCCTACCAAACCGAACGCTGCACGCATGTCATGGCTCCTTGCCGGGCAACGCCGGCACGATTGATATCGGCCAGACTGTAAAGGATGCCCGGCAACCCCAGATCGATCCGGCACCCGGATGCAAAAACGGCCGCACAGGGCGGCCGCTCAACGTCTGCGTCAGACCGCTGCGTCAGTTCAGTGCCACGCGGTGGCCATCCTTGTAGGTGTAGAGGGTCACGGCGGGTGTCGTCAGCTCGCCCTTGGCGGTGAAGGCGATGTTGGCTGTCACGCCCTTGTATTCCGTTTTAGCAAGGAACGGGGTGAACACCTTGGGATCCACCGAATTGGCGCGCTTCATGGCGTCGGCCAGCACCATGGCGGCGTCATAGGCATAGGGGCTGTAGATCTGAAACTGGCCCGGGAACTTGGCGTCATAGCGCTTCTTCCAGTCGCTGCCGCCCTGCATCTTGTCGACCGACGCACCGCCGGTGGCGCAGGTCACGTTCTTGAGCCCCGGGGTTTTGCCAGACAGCTCGGGCAGCTTTTCGGTGCACAGCGCGTCACCGCCAAAGTACTTCACATGGCCCAGCCCGAGTTGCTCCATCTGGCGCAGCATGGGGCCGGCTTGTGCGTCCAGGCCACCATAAAAAATCGCATCCGGCTTCTTGCTCTTGATGGCCGTGAGGATGGCCATGAAGTCGGTCGCCTTGTCGTTGGTGAACTCTTCGCCCACCACCTTCAGGCCCTTTTGCAGCGCCGTGGCCTTGAACACAGACGCCACGCCCTGCCCGTAGGCGGTGCGGTCGTCGATGATGGCTACCGACTTGAGCTTCAGGTGGTCAGCGCCAAACAACGCCAGCGCAGCGCCCAGGGCGTTGTCATTGGCAATGAGGCGAAACGTGGTCTTGTTGCCGGGCTTGGTCAGATCGGGGTTGGAGGCCGATGCCGTGATGTGTGGCAGGCCACACTTGTCATACACCGACGAGGCCGGGATGGACGTACCCGACTGCAAGTGGCCCACCACGCCCGCCACGTTCTGGTCACACAGCTTTTGGGCCACGGCGGTGGCTTGGCGGGGGTCGCCCGCATCGTCTTCGGCCGCGATCTCGAACTTGATCTTTTTGCCGCCAATCACCAAGCCCTGTGCGTTGAGGTCGTCAATCGCCATGCGCACGCCGTTTTCTGTGTCCTTGCCGATGTGGGCAATGCCGCCGGAAACTGGCCCCGCGTGGGCGATCTTGACAGTCTGCGTGTCTTGGGCAAACACACTGGCAGAGGCCAGCGAACAAGCCGCCAGTGCAGCCGCAGCAGTCAACGAGAAACGGGGCGAAGAAGAAAAACGCAGCACAGTGAAAATCTCCAGAATCGGTACAAAAAGCAGCCCGCCGCACCACATCAGGGCATCGGCACGCCCCACATCGTAGCCATTTGCACCACCATGGGAAGGCATTTAATGTGTATGCATAGCAATATTCAGTGCCATTACCTTGGCTAATGAAGTTGTACACAAGCGCCTTGGAACTCATAGTGCGACCCGCAAGCGTCAGAAGATCGGCCTCGGCGAGCCCGCCTACTGCCGGGGCGCAAGCACACAGGCCAATCCCCCGAATGCGCGGCCACTCCCGGGCCTCGCCTGAGCTGGGCTGGACCGGGCTGGCAACCGTCCGCCAGTTCCCGGCCACACACGGATGCGCTAGCGCTGTAGAGGCTTGCGGGCCATCGGGTCAGGTCACTGCACGCGCCTGCCCCTGCGAGAGCTTTTTCTGTAGCGACACCACACCGCCCACAATGACCAGGGCGGGCGCCCTGACCGCACGGTCAATGGCCAATTGCGGCAGCGACGCCAGGGTGCCGGTGGTGACACGTTGATCTGGCATGGTGGCACGCTCCACGATGGCGGCGGGGGTCTGCGCTGGCAATCCGTGCGCCACGAGTTGCGTGCAAATCGTGGGAAGCGTGGCCACCCCCATGTAGAACACCACCGTCTGCCTGGGGCGTGCAAGCAGTGGCCAGTCCAGCGCGGATTCATTGGTGCCTCGCAAATGCCCCGTTGCTAATACCAGCGTACCGGCATGGTCGCGGTGGGTCAGTGGAATGCCTGCACACGCACCCGCGCCTTGTGCCGCCGTGATACCAGGGATCACGTCGAAAGGGATGCCGGCTTCTGCAAGGGCCAGCGCCTCTTCACCGCCGCGCCCGAAGACGTAGCAATCCCCGCCCTTGAGACGCACCAAAGACCGCCCGCTGCGCGCCAGTTTGCACATGAGTTCAATGATGCCCTCCTGCGGCAATGTGTGGCAGGACGACTCCTTGCCCACATAGATGCGCTCGGCACTGGCGGGCACCAAACCAAGCACCTGCTCGCCAACCAGGTGGTCATAGAGCACGAGGCTGGCCTGGCGCAGCACACGCGCTGCTTTGACGGTCAGCAGATCCGGGTCACCAGGACCGGCGCCGACGAGTGTTACGAAACCCGCAGGCACGGTGGTGCCGGGGGCAGCACCGTGTGCGGGCGTCAACCATTGGGGATCGTCCATGAAGCTCATCGCGTGGCTCTCTTGTCGTCAGATGGGGTGATGCATTGTTTGAATACACAGGCCCGCGCGTCCTTGAACCAGTTCAAGGACAGCGCGCACCAGCCACAGGACGATATGCATACCCGCACGCAACGAAGGACAGCCGTTGGACGGGTCGGAAAGCGCAACCGCGCCACCTCCGAAAACCAGACGCTGCTCCCAACGGAGGACCGATGAAGAACACAGTCAAAACCGTCCAGCACCTCGCACTGGCAGCCCTCGCACTGGCTTGCACCGCCGTGATGGCACAGGCAGGCAAAGGAGTCTCGCAGCCCGAATTGAACTACCAGGCGGGTGGTTCTCCTTTGGTCACCGAGCCCATGCACCAGAGCACGAACCCCAAGGCACCGCCCATGACGGCAGCAGAGTTCGAGAAGGCACGCCAGACCTACTTCGAGCGCTGCGCTGGTTGCCACGGTGTGTTGCGCAAGGGCGCCACGGGCAAGCCCCTCACCCCCGACATCACGCTGGCCAAAGGCACGGACTACCTCAAAGTGTTCATCGCCTATGGCTCACCCGCCGGCATGCCCAATTGGCAGACCTCCGGTGAGTTGAGCGAGACCGAAGTCGACTTGATGGCCCGCTACATCCAGCAAGAGCCGCCACAGCCGCCCGAGTGGAGCATGGCGGACATGAAGAAGACCTGGAAGATCGCGGTGGCGCCCAAGGACCGGCCCACGAAGAAGATGAACAATTACAACATTGCCAACATCTTCTCGACCACGCTGCGGGACACCGGTGAAGTGGCGCTGATCGACGGCGACACCAAACAGATCATCAACATCGTCAAGACCGGCTACGCGGTGCACATCACGCGCACCTCGGCATCCGGCCGCTACCTGTTCGTGATCGGTCGCGATGGCCGCGTCAACATGATTGACCTGTGGATGCCCAAGCCCGACAACGTGGCAGAGATCCGCATTGGCCTTGAAGCCCGCTCGGTGGACACCTCCAAGTTCAAGGGGTACGAAGACAAACTGGCCATCGCGGGTGCTTACTGGCCACCCCAGTACGTCATCATGGACGGCGACACGCTGGAGCCCAAGAAGATCGTCTCCACCCGTGGCATGACCGTGGACACGCAGGAATACCACCCCGAACCACGCGTGGCCTCCATCGTGGCTTCGCACTACAAGCCCGAGTTCATTGTCAATGTCAAGGAAACCGGCCAGACGCTGATGGTCGACTACTCGAACCTGAACGCGCTCAAAACCACCGAAATTGGTTCGGCACGGTTCCTGCACGACGGGGGCTGGGACTCGACCAAGCGCTATTTCATGGTAGCCGCCAACAACAGCAACAAGATTGCTGCGATTGACGCCAAGGACGGATCGCTGGCCGGGCTGGTGGACGTGGGCAAGACGCCGCACCCAGGCCGTGGCGCGAATTTCATCCACCCCACCTACGGCCCCGTCTGGGCCACCGGTCACCTGGGTGATGAAACCATTTCGCTGATCGGCACCGACCCCAAGAAGCACAAGCAGTATGCGTTCAAGGAAGTTGCCAAACTCACGGGCCCCGGCGGCGGTGCACTCTTCATCAAGAGCCACCCCAAGTCCAAGCACCTGTACTCGGACGCTCCCCTGAACCCCGATACCAAGCTGTCGCAATCGGTGGTGGTGTTCGACATCAATGCGCTCGACAAGGGCTACACCGTGCTGCCGATCGCCCAGTGGGCTGGCTTGCCGGACGACGGCGGTGCCAAGCGAGTCGTACAGCCCGAGTTCAACAAGGACGGTGACGAGGTGTGGTTTGCCGTGTGGTCCGCCAAGGACAAAGCCTCCGCGCTGGTGGTCGTCGACGACAAGACGCTCAAGCTTAAGGCCGTCATCAAGGACCCTCGCATCATCACGCCCACAGGCCACTTCAACGTCAACAACACGCAGCACGACGTGTATTGATTTCTTAGACAGGAGCAAACCATGACGAACCAATCCATTGCATGGCATATGGCCTTGGCCATTGCGCTCGGGCTTGCCAGCGGAGCCGCAAGCGCTGCCGGCCCCGAAGAGGCCATGAACAAGGCTGGCTGCATGGCATGCCACTCCAAGGACAAGAAGCTGGTGGGCCCGGCGTTCAAGGAGATTGGCGCCAAGTACAAGGGCAAAGACGTCACTGCGCAGCTGATGGACAAAGTGCGCAAAGGCGGCTCAGGCAGCTTTGGCCCCATTCCGATGTCCCCCAACACACCGGACAAGATCAGCGACGCTGATCTGAAGGCCGCTGTGGAGTTCATTCTCAAATCCTGAGCGCCCTGCGCAACAACTGCCATGTGGACCCGCACCGCTGTGTTGTTGCCGTTGATCCTGGCCTGTGCCGGGGTGGCGGCGCAGCCGTCCCAGTCACCGGCCCGCCAGCAAGAGCTGGTGCGCATGGTGCGCCAGGACTGCGGGTCTTGCCACGGCATGCACCTCACGGGCGGGCTGGGCCCGCCCCTTACTTCAGCAGCCTTGGTGAACCAATCCGTTCAGTCCATGGCTGCCACCATTTTTCACGGCCGCCCCGGCACGCCCATGCCGCCGTGGCGCGACTTTCTGACCGAGGCAGAGGCTCAGTGGATCGCTGAACAACTGTCCGTCGGATTTCCTCCCTTACCTTCCAGGCCCCTGCCATGAAACGACGCCCGCTGCTTTCTTGCCTGGCCGCCCTGCCGCTGCTGGCCAGCGGATGCGCCACCCTCGCGCCCGAGGCGTTGATGGGCACAGGAGACCTGGGGGTGGTGATCGAGCGCGCAACAGGCTCCGTCCTGCTCGTCAACACCAGCCACCATACCGTTCTGGCACGGGTATCAGGGCTGGGCGATCTCTCGCACGCGTCCGTGGTGTTCTCCCGCGATGGCCGCAACGCCTACGTCTTTGGGCGCGATGGCGCCGTGACCCGCATCGACCTCATCACCCGCCGGATCACCGCACGCGAGCAGCAGGCAGGCAACTCGATCGGGGGCGCCATCAGCGCCGACGGAACGCTGATTGCCGCGCAAAATTACACACCCGGTGGCGTCAAGGTGTTCGACGCCACCACCATGCAGTTGTTGGCGGATATTCCGGCACTCACGCGCGAAGGCCAAAGATCGCGCGTAGTGGGGCTGGCCGACTTGCCTGGCCGCCGCTTCATCTACAGCCTCTTTGATGCCGATGCCATCTGCATTGCCGACTGCAGTAATCCCACCCAGCCCCAAATAACCCGCATCGACAACATTGGCCACCAGCCCTATGACGCCCTCGTCACGCCCGACGGTCGGCACTACATCGCGGGTCTATTTGGCGAGGACGGTCTCGCACTGGTAGACACATGGGCAGAGCAACCATCGGCACGCCGGATTCTGAGCGGCTATGGCCGTGGCCAGCAGCCCTTGCCCGTCTTCAAGATGCCCCATTTGCGCGGCTGGGCCGTGGCGGGGCGGCACGCTTATTTGCCAGCCATCGGGCGCCATGAGGTGCTGATCGTGGACACCACGTCCTGGACCGAAGTCGGTCGTATCCCCGTGGCTGGGCAACCGGTGTTTGTCATGGCAAGGCCTGACGGGCGGCAAGTCTGGGTGAACTTCGCCGTGCCTGACTACCATCGCGTGCAGGTTATCGACACCATGGATCAACGCGTCGTGGCCACCTTGCAGCCAGGCAAAGCGGTGATGCATATGGAGTTCACGCCACGCGGCGAATCGGTGTGGATCAGTTGCCGCGACGACGACCGGGTGCAAGTGGTAAACACGGCGACTCTGGCCACGCAGGCGTCCCTGCCTGCGCAGGCGCCCAGTGGCATTTTCTTCTCGGCACGCGCACAACGCATGGGCTTTTGACATGCATGCCCTCGCCAAGGACTTACCGCTGCTCAACGCGTGGCAACGCGATTTCCCGCTGTGCACCCATCCGTTTGCCGTGCTCGGATGTGCGCTGGACAGGCCGGTCGACGACATCCTCGCCACCTGCCGGCACCTTCTGCACACAGGCACCTTGAGTCGCATTGGGGGCGTCTTCGCGCCGGGCGCAGGCGGCGCCGGCATGCTGGCAGCCATGGCCGTGCCCACGGAAAGGCTGGACGAGGTGGCCGCCTTCGTCTCGGCTCACCCAGGGGTAAACCACAACTACGAGCGCGACAACCCGCTCAATCTATGGTTCGTCATCACCGCAGCGGACCCCACTGCCATGGAGCGCATCCTGGCGGGTATCGAGCGCCACACAGGCCTCACTGTGGAGCGACTCCCGATGGTGCGCCCCTATCGCATCGACCTGGGGTTTGATCTGGGCCGCAGCACCGCTGCGGCCGGTGGCATCACATTGGCCGCAATAACCCCCGTGCCAGAACCTGAGGCAGGCCTTGCGGCCCTCGCCGAACAGGGCCTGCCGGTCGTGGCGCAGCCTTTTGAAGCCTGGGCGCAGCAGCTGGGATGGACAGAACCCGAGGTCTTGTCAGTCCTCGCCCGCTGGCTGGCCCAGGGCACCCTGAGCCGTTTTGGCATGGTGGTTCGCCACCACGAAATGGGCTTCACGGCCAACGCCATGACCGTCTTCGATGTGTCGGACGAGCAGGTCGATGCCTGCGGAGAAATGCTGGCGCGGCAACCAGGCATCACGCTCGCCTACCGCCGCGCCCGCTCGAAAAACTGGCCCTACAACCTGTACTGCATGGTGCACGGCCGCGAACGCGGCGAGGTGCTGGCGCTCGTAGAGCAGGCGGCACAAGAAGCCAGCATCGGGCATCTGCCGCACCAGGTGCTTTTTTCGCTGCGCCGCTTCACACAGCGCGGCCCACGCCGTTTTGCCGCGGCAACGCCCACCAAAGCCCGCCATGCTTAGCACAGACCAACTGCGTCTCATGGACTACCTGCACGGCGGCTTTCCGGTGGTGGACCGCCCGTTTGCAGCGGTGGGCGAAGCCTTGGGCTGGACCGAAGACCATGTGATCGAATCCCTTCGCCAACTGCTTTCCAACGGCGTGCTCACCCGTTTCGGCCCCCTGTTTCAGATCGAGCGGGCCGGTGGTCAGTTCATGCTGGCGGCGCTCATGGTCCCCGAAGAGCGCTTTGACGAAGTTACCGCGCTGGTGAACGCCCTGCCAGAGGTAGCGCACAACTATCGCCGTGAACACCCCACCTTGAACATGTGGTTTGTACTGGCCGCGGAGTCGGCCGACGGCGTGGCACGGGCGGCAAAGCGCATCGAGCAATCCACAGGGCTGGCCGTGTTTCTTTTCCCCAAAGAGCGTGAATACCACGTCGAACTGCGCTTGCCGCTTTGCGCAGACCAAGGAGTCTCCCATGGCACTTGGCGCATTTGATCGTGCACTGATCGCTGCGGTGCAAGGTGGCTTGCCGCTGGTGGCGCGCCCCTACGAAGCCGTGGGTGCCATGCTCGGCGTGGACGGCGAACAGGTGCGCGCGCGGCTGCAGTCGATGCTGCAAGAGGGCCTGGTGCGTCGCATTGGTGCGGTGCCCAACCACTACCGGCTGGGCTTCACCGCCAACGGAATGAGTGTGTGGGATGTGGACGATGCGCAGGTAGACACGCTCGCCGGTCAAATTTTGCAACTCAAGGGCATCAGCCATTGCTATCGGCGCACCCGCCATCTGCCCGATTGGCCCTACAACCTGTTTGCGATGCTGCACGGGCGCTCGCGCGCAGAAGTCGAGAGCCAGGCCGACGTGGTGGCCTCGGTGCTTGGCCCGGCCTGCCGTGCGCACGACATTCTTTACTCCACCGCCATTCTCAAAAAGACAGGCCTGCGCCTGAAGGACCACTGAGATGTTTCGCATCAGCCAATACATGCGCGAGCTCGCCCGCGCACAAGCCGACGGTGTGTACCCAGCTGCGCATGACCGCAAGGCCAAAGGGCCCGTGGTGATATGGAATCTGATCCGGCGTTGTAACCTCACCTGCAAACACTGCTACGCCCTGTCGGCAGATCACGACTATTCAGGCGAGCTGTCACGCGCTGAAGTGTTCGATGTGATGCAGGATCTGCGGGCCTACGGCGTCCCGGTGCTCATTCTTTCGGGCGGAGAGCCTCTGATGCGCCCCGACCTCTTCGAGATCGCCCAGCGCGCACGCGAGATGGGTTTCTACACGGGCCTGTCTACCAACGGCACGCTCATCGACGAGCCCATGGCTGACCGTATCGCGGCAATGGAATTCGACTATGTGGGCATCAGCCTGGACGGCCTGCGTGACACGCATGACCGCTTTCGCCGCCTGCAAGGCGCCTTTGAATTAAGCCTGAACGCGTTGCACCTGCTGCGGGCCCGCGGCGTCAAGGTGGGCATGCGTTTCACGATGACCTCCATGAACGCCCACGATCTGCCCGCTCTGCTGGCGCTGATGCGTGAGCACAAGGTGGATAAATTCTATTTTTCCCATCTCAACTATGCCGGGCGCGGCAACATCCATCGCGGCAAGGACGCGCAGTTCCAGGCCACGCGCGAAGCGCTGGAGATGCTGTTCGAACGGGCCTGGCAAGCCGCACAGGACGGACTGCCCGAGGAATATGTCACCGGCAACAACGACGCGGACGGCCCCTTCCTTTTGCAATGGGTGCGCTCGCACCTGCCGCAATGGGGCGCCCACATCGAGCAGCGGCTGCGCGCCTGGGGCGGCAACGCGAGCGGCCTGAATGTGGCCAACATCGACAACCTCGGCCTTGTGCACCCCGACACCATGTGGTGGCACCACACGCTTGGCGACGTGCGCCAGCGTCCGTTTTCGGACATCTGGAACGACATGTCCGACCCGCTGATGGCTGGACTCAAGCAGCAACCACGCCCGGTGCAGGGCCGGTGCGCGCAGTGCCGCTATTTGTCGATGTGTGGTGGCAACACGCGCGTGCGCGCTCAGCAGCTCACCGGCAACGCCTGGGCCGAAGATCCTGGCTGCTACCTGGAGGACGCAGAGATCGGCCTGCCCCCCAAAGAAACAGGTACCACAGAAGCGGCCCCGCACAGCCGCCAGCGCGTCACCATCCCCATCCGGGAGCAGCTCCATGTATAGCCCATCCGAAAACACCCGCATTGACTGGCATACCCGCCTGGGAGACCTGGCGCGCGCAGCCCTTGTCGCGGGATTGATCTGGATGGGCAACGACCTTGCCATGGCACAAGCCGCCATCGACAGCGCCGCGCTCTACAACACCCACTGCGTTGTTTGCCATGGGGCCCAAAGGACCGGTGGCATGGGCCCTGCCCTGCTGCCCGAGAGCCTGAGCCGTCTGCGGCCGGACGAGACCTTGCGGGTGATCAACCAGGGGCGGGTCGCCACCCAGATGCCAGCGTTCGACAACACCCTGTCGGCTGCGGAGATAAAAGCCCTGGCGGCCTTCATCCGCACACCGGTAGTGCCAGCCCCACGCTGGGCCGATGAGGACATTCGGGCGTCGCGCGAGTTTCACCCGGCACCTGCCGGGGAAGCGGCCAGACCGATATGGAGCGCAGACCCCATGAACCTCTTCGTGGTGGTAGAAGCTGGCGACCACCATGTGAGCCTGGTCGATGGCGACCGCCTGGAGGTCATCACCCGTTTTGCGAGCCGCTTCGCGCTGCATGGCGGTCCCAAATTCTCGCTAGACGGCAGGTATGTGTATTTCGGTTCGCGTGATGGCTGGATCACCAAATACGATTTGTGGCGCCAGCGCGTGGTCGCAGAGGTGCGCGCCGGTCTGAACATGCGCAACGTGGCGGTCAGCGAAGACGGCAAGTGGGTCATCGCCGCCAACTACCTGCCCCACACGCTGGCACTGTTCGACAGTGACCTGAACCTGCAGCGCAGCTATGAAGCCCGCACGCTCGATGGGAAAACCAGCTCGCGGGTATCCGCGGTGTACGACGCTGCGCCGCGCAAGAGCTTCGTGGTGGCTCTCAAGGACATTCCTGAACTCTGGGAAATATCCTACGACCCGCAGGCCTCGCCTATCTACGACGGTCTGGTGCACGACTACAAAATGAGTGAGGCGCTCGGCAAGCCCGGCTATCTGGGCGTGCGGCGCACGCCGCTGGACGAACCACTCGACGATTTCTTCTTCGACCAGAGCTACCGCAACGTATTGGGGGCCACCCGGCCCAAGGATGGGGGCAGCGGCCAGGCCACAGCCCAGGTGGTGAACCTGGATGCACGACGCAAGATCGCCGACCTGCCGATCGCGGGCATGCCTCACCTGGGGTCGGGAATCACGTTTGCATGGAACGGAACCACCGTCTTGGCCTCACCCAACCTCAAGGATGGCAGCGTCGATGTCATCGATATGCAGACCTGGAAGCCCGTCGCCAGTATCCCCACGCCCGGGCCCGGCTTCTTCATGCGGAGCCACGAAAAGACGCCTTATGCCTGGGCCGACTCGATGATGAGTGCCACGGCCAAAGATACCCTCACCATCATCGACAAAGCCACGCTCAAACCGGTGGCCAGTGTGCGCGAGCCCGGCAAAACGCTGGCCCATATCGAGTTCACCCGCGACGGACGCTATGCACTGGCCAGCCTGTGGGAGACCGACGGCGCCATCATTGTTTACGACGCCGCCACCTTCAAGGAAGTCAAGCGCCTGCCCATGAGCAAGCCCGTAGGCAAATACAACGTATGGAACAAGATAACGCGCTCGGAAGGAACCTCCCATTGACGTCAGCGACGGCACGTCTTTCGCCTGTCGAACCACCATCACCGCGCTTGGTGGGTGACCTGGTGATCTGGCTGCTGGTGCTGGCGGAGCTGCTCACTTTCGGCATGCTGTTTATCGCCTTTGCGTTTGCCCGCATCCGCGAGAGGGCGGTTTTTTCCGCCGGGCAAGCGACGCTTGATCTGTCGCGAGGCGCAATCAACACGGTGTTGCTGGTGTCGGCCAGCTGGTGCATTGCCAGCTCCGTGCGGGCCGTGCGAGTGAACGACTCCAAGAAAGGCGCCCGGTGGTTGCTGGGTGCGCTGGCTTGTGGCTGCGGCTTTCTGGTGCTCAAGAGCGTGGAGTACCTGCACAAGTGGCAAGAGGGCATCGACATTGCCAACAACAGCTTTTACCTGCTCTACGTGATGCTCACCGGTTTCCACTTTCTGCATGCCACGGTGGGCTGCATCATCTTTGCGGTGTTATGGGCGCCCACGCGGCGCGGCGCCTACGGGGCAGACACATGCCATGCGCTGGAGACCGGTGCGGTGTTCTGGCACATGGTGGATCTGTTGTGGATGGTGCTGTTTCCTCTGGTCTACGTATTGCGCTGAATACTGACAATGAAAAAAAACTACCTCCATCGCCTCGACGCCATCTGGCTGGTGCTGCTGGCCGCCACCACACTCACCTGGTGGTTGGGTGAACACCCCGATGCCGCCATGGGCGCCGCGCTCGCCAGTGTGGTGCTCGCTTTGGCCGGGCTCAAAGGCTGCCTGATCATTCTTGATTACATGGAACTGCGCCACGCTCCAGCACTCTGGCGCCGCCTGCTGCTGGGTTGGCTGGCCTTCACCTTGGCACTGGTGCTGGCGGCCACGCTCTGGCACGGCTAGAAAACCAGCTCAGCGGGCCATCCTGCTGACGGCTTCCCCCATTGCGAAAAGTCAGCAACGCGTTTTTCCTTAAACGGGTTTAAGGAAAAAAGTTGAGCAAATTGGGAGGATACAGCCCTCAAACTCGAAGGAGGGCTTACGAATGAGCCAGTCACACAGCGGATTCACCAAGCAGATGGCCCGCAACATGTTCTATGGCGGCACGGTGTTTTTCGCCTTGCTATTCGCCGCGATAGTGTTTGACAGCGAGCGCCGTATTCCGGAGCGCTCCAACGCCCAGGCCATCACTCCGGCCGTCATAGCGGGCAAAAAAATATGGGAAACACGCAACTGCATCGGCTGCCACACGCTGCTGGGCGAAGGTGCTTATTTCGCGCCTGAGCTGGGCAACGTCTACAAACGCCGCGGGGGCGACTTCATCAAGATCTGGATCAAATCCCAGCCCACAGGGGTGGCCCACCGCCGCCAGATGCCGCAGTTCAATTTGAGCGATCAACAACTCGACGATCTGGTCGAGTTCCTCAAGTGGACTGGCGAGATCAACAACGAAAAGTGGCCACCCAACATTGAAGGTTGAGAGGGAAAGACACCATGCATATCTCCACACTAAAGTATCAGAGCCAATCGGTCTCCAAGCTCTATTTCATCGCCGCGATGGCGCTGTTTGCAGGGCAAATCATTTTCGGAATTACGCTCGGCCTGCAGTACGTTGTTGGCGACCTGTTTTTCCCTTACATCCCGTTCAACGTGGCGCGGATGGTGCACACCAACCTGTTGATCGTCTGGCTGTTGTTCGGCTTCATGGGCGCCGCCTACTACATGGTGCCCGAGGAGGCCGAGACCGAGCTGCATTCGCCGCTGCTGGCCAAGGTACTTTTCTGGGTGTTCCTCACTGCGGGGGTGCTGACCATCGTGGGTTACCTCACCGTGCCCTATGCCAAGCTCGCAGAGCTCACGGGCAATGACCTGCTGCAGACCATGGGGCGTGAGTTCCTGGAGCAGCCGCTGCCCACGAAGGTCGGCATTGTGATCGTGGCCTTGGGGTTTCTCTACAACATCAGCATGACGGTGCTCAAGGGCCGCAAGACCGCCATCTCCATGGTGCTGCTGATGGGTCTTTGGGGCCTGGCGCTGATGTTCCTGTTCAGCTTTGTGAACCCGCACAACCTCGTGCGCGACAAGATGTACTGGTGGTTTGTCGTTCACCTGTGGGTGGAAGGCGTGTGGGAGCTGATCCTGGGCGCGCTGCTGGCCTATGTGCTGGTCAAGACCACAGGGGTTGACCGTGAGGTCATCGACAAGTGGCTGTACGTGATCATTGCCTTCGCACTGATGAGCGGCATCCTGGGCACGGGTCACCACTTTTACTTCATCGGCCTGCCAGGCTACTGGCACTGGATCGGCAGCATCTTCAGCGCACTGGAGCCCATTCCCTTCTTCATGATGACAGTGTTTGCATTCAACATGGTGCAACGCCGTCGGCGCGACCATCCCAACCAGGCCGCCGTGCTCTGGGCTGTGGGCACTGCCGTGCTGGGTTTCCTGGGTGCCGGCCTGTGGGGTTTCATCCACACCCTGAGCGCTATCAACTACTACACCCACGGCTCACAAATCACCGCTGCACACGGTCACCTGGCTTTCTATGGGGCCTACGTGCTGGTGGTGATCACACTCATCAGCTATGCCATGCCCACGCTGCGCGGCCGCATTGCCAACAGCAAGCGGGCACAGGGCGCCGAGATGTGGAGCTTCTGGATCATGACCATTGGCATGGCCATCATGGTGCTGGCCCTCACGGGTGCCGGCATCTTGCAGATCTGGCTGCAGCGCATTCCTGAAACCAATGCCATGGGCTTCATGGCCACCCAGGACCAGCTCGTCATCTTCTACTGGGTTCGCATTGCAGGGGGCGTTACCTTCCTGATCGGCCAGTTGCTGTTCTTCGCGAGCTTCTTCATGGGTGGTGAGCACATCACGGACGAACGCGGCAGCGAAGCCTCCAGCGGTGTGCTGCGCGCCCAGTCGCTGCGCGCCGCCTGAGCCCAGAGGCCCGAAGAGCCTGTTCAAAACCTTTTCGGCATCGCCGATAAACCTTGAGCAGGCTCTAACGTCCACACCGACACGATACGAACAAAGGCCGAGGCTGACATGGACCACAGTGAACTCAACCACATCACCTCTGCGGCCCTGCCCTTTTATGCCGAGCAAGGCAGCGAGGCATCGCTGTTCGAGCATGCCTGGCGCCAGCGCCTGCCGCTGCTGATCAAGGGGCCCACAGGTTGCGGAAAAACCCGCTTTGTGGAGCACATGGCAGCGCGGTTGCAACGCCCACTCATCACCGTGAGTTGCCACGATGACCTGTCGGCAGCCGACCTGGTCGGTCGTCACCTGTTGGGCTCTGGCAGCACGATCTGGGCAGATGGCCCCTTGGCACGCGCTGTCCGACAAGGGGCCATCTGTTATCTCGACGAGGTGGTGGAGGCACGCAAGGACACCACGGTGGTGCTGCACCCCCTGGCGGACGACCGGCGTGTGCTGCCCATAGAACGCACAGGCGAAATGCTCGTTGCACCGCCAGAGTTCATGCTGGTGATCTCCTACAACCCAGGCTACCAGAGCCTGCTCAAAAGCCTCAAGCCCAGCACCCGCCAGCGGTTCGTGGCCTTGAATCTGGGTTACCCGGAGCCTGCGGTGGAACAAGCCGTGCTGCAAGCCGAAGCGGGTGCCAGCGCAAATCTGGCCGCCACGTTGGTGCAATTGGGCACGGCTTTGCGCCGACTGACCGATCACGACCTGGAAGAAGTAGCCAGCACACGACTGCTTGTCATGGCAGCGCGCCTGACCGTCTCGGGTGTGCCGCTCGCGCAAGCCTGCCGTGCAGCCATCGTCGACGCACTCACCGACGACGCGGGCACCGCTGCGGCACTGGACGAGGTCATCCACGCACTGCTGGGGTAGCGGCAGGTCTTCGGCACCCGTCGCGCCCGTTGCGGCTCATCGTGCCTCCGGGACACCTTCCATTCATGCAACGCCATCGACGCACCTTCCAGATCGGCTTTTTTGCGCTGTTCCTGTGCGCACCTGCACTCAACCTGCTGCGGTTTGATGTCACAGAGGTGCAGCTGTGGGTGCTGGGTCAACGCTGGAGCCTGGGCCTCGACGCCTTTCAGCAAGGATTCATCAGCCCGGGCGAAATGGCCTGGCGCCTGGTGATGCGCGTCTTGCTGCCTGCGGTGCTGATCGTGAGCGGCTTTCTGGCCGTGGCCTGGCGCTATGGGCGCCTCTACTGTGGCTGGCTCTGCCCCCATTTTTCGCTGGTGGAGTTGCTCAACCACATGCTGCAAAAAGCCTGTGGCCGCCTCTCTTTGTGGAACCGCAAACCCACGCCCCGCCACGGACTCAAGCCGGACTGGCGTTGGTGGCCCGTGTTTGTGCTGCTGTGCCTGACCATGGGCTTCGCATGGGCCATCACGCTGCTCACTTACCTGTTGCCTCCGGCCGATGTGTGGGGCCGTCTGGTGCATGGCGACCTCACGCCCAATCAACTGCGGTTTCTCATTATCGGCACCACGGTGTTTACCGCAGAGTTCCTGTTCGCACGCCATCTTTTTTGCCGCTTCGGCTGCGCGGTGGGTTTGTTCCAAAGCCTGGTGTGGATGGCCAACCCGCGCGGGCGCGTGGTGGTCTTTGCACGCAAAGAACAAGGCCCAGGCCTGGTTCGCCACGCCAGCAGCAAAAATGCGCTGCAGCCAGCCACCCCTTCACACTGCCGCAGCTGCGACGAGCCCTATGGCAACGCCTGCGACCGCGCCTGCCCCATGCAGCTGCCTGCGCGCAACTTCAAGCGCCGCAAGTTCTCTTGTGTGCAATGTGGACTGTGTGTGCAGGCCTGCGAGCACTCGCAGGCAGCGCAGCAGCGCGAGCCTTTGCTGCAGTGGACCATCGGCGCCGATGCGTTGCGCGAATCCCTGCGCGCGCCGCCGCTGACCGCAGGGCCGCTGCCCAGTCGGTCCGTTGCGTTGGCAACACCCGCCCAGACCACCACCGCCCAAGGAGGATGACATGGAAGAATGGATCGGCCAGCAATGGCACCGCATCGTCACCCAATGGACCACCCATGGGTACCCCGATGCGCAGGTCACGCTGGAAGAAGTGCGCCGCCCGCTGGGCATGCTTTTCAGGTGCGGCGACGGACCTTCTGCGATGCGCATAGCCCCAGCCGCCGACCGCGCCATTGGAGGGCCGCGCGACTGGTTGCAGCGCTTGGCGGGCGCGGGCAACCGGGCCGCCCTGCCCGAATTTCAAACCGATGTGCTGGCCCTGCCCGCTGCATTGGCTGTCTTCAGCGACCGCGCCCTCAATCGCGATCTCTATCTGTGGCTCGCAGCGATGGGTTCGCGATGGCCGGCGGTACATCCCCACGCACAGGGCTGGCTGGCCCACAACCTGGCAGCCACGCGCGCTGCGCGGGCAGCCTTCCCAGGCCTGGTAGCGGCCCACCAAAGACTCTGCCAGGCACAGCTGGCCCTGCGCCCGCCGCTTGCGCGTCTGCGGGGCACCGCAGCCGACGCCGAAGGGTGGGTGCAGCGCGCCTTGCGCGGCGAGCTGGATGATCTGCCGCCGGACGCTGACCTGCCGCCATGGCCGCCCACGTCCGTTGCCCCGGTCTGGCTGTGGCTTGACGGTGGCCAAGCCACGGGCTCTTCGATACAACGAGCGCCCGGCACGGCAGACACCGACAACAATGTGGACACCGCGACCAGCCCCCAGGACGACGCAACACGCCACCGCGCCGAGCGCGTGTGCGACGACCGTAACAACGCGCCCTTGATGTTCTTCTTTCGCGCCGAATCCATTCTGTCGTGGGGCGAATTCACCAAGGTGCAGCGCGCTGATGACGACAGCGATGACGGTCAGGCACTCGATGCCGCGCGTGACATGGATGTGCTGGCCATTGCGCAAGACCCCGGCAATGCGCGCAGGCTCGCCTCGCGTGTGCGGTTCGACCTGGACCTGCCCAGCGCTTCGGCCGATGACATTGCTCTGGGCCCAGGCCAAAAACAACCCGAGTGGGACTGGAAGGCTGGCGTATTGCGCCCCGCACACTGCGCGGTGCAGCGCATGGTGGCCCGCGAGGCGCCGCCCTTTGCGCCGGACGCCAGGCTGCGCATCACCGCCCGGCAAGTGCGCCGACGTCTCGAAATGTTGCGCGCGGCCCCCGCGCGTGCACACTCACAGCCCGATGGCGACGAGCTGGACATTGACGCCTGGGTGCGCCACGCCACCGATGGCGCCGCTCTGCGCAGCGAATCACCTGCCGTGTGGCAGCGGCGCGTACGGTCCGAGCGCAGTCTGGCCACACTGCTGCTGGCTGACCTGTCGCTCTCCACCGACGCCCATGTGGGGGGTGCGGGCCGGCCGATGCGTGTCATCGACGTGATCCGCGACGCGCTCTACGTCTTTGGCGAGGCATTGGCGGCGGGCGGCGACACCTTCGAGATGCTGGGGTTCAGCTCGGTGCGGCGCCAGAACGTGCGCATCCAGCACCTCAAAGGCTTCGACGACGCGTGGAAAGCCCCGGCGCAGGCGCGTGTCGCAGCCATCAAACCGGGTTACTACACGCGCATGGGCGCCGCGATCCGCCACGCCACTGATTGCTTGGCGGTGCGCCCAGAGCGCCAGCGCCTGCTGCTGCTGCTGACCGACGGCAAGCCCAATGACCTGGACATCTATGAAGGCCGCTATGGCCTGGAAGACACACGCCACGCGGTGCAAGAGGCCCGCGCCCGCGGACTCACCCCATTTGCCGTCACCATCGATGACAAGGGCCATGACTACCTCCCCTACCTCTTTGGCCAGCAAGGCTATGCGCTGGTGCGCCGCCCACGCGACCTGGCACAGCGCCTGGCGGCGGTTTATAGCCAGCTCACGAGCAGTCAGCGGGTCTGAATCGGCACCGTGACCGGAACGCCACCATTTTTGATGCGTTGCACCAATTTCTTTGACTTCCATCATGAAGATTCACGCAACATCTCTGTTTAATAAGGGAACTAATTCACGCACCCATGTGGCCCCCAAATGGACATCCGGCAATTTGACATTCCACGCTACCTGTCGGCCCAGCCGCTGTTTCAGGAATCGACGCCCGAAGAGTTGATCCGCCTGTCCCAGGGCTGCCGACTGCGTCGGTTCTCACGGGGTGAAGACATTTTTCGCGTGGGTGAACCGTGCGAAGAGTTTCATGTCACGGTGCTGGGCCAGGTCAAGCTGTTTGCGCTGTCCCCGTCGGGCCAGGAGAAAGTGATCGAACTGGTGGGGCCCGGTTGCAGCTTCGCCGAAGCCCTGATGTTCACAGGCAAGCCGTACATCATCAACGCCCAGGCGCTGAGCGAAACACTTCTGCTCAGCGTGGAAAAGACCACCGTAGAGCGCGAAATTCAAGCCGATCCGCGTTTTGCCATGCGCATGCTCGCCGGCATCTCACGGCGGCTGCACGGGCTGGTGCACGACGTGCAGACCTATACCCTGCACAGCGGCATGCAACGTGTCATCAGCTACCTGCTGCACGAACTGCCCGAGGATTCACCCAATGCAACACGCGTGGCGCTGGCCGGCGCAGGCTGCGGCGCGGCCCTGGAGCCCGGCAACCTTCGGATCACCCTGCCAGTGAGCAAGGCCACGCTTGCGTCGCGCTTGTCGCTCACGCCCGAATACTTCTCGCGGGTGCTGCATGAGCTGGAGGATGCCGGCTTGATCCAAATGGACAAGCGCGACATCCACATCCCCAACACCACCCGGCTTGCGGAACACACGGCCGGTTGAACCGCAGCAGCACGGCGCGCGCCTGTTCGTAGCGTGGCGGCATAAGCTCATCACCAACAATTGGATGCGCCCACAGGCGCTCCCGTGCAAGAATGCCCGCCGCGGCGTCGTGCCGCGCCCCACCCCATTCAGGAGGATGCGAGCCCCATGAAAATCGAGACCCTTGCCGTCCACGCCGGCTACAAGCCAGAGCCCACCACCAAGTCTGCTGCCGTTCCGCTGTACCAGACCACCGCCTATGCGTTCGACAGTGCACAGCACGGCGCGGACCTGTTTGACCTGAAGGTGCCGGGCAACATCTACACGCGCATCATGAACCCGACCACCGATGTGCTGGAACAGCGCGTTGCCGCGCTGGAAGGCGGCGTGGCGGCACTGGCCCTGGCGTCAGGCATGGCAGCCATCACAGCGGCGATCCAGACCATTGCCGAGGCGGGCGACAACATTGTCTCGACCAGCACCCTGTACGGTGGCACCTACAACCTGTTTGCCCACACCTTTCCGCAGCAGGGCATCGAAGTACGCTTTGCCGATGCGAGCAACCCAGCCAGTTTTGCAGCGCTGATCGACGCGCGCACCAAGGCGGTGTTTTGCGAATCCATCGGCAACCCACTGGGCAACGTCACCGACATCGCCGCACTGGCCAAGGTGGCGCACGACCATGGCGTGCCGCTGATCGTGGACAACACCGTGCCCAGCCCCTACCTGTGCCGCCCTATCGAGCATGGCGCCGACATCGTGGTGCACGCGCTGACCAAGTACATGAACGGCCACGGCAACAGCATCGGCGGCATCATTGTGGACAGCGGCAAATTCCCTTGGGCCCAGCACAAGGCACGGTTCAAGCGCCTGAACGAGCCCGACGTGAGCTACCACGGCGTGGTCTACACAGAAGCCCTGGGCGCCGCTGCCTACATTGGCCGTGCACGCGTGGTGCCACTGCGCAACATGGGCGCGGCGCTGTCGCCGTTCAATGCGTGGCTGACGCTGCAAGGCATTGAAACCCTGCCGCTGCGCATGGACCGCACCTGCGACAACACGCTGGCCCTGGCGAAGTTTCTGCAAAGCCACGCCAAGGTCGAATGGGTGCGCTACGCCGGTCTGCCCGACCACCCTGACCACGCATTGGTGCAGCGCCAGATGGGCGGCAAGGCGTCGGGCATTTTGTCGTTTGGCCTCAAGACCCGCGATGCCGATCCGCGTGCCGCCGGCGCACGCTTCCTTGATGCGCTGGGCCTGTTCACCCGGCTGGTGAACATCGGCGATGCCAAGTCGCTCGCCACGCACCCTGCATCGACCACCCACCGCCAGCTCAACCCGCAAGAGCTGGCCAAAGCGGGCGTGAGCGAAAACATGGTGCGCCTGTCGGTGGGCATTGAGCACATCGACGATTTGCAGGCGGATCTGGCCCAGGCACTCGACAAGGTATGACATCCCACCCCGCCCAGCACGGCCTTTGGCTGGAGCCTGGCGGGGATGGATTTTAGGTGTTTTTGGCCTCTAGCGCTTTATCAATAAGCGCTAGCAGCTATGTTTTTGATAGTAAATATTCAACACTATCTCTGGCACCTGCACGGCCTGGTGCACTCAATCCGGGTCGCGCGCAAGCCTTATTCCGGCAAACTGCCACCGCGCCGTGGCAGGAAAGAAGTTGCGATAGGTCACCCGCTCATGCCCTGGCGGCGTGGCACAAGAGCCGCCCCGCAGCACGTACTGATTGACCATGAACTTGCCGTTGTACTCACCCACGGCGCCCTCGGCCACCCGAAACCCAGGGTACGGCGCGTAGCTCGACTGCGTCCACTGCCAAGCCACACCAAAAAATGCTGACAACGCGTGGGTGGTTGCCGGTTGCGGCGGGGCCACCCCCATGCCATCTGCGGCCAGGCATGGGCTTTCTCTTTCTGCCTGTTCCAGCGCGTGCGCGGCAGCGTGCTCCCACTCGGCCTCGGTCGGCAAACGTGCGCCAGCCCAACGGGCGTAGGCGTCTGCCTCGTAGTACGACAGGTGCACCACAGGCAACGCAGCGTGCAATGGCTGCAGCCCCCGCAAGGTGAACTCAGACCAGCCACCGTCTACACGCGGCCAATACAGGGGCTGCGTCAAACCCAGACTGGCACGCCAGTCCCAGCCTTCCGCCAGCCAGAGTGAAGGATCGAGATACCCACCGCCCTCCACAAAATCCACATACTCGCCGTTGCTCACCAGGCGCGACGCAAGAGCAAAGGGCTGAACGAACACCCGGTGGCGCGGGCCCTCGTTGTCAAAGGCAAACCCGTCCCCTGCGTGGCCCATGTCGATGAGTCCCCCGTCAAAGGCGTGCCACACCAAGGCAGCCGCAGTATCCGCGGCGCCAGACACACCGCAAGAACCCGGTACCCCAGGCACAGCGGATACGTCTGCCCCCTCGGTGCCTGTGTGATACGCGGGGCGCAGCGGGTTGCAAAACAGCAGGTGCTTGATGTCGGTGAGGATCAGCTCCTGGTGCTGCTGCTCATGCTGCAGGCCCAACTCCACGAGTGTGCAGATGGCCGCATCCTGTGCCACGGCCGGTAGCAGGCGCGCCATGCGCTGGTCCACCGACGCCCGGTAAGCCAGCACATCGGCCAGGGACGGGCGCGTCAGCAAGCCGCGCTGCGCACGTGGATGCCGGTCGCCCACACCGTTGTAATACGAATTGAAAAGGACCCTGAACGCCGGGTCGAATGGCGCAAACCCTGGTTCATGGGCTTGCAGCACAAAGGTTTCAAAAAACCAGGTGGTGTGTGCGAGATGCCATTTGGTGGGGCTGGCATCGGGCATGGATTGCGCACCACAGTCTTCGGCCGACAACGGCGCGGCCAAGGCCAGCGAGCGGGCGCGAACGGCTGCATAGCGCACAAGCAATGGTGATGTTGTCATGTGGGGCCTTGCATCAAGGACGGGCATGCACCACGGCAAACCAGCCGCGTTCGTCGGTCCATGCCTGGGCATGCCCAAACCCCGCGCGCGCCAACATGTCGGTAAACACGGACAGCGGGTATTTGTAGCTGTTTTCGGTATGAATACGTTCGCCTGGTGCAAACATGCGCGCCCCACCGGGCCAGCGCACCTGCACGGCCTGTATCGATTCCAGGTGCATTTCTATGCGGGACTCTTGCGCGTTGAAAAATGCGCGGTGCTGCCAATGGTCGATATCGAAGTCGCTGCCAATTAAACGGTTCACATGCGTGAGCACATTGCGGTTGAAGGCGGCCGTGACGCCAGCCGCATCGTCATAAGCGGCCTCTAGCACGGCCACGTCCTTGGGCAAATCAATACCGATGAGAAGGCCGCCGTCTTCATCGACCAGCGCACGCATATATGCGAGCAACTGCAGTGCGTGGGGTGGGTCAAAGTTACCGATGGACGAACCGGGGTAGAACACCAACCGGCCCGAGCGCGGTATGTCGTCTGGCAAATCGATGCCCTGCGTAAGGTCGCCGCCCACGGCGCGCGCATCCAGGCCCGGAAATTCGTCCCGCAGGCCTTGCACGGCCGACTGCAAAAAATCTGCCGAGATGTCCACCCCCACAAAACAGGCGGGCTGCACCAGGCGACACATGCTGCGGGCCTTCTGGCAATTGCCGGCACCCAGCTCGATGAGCGTGCGCCCGGGGCCGATGACCCGCGCAATGTCCTCGGCATGCCACTGCATCAACGCCGTTTCGGTGCGGGTGGGGTAATACTCTGGCAGCCGCGTGATGGCTTCAAACAGCTCTGAGCCACGCTGGTCATAAAAGTACTTGGGGGAAATGCGAGCCGGTGTGAGGCGCAGGCCGTCGGTGATATCGGTGTGGTGGGGCAAGGGCATGAATCGATGCGTCATATCGCGCGGACAGGCCGCAGGTTCATCCAACGGAAAGCGCCTGACGCCAGTGCACCTGGGCACCCCGCCCCAACCACCCCCGAGGCCAGGCAATAAACGCCATGACCATGGCGCCATTGTGCGGCGAGCTTGTGGCGCCTGTATGTAGGTCAATTCCCCATGCGCCCCGTCAACGGCGCAGGCGTTTCAGGCGACCTCCCCCAATGACTCAGCGCCCGTAAACGCGCAGCCCCAAGAGCACCAGCACCGCGACCAGCAGTATGACGGTAGCCGCCTTCCAGAAGACCACCGGGTTGCGCTCCACGAGCGGAACGCGCCGGCTGCGGTGAAACTGGGGACCCGGTGAATACAGGTCGTGCAGAAACTCGGACATCGCCTCCTGGCGCTTGGCCGGATCCGGGCTCAGGGCTTTGTGCAGCACGCCATCCAGCCAGTGCGGCAGTTCAGGGCGCAAGTGCCGCACAGGGATATACCGCAGCTTGTTGACATCCGCAGACGTCCGCACCCGCACGACCTGCAACCCATAAGGCAGTTGTGTCGTCAGCATCTGGTAGGCCAGCACCGCCAGTGAAAACAACTCAGACCGGGCCGATCCTTCCAGGCCCACGAAATATTCTGGCGCGGTGTATTGCAGGGAGCCCCTGATCGGGTCGCCCCTGTCACCCGTGTGAGGCAACAGCCCTTCGGCCAGGCCCGCAACCCGGGTGGAACCGAAGTCGATAAGGCGCACGGTGCCGCTGCGGTCAATCATCACGTTCTCAGGTCGCAGGTCCTGGTGCAGCATCTCTTTGCTATGAAAGGCCTGCAACCCCTTGGCGATCTGCGCCACAAGATCACGGACGGTATCAAGATCGGGGCGGTGGTGGTCGATCATCCATTGCGCCAATGTCTGCCCTTCGACAAACTCCATCGCCACGTAGACATGCTGGCGGGGCCGGTTGCTTGCATGCGGCCGCAATACATAGGGGCTATGGATACGCCGCGCCACCCACTCCTCCAGCAAAAGCCCGTCAAGGTAATCTGCATCACCCCCCAGGTCCGTGGACGGCGTTTTCAGCACCACCTGCTGCCCCGTCAGATCGTCCATCGCCAGGAACACGTGGCTGCGTGCACTGGCATGCAATTCGCGCACAACGGTGTAGCCCTCAAAACACACCCGTGGCGACAGCGGGGGCGGCAGTGCCAGCCCCTCGCGCAGCGCATACAGCCTGTAAGGCTGGGCCTCGGGCAGTGCCTCTATCCGCACCAGCTGCACGGTCATGTCGTCCTGCGCACCGCGCGCCAGCGCTGCGCCCACAAGCGACTGGGCGGCGCGGTCAAAGTCGTCGGGAAACTGCTGCAGGGCCGCCCACACGGCTGCGGCATCAAAGTGGGCATGCGCGCCATCGGTCGCCAATACGTAAATGGCGCCGACTTCTGCGGGCACGCAGGCGTAGTCAATCTCTATGTGGGCGCTGGCGCCCAGGGCCCGCGCCAGATACGACTCCACCGATGACAGGTGTACGCGGTGGTCTTCGGTCAACGGCTCCAGCGACTGCGCATGCAGGCGGTAGATTCGCGCGTCACCCACATGCAGCACATGCACCTCGCGCCCTTTGAAAATAAGCGCACTAAACGTGCAGACGTAGCCCCTGTCCTTGTCAAAGCGGGCATGGCTGCGCATGGTCTGTGCATGCAACCACGCATTGGTGGCACCCAGCACCCGCTGCGCAGAGCGCCGCACCGACCAGGCGTCTGAGGTCGCGTAATAGTCTTCCAGAAAGCTGTGCACCGCGGCAGCGCTGGCCTCCTGGCTGACCGGGCTGGAGCCGATGCCGTCGGCCAGCGCCACCACAATGCCTTTGGCGCTCAGAAGCGGCTCGCCGGGCAGCATCGCGCCATGAAAGTCCTGGTTCACGCCCTTGACGCCCGCACGCGAGTGCTGGCCGAGCGTGACGCGCAGTTTTTCAGTCGTCATGCATCAAGCGCCACGAAGGTTGCGGGCATGGCAGGCAATTGTTGGGGTGTGAGCGGATACACCCCATACGCCAGGGCCAAGGCCATTGCCCCCGCCCATTCTCATGCCACCTTGCGCTTGGGTGCCGTTTTGTAGTGGGTGGAATACAGCGTAGCCCCCACAAAGGTCAGCCCACCCACCACGTTACCCAACACGGTAGGCAACTCATTCCAGATCAGGTAGTCCAGCAGCGTGAATTTGCCGCCCAGCATCAGGCCTGTGGGGAACAAAAACATGTTGACGATCGAGTGCTCAAAGCCCATATAGAAGAAGACCATCACGGGCATCCACATGCCAATGGCTTTGCCCGACACGGTGGTGGACATCATTGCGGCGACCACGCCAGTGGACACCATCCAGTTGCACATCACGGCGCGAATGAACAGTGTGAGCATGCCAGCTGCACCGTGTGCTGCGTAGCCCAGGGTGCGACCTTCGCCGATGTGCCCCAGCTTCTCGCCCACCGCGCTGGGGGCCTCGGTGAAACCGAAGGTGAAGATGATGGACATGAACAAGGCCACCGTGAGCGCACCGGCAAAATTGCCGCAGAAGACCAAGCCCCAGTTGCGCATCACGCCAGCCCAGGTAGCCCCCGGGCGTTTGTCAAACACCGCCAAGGGGGCGAGCGTGAAAACCCCCGTCAACAGATCAAACCCCAACAGATAGAGCAAGATGAAACCCACCGGGAACAGGATTGCACCCGCCAGCGCATTGCCGGTATTGACAGTCACGCTGACCGCAAACGCGGCAGACAGCGCGAGGATGGCACCAGCCATGTAGGAGCGGATCAGCGTGTCGCGGGTAGACATCAGCAGCTTGGATTCACCGGAATCGACCATCTTGGTCACGAACTCGGCAGGGGCGAGATAGGCCATTTGATTTCCTTGGGGACGGAGACGGGGGGCCTCCTGCTGCCGTGCGGCAAAGGAGGCACAAGAGATTTCAATCGCATATGCAGCGCCCAGCCGTATGAAGGCCCAAAGCGATAGGGACGCCGTTATCCCCGGTTGCACGATTGCGCGATCGCGTGACATGCGGAAACCCGCAAAAAACCCAAAGCCGCCGTTAGCCCGAGCCGCATCACCTACCAGCAAGTTCCATTCCGTGTTTGCGCCCTATGCCTCGCACTCAAAAAACAAGCGGATGCACAGCTGTTGGGCATGCCCTACCAGACGGAACACATCCAGTGCAAGCAGGCACCAAAGTGGTGGTTGGGGATGCGAAGGAGAGCCGCAGTGCCTCAGGGCCGGTTGGCTGATGGCAACGCGAACGTCAGATCAGGCAGGGACAGCGTGGCCTCTGCCACCTCCACAAGACGCCGATTTTGGTCCATGGAGGTTTTTTGCAGCACCCGAAACGCGACCTCTTCATTCATGCCAAGCCGGGCCATCAGCACACCTTTGGCCCGCTCGATCACCTTGCGTTCGTTGAGGGTGCGGCGAGCGGCTTCGAGTTCGGCCTCCATGCTCGCCATGCGGCTGGACTGGGCCCTCAAGAGCTCCACCAGCGAGGCGGTGTCAACCCCTGTGCCGGCCCTGCCCAAGGGCTCAGGCAAAGCCCCAGGTGCGGCAGACGTACTAAAAAATCGGTCCACCGATTGCGTGCGTGGCGGCGGATTGTTGCGCAGGCCGTGCAGCATGCCACGCGAGTCAAGCAGGTCTTGCTGGGCTTGCGCGATGCGCACCGCGCAGTCTTCGCGAAGACGTTTGACCAATTCAAACTGAATTTGCCACAGTGCATCGATGCGGCCAGAGCACACGTCAAACCAGGCATCGATAAGGTCACTGTCCAGTGGCGCGCCTGGTTTGGCCACACACAGCGTGCGCCGCAGACGCTCAAGCTGCGCCACACCGGCGGACAGTTGCGCCTGCTCCCAACGGGCGCGCAGCACGGGTTCTGCAAACTCGCCGAACACACGCAGGCTGCGCTCCTGGGCGTCGATAAGGTGCAACACCCGCTGTTGGTGCTCTTCGCTCATGCTGCCCGTCGCATACAGCAGCGCGCCCACCGCACGCTCCTGTGCCGCCTCTTCCTGGGCCTGCACCAGGTGGAGCAAGGCCACCAACAGGCGCGACACGCTGGGCAGGTCTGCCGCGTCGGCCACATGAAACACCAGCTCGACCAGGCCGGCAATCAGATGGCTGTAGGCAGCCACCGAATCATGGGGACTCATGGCCTGGCGCTCGATCTGGCCGCGCAGCGCAGGGAGCGATTCGATACCGAGCAGCGCCCACGCCATCAGAGACAGCGTCTTGGCCGTGGCCCCTTGCGCGGGCTCGGAATGCTCGGCAAAAACATCGCGCAGCCGTGCCTCCAGGGGGGCCACCTCGTCCACAATTTTGCGGCGCATGTCCACAAACCGTTGCGCGTTGGATGCCAGATAAATGCCCGAGGCCCCGCGCTCGCGCTGCAGCCCCTGAATGAGTTGACCAATCACATCCACCAGCTCCGCACGGCGGGCTAGGCGGCCAACAGCATCAATCTCCAACTGCCTGGAGCGCAGCACCAGCTGGGACACAGACAAGGGCAACACCGTTTCGTACATGCAAGATTCCTGGACAGGGCTATGAGAGCAGGCGATTGAACCGGTCAAGCAACCGCCACACTGACGCGGCCACCGTCCACACGCACACCATGGGTACGAACCGATTGCCCGGGCACCTCCAGGCACTCGCCAGTGTGCAGGTCAAAATGGTTCTTGTACATCGGCGAGGCCACCACCACACGGTCTCCGAGCGTGCCGAGCAACCCACGGGCCAGCACGCTGGCCCCGGACTTCGGGTCTACGTTGTCGATGGCAAAAAAACGACCGTCGCCAGTGCGAAAAACGGCGACGTGTTGACGGGCCACCAGTGCACACACGCCGGTGTCAGGGCAGATGTCATCCACCGCGCAAACGTCCGTCCAGGTCAGGGAATGATTTTTCATGGCGTATCTCCGGGTCAGGATCAAGACAAGGCCAGGCTGAGCTTGTCGGGCGCTGGGGCTGCAGGTAGCGTGCGTTCGTCTGCACGGGCTGGACGAATCTGGCCGCGCTCTTGCACGAAAACCACATGCTCATCGGTTTGGTTGCTGTTGACGAAGGAGCGAAAGCGTTTGCGGGTTTCGGGGTCATTGACCGCCGTTTTCCATTCGCACTGGTAAGTGTTGACGATATGCTGCATTTGCGCCTCCAGCTCGTCGCACAGACCCAGACTGTCATGGACCAAAACGTCCGTCAGATATTCAAGGCCCCCTTCAAGGTTCTCGCGCCAGGTGCTGGTGCGCTGCAAACGGTCTGCGGTGCGCACATAAAACATGAGCACGCGGTCTATCATGCGCACCAGATTTTCTTTGTTCAGGTCTGACGCAAACAGCTCAGCGTGGCGCGGCTTCATGCCCCCGTTGCCGCAGATATACAGGTTCCAGCCCTTGTCGGTGGCGATGATGCCGATGTCCTTACCCTGTGCCTCGGCACACTCGCGTGTGCAGCCCGACACGCCGAATTTGATCTTGTGCGGTGACCGCAGGCCCTTGTAACGATGCTCCAGCTCCACAGCCAAGCCCACGCTGTCGCCGACGCCGTAGCGGCACCAGGTGGAACCGACGCAGCTTTTGACAGTACGCAGCGATTTGCCATAGGCATGGCCAGACTCGAATCCCGCAGCGATCAGCTCCTCCCAGATCACCGGCAGTTGTTCGACGCGTGCGCCAAACAGGTCCACACGCTGGCCGCCAGTGACCTTGGTGTACAGGCCATATTTTTTGGCCACCTGCCCCACAGCAATAAGACCATCTGGAGTCACCTCGCCACCGGGCATGCGCGGCACCACCGAATAGGTGCCATCTTTTTGAATGTTGCCCAGGTAGTAGTCGTTGCTGTCCTGAAGACTGGCGAGGTCCTTCTTCAGCACGAATTCGTTCCAACAGGATGCAAAAACACTGGCAGCCACGGGTTTGCAGACGTCGCAGCCCAAGCCCTTGCCATGCTGGGCCAGCAGTTGTTCAAAACTGCGGATGTTGCCCACGCGCACCAGGTGGTAAATCTCCTGGCGCGAATGCGCAAAATGCTCGCACACATGGTTATTGACCGCCATGCCGAGGCGGGCCATTTCCATCTTCATGACCTGGGTGACCAACGGTACACAGCCGCCGCAGGTGGCGCCGGCCTTGTTGCAGGCTTTGATGCCCGCCATGGTGGTAACACCGTCGCCCACAGCGGCACAAATCGCGCCTTTGGTCACGTTGTTGCAAGAACATATCTGCGCCGTGTCAGGCAAAACGTCCACCCCCAAGCCGGGCCTGGCGTTGCCATCACTCGAAGGCAGTATCAGGAACTCAGGCTCAGCAGGCAACGTAATGCCGTGGATCACCATCTGCAGCAGCGTGCCGTATTCAGCCGCATCGCCAATCAACACAGCGCCCAGAAGTTTTTTACCGTCCTCACTAACGACGATCTTCTTGTAGACCTGGCGCCGCTCATCCACATACTGACAAGCACGGCTGTGCGGCGTGCGGCCATGGGCGTCGCCGATGCTGGCAACGTCCACCCCCATCAGCTTCAGTTTGGTGCTCAGATCAGCACCCGCAAAAGACGCCTCGACATCCCCCGCGATATGGCGGGCCGCCACGCGAGCCATGTCGTAACCGGGAGCAACCAGACCAAAGGTTTGCTCGCTCCAGGATGCGCACTCGCCAATGGCATACACATGGTGATCGCTGGTGCGGCATGTGTTGTCAATCGCAACGCCGCCGCGTGGACCGATAGCCAGCACACACTGGCGTGCCAGTTCATCGCGAGGACGTATTCCCGCTGAAAAAACAATCATGTCGGTTTCGAGGTAAGAGTCGTCCGCAAACTTCATGCGGTGGCGTGCCCGAGCGCCGTCCGTGATCTCTTGGGTGTTGCGGCCCGTATGCACCTGCACCCCTAGCGCCTCGATCTTGGAGCACAGCATGCGCCCGCCCCCTTCATCCACCTGCACCGCCATCAACCGCGGAGCAAACTCGACCACATGGGTTTCAAGGCCCATGTCCCGCAAGGCTTTTGCGCACTCAAGCCCGAGCAGGCCGCCACCGACCACCACACCCGACGCCGACTTTGCGCCGCTCGCCTTCATGGCCTCCAGATCCTCGATCGTTCGGTACACAAAACAATGCGGCCGGTCGCGGCCGGGCACCTGTGGAACGAATGGGCTGGACCCTGTCGCCAATACCAGTTTGTCGTAAGCAAAGACCTCGCCGGTGACCGTCGTCACGGTGCGGATGCGCCTGTCTATGGAGGCAGCGCGTGTTGCCAGACGAAGAGAAAACCCCGTACGCTCAAAAAAACCCTCCTCCACCAGAGAGAGATCCTCAGCAGTGGTCCCACTGAAAAACGCCGACAGATGAACCCGGTCATAAGCGGGCCTGGGCTCTTCACACAATACCGTCACGTCCAGATCGGACAACCCGGTTTCCGCCAGGCTTTCCAGAAATTTGTGACCGACCATTCCATGGCCAATAAGAACGATCTTCATGTTTTCTCTTCCTGCGATGGTCCGTGCGCCGCAAAATGCCGAGGCGGGATGCTTGCGTGGCCTGCCACCCAGGGCGACCTGTCGCAACACATCTCACCGCAGCGCATAGCGCCTGCCGAGAATGGAACAACCCAACGGCAAGCTCAAAGCTCCACCGTTCGTTTGGGGTTCCGCCATCGTTAGCGGAGAATTTCAACCGGTCTGAAAGCAGCTTCACTGACAGACTTCACCATGTTCAGCAAAATCTGTGCCGATATGCCGACCCATGCAGATGCATGGACGCGTACTGGTCGCGTTGACCTGCGCCATGGGCAGATACGGACACGCGAGCATCTGCGTCACGGATGATGTGCATCAATGCAGTGCGACCGCCGTCACCAAATTGGGGAATTGCGCGCCGCTGGCCGGGTAGCGCGGGCCAGGCACCGTCGTTCTGCGTTGCCCCGCAAATTGGATGGCCGTCGGAAAGGCTGGGCAACGAGCGCGACATACCGCCTGCGGCGGCACGGCCTGGAGCGCACAACGCTACAACGTGCCACCGGCAATAGGCGCAGATCATTCCCGCGACGGGAATGATCTTTTTTGGTTTGCAATCACGCCCGAGTCGGGCAGACTGGGTGTACTGCAGTCGGCGCTTTGCCACGGTTCGGGCAATGGGGCAGGCCGCGCCTTAAAGACAAGGCCCTACGACACACCAACTTTTAAATACGGATGGATCACCATGAGCACCGAACGCAGGGAATCGGCCGACCGCCGCAGCGGCAAAGACCGCCGAGAGACAGAAGATGGCCCCCCAACCAGCTTTGAGCGGCGGCGCACCGTGGAAGCCCGGCAGCCCGAGTTGACGGAGTTGCACCTCAGCGAGGACGAACTCAAGGCGTTGGGTTTTGTGGAGGCACACAAACCAGACCCCGCAAAACCTGCTTGACAGCAGTTGGCCAATGCCTTGCTCCAAGGTGTCGGCCCCATGGACAAAAAAAAGGGCTGGCGCAAACGCCAACCCCTTTTCCCCTTGAATAACTCGCTCTACCAATCACGCAGGGGCCTGGTGGGCCCCTGCCCGATCAGAAGCGCCAGCCCAGACCCACGCCCACCAGAACAGGGTCCACCTTGAAAGTGCCCAACTGCACACCGCCAGCCGACACATCGGTTTTGATGAAGACCTTCTTCACGTCGAAATTCAGATACAGATTTTTGGCCAGCGGAATATCCACACCAACCTGCAGCGCAGCACCCACGCTGTTGCGATCAATGTCAACACCTGCGGGCAGGTTCACGCTTGAGAAACGCGTGTAGTTCAAACCTGCGCCCACGTAGGGCTTAAAACCAGCGGTGTCAAAGTGGTATTGCACCAGCAGCGAAGGCGGCAAATGCTTGAGGGTGCCGATCGCCGTGCCACCTGCGCTCAGCGTGTGCTTTTGTGGCACCGTGAGAACCAATTCGGCTGCGATGTTCTTGTTGAAAAAATACGTGACGTCCACTTCGGGGATCGTCTTGTTGTTGATCGACAGCCCCAGTGATGTGCTGTCCTTGTTGGCACTGTCCAGGTGCACCGCGCGTGCGCGGACCATCCAGGGGCCCTCAGCTTGTTGCGCCAGCACTGCACCCGAGGAACACACACACAAAATTGCTACCGCCAGGAGATTCTTTTTCATATTGATTTCGCATCGGTTGGACGGGGACGACCCCCGTGCATGCATTGAACCGCTGCGCCCTCCCGGGGGCCTTGCCTTAAGTCAAACCTCCGTACTTACCCTTGGCTCCGGGTATGACATATATCAAGGTGCCAACGACTTGCCACGGATGCGCTGCACCAGCTTGACACCCACCAGCACCAAGCCACCAGCAACGATACCCACCACGGCGTTCAGGAGATTTGGCACAAGCACGCTCACCAGCGATGCCCAAAACCCGGAAACCACCTGCGCAGCAGCGGCACCAGCGCCCTCCACCAGATGGTGAAGGGCCGGTATGCCATGCACCAAAATTCCGCCCCCAACGAGGAACATCGCGGCCGTGCCAGCAATCGACAAGGCCTTCATCAGCCAAGGGGCTGCCCGCAGGATGCCTTCCCCCACCGTGCGGGCTGCACGGCTGCTTTTGTTGATGAGCCACAAGCCCAGGTCGTCGAGCTTGACGATGCCGGCTACCAGGCCATACACACCCAAGGTCATGATGATCGCGATACCCGACAGCACCGCCACTTGCTCGGCAAAGGATGCATCGGCCACCGTGCCCAAGGTGATGGCAATGATTTCTGCCGACAGGATGAAGTCGGTGCGCACCGCGCCCTTGACCTTGTCTTTCTCGAAGGCCACCAAATCCACCGCCGGGTTGGCATTGGCCTTGGCATGGCTTTCGTGCTCGGCGGCGACTTCATGCTCTGCATGCAGCAGTTTGTGCGCCACTTTTTCAAAGCCTTCAAAACACAGAAAGGCACCACCGATCATCAGCAAAGGCGTCACGCCCCAGGGCGCAAAGGCACTGATCAACAGCGCGGCGGGGACCAGAATGGCTTTGTTGAGGAGCGACCCCTTTGCCACCGCCCACACCACGGGTATTTCGCGTTCAGCGCGTACGCCCGTCACTTGCTGGGCATTGAGTGCGAGGTCGTCACCCAGAACCCCGGCTGTTTTCTGGGCGGCCACCTTGGTCATCACCGAGACATCATCAGCCATGGCGACACTCTTTTTGGCGGCCACCTTGGTCATCAAAGCCACATCGTCCAAGATGGTTGCGATATCGTCCAACAGGGCAAGCAAGCTGCCAGCAGCCATGGGCGGGTTCCTTTTTAGAAGAGGGAGAAAGTGGGGCAGACGATGGCGGCGAGAGCGCCTTTGAGCGCTGGACTATAGCAACGCCTGCAACCTCGACAGCGTAGGTCAAAACCTCTGCTGTTTATAGGCCCCGGATCTTGCGCGTTGCCGTCACCCGCCACACAGGGGGCGAAGGGCGGTGCGCAACACGAAGACCAGGGGGCGCATACTTGCGCCCTCACCCACTATCGCGCAGACCTTTGAGAGTTCGCTCTTGCAGGGACTTGACGCCCAGGCCATGCCCGGCTATCTGACCAAGCAAGAAGACATCTCCATCGTTGGCGCCGCCGACCTGATCATCCGCTCTCTGCTAGACAAGCAGCAGTTCTCTGACCCCCAAGGGATCGCCGAAGCGCTGGGCATTTCGTCTGCCGCCTGGCCGCTGTTCGGGCTGCTGTGGCCGTCCGGAGCCCAGCTGGCCACCCGCATGGCAACCCGTCCGTTGCAGGCAGGTGAGCGGGTTCTGGAGATTGGCTGCGGGTTGGGGCTGGCGAGCTTGGTATGCCATCGCCGCGGAATGGACATCACCGCCAGCGACTGCCACCCGCTGGCCCCGGATTTTCTGCTGGAAAACCTGCGCCTGAATGGCTTGCCGCCCCTCAAATACCGCACCGGCCAATGGGGGGCAGACGCAGCACTGCCAGCAGGTGCGGTGCAAGGCGAATTCGATCTCATCATGGGCAGCGACGTGCTGTATGAACGCGATGCCCGTGCGTCACTGGCCACCTTTCTGGACCGCCATGCCGGTAGCGGCGCTCAGATATGGATCGTGGACCCCAACCGGGGCAACCGCTCCACCTTTCACAAACAGATGGCGGTACACCGGTTCGAGGTGATCGAAGAACGCCTGGACCACCCTGCACTCGACAACAGGCCCGCCTACAAGGGCCGCCTGCTGGTGTACCAGCGCCCGGTGCTCAATTGAGTACCTCAAAAGGTCCGACGCGCTCCAAAAGCAAAAAAGCCAGGCCACAACGGCCCAGCTTTTTCAAAGTGCGCTGACCACCCGCGGGCGGTGGGTCAGGCGCCGATCAACCCACCCACTTGCGGGCGTTGCGCCAGATGCGCATCCAGGCGCTGTACTCGGCCTTGTCCTCGCTGGTCCAGCTCATCTGCACGTTGCGGAACACGCGCTCGGGGTGCGGCATCATGGCCGTGAAGCGGCCGTCGGCCGTGGTCACCGCCGTGAGGCCGCCCGCGCTGCCGTTGGGGTTGAACGGATACTGCTCGGTAGCGCGGCCGTGGTTGTCCACGTAGCGCATGGCGGCAATCGCCTTATCGGCATTGCCCCGGTACTTGAAGTTCGTGTAGCCCTCGCCGTGCGCCACGGCAATCGGCAGGCGGCTGCCCGCCATGCCTTGCAGGAACAGGCTGGGGGATTCGAGCACTTCCACCAACGACAGGCGGGCCTCGAAGCGCTCGCTCTGGTTGGTGGTGAAGCGCGGCCAGTCTTGCGCGCCGGGGATGATGTCGGCCAGCTCGGCAAACATCTGGCAGCCATTGCAAACGCCCAGACCGAACGTGTCCGCGCGGCCAAAGAAGCCCTGGAACTGTGCGGCCAGCACGGGGTTGAAGGTGATGGAGCGTGCCCAGCCGATGCCTGCGCCCAGCGTGTCGCCATAGCTGAAGCCACCGCAGGCGACCACGCCCTTGAAGTCTTCGAGCTTGACGCGGCCGGTCTGCAGGTCGGTCATGTGCACGTCATACGCCTCGAAGCCCGCTTCGGTGAAGGCGTAGGCCATTTCGATGTGCGAGTTCACACCCTGCTCGCGCAGGATGGCGACCTTGGGTTTGGCAAGGTTCAAGAACGGCGCGGCCACGTTGTCCTTGGCATCGAAGGTGAGGTGCACATGCATGCCGGGGTCCGTCGGCTCGCCCGCTGCGGCATGTTCGGCATCGGCATTGGCAGGGTTGTCGCGCTGCTGACAGATCTTCCAGCTCACCGCGTCCCACACCTGGTGCAGGTCGGCCAACGGGGCGCTGAACACGGCCTTGGCATCGCGCCAGACCTGCAGCTCGCCCTTGCCAGCATCGATCGTGGATGACACAGGGCGCGTCTTGCCCACGAAGTGACTGAACCGGGACAGGCCGTGCTCGCGCAGCACCTGCATCACATCGTTGCGCTCTGCCGTGCGCACCTGCAGCACCACGCCCAGTTCTTCGTTAAACAGGGCCTTGAGGGTGAGTTCTTCGCGGCGGGCGCTGACCTGTTGCGCCCAATTCTTGGCGTCACCGGTTTCCATACGGCTGTCACTGATGCCATCGCCTTCGGTGACCAGCATGTCCACATTCAGCGCCACGCCCACATGGCCCGCAAAGGCCATCTCTGCAGCCGCCGCCAACAGGCCGCCATCGCTGCGGTCGTGGTACGCCAGGATCTGGCCCTTGGCGCGCAGTGCGTTCACGGCGTTCACGAGGTTGACCAAATCCTTTGGATCATCCACATCGGGCACCACATCGCCGCTTTGCTCCAGCGTCTGGCCCAGGATGCTGCCGCCCATGCGGTTCTTTCCATGCCCCAAGTCGATCAGCACCAGCGTGGTGTCGGCCTCGGTAGCGTCGAGCTGGGGCGTGAGCGTGCCGCGCACGTCGGCAAGCGATGCAAACGCGCTCACGATCAGGCTGACGGGCGAGGTGACCTTCTTCTTGTCAGCGCCTTCGCTCCACTGCGTGCGCATGGACAGCGAATCCTTGCCCACCGGAATGCTGATGCCCAGGGCAGGACACAGCTCCATGCCCACGGCCTTCACGGTTTCATACAACGCAGCGTCTTCGCCAGGCTCGCCACAGGCGGCCATCCAGTTGGCCGACAGCTTCACACGCGGCAGTTCGATGGGCGCAGCCAGCAGGTTGGTGATGGCCTCGGCCACCGCCATGCGGCCCGAGGCTGGCGCGTTGATGGCGGCCAGCGGCGTGCGTTCGCCCATGCTCATGGCTTCACCCGCAAAGCCCTTGTAGTCGGCCAGCGTCACGGCGCAATCGGCCACGGGCACTTGCCAGGGGCCGACCATCTGGTCGCGGTGGCTCAAGCCGCCCACCGTGCGGTCGCCAATGGTGATGAGGAAGCGCTTGGACGCCACCGTGGGGTGGGCCAGCACGTCGATGACAGCCTTTTGCAGCGGCACGCCCGTCAAGTCCATCGGTGCGAATTCTCGCGCCACAGTCTTCACGTCGCGGTGCATCTTGGGCGGCTTGCCCAAGAGCACGTTCATGGGCATGTCCACGGGCAGCTTCTGGTCTTCGGCCGTGGCGGCGGGGTCGTGCAGCACCAGTTGGCGCTCTTCGGTGGCGGTGCCGATCACGGCAAACGGGCAGCGCTCGCGTTCGCAGAAGGCTTTGAACTGCTCCAGCGATTCAGGGGCAATGGCCAGCACGTAACGCTCTTGCGATTCGTTGGACCAGATTTCCTTGGGCGCCATGCCCGATTCTTCGAGCTGCACCGCGCGCAGGTCAAAGCGTGCGCCACGACCTGCGTCGTTGGTCAGCTCGGGGAAGGCGTTGGACAAACCGCCTGCGCCCACGTCGTGGATGGCCAGGATGGGGTTGGCCGCGCCCTGCGCCCAGCAGTGGTTGATGACCTCTTGCGCACGGCGCTCGATCTCGGGGTTGCCACGCTGCACCGAGTCAAAGTCCAGCTCGGCCGCATTGGTGCCAGTGGCCATGGAGCTGGCGGCGCTGCCGCCCATGCCGATGCGCATGCCGGGGCCACCCAGCTGGATGAGCAACGAGCCTGCGGGGAATTCGATCTTCTTCGTCAGCTCGGCATCGATCACGCCCACGCCGCCCGCAATCATGATGGGCTTGTGGTAGCCGCGCTGCACGCCGCCGACGCTCTGTTCGTATTCGCGGAAGTAGCCGTTCAGATTAGGCCGGCCGAATTCGTTGTTGAACGCCGCGCCGCCCAGGGGGCCTTCGACCATGATCTGCAGCGGGCTGGCAATGTGCTCGGGCTTGCCCACGGTGCTGCCCCAGAGCTTGGACACCGTGAAGCCCGTCAGGCCCGCCTTGGGCTTGGAGCCCCGGCCGGTGGCGCCTTCGTCGCGGATCTCGCCACCGGCGCCGGTGGACGCACCGGGGAACGGCGAGATGGCTGTGGGGTGGTTGTGGGTTTCCACCTTCATCAGCACATGCTGGGTGACGCTACTTTTTTGATAGCTACTAGCGCTTAATGGATAAGCACTAGAGGCCATTTTGGCCACGAAACGCTCGACCTGATGGCCTTCCATCACGGAGGCGTTGTCCGAATACGCAATCACCGTGTGCTGGGGCGCCAGCTGGTGCGTGTTGCGGATCATGCCGAACAGGCTCTTGTCCTGCGCCACGCCGTCGATGGTGAACTCGGCGTTAAAGATTTTGTGGCGGCAGTGCTCGCTGTTGGCCTGCGCGAACATCATCAGCTCCACATCGGTGGGGTTGCGCGCAAGGCCCGCGAAGGCGGTCACGAGGTAATCGATTTCGTCGTCGGCCAGTGCCAAACCGAAGCGGGTGTTGGCGGCTTCGAGCGCCCTCCTGCCTTGTTCGGGGCCACCAGCCAGCACATCTACATGCTCCATGGGCGCGGGCTGCAGTTCGGTGAACAGGCCGGCGGCGGCACTGCGGTCGGCCACCACGGATTCGGTCATGCGGTCGTGCAACAAGGCCGCCACCTGGGCCCATTGCTCGGCGGTCAGCTCGGGGGTCTTGCCCAGCAGGCCCGATTTGAGGCTGATGCGGTATTCGGTAATGCGCTCCACCCGGCGAATCGCAATGCCGCAGTTGCGGGCGATGTCGGTGGCCTTGGAGGCCCAGGGCGAGAGCGTGCCCAGGCGCGGCGTGACGATGAGCACGGCACCCTCTTCGGGACCCGCATAGGGGTCGCCGTAGGTCAGCAGCGCCGCCAGGCGTTCTTGTTCCGCCGCAGTGGGGGACGCGTCGGTCGCCACCAGATGCACAAAGCGCGCTGCAATGCCACTGATCTTGGGGTGAATGGCCTCCAGGGCGGGTTGAAGTTGCTGGGCGCGGAAGGTGCTGAGGGCGTTGCCGCCCGCCAGCGTGGTCATGTGCAAGGTCACGGTAGCGGCCTGTTGGGGGTGTGAGGGGAACGTTGGTGGTGCCGACCCGAGGTCCAGGCCGGTGGGCCTGAGCGGGTGGGCAGCCCGGCATTTTACCGGGCAGATCATGGCGGCCTGCAGCCTGCGGGATGCGATGGGATAATTGGCGCATGAGCATCACCATCAAAAGCGCTGAGGACATTGCCGGCATGCGCATCGCGTGCCGACTGGCATCTGAAGTGCTGGATTACATCGCACCCCACATCAAACCGGGGATCACCACCAAAGAAATAGACCGCCTGGGCGCCGAATGCATGGCCCAGCAGGGCACTATCTCGGCCACCGTGGGCTACCAGCCACCCGGCTACCCGCCCTACCCGGCCTCGCTGTGCACATCGGTCAACCATGTCGTGTGCCACGGCATCCCCAATGACAAGCCCCTGAAAAAAGGCGACATCGTCAACGTGGACGTGACCGTGATCACCAAGGACGGCTGGTACGGCGACAACAGCCGCATGTACCTGATCGGGGAATGCTCCATTGCGGCCAAGCGCCTGTCGGCCCTGACGTTTGAGGCGATGTGGCACGGCATCATGCAGGTCAAGCCAGGCGCCCACTTTGGGGACATTGGCCACGCGATCCAGAAGTTTGCCGAAGGCCAGGGGTTTTCCATCGTGCGCGAGTTCTGCGGCCATGGCATTGGCCAGAAATTTCACGAAGAGCCCCAGGTGTTGCACTACGGGCGCCCCGGCACGCTCGAAGAGCTGCGGCCCGGCATGGTCTTCACCATTGAACCCATGATCAACGCGGGCCGCCGCGAGGTCAAGGAGTTCGGCAACGACGGCTGGACCATCGTGACCAAGGACCACAACCTGTCGGCTCAGTGGGAACACACCGTGCTGGTGACTGAAACCGGTTATGACGTCATGACGCTATCGGCAGGTTCGCCGCCATTGCCCGCCTTTGTGACGGCCACGAGCACGTGATCGCCTGACCTCTGCGCGCAAAGTGACATCCGCGACGTCGGCCCGATAAACCAATCACCACCGGCTCGCACGACTTTTGCATGGCATTTTTCATGGCCCATAACCAAAGCGCACCACGACCATGACCGAAACCCATGCCCTGCGGGATGCCTACCGCAGCGACAAAGCCGCCCTGCTGGCCGCCATGAACGCAACGGGTGCATCCACGCGCGGCATTCGGACCCTGCTGCACAAGCTGTCATCCCTGGCCGGCCACCTGCTGCAAACCCTGTGGCAGCGTGCCCAGCTGCCCGGCGACCTGGCGCTGGTCGCCGTGGGTGGGTTTGGCCGAGACCAGCTGTTTCCCTATTCAGACGTCGACGTGCTGCTGCTTTTGCCCGATGGCGCAGCGCCCGAATCTGGCAGCACTCTGCGCGCGCAGCTGGAGGGGTTTATCGGCAGTTGCTGGGATGCGGGGCTGGAGATCGGATCGAGCGTGCGCACCGTTGCCGAGTGCCTCGCGGAAAGCGCGCGCGATGTGACCGTGCAGACGTCGCTGCTTGAATCACGCCTGGTATGCGGCAACGCCGCGCTGTTTGCGGATTTCCAGCGGCAATACCGTGCGCAGATGGACCCTGCGGCGTTTCTGGTGGCCAAGACGCTGGAGACGCGGCAACGCCACAACAAATACGAGAACACCCCTTACGCACTGGAACCCAATTGCAAGGAATCCCCGGGCGGCCTGCGGGATCTGCAAATGATCCTCTGGGTGGCCCAGGCGGCAGGGCTGGGCAACAGCTGGAAGGAGCTTGCAGCGAGCGGCATGGCAACAGCGTTCGAGACGAGCCAGATTGAGCGCAACGAGGCGGTGCTGTGCCTCATTCGTGCGCGCCTGCATGCGGCAGCAGGCCGGCATGAGGACCGGCTGGTATTTGACCTGCAGACAGCGGTGGCCGAGTCGTTCGGGTACCGATCCCAGGCGCCCGATGGCTCGCGGTTGCCCATGCGCGCCAGCGAGACGCTCATGCGGCGCTACTACTGGGCCGCCAAGGCGGTATCGCAGCTCAGCCAGATTCTTCTGCTCAACATCGAAGACCGGCTGAACCCCACCAGCCATGAGCCACGTGCCATCAATGCTCGCTTTTTTGACAAGGGCGGTCTGGTGGAAGTGGCCAGCGACGACCTGTACACCCGCGAGCCACATGCCATCCTGGAAACGTTTCTACTGTACGAAACGACCCCGGGCCTCAAGGATCTGTCGGCACGCACGTTGCGCGCCCTCTACAACGCACGCGGGGTGATGGACAGCCAATTTCGCCGCGACCCGGTCAACCGCGACACGTTCATGCGCATCCTGCAGCAGCCCTTGGGCATCACGCATGCCATGCGGCTCATGAACCAGACCTCGGTGCTGGGGCGTTACCTCTGGCCCTTTCGCCGCATCGTGGGCCAGATGCAGCACGACCTGTTCCATGTGTACACGGTGGATCAGCACATCCTGATGGTGCTGCGCAATGTGCGCCGCTTCTTCATGGCCGAGCATACGCACGAATACCCGTTTTGCTCTCAGCTCGCGAGTGGCTGGGACAAGCCCTGGACGCTGTACCTGGCCGCGCTGTTCCATGACATTGGCAAAGGCCGAGGCGGTGATCACTCGCAGATTGGTGCCGCAGAAGTACGGCGCTTTTGCCGCCAGCACGGCGTGGACCGCGAGGACGCGCGGCTGGTCGAGTTTCTGGTGCGCGAACACCTCACCATGAGCACCGTGGCGCAAAAGCAGGATCTGAGCGACCCGGACGTAATTGCCGCGTTTGCGCGCCGTGTCGGCAACGAACGCAACCTCACCGCCATGTACCTGCTGACGGTGGCCGATATACGAGGCACAAGCCCCAAGGTCTGGAATGCCTGGAAAGGCAAGCTGCTGGAAGACCTTTACCGCGCCACACTGCGCACGCTGGGCGGACGGGCGCCGGATGCGGCCGCAGAGATCGAGGCGCGCAAACGCGAGTCACTGGTGCTGCTTGCCCTGAATGCTCTCCCGTTCGAAGCGCACAAAAAACTGTGGGCGACGCTCGACGTGAGCTACTTCATGCGCCACGATGCGGCAGACATCGCGTGGCACACGCGCCATCTGTCGCGCCATGTGGGCACCACGCGGCCGGTCGTGCGTGCGCGGCAATCCCTGGCCGGTGAAGGACTCCAGGTGCTGGTGTATGCAGCCGACCAGGCCGATCTCTTTGCGCGCATTTGTGGCTATTTCGACCGGGCAGGCTTCAGCATCCTGGATGCCCGTGTGCACACCGCCAACAACGGGTATGCACTTGACACCTTTCAGGTGGTGGCATCTTCACAGCCGGGCCACTACCGCGAACTCACACACATGGTGGAGAGCGACCTCCTGCGGGTACTTGAAGCAGGTGGGCCGCTGCCCGAACCCGCCCGCAAGCGCGTGTCGCGCCGCGTCAAGAGTTTTCCTTTCGCTCCGCGGGTGACGCTGAGACCCGACGAAAAGGCGCAGCGCTGGCTGCTCGCCATCTCTGCCAGCGACCGGGCAGGCCTGCTTTATCTGGTGGCCCGCATCCTGGCCCAACACCACCTGAGCGTGCAGTTGGCCAAGGTCAGTACGCTGGGCGAGCGTGTGGAAGACACCTTCCTGATCCAGGGCCCGGAACTGCAAAACAACGCCCGCCAGATCGAGATCGAAACCGAACTGCTGCGCGAGCTCTCGTCCTGAACGGTCGCGCTGGCGAAAACAACCGCCACCGCACTAGGCACAGCGGCCTCAATCGTCTTCGGCAGCACCGATGTCGGGGAATAGAACATCGGTGAAACCGAACTGCGTGAAGTCCCGCACCCGCATGGGATAGAGCTTGCCGATGAGGTGATCGCACTCGTGCTGCACCACGCGGGCATGAAAACCATCCACGGTGCGATCAATCGGATCGCCATAGAGATCAAACCCCGTATAACGAATGCGCGACCAGCGCGGCACCATGCCACGCAGCCCCGGCACCGATAGACAGCCTTCCCAGTCATGCTCCTCGTCAGGGCCCAAAGCCGTAATCACCGGGTTAAGCAACACGGTAGGCGGAACCACCGGCCGATCGGGATACCGGGGATTGCGCTCATTCGAGCCAAAAATCACAAGCTGCAGATCCACACCGATCTGCGGTGCGGCAAGGCCGGCACCATTGACCGCACGCATGGTGTCGAACATGTCACGCACCAGGGTGTGCAGTTCATCGGTGTCAAAAACGGTCACGGGCTGGGCCATACGCAGCAAGCGCGGGTCGCCCATCTTGAGGATGGAGTGGATCGTCATGGGGTTGAATGGTCTGCCGGACACAAACGCCGCCAGCAACGGCAGCATAACGCGCGAACACCCTCGGCCCGCCAACAAGTCCATTCACAATACAGTCCATGGACTCCCAGCCACCCGACGAGCTCACCACGGCCCCGCCCGCACTGCGGCCCCTGCCGTGGCCTGTGCGCTGGTTGCTGCAGGCGTTTGCGGTGCTGTGCCTGGTAATGGGTGCTATCGGCGTGATTGTTCCGGGTCTGCCCACTACCGTTTTCATTCTGATGGCGGCCTGGGCGGCTGCACGCAGTTCACCGCGTCTGTACCTTTGGCTATGGAACCATCGCCTGTTTGGCCCCTTGTTGCGCAACTGGGCCCAAGGTGGTCGTGTGAGCCGGCGCGCCAAATGGAGCGCGGCTTTCATGATGGCGCTGAGCACCATCGTGTTGCTGCTGACGGTGTCACGCCCGTGGCTGGTTGCATTGGCCATTGGCTGCATGGTCTGCGTCTTGGCATGGTTGTGGCGAAGGCCTGAGCCACCTTGATGACTTGATGACTGCAACCTCCCCAGGCTAACCGACTCGTCACGGAAACACGCGCTCCTGAATCGTCAAGCGCGCTGGCGAGTGTCAAACACCCACTTTTTGTGTATATAATCTGAGGCTTGTTCCTCGATAGCTCAGTTGGTAGAGCGCCGGACTGTTAATCCGTAGGTCCCTGGTTCGAGCCCAGGTCGAGGAGCCAAGAATTTATGGGCACTGCATGTGTACGCGGGGCTTTTTAGTTAAGCATCAGGTACCGATCATTCCTCGATAGCTCAGTCGGTAGAGCGCCGGACTGTTAATCCGTAGGTCCCTGGTTCGAGCCCAGGTCGAGGAGCCATTTTTCGGCACTGTGAATCTTTGCACGGTGGTTATGCCTCACAAGGCATTCTGGGTGGTAATCCACCATCACTTCGTCAGCCGTCACAGTGATCTCCCGAACGAACGACCCCACAAACTCGCGCAGTTTCTTGGGGTCTTCGCAATTCAAAACGATCTCCCGTAACACTTCGGCCGCTTCGACCGGGTCGACTTCGGGCTGCTCGTTCACACTCATCCGCTCGTTCTCAAGATCCACCAGCCCCGCCTCCAGGCTGCGGATGCGGTCGTTCCATTCGCGCAGACGCTTGGTTATGTCTCCCAAATTCGGCGCATCTTGCCCATGCAGCTCCAGCACAGAAAACAAGTTGGATCGCGCCTTTTCTGCCACACGCAGCTCGGCCACGATGGTTTTTCGTCGATCTGACCGATCTTTTGCCCACGTCTCGCGCGTCTGGTAGGCCTGGGCCACCACGTCGGCCATCCGATCGGGCGTCATCACCTGGTCCAGCAGCTCGGCCAGCATCCATTCATCGAACAGTTCGGCGCGCACCTTCCCGAAGCCGCAGCGGTGCTTTCCCACAAGGCTATTGCGGCAACCGTAGTAGTGATAGACCTTGCTGCGCCCCGTGCCGCTGCAGGTCTGCAAGCTGGCATCACATAGCCCGCACTTCAACAACCCCGTGAAGGCGAAATTGCTGCGCGGCTACCCGCCCGCCTTGGCCGGAAAGTAAGTGGCAGTGCGCGCCGTGGCGCCGTGCTTCATCGCATTGAAGCGCGTGCGCAGGGCCTCATGCGGTGTGGGGTGCCCCTCCAGATTGGCCGATACAGCCGCAACGCCCTGGGGCGTTTTGGGCCCCGTCGAATGCTGGTGCGCCTTGAGCAAAGCCCGCTCCCAGCCCGCTTGCGGCTGGTGCTGCTCGCCACAGTGCGGGCAATGGGCAAAGTACCTGTAGGGGTGGTGCTCCTGCTCCGGATCGTCCTCGATCAGATCAGGCACGCCCTCGAACGCCTTGCGGCACGCGCCGCAGCGAAAGTTGACGTGAGAAATTTGCTCAGACCAGTCCTTGGGCATAGTGGCATGTTGCCGCCCAAGGTAGGTGCAAGAAAAGGGGGTAAACCGGCGCGCGTATTGCCACCCCAGCTATACAAATTGCTACCGAATGCGCGCTTTGAGAGCCTCTAAATCAGACCGTTCAATGCCTTCGCATGAAACCCACCAGTCATCGCGAAACTTGTCGCTGCCATCATCCAAATCCACATGGGAGAACATCACGATAAAACGAGTGAAGCCTGTATATCCACCCATCGAGTTTTTTGCGTTCACCTCCCCGCAAAAATAAAGATCAAGGCTGGTTTTGAGGTTTCTGAACCGTGCTGATTCTGGATCTTTCAAGGCGTTGAGAACGGCCCTCTTTCCTTCTGCGGCAACCTTGCGCGCGTCGGCAGGGTTTGACTTGAAAGGACTCCGTTTTGTAGGCGGCAGCGGTGGTGGAGCGGGTTTAGCGGGTTCTGCAGCATCGAGCAAACACTGCATAAGCAAGGCCTGTCTTTCCGAAGGTGCTAGCGCCCCAATTTCCGTTTCGCAGTCCTCGACAGACTTTCCTGCGACGGCAGGCTGCAACGGGGACAACATGGCGACTGCGAAAACCACACCAACGACTCTATTCAACATGTGCCCCTTACCCGGTCTGAACTTCCCGGCGCTGCGACTTTACCGCAAAGAACGCAGCGAACCACACAAAAAAAGGGCCGACTTTTTTGGGTCGGCCCGAAGGGGATAAATCCCAGGAGTTCCCCGATTGCAGGGGCGTGGTGACCTTCTCACGTCACGCCGCCATGGTCAACAGAACATCTTGTTTTGCCACTGTGAACCGCGCGGGCCGAACAATCGTGAGCCTTACGGTTCGTAGTGAGCCCAATACGGGGAGCCACTTGAAAAGCCCTACACCCCTCCGGTGCAGGGCTTTTTTGTTGTTGGCCAGCGCTCTCCTGTGTGCTGGTGGCACATGCCAGACAATAGCGTTTTTGCCCATCCAACATACCCCATGCCCCCGCAATTGCCCTGGCTGGAGCCTGACGATTCACTCCCCGCCCCTTCAAGCGCCTGGACCTCCAAAGACCCGGCACCAGGCCTGCTGGCAGCAGGGGGAGCACTCGGAGTTCAGCAGCTGCGTGCTGCGTACAGCCAAGGCACGTTCCCTTGGTTTAGCGTCGGTCAACCCATCTTGTGGTGGGCACCCGACCCACGCATGGTTTTGCCAGTGTCCGAGTTTCGACTACACCGGTCCCTGCGCAAAAGATTGCAGTCATTTCGCAATCACGCCAATTGCGAGATCCGGGTGGACTTCGCATTCAGAGAAGTCATCACCGCATGCGCAAGCCAGGAGCGCGAAGGCCAGGCAGGCACCTGGATCGTGCCCGACATGGTTGAGGCATACACGCGTCTGCACGCTGCTGGCGATGCCCACAGCATCGAGACCTGGATCGATGGCCGCCTGGTGGGCGGGTTGTATTGCGTGGCATTGGGCCACGCCGTATTTGGCGAATCGATGTTTGCCCGTGCCACCGACGCCTCCAAAATAGCGCTCTCGGCACTGGTAGCGCTGTGCCGCCACCATCGCATCGACATGATTGATTGCCAGCAAAACACACGCCATCTCGCATTGCTGGGTGGACGGGAAATACCGCGAGCCGAGTTTCTTGAACATGTCGAAAAAGCACGACACCAGCAAGCGACTCCCTGGGTATTTGACCCCGTATACTGGAACGAACTGCTATCGCTCCCCGGCACCAAGGCATGACGCAACTCAATGACCTTCCACTGCAGACCCTGCAGTTTTATGCGACCGCCCCGTATCCCTGCAGTTACCTGCCGGACAGGCAGGCACGTTCGCAGGTCGCCACTCCCAGCCACCTGATTCAGAATGATCTGTACTCGGACCTCGTGGCGAAAGGATTTCGCCGCAGCGGCATGTTTACCTATCGACCGTATTGCGATGGCTGCCAAGCATGTACGCCACTGAGAATTCTGGTCAACGAGTTCCAACCTGATCGGAGCCAAAAGCGCGCAGCAAGCCGACACCGCTCATTGCATGCGCGGGTTCTGCGCCTGTGCTTTATGCCCGAGCACTACCAGCTATACCTGCGCTATCAGAATGAACGCCATGCAGGCGGCGGCATGGACCACGACAGCATCGATCAATACACCCAGTTCTTGCTGCAGAGTCGCGTCAATTCGCGGCTGGTGGAGTTCCGCGAACTCGATGAATCCGGGCAAGCAGGCGCGCTCAAGATGGTGTCCATTTTGGATGTGCTTGATGACGGGCTGTCTGCTGTCTATACCTTCTACGAACCCGAACCCCACTGCAGCTATGGCACGTACAACGTCATGTGGCAAATTGCCCAAGCCCGCTCGCTGGGCCTACCCCACGTGTATCTGGGCTACTGGATCGCGGCGAGCCCCAAGATGAGCTACAAGGTACGCTTTCACCCCCATGAAGTTCTCACTGATGGCAAGTGGCACCGTGCAACCTCAGCGGTGCGCGAGATATCCTGAAGACACCGCCACATTTCACAAGGTAAAATGTAGCGGCCCTCGCTCCCACGGTGCCCATGAAAAAGATCGACCCCAGTATTCCTGTCAAACCCAGTGTTCAGGTTCTTGAACGCATGTTTACGCTGATCGACGTGCTGGCATCCCGCGAGGAGGCAATTTCACTCAAGGAAATCAGCGAAAAAACGGGCTTGCACCCATCCACGACCCACCGCATTCTGAATGACCTGACCATTGGCCGTTTTGTGGACCGCCCCGAATCAGGCAGCTATCGACTGGGCATGCGGTTGCTGGAGCTGGGAAACCTTGTCAAGGCGCGCCTGAGCGTGCGTGATGCGGCGTTGACGCCGATGCGCAATCTGCACAAGCTGATTCAGCAGCCCGTCAATCTCAGTATGCGCCAGGGAGACGAAATTGTGTATGTCGAGCGCGCCTACAGCGAACGCTCTGGCATGCAAGTGGTGCGCGCCATCGGGGGGCGTGCGCCATTGCATCTCACATCCACGGGCAAACTTTTCTTGGCGCTGGATGACCCTCAAAGGGTTCGCAGCTATGCCACACGCACCGGGCTGGCTGGTCACACGCGCAACAGCATCACCCAACTACCCATTCTGGAGCGTGAACTCGCCAAAGCGCGCCAATACGGCATCGCCCGCGACAACGAAGAACTGGAGCTTGGGGTGCGCTGCATGGCGGCTGGCGTGTATGACGACCAAGGCAAGCTGGTTGCCGGCCTGTCCATTTCAGCACCTGCGGATCGATTGGACGAAGGCTGGCTGCCCAAGCTGCAGACCACGGCCAACGAGATCTCCGTTGCGTTGGGCTACATCGCCAGCACAGACATCAACCATGAGGCAGCGGTAAACCACCGCGCCCATCAGTCACACTAAACATCGAAGGCCACACTGCTTTGCGCGTGGCCTGTCTGAGCCTGTCTGAACTCCATGAAAAATGGAATCCTCAGATCCAAAAAAAAGCGCCTTTCAGGCGCTTTTTTATTAGCCGTTCGAGGCGGCCCTGACTGCATGCAACGGCCCTGCCAATGAAGGCGTGGACTCCACCCAATGTCGAACACGCTGCGCGTCGCCCAAACGACTGAACTTGCCCGCTGAGTCCAGAAACACCATGATCAGCTTGCGCCCCGCGATCTGCGCCTGCATCACCAGGCAACGCCCTGCCTCAGAGATATAACCGGTCTTTTGCAAACCGATGTCCCAGTCCGGGCTCTTTACAAGGCTATTGGTGTTGTTGTACTGCAGGGTTCTATGCCCTACCGCCACTTCGTAACTGGGCGACGTGGACAACTCACGCAACAGCGGGTCGCCATGGGCAATGTTCACCAGAGTGGCAAGATCCCGCGCACTGGATTGGTTCAGGCTGGACAACCCTGTGGGCTCGACGTACCGGGTGTCAGTCATGCCCAGCAAACGCGCCTTGGCATTCATTTGCGCAACAAACACCGCCAGCCCCCCTGGATAGGAACGGCCCAGTGCATGTGCAGCCCGGTTCTCGCTCGACATCAGCGCCAGGTGCAACATTTCCCCACGCGTGAGTGTTGTCCCGACAGACAGACGCGAGCTGCTGCCTTTTTCGGTATCCACATCATCTTGGGTAATCGTCACAGGCTCTTCCATGGGCAATTTTGCCTGGGAGATAAGCATGCCCGTCATCAGCTTGGTCAAAGACGCAATAGGAAGCACCGCATGGTCGTTTTTGCTGAGCAAAATCTCATGGGTATCCTGGTCCATCACCAACGCCACACTCGACTTGAGGTCCAGTGGGTCATTGACTGCATGAAGGCCTGCCGCCTGGCCGAATGACGGCTTGGCGGGGATAAAGGCAACCCGGGTGGGGGTTTTCACGGACCTGGCGGTGATCCGCGTTGCCCGGGGACTCGCAGCGACCTTGCGCGGAGCCACCACGCGCTTGGCACTGGTGGAACTCACGCTGTGCTTTTTGACAGCCGCTTTTTTCTGCGGCCCAGCGTGTGCGGAAGGCGAAATCAGGGCCGCGCTGACGACGGCAAAGCCCAATATCTGGAAAAAACGGGTCATTGCGGTGAAGCGGCGATGGTGCATCAGAGTGCTCCAAACGGTAAAAGGTGTTGAGCAGTGTACAGAATCAAAAAAAGTCGCGCAAGATCAATACCTTGCGCGACTTTCCAAGAAAGTGATTCAATTATAAATTGATCGATCAACCTTGTGCGGACACCCGATCGGCTTTACTTTGTAACTTGTTCAGCGCGCTGAGGTAGGCCTTGGCCGATGCAACCACGATATCGGGGTCTGCACCCACGCCATTGACGACGCGCCCACTGTTTTGCAAGCGTACGGTGACTTCTCCCTGGCTTTCGGTTGAGCCACTGATGGCGTTCACCGAATAGAGCACCATCTCGGCACCGCTGTTGACGTGGGACTCGATCGCCTTGAGCGAAGCATCCACCGGACCATTGCCTTCGGACTCGCCGTGCACCTCTTGTCCGTCCACCGTGAACACGATGCGCGCGCGCGGTTGCTCCCCGGTTTCGCTCTGCTGGAACAGCGAAACAAAGCCGTATTGCTCCTTTTCACTCGTCACGCTTTCATCACTGACAAGCGCAAGAATGTCTTCATCAAAAATTTCGCTCTTGCGGTCGGCCAACTCCTTGAACCGCGCGAAGGCCGTGTTGATTTCGGTTTCGCTGTCCAGGCTCACACCCAATTCCTGCAGTCGCTGCTTGAAGGCGTTGCGGCCACTGAGCTTGCCCAACACGATCTTGTTGGCACTCCAACCCACATCCTCGGCACGCATGATCTCGTAGGTATCGCGCGCCTTGAGCACGCCATCCTGATGAATGCCGGAGGCATGCGCAAACGCGTTGGCGCCCACCACAGCCTTGTTCGGCTGCACCACAAAGCCGGTGGTCTGGCTCACCATGCGGCTGGCCGCCACGATGTGCTTGGTATCGATGTTGAGGTCCAGGTCAAAATAGTCTCGGCGCGTCTTGAGAGCCATGACCACCTCTTCGAGCGAGCAATTCCCTGCGCGCTCACCCAGCCCGTTGATCGTGCACTCCACCTGGCGCGCACCGCCGATCTTCACACCCGCCAGCGAATTGGCCACGGCCATTCCCAGGTCATTGTGGCAGTGCACGGACCAGATGGCTTTATCGCTGTTGGGGATACGTTCGCGCAGTGTCTTGATGAAATTGCCGTACAACTCTGGAATGGCGTACCCTACGGTATCAGGCACATTGATGGTGGTGGCACCTTCAGCAATCACCGCTTCGATCACGCGGCACAGGAAATCCGGGTCGCTGCGATAGCCGTCTTCAGGGCTGAACTCAATGTCGCCCACCAGATTGCGTGCAAAACGCACCGACTGCTTGGCCTGCTCCAGCACCTGGTCTGGCGTCATGCGCAGCTTCTTTTCCATGTGCAGCGCCGAGGTGGCAATGAAGGTGTGGATCCGAGCGCTGGCAGCACCCTGGAGCGCCTCGGCTGCGCGCGAAATATCGCGGTCATTGGCACGCGAGAGCGAGCAGATGGTGGCGTCCTTGATGGTGTTGGCAATGGCCTGCACTGCCTCGAAATCACCATTGGAGCTGGCGGCAAAACCGGCCTCGATCACATCCACCTTCAGGCGCTCGAGCTGGCGCGCAATACGCAGCTTTTCGTCTTTGGTCATGGAGGCGCCAGGAGACTGCTCTCCGTCGCGCAAGGTGGTGTCGAAAATGATCAGTTTGTCAGCCATGTCGTTCTCCTGGTATCGGTGGGTGAGGGTCCCGCAAGGTCAAAATCTGGCGCCCAAAACAAAAGGCCCGTTGCGGGTGCATACGGGCCTTTGTGGATAAAGTGTGCGCGTGCGCCTACCGTCTCCGCCCGCGGGGAGGTAGCAGTAGGGCTAATGCAAACATCTTCATGCCGTCCAATGTAGCACATGTCTGAAGGCGCAAAAGCGGTCACTTGTGAAGACCACGTTCATCGGGTTCGTCGGTTGAAGTGCTGATCACGCTGCTGTACTGGCCTTGGGCTCTGCGCCACGCGTACACGCCGTATCCGCTCAGGCCATAAATCACAAACACGCCGAAAAGTACGATGGGCGGGTGGATATTGATGATGGCAATGCCCAGCGCGATCAGCACGATCGCGGCAAAAGGCACGCTCTTTTTCATTTGGATGTCCTTGAAACTATAGAAAGGCACATTGGTCACCATGGTCAGGCCCGCATACAGCGTAAAGCCAAACATGAGCCAGGTGATCTGGTTCCAGCTCAGCCACAGGCTCTCGCCCGGATGCACGCCCAATTCAGTCATCAGCCAGATAAAACCGGCCACCAGGGCTGCCGCAGCCGGCGACGGCAACCCCTGAAAATACCGCTTGTCCACGACGCTCGTGTTCACGTTGAAACGCGCGAGCCGAAGCGCCGCGCAAGCGCAATAAACAAACGCGGCAATCCAACCCCAGCGCCCCAATCCTTGCAGCGACCATTCATACGCGATCAAGGCGGGCGCCGCTCCAAAGGACACCATGTCCGACAGCGAATCCATCTGCTCTCCGAACGCACTTTGTGTGTTCGTCATGCGCGCCACGCGGCCATCCAGGCTATCGAGCACCATGGCGCAGAAGACCCCGATAGCCGCCATATCGAAGCGGCCGTTCATGGCCATAACGATGGAATAGAAACCACCAAACAGCGCCGCCAGCGTGAAGAGGTTGGGCAAGATGTAGATGCCCTTGCGGCGCTTGCGCACCATCACACCCGGAGGATTGGTGGATTCATTGCCGTCATGCATCAAATGGCCTCCAGCGCCTGTGCAACAAGCGCAAGCAGCTATTAAATTTATAGTGAAAATTATCTGCGGCACAGATCAACCACTGCGCGCGCAAAAAGTGAAGGCCGCAGTGTAGCGCTTTGATACACGACGGCCGGCCCACAAAAAAGGCCACCGAAGTGGCCTTTGATGTTTTGCCCAGAGCAATGATCAGTTGCGGGTTTGATCGACCAGCTTGTTCTTGGCGATCCAAGGCATCATGGCGCGCAGCTTGCCACCCACCACTTCGATGCTGTGGTCAGCCGTGTTGCGGCGGCGGGCGGTCATCGACGGGTAGTTCAGGCGACCTTCCTGGATGAACATCTTGGCGTATTCACCGTTCTGGATGCGCTTCAAAGCGTTGCGCATGGCCTTGCGGGATTCTTCGTTGATGACTTCAGGACCAGTCACGTACTCGCCGTACTCGGCGTTGTTCGAGATCGAGTAGTTCATGTTCGCAATGCCGCCTTCGTAGATCAGGTCCACGATGAGTTTGAGCTCGTGCAGGCATTCGAAGTAAGCCATTTCAGGGGCGTAGCCAGCTTCGACCAGGGTTTCATAACCCATCTTGATCAGCTCGACAGCGCCGCCGCACAGCACGGCTTGCTCACCGAACAGGTCGGTCTCGGTTTCTTCCTTGAAGTTTGTCTCGATGATGCCGGCCTTGCCGCCACCATTGGCCATGGCGTAGCTCAGTGCCAGATCACGGGCTTTGCCGCTCTTGTCCTGGTGCACGGCCACGAGGTGGGGCACACCACCGCCTTGCGTGTAGGTGTTGCGCACGGTGTGGCCAGGCGCCTTGGGGGCGACCATCCACACGTCCAGATCGGCGCGGGGCACCACCTGGTTGTAGTGCACATTGAAGCCATGGGCAAAAGCCAGCGAGGCGCCCTTTTTCAGGTGTGGCTCGATTTCGCTGTAGACGCCTGCGATATTTTCATCAGGCAGCAAAATCATCACGACGTCGGCCGATGCGACCGCGTCGTTGACTTCAGCCACCTTCAGGCCGGCCTTGCCAACCTTATCCCACGATGCCCCGCCCTTGCGCAGGCCCACCACGACCTTCACGCCGCTGTCGTTCAGGTTTTGTGCATGGGCGTGGCCTTGCGAGCCGTAGCCGATGATGGCAACGGTCTTGCCCTTGATCAGGCTCAGGTCACAGTCTTTGTCGTAGAAAACTTTCATGGGTCGCTCCGGTTGAAATACGTTGTTGGGGGGGAATAAAAAACAGGGAATTGTCTTACACGCGCAGGATGCGCTCGCCGCGGCCGATGCCGCTGGCACCGGTGCGCACGGTTTCCAGGATCGCCGTGCGGTCGATGGCCTGCAGGAAGGCGTCGTTCTTGGACTGGTCGCCGGTGAGCTCGATGGTGTAGCTTTTCTCGGTCACGTCGATGATGCGGCCACGGAAGATGTCGGCCATGCGCTTCATCTCCTCGCGCTCCTTGCCCACGGCACGCACCTTCACCATCATGAGCTCACGCTCGGTGTAGGCGCCTTCGGTGAGGTCCACCACCTTCACGACCTCGATGAGTCGGTTCAGGTGCTTGGTGATCTGCTCGATCACCTCGTCGGAACCCGTGGTCTGGATGGTCATGCGCGACAGCGATGCATCCTCGGTGGGGGCCACGGTGAGCGATTCGATGTTGTAGCCACGGGCAGAAAACAGACCCACCACGCGTGACAGCGCACCGGGTTCGTTTTCGAGCAAAACGGCAATGATGTGTTTCATGATGAAGAGATTCCTCATTTCGCTGCCCTCCCCCGCGCACGGTAATGCGCGGGCTTGGCAGGCAATAGATTCGTCAAAAAAAGATAGCTACCAAAAATATAGCAGCTTGCGCTTACTGCATAAGCGCTAGAGACCGATTAGGCTTAAAGGTCTTCCGACCCCAGCAACATCTCGGTGATGCCCTTGCCGGACTGCACCATCGGGAACACGTTCTCGGTGGGGTCTGTGCGGAAGTCCATGAACACCGTGCGGTCCTTGAGTTTGCGGGCTTCGCGCAGCGCGGGCTCCACATCCTTGGGGTGCTCGATCAGCATACCCACGTGACCATAGGCCTCGGCCAGCTTCACAAAATTGGGCAACGCGTCCATGTAGCTGTGGCTGTAGCGGCCGGAGTATTCGATCTCCTGCCACTGGCGCACCATGCCCAGGTAGCGGTTGTTCAGCGAGCAGATCTTGATCGGCGTGTTGTATTGCAGGCAGGTGGACAGTTCCTGGATGTTCATCTGCACCGAGCCTTCACCCGTAATGCAGAACACTTCGGACTGCGGCTTGGCCAGCTTGATGCCCATGGCGTAGGGAATGCCCACGCCCATGGTGCCCAGGCCGCCGGAGTTGATCCAGCGGCGCGGCTCATCGAAGCGGTAGTACTGCGCAGCCCACATCTGGTGCTGCCCCACGTCCGAGGTGATGTAGGTGTCTGCATCCTTGGTCATGTTCCAGAGCGTCTCGACGACGTACTGCGGCTTGATGACATCAGGGCTGCCCATGCTGTATTTGAGGCAATCGCGCTTGCGCCAGCCTTCGATGGTGTCCCACCAGGCGGCGAGCGCTCCAGCGTCGGGACGCGTGCTGCTCTCGCGGATCATCGAGATCAGCTCCGTCAGCACGTCTTTCACATCGCCCACGATAGGGATGTCGACCTTGACGCGCTTGGAAATGCTCGACGGATCGATATCCACATGGATGATCTTGCGGTCGTTTTGCGCGAAGTGCTTGGGGTTGCCGATCACGCGATCATCGAAGCGCGCGCCCACGGCCAGCAGCACGTCGCAGTTCTGCATGGCATTGTTGGCTTCGACCGTACCGTGCATGCCCAGCATGCCCAGGAACTTGCGGTCAGACGCGGGGTAGGCACCCAGGCCCATCAGCGTGTTGGTGACCGGATAGCCCAGCATGTCCACCAAGGTGCGCAGTTCGTTCGTGGCGTTGCCCAGCAGCACGCCACCACCCGTATAGATATAAGGGCGCTTGGCGGTCAGCAGCAGTTGAAGCGCCTTGCGGATCTGCCCGCCATGGCCCTTGCGCACCGGGTTGTAAGAGCGCATTTCCACCGTCTGTGGGTACCCGGCGTAGGGCACTTTCTTGAACGACACGTCCTTGGGCACATCCACCACGACAGGGCCAGGGCGGCCGGTGCGTGCGATATGAAACGCCTTTTTCATCGTCGCGGCCAGATCGCGCGCATCCTTAACCAGGAAGTTGTGCTTGACGATGGGGCGGGTGATGCCAACGGTATCGCACTCCTGGAAGGCATCCAGGCCAATCGCCGCAGTCGGAACCTGGCCGGAGATGATCACCATCGGAATGCTGTCCATGTACGCCGTGGCAATCCCGGTGACCGCATTGGTGAGACCAGGGCCCGAGGTGACCAGCGCCACACCCACTTCGCCCGTGGCGCGGGCATAGCCGTCAGCGGCGTGCACTGCCGCCTGTTCGTGGCGCACCAGCACGTGCTGGATGGTGTCTTGCTTGTAGAGCGCGTCGTAAATATAGAGAACCGCACCACCGGGATAGCCCCAGATGTACTGGACGTTCTCAGCCTGAAGCGACTTGATGAGGATCTCAGAACCCATGAGGTCCTGCGAACCGGAAGCGGGGGAAGTGGAGCCCTGCGAAGCAGCGGCCGCCGAACTGTGTTCAGCTTTGGAGATTTCCATGATCGATCAACCTTTGTGAATTTCTCTGACGAAAAACCTTGGGTGCTCCTCGCATGCGCTCTTGTGAAGCCAGCTTGGAACTTGAGGCCCATGGACATGAGCGGGATGATTGCCGCGCCGGACCAGGACCCGTTTGCCTTTGAATTGCAGCTTTAATTATCGCACTGCAACACATGCAAAACACATCTGGCGCTAAAAAAACCCGGCCGGATGCGATAATCGACAGCTTTAGAGCGCTGGATCGCCAAAATACCGCGCGCCTTCACGCCACCCTTCTCGGGCTCACCCGTCTTGGCAACTGAACAAGAACTCTCCGACTTCCTCAAAAGTGTAGAAAAACGCGCATTCAAGCGTTCGGTCTACCACGTTCGCAATGAGGAAGCGGCGCTCGACATCGTGCAGGACAGCATGCTCAAGCTGGCCGAGCACTATGGGGACAAGCCAGCCGCTGAGCTTCCGATGCTCTATCAGCGCATCTTGTCCAACTGCACGCTTGACTGGTTTCGCCGCCAGAAAACGCGCAATGCACTGTTTTCGAGCATGAGCGACTTCGAAGGCACCGGAGAAGATGGCACGGATTTTGATTTGTTTGAAGCTTATTCCGGCCCCGAAGGCAGCGACAAAGCGGAAAGCGCAGAAGACATTACCCGCCGGGTCCAGATATTTCACGGCATTGAAGCTGAGATCGCAGAACTACCCCCACGTCAACGGGAAGCGTTCCTCATGCGTTACTGGGAAGAAATGGATGTAGCAGAAACGGCAGCCGCTATGGGTTGTTCGGAAGGCAGCGTCAAAACCCACTGTTTTCGTGCCATACAAACGCTCAGCAAAGCCTTGAAGGCCAAAGGAATAGAGCCATGAAAATCACCGCCCAGAGCCCATCGACACCTGCAGAAGTTGCCGCAGAGCGTTTTGCGCGGCGCGTGACGGCGCGTCTATCCAGCGGGACGGACGATTTGCCCTATGACATCTCGGAGCGCTTGCGCGCATCGCGCATGCAGGCACTGGCCAAACGCAAGGTTGTGGCGCCAGTCAAGCGCACAGCGCCCGCATCTGCGGTGATTTCTATGGGTACGTCGGCAACCTTGGGGCGCGGCAGCTGGTGGAACGCCGTGGTGTCTGCGGTGCCGTTGTTGGCATTGGTCGTAGGCCTGGTGGTCATCAACATAGCGCAGGACGAACGCAGCGCCAGCGACGTGGCCGAAGTGGATGCGGCTTTGTTGACTGACGATCTGCCGCCAGATGCGTACGCCGACCCGGGCTTCGTACAATTCCTCAAGACCTCGGCACATTCGAACTGAACCGCCTGACTCTGGACTGCATGCACCCAAGCTCTTCTGACGCCTCCCCTGTCCTGCCAGCCTTTGTGCTGGCGTTGGCGCTCTTGGGCGTCCTCACAGCAGTGGGCGGCCAGGTATGGGTGCAGATGCGCATGGCGCCGGGCACGGTGCTGCCACCGGGTGCCGAGGCCGCCGTGGCCAGCCCCAACAATGCACGCGTTCAGGCCACAGCCAACCCGGCAGCCGCCGCGCAGGTTGAATCGGGCCCCGGATGGGAAACCCTGACAACGCCCCAAAAACAGGCCCTCTACCCGCTGGCCGAGCGTTGGGCACACATCAGCGAAACGCAAAAGCGTCGATGGCTGACGCTGGCGATCAGCTTTCCCACCCTTTCGCCCGAAGAGCAGACAAAGTTTCTGAACCGCATTACCGATTGGGCCAATTTGAGCGCCCAGCAACGCAACCAGGCACGCCTCAATTACGCCGTCACCAACAAGCTCGCTGGCGACGACAAACGTGCGCAGTGGGAGGCCTACCAGGCGCTGACCGATTCGGAGCGCCGGGCGCTCGCGGCACGGGCTGCGCCAAAGCCCGCTGGCGCGGCCACAGCCTTGCGCCCCATTCCTCGCCGGAAGTTGGCGCAGGTGCCCGCGGCAACCGAGGGCAACCCCAACCGACCCAATGCACCCAAGATCCCCCCCGACACCGAGCACTTGCACCGCGCCGCAGGGCCAGTGACGGCAACGCCCGCAACACCCGCGGCAAGCGCGGGCACATCACAATCCGGCAGCATGGTGCCCCCGACGCCCGGTGTTGAAACAGCCCCTGTGGCGGTGCCTGTGGCTGTGCCCGCTGCGCTGCCGCCGTTGTCAACCGGCCCGACCGAACCTGCCGCAGCCGCCGCGCCCCCGCCTGTTACCCCTGACACCTCGGGCGTGTATCCTCAGTAGGTTTGTCACCTGCTTCGGCCCCGACTGGTCGCCCTGGAATGCCCGTTTCTCACTCTGCACAGACGCCGCAGGCCGACACCTGCACAACACCCGCCCCCATGTTTTTCGGTGCAACGCCCAACCTGGGGCGCCGCATGGCCTGCTGGCTTTATGAAGGCATGCTGCTGTTCGGAGTGGTTTTTATCGCCGGATACCTCTTCGGCACGCTGAGCCAGACCCGCAATGCGATGGACAACCGCCACGTCCTTCAGGCCTTTCTGTTTGTGGTGTTCGGCATTTATTTCACCTGGTTCTGGGCCAAAGGCCAGACCCTTGCCCAGAAGACTTGGCACATCCGTGTCGTCGACAAGGGGGGGCGGCCCATCACCCAGGCCCGTGCTCTTTTGCGCTATGTGGTGAGCTGGTTGTGGTTTTTGCCCCCACTCGCTGTCACTGCGCCCTTTTCACTGCCGGGGGGGGAGTCTGCCGTCATCGTGATGGGTTGGGTGGCCATATGGGCCCTTCTGAGCCGCTTTCACCCTGATCGCCAGTTTTGGCACGATGCGCTGGCAGGCACTCGTCTGGTGCACTTTGACCCCAAGAAGAAATAGCCGCATGCCGCCACGCCCCACTTCCACGCCCGCCACGACCTCTCCCCCTCTCCAGCCCGATGCACCGGCCAATCCCCAGAAGGCGCGGTCCGGCCTGAACCGCATCTGGCATGCGGGCGGATATTCCGTACAGGGCCTGCGAGCTGGCTGGAACGAAACAGCATTTCGCCAGGAAGCGATGGCCGCCATGGTCTTGGTGCCGCTGTCGGCCTGGCTGGGACGCAGCTGGGTGGAGGTGGCTCTGCTGGCGGGGTCAGTCGTCCTGGTGATGGTTGTCGAACTGCTTAACACCGGTATTGAAGCGGCCATCGACCGCATCGGGCCAGAATGGCACGACCTGTCCAAACAAGCCAAGGACATGGGCAGCGCAGCGGTGCTTCTGGCACTGCTTCTGTGCGCTGGCATCTGGACAGCCGCTATTTATCAAAGGTTTTTTCATGGCTGAACCCGCTTTTTCCCTCTGCGTTTATTGCGGCTCGCGTCCAGGCGAGAACCCCGCATTCGCCCAAGCGGCGCAAGCCGTTGGGCAATGGATTGGCTCGCATGGAGGGCAACTGGTGTACGGCGGCGGTCGTGGCGGCCTCATGGGCACCGTGGCCGAGGCCACCCGCCTGGCGGGAGGGCGGGTGGTGGGCGTGATCCCACAAGCCCTGGTGGACAAGGAACTGGCCAATCGGCTGTGCGATGAACTGCACATCGTGCAGACGATGCACGAACGCAAAGCCCTGATGGCAGAACGCAGCGACGCGTTTGTGGCACTGCCCGGCGGTATCGGCACCTTTGAAGAACTTTTCGAGGTGTGGACCTGGCGCCAACTGGGCTACCACAACAAACCGGTGGGTTTGCTCAATGTGGCGGGTTACTACGACGCCTTGATGGCGTTTCTGCAAACCAGCGTGGCCAGCGGTTTCATGGGAGAGTGGCAGATGGACTTGATGGTGACCGCCACCAACACGGACGAACTGCTGCGCCTCTTGGTGCAGTCTGCAGGCCCCGACCAGGCACCGGTGCCCTTGCGTACGGTGATTTGATGCGCGGCTGAAGCCCGGTGGAGCCCCCCCAGGGGTTCCGTCTTCAACGGAATCACTGGGCCGGTTTTGCAACACCGCGCCGCCTACACTGATCCCGCCGCCAGCGAATGCAGACAGGGCAGCAGATGCGGCGCTGTCAGGGCATCAGATCGCTGCGTCGTCCAAGTCACCGGTACGAATGCGTACCACACGCTCCACCGCAGTGACAAAAATCTTGCCATCACCGATCTTGCCCGTGCGCGCCACGTTCACGATCGCATCCACACAACGGTCCACATCGTCGGTCTTCACCACCACTTCGACCTTCACCTTGGGCAAAAAGTCCACGACATACTCGGCGCCGCGATACAGCTCCGTGTGGCCCTTCTGACGGCCGAAGCCTTTGACCTCGGTCACCGTGAGACCTGTCACACCACATTCGGCAAGGGCCTCGCGGACTTCTTCGAGCTTGAACGGCTTGATGACGGCAGTGATCATTTTCATGGTGGGTCTCCTGGTGGCAATAAAAGAACGGGCTAGAAGCCAGACGAAGGAACGTCAGGCCCTGAATTGATTGGTAATAGGGTAACGCCAGTCTTTGCCAAAGCTGCGGCGTGTGACCCGTACGCCTACGGGCGCCTGACGGCGCTTGTATTCGTTGAACTTGATGAGGCGGGTGACACGCTCCACATCGGCGCGGGCAAAGCCAGCCGCAACGATGGATTCGATGGGCTCATCGTTTTCCATATAGCGCGCCACGATGGCGTCCAGCACGTCATACGGCGGCAGGCTGTCCTGGTCTTTTTGGTCGGCGCGCAGTTCGGCGCTGGGCGGGCGCGTGATGATGCGCTCCGGAATCGGGTTGGCGCCGGTGCCATACGGATCGTTGGCATTGCGCCAGCGCGCCAGGTCAAACACCCGCGTCTTCGCCACATCCTTAATCACCGCAAAACCGCCAGCCATGTCGCCATACAGCGTGCAATAGCCGGTGGCCATTTCGCTCTTGTTGCCCGTGGTGAGCACGATGGCGCCAAACTTGTTGGACAAGGCCATCAGCAGCGTGCCCCGGATGCGCGCCTGCAGGTTTTCTTCGGTGGTGTCTTCTGGCAGCCCTGCAAATTCAGTGGCTAGCGCCGCCTTGAAGGCCTCAAATTGTGGCTTGATCGAGATCTCGTCATAGCGCACGCCCATGCGTTTGGCCATGTCGCGCGCGTCAATCCAGCTGATGTCGGCGGTGTAGGGTGAAGGCATCATCACGGCGCGCACCCTGTCAGCGCCCAGGGCATCCACGGCAATCGCGAGCACCAACGCCGAATCAATGCCACCCGACAGCCCCAGCAGCGCCCCCGGAAAACCGTTTTTACCCACGTAATCACGCACGCCCAGCACGAGCGCATCCCACAGGTCGGCCTCAAGGCATTTCTCTGGCGCCACGTGCGCTTCAATTTTGATAGCTGCTTGCGCTTGATGTACCTGCGCAAACACCAGTTTTTCCTCGAAACCGGGGCCACGACCAGCTACAGAACCATCAGCGTTCAGGGCAAAAGACCGGCCCTCGAACACCACCTCGTCCTGCCCGCCCACCAGGTGCGCATACACCAGCGGCACACCGGTCTCAGCCACCCGCTCACGCATGGTGGCTTCTCGCTCGGCGCTTTTGCCCAGATGGAATGGCGAGGCATTGATCACCGCCAGCAACTGCGCGCCCGCCGCCGCGGCATCGCGGGCCGGTGCGGCAAACCAGGCGTCCTCGCACACCAGCACGCCCACACGCACACCTTCCACCTCGAACACGCAGGGCTTGCTGCCCGCGACAAAATAGCGGCGCTCGTCGAACACTTGGTAGTTGGGTAGCTCGCGCTTGGCATACGTCTGCTCGATCTGGCCGTCGCGCACCACGCTCGCGGCGTTGAAACAGGCGCTGAACGCAGGCGCACCGGGCAACAAGGCTTGCGGGTGGCCCAGCACAATGGCCAAACCTTTCAACCCTGCCGTCTCGCGGGCCACGGTTTTCACGGCATCATCACAGGCCGCCATGAAGGCGGGGCGCAAAAACAGGTCTTCGGCGGCATAACCACAGATGGCCAGCTCAGGCGTAAGCAGCAACCGTGCTCCCTGCGCATAGGCGTCGCGTGCGACCGCAATGATTTTTTGCGCGTTTTTGGGCATATCGCCCACCACAAAGTTGAGCTGCGCAGTGCAAATGGAGAGCGTCATGGAACTGGATTCGGCTTCTGCGGCCAGGTTGAAAACCGCCAATACAGGCCCGCAGCTGGCAAAACAACGCGGAAGCATGCATGACTGAAGCTGCCATTATCGCCCGCGTCCTCACTTCTCCGCTGGAGGTGGATGCCTCTGACTGGAACGCACTGCTCGCCCACCAGAGCCACCCCACCCCATTCATGCGCCATGAGTACCTTGTGGCCCTGCACGAGAGCGGCTGCGCCACCCCCCGAACAGGCTGGATGCCCCGCTTCATGACGCTGTGGGATGGCAACACACTGGTCGCGGCCTGCCCGCTGTATGTCAAGAGCCATTCGTACGGCGAATACGTCTTCGACTGGGCCTGGGCCAGCGCCTATGAGCAACATGGCGTGGCCTATTACCCCAAAGCGGTGGTTGCGGTGCCCTTCACCCCAGTGCCGGGCTCCCGCCTGCTGGCCCGCGATGCGGACACGCGCGCCTTGCTGGTAAAAGCGGTGTGCCAATGGTGCGAGGACGAAAACGTCTCGTCGGCGCATGTGCTGTTTGCCAGTGAAGCCGATGTGCAGGCGTGCTGCCAGCAACAGTTGATGCTGCGGCACACGGTGCAATTTCATTGGAAGAATGTGGCCCCCACGCTCGGCACTGGCGTGTCCTCGCTGCCCCCCGAGGGGGCGCTCGCCGCCTTGGGGCGGCCCGGCAGCGGCTCTGGGCTTCGCTTTTCCAGCTTTGACACGTTTCTGGCGAGCCTTACGCAGGACAAGCGCAAGAAAATCCGCCAGGAGCGTCGACGTGTGGCCGATGCGGGGGTGCGTTTTCGCTGGGCGCGGAGCCGCGACATCAGCCCCCACGACTGGGATTTTTTCTACCGCTGCTACGAGCGCACCTATCTCGAACATGGCAACCCCCCTTATCTCACCCGCGATTTTTTCAGCCGCATGGCCCAACACATGCCCGACGCCTGGCTGTTGTTTGTGGCTGAGCGCGATGGCCAACCAATCGCTAGCAGTTTGATAGCAATAAGCGCTTTTGAATCAAGCGCTGGCGGCCAAAATGAGCATCAACTAGTGGCCTATGGTCGCTATTGGGGAGCGCTGGAACGGGTCGATTGCCTGCATTTCGAGGCCTGCTACTACCAGCCGCTGCAATGGTGCATCGAACACGGCGTGCAGCGCTTTGAAGGCGGCGCCCAGGGCGAGCACAAAATGGCCCGCGCTCTGCTGCCCGTGCAGGCCACCAGTGCCCACTGGCTGGCCCACCCGGCGTTTGCCGAAGCGGTAGAACGGTTTCTTGAACGCGAGGATGCCGGCGTGGCGGCCTACCTGGAAGAACTGGAGGGACGCACGCCTTTTCGCACGTCCACCCAAGGCGTGCCAAACCCCTGATTGCGATGCGGAAGATCAATCTTGGGTTGCCATCGGATTAAAAGATACATATTATATGAATCTATAAAACCAGCACTCCCCACCATGCCCGCCACTTCAAAAACCGCCTTGAACCGCCCCTCTTTGCCGGAGTTCTGCCATGGGCGCGTCTGACCAAGCAGCACCTCTGACGCAGGCGTTGGAGCGTCCCTACCGCCACGGTTTCGTCACCGATGTGGAGTCCGACTCATTGCCGCCCGGCCTGGACGAAGGCACCATTCGTGCGATCTCGCGCAAGAAGCGCGAGCCGGAGTTTTTGCTCCAATGGCGCCTGGCCGCCTACGAGCGCTGGCTGACCATGCCCGTCCCCGAATGGGCGCATGTGCACATGCAGCCGGTGGACCTGCAGGCGCTCAGTTACTACTCGGCCCCCAAATCGCTCAAGGACGGCCCCAAGAACCTGGCCGACGTGGACCCCAAACTGCTGGAAACGTACGACAAGCTGGGCGTGCCGCTGCACGAACGCGCCCGGTTGGCAGGCGTGGCGGTGGATGCAGTGTTCGATTCGGTGTCTGTCGGCACCACCTTTCGCGAACAACTCGCCAAAGTGGGCGTCATCTTCTGCTCGTTCTCGCACGCCGTGGAACACCACCCGGAACTGATTGAGCGCTACATGGGCAGCGTGGTGCCGGTGGGCGACAACTACTACGCAGCACTGAACTCGGCCGTGTTTTCTGACGGCTCTTTCGTCTACATCCCCAAGGGCGTGCGCTGCCCGATGGAGCTGTCCTCGTACTTCCGCATCAACGCCAAAGGCACCGGCCAGTTCGAGCGCACGCTCATCATTGCCGAGGAAGGCAGCCACGTGAGCTACCTCGAAGGCTGCACCGCGCCGCAGCGCGACGAGAACCAGTTGCACGCCGCCGTGGTAGAGCTGGTGGCGCATGACGACGCCTACATCAAGTATTCAACCGTGCAGAACTGGTACCCGGGCGACGAGAACGGCCTGGGCGGCATCTACAACTTCGTCACCAAGCGGGGGCTGTGTGCCGGCAAACGCGCCCATATCGCCTGGACGCAGATCGAAACCGGCTCGGCGATCACCTGGAAATACCCCAGCGTGGTGCTGCGCGGCGACGATTCGCGCGGCGAGTTCCATTCGATTGCGGTGTCCAACCACTTCCAGCAGGCGGATACAGGCACCAAGATGATTCACCTGGGCAAAAACACCAGCAGCCGCATCGTCTCCAAGGGCATCAGCGCAGGCAATGCGCAAAACAGCTATCGCGGCCTGGTGCGCGTGGCTCCCACCGCAGCCAATGCGCGCAACCACACGCAGTGCGATTCGCTGCTGATTGGCCCCAAATGTGGCGCCCACACCTTTCCCTACATCGACACAGCGCGCAGCGACGCCGTGGTGGAGCACGAAGCCACCACCACGCGCATTTCCCAGGACCGGTTGTTCTATTGCCAGCAGCGCGGCATTGCGCCAGAAGACGCGACGGCGCTCATCGTCGGCGGCTTCTGCCAATCGGTGCTTGAAGAGCTGCCGATGGAGTTTGCCCTGGAGGCCAAGGCCCTGCTTGCGGTGTCGCTAGAAGGTTCGGTCGGCTGAACACCCTCATTTTTCAAAAAAAAGAAACACCCCATGCCCACCACATCGACCACCCCCTTGCTGCAACTGGACGCCTTGCGCGTCACTATTGGCGAGAAAACCATCCTGCAATCCATCAGCTTCGATGTCGCCCCGGGTGAACTCGTGGTGCTCATGGGCGCCAATGGCAGCGGCAAAAGCACGCTGGGCCTGGCACTTGCAGGCCACCCGGCCTACCAGGTCACCCACGGCACTGCGCGCCTCGCCGACGCAGACCTGCTCGCCATGGCGCCGCAGGAGCGTGCGCGCGCAGGGTTGTTCCTTTCGTTCCAGGCGCCGCCGGAGATTCCGGGCGTCAAGAACAACCTGTTCATCCGCACCGCCATGAACGCAGTACGCACTGCGCGCGGCCAAGAACCCCAGGATGCCTACGATTTTCTGGGCTGTGCCCGCACCGCCGCCACACAGCTTGGGCTGCCCGAAGCCATGCTGGGGCGCCCGGTGAACGACGGTTTTTCTGGCGGCGAACGCAAGCGCAACGAGCTGCTGCAGCTCTCGCTGTTGCGCCCACGCCTGGCCATCCTCGACGAAATCGACTCGGGCATGGACGTGGACGGCGTGCGGGCCGTCGTCGAGCTGGTGCAGCGCCTGCGCAGCGAAGGCACGGCCTTCATCGTCGTCTCACACTACCTGCAACTCATCGAGTCTCTGCAGCCCGATACCGTACTGCGCCTGGCCGACGGTCAGATTGCCGAGCGCGGTGACCTGGCCCTGGCGCAGCGCATTGCACGCACCGGCTTTGTGCACACACCCGAGCTGGCGGAGGTTTGAACCCATGAACATCCGCACCATCACCACACACGAGGCCATGCAGATGGCCCGTGATCACCTCGCCGTCACCGGCTGGGTAGCACCCCGCAACGAATCTTTTCGCCACCTGCCACCACCACCAGCAGCGTTGTGGCTGGAACAGGCTGCAGCAACCTCCTCGGCGCCTCATAGCGGCTGGACCGTCACCACGCTGGCAGGCGGCACGCCTTCGGGCATTACTCAGCGCGTGCTGGACGCCACCCACACCGCGCAGCGCGCCGAGCTGTTTTCAGACCTGGCCCTGCCTGGCGACGACGCTGCTGCACCCTTTGCCTGGGCCCACCGCGCCCTCTGCACTACAGGCGTCCGCCTGCGGGTGGAGGCAGGCACCGCACAGCAACCCACGCCACTGGAGTTGCGCCACCAGCCCACGAATCAGGTGGAGGCTCCACTCCTCGTGCTCGACCTTGCCGAAGGCGCGCACTGCATCCTGCGGGAACTCCATCTGGCGGGCGACGCCAATGCGCCGGGCGGCAAAGTGCAGAACCTGCAACTGCACGTGCGCCTTGGGCGTGGCGCCAGCCTGCAGCACCTGCGTGTCATCGCACCCCACGCAGATGACCGCTGCGCGCATGTTGTCCATGCCCAGGTGGGCGCGAATGCGCGCTACGTTCAGGCCTTTGTCGCCGGGGGCAGCCGTTACCACCTGCAGCGCAGCCAGGTTTTTCTGAGCGGCCCAGGCGCCTTTGCACATATTGCGGGCCTCACCTGCGCAGCCAACACGCAGTTCGAGCAGCAGATCCTCATGCGGCACACGGCAGCACGCACCACGAGCCACAGCGAAGCATTGGTGCTGGCGAGCGGCAGGGCGCACGCCGTGGCCAACGCCAGCACACACATTGCAGCCGGCTCTGACGAAGCCGACGTGCGCCAGCGCCTCACGGGTATCCCACTGGGCGGCCAGCCCCGGCTGGTGCTGCGCCCTCACCTGGAGATTTACCACGACAACGTACAGGCGGCCCACGGAGCCACCTGGGGCGCCTTGCCTGAAGACGCCCTGTTCTATGCCCGTCAGCGGGGGCTGGACGAGGCAGCGGCACGCGCCCTCATCGTCGAAGGCATGGCCAATGCCTTGCTCTCCCGCGCCTTCACCGCCCCTGCCACGCTTGACGCCCTAATGCAAGGTGATGCCCTGCAGGGCGTACTGCGCCAAGGTCTGGAGGCCTGCCATGGGTAATATGCTCCCCGCCCGCTGGCTCAGCACATTGGGCGCCGTGCCCACAACAACGCCCGAGATCGCCAGCCTGCGCGCGCTGTTTCCGGTGCTCTCCCAGTCCGTCCAGGGCAACGCCCTCGCCTACCTGGACAACGCCGCCACGACGCAGATGCCCCAGCCGGTGCTGGACGCGTTGCAACACTTCGACCGCAATGACCGCGCCAACATCCACCGAGGCGTGCACGCGCTCAGCCAGCGCGCCACCGACGCCTTCGACGCTGCGCGCGCAGATCTCAAGCGTTTTGTCGGCGCGGGCGCGGAGCACGAACTGGTGTTCACCTCGGGCACCACTGAATCGCTCAACCTCGTGGCGAACGGCCTGTCAGCGCACGCAGGGGGCAACAACCCCCTGCGGGCAGGCGACGAGATCATCGTCAGTGGCCTGGAGCACCACGCCAACCTGCTGCCCTGGCAGCGCGCTGCGCGAGTGAGCGGCGCTGTATTGCGCATCCTCTTGCCCGACGCAGAAGGCCGCTTGCACACCGAAGACCTGGCCCGCCTGCTGACGCCGCGCACGCGCGTGTTCGCCGTCACCGCCTGCGCCAACGCCACGGGCGAACGCCCGCCTGTAGCCGACCTGCTGGCATTGGCGCGCCAGGCCGGCGCACTGACCGTGGTGGACGCCGCGCAGGTAGCAGCCCATGCTGTACCGGATGTGTCCACTCTGCCCTGTGATTTTCTAGCCTTCTCTGGCCACAAGATGTACGGCCCCATGGGCACCGGCGCGCTCGTTGGCACGCGCAACGCGCTTGAGTTGCTCGCCCCACTGCGCGTCGGCGGCGATATGGTGGACTGGGTCAGTTTCACCGACGCCAGCTTTGCAGCCCTGCCCGCCCGACTGGAAGCAGGCACGCCCAACGTGGGAGGGGCCATTGGCATGGCGGCGGCCGCCAAATTCATTGACGCCGTCGGCCGCAGCGCCATCGACCAGCATTTGCGTGCCCTGCGCACTCAGGCAGTGCAAGGCCTGGCGGCGCTGCCTGGTCTGCGCGTGCTGTCGCCCAATGCCCAGGACACCGCCATCGTTTCCTTCGTGACCGAGGGCGTACACCCGCACGACATCGGCACCCTGCTCGACGGGCAGGGCATCGCCGTACGCACCGGCCACCACTGCGCCCAGCCGCTACTCACGCACCTGGGTTGCGGGCCGACGACGCGCGCGTCGTTTGCGCTGTACAACACACAGGACGAAGTCGAACGCCTGGTGGCAGGTGTGGCCAAAGCCCTGGAGCTTTTGCGATGAGCAGCGCAAAAACCGACCTCTACCAGGAACTGGTGCTGGAGCACAAACGTGCTCCGCGCAACTTCGGCCATTTGTCGGCGCCCACACACCAGGCCCGCGGCACCAATCCTTCGTGCGGGGACGATCTGTCGGTCGAACTGGCGATTTCCAACGGGCGCCTCGCAGACATACGCTTTCACGGCCAGGGCTGCGCCATCTGTATGGCTTCGGCCTCCATGATGAGCGAAGCGGTCAAGGGCCAGGACATTGCCGCCGCCCAAACCTTGCAGCAGCATTTTCGCGCGGTGCTGACGGGTGAAGAAGATGCCGAGAGCGCACCACTGGGCAAGCTGGTGAGCCTGGCCGGTGTGCGCGGCTACCCCAGCCGCATCAAATGTGCACTGCTGGGCTGGCATGCCCTGATGCACGCCATTGCCAGCAATGCCGCCGTGCCTGAAGCCCCGGTATCCACGCAAGGAGATATATCCCCATGATGAAACGCATCCGCGAAGACGTGCTGATCCACCGGCCCGTCACGGTCGAGCGCATTCCCGACGGCTCCCCCATCGATCTACCCGCCGGCCTCTGGGCCGAGGTGACGCAGGCGCTGGGCTCGTTCTTCACCTTGGTGGTGGAGGGCCAGTTGGTGCGCCTGAAGGGAAGTGATGCCGACGCCATTGGCAAACAACCGCCCGCAAAAGTCGAACATCCGGAGAACGTCGAGATTGAAGACGTCAGCGGCCTGATCTGGAAAACGCTCAAGACCTGTTATGACCCGGAAATTCCAGTCAACATCGTTGACATGGGGCTGGTCTACCGGTGCGAATTGGAGCCCCTGGACGGTGGCAACTTGCGCGCTCTGATCGACATGACGCTCACCGCGCCCGGTTGCGGCATGGGCGAGGCCATGGTGGACGAGGTGTGTGACAAGGTGCTGGCGGTGCCGCGCGTGGACGAAATCACCGTGAATATGGTTTTCGATCCCCCCTGGGACCGCTCGCGCATGTCCGAATCGGCCATGCTCGCACTCGGCATGTAACCGCCCACCATGCCCAAAGAAAAAAGCGCCTCACGGGCGCTTTTTCTGTTCTGGTGGTGTCGATCAACCGCCGCACGCACCGCCCGAGCAGCACGAGTGCTCCTGTGCGTCTTCCGGTATTTCCAATTTGCTGATCAGCACGCGCCACTGGTCGGGGCCCGACTGCAGATACGCCCACTGAAACTGGTCCGGCGAGCGCACATCAAACTGGTGGTGCAACGGGCGCGGATCGTGGTCGCTGACAATCTGCAGGGCTTCGCCCGGCAGCAACGCATCGAACCGGCCAAAAATGGTCGCGTGGCGCTGGGGCGGCGGAATTTGGCGAACGTCGATGACAACGGACTGGGTAGGAAGCATGGGAACCTTTCTGCAGTATGAAACAAGGAGGGAGATCAAGAAACAAAGGGGATCAACCGTCTTTGCCGTCGAGCCGCGTGCTCGTCAGCCAAGGGACGTACATCACCAGATAGATCACGAAAGCAATCGTCCAGGCCGTTGCGGCACAGACCAGCGCATGTGAATACCACTGTGGCGCGACGAGCGGCACTAGCACCCGCAGCACGGCGGCCGCCATGACCAGCACATAAGCCAAAACTTCCGCGCGCGAAGCCTGCAGCGGCCGGCCAGTGTGTCCGCGAGCCGTGCGCGTGACCATGCCGATGATGAGTCCGCCAGTCGCCCCCACGGCGAGTGCGTGCACGCCCAGCGATACCGCCACCCAGCCCGGTTGGGCCAGCGCCAGCAGGGCAAGCCCAACGGGAATCCACGCATACGAGAGATGCAAGATCCAGAGGATCGGTCGTGTCCGCGTCACCAGAGATTGCCAGTGCAGCATGCGGGCCAACTGCAAGGCAGCGGCGGCGGCCAGCGCAGCGAACGTGGCCCAGCCCGCCGGTGCAAACACCCACAATGCAAGCCCCACTGCCGTGCTGGCCAGCGCGCTGCGCTCCAGCCACTGCGGCACGGTTATCTTTACCCCTGGATTCACGCTCATTGTGAACGCCGGGATGACCCGGCCGGCCATCACACACTCGACCATCACGATCAAGCCCAAGGCCGCATACAACGCGCTGGTAGGCGCAATCGCCACCCAGCCCATGACCGAGAGGTGAAACAGGAGATTGGCGAGCGAGAGGGCAAACAGAATGCCCACCAACGGCAGATTGCGCTTATTGCCCCCGCGCAGCAGCACACGCAGCATGATGACGGCGACGATGGGCAAGAGCACCACGTCGAGCGCCGCATACACCGGGTAAGGCGCCACCCAGGCGGCAAGCCGCGCCGCAAGCCACAGCAGCGCCAGCGCGCCCAGCGCCGCACCACGAGGCGTTTGCAGGCCAGTCCACGCTTTCACAGCAGTCAGCAGAAAACCAACAATAACGCCCGTGGCGAAGCCCAACAGCATTTCATGCGCATGCCAGAGCATGGGCTGCACCGTCATATTCAACGTGATGGCGCCCAGCATGACCGCCACCCACAGCGGCACGGCAAGGCATGCAAGAACCGCAGCCACCAAATAGAAAGGCCGAAACCCCAGGCGCAGCACAGGCCAACCATGCAAGGGCTTATGGGCAGGAGCGGCCGACCCAGCGCCTACGAGAGGAGGAATGCTTGTTTTCATGGGTTCAGTGTTCAGCGGGGGCCAACGCGTTAGGACAAAATCAATTTGAAGATTCATTTTATATGAATCTTCAAATTGATGGCAATTTTTATCCACGGACTTTGCCTTCCAACCCACCGCGCGCGTGGTCAGGCGTGTTTAGATACAAGCTCCAGCGCGCGCCCACACCCTCAGCATGCCGCCGCTCCGGGCCCACAACAAAAAAGCACGCACCAGGAGCCCCTCCCTGGTGCGTGCTTTGCTTTTGATAGCTGCCCGCGCTTTATGGATATGCGCTAGCAGCCTTTTTGATCATATTCCTGCAGTCGCTCTGTGCCCCTCCCCGCTCAGAAGCTTTCCCATTCGTCGTCGTTGCCGCCCTTGGCGGGCGCTGGTGCCGGCCTTGGGGCCGTGGGCTTGCTCGTTGCGGCTGGGGCTGCGCTGGCCTTGGGCGCTGCCAGGCTGGCCTGCGCCTGGGGTTTGCCGCCTGTCTTGCTGGCGCCGATGCGGGTGCCGCCGCTGGCCCCACTTTGGGCCGCTTTGCTGCGCGGGGCGCTGTAGGCCGGGGCCGGGATCGGCGCCTTCGGGCTCTGGGTGTGGGTGGGTGCGCTGCTTGTGGTGCTGTGTGTGGCGCTGTGTTTGCTGCTGTTGGCATCGAGTTTGAACACGGCCACGGCGTTGACCAGTTCGCCCGCCTGCGCGTTCAGCGCGCTCGCAGCCGCCGCCATCTCTTCCACCAAGGCCGCGTTTTGCTGGGTCGCCTGGTCCATTTGCGTGACCGCTTCGCCCACCTGGCCTACGCCCGCGCTTTGTTCGCTGCTGGCGGCGCTGATCTCGCCCATGATGTCGGTCACGCGCCGGATGGCGTTGACGACTTCGGTCATGGTCGCCCCTGCTTTATCGACCAGCGCTGTGCCTTGTTCCACGCGTTCGACGCTGTCGGTGATCAGGGTCTTGATTTCCTTGGCCGCTTCGGCGCTGCGTCCGGCCAGGCTGCGTACTTCTCCGGCCACTACCGCAAAGCCTCTGCCTTGTTCGCCTGCTCGGGCGGCTTCCACGGCGGCATTCAGCGCCAGGATGTTGGTCTGGAAGGCGATGCCGTCGATGACGCTGATGATGTCCGCTATCTTGTTGCTGCTGGTGTTGATGCCTTTCATGGTCTCGACCACTTCGGCCACTACGTCTCCGCCTTGCACTGCCACGGTGGACGCACTGACCGCCAGCTGGTTGGCCGTGCGCGCGTTGTCTGCGTTCTGGCGCACTGTGGAGCCCAGTTCTTCCATCGACGCCGCCGTTTCTTCCAGCGCGCTTGCCTGCTGTTCTGTCCGCGCCGATAGGTCGTTGTTCCCCGACGCTATCTGCGCGCTCGCCGACGCGACTCCTTCCGCGTTGCTACGCACCGATGCCACTGTGTTCACCAGGCTTTGCTGCATGCGCTGCAACGCTGCGAGCAACTGGCCGGTTTCGTCTTTGGACTGCGCGACGATATGGCCGCTCAGGTCGCCACTGGCCACACGGTCGGCGGCTTCCACCGCCTGGGCCAGTGGGCGGGTGATGGAGCGAATGATGGTAATCGCCAGGAAAAGCGCAACCGCTATAGCCAGCGCGCCGGCAATCATCACGTCACGCAGCAGCGCGCTGGCTGCAGCCTCGGCCCGCGCGGCAGCTGTGGCAGTCACCTGCGTCTGGAACTCCACCTGCTCCTGAATGGAGGCCTGGTAGGCGCGCTGCGCCGGGCGCAATTGCTCTTCAAGAAATTTTGCGACCTCGTCCTTCTGCCCCTGTTTGGCCAGCGCGATGTATTGGTCCCCCACCTTGAGGAACTCGTCGCGGTGCCGAAGCATTTTCGCCAGGATTTCTTTCCCCTTGTCAGACTGGACAAGCGGTTCGATGGTTTTAAGCTGCTCCCCAATGCTCTTGCGCGCGGCGGCCACACGGGCCAGCGCCTCCTGGGTGAGCTTTTCGTCGCTGAAAATTGTCAGGTTGCGAAACTGGATGGCCTGCTGACTCACCCCCTCCATCAGCACACCCATCGACTTCGTGATGGGAATGCGCATGTCGGTGATGTCCTTGAGCTCTGCACGCTGGCTTGCCGACCGGACCATGCCCACCGCCCCCAGCGCAATCAGCAGCAGCACCATGACAAAAAAAGCCACTGCGAGTCTGGTTGAAATCTTCAATTGATTCATCCTGCTTCTCCTGGGGTGGGGAAAGTCGCTACCAGAATGCAGCTTAGTCGCGTCCTACCTTTGCCACCAAGCCTATTTCTTCACTGCTGAGCAAAGCCTCAATGTCCATCATGATCAGCATGCGGTCCCCGAGGCTGGCGATGCCCGTGACAAAAGAGGGGTCCACATTGCCCTGGCGTTCAAACTGGGGGGCGGGCTTGATGAGTTCAGGCGCCAGCGACACCACGTCGGCCACCGCATCCACCACGGCGCCAATCACGGTCGTGCCGATATCCAGAATGATGACCACCGTGAAGTCGGTGTAGTTGGCTTCAGGGCACTGCAGCTTCAGGCGCAGGTCAAGAATGGGCACGATGCGACCACGCAGGTCGATGACCCCCTTGATGAAGTCGGGTGAATGGGCGAGGCGGGTCGGTTGCTCGTACGAGCGGATTTCCTGCACCCGCAGAATATCGATGCCGTATTCCTCGGAGCCGAGACGGAACGTGAGGTATTCGCCCGCAGGCTCCACCGACCCAGAACGGGACGCAGAAGAGGCAGGAGCAGGTGTGTGGGCAGGCGCGGGGGTGGCGGTCATGGCGCGGACTTTCAGAATCGGGGAAAGGGTCAGCAAAGCACGCGGTCTACCAAAGCAAAGCCCGCGCGGGCATCTATAGCCACAGCATAGCAGCGGATTGTTGCATTTACTAACAATTCACCCTGAATGGGGTGTTGCCATTGGCGGGTTGGCGCCCCAAAAGCCACTTCGCCATTGGAGAGCTGGCTCCATTTATGCCCGCCGCCATCCACCCAAAAAATGCTAACGTCGCCCGTCGAGAACGCCTGCCATCGTTGTTCCGCCGCACTGCCCCACCACCAAAATGTCCCTTTTCCGCAAAAAAGCAGCCGATGCTTCCTCCATGCCGCCGCCGAGCCTGCCGCTGCTGGCGCTGGAATTGCGGGCGCCCTGGGAGTTTGGCGCTGTCATTGCGGCCTGGCCTGCGCTCAAACGCGCTCCCCTTGGCGACGGGCACTCGGTCATCGTATTCCCGGGCCTCACCGCAGGCGATGCCACCACGGCGCCGTTGCGGCGTTATCTGGAGTTCCTCAATTACCGGCCCCTGGGATGGGGCCAGGGCCTGAACCTTGGCCCGCGCGAAGGGGTACTCGACAACGCCAAACGCCAGTTGCAGGCCGCCTGCGATGCCAGCGGCAACAAGGTCAGCCTGGTGGGCTGGAGCCTGGGCGGCATCTACGCCCGCGAGCTGGCCAAGGACATGCCCGGCCTGGTGCGCTGCGTGGTGACTCTGGGCACGCCCTTTGCGGGGCCACACACCTCGACCAACGCCTGGCGCATCTACCAGTTCGCCAGCGGCCGCAGCATCGAGCGCGAGACCGAAAACTACAACCTGCCCGAAGCGCCCCCGGTGCCCACCACCAGCATCTACTCACGCACCGACGGCGTGGTGGCCTGGCGCGGCAGCATCCAGGCGCCCGCCGACCACAACCCGCACACCGAAAACATCGAGGTGGTGGCCAGCCATTTCGGCATCGGCCTGAACCCCAGCGCCTGGTGGGCCGTGGCCGACCGGCTGGGGCAAGCAACCGGGCCCGATGCGGGGTGGCAGCCGTTTCGGCGGCCCAAGGTGCCGGGACTGCACCTGGTGTATCCCGACCCCTACCGTTGAACGCATTGCGCACCGCGCACTGCGGACAACCGCCTGACAAGTCAAACTTCTACGGCCCCTGTTTGAGCTAGCACTGCGGCCCGAGGCCTTGAGCGCAGGCGCGGCCACGCGGGGGGACTCAGACTGTGGGCGAGGTGCGGCAGCTGCCGCGTGGCAGGCCCGTGCGCTCTACCCACCTGCGGGCGAGAGCTTGAAAAACGCCACAGTGCCGACCAAGTCTTGCGCTTGGTGGCTCAAGCTGCTGGCGGCAGCGGCCATTTCTTCTACCAGCGCTGCGTTTTGCTGAGTGACCTGGTCCATCTGGGTCACTGCTTCGCCCACTTGATTGACGCCTTGGCTTTGCTCGTTGCTGGCGGCGCTGATCTCGCCCATCAGATCGGTCACGCGCTTGATGGCGCCCACCACCTCGGTCATGGTGTTACCGGCCTGGTCCACGAGGGCTGAGCCTTGCTCCACACGCTGCACGCTGTCGCTGATCAACGTCTTGATCTGCTTGGCTGCATCAGCCGATCGGCCTGCCAAGTTGCGCACTTCGCTGGCCACCACGGCAAAACCACGGCCTTGCTCACCAGCGCGAGCGGCTTCCACCGCAGCATTCAGCGCCAGGATATTGGTCTGAAAGGCGATGCCATCGATGACGCTGATGATGTCGGATATCTTGTGTGAACTGTCGTTGATGCCCTTCATGGTCTCCACCACCTGGCCCACCACGTCACCGCCATGCACCGCAACCGTGGAGGCGGTCATTGCCAACTGGTTGGCCTGGCGAGCGTTGTCTGCGTTCTGGCGCACGGTGGAATTGAGTTGCTCCATCGACGCAGCAGTCTGCTGCAGAGCACTGGCTTGTTGCTCGGTGCGCGCACTCAGGTCGTTATTGCCCTGGGCAATTTCAGACGAGGCTGTCGCCACATTCTCGGAGCCCTCACGCACATCACCGACGATGCGAGACAGGCTTTGCTGCATGTCTGACAAGGCGTGCAGCAACCGGGCGGGCTCGTCTTTGCCCTGGGCATCGATGTGGATCGACAAATTGCCCCTGCTGATTTCTTCGGCGGCATCCACAGCGCGCTGCACTGGCAGTGTGATGGAGCGTGTGGCCCATACGGCAAACAGCAGCCCCAACAGCAAAGACACACCGGCACCGATCCCCAGCGTCCACTGGCTCGTGACGGCGGTCTCCAGTACAGACGCCTCAAACGCCATCAATTCGTCGTGGGTGGCCGTGCGCGCGTTGTCTGCGTTCTGGCGCACTGTGGAGCCCAGTTCTTCCATCGACGCCGCCGTTTCTTCCAGCGCGCTTGCCTGCTGTTCTGTCCGCGCCGATAGGTCGTTGTTCCCCGACGCTATCTGCGCACTCGCCGACGCGACCCCTTCCGCGTTGCTACGCACGCCGGAGACGACGTGCGCCAGGTTTGCGCGCATGGCGCCCAGGGCGGCAAGCAGCTGGCCCATTTCATCCTTGCCACCCGCTGGCACCTCGGTGGTGAGGTCACCTTGCGCAATGGCTTGTGCCGCCAGCACAGCGTGGTGTGCCGGGCGCGTGACAGCGCGGGTGATGCCCACGCCCAACACCGCAGCCAGCACCACACACAACGCCAGCGTGCCCAGCACCCATATGCGTGCGCTTGTAAAGACGCGCTGCGCTTCGTCGTTGGCCTCAATGGCGGCGTCGGCATTGACCTTCTGCAGTTCACCCAGGCTCTCTGTGACGGCAACAAAACTCGCCTCTGACTCGCCCGCATACAACATGCTCAGTGCATCGCCAGTGAGCTCCAGCGACTCGGCGGTGCTGAAGTCCACGCCCTTGGCGAGTTCCGTCAGCTTGGCTTGCAAGGCAACGTATGCGCCCTTGCGCTGCTTGTAACCTTGGTAAATCTCCCGCTCGCGGGGCAGATCAATCAACGCCTCGTACGCGGCCTCGACACCGTCCAGATCCTTGTGCCGCATCGCCACCTGCTCGGAGAACGCCTTGACCTCGGCCATGCTGCGCGAGGTGACCACGCCACCCTCCGCCCGGCGCATCCGGTTGAGCAAAACCCGTAGCTCTCCGGTCTGGCTGACGCTAGGCAACAGGTTGGTGGCGATTTCTTCGGCGTTCGCGTGAATGCGCGACATCTGCACCAACGCAATGGCGCCCAGCAAGGTCGTCAAAAGCAGCACGGCCAAAAAGCCCGCACCCAACTTGACCCCCATGCGCAGATCGGAAATTTTCATGAATGGATCACCCTCTAATGGGCGGCGCAGCACCATGGGGCATGGCGCTGCGCCGCAAACCACGCCCCATCGGCACGGTCCTTATTTGTAACAAAATGAATTTTAGCCGCCACGCGCCCGCGCCCCACTGCAGCGGGGCTTTGTATCCGCCCCACCCCCAGACACGGGTGGGACGCAGGCCCACAACAAAAAAGCGCACCGCCCTTGACAGGGGTGCGCTCCTATTTCAATAGCTCCCAGCGCTTGATGGGCAAGCGCTAGAGCCTGGTTTGACTAAAAAATCAAACCCAACGGCTCCGAGAGTCTCAGGCGTTGCTCTTCTTCTTGAAGTTGGCAATGCCGTCGCTGATTTCCTTCTTGGCGGAATCAATGCCTTCCCAGCCCAGCACCTTGACCCACTTGCCCTTTTCCAGGTCCTTGTAGTGCTCGAAGAAGTGGGCGATGGCGTTGCGGCGCATGGCGTTCACGTCGTCGATGGTCGTCCAGTGGTCGTACATGGGCAGGATCTTGGACGTGGGCACAGCAATCACCTTGCCATCCACACCGGCCTCGTCTTCCATCATGAGGATGCCCAGCGGGCGGCAGGTCACGACCACACCGGGGTGCAGGGGATAAGGCGTGATCACCAGCACGTCCACCGGGTCGCCATCACCCGACAGCGTCTGCGGCACATAGCCGTAGTTCGTGGGGTAATGCATGGCCGTGGTCATGAAACGGTCCACAAAAATGGCGCCCGATTCCTTGTCCACTTCGTACTTGATCGGGTCGGCGTTCATCGGGATCTCGATGACGACGTTGAAGCTGTCAGGGAGGTTCTTGCCTGGGGGGACGTTGTTGAGGGACATGTCTTTGGATAGTGGTTTGTTGACGATAACCCGCGAGGCCTTCGGCGCTGATGCAGCGCAACGAAGCGTCGGGATTAACCCTGATTTTAGGCGCACGCCCCTTTCTACCTGCTTGCAAACCGGCGTTTGCCTGTAAATTGAGCGTGTTGGCCAATCGACTCCTGCCGCGAAATGCACAGGGAGCACGAGGAAGCAACGCAACGGAAGCACCACCGTCCTGCGTTGTGATGTTTCCTTCCGTGCAACTGAATATTTCAAGGAGTGACGAATGGCCGGAAATACAGCGCTGACTGCCCCTCTGATACTGGCCCTGGTTTGCGGATTGATCGCGGTGGCCTATGGCATCTGGGCCCGGGGATGGATCCTGGCCAAGGACCCCGGCAACGCCCGCATGCAGGAGATTGCCGCCGCCATCCAGGCCGGTGCCGCCGCCTACCTCGCCCGCCAATACAAGACCATCGCCCTCGTCGGCGTGGTGCTGGCGGTTCTCATCGGCATCTTTCTGGACGGCATCACGGCCGTGGGTTTTGTGATGGGCGCGGTGCTCTCGGGCGCCTGCGGCTTCATCGGCATGAACGTGTCGGTGCGCGCCAATGTGCGCACCGCGCAGGCGGCCACACAGGGCATTGGCCCGGCGCTCGACGTGGCGTTTCGCGGCGGCGCCATCACCGGCATGTTGGTGGTGGGGCTAGGTCTGCTGGGCGTTACGGGGTTCTACTGGTTTTTGGCGGGCAACGGCAACCTCACGCCCACCGCCCACCTGGCCACGTTGCTCAACCCACTGATTGGCTTTGCGTTCGGATCGTCGCTGATCTCGATCTTTGCGCGGCTGGGCGGCGGCATCTTCACCAAGGGGGCCGACGTAGGCGCCGACCTGGTGGGCAAGGTGGAGGCGGGCATCCCCGAAGACGATCCGCGCAACCCTGCCGTGATCGCGGACAACGTGGGCGACAACGTGGGCGACTGCGCCGGCATGGCGGCCGACCTGTTCGAGACCTACGCCGTGACGCTCATCGCCACCATGATGCTGGGCGCCCTGATGGTGGCCAGCGCCCCGGTCAACGCCGTGGTGTACCCGCTGGCGCTGGGGGCGGTGTCCATCGTTGCATCCATCGTCGGCTGCTTTTTTGTGAAGGCTTCGCCCGGTATGAAGAACGTGATGCCCGCGCTCTACAAAGGCCTGGCGATTGCGGGCGTGCTGTCGCTCATCGCGTTCTACTTCGTCACCGTCTGGATCATGCCGGACAACGCCATCACCGCCAGCGGCAGCCAGATGAAGCTCTTTGGCGCCTGTGCCACGGGGCTGGTGCTGACGGCCGCGCTGGTGTGGATTACCGAGTTCTACACCGGCACCCAATATGCGCCGGTGCAACACATCGCACAGGCATCGACCACTGGCCACGGCACCAACATCATTGCGGGCCTGGGCGTGTCGATGCGATCCACCGCCTGGCCGGTGATCTTCGTTTGCATGGCCATCCTGGTGTCCTACCAACTGGCGGGCCTGTATGGCATTGCGGTGGCGGCCATGTCAATGCTCTCCATGGCGGGCATTGTGGTGGCGCTGGATGCCTATGGCCCCATTACCGACAACGCCGGTGGCATTGCCGAGATGGCCGAGTTGCCCAGCAGCGTGCGCGACATCACCGACCCGCTGGACGCCGTGGGCAACACCACCAAGGCCGTCACCAAAGGCTATGCCATTGGCTCGGCAGGCCTGGCGGCCCTGGTGCTGTTTGCGGACTACACCCACAAGCTCGAAAGCTACGGCCAGTCCATCACGTTCAATCTCTCCGACCCAATGGTCATCGTGGGCCTGTTCATCGGTGGCCTGATTCCCTATCTTTTTGGTGCGATGGCCATGGAAGCCGTGGGCCGTGCCGCAGGCGCCGTGGTGGTGGAGGTGCGCCGCCAGTTCCGCGACATCCCCGGCATCATGGAAGGCACGGCCAAGCCCGAGTACGGCCGTGCGGTGGACATGCTGACCAGCGCCGCCATCAAGGAGATGGTGGTGCCCAGCCTGTTGCCGGTGGTGGTGCCGATCGTGGTGGGCCTGGCGCTGGGGCCCAAGGCACTGGGTGGCCTGTTGATGGGCACCATCGTCACCGGCCTGTTCGTGGCCATCAGCATGTGCACTGGCGGCGGCGCCTGGGACAATGCCAAGAAGTACATCGAAGACGGCCACCACGGTGGCAAAGGCAGCGAAGCACACAAAGCTGCCGTAACTGGCGACACCGTGGGCGACCCCTACAAAGACACGGCCGGCCCGGCCATCAACCCGCTGATCAAGATCATCAACATCGTGGCGCTGCTGATCGTGCCGCTGGTGGTCAAGTTCCACGGCGGCTGAAGCGTCGGCGCCCGACGAGGACCAGGCCTGACAAGCCTGGCATCGACAAAAACAAGGGGCCCTCGGCCCCTTTTTGCCGCGTACCATGGCGGGCACCGGTATCCCGTCATCCAAGAAGATCGCCTTGAAATACACCATGTCGTCGGCCTCTGCTCCCTCTGCTCCTTCTACCAGCACTGTCAGCACCACCGCGCCATACCAGCGCATCGTCGACGACGTACTGGCACAGGCTCGACCTTTGATGGAGCGCGTCGCCGAAACCGCGCGCATGTCCCTGCAATCGCGCCAGGACCAGGCCCGCACTCCTGGTGAACACCAGGCCATGCTTGAAGCGCGGCAGCAGCTCTCGCGGCTCACGTCCGTGATGGGCGAGCGCTACCCTGACGCACTGCGCAGGGCCCTCGATCAGGAGGCGCCCCAGACCGACGCCAAGCCCACGCGCTCCCTGTTCACGGTCCATTTCGATGACCTCGAACTGATGGACGAGTCACAGATCAACGACAGCGTGGAGCGGGCCCGAGCGCGGCAGGTGCTGGTCTCAGCCGTGGAGGGGCCGCTGGCCGACCTGGATGCGCTGGTGTGCGCTGCCCTGGGCCTGCCGCGCGTGCAGCCTGAACGCAACCCCCTGCGCCCCGAAGTCTTTCTGCAGGCCCTGCAGACCGTGGTGTCGCAGATGCAGGTCACACCCCAGGTGCGGCACGACTGGATGGCGCACATGGCCCAGGCGCTTGGCGCCGAGCTGTGTGGGCTCTATCAGGCGCAAATCGCCCAGCTCAAGCAAAACGGCCTGCAGCCCGTGGGCTATGCGATGCGCCAGGCCTGCGGCGAGTATGTCTACGTCACGCCAACCGAAGGGGACGCGTCCCCCGGCTTTGCATCGGACAACGACCTGTCCGCCGCAGCGGGCCACGCCGACCCCCTGCTGACCCTCGAGCGCCTGCGCCGCCTGTTGCTGGGCGAGTTCAGCGACCACCGCGTGCCGACGCAGGCACCCGCATCCACCACGGCACCCGGATCCGAATCAGGGGAAAACTTCTCAGACCGGTTTGCGCGCGAGTTCGAAAGCCCCGATCAACTCCCCCACATCGACCCGTCCGCCACGGATTTCGCGGCCACCGTGCCCGCCGCTTTCGAGGCGCTGCAGGAGATGAAACAGGTCAGCCACATGATGGAACGCCTGGGCCGCCAGCGCTCCCAAGGGGGTGGCGGTGCGGACGAGAACCCCAACGCCCCGCCGCGCAAGCATGGTGCGGGGTTGGGAGAAGCCCTGAGCATGGAGGTGGTGGCGCTGATGGTGGACAACATCGCACGCGACAGCCGGCTGCTGTGGCCCGTGCAGCAATTCATCCGCGCCCTGGAGCCCGCCTTGATGCAGCTGGCAGTGGCCGACCCCCGGTTCTTCAGCCACAAGGAGCACGCCGCGCGCCACCTGCTGCAGGACATCACCGACCGCAGCCTGGCATTCAACAGCACCGAGGCGCCGGGGTTCCAGAGCTTCATGCGCTCGCTCATGAACATTGCGGGCCCGCTGGCCACGGCCACCATCGAGGGGGCTGACGATTTTGAGCACGTGCTGCAACAGTTGCACGCCAAATGGGCGGACAAGGACCAAGCGCGCCAGCAAGAGCGCCAGCGCGCCATCGAGACCCTGCAGCACGCCGAGCAGCGCCACCTGCTGGCCGCCAAGCTATCGCGCGACCTCTCGCTGCGGCCCGATATTGGCAAGGTGCCCGATGAAATTGCCCGCTTCTTGATGGGCCCCTGGACCCAGGTCATGGCGCAGGCGCAGTTGACCAACACCACCCGCAGTGCCGACCCGGACCACTACGTAGAACTGGTGGATGCCCTTATCTGGAGCACGCAGCCCGCGCTGACCCGTGCGAACACAGGCCAGCTCGCGCGCCTGCTTCCCAAGCTGCTGGCCAAGCTGCGCGAGGGCCTGGCGTCCATCGACTACCCCGCCACCCGGACCGATGCCGTCTTCGATCTGCTGATGCAACTGCACGAGCAGGCCTTCAAGCACGGGCCGAGGGCTACGGCACCACCGGCAGAGCAGCAGGAACCACCCGCCCCGTCCGATGAAATGGCTGCAGTGGCCCAGCCCAGCCGATTGGATGATGAAGACCCGTGGGTCGCGCCTTCCGAGGCCAAGGAGTCCGGCTACATGGACGTCTCACAGTCGCCAGAACCCGAAAGCGCAGCCGCGGTGCCAGAGCCCACCCCAAGTGGCCCCCTCGCCCGGCCCTCGCTGGACATTGGCATGTGGGTGAACCTGCTGGTAGGCGGCCAATGGGAACGCACGCAGTTGTCATGGATCGGCTCGCACGGCAACCTGTTCCTCTTCACCAGCGTCTCCGGCCGCACCCAGTCGATGACGCTGCGGCTCCTTGACCGGCTCTTGCAGCAAGGCGCCATGCAGGTGCTGACCGAGCAGAACGTGGTGGACGGCGCCCTGGACGCCGTGGCGCAGGTTGCCATGCACAACAGCGTGGAGAGCAGGTTGTGACTTGCTCCTGAATTGAGAGCTTATGGCGCTTTCTGCATAAGCACTAGAGGCATATTTCGCTTGATTTTCGATGTGCCTCAGACACCTTCTCTTCCCCGCCCGTTCGGGCTTGTCGAAGCCTTGCACGCACGCGGCAAGCCCTGGCGTCGACGGGCTCAGCCCGAACGGTTGCAGTGGTTTCCGAGGGATGCAGCCAATCGGGTTAAATTGGGTTATGGCGCTTGTCTGTCAAGCGCTGGTAGCTATTGTTTTCATAGTAACGGCTGTGCCTGATTGAAGGGCGGAGGCCGGGGTGTGCGCCCGGCGGCGCAGTGGCTTTCTTTTGCTTCGCCAAAAGAAAGTCACCAAAGAAAAGGCGACCCTACACGCTGCGTCCCTTCGCTTCGCTGCGGGCAACCTGCGGTGCTCGCGTCCAGCGGGGCCTCGCTCGAACTCGCTCCACTGCGTTGCGCTCAAACAATCGCGAGCCCTGATCCGCTGGCCGCTGCGCTCCTCGGCGCATCCTGAAGGGAACCCGCAACCGGACATCCATACGGGCCATCGCTGCGCTCGGCCCAGCCTGCGCAGCGCATGGCGCCTGCGCCCGCAAAACGGGGCCGAGCGCAGCGATGGCCCGTGTGGATGTTGGGATGTTCGGCTACCCCACCCCTGCTGGCTGCGCCTGTGGCGGGGCGGTTGTGGGGTGGCATGGGCGTCGAAGCGCCCATGCTTCGTGAACTAACTCGCCGTGGTTGTCCGAGCGGCGCGCGCAGCGCAAAGCGAGTTCCACGGCGCACCCCGCAACCGCACCGACGCAGGTTTGCCCCTTCGCTCCGCGAAGGGGTCGCAGACTGGGGGTCGCCTTTTTTTTGCTTACTTTCTTTTGGCGAAGCAAAAGAAAGTAAGTCGCCCGCCGGGGCGACAACCCGGCCTCCGCCCTTCAATCAGGCACAGCAATTACTATTAAAACAATAGCTATCAGCGCATGCTAAACAAGCGTCATAACCCAATTTAACCCGATTGGCTACATTCCTCGGATGCCACTCCAACCGTTCGGTCTTGCCGCTTGGGCGGATTCATGACGCCGCGTCCCGCGCGGCAGGCAACACCAGCCCGACACGCAGCCCCCCCAGTGCGGCAGGCTCCAGGTCCAACCGCCCGCCATACATCGCCGCCAGCTCCTGCACAATGGCAAGGCCCAGTCCTGAGCCCGGCACCGTTTCATCCAGCCGCACGCCCCGCTCCAGCGCCAGCGCGCGCTGCTTGGCGCCAATGCCAGGGCCATCGTCTTCTACCGTCACCAAGAGCTGGGGCGGCTGACCATCGACGCCTTCGGCCGACGCTTGCACCTGCAAGCGCACGGTGCGCCGCGCCCATTTGCACGCGTTGTCCAGCAGGTTGCCCAGCATTTCCTGCAAGTCCTGCGCCTCGCCCGCAAAGAACAGTGGGGTCTCGGGCAGCGCGATGGCGATGTCCACACCCCTGTCGGCATGCACCTTGTTCATCACCCGCACCAAACCACTCACCACGGGCTCCAGCGCCGTGCTCTGCCCGGGCAAATGCGCAGAGGCAGCGACCCGTGAACGCGCCAGGTGCCAGTCGATGTGCCGGCGCGCCACCTGAACCTGCTCATGCACCAGGCCAGCCAGCTCTGCGCGATGGCCGTGCGATGGCGCACGTGCCGCCTGGTCCATCACCGTGAGCGGCGTTTTCAAGGCGTGCGCCAGGTTGCCCGCCTGGGTGCGTGCGCGCTCCACCACCTCGGCATTGCGGGCCAGCACGGCATTGAAGTCATCCACCAGCGGCTGCACCTCTGCCGGAAAGGTGCCCTGCAGTTGCGTCGTGCGTGCCTGCTGCACGTCCTGCAAACCGCGCTGCAGCGACCTCAAAGGCCTGAGCCCCACACCGACCTGGGCCCAGGCAGCCAGCGCCAGCAGCACCAGCAAAACCGCCAGCGACAGCGCCAGTACGCGTGTGAACTGCGCTGTGGCCGCCTGCGTGGCCTGCAGATCGGCCGCCACGATCAGGCGCCAGCGCGCGGCCCCCTCCCCTGCAACACGCACCGTGCGTTCCAGCACCAGCAAAGGCGCGCCTTGCGGGCCCGTCACCTCGTGAACATGCACCGCGCCATCGGTCAGCGCATCGGTCTGCAAAGCCAGGCTGGTGTCCCACAGCGAGCGCGAACGCAATACCCCGGCTCTGCCCAGCCCGTCGGGCGCCATGGCATCGACCTGCCAGTAAAGGCCCGAGTAAGGCTTGAGCCAGCGGGGGTCTGACAACGCCTCTGGCGCAATGGCTGGCTGGCCTTGTGCATCAAATTCCAGCCGTGCCGTGACCTGGTCCAACTGCTGCACGAGCGCCAACTCGAACTGCCGCTGCACATGTTCACGAAACAACCCACTGAGCACCAGGCCGGCTGCCGCCACCGCCACCGCCACCCCCGCCAGCGTCACGGCCAGCAGCCGAAACCGCAGGGACCGAGACCAGTGCAGCGGCGCGGCTGGCAAGCCATTGCCCCGGTTCATGGCGGCACGAGCCGATACCCCATGCCGCGCACGGTCTCGATACAGGCTGCGGGCAGTTTTTTGCGCAGGCGCCCCACAAACACTTCGATGGTGTTGGAGTCGCGGTCAAAGTCCTGCGCGTAGATGTGCTCGGTCAGCTCTGCGCGCGAGACCAGCACGCCAGGGCGGTGCATGAAGTAGTCCAGCACCTTGTATTCGTGTGCCGTGAGCGCCACCGGCTGGCCTGCGCAGGTCACGCGGCCGCTGCGGGTATCGAGCAACAGATCACCACACTGCAGCACCGCTGACGCCTGGCCGCTGGCGCGGCGGATCAGCGCGCGCAGGCGCGCCAGCAGCTCTTCCAGATGAAAAGGCTTCGTGAGGTAATCGTCGGCACCCGCGTCGATGCCGGCCACCTTTTCATGCCAATTGTCCCGCGCGGTAAGGATCAGCACCGGCATGTTGCGCCCTTCGCCACGCCAGCGCTTGAGCACCGTGAGCCCGTCCACCACCGGCAAGCCCAGGTCCAGCACCACGGCATCAAGCGCCTCGGTGTCGCCCAGGAACTGCGCGTCGCGACCGTTGTCGGCTTCCTCGACGGTGTAGCCCGCGCCTTGCAAAGCGGTGCGCAACTGGGTGCGCAGCAACGTGTCGTCTTCTACCAAAAGGATGCGCATGGAGGGGTGTCAGTAGTGAGGCTGCCTGCTTTTACCGATTTTCGCGGGCCGGGTGGTGATCGTCGCGCGGTTTGATGCGCAGCACCTCGGCCGTGCGTGCATCGAGCTTGACCTTGGTCAACTGCCCCGCAGGGGTCAGCAGCTTGATCTCATAGATCCAGCCACTTTGCTTTTGCTCCAGCTCCACTTCAAGCACCTGGCCCGGCACCTCGCGTTGAAGGCGCTCCAGCACCGCGGGCAATGGCAGGACCTGGCCCGCCTGCACGGCCTGCCGGGCCTGTTCGTGATCGTCCTTGCCGCTGGCCGAGGCGGGCAGTGCAGCCAGCGCGAAGACGCTCACGACCCATGCGGCCGCCACGCCACGCAAATTGTGGCGGCCTGCAAACGCACGGTGGGTCATCCAGAACATGCAGGCATTGTCCCGCGCAAATTCTGAATGGCCGATGAACAGCGCTTTCACGGCCTGTTCAGGCTGCAGTTTCAACAATGGCGGTACACCACACAACAACACACCACAACACCTCGGAAGGACACCACGATGACCAGAACTCGTCCCTTGGCCCTCGCTGCACTGTGCGCCTGGGCATCCGCCAGTACCTACAGCCAGGCGGCGGACACGACTGCCGCCCAGCAGCTCGCGCACTGGAGCGCGCAGGCGGGCAGCCCGGGCAATGTCGACAAAGGCAAGCTGCTTTTCACTACCCGCCATGGCAGCGAATGGTCGTGTGCCTCATGCCACGGCACGCCCCCCACCGGCCAAGGCAAACACGCCAGCACCGGCAAATTGATAGCCCCCTTGGCCCCCGCCTTCAACCCCAAGGCCTTCACCGACACCGCCAAGGTCGACAAATGGTTTCGTCGCAACTGCAACGACGTGCTGAGCCGTGAATGCACAGCGATCGAAAAGGCCGATGTGCTGGCCTACCTGAACGCCCTCAAGCCTTGAACCGCCATGCGTATGAAAAAACCTGCCCCTATTCGCCCCGCCGCCATGGCCGCGGCCCTGTGCATATTGGCCCTGCAGATGCTCCCCAGCGCCCATGCAGACAGCGGGCGCGCCATGCCCCGCAACGTGCCCAGCGCCTATACGCAAGAGTGTGCCGCCTGCCATACCGCCTACCCACCCGGTCTGCTGCCCGCAGCGTCGTGGAACCGCGTCATGGCGGGTCTCGACAAGCACTACGGTACCGACGCATCGCTGGACGCCACCACCGTGCGCCAGCTCAACCAATGGCTGCAAGCTCACGCGGGCACCTACAAGCGGGTGAACGAGGAGCCGCCCGAGGACCGCATCACCCACTCGGCCTGGTTTGAGCACAAGCACCGAAAGATCGAACCCGCCACCTGGAAGCTCGCCAGCGTGAAAAGCGCCGCCAACTGCGCGGCCTGCCACACAGGCGCAGACCGGGGGGAGTTTGACGAACACGACCTGCGCATGCCTGCGGGGCTGAATGCCCGCTCGCGCCGCGCGTGGAACGACTGAAGCCCAGGAGAGTGCAATGCCTACCAACACCCCTTCTATCCACCCCGCCAACGCCACCGCACAGCCAGCCCCCGCCAAAACACATACCCGCCGGGTCACGGATGCGCCCACGCGCATGTTCCACTGGCTGTTTGCGCTGAGCTTCGCGGGCGCCTATGCCACGGCCGATGGCGAACACTGGCGGCTGCTGCACGTCACGCTGGGCTACACCATGGCGGGCCTGCTCGCGTTTCGCGCGCTGTACGGCCTCTTTGGTCCGCGCACATCGCGCCTCGGCCTGCTGTGGCGCAAGCTGGCGGGGGCACCCGCCTGGCTGCGCACCCTGCCCCAGGCGCGCTCGCTGCAGCAAGTGAACTGGCGGCAGAGCCAGAACCTGCTGATGACACTGGCGGTGCTGTTGCTGCTGGCCCTGGTGGTGCCTATCACCCTCAGCGGCTATGCCACATACAACGACTGGGGCGATGCGCTCGGTGGCGACTGGATTGAAGACGTGCATGAGTTCTTTGGTGAAGCCATGCTGTTTGTCGTGCTGGCCCACCTCGCACTGATTGCCGGACTTAGCGTGCTGCGGCGCAAAAACCAGGCACTGCCCATGCTGACGGGCCGGATCGACGGCACCGGACCTGACTTGGTCCCCAAGAACCGCACCTGGCTGGCCGCCCTGCTGCTGATCGCTGTGCTGGCCTTTGGCGCCTGGGAGTGGCAACAGTCGCCCAATGGTCTGTTAGCCAGCGGCCTCTCCAGCGAGCGCAACCGACACCATGATGACGACTGAGCCGCAGCAGACACAACGTCCGGGGTGGGCCCATGAAAATCTATATGTGTGTGGTTTGCGGCTGGATCTATGACGAAGCGGCTGGCTTGCCCGATGACGGCATCGCGCCGGGCACCCCGTGGGTGGATGTGCCCGACAGCTGGCGGTGCCCCGAGTGCAATGTGGGCAAAGCGGACTTTGTGATGTGCGAGGTGTGATGGATGGAAACCGGGTGTGGCGCACTGCTCTGCGTCAGGGATGCAGACACCAGCGCGCTGGTATAACCATTGCACCGTTGCGTCCGTCCGTGCAACGCAGCCCCACGCTCCACATGCCAACTACCGACTCCCCCACCGGCCTCGACCCGGCCCTGGCCGCCCAACGCCTGCGTGAAGAAGGCCCCAACGAGCTGGGTATCAGCCAGCGCCGCACGCTGCGCGACATGGCCTGGGACGTGGTCACCGAGCCCATGTTCCTGCTCCTGCTGGGTGCAGGTGCCATTTACCTCGCCATGGGCGACGCGCACGAGGCAATGATCCTGCTGGGCTTCGTGGTCATCATCATGGCGATCACGGTGCTGCAGGAGCGCCGCACCGACAACGCGCTGAACGCCTTGCGCGACCTCTCCAGCCCCCGTGCGCTGGCACTGCGGGGCGGCACCATGGTGCGCATTGCGGGCCGCGATGTGGTCCGCGAAGACCTGCTGATGATTGCCGAGGGCGACCGCATACCGGCCGACGGCACGCTGCTGCAGGCGCACGAACTGGCCACCAACGAGTCGATGCTGACGGGTGAATCCGAACCCGTGGCCAAGCAGATGACCGACAAGGTGTTCGCCGGTACGCTGGTGGTCAGCGGCCAGGGCCAGTTGCTGGTGGCGGCCGTGGGGCGCCACACCGAGCTGGGGCGCATCGGCCAATCGCTGGACACCATCGCGCTCCAGGCATCGCCGCTGCGTGAAGAAATGGCGCGGCTCACCCACCGGCTGGTGCTCATCGGCCTGTCGCTGTGCGCGCTGCTGGTGGCCTTGTTATGGGCCCTGCGCGGCGACGGGTTGCAGGCCGTGCTGGCGGGCATCACGCTGGCCATGGGGGTTCTGCCCCAAGAGCTGCCGGTGATCATGATCGTCTTTCTGGCCCTGGCCGCGCGGCGCCTGGCAGCGCAGCAGGTGCTAACCCGGCGGCTCAACGCCATCGAGACGCTGGGTCAGACCACCGTGCTGTGCGTGGACAAGACGGGCACCTTGACGCAAAACCGCATGGCGGTGGCGGCACTGTGCATCGCTGGCGAGGAACTGGACGTGCGGGACCTGCCCGCAAAAGTAGCCAAAACAGGCGGCACGGCGCTGCCAGAGTCCTTCCACGAGCTACTCGAATACGCCGTGCTGGCCAGCGAGATCGAACCACACGACCCCATGGAGCAGGCCTTTCACCGCATGGCGGCGGACCACCTGGTGGGCACCGACCACCTGCACCCCGCATGGTCGCTGGCGCGCGAATACGAGCTGTCTCCCCAGCTGCTGGCCATGAGCCACCTGTGGCGCGACGGCACCTCTGCGCACGACACCGTGGCCACCAAAGGCGCGCCCGAAGCCGTGGCTGACCTGTGTCACCTGCCCGAGGCCGAACGCGCCGCCGTGAGTGCCCAGGCGGCCCGCCTCGCCGACCGGGGTCTGCGCGTGCTCGGGGTGGCAAAGGCCCGGCACCGCGCACAAGACACCTGGCCTGACATCCAGCACGACTTTGAACTTGAATGGCTGGGCCTGGTAGCCCTGGCCGACCCGCTGCGCCCTGAGGTGCCCCAGGCCATTGCGCAATGCCGCCAGGCGGGCATCCGCGTGGTGATGATCACCGGCGACCACCCGCGCACCGCCCGCGCCATTGCGGCCCAGGCCGGCATCGCGCACGACAGCGTGGTCACTGGCGATGAATTGGCGGGTCTGCCCCCCGAGGTGCTGGCCGACAAGGTCCGGCAGGTCAGCGTATTTGCCCGTATCAAGCCGCACCAGAAACTGGCGCTGGTCGAGGCCCTCAAGGCCCAGGGCGAGGTGGTGGCCATGACGGGCGACGGCGTGAACGACGCCCCCGCCCTCAAGGCCGCCCACATCGGCATCGCCATGGGGCAGCGCGGCACCGACGTGGCCCGCGAAGCGGCGGCGCTGGTATTGCTGCACGACGATTTTGCGGCCATCGTGCAGGCCATCCACCGGGGGCGGCAGACCTTTGCCAACCTGCGCCAGGCCATGGTCTACACGCTGGCTGTGCACATCCCCATCGTGGGCCTGGCGGTGATGCCAGTGCTGTTCGGGCTGCCACTCGTACTGGCGCCCTTGCACATCGCGTTTCTGGAGCTGGTCATCGACCCGGCCTGCTCCATCGTCTTCGAGGCAGAGGAAGGCGCCCGCAACCTCATGGACCAGCCTCCACGCAAGATGGATGAGCCACTGCTCTCGCGCCGCCACATCCTCCTGAGCCTGGTGCAGGGCAGCGCGGTCACCATCGCCGTTGTAGGCCTGTATGCCTGGCTGTTGGGCAACGCCGCGCACGCGGGTGTTGCCAGCACTGCAGCCTTTGTGGTGCTGGTGACTGCCAACGCAGCACTCATACTGCCCAGCCGCAGCAACCAAACGCGCTGGCGCAGCCTGGGGACGGGCCTCACTCCCGTCAGCCTGTGGGTGCTGGGCGGAACGCTAGCCGCGTTGACAGCCATCACCACCGTACCGTGGCTGGCAGAACCGTTCAAATTTTCGCCCCTGTCACCCATGCAATGGCTTGCGGCGTCGGCCGCCGGGCTGGCCCTGATGGTGGTATTTATGGCAAACCAGCGGTGGTTCGTGACACTGCAGCGCCAGCGCAAACATATTGATATGGCACGCCATTGAGGCACCAGCTGGCTGATGCTGGCGATCTCGCACCAGACCGCCGAACATATCCTCAAGGACCTGGAATCGCTCCACCTGGTGCGCATGCAGCACCGCTGAGATGGGGACTCTGCACCAGGCCGCCCTGCGCGCCAATCGTTATTGGTTCACTATCAAATATGTAGCTATTAGCGCTCTATCTACGAGCGCCATAGGCATTTTTAATTCAAATACTAAGCACACATTCCATTTCCGGGCAAAATGACGGCCATGCAACTGAACTTCATCGCCAACGCCTCGGTTCCGTCCGCCTCGGGCCGCACGATCGCCATGATCGACCCGTCCGACGGCCAGCCCTTCGACGAGATCCAGCGCAGCAACGCCGACGACATCGACGCGGCGGTGCATGCAGCACGCCAGTGCTACAACGCGGTGTGGCAAAAGCTGGCCCCGGTGGAGCGCGGCCGGCTGCTGCAAAAGCTCTCCGCCAAGATCCTGGAGCATGCCGACGAGCTGACGGCGCTGGAGCAGCGCGACTGTGGCAAGCCCACCAAGCAGGCGCGCGCTGATGCGATGGCGCTGGCGCGCTATTTCGAGTTCTACGCCGGTGCGTGCGACAAGTTCCACGGCGAGACCATCCCCTACCCCGACGGCTACAGCGTGCTGACCTGGCGCGAGCCCCATGGCGTCACGGGCCACGTCATCCCCTGGAACTACCCCATGCAGATCTTTGGCCGCAGCGTGGGCGGCGCGCTGGCGGCGGGCAATGTGTGCGTGGTCAAGCCTGCCGAAGACGCCTGCCTCTCACTGATCCGCGTGGCGCAGCTGGCGGCCGAGGTGGGCTTTCCGGCAGGTGCGCTCAACATCGTCACCGGCTACGGCCATGAAGTGGGCGACGCGCTGGCGCGCCACCCCGGCATCGACCACATCAGCTTCACCGGCAGCCCCAAGATCGGCACGCTGATCCAGCAGGTAGCTGCCGAGCGCCACTGCCCCGTGACGCTGGAGTTGGGCGGCAAAAGCCCGCAAATCATCTTTGCGGACGCCGACCTGGATGCCGCCATCCCCGTGGTCATCAACGCCATCGTGCAGAACGCCGGGCAGACCTGCTCGGCCGGCTCGCGCGTGCTGATCGACTCGCTGATTTATGAACCGCTGCTGGAGCGCCTGGGCAAAGCGTTTGAAAAGCTGCGCGTGGGCCCCGCTGCCATGGACCTGGATGTGGGCCCGCTGATCCGCCAGACGCAGCAGCAGCGCGTGTGGGACTTTTTGTCGGACGCGCAGGTCGCAGGCATCCCCATGGTAGCCCAAGGCGTGGTGGTGGACGAAGCCCCCGAAGGCGGCTACTACCAGGCCCCCACCTTGCTGCGCGACGTGCCGGTGAACCACCGCCTGGCTCAGGAAGAAGTGTTTGGGCCCGTGCTTAGCGCCATGGCCTTTCAGGACGAGGACCACGCGGTGGAGCTGGCCAACGCCACGCAATTCGGCCTGGTGGCCGGCATCTGGACGCGCGATGGCGCCCGCCAGTTCCGCATGGCCAAACGCGTGCACAGCGGGCAGGTGTTCATCAACAACTACGGCGCGGCGGGTGGTGTGGAACTGCCGTTTGGCGGCGTCAAGTCCAGCGGCTACGGGCGCGAGAAGGGCTTTGAGGCGCTGTACGGCTTCACGACCCTGAAGACGGTCGCCATCAAATACGGTTGATGGCGCAGCAGCCGCGCCTGTCACATGCCACCTGTCACGCCCGTGCGCGACAGCGCGGTGGTGCACCGCTAATCTTTGCTCCTTCTGTACGACGATTTTGATTTCTCCATGCCCCTGAGCCCCCCCGCACCCCGCACCCTCAAGCACGTCCGCCGGGTGAACTACCAGGGCTTTGAACGCGACGATGGCCTGTGGGACATCGAAGGCGAGCTGCACGACAGCAAGGCCTACGACGCGCCCTCGCACCGCGACACGGCCCGCACGCGCCGGGCGGGCGAGCCCATCCACCACATGTGGCTGCGCGTCACGGTCAACCGCCAACTGGTGGTACAGGCCATTGACGTGGCCATGGATTCTCATCCGCTCAAGGGCTGCACCGAGGCCCAGGCCGCACTGCAGCTGATGGTGGGCTGCAGCATGGCGCGCGGCTGGCGCCAGGCCATCCAGAAGCATCTGGGCGGCGTGGCCAGCTGCACCCACCTGCGCGAGCTGCTGTTCAACCTGGCCACAGCGGCTTTCCAGTCAGTCCCTGCGGTGTTTTCGTCCGCAAACCCGGATGAGCCGCCGCGCCATCTGGGTCAGTGCACGGGGTGGGACTTCAACGGCCAAGGCGTGAAAGAGTTTTTCCCCCAGTTCTACGGCCGTGCGCCACAAGCCGCCAAGGTTGCGGAGCAAGCCGCAGCCACAAAAATTGAGTGAAATATGCCGCTAGCGCTTTATTCATAAGCACTAGCAGCTATCAAATTTGAATCAATCACCGGAGACATTCATGCGTGCACAGAACAAATCCATCATCGTCACTGGCGCTGGCAACGGCATTGGCGAAGGCATTGCCAAACGCCTGGCCGCTGAGGGCGGCAAGGTCATCGTCAACGACATCAACGAGGCCGGTGGCCAGCGTGTGGTGGCCGAGATCACGGCAGCCGGCGGCACAGCCGCCTTCTTCAAGGCCGACGTGACGAAGTCCGCCGAGGTCAAGGCCCTGGTCGATGAAGCCGTGCGCCTGTACGGCCAGCTCGACGTGGTGGTGAACAACGCGGGCTGGACACACCGCAACCGCCCGATGCTGGAAGTGAGCGAGGACGAATTCGACAAGGTCTATGCCATCAACATGAAGAGCATCTACCTGTCGGCCATCCACGCCGTGCCCGCGCTGCGCAAGGCGGGTGGCGGCAGCATCATCAACATCGCGTCCACCGCCGGGCTGCGTCCCCGCCCGGGGCTGACCTGGTACAACGGCTCCAAGGGCGCCGTCATCATCACCAGCAAGTCCATGGCCGCCGAACTGGGCCCCGAAAATATCCGCGTGAACTGCATCAACCCCGTGTTCAACCCCGACACGGGCCTGGCCGCCGAGTTTGCGGGTGGCCCGGTGGATGAAACGCGCCGCGCCAAGTTCCTGGCCACCATCCCGCTGGGCCGCTTCTCCACGGCACTCGACGTGGCCAACGCGGCGCTGTACCTCGCCAGCGACGAAGCTTCATTCATCAACGGCGTGTGCATTGAAGTGGACGGCGGCCGCTGCGTGTAACCAGCCTCTACGATTCGCGAAAGCACGGATACCGTCACACGCGGCTGCACGGGTTAGTGAAGGGCACCCTCCCCGCTTGTGAGGTGACATGGTCGATATCGCAGCCATCGTGCGATGGCTGTGTGGCGTGTTGAAGAAGTCGATCCGCGTCCATCCTGGTCACCAATACAGTGCGCCAGCCGGCACAACGCCCAGCGACACCAAGGCGTCTGCAGCCAAGGTCAGCACAGCCGCATGCCGCAGCGTGCCTTCAGATCAAGCAGCACCGGCAGCAACAAACCATTGCTCCACCGTGTCACGGCTGGGCACGCCGCCAGCATGCACCACCTTGCCATCAATGACCACCCCTGGCGTGCTCATGATTCCGTAGCCCATGATGTCGCGCAGGTCTTCGACCTTTTGCAGCGTGATACTGACACCATGGCTTTTGGAAACCTGGTCGATCAGCGCTATCGTGTTCTTGCAATTGGCACAACCAGTGCCCAGTACCTTGATGTCCATGGTGTCTTCACTCCTCAGAAATATGAATCGATTCAGCGGCGCGGCGTGCGTCACAACACCGTGTTAAACACATATCCCACCAGCAAAATTCCGCTGGCCACCACCGCTACAAAGGTCGCGATCAAACGCACTTTCAGCACCTTGCGCAGGATGATCATCTCGGGCAACGACAAGGCAATCACGCTCATCATGAAAGCCAGCACCGTGCCCAATGCAGCGCCCTTGGCCAGCAGCGCCTGAACGATAGGAATCACTCCCGCAGCATTGGTGTACATCGGCACGCCCATCACCACCGCCAGCGGTACCGACCACCAGGCATCCTTGCCCATGAAGCTGGCCATGAAGTCCTCTGGTACATAACCATGGATGAGTGCGCCCAGCGCAATGCCCGCAAGGATGTACGGCCAGACCTTGCCCACAATGTCGCGCACGGCGTTGAAGCCACCCTGAACGCGGTCAGCCAGCGCCATGCCAGACGCTTCGAAGGCAGCCGATGTGCGGGGCATGTCGCGCACCCAGTCCTCCAGGTAGGCTTCCATCTTCAGGCGGCCTATGACCCAACCGGCAACAATGGCCACGCACAACCCCAGCCCCAGGTACAGCAAAGCCACCTTCCAGCCAAACAGGCCAAAAAGCAAGGTGAGCGCGACCTCGTTCACCATGGGCGCCGAGATCAGGAACGAGAACGTCACTCCCAGCGGCACCCCTGCCTGCACGAATCCAATAAAGAGCGGAACCGCAGAGCAGGAACAAAACGGCGTGACCACCCCCAGGCTGGCGGCCATGACGTTGGCCACGCCCTCGGTACGGCCTGCCAGCAATGCGCGCGTGCGCTCCGGGGTGAAGTAGCTGTTGATCATCCCCATGACGAACACCACACCCGTCAGCAACATCAACACCTTGGGGGTGTCGTAGAAGAAAAACTGCAATGCGCCGCCCAGGTGGCTGGCGCGATCCACCGGCAAAGAGGCCACCAACACTTCAGATGCCGGGATCAGCAACTGGTAGAGCGCGAGCCACGCCACCGCAGCCAGGGCCAAAAAGGCGCTCGGGCGGCGCAGTGGCCAAGGCTTAATGGGTGTAGACAGCTTGTTCATACCAGTGAAGACGGAACACGCGCCGAAAAGACGCACAAACTATCACCACTATTTGGCGGGATTCCTGGGTACGAAATCTTCGACATGCCCGCGCGCATCGAGGGTCACCTGGCAGGCCTGGGTCATCCGCGCCTTCAGGCGCTGCCGCGCACGCTGCACCCTGGACTTGGCGGCGCTCAGCCCCAACCCGGCCTTTTCCGCAAAGTCCGCCTGGCTCATTCCCTGCAAATCGCAGAGGACGATGGCTTCGCGGTCTTCGGGCTGGAGTTCGGAAAGCACACGTGGAAGGCACGCGGTGAGGCTGTCCACGCTGTCGAATTCCTCGTCGAAAGCCACCAGATCGTCGGGGAGCTCCACCATGGTGCGCGCAACCCGCAGACGATCGGCCAGCATGTTGCGCGCCACCTCAAACAGCCAGGCACGCGCGTTGTGCACCGAGCAAAACCGCTCGCCCTGGCGCAATGCCCGCAGAAACAGATCCTGCATCAGATCATCGACTTCGGCGGAGTCACTCATCCGGTGGCGCGCCCAATGGCGCAGTTCGGGCCCATGTGCGGCCCACGCCCTGTTGATGCAGTTCATACGAATCCCCTCCTGACGCCGCGAGTTGTCCTGCACCCGCTACACCGCTGCACTTGCCGCCACAGCCTCCATGCAGGACTGGTGTGTGCCCGCAGCCTTCCAGCCCAGGCCCTGAACAGGTGCTGAGCCTCGTATCTTATGGCTGTGAAAGGGCCTCGCGCCCGCTCAATCCCAAAGATGGGTCTACAGCACCGCCATCCGAAACACGGGCCAGCCCCCGGCGAATGCGCCAAACGGCCGCTGCTAAGAACGTGTTCTTAAATATTCCAGCCCCAGGATTTCGAACCGTTCAGCCGGAGCACCTTGATGCTGTGCCGCTTTTTGACGAGGTGCAGCGAAACAGCTGCAGAACATACGCAGGCAGGAGTAAGAAAACACGGCACCACGGCACATGCGCGCTTGCACACCCCCACCCCGCGAACGGATTTCCCCCATGCCAGACCGGGTGATCCCGCTGGTCCATGAGTGCCTGGCCTTGCAGGCAGCCCCGTACCCTTTTTTTGGCGCTCCCAGCCTCTCCGTTTCTCAACTTCTCAGCCCAACACCTCGCGCAGGGCCGCGTCATACAAGCCCGTGAGCTTGTCCATCACATCCAGCAGGCGTTCGCTGGTGGTCGCCACCGCGCCCAGGCCTGCGGCATCGGCCGGGCGGCGCAACGCGGCGTCAAAAAACAGCCATTGCGAGTCGGCCAGTTCGAGTTCGTTGCGAATGGCGGGGGTAGAGACCGGGGCAGCTTTCAGTGTGAGCAGCGCCTGGCGAAAATCTGCGGCGTCAGAAGCGAGCTGCGCCTGCACCAGCTTGGACTCCACCTTGGCCGCGCTCAGAAAGTAGTTTTTGGCCAACCGCTGCGAGAGCATGCGCTGGCGGCCCGCCAGGCCCACCAGGCGTGCGCTGGGTACCTGTGCCATCTTCTCGATGTTGTCGGTCACGGCCTGGGCGATGAGCAGCGTACGGTCCGCCTGATCGGACGCGGCCACCACCATCGCCGTGCGCGTGGCCGGGGCCGTCGTGAGCTGGTTAATCAGCGCAAACTGCTTTTGCACCTCGTCCAGCTGGCGCCCCACCTCGGCGGGCCACTGGCCCGACTGCAGTCCCTTGGCCAGCTCCGCCGAGCCCGACAAGGCCCGCTTGCGGGCCTGGCCCATCACATCCACGGCGGCCGCAGGCAACACCTGCAGGTATTGCTGACAATAGGCTTTTGCCATGCGCTGCGACAAGGCACGAAACCAGCCGGCATAGTTGATGGCCCCGGACAGGCTGATCTGTGCCTGCGCAGCCCCGGACCAGGTGGGCAACAGAACGCCCGCCGCCATCCACTGCACCACCACCCGGCGTTGGCATGGCATGACAGCGGCTGAAAATTCACGAACAGACATGGGAAACCTTCTGAAATCGGATGGTGCATTGTTGCGACGCAGCATTTCGCCGTCTTGCTCCACGTCAAAGGGTTGCTACGGGGTGGCGCTCCGTGCTTCAAACCATCGCCTTGATGCAAATTGACTGCGATCAACTTTCCACACAGGGTCTTGTCCCTAAGCCATGGGCCCATGCGGCAAAATCGCACCATGGCTGAACGTGTGATTCCTCTGGTGGACGAACGCATCGCCGCTTTGGCGGCGCGAGTCCCCACGCATATGCTGGCGCCATCGGGCCAGTTGATCGACACGTTGGGGCGTCCCTTGCGCGACCTGCGCATCAGCGTGACGGACCGCTGCAACTTCCGCTGCAACTACTGCATGCCCAAGGAAGTGTTCGACAAGGACTACCCCTACCTGCCGCATGGCGCCCTGCTGAGCTTTGAAGAGATTACGCGGCTGGCGCGGCTGTTTCTGGCGCACGGCGTGCGCAAGATCCGCCTGACCGGTGGCGAGCCCCTGCTGCGCAAGAACCTCGAAGACCTGGTGGCGCAACTGGCTCAATTGCGCACGGTGGACGGCGTGGCACCCGACCTCACGCTCACCACCAACGGATCCTTGCTCGCGCGCAAGGCCAAGGCCTTGAAGGACGCAGGCCTGAACCGCGTGACCGTGAGCCTGGACGGCCTGGACGATGCAGTCTTTCGCCGCATGAACGATGTGGACTTTCCGGTGGCCGACGTGCTGGCGGGCATCGAGGCCGCTCATGCGGCAGGCCTGTCGCACATCAAGGTCAACATGGTGGTCAAGCGCGGCACCAACGACCACGAAATTTTGCCCATGGCGCGGCACTTTCGCGGCACGGGCACCACGCTGCGCTTCATCGAATACATGGACGTGGGCGCCACCAACGGCTGGCGCATGGACGAAGTGCTGCCCTCGGCCGAACTGATTGAACGCCTGCGCGCCGAGCTGCCGCTGGTGCAGCTCAGCCCGAGCAGCCCCGGCGAAACCGCCGAGCGCTGGGGCTACGCCAACGCCCAGGGTCAACACGACCCCGCGCTGGGCGAGGTGGGCGTGATCAGCAGCGTGACCCAGGCCTTCTGCCACGACTGCAACCGCGCGCGCCTGTCCACCGAAGGCAAGCTCTACCTGTGCCTGTTTGCCAGCCAGGGCTACGACCTGCGCAGCCTGCTGCGCGGTGGCGCCAACGATGCAGAGATTGCCTCGGCCATCGCCCCCATCTGGCAGCAGCGCAACGACCGGTATTCGGAGCTGCGCAGCAGCCTGCCGGCGGATACCGGGCAAGGCGCACGCCGCGTCGAGATGAGCTACATCGGCGGATGAGGTGAAGCTCCCCCTGAGTCGCCTTCGGCGCCTTCCCCCTCTCTCGCTGCGCGGGAGGGGGACGCACCCAGTGGCCTGGCAAAGCCAGTTCCACGGGCGCACTGGCCTGGGCCGCGTCGGTTCCAAGGCCACAGAAAGCGCAAGTCGAAGTTCCTTTGAAGATCACGAATGATTGAATCCAACGACATCACCGGCCTGGTCCTCGCCGGTGGCCGCGGCTCCCGCATGGGCGGGGTGGACAAAGGCCTGCAGAACTTTCGCGGCCTGCCGCTGGCGTTGCACACGCTGATGCGGCTGCAGATGCAGACCGGCGCCACCATGCTCAATGCCAACCGCAATCTGGCGGCCTACGAGGCCTTTGGCACGCCGGTGTGGCCGGACGTGTTGAGTGACTACGCCGGGCCCCTGGCGGGCTTTCTGACCGGGCTGGAGCGCTGCGAGACCCCCTGGCTGCTGACGGTGCCCTGCGACACCCCGCTGTTTCCGCTGGACCTGGCCCAGCGCCTGGCCGCAGCCGCAGACGCCGAGGGCGCCGACATTGCCATGGCCGCAGCCCCCGAAGACGATGGCAAGGGCCAGGTCACCGTGCGCCCGCAGCCCGTGTTCTGCCTGCTGCGCGTGGACCTGCTCGAAAGCCTGGTCGCCTTCACCCAGGCCGGTGGCCGCAAGATCGACGCTTGGACGGGCCAGCACCGCTGCGCCATCGTTCCGTTTGACCAGCCGGGCGACGACCCCCAGGCCTTCTTCAACGCCAACACGCTGGCCGAGCTGCACGCGCTGGAGAGCAGCAGTGCACCGCGGGCTTGACCTGCGCGCAAACCCCATGAGCAGTCGCACCCCGGTGGACGCTGGCGCGGTGCAGATCCGCCCCCTGGTCGCCGCAGACGCGGTGGCGTACAAGGCGCTGCGCGACGAGGCACTGCGCACGGCGCCGGATGCGTTCACCTCGGACTATGAATCCTCCGTGGGCCGCGATGCCAGCGAGTATGTGGCGCGTTTTGGCGCGCTGGAGTCCGGCCAGTTTTTCCTGGGCGCGTTCGACGCTACAGGCCAGCTGCTCGGCTGCCTGGGCTGCGAGCGCGAGCAACGCACCAAACAGCGCCACTGCGCGGTGGTAGTGGGCATGATGGTGTCGCCTGCTGCGCAGCGCCGGGGCGTTGGCCGGATGCTGGTGGATGCCTGCGTGCAGGCCGCCAGCCAGGTGCCGGGGCTGACCCAGCTGGTGCTCACCGTCACCGCCTCCAACCAGCACGTGGTGCGCCTGTACGAGCAGGCAGGGTTCCGCGCCTGGGGCCTGCTGCCCAACGCCATCGTGGTGGATGGCGTGGGCTACGACAAGCTGCACATGGTGCGGCTGCTCTCCCACTGACTTCAAGCAAACTCCACCCATGAAAACCATTGCCCAGATTGCCGCCGAGCTGCAAGGCTACGACCCGCAGGCCCTGAGCGCCGCCGATGTGAACCAGTTTCTGGACCGGCTGGTTGAGCCCGTCACCGCCACTGAGGCGCTACCCCTGTTCAGCGCGCTGGGCCGCGTGCTGGCGCAGGACGTGATCTCGCCCGTCAGCGTGCCGCCCCACGACAACTCGGCCATGGATGGCTATGCGTTGGCAGGCGCCCAGCTGGTGGCCGGGCAGCCGCTCACGCTGCGCGTGGTCGGCACGGCACTGGCGGGCAAAGCCTGGGCGGGCACGGTGGCAGCGGGCGAATGCGTGAAGATCATGACCGGCGCCATCATGCCCACCGGGCTCGACACCGTGGTGCCGCAAGAGTTCACCACCGCCACAGCTGACGGCCACATCACCATCGCAGCCGATGTGCTGCGCACCGGAGACAACCGCCGCTTCAAGGGCGAAGACATCATGGAAGGCCGCGTGGCCCTGGCCCGTGGCGAGCTGCTGACACCTGCCGCCCTGGGCCTGGTGGCCAGCCTGGGCCTACCCACCGTCACGGTGTACCGCCGCCTGCGCGTGGCGTATTTCTCCACCGGCGATGAGATCCTGAGCCTGGGCGAGGCCCCCCGCGAAGGCGCTGTGTACGACAGCAACCGCTACACCGTGTTCGGCCTGCTCACGCGGCTGGGGGTGGAGGTGATTGACCTGGGCGTGGTGCGCGACGAGCCCGCGCTGCTCGAAGCCGCCTTTCGCCAGGCGGCGCAGCAGGCCGACGCCATCATCACCAGCGGCGGCGTGAGTGTGGGCGAGGCCGACCACACCCGCACCATGATGAAAAAACTGGGCGACGTGGCCTTCTGGCGCATCGCCATGCGGCCTGGGCGCCCCATGGCGGTGGGGCGCATTGCCACCACAGAAAATCAAGCAAAATTGGCCTCTAGCGCTTATTCATCAAGCGCAAGCAGCTATCAAAATGATACTAACCGGGCCCACAGCGGCGCGGTGTTGTTCGGCTTGCCCGGCAACCCGGTGGCGGTGATGGTGACCTTTCTGGCCTTTGTGCGCCCCGCCCTGCTGCGCATGATGGGCAACACCCGCACGGCGCCCCCGCTGCTGCGTGCCATCAGCACCGAGCCCATGCGCAAAAAGCCCGGCCGCACCGAATACCAGCGAGGCCTGGTCACCACCGCTGCTGACGGCACACTGCAAGTGCGCACCACAGGCAACCAGGGCTCGGGTGTGCTCAGCTCCATGGTGCAGGCCAACGGGCTCATCGTGCTGCACCACGGCCAGGGGAATGTGGCGGTGGGCGATGCGGTGGATGTGATGGTGTTTGACGGGGTGATTTGAGCCCCCTGTGTCGCTGCGCGCCATCCCCCAGGGGGACGACGCCCTCGCTGCGGGGCGGCCCTTGCTCGGCGTCCCTGGCGGGGGACGCGCCAGTTGCATGCGCCGTAGGTGACGCGCAGCACAATCGATATCTCTTTGCATTCCTGCTGAAATCGTCGCACCTATGCCCTACGCCGCCCAACACCTCGCTCAGCCCCCGTCGCGCGACGACCTAGACCGCATGGCGGGCGCCACGGTGGTCGAGTTCGGCACCCCGTGGTGCGGCCACTGCCAGCGTGCCCAGCCACTGATCGAGCAGGCACTTCAGGGTCATGCCGACGTGGCCCACATCAAGGTGGAAGATGGCCCCGGCCAGCGCCTGGGTCGCAGCTTTGGCGTGAAGCTCTGGCCAACGCTGGTGTTCTTGCAGGACGGCAAGGAAGTGGCGCGCCTGGTGCGGCCGCAGACGCTACAAGCGCTGGTCGAGGCGATGCAAACCCTGCTGGCGCCGCCCCGCTGAAGGGGCCCGCAACAGCGGCGCCCGCCGTCACGCCCATGGCTCTTGTTGTCGCAACCCAAGGGGAAACATAGCCCATGAGCCGCTTGCCAGACGGCCTGCATCCAAGATGCCGCCAGGGTGCCGCTCGGCGCCGCTGGCCCCACGGGACCACGGTCACACAGTCATGCGGTCATGCGCGCCCGAGAGCCTTGTCCACACCCCGATTGGCCAGCCCGTCCGCACGCTCGTTGCCCGGGTCCCCTGAATGGCCCTTGACCCAGCGCCACTCGATGCGATGCCCCCCTGTGCTGACCAAGGCATCCAGGCGCTGCCACAGCTCAACGTTCTTGACAGGCTGCTTGGACGCTGTCCGCCAGCCCCGGGCCTTCCAGCCGTGGATCCACTCGGTGATGCCCTTGCGCACATATTCGCTGTCCAGAAACAGCGTCACGGCACACGGCCGCTTGAGCGCCGAGAGCGCCTCAATCACCGCCAAAAGCTCCATGCGGTTGTTGGTAGTGCCCAGCTCACCGCCGAAAAGCTCTTTTTCGGTCGCTCCCGAGCGCAATACCACGCCCCATCCACCCGGCCCCGGGTTGCCCTTGCAGGCGCCATCTGTGTATATCTCTACCTGGTTCAAACTGTGTTCCTGACGTTTTGATTCACGGCGCACGGGTTCGGGAAACGTGTCTCGACACGACCCGCCCCCATCCGCCAGCTATTCGCTGCTTTTTCTAACGTGGTGATTGCGCTCTATGACGGACCGGCCTGCTCCCGCCGAGCCGATCGCGCGGACGGACGGCACGTGGGATGCATGCGCCCGGTTGGCCACGGGCACTGTGGCCGCGGATCGCTGGCGATTGTTGCGCCAGGCGGGCTCCAGCAGACGCATTCCATGCACTCTTTTGACCGCCACCAGAAAATAGGCGGCTCCAAAAATAGGCCACCATTTGTCGCCCAGCCGGTCCATCCAGCCAAACCGCTCCAACCAATGGGCGCTGCGCACGGCAGGACGATAACAGCCAAAGTGGGCCGACTCGACCTCAAAGCTCAGAAGCTGCAACCAGTCACGCAGCCGCCGGTAGCCAATGAACTCCCCCACATCCGGCAAATACAGGCTGTTGCCTCCCAGACGCTGGTAAATACGCGCCCGCCGCTGGCGCAGCCCCCACAGGCTGGCGGGATTCAAGCCACTGATGACCACGCGCCCCTCGGGCACCAGCACACGCACTACCTCGCGCAACGCCGCATGCGGGTCAATGCTCAACTCCAGGGTATGGGGCAACACCACCAGATCAAGGCTCGCCTCTGCAAAGGGCAGCGCCACCGGATCGGCAAACAAGTCCACCACATGGCACCTCTGCCCACAGCCAGACATATCATGGCCCGCCACCGCAGAGCCGGGTGAACCCGCCTCGTCGGCGCCCAGGGCCAGCCATTGGTGAGGCATGCGGTTTGTTCGCAGGCCATCGAGCATCGGCAAACCAAGCTGCAGGCTGTGATAGCCAAAGATGTCAGCCACCGCCTCATCACACCGAGCCTGCTCCCACGCCAGCAGGTACTGGCCCGGGGCGGAGGCAAACCAGTGGTGCAAACCTATAATTTGATCGCTCATGAACTTGCTACCGCTGCCCGCCTTTACCGACAACTACATCTGGATGCTGCACGATGGCCACCAGGCCGTGGTCGTCGATCCGGGCGATGCCACGCCCGTCGTGCAGGCGCTGCAACACCTGGGGCTGCAGCTGCAGGCCATTCTAGTCACGCACCACCATGCAGATCATGTCGGCGGGGTCGATGCCTTGCGCAACGCAACCGGTGCGCGCGTATATGGCCCGGCGCGCGAACTTATTCCCCAGCCTGTGGTCGCGCTCGGCGCACACGACGTGGTGGAAACCCTGGGGCTGCGGTTCGAAGTTATCGACGTGCCCGGTCACACTGCCGACCATATTGCGTATTACTGCGCCGACATGGATGGCACGCCCCTCCTGTTTTGTGGCGATACGCTGTTTTCGGGCGGGTGCGGGCGGCTGTTTGAGGGCACGCCTGCCCAAATGCTCGACTCGCTGGATCAATTGGCCGCCCTGCCTGGCGACACGCGGGTGTGCTGTGCGCATGAATACACGCTGTCCAACCTGAAATTTGCGCGTACCGTGGAACCCGGCAACGCCACACTGCTCCACTACCACAGCGATTGCGAGACCCAGCGGTCCCAGAACCTGCCTACACTGCCATCGAACATGGCGCTGGAGCGGCAGATCAACCCCTTCCTGCGCGTGCGGCAAAACACGGTAGCCCAGGCTGCCCATACTTTTGACGCGCAGGTACATCAAGACGACGCGGTGGCGGTATTGGCCGCACTGCGTCAATGGAAAAACGAGTTTCGATGAAAATTTTGCACATTGCGTGCCTGGCCGGTGTTCTCTGGCTCACGGGCTGCGCCACGACGGGATCGTTGCAAGACCCAGCCGCCAATCCCGTCACCTCGGGCCAAGACACCCCCTCCTCCCACAAACCCATCATTCCCAATGGGCCGCTCAAGCCCATCATGGCGACACACGCGGGCGGCGGGGGCGTGGCCTCGTTATCGGCCCCGGCCGACCTGTGGGACCGTATCCGCAGGGGCTTTGCCATGCCAGATCTCCAGCACGAACTGGTGCAGGATCGCGAGCAGTGGTACGCCACCCGACCCGACTACATGCAGCGCATGACCGAGCGCTCCAGCAAATACCTGTTCCACATTGTTGAAGAGCTCGAGCGCCGTGGCATGCCCACCGAGCTGGCGCTGCTGCCCTATATCGAGAGCGCCTTCAACCCCCAGGCGATCTCCAGCGCCAAGGCGGCCGGGATGTGGCAGTTCATGCCCGCCACGGGCAACTACTTCGATCTGAAGCAAAACGCTTTCCGCGATGATCGCCGTGACGTGCTGGCATCCACCCGCGCCGCGCTGGACTACCTGCAAAAGCTCTACGGCATGTTTGGCGACTGGCACCTGGCCCTGGCCGCCTACAACTGGGGCGAAGGCAGCGTGAGCCGGGCCATTGCGCGCAACCAGAAGCTGGGCCTGGGCACGAGCTACGCAGAACTCAACATGCCGGCCGAAACCCGCATGTATGTCCCCAAGCTGCAAGCGGTCAAGAACATCGTGGCCAACCCCGACGCCTTCAACACCGAGCTGCCGCTGATAGAAAACCACCCGTACTTCCAGACGGTCGACATCACACATGACATCGACGTGGCACTGGTGGCATCACTGGCAGGCATCCGGGAGGACGATTTCCGCGCACTCAACCCGTCGTTCAAGCGACCGGTGATCCTGGCCGCAGGCACCCCGCAGGTTCTGCTGCCCTGGGACAACGCCAAGGTGTTCCAGCGCAACCTGGAGGCCCGCCGCGAAGGCCAGTACGCCAGCTGGACGGTCTGGTCGGTGCCGTCCACCATGACGGTGGCTGACGCCGCCCAGCGGGTGGGCATGAGTGAAACCGATCTGCGCACCCTGAACAACATCCCGCCGCGCATGCTGATCAAGGCCGGCTCGGCGCTCATGATTCCACGCAACGCCACCACGCGCCAGGATGTTTCGTCACATCTGGCAGACAACGGCCAGGTGGCCTTCACCCCTGAAGTCGTTACCCGCCGCACGACGGTGCGCGCAGGCAAAGGCGAAACGGTGGCCAGCATAGCGCGGCGCTACAAACTGGCGACTGCCAGCGTGGCCGACTGGAACGACGTGCGCCCGAATGCAGCCTTCAAGCTGGGGCAGCATGTGGTGGTGTATTTGCCGGTGCGGCCTGCGCAAGCCCACGCATCCAATGCAGGCAAACGCCGTGCAGCACCAGCATCGCCCGTGCGCCGCGGTGGCACACCTGCCAAAAAACGCCGCTAAAGCCTAGGAGCCTGTCGGACTTGGAAATCGTCGGCTGCAAATGGACCGCGGCGGTCCATTTTTCACCATCTTCTTGCCCCATAGCCGGGCTATGAGGCTGCGAATCCGGTAAAAACTGTCCTCGCCGGGGTCCATTTTCGCGTTTGACGCTCCAAGTGCGACAAGCTCCTAGCGGGGGCCTCCATTCGGCAGGGCCCCCGCACTTCACAAAATGGCGGTTGTGGGGGTCAGAACCGCAGAGCGTGCAGTCCCAGCAAGCCAATGACGCCCATGATGATCAGGTACACCGCCACGATGGTGCTCAGCAGGCGAGGCATGACGAGGATAAGAATGCCTGCAATCAGGGAAACAAGCGGGCCGATGCTAAGGTTCAGCGTCATGAAAAAATCCTTGAAAAAGTGAAAATCAATGAAAACCGGTGAAAGCCGTGGCACTTTGTTCTGCACAAAAATGCCGTCAGCACCCAATGTATTACAGACAATGCGTGCCATGGCGTAGGTCCGTTTCGCCTACCCCCTCGTGGGCCCAAGCCGCCGCTGCGTGCACGGCCCCCCGCTGGAGCACGGGTTTCAGCAAAAGCACAAAAACACAAAACCGCCATGATCGGCCAAAGGGCCCCGTGGCCCTGCTCCCCAAGCCCTATCAGACGTTGTACTTCTGCCGCGCCTTGCGCACAAAGTCGTTGGTATAGGTGCGCGCAAGGTCAAGCTTGGTGTCGGCAAAGCCGGGCAAGACGCGCGACAACACCCGGTGCGCGGTGGCCGGGCCATCGTCCGGCATCTGTCCGTTGGCGGAGTAGGTTTCGCGCACGCGACTGAAGGCGGCCAGATAAGCGCTGCGATCTCCGATCAAATATGCTGAAGGCACCGTCTTCACAAGGTCTGCAAGGGCCGCTGTCTGCAGCCACTTGAGTGCGTGGACAATGCCGTCCACAAGCGCCTGGGCCTGCGCCGGCTGTTTTTGCACAAAGGCTTGAGGCGCACACAAACTGCTACCGGGCATGGCGCCGCCGAAAACCTCCTGCGCTGCCTTGAGTGAGCGCAAGTCGCCCACGATACGCATGTCTGCGGTTTGCTCAAGCCGCGTCATGACTGGATCGGCATGGCACAGCGCATGCACCTGCCCTGAGCGGAACGCGTTCATGGCATTGCCCGCAGATCCCACGCCGACAAAAGTTACGTCCGGCGACGCGAGCCCCGCCCGAAGCAGCATCAGGCTGGCGGCCAGGTGGGTGGAAGAGCCGATGGATGACACCCCGATGCGACGCCCAGCCAGGTCGCCAAAATCCTTGCCCCCTGGCGACACCCGCGTTGACACCCCCAGCGCCAATTGTGGAGCCCGCCCCATAAGCACCAGCGAACGCAGGGGTAGCGCCCTCGCTTGGGCACGGAGCGTGTGCTCAAAAGCACCCGAAAAAACATCCGCCGCACCATCGTGCACCGCCTGAAGCGCCCGCGCCCCTGCCGGGAAATCGCGTGTCACCACCTCCAGCCCCTGTGCGCGAAAAAACCCCAGAGAGTCCGCCAGGGCCAAGGGTAAGTAGTACAGCAACCCCTGCCCTCCCACGGCAACCGTGACGCGCCCCAACGCGGGAATGCTCTCACCTTGCGAACGAACGATGGCAGGCGCGAACACCGCCGCCGCCGACAAGGCGGAAACGGCGCCAAAAGCGCGTCGATTCAGTACGGAGGAGGTCATGGAATCAGGAGAACACACAATGCTGCACCGCAACAATTGTGCCGCCGTGCTGAACAAATCGAATCAGGGTGATTCCCTGCGGAGAACTACGTATACCGAGGGTAAAGAACACGAAGCGACACACAAAGCGCCCCATCGTGGAGCGCGTGCCGCATATCGCGTGTTGCGCGGGCACCTTGGACGCGCCGCCGCGCAGAAACAAACGCCAAGGGCGCCTGCGGCCCCAGAGAGGCTCAGCGATACCCGATAAAGAGGATCGCGATGTTGACGAAAAAACCCGCAGCCCACACCGCGCTGCGCGCCGTGGGCATGTCAGAGACATACGTCATCACGTAGAAGATGCGCAGCATGATGTAGAAAAACGCCAGGATGTCGAGCAGCGTCTGCCCCGCACCCAGCGTGTGCGCAATGATCACCGCGCCGATAAAAAACGGCAGTGACTCAAAGCTGTTGGCCTGCGCGGCATTCGCGCGGGCCCGCCAGTCTTTTTGCTGGGCCATCCAGGCGCGGGGGTCGTGGTTGTCATAACCGCCGTCCTTGCGCGGCTTGCCCAGGTTGCCACTCTTGGCAAGCCATGCGCACCCCAGCGGCAGCAAGGCCGCAATCAGCACGCACCAATAGGCAACCGTGAAGCGCGCAACATGCATGGTGGTATTCATTTTTTAAGCTATTTTGGGCTCTAGCGCTTTATTCATAGGCGCAAGCAGCTATTAATTTGTGAGTATTCTAGCGAGGTTCCACTGGTACTAATCGCTGCCCGATCTCAACGTCGATCGACCAGTGCATGGGCGATCGTGCCCAGATCGACGTATTCGAGCTCACTGCCCACCGGCACTCCCCGCGCAAGGCGCGTCACATGCAGCCCCCGGCTTTTGAGCGCCTCGCTGATCACATGGGCCGTCGCTTCGCCCTCGGCATTGAAATTGGTGGCCAAGATCACTTCCTGCACCTCACCGTTGGTGGCGCGGTCCATGAGTTTTTGCAAGCCAATTTCTTTCGGGCCAATGCCATCGAGCGGGCTGAGCCGCCCCATCAGCACAAAATACAGCCCCTTGAACGCACCCGTGCGCTCCAGCGCCGACTGGTCGGCCGGGGTCTCGACCACACACAGCCGTGAGGCATCGCGCTCCGGGTCCAGGCAGGTGCTGCAGATGTCGTCTTCCGTGAACGTGTGGCAACGCGCACAGTGGTGCACGTTCTGCGCCGCATCATGCAAGGCCGCAGACAAGACCTCGGCCCCCGCACGGTCATGCTGCATCAAATGAAACGCCATGCGCTGCGCAGACTTGACCCCCACCCCCGGCAAACGGCGCAGCGCCTGAATCAAGACATCAAGGGCGTTGGTGGAGGACATGGGTGGGCAATCAGGGGACGGGGCAAAAATATGGGCAAGGCGGGCACAGGCTTCGACAAGCTCAGCCCGAACGGTTGTCAAGGAGCGGACTTCTACCCTGCCTTCACCCCCCGCCCTCAAGGGCGTAGCGAGCGGGATGAGCTGCTAGGCGGCCGGAGCGCAGGAACCGGAACGTACTTCCTGTACGTGAGGATTCCGAGCACCGCCCAACGACGCAGATCGCCCGCTCGGTAGCCAGCCTCAGAAAGGGAATTTCATGCCGCCGGGAAGGCCTGGCATGCCTGCTGTGAGCTTGCCCATCTTCTCCTGGGAAGTCTCCTCGGCCTTGCGCACCGCCGCATTGAATGCAGCAGCCACCAGATCTTCCAGCATGTCCTTGTCTTCGGCCAGCAGGCTCGGGTCGATGGTGATGCGTTTGACGTCGTGCTTGCAGGTCATCAGCACCTTCACCAGGCCGGCGCCCGATTCGCCTTCCACCTCGACGAAGGCCAGTTCGTCCTGTGCCTTCTTGAGGTTGTCCTGCATGGCCTGGGCCTGCTTCATGAGGCCGGCGAGTTGTCCCTTGTTGAACATGGTGTGGTTTCCTTTTCAGTTTCTGTGGAATGTGGAGAGGGTCGGTCATGCAGGCTTGATGCTGCCCGGCACGATTCTCGCGCCGTAGTCACGCATCAACGACTGCACAAAGGGGTCGTTGTTGACAATTTCTTCCGCGCGGCGCTGGCGCTCCGCAGCCGCAGCTGCATTGCGGCGAGCGGGGCTGTCGATGACGACGCCCACCTCGACGCTGATCTGGGTAGCGTGGCCCGCGGCTTCCAGCGCCGCGCGCAGGCGCTCCCGCGCGGTGGGCTGGTTCAGCGACTCGCGCTCCACACGCAGCAGCCAATGCCCACCATCGCGCGCCACCAGTTGAGACTGCAGCGCCAACTCGCGCACCAGCGCGGTAATAGCCTCGGCAACCACCATCTGCTGCACTGTGGCGTGCCATATATCGCCCTCAGGGGTGGGCGTGTAGCGGGCCGATGCAGGCACCGGCACCGAATGGGGCGTGGGTTGCAGGCGGGCACCGGGTTCAGGCACTTCACGCACGGGAATTGCTACAAATTCAGGAGCTGCCTGCGCTTTGCCTGTTTGCGCCAGAGGCTGATTTTGTTCAAAACGCTCTGATGGGCGCACAGGCAGCGCCATGGCGACAGGCGGAGCCCCAAGTGCGTGGTCTGATTCCTCAGAGCCCGGCCACGGAGGCGGTTCTGACGACGCATCTTGCGCAGCGGCCTCTGGGTGTTCGACTGCGGGGGTCACAACGGCCGGAGCAACGGTGGGCGGCTGCACAGCAGCCGTCAAAACCACTGGCGGCAGGGCTGGCGCAATAGCCGGCGCAACTCCAGCCGGAGCAGCCCCAGCCGGCGCAGCTCCAGCGGCAGAAGACACAAATTCGGCCGGCGCCGCCAAAGGCGAAGGGGCCGCCGCAGAGGAGCCCTCAGATGCCAACGCAGCCGCCTCGCCCGCAGCCAAAGCCCCCCCTGTCACCGCCCTTTCAGGCAGCGTCAGAGTTTTTTTTTCAGCCGATCCGCCGTGGGGTTTGAAGGCCAGGAGGCGCAGCAGCACCATGGTCAGTGCGGAATACTCATCCGGCGCCAGGCCCAGCTCACCGCGCCCATGCAGGCACAGGCTGTAAAGCAGCTGGGTTTCATCCGCAGGCATCAGGACGGCAAGGCGGGCAGTTTCGGCCGCTTCAGGGTCGTCCGCATCCAGCGCACCGGACATTATTTGGGGCACAGCCTGGAACACGGCCATGCGCTGCAGCACGGCGCTCATTTCTTCCAGGGTGGATGCCGCCGACAAGCCATTCAACCGCAGGGTGTCCGACGTCTCCACCACGGTTTTGCCGTCGCCCTGCGCCAGGGCTTCAATCAGGCGAAACACATAAGAGCGGTCCACCGCACCCAGCATCTGGCGTACGGCGGCTTCGTGCAGTTGGCCGCTGCCAAACGCGATGGCCTGGTCCGCCAGCGAGAGTGCGTCGCGCATGGACCCACGTGCCGCGCGCGACAGCAGGCGCAGCGCCTGGGGTTCTGCGCCCACGTTTTCGGCGGCCAGCACCTGCGTGAGGTGCGATAGCACGGTTTCGGGGGCCATGGGCCGCAGGTTGAATTGCAGGCAGCGCGAGAGAACGGTGACCGGCACCTTCTGCGGGTCCGTCGTGGCGAGCACAAACTTAAGGTATTCGGGCGGCTCTTCCAGCGTCTTGAGCATGGCGTTGAACGCCGTGTTCGTGAGCATGTGCACTTCGTCGATCATGAAGACCTTGAAGCGGCCCTGCACCGGCTTGTACACCGCCTGTTCCAGCAGGCTCTGTACCTCGTCCACGCCCCGGTTGGATGCCGCGTCGAGCTCGGTGTAATCCACAAAACGGCCGCTGTCGATGTCGCGGCAAGCCTGGCACACTCCACACGGCGTGGCCGTGATACCACCCTGCCCGTCGGGGCCCTGGCAATTGAGCGACTTGGCAAGGATGCGCGACACCGTCGTTTTGCCCACACCCCGCGTGCCCGTGAAAAGGTAGGCGTGGTGCAAACGCTGCTGGGTCAGCGCATTGGTCAGAGCCTGCACCACATGCTCCTGCCCCACCATTTCGGTGAAATTGCGGGGGCGGTACTTGCGGGCGAGCACGAGGTAAGACATGGGCGTGATTCTATGTGCCCGGCATACCCGGCCACGGCGCGAAACAATTGCACTGGCGTTTTCAGCGTATCTTCAGATTCAGCGGCCATCATCAGCCTCCTTGAAGGAGTCACAAACAGCCATGCAACACGACAAACAGCACTACACCAACGCCTCGATCGCACTTCACTGGTTGATGGCCGCTCTGCTGGTAGCCACCGCCGCCACCATGGAATTAAAGGGTATCTACCCGAAAGGCAGTGCAGCACGGGACACGCTCAAGGCCGTGCACTACATGCTCGGTGCGAGCATTTTTATCCTGGTGTGGCTGCGCCTGCTGGCACGCTCGGTAGGTTCCACACCGCCCATCCAACCCGCGTTGCCCGCCTGGCAAGCGCGTTTCGGCGTGTTTGTGCATATTGCGCTGTATGTACTGATGATCGGTCTGCCCGTGCTGGGCCTGCTCACCCTGAGCGCCGATGGCAAGCCTGTCGCCTTGTTGTGGGGCTGGCAACTGCCCCTGCTGCCACTGGAGGCGAGCCGCGACAACGCATACTGGTTGAAAGAACTGCACGAAACCGGGGCTACGGTGGGCTACGTGTTGGTCGGCCTGCACGCCGCTGCCGCGCTGTTTCACCATTACTTTCAGCGCGACAACACCTTGCTGCGCATGCTGCCGGGCAGGCGCTGAGCTGATAACGCCCCGCGCCATGGCGTACAATAGCGCTTGACGGGCCTCCCCGCATGGTGAAGCGGCCAACCGGGTCAGGTGGGGAACCAAGCAGCCCTAACTGTGGAGCCAGTGCCGGGGGTAAGGCTCGTCAACTTCTCTTTTTTCGCCGGGCATTCGTCCGGCGTTTTTGCCAAAGCCCGTGATCTGCGGCTATTGCGCATTCCAGAATCTCCTACACAGCGGCCATGGGCTCCATGGGGAGTGCGCCATTTCTTGCAGCGGTCCAGCAGCTCCTTCGCGTGGTTGCCGCCATGCACAATCTCGCCACGCCGCCGCCTTGACCCATTCATATCGCATCGGTTTGCGCTGTAGAGCCCGCTGACCGTCTTGCATATGGGCTGCCGCGTGTGCTGCATCTCGGTTTACAAGAAGGTGCCATTTCAGCATATCGGGCGGTACGCACTACACCGCCGCAGGCTCTGCCGCCCGGCGCGATGGGGCTCAACATGTCTTGAGAGACGCATCCCTGCGCAGCCAACCTGCACCATCGTTGGTGGAGGCACCATGGCTTGGTGACTCCCACCAAACCAAGGGAAAAGGTAAGCGTTTGCAGAACACCGCAAGGTAGCCTTCATTCAGAATTTTCCGTTGAAAGACCAAACCCAGGCTGCTCCACCACGCCGCCTGGGTTCAGTTGTCTTGGGCGTCAACATGACTCACGGCATCGCCGCCCACCCACGCGGCACCCTTGTCGGGCGGTTACATCGACACTAAGGCAGCACCACCGTGGCTTTCGCGCGGGCGATCTGTCCATCCGCATCGCGCTGCAGCAGCAGGCGCTGCGCCACCAGCGTGTTGGCGGCCTCGGTCACGGCCGCCACATAGCCCTCTTGCGTGCCATACAGCTCTTCCAGCGAGGGCCGCGCATCGCCTGCCGCCAGCCGCGCGGCGCGCGTCTTGTGGAAGGGGATGTAGCTGCCCGTAAGGTTGGCCAGATCGGTGATGCCGGGCGTGGCCACGTAGTTGAACTCGATGCTGGTGCCCAGCGGCGCACGCGCTTCCACACTGCGGATACCGGTGCGGGTGAGACCCGTGCTGGCATCGACCTGCGGCACCATGATCGCGTAGTCGCGACCCAGGTTGCGCGGGGGCAGGATGGTGGCGATGCCCGATTCATCCTGCGGGACGTACTGCGGGCCAAAGTCGAACAGCGGGAAGTTGTTGTACAGGCCCCGATAGCTGAAGTCAGGAATAGCCGTCTGCACACCACCCACCGCCCAGGTCAGGCCCTTCATGGCCGGGAATGCCAGCGCCTCGGGCCGCACCAGCGTGCCATCGGCCACCTTGGGCACCTGGCTGGCGGGCGGCAGCGTGCCGCGCACCACCCAGTCTTCCAGGTTCAGGAACAGTGCGCGGAAGGTGTCATTGAAGTGAACCACCGTGCCCGTAGGGTACGTGGCGCGCGTGGGTGCATAGCCGATGCTGGCCGTGCCCCCTGCCCCGCCGTGCTGGGTGCTGGCGTAGTAGTAGATGCGGGCGTTGTCGGGCTGCGCCAGATCTTTGGTGCCGTTGGCATCGGTCAGCACGGGCGAGCCCTGCAGTTGCCAGAACTCGGTGCCCGACAGGCCCAGGAAGAACTTGGGGCAGGTGCTGGTGGCGGCGCAGCGCTTCATCACGCCGCCCTGGCGGCCGCTGATGTCGTCCATGTAGTCCTTGTCCAGCCCGCGCGGTGCCGTCTGGCCAAAGGCCGTATGGTCGGTGCGCAGGCCACCACCCCCACCGGGCACGGCAAAGCGGGTGTTGATGTGCGTCTGGCGTGCTGCGACATGGGCAAAAACGCCGTCAAACACCTTGCCACCATCCAGCGCCTGGTTGAAGCCTAGGTGCAAAAAGGTCTTCATCGCGTTGCCCGACTGCGAGGTGCCCTGCCCCAGCGTGTACTGGATGCGGCCTGCGAGTGGGTTGGGGGTGCCGATCGAGTCCGCTGCCTTGCTGCGGAAGAAGCTCACCGTGTCGCGCAGCGCGGCCAGGCCCACGCCCATCACTTTCGGGTCTTTGGCCACGTAGACCAATTCATACAGGTACGCCGGGTCGAAGCCGTCTTTCAGGCACACGCTGGTAGGGCTGGGCGTGCCGGGGAAGGCGTTGGCGCCCGTGTCGCAAGTGGCGAACTTCCAGTCGCTGGCGGGCACGGGCACACGCGCATCGGTCTCGTTGGCGCGGCGGGTGGCCTTGGCCATGTTCTTGGGCTTGAGCATGACGAAGTCGGCCTTGTACTCGACCATGCCCTTGGCGTTGGTGGTTGCCAGTGCCAGGTCTTGGAGGCAGATTCAACCGGTCGATGCAACACACTAACCACCGCGTAGGCGCAAGGAGTGTTGCAGATGAAACAGCGACCAAGAATCTACTATTCAGATACCCAGAAGGCGCTGATGTGGGAGCGCTGGAAGCAAGGCTGGACGCTGCATGAGATCGGCAAGCTCTTTGATCGCGCCCACTCGTCGATCCATCGGATACTTGCAGAGACGGGCGGATTCCGGCCTGCGCAGCGATCACGTGCAGCAATTGCATTGACGTTGGCAGAGCGCGAGGAGATCTCGCGGGCGATGGTGTCAGGCGAATCGATTCGCTCCATCGCAACGCGGCTCGGGCGAGCACCGTCGACGATCAGCCGAGAGATCAAGCGCAATGGCGGCTGTGATGGCTACCGTGCAACTCAGGCAGATGAAGCGGCTTGGAATCGAGCGCAGCGCCCAAAGCGCTGCAAGCTCAGGCAGAACCGTGCATTGGCCCGGATCGTGGCTCACAAGCTGCGGATGCTGTGGTCGCCGGAGCAAATTGCAGGTTGGCTCAAGCAAACTTATCCTTGCGACGAGAGCCAGCACGTGTCACACGAGACCATCTACCGCAGTCTGTTCATTCAAGCGCGTGGCGCCTTGAAGAAGGAGCTGTTGGAGCACCTCAGACGCACTCGTGGAATGCGCCGATCACGGCACTACACACAGAAGACGGCAATTCACGGAAAGATCGTTGACGCTGTTTCGATCAGCGAGCGCCCCGCTTGCGTCGAGGACCGGGCAGTGCCTGGTCACTGGGAAGGCGACTTGGTCTTTGGCAGTGGCAACAGCCAAATTGCGACACTGGTTGAACGTCAAACGCGATACGTGATGCTGGTGAAGCTGAATGGCAAAGACTCGCAGTCGGTCGTCAAGGCACTCATCAAGAGCGCCAGCAAGCTACCGCAGGAACTGTACAAGTCACTGACCTGGGACAGAGGCTCGGAGATGCATGCTCACAAGCAATTCACGATGGCTACCGACATCCAGGTGTACTTCTGCGACCCGCGAAGCCCATGGCAGCGGGGAAGCAACGAGAACACGAACGGCTTACTCAGGCAGTACATGCCCAAGGGCATGAATCTCTCGGGTCTCTCACAGCTTCAGCTCAACGCCATTGCGAGACAATTGAATGAGAGGCCGCGCAAGACGCTGGGCTTCCACACACCCGCTGAGATGTTCAGCGAATGTGTTGCATCGACCGGTTGAATCTGCCGCCCATAGTGACCGGTGAGCGTTCCTGCGTAATGATCGTTTACACCGAGCCAGGCTGTCCAGCTTGGGGACGTGAAGGTGCGCTACTGAGGACTCCTGAAGAACACGGCGCAGATCGTCACGCTGTTTGCGCTGGGCAATCTGTGGATGGCAAGGCACAAGTTGCTGGCTTACACGGGACAGCCTGCGAAAAATAGAATAGCGACTGCGATGATCCAACGCTGGAACATCCGCCACTTTTTAGAGCGTGGCACGTCGCTCCATATGGCGCTGAACCCAGTCGACCAGTGCGATCGCTTCCATAGGCATTGCGATGTGGTACCCCTGGCCTTCCTGGCAGCCCATTCCCACCAGTGCGTCCCAGACAGTGGCATCCTCAATTCCTTCCGCCAGTACGCTGAGGCCCAGCTTTCGACCCAACTGAGCCACCATCTCGGCGATTCGGGCGCCGCGCGGCTCACGCAACTGGCGAACAAAGGAACGATCAATCTTGATGCGATCCAGAGGCAGCCGCTCAAGATAGCTCAGCGACGAGTATCCGGTCCCGAAGTCATCGATTGCAATGGATATGCCCTGGGCACGCAGCGCTGAGAGGGTTTGCTCCAAGAATTGCGTTGGAAGCGCAGCGACTGATTCTGTGATCTCCAGCTCCAGGTGCAGTCCCTGCAATCCGCTGGTCGCGAGCGCTGCACGGACAACGTCAAAGAACCCAGGATCTTGCAACTGCACCGTGGAAACATTCACGGCCATTCTCTGGGGCGCAGTACCTGCATTCAGAAGCTCGCGCATCGTTGCGCAGGCTGTGTTGAGCACCCACTCGCCCAATCCCACGATGAGGCCGGAATGTTCGGCAACGGGGATGAACTGATCTGGAGGGACAAATTCCCCGTCTCCCCTGCGCCATCGCAGCAGAGCTTCGAGCCCGACCAGAGCATGGCTGCTGAGGTTCAGCTGAGGCTGATAGACGAGGAACAGCTGCTTGTTTTCAATGGCTTCTCTCAGCTCGGATCGCAGCAATGCGCGAGCTCGTGCCTCCGTCCCCATCAGATCCGCATACTGGAGTTCATGGCCTCGGTGGTCTCGCTTGGCACGCTTGAGGGCAATGGTGGCATCCTTGACCAAGTCAGCCCCCGCTCGTGGCTCCTTTGGCAAAAGCACATACCCACAGGTGAGCGAGACTTTGTGCGGAACGCCATCAATGTTCAGCGGGTGCCGGATGCACTCCAGCAGCTGTCTAGGCTGCACTTGTCGTACTGATCCGAGGACGCCGAAGGTATCTGCTCCGAGACGGGCCAGGAGCACACCAGGGGGCAAAGACGCTTCAAGGCAGCGGGCGACCTTTTCCAGAAGGCGGTCACCGAAACGGTGACCCATTACGTCGTTCGTAGCGCTGAAGTCGTCGATGTCGACCAACGCCATAAGGAGGCCGTTCGTTCCGTGCCGTGCGCACTCGTTGACCTCGTGGACAAAGTGGGCGCGATTGGGAAGATTGACCAATGGGTCGTGGTACGCGCTCTCATGCAGACGATGAAGGAGACCCCGGTTGTGCAGGAGGGTTCCGAAATTGGTGCGCAGCACATCCAGTACCTGCTGGTCAAGTCCATAGTGGTCCCTGGGCACATGGATGAACACGACGAGGTCTTGCTCATCCTTGTGACCGATGTGCAGTGCCAGCCCCCCGTCCTGACCGTAGACGTTGCCTTTGCTTTCCACCGACTTGAGAAGCAGGTCCAGTTCCGGTCCTGGCGTGACCAGATAGAGCGGCAGTTCAATAAACTCGGAAAATTTCCCGGAAGCAGCCATTACGTAGTAGTCACGATGGCTTTCCCCGCGCTGTGCACAGACCAGGCCTTCTCGTTCTACCTTCAGCAGTGCACAGATTTGGGTCAGCACAGCCGAAGCGAACTCGTAGTCGCCCTTCGTTTCGAGAAGAGATGCGCTTGATCGGACGATGAGTTCGAGGCTTGATCGGCTGGCATCTACAGCGCAGAGCTGTTTGTAGGACCGAATTGCTGTCACGACCATCGCCAAAAGACGGTCTCTCGTGAGTTCCGCCTTGGTCCGGTAGTCGTTGATGTCGTACCTGAGCAGTGTTTCCAAATCAGGGACTTGCCCCGGTTGGCCCGTTCGAAGGACGATGCGGGTGTTTCTCAGACCTGCGGAATGGCGGATGAAGTCGACCAGGTCGAGTTCCGATCCGGCCTGCTCCGTCCCCACGTCGAGTATGACCATGGCGAGATCACGTGTACGCAGCAGCTGCGATCTTGCTTCGTCATCCGAGAACGCATGCGTAAATGCCAAGGGTCGTCCAAACAGCGTTTGGCCCTCCAGCGCACTGAGAGTTGCAGTGTGAACATCGGGATCGCCGTCCACGACGAGGATTCGCCAACTGGTCCTGCTGTCACGCTCGTCTTGTCGTGCTGTGTCCGCAGTGACCAACCCTGCATCTGTCCAGCGCCCCTCAGTCTCAGACAACATGCTCGGCGGACGGCAAGGCGTTGGTCGCGAGATGGACCTGATTTCGGCCCCCTCGCTTGGCGACATAGAGCGCTTCATCGGCAAGACCGTACGCGCTGTCGAAGTCACTGCCGGCAGGCCCCCAACACACACCAAAGCTGGCAGTGACGCCACTTCCGTCAGGTAGATTGAACGCGTAGGCCTCGATAGCGTGGCGCAACTCTTGCGCTACGCGCTCGGACGCCGATCCACCGTGTTGCGGAAGCACGACCGTGAACTCCTCGCCTCCAACGCGCCCGATGTGCGCAGTCGCGGGAACGACAGCCTGAAGGCAAGCCACCACGCCCTGGATGACCCGATCACCCATCGGATGCCCGAAGCTGTCATTGACTCGCTTGAAATGATCGATGTCTAGAACAATCAACGCGAGATCTTCGCGGCCAAAGTGTCGATTGACCAACTCAATCACAGCCGCTCGATTGAGGACGCCGGTGAGTGGGTCGTGATTGGCGCGGTGTTCCAGTTCGGCAGCCAGGTCTTGAAGCCGCGTGTTCATCTGGTTCATTTCCAACTCGGCCCGGTCGCTGCGACGCACAAGCCTACGCGTTTCCCGAAGGAGTCGTTCGTAGGCAAGAATTAAGTCACCGAGCGCTTGCCCACACGCATCTTGCGGGGAGCGTGCGCAGGCCGCCTGTGCAGCTCTAGCCGCCAATAGTGTTCGATTCTCTGCGTCGAAAATGTCGGGAGCGGGTCCGGCAGGAGCGCCTACCATTCAAACGGCTCCAACCGAACGGTTGATGAACTCGATGGCCGGGAAATCTTCACTCAGTTCCTGACCGAACTCGAGAATGGTGTCATCTTCTTCGTCGTGATACCAATTGAGCACGACGCGGTTCCCGGCTGCGGCGGCGTTGTCCAGCGCTTCAATGAGGTTAAACAGCATTTTGGTGCTGGAGCTATTGAAGTAAGCCAATGCGATGTTCACTTCCAATGTGATTGCGCTTTGCATCGCCAGAAACTCTCTGAGTTGCGCGACGATATCCCCATAGAAGGCTGCTGCGTTCTCGGGATATGACTCGCCCCTCAGACTGAGGATGTGCGTGTCAAACTTGAAGTCCACCTCGGGCGAACTGGGCGTCGGTGCGATATAGAGGTTGTCCATCAGTAGTCTCGATGCGTCGATCTCTCAATGCTTAGATTGCCGCCTTCAGATAGAAGACGGGGGAATCGCCAGACTCATCGTTGGCGTCGAAATCAAACTCAAGTGGCTCCCGAGCGTCCCGCGCCACTGTCAGGAACCCCAATCCCGCGCCCTTGCTCCCATCCGGCGTGTCCTCACGCAGCGTCTGGCGGTAGGCCAGCTTGATCTCTTCGAGTGTCATGCTGCGCAGCGCAGTCAGCTTGACGCGAAGCCCCTCGGCCATCAGAGGTTCGATGGGATTCGCACAGAGCAGGGAAAAGCTACCGTCGAATTCGCGGCGGATGCAAACCGAGCCGTGGCGCAGTTCGCCATCGGTTTGGCTGGCTGGGGTGAGCGAGTCCGCTGAGTAATGAATGATGTTTTGCGCCATCTCGACAAACGACGAGAAAAGCTTGCGTCGGGTTGGTGCGGCGACCCCGGCGACTTCCAGTTGCAGCTTCACCGCGTCGGCCATGGCAGCCACGATGTGCTGTGAGAAATACCCGACGTAATAAAAGATAATCTGGTGCTCACGCGCCAGGTTGAAGAACGAGCCGTACTTGTCGGCAATTTTGCAGGACGTCATATCTGTCTATGTGCGAAAGCAGAAGAAGGTCAGGTCATCGCGCCGGTGGTGCTCGCCCTGCCAAAGGCGCAGCGATTCCAGCAACGCCGCGTTGACCTCCGAAGGTGTCTTGTCTTTATGCTCAAGCAATAGCTCCCGAACGCGGCGCTTGCCGAAAGCAATGCCGCGAGGCCCGCCGATCTGGTCAACCAGCCCATCGGTGCTGACGAAGACCACGCTCCCCGAGGGAAGAGTTGCTTCCTGGTTCTGCCACGCGTAGTCGAAGTCGCTGTCCACGTAGCCCACTCCCTTGCGCTGTGCATCGAGCACTTCCACAGCATCGGCTTCAGGGCGGAGCACGAACATTGAAAGCCGAGCGCCCGCGAAGATCAGCCGACCGTTGGCAGGTTCGAACCAGAAGCAGGCGGCATCCATGCCGTCATCAGAACCGGGCGTCCCATCCTGGCCATTCATCTGGCCCAGCATCTGCTTGATGCTGCGATTGACATGACCCAGCAATCTCGCGGGATCCCGAGGTCCGTTTTGCTCAATGGCCTGGTTCAGGCTGGCGGACGCAATCAAGGTCATGAATGCGCCCGGAACCCCATGCCCAGTGCAATCGGCCACCGTGGCGAACCAACCGTCCGAGTCCGTGCTGAACTGGTAAAAGTCGCCTCCGACGATGTCCCGCGGCTGCCAAACCAGGTCGGCCTCTGGACAGGCCCGTGCCAGGGCATCCAGCGAGCTACGGAGGGTGGACCGCTGAATCACACTCGCATACTCAATGCTGTGCATGATCTGGCGGTTGCGAGAGGCCTGCATGTCTGCCACCACCCGCATGAGCTGCAATCCGTTGCCGATGCCTGCGAACGCGCCGTCGCGCGTGATGATGAAGCCGTCGGACAGCGCTTTTTCTCCGAACTCCACCGTTTTGAACGTCAGCGCGTCGATGTCCAGGGCCTCGTCGACGATCAACGGCTCCTTGTCCATGAAGGCGATACAGCTCTTTCGACCGTACAGCTCTTGACGGAACTGCTTGCTCATCTGCGACAAGAAGATGCTCCGATTAATGAGACCGATCGGCTGATTGCCCTCCACCACGGGAAGGCTCACGAGATCGCGGTGGCGGTTGAATACCTCCATCACTTTGTCGTTCGTCTGATCAGTGGTCATACACGGCACTTCGATGCACAGATCGGCCGCGCTGGGCTGACGGAATCGGGGCCGGAAATCGCTTAGGTATTCAGTGGTTTCGGGCATGAAGCGTGGCAAAAGGGGAGTGGAGGTCGCTGTGTCAAAATGTTACGGCTGCCAGGTTGCAGTTTCGTGACACGCTCAGCGTTGGGCGAGCGATCTGATATGAATTCCGCCAGAACGGTCGCAGGCTAGTCACGCACGCTCGCCCCCAGGCATGATTGCCTAAAAATTAGCCGTAAATTAAGCAAATTACGGCCTTGAGCCGACCGTGACTCGGCGCAGGCAAGAGAGATGGTCAAGGCTCAGCCCAATCGTGGGACGTGACGGATGAATTCTGGGCCCGGGTGGAGCCCCTCGCGCCACAGCGCAACCAACGGTAACGTTCCTCAAAAACAGCCGGTATCGCCTTTGTCTGACAGACGGCCTGACAGCCGTTTGCTGAAATGCCTCCACCAGCCATTGAGGCTGTTGGGGGCCATTGAGGTTCCCGTTCCTTTTTGATTTGGAAGGACTTGCAATGAAACGCCATGTCTTCACTCCCGGCGCGCGCCCTTTGGCTGCGTTCATTGGAACCGTGGTTCTGGCCGTATTGGCTGCAGTGCTGGTGCTGATGCCCGATACGGCGGTGCAGTCGGTGGATTCGATGTCACACCTGCCGACAGGGTGGGACGAGTTATTGACCACTCGTTTTTGAGCCACGGAGGCCCACGACGATTGGCGTGAGCAGCCACACCGACTGCGTGAGGCGGGGCCTCAACGCGAAACGATGGCAAAAAGCATAGCATCAGAGTACCATTCGGCGCTGCATACCCCAGTCCTGGGTAGCATTCAAGAATGGAGGATGATCGTGAAGCCACGTGAACAAAACTCTGCACTTTCGGTGTCGGTTCTTTTCCTATCTCGATTTTTGACCGCGTTGGCGGTCGTGGTTCCTCTGTGGGGCTGCAGCAGCCCCCGCGACAATGCTTGGGATGAATTTAGCCGCTGGCATGATGGCGCGCACGCGCAGGCCCAGGCGGGCTCCTTGAGCTGGAGTGATCTCTACAAACAGAGCTTTGATCGGCTCACTGCACTGCCTTCGTCGTACCAGCAAGATAGGCGCCTTGAGAACACCGTGCTTCTGCTATCGGCCGCGCGCAAGTTCGAGTCCAACGAAATCAGCGCTCAGCAGTTTGCTTTGCAGCGCAACGATATTGAGACCCAGCTCCAAGCACGCCTGCATTGACCCCTCACCCAGAATGAACGGTTTTGCAGGCATGCCTGCAACGGTCGAGGTCGACCAGGCGTGCGCTCGGGGCGCACTGTGATATTCGACAATTAGCGCGGCGCTTCGCCGCCCACTTTCTCTACGATGGCCATACGGCGGCGAAGTGCAGCGGCAGCTTCTGCGTCTCCGCTGGCATCGGCCCGGCTTATCTCTACGCCCAGCCACGCCATCAGTGGCCTGCGCCAGCCCTGTGCGGACGCGGTGTTGATCGCCGAGGCAATCACCTCAGGGCTGGCGTGGCCCCCTTCGAACAGCACACCCGCTGCCACCAGGCGCGACAGTGGGTCTGCAATACCCGCCAGCGCGGCAGCATCACCCGACGCCGCAGCTTGGCGCTGCGCTTCGGGCAAAAGAGGTATTTGCTGCGGCTGCAAGCGATGGGCCAGATAGTCTGCATAGGCCTGCTCGGGGGCTGCAGCATCGGCGCGCAGGTTTTCAAAACGATCGCAGGGTTGTGCCGCCAGACTGGCGACCTGCGCGGCGCAGCGCATCAACTCCAGCCGAGCCAGCAGATCGGGACGGCCGGTACGGGACACCTCGGCACGGGCGTTGTTCCATTCGAGCTGCTCTACGCGCGTGTTGCCTGACAGATAGGCCTCCACGGCTTTTTGCGCGGCGCCCTGTGCGTTCATCTGCCAGTCGGGTGTGGGTGGCTTGCTGGAGCAGGCGATCAAACCGACCACCGACATCACGGTGCAAACCGCGACACAGCACCATGAAGACGCTGAGCGCAGGCGCAGTGAAACAAGTGGCTTCATGGCAGTTTCAGCTCCGTGTCGCGTGCAAAAGGCCATTTGCGGTTGATCTCATTGACCAGCGTTTCGACCTTGCGCAGATTGCTCTCGACCTCGGCGCGCAAGGCGCCCAGGTCGGTGGTGGCCTCGCGGGCGTTGGCGCCGATGGCTTGCGCCTCGACCAGCACGGCGTCCACCTTCTGCAAGCTGTTGCGGGTGTCCGCCAGCAGGCCGTTGAGCTGGGCCACCGTGGCACGCACCTCGGGCACCAGCGCGTCGTTGCTGCCGTTGCTGCCAAACACCTGCTTGTCGGCGCGGGCGGCCATGCCGTCCAGACGGGCAAGCAATGCGTTGGCGCGTTCGAGTGTGGAAACCATCTTCTTGGCGTCGGTCTCATTGCCCATCAGCACACCGAGCATGCCGCCAGGGCCGTTGAGCCGCTCGGTGAGGGCGCGCACATTGGCCAGGCTGCTCCCGAGTGCTGCGTCCTGCGCAGTCAGCGTATTGAGGTTGCCCAGCAGCTCACGCGCGGACGACATGAGTTGCGGGATCTCGGCCGTGGCATCGCCGCGCAACACGGGCCGCACGGCGCCATCGGCCAGCGCGGGATCGGTGAGGATGCCCGAGTAGGCGCGAATGTTGGTGCCGCCCACCAGGCCACGCACCAGAGTGAACACACTGGATTCGCGCAGCCAATGTGCGTCCTTGCGAGGGACGTCGACCAGGATACGGACATTGCCGGTTTCCGCCAGCTCGATGCGGCGCACACGGCCGATGGGAAAGCCCGAGAACGTCATGTCCATGCCCACCACCACCCCTTCCGAATCGTCGGCGGTCAGCACCAGGGTCTGGGTGGACTCGAAGGCGCCGCGTGCGTACAGCAGATATAGCCCCGAGCCCACGATCAGCGCCAGCGTGAACAGCAGCAGCGCGGCGGCCTTGAGCTCCAGATAGGCGACCGGGCGCAACACCTCGGCGGATGAAACGTCAGCAGCGGTGCCAGACGCGGCAGTTGGCGCCGAAGCAATGGGGGGTGGCGTGCGGGGTTGTTCGTTCATGAGACCAAAGCAGGGTTCATCGAGGTGTAAGAGCCTGTTCAAAGGAACATAAGAATCCGGGTGGGCAGCAATGGGGGTGCTCAGTGTCAGTAATAGTTGCCCATGAGTGAGGCCACTTCAATCAGCAGCAACACGGCAAACATGCGGGCCAGCCCACCCAATTCAGAATGGGGCTGCGTGCGTTCACCAGTGCCATACAAACCTGCAGCCATGGGAATAAGCGCCACGGCAAGGCTGAAAAACAGCGTCTTCAATGCAAACAGCAGGGTCACGCTGGGCGTGAACACCTGGCCAAACATGCGTGTGTAGCCCGGCAGGCCCGCCACATTGAAACCATACACACCCAGATACGCCAGCACCAGTGCCACCGCACAGCTGAGCGCCGCCAGCGTGACGCAGGCGAACACGCCGGCAACCACACGGGGCAGCAATTCGACACGCACCGGATCGGCGCCCTGCTGGCTTAGCGCAACGAAACGGCCTGTCTGGCGCAGGCGCGACAGTTGTGCGCCGTTGGGGATGGTGCAGCGCATGGCCACAAACAGTGCCGCGGTCAGCGGGATGAGCTCCAGCACCAGCACGCGAATCACCATTTCAAGGGCATACCGCGACAGGCCATAACTGAGCGCAGTGACCACCACGATGCGCGTGAGCACGAGGCTTATCAAGGCGGCCAGCACGGTAAAACCCAGCAGCACGGGGGCCGTGTCCAGGTACAGGTGGCGGGCCAGCGCCCTGCGCGTGCTTTTGCCGTAGCTCGATGGCGACAGCACCAGCACCAGCACCACAGCGCCCAGATAAAGGATGCGCCACCATGCCAACGCCCAGCGCCGTGCCGTGTTCCACACACGTTCAGGAAGGGACAGGCCGGGCAAGCGCGAGATCATGGCCGGATCATAGCGGCGGGCGCGGCAAGCACCGTCAAAGTATTGGTCTTTTGGCCGCTTGCGCTTTATTCATAAGCGCAAGCAGCTATCAAATATAGAGCGTTTTGATGCACGATGGCTTGTTCCCTGTGGCGTGCAGGCAATCCAGCCGATGCCACCCGCATCGCCCCATGCGGCGCGGTGCGGGCCTCACACATGCCGTTTACCCACACCCGCCAATGCTGGCAGGGCGGGCTGCGGCGCGTCGGCGCGTTCATGCAAGGTGGCGATGATGTGGCAGCGCGAGTCTGTGCCGTCACAGCGGTTGCGCAGCGCCAGCAGGTCTGCCTCCAGCGCTTGCAGCTCGGCCAGGCGGGTGCGCACATGCTGCAGGTGGTCGTCCAGCGTGGTGCAGGCGGCGGCGCAGTCTTCCTTGCGGCTCCAGTCCAGCGCCAGCAAGCTGCGCACCTCATCGAGCGACATGTCCATGGCGCGGCACAGGCGAATGAAGCGCAGGTGGTGCACGTCGGCATCGCTGTACAGGCGGTAGCTGTTGTCGCCGCGCACACCGGGGGTCAGCAGGCCCTCTTTTTCGTAATAGCGGATGTTGGCGGTCGACACACCCGACTGCTCGGCCGCTTGGCCAATGCGCAAATAGGGGCTTTGTGTGGACATGTTTTGACCTTCTAGTGACTTCAACGTTTTTAATGATGGCATGGCAGCGCACACCGCTGCTGCGCAACGCCAGGAAAACCATGACGGACCATCACCCTACGCACACCCCACGCCACAGCCATACAGGGCACGCAGACGCCCATGAGCCCTTGCCCACGGCCGGAACCAGCGTCCCCACCACGCGCAGCGGTAAGCCGCGCATCGAGGTGTCGTGCTGCAGTGCAGGCGGCTGCTCTGCGTCGAGCCCGGTCGCTGCGTCCAAGGCCAGCGCTGCGCAAGGGCACAACACAGCCGACAGGCGCAGCGGCGCGCATTCACACGATGGGCACCAAGGGAACGATGGGAACGATGGGCACAAAGACCACGACAGCCAGGGTGACGGCCATGACGGCCACGACCACAGCGCCCTGCCCGGCTGGGGCCGCATCGGCGCCGCCCTGTTCGCCGCGTTGTGCGCCGAGGGCTTGCACCTTGCCGCGCCGGACACACCGGTCTGGCACTACGCTGGGATGGGGCTGGCAGCGCTGGCCATCGGGCTGGCTGGTGTGGGCATCTACCGCAGCGGCTGGCAGTCGCTGCTGCGCGGGCAATTGGGCATCAGCGCGCTGATGTCGGTGGCCGTCACGGGCGCCTTCCTGATCGGCCAGTGGCCCGAGGCAGCCATGGTGATGACGCTGTATGCGCTGGCCGAGCGCATTGAGGAGCGCGCCGTGGGCCGTGCGCGCGATGCCATCGGGGCGCTGCTAGCACTGAGCCCCGACCAGGCCGACATGCAGCAAATCGACGGCCAGTGGCGCACCGTGCCCGCCACCGATGTGCCGGTGGGCGCCCTCCTGCGCGTGCGACCCGGGGGCCGGGTGCCGCTGGACGGGGTCGTCACAGCGGGCCGCAGCGCCGTGGATGAATCCAGCGTCACCGGCGAAAGCCTGGCGGTGGACAAGACGCCGGGCAACCCGCTCTATGCCGGCACGCTCAACGCGCAATCCGAGCTCACGCTTCGGGTGACGGCGGCCACCGGGCACACCACGCTTGACCGCATCATCCACGCCGTGGAAGAAGCACAAGGCGCGCGTGCGCCCACGCAGCGCTTTGTGGATCGCTTTGCCGCCATCTACACACCTGCCGTGTTTGTGTTGTCCCTGGGTGTGGCCCTGGGCGCGCCCTTGCTGCTGGGCTGGACCTGGCCCGAGGCCATCTACCGCGCGCTGGTGCTGCTGGTGATCGCCTGCCCCTGTGCACTGGTGCTGGCCACGCCCGTCACGGTGGTGAGCGGCCTGGCGGCTGCCGCACGGCGCGGCATTCTCATCAAGGGCGGCAACTGGCTGGAACTGGCGCGCGGGGTGCGCGTGGTGGCCTTCGACAAGACGGGCACCGTGACTGCCGGCCGCCCGGTGCTGGTGGGGCAAGACAGGCTGGGCGGCGACAACGCCAGCGACGTGGCCGCCGCACTTGCGGGCCGGTCGGACCACCCCGTCTCTCTGGCCATTGTCGAAGGGCTGCGTGCGCAAGACACCACGCCGCGCGAAACGCTGCCCGTGCAGGACTTCACCGCCCTGCCCGGCCGCGGCGTGCAGGCCCGCGTGGGCGCTGAGACCTGGCTGCTGGGCAACCGCCGCCTGATGCAGGAAAACGACCTGTGGACCGACGCGGTAGAAGCCGCCGCCGCACAGCACGAATCCCAGGGCCGCAGCGTGACCCTGCTGGCCGACCGCCAGGCGGTGCGTGCGCTTTATGCCGTGTCGGACACCCTGCGGCCGCAGGCCGTGCAAGCCGTGGCCGAACTGCGCGCGATGGGCATCATGGCCGTGATGCTGACGGGTGACCACGCCGCCTCTGCCCACGCCGCCGCGCGCGACGCCGGCATCGACCACGTGCAGGCCAGCCTGCTGCCCGAGCACAAGCTTGCAGCCATCGCCGCCCTGCAACAAAAACACGGCATGACCGCCATGGCGGGCGACGGCATCAACGACGCCCCGGCCCTCGCCAAGGCCGACATCGGCTTTGCCATGGGCGGTGCGGGCACTGACGTGGCCATGGAAACCGCCGACGTGGTGATCATGAACGACGACCTGCGCCGCGTGGCCGAAACAGTGCGCATGTCCCGCCGCACCCATGCCGTGCTGCGGCAGAACATTGCGGTGGCGCTGGGCATCAAGCTGGTGTTCTTTGGCCTGGCGCTGACGGGCAATGCCACCATGTGGATGGCCGTGTTTGCAGACATGGGCGCCAGCCTGCTGGTGGTGGGCAACGGGCTGCGCATGCTGCGCCCCGAACGTGCGCCCGCCCAGGCGCCCCGGGCATGAGCGCGGCCGCCACCAAGCGCACCCGGCGCGTGCGCCTGAGCGTCACCCTCCCCGCACCCGCCGAGTGGGTGGCTGCGCAGCTGCAAAGCACCGCCGTGTTTCGCCACATCACAGCGCCGCTGCTGTGTTTTGCGCCATCGATCGGCCCCTGGCCTGCGCACTGGACACCGGGCGCGCTGGAACTGCGCCTGTCGCTGTTCGGTCTGCTGCCCCTGGGGAGGCAAACTGCGCAAATCAGCGTGAGCCCCGGCGCGGCTGCGGGCGACTGGCCCCAACTGCGCGACAACGGCCATGGACAGCTCATGCGCCAATGGGACCACCGCATCACGCTGCAGTCTCTGCCAGACGGCAGCACCCGCTATACCGATGAAGTCGTGCTGCAAGCGCGCCATCTTCCCTGGCTCATGACACCTTTGAGTGCCACGTTTGCCCAGCTTTTCTACCGCCACCGCCAGCGCCGCTGGCGGCAGCTTGCGCAGCAGCACACCAGCGGCCACGGCCCGATTCCGCCCTGGCGCCGACAGGCTTTCGAGCACCTGTTGGCTGCGTTTGAAGCCAGCATGGGCCAGCCACCTGCCGAGCGCTGGCGGTGGCTAGAGGCCGCCCATGTGCTGGGCCAGCCCTTGCTGGGCCTGCACTGGCGCGCGCGCCTGGCCATGTTCCGCCTGGCATTTCAACAAGGCGATTGGCGCGAGGTGTCGGCCCAGGGACTGCGCCTGGCGCTCGTGCCGCTGGGCCACTTGCTGCAGCGCCTGCCAACAGGCAACACGGGGCGGGCCCACGTCAACATCTGGCGCCCCATGCCACCCAGTGCCCCGCTGACTGAGCTGGTTGACGCAGCACTGGCCGCCACCCAGCCACCACTTGTTCACAAAGATTCGATCCAAATCGGCATCTAGCGCTTATACATAAAGCGTCTTCAGCTACTTTTTTTGATAGCAAGATGTTTGACACAGCCACGCAACCGATTTGACGCAGCACAAGCCGGGCACAGGCCTTGCATGCTTCAATGCACCCCCCCTGCCACGCTGTTTTGTTTGTTGACGTCGCCCATGAACCCCCCCGCCACCACCGCACCACTTCCACTGTCGGTACCCCACAGCCACACCGAAGACGCGATGGCGCTGTTTACTGGTGTGCTCCTGATTTCGGTGGGTGTGGCCTTCTTCACCAGCGCCGGCCTGCTCACGGGCGGCACCGCCGGCCTCGCGTTCTTGCTGCACTACGCAACGGGCGTCGGCTTTGGCAAGATCTTCTTTGTGCTGAACCTGCCGTTTTATTGGCTGGCGCTGCGCAAGCTGGGGCGTGCGTTCACGCTCAAGACCTTTGCCGCCGTGCTGCTGCTGTCGGTGTTGACCGAGCTGCAGTCGCGGTTTTTGCAGTTTGCGCAGATCCAGCCGCTGTATGCGGCCATCGCGGGTGGCCTGATCACGGGCACAGGTTTTCTGGTGCTTTTCCGCCACCGGTGCAGCTTGGGCGGGGTCGGCATTTTGGCGTTGTACCTGCAAGACCGCTATGGCTGGCGCGCGGGCAAAGTGCAAATGGCCGTGGACTGCTGCATCGTGCTGCTGGCGCTGTGGACGGTGGAGCCCCTGCGCGTGGCTTGGTCCATTGCCGGAGCCGTGGCACTGAACCTGGTGCTGACCATGAACCATCGGCCAGGGCGGTACATGGCGGTGTGAGCGCCTGCCACCCCATCCCACCTCACACAGTCGATTGAAAAGCCCCAGGGAACCATCGGGGCCGCAGCCGTATCATTACGGTATGCGTCGCGGCCTCTTTTTCGTGCTGATGGTGGTGTTGGTCCTTCGGGGCCTCACAGGCACCGCCATGGCCACAGGGCTTTTGCCGCCCTTGATGCCCGCTGGTGCGCATTCCGTGCTGGCGCAGGCCGGCCACACGCATGGCGATGCCGCAGATGTTGATGCTGCGGCGGTGGTTGTGGCAGCCGCAGACGACTTGGACCATCACCACGGCCACCACGCGAGCCCAGCGGGTCACCCCTCGCAGGTAGCCGCACCGTGCGATGGTGCTACCGGTGCATGTGGCGCGCAGGGGCATCACGCAAGCACTTGCTCGGCCTGCGACATCTGCCACTCTGCCGTGCTCGCGCCGTCTGCGCCATTGGCACACGCGGCTCTCCCCCGGGGGCATACGCGCCCATTGGCCTCTGCGCCTTTTCACAGCGCCCCTGCAGCGCTGGCCATCAAACCGCCCATCGCCTGATCTCCAACGCCCGAAGTGCGTCTGCCATGGCCTGACCTTGCACCACGAGCGTGCAACAGGCGGCAGCGCAATGTTCTGTTTGTTGTCTGGAGATCGCCTTGCGCCCCCTTGATCCACTGTTTTTTTTGCTTCGGCAGGCCGCATGCCTGTTGCTGCTGACGCCGCTGATGGCGCTCGCCCAGGGTCTGGCATCCGCACCGGATGCCGCCAACCCCGATGCCCCTGGAGCCCCGCTCATTCACCCTGAGATGCCCCCCTTCAAGCAAGGGGACGATGCGCCAGCCCCCAACGCCTGGCGCGAGGCCCACGACGCGGTTGCCGCCTTTCCCCGCGGTCATGCCGACATCCTGGCGTGGGAGAAGCAGTCTGGCGCCACACCCGCTGCGGCCCCACACCAGCCCATGCACAAACCGATGCACAGGCAAGGGGACACGCCATGACCACCGCACGCCGACTCTCGCTACTGGCCACCGCCGCCCTGCTGGCCGGCTGCGCCAGCGTCTCGCCCGACGGCCTGCGCGGCGACGTGACTGCACTGACGGCAGGCCGTACCGCCGGTGTGCCACAGGCCGCCCTGCCCGCCATGGCCCCCGCCGCCCGCGCGCAAGCGCAACAGTCCATCGACCACTGGCTGGCCCAGCCCCTCACGCAAGACGCCGCCGTGCACATCGCCCTGCTCAACAACCCAGGCTTGCTGGCCCGGCTGGCCGCGCTGGGCGTGGCCGATGCCGAGCGCGTGCAGGCCATCACGCTGCCCAACCCGCACCTGACCCTGGGGCGCTTCACCACCAGCCAGGAACGTGAGATGGAGCGCACCCTGGCCTTTGGCCTGCTGGACCTCATCACCCTGCCCTGGCGCACGGCGCGGCAGGCCGAGCGCCTGCAGATCGCCACGCTGCAAACCGCGCAGGACGTGGTCACGCTCGCCGCCGACACCCGCCGCGCCTGGCTGCGTGCCGTGGCGGCCGAGCAGGTGGCTGCCACACACGAGCGCATGGTCGAAGCCGCCGAGGCCGGGGCCGAACTGGCCCGCCGCATGGCCCAGGTGGGCAACTGGAGCCGCCTGCAGCAGGCCCGCGAGCAGGTCGTGCTGCACGAGGCCACCCGCCAGCGCGCGCGTGCCCAGTTGGCCGCCGCCACCGAGCGCGAACAGCTCAACCGCCGCATGGGCCTGTGGGGGCAACAAACCCAATACCAGCTGGCCAACCAGCTGCCACCGCTGCCCGCTGCCGCCTTGCCCGCCGACGGCATCGAAGCCACGGCCTTGCGCGAGCGGCTGGATGTGCAGGCGGCCCGCCGCCAACTCGACACCCAGGCCACGCGCCAAGGCTGGAGCCGCGCGGGCGCCGTGTTTGGCGACATCGGCCTGGCGTACAGCCGCAACACCACCACCGAACGCGCCACCGGCAGCAGCGACATCAAGCGCGGCTGGGAGATCGACCTGCCCCTGCCCTTGTTCGACTGGGGCGGTGCCGCCCGCACCCGTGCGCAGGCCGAGGTAGAGCAAAGCGCCGCCCAGCTGCAAGACACCGCCGTGCGCGCCCGCAGCGAGGTGCGCGCCGCCTGGCTCACCTACCGCACGGCCCTCGACCTGGCCCGCCAGCAGCAGGCTGAAGTAGTGCCCCTGCGCCAGCTCATCGCCCAGGAGACCACGCTGCGCTACAACGGCATGCTGGCCAGCGTGTGGGACATGCTGACCGAAGCGCGCAACAGCACCCAGGCCGTGGCCAACGCCATCGAAGCGCAGCGCGACTTCTGGCTGGCCGAGACCGACCTGCAACTTGCGCTGACGGGCACCTCGCCCGGCGCACTGCAGGGCCTCACCTCTGGCGCCGCTGCCTCCACCACCCCACAAGGCCACTGACATGAACCGCCGCAATTTCTTCTCTGGCGCCGCCACGGCCGTGGCTGCAGCCTCCGTCAGCCGCGTGGCCCTGGCCGCGCTGCCCGAGCCCGCCACACAGTCCAGCGCCGACACCGCGCCACCGCTGCACCCGCCCACCGGCCGCCCCTACAACCCCGTGGTCACCCTGAACGGCTGGACCGCCCCCTGGCGCATGAACGCGGGCGTCAAGGAATTCCACCTGGTGGCCGAGCCCGTGGTGCGTGAGGTGGCGCCCGGCTTCATGGTCAACATGTGGGGCTACAACGGCCAGAGCCCCGGCCCCACCATCGAGGTGGTCGAGGGCGACCGCGTGCGCATCTTTGTCACCAACCGCCTGCCCGAGCACACCACCATCCACTGGCACGGCCAGCGCCTGCCCAACGGCATGGACGGCGTGGGCGGCCTCACCCAGCCCGCCATCCAGCCCGGCAAGACCTTCGTGTACGAGTTTGTGGCGCGCCGCCCCGGCACCTTCATGTACCACCCACATGCCGACGAGATGGTGCAGATGGCCATGGGCATGATGGGCCTGTGGATCACCCACCCGAATGTGGGCAAGGGGGCCACGCACCCGCACATCGCCAAGGTGCAGCGCGACTACGCCTTTTTGCTGAACGCCTTTGACGTGGAGCCCGGCAGCATGACCCCCAAGGTCAACACCATGCTGGACCACAACATCTGGTGCTGGAACAGCCGCGTGTTCCCCGCCATCAGCCCACTGGTGGCCCGCCAGGGCGAGCGCGTGCGCATCCGTGTGGGCAACCTCACCATGACCAACCACCCCATCCACCTGCACGGCCACGAATTTGAAGTGACCGGCACCGACGGCGGCCCCGTGCCCAAAAGCGCGCGCTGGCCCGAGGTGACCACCGACGTGGCGGTGGGGCAGATGCGGCAGATCGAGCTGATTGCCGACGAGCCAGGCGACTGGGCCCTGCACTGCCACAAGAGCCACCACACCATGGGCGCCATGGGCCACAGCGTGCCCACCATGATCGGCGTGGACCACCGTGGCCTGGTGGGCAAGATCCAGAAGATCGTGCCCGACTACATGGTGATGGGTGAGCGCGGCATGGCCGACATGGGTGCCATGGAGATGCCGCTGCCCGACAACACCTTCCCCATGATGACCGGCACCGGGCCCTTTGGCCCGCTGGAGATGGGCGGCATGTTCACCACCCTCAAGGTGCGTGCCGACCAGCCCGCAGGCAGCTACGCCGACCCCGGCGACTTCAAGCAGCCAAGCGGCAACCAGGCCTATGAATGGCAAGGCGCAGCAGCCAACACCCCGCGCCCAGTGCGCACCGACACCCCAGGCACCGCCCCCGGTGCGGCCAGCGCACGCAAGCCCGCCACCGGCACGCACCAACACTGAACAAGGACCCTCCATGAAAACTATCAAATTCATAGCTGCTTGCGCTTTATTCATAAGCGCTACCGCCTCTTTTGGCCATGAATCCATGCCCCACCATGCCGCTGGCGCCCCCGTGGCCAAGGAGCAAAAGGACTGGGGCATTGCGGGCGACGCCAAGGCCGTGCGCCGCACCATCACCTTGCGCATGGGCGACGACATGCGCTTTATGCCGAGCCAGATCGAAGTGCACGAAGGCGACACCGTGCGCCTGCGTGCCGAAAACAAGGGCAAGGTGCTGCACGAAATCGTGCTGGGCACCAAAGCCGAACTCGACCAGCATGCGCAGTTGATGCAGAAGTTTCCCGACATGGAGCACGACGCCCCCTACATGGCCCATGTGCGCGCAGGCCAGCGCGGCGACATCGTCTGGCACTTCAACCGCCCTGGCACTTTTGACTTTGCCTGCCTGATCCCCGGCCACTACGAGGCCGGCATGACCGGAACCATCACCGTGCGGCCGCGCAATCGCTGACCTGCCAACGCAAGTGGCTCACAAGTTGCACTATTGACTCGAAGGACTCCACCATGTTCAGAACCCCTGATTCTTCCTCCGCCCCCGCCGCAACCCACAGAGGCCTGAGCCGCCGCCACCTGCTGATGGCCGCACTGCCCCTGGCCGGCGCAACCCTGCTCGCGCCGCGCCTGGTGCGCGCCGCCACCAGCACCCCCGTCGAAGTCTGGAAAGACCCCAGCTGCGGCTGCTGCCATGACTGGATCGCGCACATGGAGGCCAATGGTTTCCGCATCACCATCCACGACACCGGCAACAATGCGGTGCGCGCACGCCTGGGCCTGCCGCAAAAACTCGGGTCGTGCCATACCGCACTGGTGGGCGGCTACCTCGTCGAAGGCCATGTGCCCGCCAGCGACGTGCGCGCGCTGCTGCAGCAAAAGCCCAAGGCGCTGGGCCTCACGGTGCCCGGTATGCCCGTGGGTTCGCCCGGCATGGACGGCGCGGTGTACGGCAACCGCCGCGACCCTTACGACGTGCTGCTGGTGGCTCGCGATGGCAGCACCCGCATCTTCAAGAGCTACAACCAGAAGGCCTCGTCATGAAAACACTTGTCTCCCCCCTTTGGGCTCTGGTGCTGGCCGGTGCCATGGGCCCCGCTTTGGCGCAGACGCAGGCACCGGCCGACGCACACGATAGCCACCATCCCAGCGAGCCCGCCGCTGTCACGCCGCCACCACAGGCCGCAGGCAATGAAGCCAGCGCCATGACCGAACTGAGCCAAGGCGAAATCATCCGCTGGGATCCGCGCACGCTCAAGGTCACGCTGCGCCATGGCGAGATCAAAAACCTGGGCATGCCGCCCATGACCATGGTGTTCCGCGTGAACGACGCCAGCATGCTCGCGCCCTTCCGGCCCGGCGATACGGTGCGCTTTCGCGTAGAGCGGCAAGCTGTCGGGTATGTCATCACCCGCATGGAAGCCGCACGCTAAAGCCCCACACGGCCGCATCCCGCCCTCGGCCCGTCTCTGTGCGCGGCACTCAGCGGCCGCATGGCGAATAGTTTGCCGTTGAGAAGAAAGATGCGCGAGCGCCGAGAGCGTGGCAACACGGGGCCTTCCTGCCTGCCCCAGCGCCGCGCACCATAATCACCGGCCATGAGTTCTCAACACGTTCTGGCCGGCAACGCTGGCAGCATCACCCGCGTGGCGGGCATTGAGGTGGGCCACTTCACCGAAACCCGCCGCCCCACCGGCTGCACCGTCATCATCACCCGCGAAGGCGCGGTGGCAGGCGTGGATGTGCGCGGCGCCGCTCCGGGCACGCGCGAGACGGACCTACTCAACCCCTCCAACCTGGTGGACAAGGTGCACGCCATCATGCTGGCCGGCGGAAGTGCCTGGGGGCTGGACGCCGCCACCGGCGCCGTGCGCTGGCTCGAAGAGCGTGGCGTAGGTTTTGATGTGGCCGTGGGGCGCCTGCCCATCGTGCCTGCGGCCGTGCTGTTCGACCTGCTGGTGGGCGACATGCGCATACGCCCCGATGCCGCGGCAGGCTACGCGGCGTGCGACGCAGCATCCACCGACGACCCGGCCGAGGGCAACGTGGGGGCAGGCACTGGCGCCGCCCTGGGCAAGATTTTTGGCATCCAGCGGGCCATGAAAGGCGGCATCGGCACGGCGTCGATCACGGTGGACGGTGTGACTGTGGGGGCCCTCATTGCCTGCAATGCCCTGGGCGACGTGATCGACCCCGACACTGCCCAGGTGATTGCTGGCGCCCGCACCGACGACGGCCTGCACTTGCGCGACACGCGCCGCGCGCTGCTGCGCGGCGACCTACCCCAGCCCCTGCTGGCAGGCACCAACACCACCATCGGCGTCGTGGCCACGGATGCCGTCATTACCAAGGTGCAGGCCCACCGCCTGGCCGTGGCGGCACATGACGGCCTGGCCCGCAGCATCAACCCGGTGCACACCATGTCCGACGGCGACACCCTTTTTTGCCTGGGCACGGGCCGTGCGGGCAAAAGTGTGGGCATGATGGTGCTGGCCACCATGGCAGCAGAAGCCACCGCCATTGCCACCGCCCGCGCTGCGCGAGCGGCCCGTTCGCTCACCACCGCTGAAGGGTTGTATTTGCCCGCCATCAGCGATATGAAGCAGGTGCTGTAACGGCGCAGGCCTAGCGGACGCAACGGCTCTGAGCGAGGTGTTCGTCGGCATCCACACATGCCAAGTACACGCAGCCCCACGATCCTGCAACCCGCACGCCCTCGCTACCTTCTCGTCCGTTGCCATCGTCCGGTTTTGTCGCCCGCCTGCCCCTTTTTTTTGCCCGTCCTCTATGTCCCAGGCTCTACGCAACACCCTGCTCTCTTTGCGCGATTTGATCGTGTCTGCCGGCCCACTGGCTTTTGTGGGCGTGGCTGTGCTTGTGCTCGCGTACTGGTGGCTCAACCCCAACCCACCCAAGACCGTCACCCTTGCCACGGGCCCTGCGCAGAGCGCGTATGAAGAATTTGGAAAGCGCTACCAGAAGGCGCTGGCGGTTGAAGGCATTGAGGTGAAACTATTGCCCAGCGAAGGTTCGTCGGCCAATCTGCAACTGCTGCGCGAAGGCAAGGCCGATGTCGCTTTTGTCCAAGGGGGCACGGCCGAACTGATGCCGGACGATCACGACGAACTGGTGTCTCTGGGCAGCCTTTTTGTGGAGCCCGTGTGGGTTTTTTACCGCACCGATACGGCCTGGAGGCAGCACAAGGTCAACCGCCTGGACAGCTTGCGCCAACTGCGGGGCTGGCGTGTCAACGTGGGATCAGAAGGCAGCGGGGTGCCCACGCTCATGGAGCGCTTGCTGGAAGCCAACAAGGTGGAGCCCGGCGCCGTGAAAATCTCCCAGCTGGAGCAGACCCCAGCCACCGTGGACTTCCTGGCGGGCAAGCTCGACGCCATTGTGTTCGCATCGGCCCCCGAATCACTGATGGTGCAGATGCTGCTGCAGACACCGGGCGTGCAATTGCTGGACTTTGCACAGCACGAGGCCTATACGCGGAGGTTTCCATTTCTCACGCCCGTCACGCTGCCGCGCGGCGTGGTGGACCTGGCAACCAACGTGCCTGCTCGGGATGTCCGGCTGGTGGCACCCACCACCTCGCTGCTGGCACGCGAAGGCACACACCCCGCGCTGCTGACCTTATTCGCACAAAACGCACAAAAACTGCACAGCGGCGCAGGCTGGTTCAACCGGGCACGCGAGTTCCCCAACACGCGGGGCAGCGAGCTACCGATTGCCAAGGAAGGCGACCGCGCCATGAACGAGCCCGTGCCCATGCTGCAGCGCTACCTGCCGTTCTGGCTGGCCAACCTGATCGAACGCATGTGGCTGGTGCTGGGCATCTTGCTGGCCATCATGCTGCCGCTGTCGCGCATCGTGCCCCCTCTGTACCAGTTCCGGGTGCGCTCGCGCGTGTTCCGCTGGTATGGGCGACTGCGGGAGATTGAGATCGACATGGAAAAGGGGATGGCGCCGCCCGCAGAACTCATCAAGGCGCTGGATGCACTGGAGGCGCAGGCCGAGAAGGTCACCGTACCGCTGTCGTATGCCGACGAGTTGTACGCGTTGCGCAACCACATCCATCTGGTGCGCAAAAAGCTGCTGCGCACGTGACACAGGAAATATAGAAAAAACCCCGCCCCAAGCGCACCGAGCCGGCGTTTCACGCGTGCGGCACGGGATCAGCGCCAGCGGGGCGCCGCAGCAACGCCAATATCAGCGCTTCTTCCCCGAGCGGGGGGCCGCAGACAGCGGCGCTGACGACGATTTGGCCCCCACAGATTTGGTATGTGCCGGTTCGGCCGCCACAAGCTCCGCAGACCGCGTTGTGGTGACGGGTGTGGGTGCCAAACGCAGCAAGCCCTCTGCGGCGAGCTTGTCACGCATCCGCCGGGTCATGGATTGCGTGCTGGCGTCGGCCGCTGTGAACAGGAAAAGCGTGCCGTGCGGGCTGGTCCAGGTCAATTGCGTGCGGACCACGCGCCCATTCGTGACCAACTCCACCCAAACGCCGATTTTGAAGTAAGCGTACGGATCCGGCGCGTCGACCGGGGCCTGCTGGCTATCCTGCGGGGCCAGCGACGACATGGAGGATTCGTCTGGCGCCAGGGCCACCGCATCGCCGCCGGTCTCAGGTGGGGAAGCCAGCGGCGACGGCAGCCCGCCGGGTTCAAACGCCGCCTGGTGCAAACCCACCAGCCGCTGCAAAAAGGCACTGGTTTGCACCGCCGGGTAGTTGATGGTCTTGAGGCCCTTGCGCAGCTTGGCCAAAAGCCCCGGAATAGCTTCATTGAGCCGATCAGGCTCTTGCCGAGTCAAATCAGGCTGGGCAGTCCAGAGCAGTACAGGGACCAACGCAAGATAACCGCCAGGGTCGTCATTCGCGTCATCCTCTGCTTTCATCACCTGCGCCAGGGCCACCACATCGGCCCAAGGCCCCGCAGCAAAGTCGAGGATATCGGCAGGCACCCGCTCCAGATCAGGCAGTTTGCGAATGTCTGCTGCCATTTTTTCGGCCAACATCTCGCGCCGCTCGGCATGAAGCTGGGCTTGGCGTTCCGCGTCCTGCTTCTCTTTGGCCTTTTGTTCCTGGGCGTCCCAGGCAGATTGCAGGGCCTTGAGCACCGTATCGAAAGGGCCTGAATCCTTGATCTCGTTGGCGGACAAATGCCCCACCGCTTCGGTGATCAGCCGCATGAAGCGGCTGAAGCCCGGCGCGGTCTCGGCGGTGTATGCCAGGCTACGCTGCGTCAGCTCATCGAGCAAACGGCGCGCCGGGTGGTTTTCGTCGGTAAAAAACCGTCCATCATGTCGCACCAACTGCTTGAGTGATGGCTCAAGGCTCTTCACCGCGAGCTGCACAGGCGCCAGCAAACGGGCATCCTGCGCGATGTTTTCCATCATGCGGCGCACCACCTCGATGGCCAAGGCGGGTGATCGTGCGGCGGCCTCCATGGGCATCGCCGCATAAATCAGTGGCGCCACGCCAGCCACGCGCCCATTTGGCAAAGGAACAGGAAGTGAGGCGGGACGACTGACTCCGCCAGCATTGGCAAGCCGTCCTACCAGCCGCTCGAGCTGGGCCATGTCTTCCATCGCCTCTGCGGCCGCGCCCGATGGGAAATAGTCCCCAGCCAGTGAAGACTGTGCACTCGCCCCACCAGCGCGAGGGTCGACCCAGCCCACCGGCACCGCCCCTGGGTGAACACCTACCGGCTGCATAGGCGCGCCGCCATAGGCGCGGGGGTCGAACGGATCACCACCACCGGCCAGCATCTGGCGAAGAATGCCCACAGTGAGCAGTGCCTCTTCAGCCGCCGGGGCCATGGCGCCTTGCTGGGATTCTCCGCCCCACCCCGGCGCCATGCCACGCCCGTAACCCGTGTTGCCATAGTCGCCCACAGGCGCATTCATCGACTGGCCGTAACCCTCGTAGCTGCTGCCATACCCGGTGCCGGGGCCGCCGTAACCCGTGCCGTGTCCGGTGCCGCCATAACCGGTCCCTCCATACCCGGTGCCCGGGCCACCTCGGCCACCGCCGCCCCCAGGGGCACCAACGACTGCGTAGCCCACCGGCTGCACCCCGTGCTCACGCAAGCTCTTGGCGGCACTCTTGTACTCATCGACCAGCAGCTTGCCCAGAAGGTCGCGCATGTGCTGCATCCACAGTTGCCGGACTTCGGACGACACGCCTGTTTCGCTCACCACCTGCTGCAGCGCACGGATGTAACTCTCTGGGCGAAGGGGGTTGCGCTCGGGCTGCACGCTGCGCAGCCCTTGGGCGGAACTGACAAGGGTGTTGAGATCTGCCAGCACCGCATCGGTCGCGTGCAGGGCGGATTGCTGCGCTTTGGAGAGCTCGACCTGCGCGAGCATCTCGCTTTCGTCCAAGAGCGAAAGCTCACCGAAGTCCATACCGGTGTCTTCGGCCGCCCGCCCCTTGGCCATGGCCGGCCCTTCGGCAAAAATCTCCAGCAAGGCCATCGGATAGCCCTTGGAGAGGGCCTGCTCATGCTGGTTGAGCAGGCGCAAGCTGTCACTGATCAGATTGCGCTGCTGAATGTCGCGGCTACCCGACTCCTCGCTGGCCAATGCCCCTTGCGTGACTTTGATCAGCTTGCCCATGAGTGCCTCGCCCCCGCGCACGGCGTTGACAACACAGGCACGGAAAACGGTTCTCGGACGAGACGCGGGTTGGGACATGGTGGGAAGGAGTCGAGCAGGTTTCCGATTGCGATCCTACTTGAACTGATGCGTTATTTGAGGGCCTTGTAACGCATTCGCTTGGGTTTCGCACCTTCTTCACCCAGGCGCCTTTTCTTGTCCGCTTCGTACTCTTGGTAATTGCCATCAAAGAACGTCCACTGGCTGTCGCCTTCGGCGGCCAGGATGTGGGTGGCGATGCGGTCCAGGAACCAGCGGTCATGGCTGATGACCAACATCGTGCCCGCGAATTCCAGGAGTGCGTCTTCCAGTGCGCGCAGGGTTTCCACATCCAGATCGTTGGATGGTTCATCGAGCATCAGCACGTTGCCGCCCGCAATCAGGGTCTTGGCCAGATGCAAGCGGCCGCGTTCTCCGCCGGAAAGCATCCCCACCTTCTTTTGCTGGTCGCCGCCATTGAAGTTGAAACGACCACAGTAGGCGCGGCTGGCCATCTGAAATTTGCCGACATTCAAGATGTCAAGACCGCCCGACACGTCTTCCCAGACAGTCTTCTCATTCGACAAATCGTCCCGGTGCTGGTCTACAAATGCCATCTTGACGGTGGAGCCAATGACGACTTCACCAGAATCCGGCTTTTCCTTGCCTGCGATCAGCTTGAACAAGGTGGATTTACCGGCGCCGTTGGGGCCGATGATGCCGACGATAGCGCCTGCGGGAATGTTGAAGCTCAGGTTATCGATCAGCACTCGGTCACCAAAGGATTTGGTGACGTTCTTGAACTCAATCACCTGGCTGCCCAAACGGTCAGCGACGGGGATGAAGATTTCGTTGGTTTCGTTGCGCTTTTGGTATTCGTAGTCGCTCAGCTCCTCAAAGCGGGCCAGGCGCGCCTTGCTCTTGGCCTGACGGGCCTTGGGGTTCTGGCGTGACCATTCCAGTTCCTTCTTCAAGGCTTTGGCACGGGCTTCTTCACCCTTTTGTTCGGCCTCCAGACGAGCGCCCTTTTGGGTCAGCCAGTCGGAGTAATTGCCCTTGTAGGGAATACCGGAACCACGGTCCAGTTCAAGAATCCACTCGGCGGCGTTGTCCAGGAAGTAGCGATCGTGGGTGATGGCCACCACGGTGCCCGAGTAGCGCTGCAGGAACTGCTCCAGCCAGTCCACCGATTCGGCGTCCAAGTGGTTGGTTGGCTCGTCGAGCAGCAGCATGTCGGGCTTGGAAAGCAGCAGACGGCACAGGGCCACGCGGCGCTTTTCGCCACCGGACAACACACCGATGTTGGCATCCCACGGCGGCAGACGCAGCGCATCCGCAGCAATTTCGAGCTGGTGCTCGGAGTCGGTCCCGGCGGTGGCAATGATCGCTTCCAGCTCAGCCTGCTCGGCGGCCAGGGCGTCAAAGTCGGCGTCTTCGGCGCCGTAGGCGGTGTAAACCTCTTCCAGTCGCGCCTTGGCGGCAAACACCTTGCCCATGCCTGCTTCCACGCTCTCGCGCACAGTTTGCGTGGGGTCCAGCTGAGGCTCCTGGGGCAGGTAGCCGATGTTCAATCCAGCCATGGGGATGGCTTCGCCTTCGATTTCCTTGTCAAGGCCCGCCATGATTTTCAACAGCGTGGACTTGCCGGAACCATTGGTGCCCAACACGCCGATCTTGGCGCCAGGGAAAAAGCTCAGAGAGATGTCTTTCAAGATCTGCCGCTTTGGCGGCACGATCTTGCCGACGCGGTTCATAGAGAAAACGTATTGGGCCATTGAGTGTCAAACCTGCAAAAGTGAGCAGAAATTCTGCGTTCAAACCGAGATTATCGGGCCATGCGACAATACTGGCCGTAGCGGGCTCCAGTTGCCCGTCACATCAGCACACTGCTGGGGACGAAAGAAGCAACGCTTCCGGGCTCCCAATCCTGAACCTCATCAGCCTGAGACTGGCTCGGCAACCCACCGGTTGCACGACAGGCCGATACCCAGCGCCCCGGACGGGCGCATCCAAAGACATGACATTTGACGAACTGAATCTGGCTCCTGCCATCCTGAAGGCCGTACACGAAGCGGGTTACGAAACCCCTACGCCCATTCAGGCCCAGGCCATTCCCGCTGTTCTTGCAGGCCACGACCTGCTGGCTGGCGCGCAGACTGGCACCGGCAAGACCGCCGCGTTCACCCTGCCCATGCTGCACCGCCTCTCACTGAGCGCGGCCCCAAAGAACAAGTTCGGCGGCAAGGGCATCCGTGCCCTGGTGCTGACACCTACCCGCGAACTGGCCGCCCAGGTGGAAGAATCCGTGCGCGAGTACGGCAAATACCTGGACATCAATTCCACTGTCGTTTTCGGCGGTGTGGGCATGAATCCACAGATAGACCGCGTCAAGCGCGGCGTTGACATTCTGGTAGCCACCCCCGGCCGCCTGCTGGATCTGCAGCAACAGGGTTTCCTTGACCTCTCCACCGTGCAGGTGCTGGTGCTCGACGAAGCCGACCGCATGCTCGACATGGGCTTCATCCACGACGTGAAAAAGGTGCTGGCGCTGGTGCCCAAGGACAAGCAGAGTCTGCTTTTCTCGGCCACGTTCAGCGATGAAATCCGCGAGCTGGCCAACACCTTGCTCAAGAACCCGCAAAGCATCCAGGTCACGCCCAGCAATACCACCGTGCAGCGCATCACCCAGGTGATCCACCCCGTGGGCCGCGGCAAGAAGAAGCAAGTGTTGCTGCACATCATCCAGCAACACAACTGGAGCCAGGTGCTGGTGTTCACCCGCACCAAGTTTGGTGCCAACAATGTCGCCGAGTTTCTGACGAAGAACGGCGTGCAGGCCATGGCCTTGCACGGCAACAAGAGCCAGAGTGCCCGCACGCAAGCCTTGGCCGGATTCAAGAGCGGCGACATCCGCGCCCTGGTGGCAACCGACATCGCAGCGCGCGGCATCGATATTGACGAGTTGCCCCATGTCGTCAACTTTGAAATCCCCAACGTCTCGGAAGACTACGTGCACCGCATCGGCCGCACGGGCCGTGCCGGCGCTACCGGCGAAGCCGTGAGCCTGGTCTGCATGGACGAAGAAGGCTTCATGATGGACATCGAGCGCTTTACCAAGCAGCAGATTCCCGTCCAGATCATTGAAGGCTTCGGCCCCGACGCAGGTGAAAAGGCAGAACCCATTGCCATGGGCCGCCAAACCATCTGGGGCGGCGCTGGCAAGCCCCCGAGCCGTGACGTGATGCAGGCCGCAGCCAAGGCTGCCCGCAGTGAAATGATGGAACGCATCCGCACCAACAAGGCTGGCCAGGGTGCTGGTGGTGGCGGTGGTGAACGTGGTCCCCGCCCTGCCGGTGGTGGCAATGGTGGCGGCGGCGGCCGTGGCGGCCGGGCTGGTGGTGGTGCCGCAGCAGGCGGCGGTGGCGGCAATGGCCCGCGTGGCGGCCGCGCCGGTGGTGGCGGCCAGGGCGGCGGCGCACGCAGCGCTGGCGGTCAGGCCCCTGCACGCGGCCGCACCGGTGGTAATGGTGGCGGCTACGAAGGCGGCAACCGCTACGACGACTCGCAGCCCCCGCGCGCCAATGCCCACCTGGGCACACATATGGGCCACGCCAACCCAGGCAACCGCAACTCAGGCCATGCAGCCGGCGCTGGCGGCCAACCCGACCCGATGCGCACCAGCGTGGACAGCATGGGCGGCGGTGGGCGCCGTGGCGGCGGTGGCTATCGTGGCGGCAACGAAGGAGGTGGCGGCTATGGCGGAGGCACGGGTGGTTCTGGTGGCCGGGGCAACGGGTCTCGTGGGCCGGGCGGTTCTCGCGGCTCTTTTAACCGCTGAGACAGGCCATCAGAGGGACGTCGAGGCACCGGCAGCATCCATTGCAGCCGCTTCGCCACGCCTCTCTCCAGACGGCCAAACCCCAGCTGCCGTGCATGTGCTGCATGCACGGGACCGGCAGGTCCCCGCGCTGAGCCATCCCCGCCTTCAACTGCACGCGGTCGACTTCGCGGCCCTGCCGGCCTTACCACCGGTGGATGATGTCTACATCACCCTGGGCACCACCATCGCGGCAGCCGGCAGTCAAAGCGCCTTTCGCGCCGTCGACTACGACGCCGTGTTGGCCACCGCTCGTGCAGCGCGCGCAACTGGAGCCACCCGGTGTGGTGTGGTCACAGCCATGGGTGCCAATGCGCATTCGCGCATCTTCTATAACCGCATCAAAGGCGAGGTCGAACGCGACCTGCAGGCGCTGGGCTTCACCACACTGGTCATTGCCCGCCCCTCTCTGATGATCGGCGACCGTCAGGCGTTGCAGCAGGCTATACGCCCGGCGGAATCCCTCTCCATCCAGCTTTTCAGGTGGCTGAACCCGATCATCCCCGCCAACTACCGCGCCCGCCCCGGCGCCGATATCGCGCGTGCACTGGTTCGTGCCGTACAGACAGGCCCGGCCGGACTGCGCGTGCTGTCGGGTCGTGCGCTGCAGGCCACCTGACCTGGCCCGCAGCATTTTTGCCCGCGCTGATGCTGCGCTTGCCCTCCATGCGCCCTCACGGCCTTCACCACCCCCTGGCTACGCCGATGGCAGCCGCCACCAACGTGATCAACCTGGTAAATCCAGGACAGGTGCTCCACGAAAACCAGCCGTCTCCGGCGAGCGAAGAATTCATGGCGCCAGGTTGCAACAACAGCAGAGATGCGCGCAGGGTCGATTGTGTTGATGGCCACCGTCACAAAGGTCGTGACTGCGCGCGCTCCAACAATCATGGTTCTGTGTACGCGCGGCTCCAACTCAAGATGCCGGTAACACCCCGAGCCTCTATGGATTCGGCGGATCAAAAGGCGTGAGAAAACACGTCCTGACCATGTCAATCGCAGCTTTGCAACGGGATGTACGCTGACACCGACATGCGTACCCACGCAGGTAACATCGCCGTAACAAACGCCCTCTGTGGGGGCATCCATTGGCAGCCCCCACCATGACCATGCATTCATCCTTTCGCTCTACGTTAATTTCCTGCGCCGACCAGCCCAACCCGCTCCCGGCACGGCCCACCTACTGGAAAACCTCCCTCACGCTAGCGGCATTGCTGTTGACCGCATGCGGCAGCACCCCTCTGCCCCCCTGGCCATCCACGCCGCCCAGTGGTCACCGCACCAATGCCCCGGCACCATTGCCACCGCGTGCACAAAAGGGCACGGTTGTCCCTACGCCCCTTGGCCAACCACCATCACAACACGCGGATGTGGTGTCCAGCCCCTTGCCCCAGCCAACCCCCTTGGTGGTGCGAGACGAAGGCCCCATGGTGCCGCCCTACGGCGATGCCGTTGCCGCCCGTTTCCCAGACCCGTCCACGGCCTATAGCACGCCCGGTCTCACGCCGGACCGCAGGGCATTCACTACCAATGCCGAACTGGGCCAGTGGTTGAAATCACTCGCAGACACACCATCACGCAGCGCCACACATACCAAACTGCTTCATCTCGGTGACTCCCAGCGCGGCGAACCCATTTGGGGCCTTCTCGTCACTCACGCCCCAAGCGCAGATCCTGCAGCACTCGACGCGAGCGGCCGTCCGACCGTAGTGCTGATCGGTCAGCAACATGGTGACGAACCCGCCGGCAGCGAAGCCTTGCTGGTAGTCAGCAGAGAGTTGACGCAGGGCTTGCTTGAGCCATTGCTGAGCCGCATCAACGTAGTCGTAGTACCCCGCGCCAACCCGGACGGAGCGGAAGTTGGGACCCGCGTTACCGCCAATGGCGTTGACATGAATCGCGATCACCTGCTCCTTAACACCCCTGAAGCCCGTGCTCTAGCAAAGGTCGTCAACGACTACCGCCCTATTCTGGTGATGGATGCCCACGAATACACAGTGGCTGGGCGCTATCTGAAAAAGTTCAACGCAATCCAGCGCTACGACGCGTTGCTGCAATACACCACCACAGCTAACTATCCTGAGTTTTTGACCAAGGCATCCCAGGAGTGGTACTACCAGCCTATGGTGACGGCGCTCAAAAGCCAGGGACTCACCAGCGAGCTGTACTACACCACACCAACCAACCTCGATGACAAGCAGGTCTCAATGGGTGGAACCCAGCCTGATACCGGCCGCAACGTCAACGGGCTGAAGAACGCCGTCAGTTTGCTCGTCGAAACCCGTGGCGTTGGCATTGGGCGCATGCACATTCAGCGTCGCGTGCATTCACAAGTCACCGCGATCACCAGCGCCTTGCGCAGTACAGCCGATCGGGCGGCCAACCTGGAACAGGTCCGTTCGTTTGTCTCGCGAGACGTGAGCGCCCAAGCCTGCCGCGACCAAGTAGTGGTAGAGGCCGCAGCAACCCCAACGCAACGTGATCTCATCTTTCTCGACCCGGACACCGGAGCAGATCGCACCATCCACGTCAACTGGAATTCATCATTGGCGCTGCGCACGATCAAATCGCGACCCCGTCCTTGCGGTTACTGGCTGGCGGCAGGATCGACGGATGCGGTAGAGCGGCTCAAGCTGCTCGGCTTGCAAGTCATGCGCGTTGCCGAGCCCGGCTCCATGGTGGCAGAAACTTATCGTGAGACCTCGCGGGGGACGGCCGAACGACAAGACGTCATTGGAACAATCGCTGGCAATTCAGACATCGTACGGGTGCAAGTATCCACAGTGCGCAGCGCGGTGGATGCTCCTGCGGGCAGTTTTTACGTGCCCCTGAACCAGCCCCGCGCCAACCTTGCTGTAGCGGCATTGGAGCCTGACACGCAAAATAGCTATTTTGCCAACCATGTCATCGCAGACCTCGATCAGACAGCGCGAGTCATGAGCAACCCCTCCCTTGTGTTCGAAGAAACCGAGTAGCCGACGTCAAGGCCTGATGCCGCCGCCTTGGCAGCAAGCTTTTTCGAACTGCTCAAGGACTCTATCGAAACACGAACGTGGCGCTCAAAGATTGCTCATGCCGGAGTGAGTATTCAACAGATGTCGAAAATGCGAAGATCAGAAGCAAAGATATCGAAACGAGTGAGGCTAGGCAGCTATGATCCATACCCTGCAAACAAGCGGCAGTTCAACCTATGGACATGCATTTAGCTAACTAGCAGCACAGAAAAAATCTGCCCGTAGCTCAACTGGATAGAGCAATAGCCTTCTAAGCTATAGGTCGGGGGTTCGAGTCCCTCCGGGCAGGCCAGCAATCTCAATAAAATCAATGAGGTAGAGATACGCCAAATGCTTTTCGAGCACTTTGGAGCACATTCGAATACCCCTGCATCCGCACAAATTCCGCACATTTTTTTGTGGCGCGGACGTTGACACATACTCCTCAATCGAGCCAAACTAGCGCTAACCGTTACCAAGCCGACGAGGTTTGGCCGGACGTCCAAGGTTAGGATCTTGGACTGCCAGGTGGGAATGGGCACCCACTTGGAAGCACGAGTCACACCACGACGGTGACTCACCCACCCATCCATAGTTGTGCCGCCCGGTCGCGCTCGCGTTGATTCGCGAGCTTTTGGCCCGGTTTTTCGGAACCGGTGTGCCGCTGTGCGACCAAGCGGCGCAACTGCGATCCGCTGCGCGGGTTGCTTGGATGGAGTGGTGCAGCATGGCTGCTAAATCAACTACGGGCGAGAAGCTCACGTGGGATGTCGGCGATCTCGCCGAAGTCGTTAAGAAAAGTCGGCCGGTCGTTCACCGGATTCTGAAAACAGACCCTGACCTCCTGCCTCCGCCCGCGAGGCGAATCGGGCGCGTTTATCTATGGCTCCCCGACGAGGTCATGGCTTGGTTGCGGGGCGAGGAGAGACCCTCTTCCCCTGCTGTTGTCTGCCCTCCAGCTAAACGCGGGCGCGGGCGCCCGCGCAAGGATGCTCAGCAGTCCGCAGGGGGTGCAGCATGAGCGCCACGCCCTGGAAAAGTTATCCACAGACCGAGGAGACTAGAGAAACCGGTAGTTTGTTGGTTGGTTGTTTTAATAAACAACTAACGGGGGTGCGGACAAAAACTTGGACTACCAGGAGGTAGTTCATGTATTCCTACGAAGATCGAATCCGAGCGGTCGAGCTCTACATCAAACTGGGCAAGCGCACCGGTGCCACTATCCGCCAGTTGGGATATCCGACGAAGAACTCGTTGATGAGCTGGCATGAGGAGTACGAGCGGCGCCTGGACCTGCCGTCCGGCTACGCGCGCTCAAAGCCGAAGTATTCTCAAATTCAGAAGAAGAAGGCTGTCGAACACTACGCCGAGCACGGGCGCTGCATCGTCGCCACGGTCAAGGCGCTGGGCTATCCGTGCCGCGATTTGCTGCGTGCCTGGATTGATGAACTGGACCCTGACTCCCGCCAGCGCGTTGTCGGCAGAGCCGTCAGTGCGCCTCGGCTGCCGCAACTGAAGAAGCAGGCAGTCCTCGAGCTGTGCACTCGTGAGGGAAGTGCGCAGGCGGTTGCTCAGAAGCTTGGCGTGAGCAGGCCGACGTTGTACAACTAGAAGAACCAGCTTCTGGGACGTGAGGCACCCGCATCCATGAAACACACCAATCAGTCCCCGCGGGCTCAAGAGCGCGATGAGCTCGAGCGCGAGGTTGAGGCGTTGCGCCGCGAAGTCAGGCAACTGCGCCTTGAGCAGGACCTCTTGAACAAGGCCAATGAACTGCTAAAAAAAGGCCTGGGCGTCGATCTGCAGCTCCTGTCCAACCGGGAGAAGACACTGCTGATTGACGCCCTCAAGGAGCACTATGGTCTGCCAAAGCTCCTTGGACAGTTGGGTCTTGCACGCAGCTCGTACTTCTACCATCGGGTCCGAGCGGCCGCCGGCGACAAGTACCTTGAAGTAAGGCAGTCCATCACCGATATCTTCGAGTCGAACCATCGCTGCTACGGCTACCGCAGGCTGCAGGCCTCGCTGACTAGGCAAGACGTCACAATCTCCGAGAAGGTGGTGCAGCGCCTGATGAAGCAAGAGAGCCTAGTCGTGGCTAAGCCCAAGCGGCGCAGGTATGCGTCCTACCTTGGCGAGATCAGCCCCGCGCCTGAGAACATCATCGACCGAGACTTCCAGGCCGCGGCACCGAACAAGAAGTGGCTCACGGACATCACGGAGTTCCAGATCCCTGCAGGTAAGGTCTACCTGTCGCCGATCATCGACTGCTTCGATGGGATGGTGGTGAGCTGGACCATTGGCACGAGCCCGGATGCTGAGCTGGTCAATACCATGCTGGATGCAGCCATCGAGACGGTGACAGACACCGCTGACCGGCCTGTGGTTCACTTCGACCGCGGGGGGCACTACCGCTGGCCAGGCTGGATATCGAGGATGCGCGATGCCAACTTCACCCGCTCGATGTCTCGCAAGGCATGCTCCCCTGACAACGCAGCCTGCGAGGGGTTCTTCGGTCGGCTGAAGAACGAACTGTTCTATCCTCGGGACTGGAAGAGCGTCACCCTTGCGCAGTTCATTGAGGCAGTCGACGACTACATCCGCTGGTACAACGAGAAGCGGATCAAGATCTCCCTTGGCTCACTCAGTCCCATCGAATACCGAGAGAGCCTTGGACTCACGGCATAAAACCAGTCCAAGTTTTTATCCGCACCCCCGTTTTGGGTTGGCACTAACAGGCTGTCACATCACCAGGAAAAACAACCTCTTTTTCCTTCACAAATCGCTGCAAGTCCCTCCAGGGCGTTTGAGCCGCGATGGAGGTCGACTTCGGTCTATCAGCAACGTAAGTCCGCCACAGCTCAAACACCTCATCCCAGGTCGGCCCACCTTCGACTTTGTCGGAACTATCGACCGACCCAATCCCCGCCACAACGGTAAGCGGATGAGGCGGTTGTGAGGGGATGGAATCGGTGTGCAGTACGCCGCCTTGGCGGACAAGCTGATGGTCAAGCGTTTCGACGACCGCGCGGGTAAATAGAAAGCCTGCTCTTTTGGCTTCCTCCTCTGACGGAACATAGTCAATCCCACAAAGAGAGAGGTACTCAAACAGCGGTCGATGCACGCCCTCAGTCTTACCTTGCGCAAGCAAGCGACCAAAATATGCACGCTGAGTACTCAGCTTAACGCCGAGCTCATCGAAGTCCTCGTCATCCAGCCCTTCCTGGCGACGCTTCTCGTCACCGGCAAGTACGTTGGAAAGCCAAGATTGGCCAACAAGCTGTAGCTGCTCATCGGTGAGACTGCTGATGCTCTTGGGTGCCCAAGATGCGCACCCCATGCCGCACTTTTGCTGTTTTTCCTCAAACTCTGCATCAATTCGCTGCAACTCGGCACGCGCTCGCACTTTCCCTTCACGGAGGTCGGAAGTTCCGAGACTCAAGGTGATATGGGTCGTTTTTAGGGGATACGTCATGCGGATGGCGTCTGGGATACGGCGGCGGATGTAGAGGATTCCGCGCTTACCGCGTTGATAGATGTGTTCGGCTACTGCTTTCATGGTCTTTCTCACTGCGTGTGACAGACCGTGTAACAACCAAATTTATCGCACCAACGAAAACGGCTTGATTCCTAATGAAATCAAGCCGTTATAACGTTTCTATCGAATTTTGGGGTGGCTGATGGGGCTCGAACCCACGACAACAGGAATCACAATCCTGGACTCTACCAACTGAGCTACAGCCACCGTAGCTTTAAATTATAGCCCGTAAATTTGCTCTTTAAGAGCAACGGGGTTATTTTTCTGCAACCCCTTCGGTGATCAATGAAGGTCGGGGTGCCTTGATCTGGACTTTGAACCGCTGCTTAAGCAGTTCGTAATAGGCAGAACCTTCCGCTGTGGCGAGCCACTGCACGTATTGCTGGCGTTCTTGTTGTGCACGCTGTGCATCAGGAGCCTCGCGTGGGATCACGCGACTGATCTTGACGACTGCGTAGCCAGCGGAGCCGAGGTCAACCCCTGTCCAACCAGGCAAAGGGTCTGCAGGGGCGCGCAAAACCGCATCAACGATGGGCCGTGGCAGGTTACGGCTTTGCTCGCGCGACACTTCAGTAGCGGGTGCCAAGCCGGTTGCCGAGCCTGGAGCGGCCTTCCATGCTGCAAGCTTGGTTTCACCCTCCTTGCGAGCCAGTTCTGCCGATTTTTCGGTCACATAAAGGGTGCGCACGCGGGCACGCACTTCATCCAGCGGCAGAAGACGCGCGGGGGTGTAAGCCGTTACGCGACCCGACACCAGTTGGCTCGGGCCAAACTCTACGGCTTCGGTATTGCGTTTGTTCTCCAGGGAGTCTGCAGAGAACAACGCTTCGAGGAACTTGGCATTGGCCAGGGGGCCCTTCGCACTCGGCGCTGGACTGCGCATGACGCCTGTAGCGGTCAACACCTTCAGCTTGAGCTTCTCGGCAACTGGCTGCAGACTGTCTGCTTGCTCATATACGCTGTTGGTAAACGATTCGGCCACTTCAGCGAACTTGCGCTGTGCCTGTTGCTGCTTTAGCTCAGCCTCCATGGTGGGGCGCAATTCTTCAAATGAAGGCTGCCGAGGGGTTTTGATGTCTGTCAGCTCGATGATGTGATAACCGAAGTCGGACTCGACCACATCGCTGATTTCACCTTTCTTGAGGGCAAAAGCAGCCTCTTCGAAAGGCTTGACCATGGCACCACGGGCAAAGAAATTAAGATCCCCTCCTGCCACAGCCGAGCCCTTGTCATCCGAGTATTTTTTTGCCAGCTCGGCAAAACTCGCTGGATTCTTACGCACCTGCGCAAGCAATTCACCCGCCCGGGCTTTTGCCTTTTCGCGGTCCGCTGCGGGGGCATCCTTGGCGGCGTTGATGAGAATGTGGCTGGCGCGGCGTTCTTCCTTGCCAGCCATGCGGCCTACGTTCTCTTTGTAGTAGGTACGCAGATCGTCTTCGCCCAGGGCAATGCTGGCACGAACGCTGTCGAGATCGAGCACCAGGTATTCAACGGCTGCTTGTTCGATCTGCTGGAATTGCTCTGGATGGGCCTTGTAGTAAGCCTCCAGATCCGCGTCGGTGGGTGTGACCTTGGCGGCAAAATCCGACGCATTGAAACGCGCCACCTGGACTTCGCGCCGCTCATACAGGGCATCCAGCGCGAGCTTGACCTGGGCATCGGTGGCAAAGGCTGAACCCATCACGCCGCCCATCACCTGGTTGACCGAAATATCGCGGCGCACGTTGGCTTCAAAACCTTCGGGGGTGAGACCCTGGGCCGCTACCAAGGCACGGTAAGCATCGGCGTCGAGCGTCCCGTCGGGGCGCTTGAGACCTGCAATGGCAGGGATTTCTTGCAGGCTACGTGCCAAGCGCGCATCGCTGGTCAAGAGATGCATCTTCTGCGCGGCCGCTGCCAGCACGCGATCACGCACCAGACGCTCCAGCGTGGCATAGCGCGCGCTGGGTGAATCGAGCAGTTTGGGATCGACCGACGGGGATTGCGCACGAATGCGGTCTGTCTCCATGCGGTGGGCATTGTCCCAGTCTGTCTGGTTGATTTTTTGGCCATCAACGCGCGCCACCACCGGGCTCTTTTCAGAGAAGTAGTTGCTGTCGATACCTACCAGTACAAACGATGGAATGATCAGCAAGAACAAGAAGACCATCACGATCTTGGAGTGCTTGCGGATGGATTCAAACATGGTCGATCTTTCAGAGGGGGAAAAACAAAAGGCGAACTTGCGTTCGCCTTTGTTCGGTGATGGTGGGTCCTGACGGTCTCGAACCGCCGACCTACTCCGTGTAAAGGAGCCGCTCTACCAACTGAGCTAAGGACCCCACCTAAACTGATTGTCAGTTCAAGGCATCTTTCAATGCCTTGCCTGGACGGAACTTTGGAACTTTAGCAGCTTTGATTTTAATCGTATCGCCGGTGCGGGGATTGCGACCAGTGCGTGCAGCACGCTTGCCCACGGCGAACGTACCAAAACCGACGAGCGACACCGTGCCGCCCTTCTTGAGAGTCTTCTTGACCGCCTCGATCGTGGACTCCAGAGCGCGCGCAGCGGCGGCCTTGGAAATATCAGCGTTGGTAGCGATGTGCTCAATCAATTCGGTTTTGTTCACAAGAGGCCTCTCGGAAAAGCGTTGATGGAATATCTCGACGATATCTGGTCTTCACGCGTCTGACAGCACAGCAAATAGCTGGGGGTCGTAGACGGGGGAATGACTGGCATACACAGCAGTGGCTGCTGCATCAGATTAAAGCCATCGAGTTCAGGGTGTCAATACAACACGCTGTTTTGAGTCAGCGTTGCGTTGAATTCTAGTCGCATTTCAAGCTGCGACAGGGCTCGCAAGGTGTTTTTGTCTCAAACGCGCCGTATGGGCAGCATTACGGATTGACACCTCAATCACAGCAACACTCAAACGGCACTCAGCGCTTGGGCGATGGCCTGGCCGACGTCCTTCGTGCTGGATGTTCCGCCCAGATCGGCGGTGCGAGGGCCGCCATTTGCAGGATCCAGAACAGCCTCTATCGCCGCCACCACGGCGTCGTGTGCGGGGCGATAGCCGAGGAAGTCGAGCATCATCGCGCCACACCAGATCTGGCCAATGGGGTTGGCAACGCCCTTGCCCGCGATATCCGGGGCCGACCCATGGACCGGCTCAAACAGCGAGGGCATCGTGCGCGTGGGGTTGAGATTGGCGCTGGGTGCAATGCCGATGGTGCCGGTGCACGCCGGCCCCAGGTCCGAGAGGATGTCGCCAAACAGGTTGCTGGCCACCACCACATCGAAGAAGTCGGGGCGTTGCACAAAGTGAGCGGTGAGGATGTCGATGTGGAACTTGTCCACCTTCACATCGGGATAGGCCTTGGCCATCTCGGCCACGCGTTCGTCCCAGTAGGGCATGGTGATGGCGATACCGTTGGACTTGGTGGCGCTGGTCAGGTGCTTCTTGGGGCGAGACTGGGCCAGGTCGAAGGCGAACTTGAGCACGCGGTCCACGCCGTGGCGCGACATCACCGTCTCCTGCATCACGATCTCGCGCGGCGTGCCTTCGTACATGCGGCCACCGATGCTGGAGTATTCGCCCTCGGTGTTCTCGCGCACGATCCGCATGTCGATTTCGCCGGGCAGGCGTGGGCTGCCGTCGCGGCGCACCACGGGCGCGATCACGCCGGGCATGAGGCGCGCGGGGCGCAGGTTGATGTACTGGTCGAACTCGCGGCGAAACAGCAGCAGCGAACCCCACAACGAGACATGGTCGGCAATCTTCTCGGGCCAGCCTACAGCGCCAAAGTAAATCGCCTCGTGGCCGCCGATCTGGTCCTTCCAGTTGTCGGGCAGCATCTTGCCGTGCTTTTCGCAGTAGTCCCAGCTCGAAAAGTCAAAGTGGTCGAATTGCAGGTCGATCCCGAATTGGCGCGCAGCGGCGTCCATCACGCGCAGGCCCTCGGGCATGACTTCCTTGCCAATGCCGTCACCGGCGATGACTGCAATCCGATGCTTCGCCATTCATTTGCTCCTAAAAATATAGCTATCCGCGCTTATTGATAAAGCGCTACAGGCATAAAAGCCTTCAAACTTATTTGACGCGCGCCCTGATCTCGGGCAGCGCCTTCTGAAGGTAATACACCATCGACCAGACGGTAAGCACGGCCGATGCCCAGATCAGCCAGGTGCCCCACACGCCCGTGTCAACCACACCAAACAGGTGTCCGTCGTACAGCAGGAAGGGGATGGCCAGCATCTGCACCGTGGTCTTGACCTTGCCGATCATGTGCACCGCCACGCTCTTGCTCGCACCGATCTGCGCCATCCATTCGCGCAGGGCCGAGATCGCGATCTCGCGGCCGATGATGATGAGCGCCACGAACACGTCGGCACGCTGCAGGTGTACCAGCACCAGGAGCGACGCGCACACCAGAAACTTGTCGGCCACCGGGTCCAGAAAGGCGCCAAAAGAAGACGTCTGGTTGAGCTTGCGCGCCAGATACCCATCGAGCCAGTCGGTGGCGGCAAACACCACAAACATCACGGTGGCAATCAGGTTGCGCGTGGCCGGATCCAGCGGTGCATAAAACACCCCCACGATCAAAGGTATCGCGACGATGCGCGTCCAGGTCATCAGGGTGGGGATAGTCCAGAACATGGCGGCGATTGTGTCACGGCACGGCCGTGGAACGGCACACGGGGCTTATCTCAATGCCTTGTAAATTTCTTCCGCCAGCTCGCGCGAGATGCCATCCACCGTGACCAGGTCCTCCACGCTGGCCGATGCCACGCCGCGCACGCCACCAAAACGTTGCAGCAGACGCGCCCGCTTCTTCGGCCCCACGCCTGCAATCTCCTCAAGCTGCCCGCCCCCCACACGCACCTTGGCGCGTGCGGCGCGCATGCCGGTGATGGCAAAGCGGTGCGCCTCGTCGCGGATTTGTGCCACCAGCATGAGCGCGGCCGAGTCCTTGCCCAAATAGACCTTCTCACGCCCATCGGCGAACACCAGCTCTTCCAGGCCCACCTTGCGGCCCTCGCCTTTCTCGACGCCCACGATGCGCATGAGATCCAGCCCCAGCGCGGTGAACACCTCGCGCGCCACGCCCACCTGGCCCTTGCCGCCGTCGATCAGCACCAGGTCGGGCAGGCGCGCCACGCCCTTGGACTTGACGGTGCCCTCGGCACCCTCGGCGTTCGGCGGCGGGGTGGCGGCAAAGTCGATGCCACCGGCCTCGCGCGCGGCCTCCACCACCTTGCTGTAGCGGCGGGTGAGCACCTGGCGCATGGCGGCATAGTCGTCACCACCGGTGATGCCCTCGATCTTGTAGCGGCGGTATTCGCTGCTTTGCATCTTGTGGTGGTGGAACACCACACACGACGCCTGGGTGGATTCACCCGCCGTGTGCGAGATGTCGAAACACTCGATGGTGAGCTGATCCAGGTCTTCGGGTGGCAGGTCCAGCGCCTCCACCAGCGCACGCGTGCGCGCCTGTTGCGAGCCCTCTTCCGCCAGCAGGCGCGCCAGTTGCAGGTCGGCGTTCTTTTGCGCCATGTCCAGCCAGGCACGGCGCTGCTCGCGCGGCTGGTGGATGGCCGTCACCCGCACGCCCGTTTGCTCGGACAAGGCTTCCAGCAGCGCCTTGTCCACCGGCACACTGGTCACGAGCAGCGGGGGCACGGGCACGCCGATGTAGTGCTGGGCGATGAAGGCCTCCAGCACCAGCGCCTCTACGGCACGCCCCGGGCGATCGGGGCGCTCGGGGCGCTCGACGCGTGCAAGAGGCTCGGAGCCACCAACGCCGTCAACACCATGGGGGCCATCAGGGCGTTCAGCCCCCGCATCCTCGTCATCGGTGCGCTCGGCGTTATAGACGGCAGCCGCATCCTCGACGTGCACCGGGAAATAGGGCCTATCGCCCAGGTGGCGGCCACCGCGCACCATCGCCAGATTCACACAGGCGCGACCGCCCAGCACACGCACGGCCAGGATGTCCACATCCTTGTCGTCCGCAATCTCGATGGACTGCTGGTGCAGTACCCGCGACAGGGCCTGGATCTGGTTGCGCACCTCAGCGGCCTGCTCGAATTCGAGCTGGCCGGAGTGCGCCATCATGCGTGCCTCCAGCGCCTGCAACAGCTCCTGCGTTTCGCCGCGCAGCAAGGCCTCGGCATGCTGCACATCGGCGGCATAGGCCTCGGGCGAGATGAGATCCACACAGGGCGCGGTACAGCGCTTGATCTGGTACAACAGGCACGGCCGCGTGCGGTTGGCAAACACGGTGTCTTCGCAGGTGCGCAGCCTGAACACTTTTTGCAGCAGCTGGATGGTCTCTTTCACCGCCCACGCGCTCGGGTAGGGGCCGAAGTAGCGGTGCTTTTTGTCCACCGAGCCCCGGTAATAAGCCATGCGCGGAAACACCTGACCGGGCGCATCGTCCCCCCTGGCCACCGCACCGGGCGTGCCGGTGATCTTGAGATACGGATAGCTCTTGTCGTCCCTGAACAGGATGTTGAACTTGGGGTTCAGCGTCTTGATGAGATTGTTCTCGAGCAGCAGCGCCTCGGCCTCGGAGCGCACCACCGTGGTCTCCATACGCACGATCTTGCTGACCATGTGGCCGATGCGGGTGCCGCCATGGTTCTTCTGAAAATAGCTGGACACCCGGCGCTTGAGGTTGAGCGCCTTGCCCACATACAGCAGCGCATCCTGCGCGTCGAAATAGCGGTACACGCCCGGCAGCGCGGGTAGCGCAGCCACCTGCGCCAGGAGTTCTTCGGAATGCACTTTAGAACCTATTCAATGTCTTTTTGGAGTCACACAAGTGCCTTGCCGGGATGGGATGCCAGGCGCGGGGTGCAGCCGATAGCCCGTGTTATCGGCAAGCGCCGCAACGCCGCAGACCGCCCGGCAAGACACTTGCCCGTAGGGTTGGAGTGAAATCGGGCGATTGAATGCCTCGGCCGCTTGCATGGGCACGAGCCCATGCGGCGCATCAGAAGCATCCACTCATCCCGATTGCACTCCAATGTGATTTCCAAAAAAACATTGAACAGGTTCTTAGACATGGCGCGTATTGTGGCTGCGCGCAACATGGCGCCCAGCCACAGGGCCACCAGATGCTATGCAATCAATAGCTTCTAGCGCTTATCCATCAAGCGCCAGAGGCCAATTTGACTGTTATTCTGCTTCGATCTTCGAGGTTTTCACCACGGACGCCCAATTGGCCAGATCAGCCTTGACCTTGTCGCCCAGCTGCGCAGGGCTCTGGTAGTCGGCCGTGGCGCCCTGCTCCAGCGCCTTTTGCTTGAAGGCCGTGCTTTGCACCACCGTGCGGATGTCGGCGGTGAGCTTGTCCACCACCGGCTTGGGCACGGCGGCAGGCACAAACACGGCAAACCACGACGTGGCATCGACCTTGGGGTAACCCGCCTCGGCGGTGGTGGGCACATCGGGCAGGCTGGGCAGGCGCTGCTTGCCCGTCACGGCCAGCACGCGCAGCTTGCCGCTGGCGATGTGGGGCATGAAGGGCGGTGCAGTGCCAAAGGTCAGGTCCACCTGGCCGCCCAGCAGGTCTTGCAGCGCAGGGCCCGTGCCTTTGTAGGGCACGTGGACCATCTTGATGGCGCCCTGCTGCTCCAGCATGGCACCGGTCACGTGCTGCAGCGAGCCGTTGCCCGACGAGGCGTAGTTGAGCTTGCCGGGGTTGGCCTTGGCGTAGGCGATCAGCTCGGGCAGCGTCTTCACCGGCAGGTCGGCCCGCACCACGATGATCTGCGGCGCCGAGATCACATTGGCCACGGGCTGGAAGTCACCCTGGTCCCACTGCTTTTGTTTCGTGATGTGGGGCGAGATGACGTGGTAGCCCGAGTACTGCATCAGCAGCGTGTAGCCATCGGCCTCGGCGCGCTTGACGATGCTGGCCGCAATATTGCCGTTGCCCCCGCCTTTGTTGTCGACCACCACCGTCTGGCCTAACACCGGGCCCAGGGCCTGCGCCAGCATGCGCGCAGAAAGGTCCGTGGTACCACCTGCTGCGGTGGGCACCACCATGACCACGGTTTTGCTGGGGTAGGCGCCCTGCGCCAAGGCCGAGCCCCACAACCCCGTGGCGATGGCCGCCAGGGCCAGGGTGGTGAATTGCTTGCGATGCAGATTCATGCGATGTCTCCGTTTTCTCTGTTGTTGAATTTCGTTTCGGGGTGGCAGCAGGGCCGTCAGCGACCGCTGTCTCAGCATCTCAGTCCACCGTGGCGCCGGTGTCCTTCACGACGCGGCTCCATTTAGGCAGGTCGGACTTCACCAGCGCCGCCAATTGCGTGGCCGTTCCCTTGAAAGGCTCGCAGCCCACGGTGGCCAGTTTCTCGACCACCTCCTTGTGCTCCAGCGCGCGGGTCACTTCGGCCTGCAGCTGTGCCACGATGGACGCAGGCGTGCCCGCCGGGGCAAACAACGCATACCAGGGCGCCTGGCCAAAGTCCTTGATCGTCTCGCCAATCGTCGGCACATCGGGCAAGGCCGCCACGCGTTTTTCATTGACCACGCCCAACACCTTGAGCTTGCCCGCCTTGATGAAGGCAATGACCGAGGGCAGGCTTTGCACCGACAGCGGCACCTGCCCGCCCACCACATCGGTGGCCGCAGCCGCCGAACCCTTGTAAGGGATGTGCTGCAGCTGGATGCCCGCCGCCTTTTGCAGCATCTCGCCAATCAGGTGGTTCAGCGTGCCGTTGCCTGCCGAGGCAATGGCATATTTGCCGGGACTGGCCTTGGCCAATGCCACCATTTGTGCCACGTTATTGGCCGCAAAGGACGGGTGGGCCACCAGCACATAACCGGCGGTGGCGACGGGCGCCACAGGTTCAAAGTCCTTCGTGGGATCGAACCCCGGGCTCTTGTACAGCGCCGGGCCAATGACATGCGCGCTGTCCGAGGTCAGCAGCAGCGTATAGCCATCGTTGCGGACGCGGGCCGTGGCAGCCGTGGCCAAGGTGCCGCCCGCGCCGGGACGGTTATCCACGATCACGCTCTGCCCCAATTGCTCACTGAGCTTTTGGGCCACCACGCGGGCGATCGCGTCGTTGGCCCCGCCTGCGGCCTGGGGCACGACCACGGTGATGGGCTTGGAGGGGAACTTGTCCTGTGCGCCCGCAGCAAAAACAGCACAACACAGTATGGCCGCCGTGAGGATGCGGCGGGGCAGCATGGGGTGGAAGGTCATGGCTTTTGTCTCCTGGTTTTATGAAGGGAATGCTGGCTCGCCCGTGTTCAGCGGGAAAGCGCCCTTTCGCGGATCGCCTCGAAATCCGCAGGTACCGAATGCAGCGCCAGGCGCGGACCCGCCTTGGCGATCTGGCTCGGAATATCGTGGCCGATGAGCGCAGGCAACTGCTGCGCCGCTGCCACCAGCCGGGCCAGGTCCACGCCCGTGTCGTAGCCCATCAGCGCCAGCGCATGCACGATCTCTTCGCTGCACACATTGCCGCTGGTGCCCGGTGCATAGGGGCAGCCGCCCAGGCCGCCCAGCGAGGCATCGAAGCGGTCCGCACCCGCGTCGATGGCGGCCAGCACGTTGGCCAGCCCCATGCCGCGCGTGTTGTGGAAATGCAGGGTGAACTCCACACCCGGCCAGCGCGCGCGGGCTGCAGCCGTGAGCTGATGCACCTGCGTGGGGTAGGCCATGCCCGTGGTGTCGCACAGCGTGATGCCGCGCACCCCGAGGTCCACAAAACGCTGCACCCAGCCAAACACATCGGCCTGGTCCACATCGCCCTCCATGGGGCAGCCGAACACGCAGGACAGCGACACATTCACCGCCACGTTGGCGCCCTGCGCCAGGGCCACCACCTGCGCGAGCGCTGCGAATGACTGCTCCTGCGTCATGCGCAGGTTGGCCAGGTTGTGCGTGGCGCTGACCGACATGACGAGGTTCAGCTCATCCGTGCGCGACTCGATGGCGCGCTCTGCCCCGCGCAGGTTGGGCACCAGCGCGGTGTAGACCACACCAGGGCGGCGCGTGATCTCGCGCATCACGATCTCGGCGTCGCGCAGCGCAGGGATGGCCGTAGGCGAGGTGAACGAGGTCACCTCGATCTTGGCCAGGCCCGCCGCCGACAACGCGTTGCACAGCGCGATCTTGTCGGCTGTGGGCACAAAGGCTTTTTCCATCTGCAGGCCGTCGCGTAGGCCGACTTCCTGCATGTGGATGCGGCGGTTCGCGCCCTGCCATACGGCATTGTTGTTGGACGTACTCATTGAATCACCCCCTTGCTGCGCAACAGCGCAATCTGTTCAGCCGTCAACCCTGCCTCGGCCAGCACGGCATCCGTGTCGTCGCCCAAATGCGGCGCACTGCTGCGAATGGTGCCGGGCGTGGCCGAGAGCTTGGGCACGATGCCGGGCACTTCCACGCTGTAGCCGTCGCGCGTCTCTTGTGTCAGCAGCATGTCGCGGGCGCGGTAGTGCGGGTCTTCGGCGATGTCCTTGGCGGTGTAGACCTTGCCCGCAGGCACGCGGGCGGCGCCCAGCGCGTCCAACACCTGCTGCACCGTGCGCTGGGCGCTCCAGGCGCCGATGGCGGCGTCGATCTCTTCCACGCGCGCCACGCGGCCGGTGTTGTTGGCCAGGTCAGGCGCAGTGCCCAGGTCGAGCCTGCCAATCGCATCCATCAGCCGCTTGAAGATGCTGTCGCCATTGCCTGCCACCAGCACCCAGCCGTCCGTGCAGGGGTAGGCGTTGCTCGGCGCAATGCCCGGCAGTGCGCTGCCTGCGGCCTCGCGCACGGCGCCGAAGGCGCTGTACTCGGGGATCAGGCTTTCCATCACGTTGAACACGGCCTCGTGCAGCGCCACGTCGATCACCTGGCCTTGGCCGCCGTTGACCTTGCGGTGGTACAGCGCCGTGAGCACGCCGATGGTGCCGTGCAGTGCCGCCAGCGTGTCGCCAATCGACACACCCACGCGCACCGGCACGCGGCCCGGCTCGCCGGTCAGGTGACGCAGGCCGCCCATGGCTTCGCCAATGGCGCCAAAGCCTGGCAGGTCGCGGTAGGGGCCGGTCTGGCCATAGCCGGAGATGCGCAGCATGACCAGCCCGGGGTTAAGTGCGTGCAGCTCCTCAGGCGACATGCCCCAGCCTTCCAGCGTGCCAGGGCGGAAGTTCTCGATCAGCACATCGGCCTCGGCAATCAGCTGGCGGGCTATGGTTTGGCCTTCCTTCTGGCGCAGGTCCAGCGCCACCGAGCGCTTGTTGCGCGACTGCACCTGCCACCAGACGGAAGTGCCTTCCTTGATGAGGCGCCAGTTGCGCAAGGGGTCGCCGCCCGACGCACCGGGTCGGCTCGGGTCTGCGGGCGCCTCGATCTTGATCACGTCGGCGCCAAATTCGCCCAGCGTCTTGCCGCAGAACGGCCCGGCAATGAGCTGGCCCATTTCGATGACGCGCACGCCTTGCAGCGCGGCGGGGGAAGCGATGGAATCCATGGAAATGCGTGTCTCCTGCGGGGCGTCGGCCCGTGGCTTGTTGGCGCGAATGATGCGCACAGTCCGCCCACCCGCAAAACGCTCATGCAACAGGCCACCATCGCAAACCGGCATGGCAAGCCGGCCCGCTTGGTACCATGGGCGCCCCATGAAACTCGACCCTGTCTCCCTGCGCCTGTTTGTGGCCGTGATGGAAGAAAGCACCATTGCCGCCGCCGCTGCGCGCGAGCACCTGGCCGCCTCGGCCGTGAGCCGCCGCCTGGCCGACCTGGAAGACGCCTTGCAGGTGAGCCTGTTCACGCGCAGCAACAAAGGCACCGAGCCCACGTCCGCCGCCTATGCGCTGCTCAACCTGGCGCGGGGTGTGCTCAACGACCTGGACGGCATTGCCACCCAGATGCGCGAATACGGCACTGGCGTGCGCGGCCATGTGCGGGTGGTGGCCAATATCTCGGCCATCACGCAGTTTTTGCCCGCGCAGTTGCAAGGCTTCATGGCGCTGCACCCGCAGGTGGACGTGCGGCTGCAAGAGCAGATCAGCAGCGCCATCGCGCACTCGGTGGCAGAGAACGCCGCCGACGTGGGCATCCTCAACGCAGGCCATTACGGCGAACGGGTCACGCTGCTGCCCTATCGAACGGACGAGTTGGTGCTGGTGGTGCCCACGGGCCACGCGCTGGCGCGCCGCCGCACGGTGCGGCTGGTCGACGCATTGCCGTTTGATTTTGTCGGCGCCCACCCCGGAAGCGCCATCAACAACCAGCTGGCGCAGGCCGCATCGGTTGCGGGGCTGCCGCTGCGCCTGCGCATCCAGGTCACCAGCTACGACGCCATGTGCCTCATGGTCAACGCAGGCCTGGGGGTCGGCGTGATGCCGCGCGGCAGCGCCGCTTTGTACCAAGGGCAGTTGGCGGTGCGCACCGTCACACTCGATGAGCCCTGGGCACAGCGACAACTGGCGCTGTGCGTGCGATCGGAAGAGTCGCTCTCCAGCGTGACCCGTTTGCTGGTGGACCACCTTCGCGACGTATCAACCCCGCCCTCGCCCCCTCATCAACCTGCCCCGTGACCCCACCAACCCATCACCTTTCATCGCACAGTGACCTGCCATCTGCATGGCAGCCCCTGCCCGCCCTCCAGTGGGACGTGTTCTGCCGCGTGATCGACAACTTTGGGGATATCGGCGTGTGCTGGCGCCTGGTGGCGCAGTTGGCCGGCTTGGGCCACCGCGTGCGCCTGTGGCTGGACGACGCCTCGGCCCTGGAGTGGATGGCGCCCGCTGGCTGCCCCGGCGTGGAACTGCGCACCTGGGGTTCACCGCCACCCGTCCCACACGAACGCAGGCCTGACGTGATGGTGGAGGCCTTCGGGTGTGACATCGATCCTGAATTCATAGCATATAGCGCACGCCAATCAAGCGCTGCAGCCGAAAACAGCCCCAAACCCGTCTGGATCAACCTGGAATACCTGTCGGCAGAAAGTTATGTGGAACGCAACCACCGGCTGCCTTCACCCATCCTGTCAGGCCCCGCCACCGGCTGGACGCGCTGGTTTTTCTACCCCGGCTTCACCCCGGCCACGGGCGGCCTGCTGCGCGAACCCGACCTCATGGCGCGCCGGGCAACATTCGACCGCCTTGCCTGGCGTGCCGCGCACAGGGCCGCGTTCAGCCTGGGCCATGGGGATAGAGACGGCGAAGACGAAGGCGACGGCGATCCGGGGCAACGCTGGGTATCGCTGTTCTGCTACGAGCCCCCGGCCCTGGCCGATTTGCTGCGGCAGTGCGAAAAGCAGCCCACGCAGTTGCTCGTCACCCCGGGCCGCCCTGCGGCGGCCGTGCGGTCGGCACTGGCAGAAATTACGGGTCAAATCAGCCTCCAGCGCTTATCTGACAAACGTAACCAGCTATGTATTTCATACCTCTCCGCACGCCCGCAGCCTGCGTTTGACGAGATGCTGTGGGCCTGCGACTTCAACGCCGTGCGCGGCGAAGACTCGCTGGTGCGCGCACTGTGGGCGGGCCAGGCGCTGGTCTGGCACATCTACCCGCAGCACGACAACGCGCACCACGACAAGCTCTGGGCGTTTCTGGACTGGCTGCAGGCCCCCGCGTCGCTGCGGCAATTCCACGCCACCTGGAACGGGCTGGACACCGCGCCGCTGCAATGGCCCGACCCCCACACCCTGGCAGAGTGGACGGCCTGTATTGAGGCCGCCCGTGCACGCCTGCTGACGCAGGACAACCTCGTCGCACAACTTTTGGGCTTTGTCGCCGAAAAACGGTAAAATCCGAGGCTTTGCGCAAAACAGGTGGCGCTTCAGTGCCCCACCCCGCGCATTCCCGCCGCGGAACATGCATCGGCAAGGCAAACAGCAGATCCTTCAGCCAGTTTGCCGGCCCGTGCATTGAGCGGCCCCAACCCAAGCAACATGCTATGAAAATCGCTCAAGAAATCCGCGCCGGCAACGTCATCATGCACGGCAAGGACCCCATGGTCGTCCTGAAGACCGAATACGCCCGCGGCGGCCGCGGCGCTGCCACCGTGCGCATGAAGCTCAAGAGCCTGATCGGCAACTTCGGCACCGAAAACGTGTTCAAGGCTGACGACAAGATCGACAACGTGATCCTGGACAAGAAAGAGTGCACCTACTCTTACTTCGCCGACCCGATGTATGTCTGCATGGACACCGAGTACAACCAGTACGAAGTCGAAGCCGAAAACATGGGTGACTCGCTGAACTACCTGGAAGACGGCATGACCGTGGAAGTGGTGTTCTATGACGGCAAGGCCATCTCGGTTGAGCTGCCCACCAGCGTCGAACGCGAAATCACCTGGACAGAACCCGCCGTCAAGGGCGACACGTCTGGCAAGGTGCTCAAGCCCGCCAAGATCGCCACTGGCTTTGAAGTGCCCGTGCCGCTGTTCGTCTCGCAAGGCGACAAGATCGAAATCGACACCCGCACGGGTGAATACCGCAAGCGCGTGTAATCGTGCCGATACCGCACACAGCAAAAAGGCTTCCCTCGGGAAGCCTTTTTTTATGGCGTCACGCCACATAACGCTACAAAAAAGTGAGCTGTCAGCGCTTGTTATGCAATAGTTTCACAAATTAAATAGTATGAAACCCAATGCCACCAAGCGCTACCTGATCACTTTTTAGAAGGGCTGCCCGATCAGATCGTGCCCACGCACGCCCACGATGCGGGCCTTGGTGAACTCGCCCACCTTCATCGTCTTGCTGATTTTCTCGGGCGGCAGCAGTTGCACGGTGCCGTCGATCTCGGGCGCATCGGCATAGCTGCGGCCCACGCCGCCTTTGCGGCCCAGGCCCGGGGCAGAGTCCACCAGCACCTGCATGGTGGCGCCCACACGGCGCTGCAACTTGGCAATCGACACCTCTTCGGCCACGGCCATGAAACGGGCTCGGCGCTCTTCACGCACCTCGATCGGCAGCATGCCGGGCAACTCGTTGGCAGCAGCACCCGTCACATCGCTGTAGGCAAAGCAGCCGGCGCGGTCGATCTGCGCCTCACGCAGGAAGTCGAGCAGGTGCTGGAATTCTTCTTCGGTCTCGCCAGGGAAACCGGCGATGAAGGTGCTGCGAATCACCAGTTCGGGGCAGGCCTCACGCCAGCGCTGGATACGCTCCAGATTGCGCTCACCACTGGCGGGGCGCTTCATGCGCTTGAGCACGTCGGGATGGCTGTGCTGAAACGGCACGTCGAGATACGGCAGCACGCGGCCCGTGGCCATGAGCGGGATGATTTCATCCACGCTCGGGTAGGGGTACACATAGTGCAGGCGCACCCAGGCGCCGTAGGGTTCGGCAATCTCACCCAGCGTCTGCACCAGCTCCAGCATGCGGGTCTTGACGGGCTTGCCGTCCCAGAAACCGGTGCGGTACTTCACGTCCACACCGTAGGCGGATGTGTCCTGGCTGATCACCAGCAGTTCTTTCACGCCGCCTTCGAACAAGGCCTTGGCTTCGCTGAGCACGTCCCCGACGGGGCGCGACACCAGATCACCACGCATCGACGGGATGATGCAGAAGGTGCAACGGTGATTGCAGCCTTCGCTGATCTTGAGGTAAGCGTAGTGCTTGGGCGTGAGCTTGATACCGGCCACGCCAAACGCGCCCGGCACCAGGTCGATGAAAGGGTCGTGCGGTTTGGGGAGATTCAGGTGGACAGCATCCATCACCTCTTGCGTGGCGTGGGGACCGGTCACGGCCAGCACACTGGGGTGCATCTGTTTGACCATGTTGCCGCCATCTTCACCGGCACGCGCGCCCAGGCAGCCGGTGACGATGACCTTGCCGTTTTCGGCCAGCGCTTCACCAATGGTGTCCAGGCTTTCACGCACGGCATCGTCAATGAAACCGCAGGTATTGACGATGACCAGATCCGCACCCTGAAAGGTTTTGGAGGTTTCGTAACCCTCAGCGCTCAGTTGCGTGAGGATGAGTTCAGAGTCCGTCAGGGCCTTGGGGCAGCCCAGGCTGACGAATCCGACTTTGGGGGTTTTTGTGGGGGACAGTACTTCGCTCATATCCCCGTATTGTCCCAGTTCCGGCGTTGAACCGGTGTGAATGCCCTATTCCGAGACCGTTTGCCTTCCGCTGGGGCAAATGAAACGGGCGCGGCGCCCGTGGGGGATGCCGGGCACGGACCGCCATGCAACGAAGGCATCGCCCCCTCTGGTGGCAGGCGCATAGCGCCTCGGGGCTTATCTCTTCAGTCCAAACGCACCCAGCATCTGCTCGGTCTGCTTTTGCATCTGCTCCTGCATTTGCGTGAGCATGGACTGAGATTGCTCCACATAGTTGCCCATCATGCCCTTGAGCATGGGCGACTGCAGGTTCATGAATTGCGCCCACATCTCTGGCGTCACACTCTGCGACTGCTCGGCGAGCTTGGCCTGTACATCGGTGAAGGCCTGCACGTTCTTTTCCAGATAAGCCCCCATGAAACCCTGCATGGCATGGCCATAAAACCGGATGATGTTGGCCAGCACCGCTTCGGTGAACATCGGCGCACCGCCCGCCTCCTCTTCCAGAATGATCTGCAGCAAGATGCTGCGGGTGAGGTCTTCGCCCGTCTTGGCGTCACGCACCACCACGTGCTCACTGGCCATGACCAGTTGGCGCACCTCGGCCAGCGTGATGTAGGTGGACGTGTCTGTGTCATACAGACGGCGATTGGGATACTTCTTGATGACGCGCTGGGCCGACTTGGACATCGCACTTTTCTGTTCGGACACAACGAACTCCTCGGGTTGAAACCCATGTATTGCAGTGCAACACATTCTAGGGAAACCATACCGCCAAAGTGGCAGAGGAATACCCTGAGACACCGGGCACAAGACACCACGCACCTCGCACCGATATCTTGCACACCCGCCCCCTCCCCCCCAAGCCGGTGGTTATGGTTTGGCGCATGCAGCCACTCAATGGCTTTTCTTTCCAAACCGCAACATCGACACCGCGTGCATTGGCACACGATGGGCACCAAGAGCATGCGGCACGCTGTCTGACAGACACGGGGGCGCCCCAATGCGACAGTGCGGCCTTTGTCTGTGCCCATGCCCGAAGGTCTTCATCTCTCTCCCTGGGTGGCTACCGCGTTGGCCGCCATTGTTGCGGTGCTGCTGGCTGCCATTGCCCACCGCATTGCCGCCGTGCTGGTGCGCCACGCCACCAGCCCCATCCCGGTGGCGCATGCGGTGGCCATGGGCTGCGTCCCTGCCATGCGGGTGTTGCTGCCCCTGCTGGCACTGCAACTCGTCTGGCAGGCTGCCAGCGATGAGCTGCGTTACATCAACGCGGTGCGCCATCTCAATGGGTTGGCAATCATCGCGTGCGCCTGCTGGCTGCTCATCGCCGCCATTGGCGGGCTCGCCAGCGGCATCATTGCGCAGCATCCGGCGGACGTCGAAGACAACCTCACGGCCCGGCGTATTGCCACCCAGGCCCGCGTGCTATCGCGCATCGCAATGACAGGGGTGATGATGACGGGCACGGCCATGATGCTGATGACTTTTCCGGGCGCGCGACAGGTGGGCGCCAGCCTGCTGGCATCGGCCGGCGTGGTGGGCATCGTGGCGGGCATTGCGGCACGCCCGGTGTTCAGCAACATCATCGCCGGGCTGCAGATCGCGTTGGCCCAACCCATCCGTATCGACGATGTGCTCATCATTGAAGGTGAATGGGGCCGGGTGGAAGAGATCACCAGCACCTATGTGGTGCTGCGCATATGGGACGAGCGGCGCCTCATCATTCCGCTGCAATGGTTCATAGAGCATCCGTTTCAAAACTGGACACGCACCAGCTCCGAAATTCTGGGCACCGTCTTCCTGTTTGCTGACTACGCCCTGCCGCTGGAACCGTTGCGTGCTGAACTGCAACGCGTGCTGGAGACCGCCCCCGAATGGGACCGGCGCGTGAGCGTGCTGCAGCTCACCGACGTGACAGAGCGAACGATACAGATCCGTGTACTGGTTTCAGCGCGCTCATCGGGCCTGGCGTTTGACCTGCGTTGCCGCGTGCGCGAAGCGCTGGTCACCTTTATCCAGCGCGAATACCCGGACTGTTTGCCCCAGGTGCGGGGGCGCATCGAAAAAAACACGGGCGCGCCTGGCGCGGTACAAGCCACGGGCGCACACGGGATGTGACTTGCAAGCACCGACATTGCCGCGATGAATGAACAACCGAACAAATGCGGGACGGAAATGGGCAAATGGCCAACGGGCGAACACAGCGCCACCCGTCGTACCTGCCAAACATGCAATGAGGAAAGAAAACAAAAAACCGCCTGTTCGGGCGGTTTGGTGTTGTATGGATTTCTGAAAAATCCACATCAAGTTTTTTGGTATCTGAAAGCTGGTTTCTTTCAGCAAAAAACTTGGTAGGCGCGATTGGACTCGAACCAACGACCCCCACCATGTCAAGGTGGTGCTCTAACCAGCTGAGCTACGCGCCTGTCGTTGTTTAGACTGCGATTATAGCCATAAAAATAGCGCCGATCAGGTCACTTCGATAACAAATCAAGGTTGGGCAGTTTTTTTCTCAGCGCCGCCGCGCAGAGCGCACGCCCACCACGCCGGCCACAATGCCCAACACCTTGTTCAGGCGGCCTGAGTCTGCGACCTCCACCGTGAAGGTCATCCATGCCGTGCCTTTGACGGACTGAGTCTGCACGCCGATCACATTGGTTTTCTCGCGGGCGAACACTTCCGAGATATCGCGCAGCAGCCCTTGCCGGTCGGCGGCCTCTACAGCCACATCGACGGGGTACACCGCTGCATTTGCGGCCTGCTTGGGGGCCCCCCATTCGACCTCGATCACTCGTTCGCCATTGCGCACCGCCATTTCGCGAAAGTTGCTGCAGTCGGCGCGGTGCACGCTGACCCCTTTGCCACGTGTGACAAAGCCCCGGATCGCATCCGGTGGTGCGGGCTTGCAGCATTTGGCCAGTTGGGTAAGCAACGAATCGATACCCACCACCAGCACGCCGCCCTTGGGCGCAGATTCATTGCTGCGGGCTTTTTTGAGCAGCAGAAAATCATCGGGTGCAATGGCGGGCTCGGGAGGGCGCAGCACTGTTTCGATGTTGCGCAGCGAGAACTCGTCCTTGCCCACCACTTCAAACAACGCGTCGGCAGACTTGAAGCCCAGCTGAATCGCCAGGTCGTCCAGCTTCACGGCGGTCTTGCCCTCGCGCTGCAAAAGCTTTTCCACCGCTTCGCGGCCACGGGCGACGGTTTCGTGGGTGGCCTGGGCGTTGAACCAGGCGCGCACCTTGGCCTTCGCCCGGTTGCTGACAAGGTAGCCCAGCTCGGCATTAAGCCAGTCTCGCGAAGGTCGCCCTTCTTTCACGGTGGATATCTCTACCGTCTGCCCGTTTTGCAGGGCAGTGTTCAGCGGCACCATCGAACCATCGACCTTGGCGCCACGGCACCGATGCCCCAGGCTGGTGTGCACGGTATACGCAAAGTCCACCGGGGTGGCGCCCTGGGGCAACTCCACCACGGCCGCATCCGGCGTCAGCACATAAATGCGGTCTTCAAAAAGCCCCCGGTGCGCAGAGGCGCCCGCCAGGTCGCGCTCCCACGCGAGCAGCTGGCGCAGCACAGCGATTTTCGAGTCGTACTCCCCTGCCGCAGAAACGCCTGCATATCCCTTGCTGCCCGCCTCTTTATAGGCCCAGTGCGCCGCCACGCCATGCTCTGCGTGCTCGTGCATGGCCTGTGTGCGGATCTGAATCTCGATGGGTTTACCGTGATCATCCCGCACCACGGTATGAAGCGACTGGTAGCCATTGGGTTTGGGGCGGGCGATGTAGTCGTCAAACTCTTCCACAATGGGCGAGAACTGTTCATGCACCCAACTGAGCGCCGCGTAACAGTCTTTCACCGTAGGCACCACGACACGCAGCGCCCGGATGTCGAACACCTGGTCAAAGTTGAGCGACTTGCCACGCATCTTCTTGACGATGCTGTAGATGTGTTTGGGGCGCCCCTGCACGCTCGCACTGATGCTGCGCGCGCGCAGGTCGGACTCCAGGCGCCCGCGCAGTTGCTCCATGTAAACCTCGCGCTCACCGCGTTTTTCATCCAGCAGGCGGGCCACTTCCTTGTAGGTGTCGGGTTCCAGAAAACGGAACGACAAGTCTTCCAGTTCCCATTTCACCTGCCAGATGCCCAAGCGATTGGCCAGCGGGGCAAAAACCTCCAGCGATTCGCGTGCAAGGCTGGGTGACACCGGGCGCTTGCTGGCGGCATGAAAACGCAGCGTCTGCAGGCGCGAAGCCAGACGCAGCATCACCACCCGCAAGTCGCGTGAAAACGCGAGCAGCATCTTGCGCACGTTTTCGGTCTGGATGGCCGGGTCATCGAGCTGCTGCGCCCCACGCGCCTGCAGCTGCACGCGCATCAGGTTGGTGGTTTCGACAGCCAGTGCGGCAAAGTTGGCACCGAAGGCCTTGGCAATGACCTCCTCGGGCTTGTTGAGGTGAATGCAAGCGTGCACCAAGTAGCTGGCCGCCTGCATGGCTTCCGAGCCACCAATGCCTTTGAGAATGGCGGCCACTGCATCGGCATGGGCGAGCGTGTTCTCACCGGAATCCAGGAACTCGCCAGCCATCAGGGGCTCGGCAAAAGAGCGCGCGCGCACCAGCGCGTTCACCTGCTCAGGCAACGTGTGGGCCGTTGCCGCGATGAGCTGGGGGACAACATCCATCTGAGGGCCTGCAGGCGCCTGTGCGAGAGGGTTGGTTTTCATCCGGCCATAACACTTTCCGACGCCAGCAAAAAACCGGTGACCGCGGCCACCTGATCGGGCGCCACCAGTGTGGGGGCGTGCCCCACACCGTCAAATTCAACCATGTGTGCACGCGGGCCCCGCAGCGCCATGGCATGTGCAGTGTCGCGCGTCAGCAGGTCTGACTGCGCACCACGCAGCAGCAGGGTATGCGCCGTGATGTGGTCATACAGCTGCCACAGCGTCTTTTCTCCTTCTAAAGCGGCGGCCTGCGTGAGGCTTTTGAATGGCACAACAATGCGGGGGTCGTAGTGCAGCGTGACACCCCCTTCTGGCAACGGGCGCACCATTGCGCGCGACAGCTCCAGCCACTGTGCAGGTGTGTGGGGGCCAAAGCTGGTGGAAACTGCCCACATGGCGTCAGCCGCCTGTTGCAGCGACTCGAAACGCACCAGTTGCCCAAGGTATTGGCCAATGCGCTGCAGCGCCTCCCATTGGATGGTGGGCCCGACATCGTTAAGCACCAGGCGACGCACTGGCGCGGGTAGCGGCAACCCGGCCTGACCCGCCACGGCCATGCCAATCAGCCCGCCCATGCTGGTCCCCACCCAGTCGAGCGTGGCGATGGGCGCAGCGTGGTGCACCTGCGCCAGCAGTGCCAGCATGTCGGCTGCGTACTGCGGTATCTGGTAACCCAGGGGGTCAGCCAGCCAGTCGCTGTGGCCACGCCCCACGACATCGGGGCAAATCACGCGGGCATGAGGGCTGAGCGCGCGCGCCAGGGTGTCAAAGTCGCGCCCCTGGCGCGACAGGCCATGCACACACATGACCACGTGGGGGTGCGCTGGGTTGCCTGTGGCGTTCCATTCCCAGTACGCCATCCGGTGCTGCCCGCAGGGCGCGGGCTCAATGGCCGGAGTCACCGGTAAAGTGCCCTCTGCGGCAGGGCCAGAGCACAGTACGTAGTTCAGCGTAGGTTCAATCATGGGTGCGAAATCCGGGATCAGCGCTCGATAATGCTAGTGAAAGTCGGCACACTTTAATGTGCAAGTCATACCCGGCTTCCCTTGTGTTGCATCGTAATTCATTCGGAGAGACTCTCATGCTGAACGGCAAAACCGCACTCGTCACAGGCTCCACCAGTGGCATTGGTCTTGGCATCGCGAAGGCACTGGCCCGCCAAGGTGCCAACATCGTGCTCAACGGCTTTGGCGACGTGGACGGCCCGCGCGCCGAGGTCCTGGCTGCGGGCGCCGCTGCCGGCGCGCAGGTCGCCTATCACGGCGCCGACATGAGCCGCGCGGCGGACATCGAGGACATGCTCAAATACAGCGCCTCGCAGTTCGGACGTGTGGACATTCTGGTCAACAACGCCGGCATCCAGCATGTGGCCCCGGTGGAAGACTTCCCCGTGGAGCGCTGGGATGCGGTGATCGCCATCAACCTGAGCAGCGCATTCCACACCTCACGGCTGGCCCTGCCCGCCATGAAGAGCGCCAACTGGGGCCGCATCATCAACGTGGCATCGGTACACGGGCTGGTGGGTTCAGCGCAAAAATCCGCCTACGTGGCCGCCAAACACGGCATCGTGGGCCTGACCAAGGTCATTGCGCTCGAAAACGCGGCCACGGGCGTCACCTGCAATGCGATCTGCCCGGGTTGGGTGCTCACGCCGTTGGTGCAAAAGCAGGTCGATGCCAAGGCGGCAGAGCATGGCATATCGAACGAAGACGCCAAAAAGCTCTTGCTGGGCGAAAAAGAGCCGTCGATGCAGTTCACCACGCCTGAAGAGCTGGGAGAGCTGGCGGTATTTTTCTGCTCCCCCGCCGCCAACAATGTGCGCGGCGCGGCCTGGAACATGGATGGCGGCTGGGCCGCCCAATAACAACGAACAACGCCCCGGCCTGAGCAAGCCAAACACGGGCACGGGCCAACCGACGTGAAGCCGTGCGACCCTGCGGGGGCACCAACAGACGCCAACGCCACGGCGAGGATGGTGGAGAGTGCGCCCTAAAGCACTCTCCTTGCACTCTTGCACTCTTCTTTTGATAGCTGCTAGCGCTTATAAATAAAGCGCTAGCAGCCATTTACACCTAAATTTTCGGCGCAACAACACCGCCCGTGCTTACCGCATCTGCACGGAGCCCGACACGTTCACGATGACCTGCGCCTTGCCCGCTTCTACCGGCACGGCAGAGTCAGCATACGAGCCCATTTTCGCCTCTGCCGCCATCATGCGTGGGCGCGGGCCGGGCATCATTTCATTGCTGTTCACAGACACTTCGCGCAGGCTGTAGTTGCTGAAACCAAAGCCTTTGGCCAGCTCGGACGCCCGGGCTTTGAACTGCTCAATGGCCTGCGTCTGCGCCTCGCCCTCCACCTTGGCGCGGGCTTCGCGCGACAAGCCAAACGCCACCTGGTTGATGGCCAGCGTCTGGATCTTGCCAGCCGTCGCGGTGATCCGGGCGAAGTCACGGCCTTCGAGCACCAACTCAGCGCGGCCTTGCCAACCATTGATCTTGCCGTCCTTGCCGTAGCGCGGGTACAGGCCAAACGGGCCGGTGCGCACATCCAGCTGGCCGGGCTGCGCGCTGCGCTTGGCTTCGGTCAAGGCGGCGTCGAGTGCCTGCTTGAGCTGGCTTTGCACCGTGGCCGCATCGGCGGCTTCTTTGCTCGTCGCCAGGCTGAGCACCAACAGATCCTGCTGAACTTCCACCGTCCCGGTGGCCGACAACTGGACCACATTGCGTGGCTCGGAGACCGGGGCGGTTTGGGCGAAAGCCGCGCCCGCACAGGCGAGCACAGCGGTGGCAGCAATCAGCGATGTCTTCAGTTTCATGGCAAAAATGTCCTTCAGGTCGGTGCGATGCCTTCTTGCGGGCACTGCGGGCCACCACCTTAACCGCATGCCCAATATCCCTTGACGAAGGCGAGACACACACCCTGCGAAGCCTGGCAAAACTTGTAACAGTTGGTCAAACCCACCGTCAAAACCCGAACTTCGGCGCCTCAAGTGGTCAGAATCGGCTCTGTTACAAATTGGACTCGAGATCAACATGGCCACAACAACCAATCGCACCGACAAAGTTCTCGTGGTGGACGACGATGCGCGAATCCGTGATTTGCTGCGCCGTTACCTGACGCAGGAAGGTTTCGAAGTCATGGTCGCGGAAGACGGTAAGGCGCTGAACCGGCTGCTTTTGCGCGAGACAGTGGACATCATCGTGCTGGACCTGATGATGCCTGGCGAAGACGGCCTGTCGATCTGCCGGCGTCTGCGTGCCGCCAACGACCGCACCCCCATCATCATGCTCACCGCCAAGGGCGAGGACGTGGACCGCATCGTCGGCCTGGAAGTGGGTGCCGATGACTACCTGGGTAAACCCTTCAACCCGCGCGAGCTGCTGGCCCGTATCCATGCCGTGCTGCGTCGACGCCCCGCCCAGGAAGCGCCTGGCGCGCCTTCCGGCGATAACGAGGTGGTCACCTTTGGCCCGTTCACCTTCGACCTGGGCACTCGTGCGCTGCACCGCAATGGCGAAGAACTGCCGCTGACCACTGGCGAATTTGCCATGCTCAAGGCCCTGGTGCGCCACCCGCGCCAGCCGCTGTCGCGCGAAAAGCTGGCCCTGCTGGCCCGTGGCCGTGAGTTCGAACCCTTTGACCGTAGCTTGGATGTGCAGGTTTCGCGCCTGCGCAAATTGGTGGAAATCGATGCCGCCGCACCGCGCTACATCCAGACGGTGTGGGGCGTGGGTTATGTGTTCGTACCAGACGGAACCAACTGATCGCCCATGCAAAAACCCGAGGGAAAGCGCAGGTCTTCTGACCGGAGGGAAGTGAACGCCCCCTCGGACGCCACGAGCCCGGCGCCACTTGAAGCGATCCGCCGGGCGCGTGAACAACGCGCCCGTGTGGGACTGAATCTCTTTTGGCGTACTTTTTTCCTGCTGGCCTTGCTGCTGGTGGGCAGCATCCTGGCGTGGCTGCAAACCCTGCGCGCTCTGGAGTTCGAACCCCGCACGATCCAAACAGCGCAACAGCTCGCGTCGCTGGTCAACCTGAGCCGGGCTGCGCTGGTGCACTCCGACGCCATTGCACGCGTGTCGCTCATCAAAACCATGGCCGACCAGGAAGGCGTGCGGATTCTCCCGCGCGAGCCCAAGGACCGGTTTGAAGTGATGTCACCCACTGCTTTGGGTAATCGCCTTACCGATGAGCTGACGCGGCGCCTGGGGCCCGACACGATCGTCGCCGAAAGCGTGAATGGTGAGAGCGGGCTATGGGTGGGATTCAACATCAACGGCGATCCCAACTGGCTGCTCATGGACAGCTCACGCTTTAGCCCGGCCGGTGGACGCACGTGGCTGATCTGGCTGATCACGGCGGCTGCACTGTCGCTGGCGGGCGCTGCGGCCATTGCGCGCCTGATCAACCGCCCGCTCAAACAGCTCTCCTACGCCGCCAACCGGGTCAAGGACGGTGACTTCGCAGCCAGCCACCTGGACGAAGAGGCGGTGACCAGCGAGATCCGCGAAGTCAACATCGGGTTTAACCGGATGGCCCAGAAACTCGCCAAACTGGAGCAAGACCGCGCGGTGATGCTGGCCGGCATTTCGCACGACCTGCGCACGCCATTGGCGCGGTTGCGGCTGGAAACCGAGATGAGCGTGAACGATGAGGTTGCCCGCGAACACATGGTGGCCGACATCGTGCAACTGGACGCCACCATCGACAAGTTTCTGGACTATGCGCGGCCCGATCACGTCACGCTGACACCCGTCAACCTGAGCGCCGTGGTGTCGTCGTGTGTCTATGCCGTGCAGGACCACCGAGAGTTGCAGATCACCATGTCGGTGCCCGAAGACATCAACGTGCTGGCAGACGAGGTGGAGCTCGCGCGCGTGATCTCCAATCTGCTTGAAAACGCCAGGCGTTATGGCAAGACAGAGGACACCGGAATCACCAGCGTGGACATCGTCGCTAAAAGCCGAGAGAACTGGGTGCTGGTGAAGCTGCGCGACCACGGCCCAGGCGTTCCGCCCGAGCAGTTGTCCAACCTGACCAAACCATTTTTCCGGGGTGACTCCGCTCGCACCGCTGCCGCTGGAGCGGGCCTGGGCCTGTCCATCGTCGATAAAACGGTGCAGCGCATGGGGGGGATTTTTGCGCTGGCGAACTCCAGCACCGGCGGGTTGGTTGCCCACCTGCAACTGCAACGCGCCACGGACCTGCCCGAAGGCGCCGACCCCAAGCAGCGCCTGCAGCGGCCCTCCATCAAACGCCAGTTGCCTCGGCGCCGCTCTGAGGATCGGGTGGCCTGACCGGCCGGGCGAGACGACGCGACGACCGGAGTGGCCTGTGCCTCAACCTCGGCGCCCGACGCCAGCCTCGTCCGTTGCGTAGATCAGCGCCACCGCCCGCGCCTCCATGGCCAGGCCCTGCCCTACCGGCCCCAGGCGCTCGGCGGTCTTGGCCTTGACGTTCACCCGCCCTTCGGCCACGCCCACCGCGCGCGCAATGGCGACTCGCATACCAGGAATGTGTGCGGCCAGGCGCGGCGCCTGGGCAACCACGGTGCTGTCAATATTGCCCACTTCAAAACCGGCAGCACGCACGCGGCGTGCCGCCTCGGCCAGCAGAACACCCGAGTCAGCGCCCCTATATGTGGGATCGCTGTCCGGGAAATGGCTGCCGATATCGCCGAGGGCCGCCGCGCCCAGCAATGCGTCGGTGATGGCATGCAGCAGCACATCGGCATCCGAATGCCCGAGCAACCCCATCGGGTGATCAATGTCCACGCCACCAATCACCAACTTGCGGCCCGGCACCAGTGCATGCACGTCCCAGCCTTCGCCAATCCTGAAATTCATCCCATTGCCTTGTGTTGTCGCCGCCCCCAGGGCCGGCGTGTGCTGCCCCACAGGGGTCAAAACAGTTTCACCTTGCCTGGTGTCGCCGCCACCAGCCCGCGCTCGCCGCCAAAACGATCCAGTGTGGTGCCGTGCGCACGTTGCGCCAGCACGGCCGCTGCCAGTGCAAAGTCGTCCGGATACGTCACCTTGAAATTCTGCGCACCGCCCGGCACCAGGCGCGGGTGCAAGCCCATGGCTTCCATGGCGCTGGCTTCATCAGTCACGTTGGAGCCCACCTTCTCGATGGCCTCCATCAAAGGGCCGATACGGAACATCTGCGGTGTCTGCGCCAACCACTTGTCGCTGCGGTCTATCGTGGACGCCACCCGCACGCCACCCGGCCCGTCGATCGATGTCTTGAGCGTATCGGCCAGTTTGTGGGCCAGAAGCCCACCCACTGTGTCACCCGCACATTGATCAATGAGCGCATCGATCTGCGCTGGCGTCACCAGGCACCGCGCTGCATCGTGCACCAGCACCCAGTCATCGCCCAGGGCACCACGCGCAAGCAGCGCCCGCAGGCCGCCCAACACGGTGTCCGCACGCGTAGGGCCACCGCACTCGACCACAAAAAATGCGGGATGTGCATGGGCGTCCAGGAAATAGTCGCCCGGCGCCACAGCCACCAGCGTGCCGAGCAGCCGCGCAACGCCAGCAAAAGCGGCGAGCGTGTGCAACACCATGGGGTGCCCCGCCACGGCGTGGTATTGCTTGGGCAAAGGCGCACGGGGCCCTGAAACGCTGGGCCCGTCTGGAACAGCACTTGTGGCAGAAAAGGCCCCCAGCGTAGAACCCGTCGGCGCCGCACGCTCTGCGGCGGTTGCGGTTGGCGCCTCCAGACCAGGCACCGACGGCGCAGAAACGCGGCCAGCGGGAGCCAGCACCGCACGCGAGCCAATCCCAGCACAGGGCACCAGGGCCCAAAAACGCCCATGGGCAGACAGTGGGGCAAGCGGAGGGTGCAACAAAGGAGCAGTCATCGGTCGCTCATTCTAAAATCTCCCGCTGCCCCCCCATCCAGCCCGTGCGCGTTTCGCGCCCCAGGGGATGCGGCGGGCCCAGACGACACCGTCCGCATGGAACTGCCCAAACTCTCCCCCGGTAAACGTTTCACCCTGCCTCGTCCTGCGGGCAGCGCCGATTCCCTGCTGTTGGCACGCCTTGCCGAGCGCGACAAGGCCGGCGGCCGCACCACCGCCATCGTCACGGCCGACGCCACCGATGCGCAGCGCCTCATCGAAGAGATGGCGTTTTTCGCGCCCACGCTGCGCTGTGCGCTGTTCCCTGACTGGGAGACGCTGCCGTATGACACCTTCTCGCCGCACCAGGATTTGATCAGCGAGCGGCTGGCCACCTTGTGGCGCATCAGCCAGGGCGAAGCGGACGTGGTGCTGGTTCCGGCCACCACGGCGCTGTACCGCCTCGCGCCCCCCTCGTTCCTGGCTGGCTACACCTTCCACTTCAAGGTCAAGCAAAAGCTCGACGAAGCCAAATTCAAGGCCCAGCTCACGCTGGCGGGCTACAGCCATGTCTCGCAGGTGGTTAGCCCCGGCGAATACGCGGTGCGCGGCGGGCTGATTGACCTGTTCCCCATGGGCTCGCTGGTGCCCTACCGGGTGGACCTGTTCGACAACGAGATCGACTCCATTCGCACCTTCGACCCCGACAGCCAGCGCAGCCTGTACCCCGTGCCCGAGGTGCGCCTGCTGCCCGGCCGCGAGTTCCCCATGGACGATGAGGCGCGCGCCAAGTTCCGCAGCCGCTGGCGCGAGATGCTCGAGGGCGACCCCACGAAGAGCCGCATTTACAAAGACATGGGCAACGGCGTGGCCACGGCGGGTATCGAGTACTACCTGCCGCTGTTCTTTGACGACACGGCCACCGTGTTCGACTACCTGGGCGGCGAGGCTACGGTGGTGTTGCATGGCGACCTGGAGCCTGCCTTCCAGCGGTTCTGGCAGGACACCAAGGACCGGTTTCGCCTGATCCAGGGCGATCCCGAGCGCCCGGCGCTGCCGCCCGAGTCACTGTTCCTGTCCATCGACCAGTTCTACACGCGCGCCAACCAACATGCGCAGCTTTCCATCCGCCCTGGGGTGGAGGACGTTGCCGACAACCCGCACTTCCAGAAGCTCGGAGACCTGTCGGTGGTGCGCGGCGCCGAAGACCCGCTGGCCCGCCTGCATGCCCACATCCGCAACACGCAGCGCCGTGTGCTGCTGCTGGCTGAGAGCGATGGCCGCCGCGAAAGCCTGCTGGACTTTTTGCGCGCCAGCGGCGTGAGCCCGCCAGCCTTTGACTCACTGGCCGAGTTCCAGCGCACAGCCGACGAAAAGGTGGGCATCGCCACCGCCGGGCTCAACGTGGGCTTCAGCTGGATTGAAGACGGCATCGACTTCGTCACCGAGACCGAGCTGTTCGCCGCCGGCCCCACCACACGCCGGCGCAAGAAGCAGGAGCAGGTAAGCGACGTCGAGGCGCTGATCAAGGACCTGTCCGAGCTCACCCTGGGCGACCCCGTGGTGCACAGCGCCCACGGCATCGGCCGCTACCGGGGCCTCATCAACATGGACGTGGGTAACAAGAACCCCGACGGCACGCCCGCCATGCAGGAGTTTTTGCACCTCGAATACGCAGACAAGGCCGTGCTCTACGTGCCCGTGAGCCAGCTGCAGCTGATCAGCCGCTACACCGGCGTGAGCGCCGACGAGGCGCCGCTGCACAAGCTGGGCAGCGGCCAGTGGGAAAAGGCCAAGCGCAAGGCCGCCGAGCAGGTGCGCGACAGCGCGGCCGAGCTGCTCAACATCTACGCCCGCCGCGCGGCGCGTGAAGGCCACGCCTTCCGCTACAGCCCACAGGATTACGAGACTTTTGCCAACGACTTCGGCTTTGAAGAAACGGCCGACCAGAACGCCGCCATCCACGCGGTGATCCAGGACATGATCAGCCCCCGGCCCATGGACCGCCTGGTCTGCGGGGACGTGGGCTTTGGCAAGACCGAGGTAGCACTGCGTGCGGCCTTCGTGGCCGTCACGGGCGGCAAGCAGGTGGCCTTCCTCGCGCCCACCACGCTGCTGGCCGAGCAGCACTACCAGACGCTGGTGGACCGCTTCAGCAAATGGCCCATCAAGGTGGCCGAGGTGTCCCGTTTTCGCTCAGGCAAGGAGATCACGGCGGCCATCAAGGGCATTGGCGACGGCACGGTGGACATCGTGGTGGGCACGCACAAGCTGCTCTCCGAATCCACCAAGTTCCACGACCTGGGCCTTTTGATCATCGACGAGGAGCACCGCTTCGGCGTGCGCCACAAGGAGCAGATGAAGGCCCTGCGCGCCGAGGTGGACGTGCTCACCCTCACGGCCACGCCCATCCCGCGCACGCTGGGCATGGCGCTCGAAGGGCTGCGTGACCTGTCGGTCATCGCCACCGCGCCGCAGCGGCGCCTGGCGATCAAGACCTTTGTGCGCAACGAAGGCACGGGCGTGATCCGCGAGGCAGTGCTGCGCGAATTGAAGCGCGGCGGCCAGTGCTACTTTTTGCACAACGAGGTGGAGACCATCGAGAACCGCCGCCAGAAGCTCGAAGAAATTTTGCCCGAGGCCCGCATCGCCGTGGCCCACGGCCAGATGCCCGAGCGCGAGCTCGAACGCGTGATGCGCGACTTCGTGGCCCAGCGCTACAACATCCTGCTGTGCTCGACCATCATCGAGACCGGCATCGACGTGCCCACCGCCAACACCATCATCATGAGCCGCGCCGACAAGTTCGGCCTGGCGCAGCTGCACCAGTTGCGCGGGCGCGTGGGCCGCAGCCACCACCAAGCGTATGCCTATCTGATGGTGCCCGATGTGGAGGGCCTTACCAAGCAGGCGCAGCAGCGGCTCGACGCCATCCAGCAGATGGAGGAACTGGGCAGCGGCTTCTACCTGGCCATGCACGACCTGGAGATCCGCGGTGCGGGCGAGGTGCTGGGCGAGAACCAGAGCGGCAACATGCTCGAAGTGGGCTTCCAGCTCTACAACGAGATGCTCAACGAAGCCGTCAAGGCGCTCAAGGCGGGCAAAGAGCCCGATTTGCTGGCGCCCTTGTCCGTCACCACCGACATCAACCTGCACGCCCCCGCCCTGCTGCCCGACGACTACTGCGGTGACGTGCACCTGCGCCTGTCGTTCTACAAAAAGCTGGCCACGGCCAAGACCAGCGACCAGATCGATGCGCTGCTTGAAGAGATCGTGGACCGCTTCGGCAAGCTGCCGCCGCAGGCGCAGACACTCATCGACGTGCACCGCCTGCGCGTGCTGAGCCAGCCCTATGGCGTGGTGAAGGTGGATGCGGCCCCGGGGGTGATCAACATCACTTTCAAACCCCAGCCGCCCATCGACCCCATGCGCATCATTGAGCTGATCCAGAAAAACAAGCACATCAAGCTGGCGGGCAACGAAAAGCTGCGCATCGAGCGTGAACTGAAGGACCCGAAGGACCGCGCGCAGATGGTGCGGGACATTCTGCGCAGCCTGGGGCAGCCGCTGGTGGCTGCTTGATTTTTTTGAATGAAATTGGCCTCTAGCGCTTATCCATAAAGCGCTGGCAGCTATCAATAGAGTAGTAAAAAAACCCATGTGGCTGGAGGCTGCTCTCGTTCTCATTGCTTTGGCGGCTGCCGTGGCAGCACGGCCCTGGCGCATGCTGGCCAGCCGCAAGCCCCTGACAAACGAGACCCACGCTGCGCCGTCTGCACTGTGGACGCCGCTGTTCGCCACACTGGTGTTTCTGCCCTGGATGTGGGCACTGCCCGCACTGCCCGCACTGCACGCCATGCCGCTGCAGCTGCAAATGTCTGGCGCGTGCCTGGTGGTGCTGATGCTGGGCTGGCCGCTCGCCATCCCGGTGCTGGTCGTGGTGGGGGGCTGTGCCGGGCTTCTCTCGCCCGCACTGGCCTGGCCCGAGGCGCTGTCCACCGTCACCTGGATGGGCGTGGTGCCCGCCACGCTGGCCCTGGGGCTGGGGGCGTTGATTCGGCGTTTCATCGGCACCCAGCCGTTTGTGTATGTGCTGGGCCGGGCTTTTCTGGGCACTGTGGCGTGTGTCTTCGCGGCAGGCGCCTTGTCCCAGTGGGGTGGCCATCTGTTGCCGGGCGTAGGCACCGAGCTCTCCCTGGTGGCCCGCTGGCTCATGGCTTGGGGCGACGGATTTGTCACCGGCATGTTGGCCGCCATTTTTGTGGCCTTCAAGCCTGAATGGCTGGCCACGTGGTCGGATCGCCTGTACCTGCCACGTCCGGAATGACGTGGCTTTTGCCATGGCAGCCGCAGGGTTTGACGCAACTCAAGGGCAACCCCACCGAATAGCGCAATAGTCAGTAACCCCATTTAAAACGAGGTTACTCATGAAACTGCTGCACGACCTTTTCACCACCCCCTATGGCTTGATGAGCATCATCGGCATTGGCTTCATGCTGTGTATGGCGGGGTTCTTTTTGCGCATGTTCCTGGGCAAGATGGGCGCGCCACAATCTCCCGAACCCGGTAAAAGTGTGCCGACTGGCGGCAGCAAAACCCTGCCACCCTCGCGCTGAGGGCCCATTCACTGGTAAGGCGCCTCAGGCACCCCAGGCGCCACGCGGTAACGCAAGGCCGGTGCCTGCGGCAAGCACAGAGATACGCGCCAAGACATGCGCACCGACAAGCGCAGGAACGGCGCACAGGCGGCGATACCATTGCGGGCTTTAGTTACTGCATTTGCCGCGCCATTTCTGCCATGACCCACGCTACTGAATTCGCCCCTGGCCTTGTCATTCAAGGCATTGCGCCGCAGCTGCTCCTGTCCAGCTACAAACTCATTGCCTTTGACATGGACTCCACCCTCATCAACATCGAGTGTGTGGACGAGATCGCCGACGCGGCAGGCCGCAAGGCCGAGGTGGCAGCCATCACCGAGGCCGCGATGCAGGGCCTCATCACCGATTACAAGGAGAGCCTGCGCCAGCGCGTGGCCCTCCTCAAAGGTGTGACGGTGCAGCACATGGAGCACGTGTTTTCCGAACGCCTGCGCTTTAACCCCGGTGCCAGAGAACTGATCACCGCCGCCAAGGCCGCAGGCCTGACCACGCTGCTGGTGTCGGGGGGTTTCACTTTCTTTGCCAACCGCGTGAAGGCCGGGCTAGGCATCGACTTTGCCCGCTCCAACCAGCTGGAGATCGACAACGGCCAACTCACGGGGCGCATGGTGGAACAAGCCTGGGGCGACATCTGTGACGGTGCGGAAAAACGCCGCACGTTACTGGAAGTCGCCTCGCTCATGGGCATAGCCCCCACACAGGCCATTGCGGTGGGCGACGGCGCCAACGATCTGCCCATGATGGGCGCTGCGGGCCTCTCGGTGGCGTACCACGCCAAACCCGCCGTGCGGGCGCAGGCCAATGTGGCCATCAACCTGGGCGGGCTCGACCGGCTGCTGGAAGTGCTGCGCTGAATCTGCTTCACCGCATCGGCCCCACGTCAACGATTACTGCCGCCTCGCACTCTCCCGTCCGTGCCCGGCAATTGCACGGCGCGGACCTTTGCGTCAATCACTGTATTTTTGATAGCTGCTCGCGCTTATCCAATAAGCGCTATAGGCACTTTTCTTTATAAATTCAAATTGGTAGATCGACTGGCGCTGCGACTGATCGGGGGCGCAACAATAGACACCAGCCCACCCCCCACCAATGGCGACGCTGGCGCGACCAGGTCAGCCAGGGTCACCGCATCAAGCACCGCCAAATAGGCCTGAATCGCCTGGCTCAACACCCCTTTGAGGCGGCAGTGGTCGCTCAGGCAACACTGGTTGGTCAACGGGTCAAAACACTCGACCAGGTTGAAATCGGTTTCTGTGGAGCGCACCACTGCCCCTATGTTGATGCTGGATGCCGGCCGCATCAGGCGCATGCCGCCGCCCCGCCCGCGCGTGGTTTCGAGCAACCCTTGCGCCGATAGCTGCTGCACGATTTTCATCAGGTGGCTGCGAGAAATGCCATACAGCTCTGCCACCTCCGTGATCGTGACCGGCTGCACCCGGCCTTGCGTGCTCGCGCAATACATCAGCACGCGCAAGGTGTAGTCGGTCCACTGTGTCAGCCGCATGAATTTGCCCTAAGTCAATTGAAAGATGTGCTGACTGTGTATTTTATTGGATAAAATATTCACATCGTATGAATCTTTCAAGGACTCCCATGAACGCACGCGTCGACACACTGCAAACCGCCCAACCAATCCTCAGCGCCGACCAGCAAATCGGTCAGATTGCGGTGCAACTTCCAGGTGCTACGGCGGTGTTCCGGCGCCTGAAGCTGGATTTCTGCTGCGGCGGCCAGGTCAGCCTGTCCAAGGCCGCTGCGGAAAAGGGCCTGGACCCCAACGCCGTGCTGGCCGAGTTGTCAGCACTGCAACGCAGCGATGCCGTGCCAGAGGCCGCATCCCCCAGCACCTTGATTGACCATATCGTGGCCCGCTACCACGACGTCCATCGCGCACAGTTGCCTGAACTGATCCGCATGGCGCGCCGTGTAGAAGCCGTGCACCGCGAAAACCCCGAGGTCCCGGCCGGCTTGGCGGATCTGCTGGAAGAAATGAACGAAGAGCTGCAATCGCACATGCTCAAGGAGGAGCAAGTGCTGTTCCCGATGCTCAAGGCCGGCGGCAACCCCATGGTGGGCCAACCCATCGGCATGATGCGGTCCGAGCACGTGGACCACGGTGAAGCGCTGGACAAGCTCAACGAACTCACCAACGACGCCACCCCGCCGCTGGGCGCCTGCAACACGTGGCGCGCGCTGTATGCCGGTATTGGTCAACTGAGCGATGACCTCATCAACCACATTCACCTCGAAAACAACGTGTTGTTTCCACAATTCGAGGCCAGCGCGGCCCCTGCACAAGGTTGCGGTTCGTCAGGCTGCGGCTGCAGCTGAAAAGGCACACTCACGCCATGAACCCGGAATCAACAACGCCCGAACCGGCTGCCGCGCCCACCTTGGAGTCCATCACCGCACTGGTGCATGGTTTTTATGCCGACGTGCGCCAGGACGCTTTGTTGGGGCCGGTGTTTGAACAGGCATTGCACGGCCGGTGGGACGCCCACCTGCAACGGCTGGTGGACTTCTGGAGCACGGTGGCGCTCGGCACGCGCAGTTTTCGCGGCAACGTTTTCGGCAAACACATGGCGCTGGAAGGCGTCACCCCCGCCCACTTTGCGGCGTGGGTGGGGCTGTGGCAAAAACACACCCAACAGTTGTTTGCGCCCGATGTGGCGCGCGAGTTGCAGTTGGCGGCCCATGGCATTGCGCGCAACCTGTTTCGCGGCTATTTCGGCAGCGACCCGGGGTTTTTAGAACAACGACCTGACGCCCACCACGCGCCCGCCACCCAAGCGTGAAGCCGCCCGCACGAGGTGGCCCTTCATGGGTACGCCTTGCGGGCTTTCTCAGATCCTGCGTTCAAGATGATGGTGGTGCCAATGGCTGGCAACCACACACAAACCCAAAGTGACAGGACACCGTGGCAGTGCCGTGGCCGCATCTCGTTGCGGCCGACCAATGTCCTTCACCAGCGCTCACCGGCGGCGCAACGGTGTGAGCAGATCCGACAAGCCGTTGTGGTCGATCTCACGCATCAGCGCGAGCAACTGACCCAGCTCGCCTTTGGGAAACCCCTCACGCGCAAACCAGTGCAGGTAATTGCCAGGGAGGTCGGCCAGCACCGTGCCCTTGTATTTGCCATAGGGCATCTGCATGGTCACCAGGCGTTGCAGCTTTTCAGGGTCGATCACCATGGGGCGTATTTCACGTGTTGCGTGGATTCCTTCAGCCGCCAGCGCGCTTGACCTTATGGCCCAGCTTTTGCATCGCTGCCACCACGCGTTCGACGTGGTCGCCCTGCACTTCAATCACGCCGTCCTTCACCGTACCGCCGCTGCCACAAGCCGCTTTGAGCTGCTTGCCCAGTTGCTCCAGCGCGGCTTCGTCCACCAGCACGCCTTTGACCAGCGTCACGGCCTTGCCGCCGCGCCCCTTGGTCTCGCGCGAGACGCGCACGATGCCGTCGCCCGTTGGCAGGGCTTTGTTGCGCTTGCAGGTGCATTGCGCCACGGGCTCGCGGCAGCCGGGGCACATGCGGCCCGCGTCCGTCGAATAGACAAGCCCGCCCAGGTCTGCGAACGATTTCATTGCTTGCCCTCCACTTCATCTTGCAGCATGTGAAAGTCGAGCAGGCGGGTCGCCAGCAGGGTCTCGGTCAAAAAACACACCAGCGCCAAAAGAAACGACACCACCCCTGCCAGAAAACCGCTCACGGCGAACCGGCTGGACTGGAAGTCGGTGGTTTCCCCCAGAAACAGCAAGATGATGGTGATTCCGATCAGAAACGCGCAGAACGTCAGCAACCCGATGCATCCATTGGCAAGACGACCACGCAACCGCAGCTCGGCCAGCTCACTGTAAGCGCGGGACAGAAAGTCAGGGTCTCGGTTGGCGCGCGCGCGGTCTTCCACCAACCGCGCCCGATCGATGATGCGCGCCAGCCGCCCGGCCACGGCTCCAATCATTCCGGACACGGCGGTGAGCAAAAACACGGGCGCCACCGCAAGCTGAATGCCATGGGTGATGACGGATGTATCAAGAGGCAATGCCATGGGTGGATACGAAGAGCAATCAAAACGAAAGTAGGAAAGCGATTATCAGCGGCGACAGGGGCCAGCACAGCCATGCAAGCGCTGGCATGTGGCAAAACAGCCCTTCCGCCCCAGGACACGCCCCTCCAGGGGAGACACGCACCGCTTGCGCGGGATCGCCCGCGCAGCGGGCCCTGGCCCACCACCCAGGCTGCGTCGCCGTGCCCAAACCGCAAACTGCGGCGACAATCCTTCATTCTTCCCGTTCGCGCTGCCGTGCGGTCATCCTCCACGCCGCTCCCAGTGCCCCGCCCATGCCTTTTGCTTCCCTCGGTCTTTCTCCGGCCCTTGTCCATGCTGCCAGCCAGCTGGGGTTTTCTGCGCCTACACCTATCCAGGCGGAGGCGATTCCTGCCATTTTGCAGGGCACAGACCTGCTAGGCGCCGCACAGACCGGATCGGGCAAAACAGCGGCTTTCGCGCTGCCCCTGCTGCAACAACTTCAAGGGGCAGCCTCCGGCTCCACGGGAGCAGCAAGAGCACCGGGGAGCGGGCCTCGCCGTGTGCGCGCGCTGGTGCTGGTCCCCACGCGTGAGCTGGCCGCCCAGGTGGGTGAAGTGCTGCGCAGCCTGGCACAGCACCTGCCGTTGCCCCCCAAGGTGGCGATCATTTTTGGTGGTGTGTCGATCAACCCTCAGATGATGGGCCTGCGCGGGGGGGCCGACATTGTGGTAGCCACACCGGGGCGACTGCTGGACCTGGTGGAGCACAACGCGCTCCGCCTGTCCGCCGTGGCCCACCTGGTGCTGGACGAAGCCGACCGCCTGCTGGACCTGGGCTTTGCCGAAGAACTGCAACGTGTGCTGGCGCTGCTGCCCGAAGCGCGGCAAAACCTGTTCTTCTCAGCCACTTTTCCAGCCGCCGTGCAGATTCTGGCCGATGGCTTGCTGAAAAATCCTGTGCGTGTGGAGGTGCCCCACACGCCGGGCAACGAACCATCCATTGAGCAACGCGCCATTGCCGTAGATGCAGCACGCCGCACCCAATTGCTGCGCCACCTGGTCAAGGAACACGGCTGGTCGCGGGTGCTGGTGTTCGTGGCCACGCAATACGCAGCCGAACATGTGGCCGAAAAACTCTACAAGGCCGGCATCTTTGCCACACCTTTCCACGGCGGACTCAGCCAGGGTGCACGCAAGCAAGTGCTGCAGGAGTTCAAGGACGAGCGCTGGCAAGTCGTGGTGACCACCGACCTGGCGGCGCGTGGCATTGACATCGCGCAATTGCCAGCCGTCGTCAACTACGACCTGCCGCGCTCTGCCGTGGATTATGTGCACCGCATCGGCCGCACGGGCCGCGCGGGTGAAAGTGGCACCGCCGTGACTTTTGTGACCGCCGATGCCGAGGCCCATTTCCGACTGATCGAAAAGCGCCAGCACCTGAGCCTGCCGCGCGAGCAGATCGCGGGGTTTGAGCGCACCGAGGCAACACCCATGCAGGCCCCGGCTGAGGCCCCCGATGGCACAGGGGGCATCAAGGGCAAACGCCCCAGCAAAAAAGACAAGCTGCGCGCTGCTGCCGCTGCGGCGTCCACTGCAACGCCAGAAAAAAAGCCCACAGATCCTGCGCGGTAAAAAAAAGGCTCCCAAGAACATGTTCACGTTCTAATAAGGAGCCTGTCAGGAAACAGCGTGCGGCACGCTGTGTCTGATACAGCGGCAGCCCTGGGGTAAAAGGCTCAAACGCCTTCGTCGCCCTCTTGCATGTCATCGCGTTCAGGGTCGGCTTCACCTGGAGCCCGGGGCGTGCGCTTGCCGGGCTTGGCGATGATTTCAACGTGAAACTGGGCGCCGCCTTCGCCAGCGACCTCATTGATCAGGCCGGTCAGGGCGGACAGGTGCACCGCCTCGGCAACGTCCTTGGTGCGGCCAAACCGGCAATCGAAGTCCCAAAAATCGGCGCCCTCGGGAAGGTCGCGGCGCCGTTCACGCTTGATGTATTTGCGGATTTCGTGCTTGACGGCGTCAAGCACGCGGTCGCGGTTCTTGCCTTCGACGTGGAGTTGAAAAGTTTTTCGCATAGGCGATGGTAGCGCCTGCGACAGATATCCTTTTGCAGCCGCTAGCACCAGTGCCACAATGCCAGACTACTTTTGGTGACTGTTGCACGCCCCATGCACTCCGACCTTCATCTGCTGCACGCATTGCCAGCGGCCGTACTGGTCACCCAAAATGGCATCGTCCGCTTTGCCAACGCAGCAGGCGCGCAGTTGCTGGGGGCTACCACCGCAACGGATCTTGTGGGCATGGTGCTGAGTGATTTTGTGCATCCGCTGGACCAGCATCGGTCTGCCAACCGCGTGCAACAGGTGTCTGTCCCTGCCCAGGCAGGCCTGCCCAACAAGTCATCGGAGTTTCGTGTACGCACCTTGCAAGGGGAGCTGCGCATGGTGCTGGTCAGCAGCGTGGCCATCGAGTGGGACGGCGCCCCCGCCGTGCTGATGGCCGGCATGGACATGACCCACCAAAGTGAAATCGCAGCGCAGCTGCGCGAGAGCGAGCAGAACTTTCGCCGCCTGTTCGAGAACCTGCAGGACGTTTACTACCGCACCGATGCACAAGGCGTCGTTCAGCACGTGGGCCCGGGCGTGCGGCGCGTGCTGGGCTATGAGCCACACGAAATCGAAGGCCGCACGGCCGAGTCCTACTACCCGCACAGCTCTGACCGCGATGCGTTCAAGAAAGCCATTCTGGAGCAGGGGGAGGTATCTGATTTCCCCGGCCAGATGGTGCGCCGCGACGGCCAGGTGATCGACATCTCCATCAGCAGCCATGCGCTCTACGACCATGCGAGCAACTTTGCGGGGGTCGAGGGCATTTACCGCGACGTGACACAGCGCAAGAACCTTGAACGCGAGCTTCACCGCCTGGCCACCACCGACATGCTCACCGGCATTGCCAACCGGCGCGCGTTTCTGGAGTGCGCCGAGTCCGTGTACATGCGCTCGCGCAGCAACGGCGAGCCCCTTACGCTGCTGATGCTCGACGTGGACCATTTCAAGACCATCAACGACCGCTTTGGTCACCTGGAGGGTGACCGTGCGCTGGTGGCGTTTGCACAAGCCGTCAAGAGCCAGCTGCGCGTGAGCGATGCGGTGGGCCGACTCGGCGGCGAGGAGTTTGGCGTGTTGCTGCCAATGACCGCGCTGCAAGAAGGCTTGGAAGTGGCCACGCGCATTCTGCAAAGCATCCGTGCACTGCAACTGGCCGACGAAACGGGCCAGCGCTATCGCATCACCGCCAGCGTGGGGGTCGGCGCTTTTCGCCAAAGCGACCTCAGCCCCCGCGACCTGCTCGACCGCGCAGACCAGGCGCTTTACCAAGCCAAACACCGCGGGCGCGATGGCATCGTGTCGCTGGAAACCCCGGACGACGAGAACCCTCTCGCATCAACCGTCTGACACGGGATAGCTGACACCCCACCCCGTTTCAGCGCCCCGCCGGGACCGATTCAAAAAAACAGGCCCGATTTCGCTGCACCCTCAGCCACCGGGGAACGCACCCCACTTAGCGCGTGGACACGTTTTTAACGCGGAACCATCGACAGTTGCGCAGGCGATGCAGCCCCCGCCGGCAAAACGAGCAGCGGCTGCCCAGCCTCGTGCGGATCCAACACAGCGCTCTCTGGCGCCAGCCGGAACTGGTGAATCACCTCCAGCAGGCGCCGGACCTGGTTCTTCACCCCCGTCGAGGCCGACGAGCTGTCGTCCACCAGGGCGGCATTCTGCTGCGTGGCCATGTCCAGTTGCCGCACGGCCTCGCCGATCTGCGCGATTCCCCGGGCCTGCTCCTGGCCCGCGTCCTTGATCTCGCTGATGAGCGCCACCACCTGATTGACATGCCGAACGGTATTGGCCACACGCTCGCCGGCCTGTCCCACCAGCGTTGAGCCACGCTCAACACCCCGCACGCTGGCCGAAATGAGCCCCCGGATCTCCCGCGCCGCCGTGCTGCTGCGCTGGGACAGTCCCCGCACCTCGCCCGCCACCACGGCAAACCCCCGCCCCTGTTCGCCCGCACGGGCGGCCTCTACCGCCGCGTTCAGGGCCAGCAGGTTGGTCTGGAACGCAATGTCATCGATCACCTTGATGATGTCTGTGATCTTCTGCGACTGGCTGTTGATCTCCTGCATGGTGGCAATCACGTCGCGCATCACGCTCCCCCCCTCGTTCGCCACCTTGCTGGCTTCCTGCGCCAGTGCCGTGGCCCGATGCGCGTTGTCGGTGTTGTGCTGCACCGTGATGGTGAGCTGCTCCATCGATGCGGCAGTCTCTTGCAGATTCGAAGCCTGCACCTCGGTGCGACGAGCCAGGTCTTCCGTGCCACCGGCCATCTGCACGGCATCCCGCGCCACGGTTTCGGTGCTGTCACGCACCTCGGTGATCACGCGCACCAGTTGGTGGTTCATCTCCCGCAGGGCGCCCAGCAGTTCAGCCGTTTCGTCGGTTCCGCGCACCACGATCTGCGTGCTCAGATCTCCGCCGGCCACCGTGCGGGCCAGCACCACGGCCTGGCGCAGTGGGCGCGAAATGGAACGCGTGATGACAGAGGCCATCACGGCGCCCACCAGCAGCGCCAGCGCAGTGGCGGCCAGCATCCAGACATGGATGGTTTCGCTCATGGTCTTGGCAGCGCCGAACTCCTCCTCGGCCACGTGGATCTGCAAGGCCACCAGTTGCTCGATGGCCTCCTGTACCTTCAGGGCGTTGGGCCGGATCTGGGTGATGTACAGCTCAGAGCCATCGTCGTATTTACCCGCCACCAGCGCCGCCGCTGCCGGGAGCAGCCCCTTGTCTAGATACGTGGTATTGGCGGCCACAAACGCCTTGGCAAGGGCTTGCTCCTGTGCTGCCAGCGGCTTGGCGGTGTAGGTCTCCCACAGGGCCCGAATGCGTTCGACATTGGCGGTCAGCGCCGCATGGCTGGCCTGCAGGTTACTGGTGCCGGGGTCCATCAGCATGTCCATCACCAGCACGCGGTTGCGCTGCGTCAGGTGGCTGATCTCTGTCAACACCCCCAGCGGGACCGTGCGGTCCCCATACAGCGCGGCGCTGCGCTCGGCCAGGCGCTTGGCACCGCTGATACCACCGGCGGCCAGCGCAGAAATCAACAACAGAAGCACAGCAAACGCCAGGGCGAGCCTGGTGCCGATCTTGATTTTTTGAAGCATCTGAAACTCTTGTGAATGACTCCGGGGCGAGCCGCACACGGCCACCACCATCACATGTCAACGGGGGGCGTGATACACGAGGGCGCAGCGAAACCACTCCCCCTTCTTTCACACCTGCGATCTGCAGCCACGGCTTGGCCTGCCCGCCAAAGATACTATTTGTTTCAAATGACAAACTCATGACGAATAGGCACACCAATTTTCTAAAGATACCCCATCTGATCACATATTCTTTTTGATAAGCTCTCCGCCTCTGCGCGTTAGACAAAGCGCCTGCAGTGCGTGCGCCAATACACCGTGGCGCACCGGTAAATAGCCATTCATTCAATATAAATAACAGAAAATATATGAAATATATTTACGCCATTTTTCTAGTGTCGTGTGCGTTTCTGCAAGCGGGTAACCTCAACGCGCAAACGGTGACAGGCGCGGGCTCGTCTGCGGCGGCGCCCATCTACCGCAGTTGGGCCAAAGCCTATGCCAAGGCCACGGGCGCCCACGTGGACTATGACCCGGTCGGCTCCAGCGCCGGCATGAAGAAGATCCAGCAACAGGCCGTGGGCTTCGGGGCCACCGACGTCTACCCCACTGAAAAAGACCTCATCGATCACGGACTGATTGCCTTGCCGGTGGCCATCACGGGCATCAGCCCCATCGTCAACCTGCCCAAGGTACAAAACGCACAGCTGCGCCTGACCGGGGACGTGCTCAGCCGCATCTTTATGGGCGAAATCAGCCGCTGGAACGCCCCCGAGATCACGGCGTTGAACCCCGATGTCTCGCTGCCAGACTTGGCCATCCAGGTGGTGGTGCGCGCTGACGGTTCGGGCACTACCTACAACTTCGCCGATTACCTGGGCAAGGTCAGTCCCAAATGGAAGTCCTCCTACGGGGCCAAGACCAGCATCCCGTGGCCGCAGGGGTTTTTGGCGTTCAAAGGCAGTGATGGTGTGGCCAAGGGGGTGCGCGACACGGCGGGCGCCATCGGCTATGTGGACTTTGGCTATGTCGCCGAATACGGCCTGGCAGCGGTGCAGATGAAGAATGCCGAGGGTGTTTTTGTCAAACCTTCCATCGACGCATTCAAGGCTGCATTGGCGAATAGCGAATGGTCGGCCACTGGGGCCTTTCATCAGACGCTGACGCAAAAATCCGGCAAATCGGTATGGCCCATCACCATGGGCACCTTTGTGGTCTTCCCCAAGGTTACAGACACACCCGAGCAAACCACGCAGGCCCTTAAATTCATTATCTGGTCATTTCTCAACGGCGATACCCTCGTCCAGGAGAATAATTTTGTCCGCCTGCCAGACCGGGTTCAGGCTTCGGCCTTCAAGGTGATTACATCGATCCGCAATAAAAATGGCAATCCATTGGGAATGAGCTTGATTTCCTCGTCAAACTCCATGCAGCATTGAATTAATATTTGATTATCTAAATTCAGCACGTGGTTATCTAGAAGTGCCGTCAGGTATCCACATGAAAGCGATATCCTTGGGTTCCGTTCAAAAATCCCCCCGACCGGGCAAGGGCATGGCCACCATGGAAATCGAGTTCAAGTTCTGCATTCCCCCCGAGCGCCTGGCTGCCGTGCAGGCCGCCGCGCGCAGGGGCACGCATGCGCTGATCCGCATGGAGGCCCGCTACTTCGACACACCCGACGCAGCGCTGTCATCCCGTGGCATTGCCTTTCGACTGCGCCGCGAGGGCGACCAGTGGGTGCAGACCGTCAAGGCCCTGGGCAACGGACCGCTGGACCGCGAGGAGCACAACGTGGACCGGGGCCAAGCGCATGCCACAGGCCCGGCCCCCGAACCACGCCCTGAACTGCACGCCGACACCGTGGCGGGCATGCGGCTGCTGAACGCGCTGCAGGCAGCCAATGGCGCCCTGACCGAAACCTATGGCACCGAGATGGACCGCGTGACGCGGGACATCGCCATCAAGGGCAGTGTGGTGGAGCTGGCCCTGGACACCGGGCGGGTCATTGCCCATCGCGGCACGCCGCAGCAGAAAGAGGCGCGCATCTGCGAGCTGGAGCTGGAACTCAAGGCCGGGCCGCTGGCAGGCCTGGAGACCCTCGCCACCCGGTGGGCCACACGGCATGGGCTGTTTTTGAGCACCGTGTCCAAGGCAGAGCGTGGCGAACGGCTGCTGGCCCCGCAATGGGCCAGGCCAGCCACCAAGGCCGCTCCGATGAAATCCAGTGGCCCTCAACAGCACCTTCTGAACAGGCGCGCGTTGCAGCGCGTGGTGGTGGCCCATTGCCTTGAGCAGGTCCTGGGCAATACGAGCGAGATCGTGGAAGGCGGTGGCGATGAAGAACATGTGCACCAGCTGCGCATTGGCATCCGCCGTTTGCGCACCGCCTTGGGCGAGTTGGCGCCTTTGGCCACTGGCGCGTTCAACCCCGCATGGGAGCCGCCGCTGGTAGAAGTGTTCCAGCGCCTGGGCCAGCTGCGCGATCGGGGCCAGGCCTTGCAGGCCATCGTTGCCGACCTGCGCGATGCAGGCGCACCCGCACTGGATGTGCGGGCAGCGGCGAAGGAAGCCCCCGGCCAATCCACCGCCGCCGCCATCGTGCGCACGCCAGCGTTCCAGGCGGCTTTGATTGCCCTGATGGCATTCACGGCCCAGGGCCACGATGCCTCGCCGACGACCGGGCAAGAGGCCCTGGATGCCAAGGACACCCGCCGCCTGCTGCAAAAGCGATTGCGCAAGCTGCACGCCAAGGTGCACCAAGGCGCCCGGGGCTTTGCCGCGCTGCCGGTGCAAGAGCAACACCGCCTGCGCAAGCGCCTCAAGCGCTTGCGCTATCTCACGGAATTTGTGGCGCCTGCGCTGAACGCCGAGGGGGAATCTTTCCTCGCCAGCCTGCAGCCCGCTCTGTCGGCCCTGGGGCGGCTGAACGATGAACGCGTAGCCAGTGCGCTGTATGGCGAGATCGCCGCCACGGACCCAAAGGCCTGGTTTGGCGTGGGCTGGCTGGCTGCACGGCAGGCGTTGACCGTGGCGGCCTGCGCAGAGGCCCTGGGCCACATGGCCGACATGCCCCGCCTGCGCAAGACGGGCAAGCGCTGAGATCGTGAACACTTTCTGAGAGGCGGTGACTGAAGCGGATGCGCCGCAGCCCCCCGGTGTGGGGCACGGCAGGGTTGAAGCGCTTACACGGCATAACGGCACAATGGCCCCATGACGGCATCTCCCCCTCCCCAGCGCCCCCACCCGCCTTCGCGCACCGCCCACCGCAGCACTCCCGACAAAGACCAGATTGCCCTGCTGGAACCCTTCGAGCGCCTGGGCACGGACCGCATCGCACTCATCTCCACCCCAGAGCAGGCTGACAAGGCCTGCAATGCGCTGGCGGCTGCCAGCGCCTGGGGGTTCGACACCGAATCCAAACCCACCTTTGTGCAGGGCGAGCAGTCCGACGGACCCCACATCGTGCAGTTGGCCACGCTCGACACAGCCTGGGTGTTCCAACTGCACGACCCAGGCTGTCGCGCCCGCGTGGCCGAGCTGCTGGCCCTGCAGGGTGTGACCAAGGCGGGCTTTGGCCTGGGGGATGACACCAAACGCATCCAGCACAAACTGGGCGTGCAAGCGGCCGATGTGCTGGAGCTGAACACCGTGTTCCGCCAACGCGGCTACCGCAAGGACATGGGGGTGAAGGGGGCGGTGGCGGTGCTGTTCAACCGGCGCTTCATCAAGTCCAAAAAGGCCGCCACCTCCAACTGGGCCAACGCCCGGTTGACCGAGGCCCAACTGGTCTACGCCGCCAACGACGCCTGGGCGGCGCTGCGGGTGTTCAACGCACTGCAGAGTTCAGCCACACCGCAGGACGCGGCAGCGGCCAGTCATCCACTATAAAAACAATAGCTGCTAGCGCTTAACCATCAAGCGCTAGCGGCCTATTTCCCTCAAAATAGAACCTGTTCACCTCACAAGCGCGCCGCCAGCCGCGCCGCCTGGTCGATGGCGCGTTTGGCATCCAGCTCGCCTGCCTCCAGCGCACCACCGATGAGGTGGGGCTTGCGGCCTTGGGCCTCCAGGTCCTGCGCCAGGCTGCGCAAGGGCACCTGGCCTGCGCACAGCACCACGGTGTCACAGGCAATCCAGGTCGGGTTTTCGCGCTTCTCTCCGTACGACACCAGCAGGCCTTCGTCGGCAATGCGCTCGTAGTTCACGCCGCCCACCATCTCCACCGCTTTCATCTTGAGCGTGGCGCGGTGGATCCAGCCCGTGGTCTTGCCCAAAGATCCGCCGAGCTTGCCCTTCTTGCGCTGCAGCAGCGTCACCTGCCGTGCGGGCGGCGTCACGCGCGGGCCGCTGGCGGCCAGGCCACCGCGCGCCTCGGCCGGGTCGGTGATGCCCCACTCGGCCTTCCAGGCGGGCAGGTCGAGCGTGGTGGAGGGGTGCTCACCGTGCGTGAGGAACTCGGCCACATCAAAGCCGATGCCGCCCGCGCCGATGATGGCCACGCGCTCGCCCACCGGCTTGCCGCGCTTCAGCACGTCGATGTAGCTCAGCACCTTGGGGTGGTCCTGGCCGGGGATCTTCGGGTCGCGCGGCTCCACGCCGGTCGCGACGATGACTTCGTCAAAGCCCGCCAGGTCGGCGGCCAACACGCGCTGGTTCAGGTGCAGTTGCACGCCCGTGTCTTCCACGCGTGTGGCCAGGTAGCGCAGCATTTCGTGGAACTCTTCCTTGCCCGGGATCACCTTGGCCATGTTGAGCTGGCCGCCGATGGCGGGTGCGGCATCGAACAGATGCACCTCGTGCCCGCGCTCGGCGGCCACCGTGGCAGCGGTCAAACCCGCCGGCCCGGCGCCCACCACCGCCACACGCTTGCGCGACGACACCGGGCGGTACACCAGTTCCGTCTCATGGCAGGCGCGCGGGTTGACCAGGCAGCTGCTGGTCTTGTTCTGGAACACATGGTCCAGACAGGCCTGGTTGCAGGCAATGCAGGTGTTGATGCGATCCGCCCGCCCCTGCGCGGCCTTCTTCACAAACGCCGCATCGGCCAGCAGCGGCCGCGCCATCGACACCATGTCGGCGCAGCCATCGGCCAGCACCTGCTCGGCCACCTCGGGCGTGTTGATGCGGTTGGAGGTGACCAGCGGCGTGGTGATGCCCGCCGCCGCGAACTCGGCCTTCATCTTCTGCGTGACCCAGGCAAACGCTGCGCGCGGCACGCTGGTGGCAATGGTGGGCACGCGCGCCTCGTGCCAGCCAATGCCGGTGTTGACGATGTTGGCCCCGCCCGTGGCCACGGCCTTGCCCAGCGTGACGATCTCGTCCCACGCGCTGCCGCCGGGCACCAGGTCGATCATCGACAGGCGATAGATGATGATGAAATCTGGCCCCACGGCCTCGCGCATGCGGGCCAGGATCTCCACCGGCAGGCGCATGCGGTGGCTGTAGTCGCCGCCCCAGGCGTCGGTGCGCAGGTTGGTGGTTTGCGACAGAAACTGGTTGATGAAGTAGCCCTCGGAGCCCATCACTTCCACGCCGTCGTAGCCCGCCTCACGCGCCTTCACGGCGCAGTTCACAAACGCGCGAATCTGCCGTTCCACCCCGCGTGCCGACAGCGCGAACGGTGTGAACGGCGAGATGGGCGACTGCAGCCGCGACGGCGCCACGGCCAGCGGGTGGTAGGCATAGCGGCCCGTGTGCAGGATCTGCAAAGCGATCTTGCCGCCCGCACCATGCACCGCGTCGGTCACCACGCGGTGGCGCCTGGCCGCGCCCGAGGTTGCCAGCGTGCCCGCGAAGGGCTTGGCCCAGCCCGCGATGTTGGGCGCAAAGCCGCCCGTCACGATCAGGCCCACATCACCCTCGGCCCGCTCACGGAAGTACGCCGCCATGCGCATGAGGTCGCGCCCGTCCTCCAGCCCCGTGTGCATGGAGCCCATGAGCACGCGGTTCTTGAGGGTGGTGAAACCCAGATCCAAAGGTGCAAGCAGGTGGGGATACAGGGCGTTGCCGGGCAGCGACTGGCTGGTGATCGATGTCATGGTGGGCATGCGTGGGGTGCGGCAGATGGGGAATGGGCAACCAGAAATCTGCGAGCAGGGTTCTAGAATTATTTTCTAGAACTTTATTCTATAATACGCTTCCATGGCAAGCCGTACTTCCACAAAATCACCCACCACCCCAGCCGCCGCCCAGCCCGCAGAGCCCGTGGACCGCCGCCAGGACATCCTGAACGCCGCCCTGGCCTGCGCGGCCGAAGGCGGCGTGGATGCGGTCACCATCGATGGCGTGCGCGCGCGCTGCGGGGCCAGCGTGGGAAGCATTTATCACCACTTTGGCAACCGCGACGGCATCGTGGCCGCGCTGTTCTTCGACATCTTTCACGACCAGTCACGCAGCGTGCAGGCCCAGCTTGATGCCGCCCAGGGCGTCGAAGCGGGCGTGTTGGCCCTGGTCACGGGCTATCTGGACTGGGTGGTGGCGCAGCCCGAGCGGGCACGGTTCATGTTCCAGGCGCGCGGCGCGGTGGCTGCGGGCCCGCGCACCCCGGACCTGGCCGAGGCAGCGCGGCGCCGCAACCAGGCGCTGGTGGCCTGGTTCGAGCCCCACCGCCAGTCCGGCGCGCTGCGCGACCTGCCGTGCGAGCTGATGCCGTCGCTGGTGATGGGGCCGGTGCAGAGCTACTGCAGGGCGTGGCTGTCTGAGCGTTCAGGCCTGGGTGGCCTGCCCTCGCCCATTACGTACCGCGCTGAGTTGGCGGATGCGGCGTGGCGGGCTGTGCGGGCTTGACACCGCAAGATTCACAAAACAAAAACCGTTCACGCTGAGCCTGTCGAAGCGCAGCGCGAGGCTTCGACAAGCCCAGCCCGAACGGTGATGGAAGACCAATGCGACGCGGCGCGGCGTGACCGACCGTCAGTAATGCGGCGGCAGCTCGTCGCGCAGGTTGCGCGGGCCGTTCGAGCCGCCTTCGGGCGCCTGCTGGCGCAGCTGGATGACCTCGTGCGTCAACCGGTCGATCAGTTGCTGCTGCTGGTAGATGGTCATGTTCAGCTGGTCCAGCAGGTCTTCGGTAAAGCTGGCCTTGATCTCCAGGCTTTCGAGGCGCTGGAGGATGTTGGCGAGATCGTTGGTGTCGGACATGGAGGCGTCAGATCGCCTGGCCCAGGCGCGCTACGCCTTCGCGGATCTTGTCCACATCGGCCGTGGCAAACGACAGGCGGAAGGTGGCGTGGTCCGGGTTGGCGCAGAAGAACGGCGTGCCGGGCACAAAGGCCACGCCCTTTTCGATGGCGCGCTTGGCCAGTACGTTGCCATCGGCCACCTTGCCGCCTGCACCCGTGAGGCGCGCCCACACGAACAGGCCGCCCTGGGGCTGCACAAATTCGATGGCGTCGCCCAGCTCCTTGCGCAGCGCATCGCCCATGGCCTGGGCGCGCTCGGCGTACACCTTGCGCACATGGGCCAGGGTGCCAGGCATGCGGCCGGCTTTGAGGTACTGCGCGGCCGTGGCCTGCGCAAAGGTGCTGGTGTGTGCATCGCTGAACTGCTTGCACATGGTGGCCTTGCCCAGCAGTTCAGCCGGGGCAATCATCCAGCCCACGCGCAGGCCGGGCGACAGCACCTTGCTCAAGCTGCCGCAGTGCACCAGCAGCTCTCGGCTGCCGGGCACGGTGGCCGACAGGTTGAGCAGGCTGGGTGGAGGCGCATCGCCAAAGTACAGATCGCCGTAGGGATCGTCCTCGACGATCAGGGTGTTGTGCTTCACCGCCATCTCCAGCACGGCCTTGCGGCGCTCCAGGCTCAGCATGGCGCCGCTGGGGTTGCCGAAGGTGGGGATCAGGTAGACGAACTTGGGCTTGTGCTCGGCGATGAGCTTTTCCAGCTCGTCGGTCTTCACGCCATTGCCATCGATGGGCGCGCTGATGAGTTCGGCGCCGTACAGGCGAAAGCACTGGATGGTTGCGAGGAAGGTCGGGCCTTCCACAATCACCTTGTCGCCGGGGCTGATGAGGGTCTTGCCCAGCAGATCCAGCGCCTGCTGGCTGCCGGTGGTGACGATGAGGTTGTCGGCCGCGACATCCTTGGCGCCCTTGCTGGTCATGAAGGCGGCCAGTTGCTCGCGCAGCGGGTTGTAGCCCTCGGTGGCGCCATATTGCAATGCTGCGCCGGGCTCTTCGGCCAGGGCGGCGTTGCTGGCTGCGCGGATGCCTTCCACGTCAAACATCGCGCTGTCCGGAAAGCCACCCGCAAAGCTGATGATGCCGGGCTTGCCCAGCAGCTTGAAAAGCTCGCGGATGGCGGAGGTTTCTACGTTGTTCAGGCGGTCGGCAAATTGCATGGCGTGGACAGAAGTGGTTGGCAACAAACTCTGCATTGTCGCCAATTGCGACGCAGGATTCATGCGGTGTCTTTCCAAGAGGCTCTAAACTGGGTTTTCCCTCCATCGACACTGCCCTGTCCGCCATGACCCTGACCCTCCGCACCCTGCCCCGCATGCGCCTTGCCACCATGCGCCACACCGGCGCCTACGGCCACCCGGGCCTGACCGAGTTGTGGGAGCGTTTTGGCAGTTGGTGTGCCGCCCATCGGCTGAATGATCCGCGCCCCAAGTTCTATGGCTTCAGCCACGATGACCCGGCCTGCACGCCGCCCGAGCAGTGCCGCTATGACGCAGCGGTGCAGATTGGCGTGGGCCTGCGCACCGGGCCCGATGTGCAGGTGATGGACTACGAAGGCGGCGACTACGCCTGCATGCACTTTGTGGGCACGGGACCAGAGATCGGCGCCGCCTGGGCGCAGATGGGCACGCCGGGCCAGATCCCCGACGGCTGGGAATGGGAGCCGCGTGCTGCGCTGGAGATCTACGACGAGGACTTTGCAGTGGACCCGGCCACGGGGCGCTTTCCGTGCTGGCTGTGTGTGCCGGTGCAGCGCTGCCGCTGAGCCATGCCCCCTCGCTTGCACGCCCACGAATCCGACCAGACGACCCCATGAAAACCGCCCAGATCGAACCCTTCTTCGCCACCCTGAAGGCGGCCAACCCCATGCCCAACACGGAGCTGGAATACACCACCCCGTTCGAACTGCTGGCCGCCGTGCTGCTGTCGGCCCAGGCCACCGATGTGGGGGTGAACAAGGCCACGCGCAAGCTGTTTCCGGTGGCGGGCACGCCGCAGGCCATTCTGGATTTGGGACTGGAAGGGTTGGAGGGCTACATCAAAACCATCGGCCTGTACAAAAGCAAGGCCAAACACCTGATGGAGACGTGCCGCATCCTGGTGGAGCAGCACGGCAGCGTGGTGCCCCGCACCCGCGAAGCCCTGGAAGCCCTGCCCGGCGTGGGCCGCAAGACGGCCAACGTGGTGCTCAACGTGGCCTTTGGCCAGCCCACCATGGCGGTGGACACGCACATCTTTCGGGTGAGCAACCGCACGGGCCTGGCGCCGGGCAAAAACCCGCTGGCGGTGGAGCTGCAGCTGATGAAGCGCGTGCCTGCGGCCTACGCGGTGGACTCGCACCACTGGCTCATCCTGCTGGGCCGCTACGTGTGCCAGGCGCGCAAGCCGCGATGCTGGGAATGTGTGGTGTCACCGTATTGCGACTACGAGCCCAAGACGCTGGCACCCTGACCCGCCAAATCAGCGCTGCGTAGCGCTCCCCACAACCTATGCCCTGCGCGCGGCCCAACCCTTTGGCCGCCACACAAGGCCCCTTGCGCACTGCGCAGGCGCAGGCGGCGTCCCATCGGGGGAAAGGCGCGAACCGACGCGTTGGCAGTTCTGCTCATGCCTTGAGCAAGGCCGCGAACTCAAGCGCCGCCCGGCTGCGCGAGGCGCCCTTGCGCCACAGGATGCCCGCATGCCGCAGCATGGCGGGCGAATGCAGGTCGACGGCGTGCAGGTCACTCGCCTGCTGCGCCGCGCGCTCAGGCGCAATGCTGGCCAGATCACCCCAGCGGCACACGTCCAGCAACCCTTCCACGGATTCCATCTCCACCCGCACGATGGGCACCACACCCGCCGCGCGCAGGCTGTCGTCGATAAGGCGGCGGGTGGTAAAAGCCCGGGGCAACATGGCCAGCGGCACCTGGGCCAGTTCCTTAAGGGCGAGCGTGCGGCGGCGCGCCAGCGGGTGCTGGCGGTTCACCACCAGCTGCATGCGCTCTTCAAACAGGGGCTCGGTGTCGATCTCTTCGCGCTCGGTGGGATAGAAGGCAATGCCCACATCAAGCTGCCCCTCCACCAGTTGCTCCTCGATCGGGCCGGCGCGCAGATCGCGCACCACCACGTTCACGCCTGGGTAGGCCATGCTGAAGGCCGCCACGGCGGCGGGCACCAGTGTGTGAAGAAACGTCGGGATGACGCCGACGACAAGCGAGCCCGACTGCAACGCCCCCATGTCCGCCAAGGCCATGCGGCCCGCCTCGATCTCCTGCAGCGCCCGCGCAGCGTAGATGCGAAAAGCCGCCCCCGCCTGCGACAGCTTGAGGCCCCGGCCCAGCCGGTCGAACAGCGCCACCCCCAGCTCCTGCTCCAACTGGCGCAAACCGTGCGACAGCGTGGACTGCGTGACGAAAAGGTTCTGCGCGGACTGCGTGAGGTGCTCGGTGCGCGCAATGTCGAGAAAGTAGCGAAGCTGACGGATTTCCATGAACGTGCTCCCGGTGCCGCACCGTGGCGGCACGGCCGGTTATTCATCGATCATATCGAATGGTCGGTTGAAAATGATTCATTGGATTTGTTTATGAGGTGCCACTAATCTTGCATTGCGCGGCCCTATTCAGGGGCGCAGCAGCGCTTTCACATTCCGATCAACCAAAGGCCCCGCATGACCCCCCGCGATGGATTCACCGTCGAGCGCATCGACGTGCGCATCCTGGACATCCCCACCATCCGGCCCCACAAGCTGTCGTTCGGCTCGATCAGCCGCCAAAGCCCGGTCATCGTGCAACTGTGGCTCAAGGGTGGCGCCTGCGGTTTCGGCGAGGCGGCCACCATCGGCGGCCCCTCGTGGAACGAAGAATCGCCTGAAAGCATTCACCACGCCATTGCCAACTACCTGGCACCGGCCCTGGTCGGCCAGGACGGGGGCGGCTTTGAAGTGGCCCTGGCGCGCATGGACAAGGCCTGCAAAGGCAACGCCTTTGCCAAGAGCGCCGTCGAGATGGCCCTGTTCGATGCCGTGGCCCGCACCCTGGGCCAGCCCGCCTGGCAGCTGCTGGGCGGCAAGGTGCACCAGAGCCTGCCCCTGGCCTGGACGCTAGCCAGCGGCAACGTGGACCGCGACTTGCAAGAGGCGCAACTGCGCCTTGAACAAAAGCGCCACCACATCTTCAAAATGAAGATAGGCGCCAACGCCCCGGCCGATGACGTGGCCCATGTGGCGCAGATTGCACGCGGCCTGCAGGGCCGCGCCACGCTGACAGTGGACGTGAACCAAGCCTGGGATGGCAACACCGCCCGCCGCTACCTGCCGCAGCTCGTGGAGGCTGGCGTGACCCTCATCGAGCAGCCCGTGGCGCGCTGGAACGTGCAAGCCCTCAAGGCCCTGACCGCCACGCTGGGCGGCGCCCTCATCATGGCCGACGAGACCGTATGCACCCCGCAAGACGCGCTGATGCTGGCGCGCGAGCAGGCTGCCCATGTCTTCTCGCTCAAGGTGGCCAAACACGGCGGCCTGCTGCGCACCCGCAAGGTGGCGGCCGTGGCCGAGGCCGCCGACATTGGCTGGTACGGCGGCACCATGCTGGAGACGTCGCTGGGCAGCGCCGCATCGGCCCATGTCTTTGCCACCCTGGGTGGCCAACACCACGGCTGCGAGCTCTTTGGCCCGCAACTGCTGGTGGACGACATCGTGGAGTCGCAGATGCCGATTGCCGACTTTGCGCTGCAGCTGCCCGACGGCCCCGGCTTTGGCGTGCAGGTCTCGCTCGCACAACTCGACCGCTTTGACCGCGCACGCGAGGGAAAGGCACCGCTGCACATGGACATGGGCCGCCAGGCCACCACGTCAGCCACCACCCAAACAACTACCCAGGCCACCGTTTAAGGAGACTCCCCAATGCTGTTTCTTGTTCGCATGGATGTAAACATCCCCCACAGCCTGCCCGCTGAGCAGGTCAACGACATCAAGGCCCGCGAAAAGGCCTATTCGCAGGACCTGCAGCGCGATGGCCGCTGGCAGAGCATCTGGCGGGTGGTTGGCGAGTACGCCAACTACAGCGTCTTCAACGTGGCCTCCAATGACGAGCTGCACCAGTTGCTGCAAGGGCTGCCGCTGTTCCCTTTCATGAAGATATCGGTCACACCATTGGCACGGCACCCCTCGGCCATTGGCTAAGCCCCGCCGCGCATTTTTATTAAAAGTAAAACCCGGAGACAACACCCCATGAAACGACAACTGCTGACCCTGCTGGCCGCCGGCATGGCGCTGGCCGCCCTGCCCGCCGCGCACGCCCAGGCACCGGGCGCCGACTGGCCAAACAAACCCATCCGCTGGGTGGTGCCCTTCCCGCCAGGTGGCGCCATGGACGCCATTGCCCGCACGCTGGGCGACAAGGTCGGCAAGGCGCTCGGCCAGCCCTTCGTCATCGAGAACAAGGCGGGTGCGGGCGGCAACATCGGTGCCGACTACGTGGCCAAGCAGCCGGGTGACGGCTACACGATGATGATCACCTCTATCGGCATGGCCACCAACAAGCCGCTGTATGGCAAGCTGTCCTACGACCCCATCAAGGACTTTGCGCCCGTGAGCCTGCTGGCCGTGGTACCCAATGTGCTGGTGACCAACGCCACCCAGCCCGACGTGAAGACTGCCGCCGACGTGATCGCCGCCGCGCGCAAGACACCGGGCAAGCTCACCTACGGCTCGGCAGGCAATGGCACGTCCATTCACCTGGCGGGCGAGGTGTTCAACTCGCTGGCGCAGACCGATATGCTGCACATCCCCTACAAGGGCAGCGGCCCGGCGTTGGCCGACCTCCTGGGCGGGCAGATCAACTACATGTTCGACAGCATCACCTCGGCCCGGCCGCACATCCAGTCGGGCAAGCTGCGCGCACTGGGGGTGACCACGGCCAAGCGCTCGGCCACCCTGCCCAACGTGCCCACGCTGGCCGAGGCCGGCCTGCCCGGCTACGAGGTATCGCCCTGGTTTGCCGTGTTCATGCCCACAGGCACGCCACCGGCCGTGGTAAACAAGCTCAACGCCGCGCTGCGCGATGCCATGAAACAACCCGACGTGGTGGCACGCTTTGAGAGCATCGGCGCCGAGCCCGTGGGCTCCACGCCCGGCGAACTGACCAAGCACCTGGCGCGCGAATCCGACCGCTGGGCCAAACTGATCGCAGAGCGCGGCATCAAGCTGGACTGATGCAGACGCGGGCTTGCAAAGCCTCCGTCTTTTTTGCCCACGATCCCTTCATCCATTCCCGCAGAGGAGACAAACATGGCAGAACTCACCCAGGCCCAGTTGCTCGAACTGGTCAACACCAAAAGGATCGCCCCCGGCAATGCCCGTGTGCGCCAGCTCACCGAGCGCATCGTCACCGACCTGTTCAAGACCATCAACGAGCTCGATGTGACCCCCGACGAATTCTGGGCGGGCATCGCCTGGCTCACCCGCCTGGGCGCGGCCGGCCAGACCGGCCTGATCACGGCCGGGCTGGGTTTTGACCGCCTGCTGGACATCCGCGCCGATGAGGCCGACCAGCGCGCCGGCCGTGCCGGTGGCACACCCCGAGCCATCGAAGGACCGCTGTTCGTAGCTGGCGCCCCAACATCCAAGGCGGAGGCGCGTGTGGACGAGGGCGAGCCCAAGGGCGAGATCTTCGTCATGGAAGGCCAGGTGCTGGACCTCGACGGCACGCCCGTTCCCCATGCCATGGTCGATGTGTGGCATGCCAACGAGCAAGGCGGCTATTCGCACTTCTTCCCGGGCATGCAGCCCTACGAACTGCGCCGCCGCATCGAGACCGACGCCAACGGCTTTTACCGCTTGCGCAGCTTCCTGCCCCCGGGCTATGCCATTCCACCCACCGGCCCGGTGGCCGATCTGTTTGCAGCCCTCGGCCGCCACGGCAACCGCCCCGCGCACATCCACTTCCTGGTGGCTGCGCCGGGCCTGCGCACACTGACCACACAAGTCAACATCCCAGGCGACACCTACATCGACGACGACTTTGCCTTCGCCACGCGCGACGGCCTGATCGTGAACCTGGAGAAGAACGTGGCGCCCGCAGGCTACGAGTCGCTGGGCATCACCGCACCGTTCACGCGTTCGCGCTTCAACTTCGTGATGCAAAAGGCCCAGGACGAAAATGAAGCGCTGCCGCTGACCCGCATGGAGCGCGTGGCGGGCTGAGCGCCCACGCCGTGGCAGCATGGCTGCCTGCTGATCTGGCACACGGCCGCCTTCTGACGAAGACGGTTTTTTTGTTTGATTGCTACTATTTTTATAGCTTTTAGCGCTTATCCATAAAGCGCTTGAGGCAAAAAACGCTTGAATTTTCAGTCCTGACCGCCATGGATAAATGTCCTATGCCGGGTGCCAGGCACTAGGTGGCAGCTGCCTGGTAGCGCTGTGCCTGCGCAAGCAGGCCAGCTCTGACACACGGCCGGGCCCCATAGCGGCGCACAATGATTGAGAGCACGTGTTCGGGACGCAAGCGCGCGCTCTGCAATGCACTCACCACAAGGAGAACACCATGGGCACCTCCCCTGCAACCCCAACCGCCCCTGCGGCAGCACCCGGTGCGAGCGGGGTTCAACGTACGGGCCTGATCGCTGCGCTGCTGGCCCTGGCCGCCGTCGTGTGGATGCCCGCCGCGCAAGGCCTGCCGGCGTCGGGCCAGGTGATGCTGGGTATCCTGGCCTTCGCCGTGATCGTGTGGATGACCGAGGCGCTGGACTATGCCGTCAGCGCCGTGGCCATCGGTGCGCTGATGATTTTCTTGCTGGCCTTCACGCCCGCCACCGACAAGCCCGGCGCCATGGACATGGGCACGAGCGGCGCGCTCAACCTGGCGTTGTCCGGCTTTTCCAGCAGCGCTGTGGCACTGGTGGCGGCGGCCTGCTTTATCGCTGCGGCCATGACCGCCACGGGGCTGGACCGGCGCATCGCGCTCGTGGTGCTGTCCAAGGTGGACGCCAAGTCCAACCACATCGTCATCGGCGCCATGGGGGTGGGTTTTCTGCTCTCGTTCATCGTGCCCAGCACCACGGCGCGCGTGGCCTGCCTGATGCCGATCATGATGGGCTTCATCCTCGCGTTCAAGGTGGACAAACGCAGCCGCTTTGCCGCCCTGCTGGTGATCACCGCCGCGCAGACCGCCAGCGTGTGGAACATCGGCATCAAGACCGCCGCCGCACAGAACATGGTGGCCGTGGGCTTCATCGAAAAGCAGTTTGGCACCAGCATCACCTGGACCGACTGGTTCATCGCTGGCGCGCCGTTCGCGGCGGCACTGTCGATCGCGCTGTACGTCATCATGACGCGCATGATGCGGCCCGAGATGGACGAAATCGCGGGCGGCAAAACCGCTATCCGTGAGCAACTCGACGCGCTCGGCGCCATGACGGCCAGAGAATGGAAACTGCTGGCATTGGTGCTGGCCCTGCTCGCGTTCTGGTCCACCGAGAAGGTACTGCACGACTTCGACACCTCATCGACCACCATCGCCGCCATTGCCATCATGCTGGCGCCACGCGTCGGCGTGATGAACTGGAAGGAGTCGCAAAAGGGGTTTCCGTGGGGCACGGTGGTGTTGTTCGCCGTGGGCATCAGCGTGGGCTCGGCGCTGCTCAAGACCAATGCCGCCGGCTGGCTGGCCCACCTGATCGTGACGCACCTGGGCCTGCAAAACGCCAGCGCCTTCGCCATCCTGATGCTGCTGTCGCTGTTCTTGATCATCATCCACCTGGGCTTTGCCAGCGCTACAGCGCTGGCCTCCACCATGGTCCCGATCATCATCAGCGTGCTCATGGCCGTGCAAACGCCGGGCATCAACGTCATCGGCATGACCATGCTGCTGCAGTTTGTGGTGAGCTTTGGTTTCATCCTGCCAGTGAACGCCCCCCAGAACATGATTGCCTACGGCACCGACACCTTCGAGGCGCGCGACTTCATCCGCACCGGCCTGGTCATCACGCTCGCCGCGATGGTCCTGCTGGTGGTTTTTGCACTGACCTATTGGCCATGGATGGGCTACATGACACTGCCGGGTGCCTGAAAACAGGGCTTGGGGTAAAAATAGCCGCCAGCGCTTATCCATCAATCGCTAGCAGCTCTCTTTTTAGAAGCATGTATGGCTGTGCCGATGGCCTATCGGCAATCCGGCCAGAACACGGCGGGACAGGGCCGGACAGGCACCCTTAGCAACTTTGGCGGCTCTGAGCACGCTGCGCGCGCCGCGCGCGATCAGCGGTCGCAATGGCGCCCGTTGCCACGCCCCATCAACGCCGCCCCACCGGGCCAAGGGCGCGCGTCAGATGCAGGCGGTTGTGCGGGGGTGATGAATGCCCCATGAAGCTCCTCTTTTGATAGCTTTCCGCGCTTGTTACGCGGGCGCTAGAGGCAAAAAAGGCTTCAAACCGACTGCGTAGCCACCCCCGCAGCCTCAAAACTCGCCATCTCCCGCAACACGGCGCAGGTCGACTGCAGCAGCGGCCAGGCCAGGGCCGCGCCAGAGCCTTCGCCCAGGCGCAACCCCAGGTCCAGCAGCGGTTCGGCCTGCATCTGCGCCAGCATGAGGCTGTGGCCGCGTTCGCCAGAGCGGTGGGCAAATACACAGCGCTGCAAAACGGCGGGCTGCAGGCGGCTGGCCACCAGCACGGCCGCGCTGGTGATGAAGCCGTCCACCACAATCACGCGCCGCTCGGCCGCGGCCTGTAGCACTGCGCCCACCAGGGTGGCCACCTCGTAGCCGCCCAGGGCGGCCAGCGCGTCGAGGGGACTCGTGGCTTCGGCGTTCACATCCAGCGCCTGCTGCAGCACGGCGCGCTTGCGTTCGATGCCAGCGGCATCCAGGCCTGTGCCCGCGCCCGTCACCTCGGCCAGTGGCAGCCCTGCCAGTCGCGCCAGCAACAACGATGCCACCGAGGTGTTGGCAATCCCCATCTCGCCCAGCAGCAAGGCGTTGCCCGGCAGCCCGCGTACCACCTCCACACCGTTGGCCAGCGCCTGGGCACATTGCTCCGCGCTCATCGCAGGGCCTACGGATGCATCCTGCGTGCCGGGCGCCACCTTGCGCAGCAACAGGCGCGGCTGGCCGGGCGCGGCGTCGCGCGCAGCGATGGGCTTGGCCACACCGCAGTCCACCACCGTGAGGCCCAGGCCATGCTGGCGCGCGAGCACGCTCACGGCAGCGCCGCCAGCCAGAAAGTTCTCCACCATCTGCCAGGTCACGTCGCTCGGGAAGGCCGAGACGCCACGCGCTGCCAGGCCGTGGTCACCTGCGAAGACGACCATCTGGGGCTGCTCCAGCCGGGGCGATTCTGTGCCCTGGATCTGCCCCAGCGTGAGCGCGAGGTTTTCCAGGCGCCCGAGCGAGCCCAGTGGTTTGGTTTTGTTGTTCAGCTTGTGCTGCAGGGCCTGGGTGAGCTGTGGGTCGGCGAGGTCGGCAATCAGGGGAAGGTGGGCGGTCATGGCGTGTTCAACTTTCAGCAAGGATTCAGCGCAGCCCGCAGACGGGCCTGCGCGTGGGATCGTGGTTCCGCGACGGACTTATGCCGTGGCGAGGGTCTGGCGGGTGCGCTGCGCCGCCGCCTGGTCACGCTGCAAATGAGCGATGAGCGGCTGCTCGTCGTCGCGCTGGCCCCATTGGTCGAAGTACACGAGATCTTCCATGGGCAGGCGCGGCAGCCAGCCTGCGGTTTCCAGCTCGGGCTTGTCGTGGAAGTGGCTGACATAGCCCACGCACAGGTAGGCGATGGGCGTAATGCCCTTGGGAATGCCCAGCGCCTCCTGCAGGTCGGCTTGGTGGAAGATGCTGACCCAGCCCACGCCCAGCCCTTCGGCGCGCGCGGCCAGCCACAGGTTCTGCACGGCGCAAACGCTGCTGTACAGGTCCATGGTTTTCATGTGGGTGCGCCCCACCACCACCGGGCCGGTGCGCTCGCGGTCGCAGGTGATGCAGATGCCGATGGGCGCCTCGACGAGGCCTTCGAGCTTGAGCTTTTGGTACACCGCACGCTTGTCACCCTCAAACATGTCGGCGGCCTCGGCATGTGCCTTGGCGAAGGCGCCGTGCACCCGGCGCTTGGTCTCCTGCAACTGCACCACCAGAAAGTTCCAGGGCTGCATGAAGCCCACCGAGGGTGCGTAGTGCGCGGCCGTCAGGATGCGACTCAGCACCTCATCGGGCACGGGTGTGGGCAAAAACTGCCCGCGCACATCGCGGCGTGAAAAGATGGTGTGGTAAATGGCGTCGCGGGCCTCTTGCGTGAAGGCGTGAACGCTTTGCGTGGCTTGCGCCGGTGCGGTATTCATTGCAGTCCCCTGTGCGTGAATAGGTAGCGCGCTGCCTGGCCTTGCAGCGCGTTGGATATTCAGGCCGGTCTTCTGGCTTGGAGTCGTCTGCCTTCACACACCTTCCCGGCTTGGCAGCTAGTGGCATTTGCGCGAGGCATCATCCTTACAGCGTTGGGCACGCGGCGGGTTTGCACCGCCTTCCCGATTCTCCCTTTGCTTCATCGCATCGGGCACCTGAGGGGCGCGATGATAGCAGCCGCAGGCTGCGTATTTCTTACGCGATCAGCGCATCCAGCACGCCCGGTGCGAAGTGCCGAGCCACGCCGTCGGCCAGGCCGTCGAACACCGTCTCCAGCGTGGGCGCCTGGGCGCCAAACAGGGCTGTCAACACGACTGGGTCTTCAAACAGGCCGTGCAGATACACGCCCAGCACGTTACCCACCGGGTTCTGCCACGCGATGCCGGGGATGACCTCGCGCGCCACGTCGCCCTTGGCGGCCATGGCCGGGTGCTGGGCGGTCTGGCCGTGGTGGATTTCGTAGCCGCAGGCAGCCACGCCCGAGAGCGGCGCCCAGGCGCCCACGAGCGGCCCGAAGGCCGCACTGGTGCGCCGCACGGTTTTGGCGGGCTCGAACACGGTGACCAGCGGCAGCAGGCCCAGGCCGGGGCCGTTGCCGTCGATGCCCTCGGGGTCGATCAGCGCCTCGCCCAGCATCTGCAGGCCGCCGCACACGCCGAGCACGGTGCCACCCCGGCCCGCGTGCGCGGCGATGGATTGGTCCAGCCCCTGAGCGCGCAGCCAGGCCAGGTCGGCCGCCGTGGCTTTCGATCCGGGCAGCACGATCCAGTCCGTCGGCCGCAGGCCCGCCACATCGGCCGGGCTGCGCACCCATTGCAGGCGCAGGCCGGGCACGTTCTTGAGCGGCTGGAATTCGTCGAGATTGCTGATGCGCGGGTAGGCCACCACGGCCACGGTGGTGTGCACGGCACCTGCGGTGGTGCTGCGATCGTCGAACACGCCATCCTCCTCGGGCAGGCCGTGGTGCCACTGCATGGGGATGGTGGCCACGGTGGGCACGCCGGTCAGTTCCTGCAGCATCTGTGGGGCGGGCGCGAGCAGCGCTGCGTCTCCCCGAAACTTGTTCAGCACAAATCCATGGATCAGCGCGCGTTCGTCCTCGGGCAGCAGCGCCCAGGTGCCGTACAGGTGGGCAAACGCTCCGCCCCGGTCGATGTCGGTCACCAGCAGGCAACGCGCATCGGCATGGCGGGCCACCCGCATGTTCACGATGTCGCTGGCGTGCAGGTTGATCTCGGCGGGCGAGCCCGCGCCTTCGATCACCACCACATCGTTCTCGACGCGCAGCGCATCCAGCGCGGCGGCGATCTGCGGCCACACCTTTTCGCTGCGGCCGCGCCAGGGCATGGCGGTCAGTTCTGCGCTCACCTGGCCCATCAACACGACCTGGCTGTGCGTGTCGGCCTCGGGTTTGAGCAACAGCGGGTTCATACGCACCTCGGGCTCGGCGCGGGCTGCGAGGGCCTGGAAATACTGGGCACTGCCGATCTCGCCCCAGGTGCCAAAGGCCCCTGCTTGCGCGCCATTGCCAGCGGGGCCCGGCACCACACGCGCGTTGTTGCTCATGTTCTGCGCCTTGAATGGCGCGACCTTGAGGCCCTGGTTGCTGTAGTAGCGGCACAGCGCGGTGGTGAGCCAGCTTTTGCCAGCGCCGCTGGTGGTGCCCAGCACCATCACGCAACGGGCCAGAGCGGGTGAACTGGAACGGGAAGGCGCGTTGGAATACATAGTCATGGGGAAAAACCAGGCGGGGGCGACGTGGCTATCGCAAGGGCCGCACCATGCGGTCCATGATGTGCTCAAGTGCGGCGGCAGCGTCAGTGCAGCGCCCGGTGTGCAGCGGCGATGTCTGGATGATGGAACTGCGCCGCGCCGTGAGCCAGTGAAAACGCGACCGATAAGGCAACTGCGCGATGGGCCCACACCCGGGCTCACCCGCACAGATGGCCACGATGGCCTGCAAGTGCCGGTGCACGGTGTCCACGTCGGCGGCCGGGTCCAGCGCCAGCAGGCGCGGCACGTCCAGCGCCATCGCGGCCTGCAAAAATCCCGTGCGCTGGCACGACAGGATCACCCCAGCGTTGATGAATTCTTCGCGCTCCACACGCGGCACCACCCGCACGATGGCGTAGTCATACACATCAGCCGCGCGCATTGATCGCTCCTTTCACCCAGGCCTCGCGCCCGGCCAGGCGCGCACAGAAATGATCAACGTACGCCTGGCGATGGGTGTGGGGCGCCGCCAGCGGCCCTTGTGGGTGCTCGGCGCCAGCCCCTGCCAGAAACTCATCGGGCACATCGGACAGGATTTGTGCAAGCACCTCGGGGGATAGCTTCGCGGCAAGTTCGGCATCGACGTCTGCCAGGGCCCTGGCCCGCGGCAGCAGCACGTGGTCGGCGATGGATGGAAAAGGCTTGGCAGGGTCTGCCACCGCGCCGTTCCACGCATGGTGAAACGTCAGCGCTGCACCGTGGTCAATGAGCCAGGGCTTGCGGTGCCACATCAGCAGGTTGGTGTTGCGCGCGCTGCGGTCCACATTGGCTACCAGGGCATCGAACCACACCAGACGCGAGGCGAAGTCAGCCGAGACCTCGTCCACTGCGGGGTCGAACGTGAGTGCGCCTGAAAGGTAGTCGAGCCCCACGTTGAGGCCAGCGCTGGCGCGGATCAGGTCCTGAATCTCCGGATCGGGCTCGGTCTGCGCCAAGGCGGGGTCGAGCTGGGCGAGCACGATCTCCGGCACCGGCAGACCCAGGGCTCGAGCGATGCCACCCGCGATGATCTCGGCCAGCAAGGCGCGCACCCCCTGCCCCGCGCCCCGGAACTTGAGCACATACACACCCAGGTCGTCCCCTTCGACCACTGCGGGCATGGAGCCCCCTTCACGCAGCGGCGTGACGTAACGGCTGACGGTGATGGTGCGCATGGGTTCAGGTCCTTTGTTCCATCGGTTGAATGGCGCGTTGCCACGCCTGCTGCAGCGCTTGTTGCGATGCAGGCGCCAGCACCCCCAGCCGCACATGGCCAGGAAGCCCGAACGATGCACCATCACGCAGCTTGATACCTTGCGCTCGCACAGCTTGTAGTGCCGACGCCAGCGCTGGCGCCGCAACAGGCGACACCCGCGCCACAAAATAATTGGCCAGACTGCCGGGCACTTCATACCACCCCAGCGCTTGGCACAGCGCCTGTTGCATGATCTTCCAGCCGCGCAGCGTCAGCAGGCTGGCCTGCAGCCACTGCTGCACCGGCGGCTGCACCCAGGCCGTCAGCAGCGCCACGCCATGCGCGCCCAAAGGCCACGACGGCGCCAGGCTCTGCAGCGCGTGAACAAGGTCCATTGATACCTGTGCTGGCGCAATCGCATAGGCAGCACGGATGCCGGTCAGACCCAACGCCTTGTTGGGTGTCCACAGCTGCCAGGCGGTGTGTGGCACCTCGGTGCGAAAGCCGTCAAGGCGCAGCGGCACGTAGGCACAGTCCAGCACGCGCAGCACCTCTTCATCGCGGCCAGTCGTCGCGGCGTGGGGCCGGTCATCCTGCGCGCGCCAGTGCTGCAGCGCCGGGTCTGGCAGCCCGAGTGGGCTGGAGGGCTCGCAAGCCCAATGCAGGCGGGCCAGGGGGCGCTCTTCAGCGCCCGGGATGCCTCGAGCAACCGGCAGGCCCCAGGCCTGCGCGGCGTGCTCATAGTCGCCATAGCTGTGCGCAGGCAAGGCGACGGTGCCCCCCCCGCGCCGCGCCGCCAGCGCCGTGATGCGGTGAATGAATTCGCTGGCGCTGCCTGCCATCACGATGCGGTGCGCCGCCACGCCATGGAAGGCGCCCAATGCCGCGCGCAGGTCGGTATAGGCAGGGTCTGGGTAGCGCGTGGCATCGGCCACCTGCACGGCGTGCAGCGCCTGCGGGCACGGACCGCAGGCATTGCTGTTGGTTGAAAAGTCGTGCAGGGGGACGCCCTCTGCATCAGGCCCGCCATGGGGCGCTGCGCAGAGGCCCGGAGCCTGGCCGCCGCTCTTTGCGCCAGAAAATGCGGCAGCGCTCATGCCCACGCCATCACCACCAGCAACTGAATCGCCGCGACCAGCGGCACCAAGGCCAACACCACGCCGTCACCCCGCCGCATGGCACGCCGCGTATCCATCGGCCCGGGCTGGCGCGCCCGGCCATTGAGTGCATAGACCCCTGGCTTGCTCAGGCGCACACCGAGCGCCAAAGCCATGGCCGCCATGGGCCAGCCGCTGTTGGGCGACGGTGTCTTGCAGGCATGACGCGCCAGCCGCCGCCATGTGAGGCCGCGTATGCCCGCAGCCACCAGCAGCCCCGTGATGCGCGCGGGGGCCCACGACAGCACATCGTCAGCCCGCGCCGCCCATTTGCCCGCCCACTGCCAATAGCGCCCGCCGCGCATGCCGGGGTAACCCCACATGGCGTCGGCGGTGTTTGCAAACCGGTACAGCGCGGCGCCAGGCAAGCCCAGCAGGGCAAACCAGAACAGTGGGGCCACCACTGAATCGCTGAGGTTCTCGGCCAGCGACTCGATTGCCGACTCGCGCACTTGCTGGGCGCTCAGTGTGCTCACGTCACGGCTCACCAGCCACGACAGGCGCGTGCGGCCATCGGCCAGCGACTGGCCCAGCGCCACTTCGACCGCTTGCACCTCGCCACGCAGCATGCGCCAGGCCAGCAGGGGCTTGAGCAGCACCGCCAACACCGCCGCCGCGAGCAGGTCGTGCAACGCCAATACCGAGTGCTGCAAGAACGCAGACACTATCAAAACAATAGCTGCTAGCGCACACCACACAAGCGCAGCGAGCCAAAAACACTTCCAATCCTGGGCCACCGGCGCGGTGGGCGCCAGCCAGTCGCCCGCACGCTGCAACGCCTTGCCCATCCACACCACGGGGTGCCAGACAGCGGGAGGCTCGCCCAGCCACCAGTCAAGCAACAAGGCCAGCGCAGGCACCCACAGCAGCACGCGCAGGCTGTGCCAGCCCACGTCGGGAACGAGCCACGCCATCAAACCGCCCATGGGGCGTGCACGCTGAGGTGGTTGGATGCCAGGGGAACCCACATGCGGCAGGGGTTCTGGGAGAGGGGGTTGAAAACCATCCTGGCGAGTGTAAACAGCACCACGGGCCTGACCACCACCTACGCGGCGAGCGCCTGCAGGAAGGGCGGCAGCTTGGCAAGGATTCCACTGCGCAACTGCGCCGGGCGATCGTTGCGAACCAGTGTTCCATCCACGGCGCTGGCGTGCAGGGCGGCGCATACCAGCACCTGCTGGGCGGTCTCGGCATCCGGCACCAGATCGCCAAAGAGGTAGGTATGTTTGCCCGGCGCCTGAAACGCCACGCTGCAAGCCCGCGAGCAGCTGTTCAGGCACGCCACGCCGCGCGCACGCACGCGGTCGAATGCGCCCGTATCGTCCTGCAACTGGGCAATCTGCACGGCGTCGAACAGCCCGGCACCGGCGGCGGGCTCGTCACGCGATGCACCAGCGGGCCGACAGGTGGTGCAGACGATCACTTCGGTGATCGCGGACTCACGGGTGATTTCGGATGGGGTCTCGGTCATGGTGCTGGATTCATAACTGGGCGCCACAGCGCACTCGGTCCGGGTCATCCGGCTTTCTTGAGGAGCAGGCGGCTGTGCCATGGATACCCGTAGCGGCAGCGGCAACGCGCTCATCAATCTTCAATGCCACGCTGCGCAGGAATGCCCGCCTTGAACGCGTGCTTGACCATCTGCATCTCGGTCACGGTGTCGGCCAGCTCGATGATCTCGGGCGGGCAGCGGCGGCCGGTGAGGCACACATGCACCTCCTTCGGACGCTCGCGCAGGGTCTGCAGCACGCCGTCGAGCGGCAGCCAGCCATAGATCAGCGGGTAGGTGATCTCGTCGAGCACCACCAGAAAATACTCGCCCGACAGGATGGCGGCGCGCGCCTTTTCCCAGCCGTCGCGCGCGAGCTGGGCCGAGTGCTCCAGGTCCTTGCTCTTCCAGCTGAAGCCGTCGCCCAGGCCTTCGATGGGCAGGCCGATCTGCTCGAACATGCGGTGCTCGCCAAAGCGCGCCGTGGGCACTTTCATGAACTGAAAAATCTTCACGGCCTTGCCCCGGCCATGGGCGCGGAGCGCCAGGCCAAAGGCGGCCGTGCTTTTGCCCTTGCCGTCGCCGGTGTTGACGATGACAAGGCCCCGGCGTTCGCCCTCGGGCTTTTCGTAGCGTTTTTCGGTGGGCGGGGTTTCGATCTGCATGGTGTCGGTTCTTTCAGAGAGACCGGGCATCACACGCCGGCCGGTTGCAACGGGGAAAACAACGAGGACGGACGGCGCGCCTGCCACGCGGCACCCGCCATCGCCACCAGGGCCATGACCAGCAGGGCCACGATGCCCGCCATGCGCTCCACGGGGCTGGGCTCTTTGACGGCGTCGGGGGCTTCGCGCTCGGGCTGGCGCTCCAGCAACACGCCCATGGTAGGCACGGCGGGCGCGGAGGGTGGTGCTTCTGCCTGGGCGGGCGGCGCGGGCAGGTCAGCGGCGGGAGACGCAGGCTGTGGCGCTGCCAGGGCTGGCGACTGCGGCGCGGCAATGGCCATGCCTGCAGGCGGGGTCAGCTCTACGGACTCACCACGAGCCGCTCGCTCCACCCAGCGGCGCACGCTGGGCAGCTCGGCCGCCAGCGGCGCGGCGCGCGTCAGCTCCTGGTACATCTGCGCGAGCTGTTTTTGCGTGTCGGCATCGGCCTGCCAGTAGCCCTGGCGCTGCGCCTGCACCAGGCGCTCCAGCGACTGGGCATAGGCCTGCGGATGCTCTTTGAGCCACTCGGGCAGGCCCAGCTGGTGCTTGTCGCGCACCAGCACGTCATAAAAGCTTTGCCAATGGTCGCTGCGCACCGTGTCGGGCGCGACGGCCTGCCAGCCCCAGGCGAACTGCACGGCCTTGAGCACCTGCAGCGTGCCCGAATAGCCCTCGGCCTTCTGCGCCTGGAGCCAGCCCGGGTGCAGGTAGCGCGACTGCATCTCCAGCGCAATGGCGCGCTGCGCGGTCTCGGTGGTGGGCTCGCCTGCATCCTGCAGCTGGGCCACATGCAGCTCCAGCCCCTGCGCTCGCCCGGCCACCCGGGCTGCAGCCGACAGGCCGCCCAGGTACTGGAACGGGTCGTCCGAGCTGACCATGGCATACAGGTGCGAGCTGCGCGACAGGATGGCGGCATCGGTGCGGCGCAGGTGGGCACCCAATGCCTGGGCCGCCACACCGCCCGCCACGCCGGTCACCGGTTCGCCCTCCAGATAAGGCTGGCTCATGCGTTCGAGGAACATCTGGCCCAGGCGCGCATCGTTGGTTTGCAGGCCGTCGCTCTGCACCGCGTCGGACAGGCCGGTGCCGTAGTCGCCCACCGCGTTGCCGAACGCGCGCACGCGTGCCAGCTGCTCGGCCTGTGCGCGGGGCACGCCCTGCTTGCGCAGCTCCTGGTCGATCTGCGCTGTGTTGCGTGCGATCACATTGCCGGGCTCGGCCGTGGCGGCCTGGGCCACGGAGCGGTCGAGCAGCGCCATGAGCGCGGGGAACTGGTCGCGGTACGAGCCGGTGATGCTCATGAGCACATCGACGCGCGGGCGTTTGAGCTCGTCGGCGGCAATGGTCTCCACGCGCACCGGGCGGCCCGCGTCGTCCCACACCGGGCGCATACCCAGCGCCACCAGCGCCTGGGCTTCCATGATGCCCTGGTGGCGCAGCGTTTCGCCCGCCCACAGCGACAGCGCCATGCGCTCTGGCGCCTGGCCGCCGTGGCGCGCCTGGTAGTCCTTGAACCAGTCGTTGAACAGCGTCTGCGCCACGGCATAGGCCTGGCGCGTGGGCAGGCGGCTCGGGTCCAGCCCCGTGAGGTTGCGGCCCGTGGGCAGGCTGTCGGGGTTGCGGATGGGGTCGCCACCGTAGGCGGCAGGCAGGTAGCGGCCTTCCAGCGCGGCCAGAAGGCCGGGCATTTCGCCTTCGGTGGCCAGCAGGCGCTCCAGTTCTTGCGCGCGTTGGGCAAGCTGCTGCAGCGCGGGCGTGTCGATGGGCTTGCGCGCGGCGCGGTTGGGCACGTGGTCTTCGGCGCGCACCAAGCCGTCCTGCGCGGGCTGCGCGTCGGGCAGCGCGGGGCGCAGGTCCAGCACGCTTGCGGCCTCGGCGTCCTTCAAGGCCACTTCCAGCCAGCGCGCGGGGCGCGCAGCCAGTACGGCGTCGTGTTTGATGAGAAAGGCTTCGTCGATGTCTTCGCCCAGCGCCTCGATCAGCGCTTTGCGCAGCGCCTGCAGCATGGTTTCGCGCCGCTGCTCGGGCGCGGGCACGCGGCCGAACACAGCCAGGCCCTTGGGCTGCGAGCTTTGCGCGAGCTGGTCCAGGTAGGGGTGCAGGATTTCAAGAAAGCCGCTGAAGTCGGCCGCGATGCGCTCGGCGCTCCAGCCCAGGTCGCGGTGCAACTGGTGCTCTACAAACTGCGCGACCAGCTGCTTTTCGAGCGCGCGGCGCGTGGGGCCTTCGTCCACGGTTTCCCACTCGTGCATCACCTCGTGCATGTGGGCCATGCGCGCCTCGAAGCCCGCCGGGGCGAACACGGGCGTGCGGTGGCTCACCAGCACGGCGCGGCCCCGGCGCTTGGCCGTGAGGGCCTCACCCAGGTTGTCCACGATGTAAGGGTAGACCACGGGCAGGTCGCCCAGCGGCAGCAGCGCGTCGTCGTGCACATCCAGCGCGCGGGCCTTGCCGCCCGCCCACTCCTGCGTGCCGTGGGTGCCGAAGTGGATGAGGGCATCGGCCTCCCGCTGCGCCCACAGGTACACCGCCAGGTAGTGGTGCGAGAGCGGCGCCTTGCTCTTGTGCATGAAGGGGTTCTGGCCCAGGCGCAGGGTTTCCTCGCGCGGGGGCTGGGGCAGCACGGCCAGATGGCCCACCTGCAGGCGCGGGATGGCGAATACCTTTTCGCCCTGCCAATCGACCACGTAACGGCTCTTTTCGGGTGGGCCCCAGTGCGCGTTCATGCGATCGCGCACGGCCTTTGGCAACGTGGCCAGGTGCTGCTCATAGCGCGCCAGCGGCAGCGCGGCGGCCTGGCCCGACTCCAACAGTTTGCGCACGTCGGCGCCGGGGTAATAGGCAGCCAGCAGCGGCTTGAGCCCATCGATCCAGCCCTGCTCGGGCACGCGCTCGGTGCGGTAACCCGCCTGGGCCAGGCCGGCCGACACCTGCTCCAGACTGCGCGGCACGTTGAGGAACGATGCGCCAAAGTTGGTGCCGCCCGGCGGGTAGTTGTAGACCATGGCCACCAGGCGCTTGTTGGCGGCAGGTTGGGTCTGCAGCGCAATCAGGCGCCGCGCCTTGGCGGCCACGGCCAGGGCCTGGCGCTCGATGAGGCGAAAGTCTTGCCCCTCGGCACCATGGGCTGCCACCAGCATCGAGTCGATGGCCCCCGCCGCCTCGGGCTGCGCTAGGTAGAACGGCACATCGGACAGCGACAGCCCCGTGTCGCTGGCCTCCCATGCAGCGACATCGCCCGCACGGTAGGGCTGCGTGGCCAGCAGCGGAGCGCCCCAGCGCAACAACAGCGGCTGCAACGCAGCGGCCTGCGGCACCAGTTGGTGCAGCACCAGCGCAGAGGCATGCAGACGACCGGGGTCGGTGCCGCTTTCGGGGGGGAGCTCCAGCACCTCGGCCAGCGTCTGCGCCGTGACCTGCTGACCAAAGGCCGCATAGGCAAACAGGCCCTGCGCGCGGAAGGTGCGCAGCCAGGCATCGAGCCATTCCGTGCTGCCATCAACAAAATGGTGGCGGTGCACCAGCACGGCCACCGCTGGCAGGCTGCGCAGCGCGGGCTGGCCCTGGCGCCATGCCTCCAGCGCGGCGGCGTTGGGAAGCAGGCGGGGCGCGTCGGGGTGGTAGATGCCACGGGTGGGCAGGATGTCGGGCGCGGGCAAGGTCGGCATCGCAACACCCGCCACCGTGGCGCGCGCCAGGGCGATGGCGCTGTGCAGGTTGCGCGGGCCACCAGCCTGCAGGTAGGCCACCATGCGGGCGGGGGCATCCAGCGCAGACAGGTCAACAGCGGGCGTGCCCGCAGGCACCCAGACCACGCGGCCCGGGGCGCGCGCGGCGCGGGCATCGAGCTGCGGCCCCGCCATACGGCGCAAGCGCGCCTCTACGCTGGCATGCGGTGCATCCACCCACACCATGGCAGCACCTGCCAGTGCGCGCTCCAGCTTCTGGGCCTGGGCCTCGTCCAGTACCGCTGGTCCGGCCAGCGGGTAGTCGATGTGCACAAAGCCCACGCCCGCCTCGGAGGCCAGGCGCTGCACCATGGCCGTGCGCGGGGCGGTGGTGATGTCGGAGGTCAGCCACAGCAGCACAGGCGTGGCCTTGTTGGCGCCCTCGTCTGCGCCCTGGGCCTTGTCCGCCTGTAGGGCATGCGCCAGCGGCGCAGCCAGCAGCAGGCACCGCAGTGCCACGCGCAGGATCAGCACCGTCATGGCTTGGCGGGGACCGGCGTGGCTGCGCCACCCGCGCCACCGGCCGAAGCACCGGCGGGGGCAGCGCCCGTTTCAGGGATGTAGACGATGTTGCCGTCTTCGAGCTGGTAGGCCACGCCCGCACGCACGCCCTGCCCTTGCGCTGCGCTGCCAGCGCCCTTGAAGCGCACTTCCTTGCCTTGCTCGCGCACCACCACTTCCATGTCGGGCTGGCCGGGGTTGCGGATGATGGTGACGCTCTCGTTGGCGCTGGTCTGGGTCTGCACGGCCACGGCCGTGAGCAGCGCCACCACCAGCACCAGGAACACGTCCACCAGGTTCACGGCGGACAGCATCGGGTCGTCGTCGTCCTCGGCCAGCACGTTCAGGTGACGCAAGCTCATTGCGCTACCCCGCGCTCCTTGCGCACCACCAGCAGCTCGGCCAGCAGCCAGCGGCGGCGCACCGAGTACACCACCAAGCCCACCGACGCGGCGGCCAGCGCCAGCACCACACCCGCAAAGGCCCCGCTGAACACGGCCAGCGCCTGCTGGCCGTTGCCCGCCGCCACGCTCTGCAGCGCAGGGCCGAGCGGGATCATGGTGGCGATCAGCCCCAGCATGGGCGACAGGCGGCTGAGCAGGCGCACGGGCTCCACCTGGCGCACCAGTTGCAGCTCCAGTTCTTCCATCGACAAGCCAGGCTCCACGCGCAGCGAGCGGTATTGCGGCTGGCGCCAGCGCTGCCAGGCCTCCATGAGCGTGGCGCCACCCATCCACAGCGCGTAGACAAACGCCAGCCCCACCAGCACCAGCACGGGCCACAGCAATGACTGCGCGACCTGCGAAAAACCCGATTCGATGTTCATGCGTGCACTCCCTGAGATTCCTGGTGGTTGTTCTTGCGCCGCAGCGATGGCAGCGCCATCCACATGCCATCCAGATGCCGCACGTGGATGCGGTGGTCAAACACGCTCTCCAGCGCCGCGTGCGTGGCGGGTGCATCGCAGGCGCCCTGGTGCAGCACGTGGCCATGTGCCATCACCACCATGTCGTCGGACTGCAGTGCCAGCGACACCTCGTGCAGCACGCTGACCACCGTGCCCCCCGCATCGACCAGTGCACGCATGGTGTGCAGCCAGTCGGTCTGGTGCGGCGGGTCGAGGTTGGCCAGGGGCTCGTCCATCAGCAGCACCTGCGCCTGCACGGCCAGAGCGCGGGCCAGCAGCACGCGCTGGCGTTCGCCGCCCGACAGCTGCGACAGCGGGCGGTGGCGCCAGTCCCAGGCCTGCGTAGTGCGCAGCGCCTGCTCCACCGCTGCGTGGTCGGCCGCACCTGGCGGCGCCAGCCAGGCCTGGTGCGGCAGGCGGCCCAGCATGGCCACGTCATAACTGGTCAGGTCGTCGGCCGAGCCTTCGTTCTGGCCCAGCCAGGCGAGCTGGCGGGCGCGTTCGCGTGCGGGGATCTGCAGGAGCGGGCGGCCCAGCAACAACACCTCGCCCTGCACGGCTGCGCGCGGCAGCAGGCCCGCCAACACCTTGAGAAGCGTGGACTTGCCCGCACCGTTGGGGCCGACGATGCTGGTCCAGCGCCCGGCGGGCAATTGCAGGTCGATGCCCTGCAATATCGAGCGATTCCCGATGCTGGCGCTTATTCCATTTGCACTGATAGCTATTGATTTCATAGTGCACCCCCTTGCGAGGTGCGCCGGTGCATGAGCCACAGCAGATAGGTGCCGCCCAGGGCCGCCGTGAGCACGCCCACGGGCAGCTCCTGCGGCGCCAGCAGCCAGCGCGCCAGGATGTCGGCCGCCATGAGCAGCACCGCGCCCATCAGGCTGGAGAGCACGATGTGCCGTTCGTGTGTCACGCGCACGATGGAACGCACCAGGTGCGGGGCCGCCAGCCCCACAAAGGCGATGAGCCCCGTCTGCGCCACCGCCGTGCCCGTAGCCAGCGCCATCGCGGCCACCAGCCCCACGCGCATGGGCATGAGCGGCAGGCCCAGGCTGGCGGCCGTGGCCTCGCCCAGCGTGAGGCCGTCGAGCGCACGCGCAAGCATCCAGGCCACCACCGAACACAGCACCCAGACCACCGCCATCAGCGCGCAGGCCATCCAGCCCACAAAGGCCGTACTGCCCAGCGTGAACGCCTGCATGGCTTGCAGGATATCGGGCGAGGTCAGTTCCACCAGATCGCGCACAGCGCCCAGCACCACGCCCACGATCACGCCAGCCAGCAGCAGGCGCAGCGTGTGCTGCACCCCGCGCGCCAGGATCAGCGTGAGCACCACCGCCCCCGCCGCCCCCAGAAATGCCATGCCCGTGATGCCGATGCGGGCCATCCACTGCGCTGCCACCGGCGACACGCCAAACAGCGCCATCGCCACCGCCCCGCCCAGCGCTGCGCCCGAGGCGCTGCCCAGCAGGTACGGATCGGCCAGCGGGTTGCGAAACAACCCCTGCGCCACCGCGCCCGACAGGCCCAGCAGCGCCCCCGCCAGCCACGCACCCGCCGTGCGCGGCAGGCGGATGTCCCACACGATCTGCCAGGCCACAGGGTCACCGTGCATGCGCAGCACGCTGTCAAAGCCCGTGCTGCCCACGCTGGCGCCACACACCGCCAGCAACGCGCTGGCGAGCAACAGCCAGGCGGCACACCATGCCGCGCGGCGGCTTTGGTGGTGATGATCTATGGCCGTGGTCATTCAGTTCACCGCGACGCTGGCACTGCTGTCAGCTGGCGCCACCGGCGCGGCCCTACTCAGTGCACCCGTGGAACTGGCTTTGCCAGGCCACTGGGTGCGTCCCCCTGAGGGGGAAGGCGCCGCAGGCGACTCAGGGGGAGCTTTCTCCACCAGGCATTTCGCCATGATGCGGGCCGCCTCGGCCATGCGCGGGCCAGGGCGCACCACCACGTCGGAGTCGCCGGGGCCGAACACGCACAGCCGGTTGTCACGGATCGCACGCATGCTGGCCCAGCCGGGGTACGGCACCATGGCCTGCATGCTGCGGTTGCCGATCATGATGATGTCGGGATTGGCGCGCACCACGAACTCAGGGTTCAGGCGCGGAAAAGGCCCGAGCGACGCTGGCACCACGTTGCGCACGCCCAGCCGGGTGAGGGTTTCGCCGATAAACGACGACTCACCGGCCGCATAGGGCCCGCGGCTGACCTCGAAGTACACGCGCACATTCTTGGCCTTGGGCGGCAGGGACTGCGCCGCCGCCAGCACGCCCGCATCGATCACGCGCCAGAGGCGGTCAGAGCCCTCGGACCGGGGGACACCCAGCAGGTCGCTGACCACGCCCAGCACCCTTCGCACATCGGCATGGGTCTTGGGCTCAAGTTGCACCACCTGGACCCCTAAGGCTTCGAGCCGGTCACTGGCGCGCGAGCTGACGGACATCAGCACCACGTCGGGCTTCAAGGCCACCACGGCTTCGATGCTCGGGTCCAGCCCACCGCCCACCTTGGGCAGCTTGCCGACCACGGCCTCGGGCCAGTTGGAGTAGCGGTCCACCCCCACCAGGCGATGGCACTGGTCCAGCGCGCACACGCTTTCGGTCAGCGAAGGCAGCAGGCTGACGATGCGCTGCGGCGGGCGGGGCAGCGAGACCTCGCGGCCCTTGTCGTCCTTGATGTGCACGGGCTGCGCACGCGCCAGTCCGGCCATGAGCAGACCCAGCAGCAACAGGATGGCAATCACCCAGAGAATGCGGCGCACGGGGGTTGGTTTCATGTACGGGGTTCTTTCAAAGTCAGCGGTAGACCTGCCGCCATGAGCGTGACACGTGGGCAGGCCTGCGCGACCTGCTGGTTGAGCCCCCCCAACGCATCCACAAAGGCACGCACCGGGCGGCCCATCGGTATGACCCCCAGGCCGATTTCGTTGCCCACCAGAACAACGGGCCCGGGGGATTGCCGAACTGCTTCCAAAAACATAGCTGCTTGCGCTTTCCAGTCAAGCGCCAGCGCCTGTTTTTGCTTCAAATCCATGGCTTCCATGCCCATGGGCATGGTCCAGCCGGTGAGCCACAGCGTGAGGCAGTCCACCACCACCAGCGTGTGGGCATTGCCATGCAAGGCCACAGCGCCTGCCACATCGCGGGGCTCTTCCACCGTCTGCAGGCCGGGCACGCGCTCGACGCGGTCGCGCTGGTGGCGGGCGATGCGCTCGCGCATTTCATCGTCCCAAGCCTCGCCGGTGGCAATCAACACCGCACGGTGTCTGGCGTCCTGCGCCAGCCAGTCGCGCGCCAGCATCTCGGCGCGGCGCGATTTGCCGCTTTTCTGTCCCCCCAGGATGAATTCGCTGGTGATGGGGGCTTTCATGCCTGCGCCCCGCCGAACAACGCGGCCACCGCAGCCGGGCTGGAGGCAAACCACGCATGAAAATAGCTGGCGTGAATGCTGCCATGGCGGTACACCGCCTCACCCACACCGGGCGCGCTGGCTGCGTGGGGCGGCGCGGTGCGGGCCACTTCAGCCAATGCAGCGGTATCGCTGGCCAGCGTGGAGTAGTGAAACGTGTGGCCGCGCAAGGTGTAGCCGCGCCAGGCCAATTGCTGCGGACCCAGGCCTGCCAAACGCTTATGCAGCGTGGCCGTGCCAGGCAACAGCCCCCACAGCGGCTGGCAAGCCCCGTCTGCCTGGGTGATACCCACCGACAACGCCACCATGCCGCCACATTCGGCCCACACAGGTTTGCCAGCGGCGACATGCGCCTGCAGGCTGTCACGCAGCGATATGTTGGCGGCCAGCCGCGCTGCATGCAATTCGGGATACCCACCGGGCAACCAAAGCGCGTCGCACGGTGGCAGCGCGGCATCTGCGAGCGGCGAGAAAAAAACCACCCGCGCGCCCAGTTGCGCCAGGCAGTCGATGTTGGCGGGGTAGATGAAGCTGAAAGCCGCATCGTGCGCCACGGCCACGGTGCGGCCCTGCAGCAACGCAGGCACCAACGCGGCACTGGCGTCGGGCGCCGCAAAGTCTACCGACCAGCGCGCCTGCCAGTCGGCCAGCGTCATCTGGCCCAGAGGTGTGTCGGCCAAGGCATCAGCGGCGGCGTCCAGCCGCGCCAGGCCGTCGGGCAACTCTTGGGCGCTGACCAGGCCGAGGTGGCGTTCGGGCAACAAACCCGCTTTGGCGCCTGGGTCCACCGACACACGCATCAGCGCGCCCAGCCAATGCCCGGGCTCGCGCAGGCTGCTCTGCAGCATCTGCGCGTGGCGCGGGCTGGCAGCGCGGTTGGCCAGCACACCGGCCCAACGCAACCCAGGCTGGTAGTGCTGCAAGCCATACGCCAGCGCACCAAAAGTTGCGGCCATGGCAGACGCATCCACCACCCCCATCACCGGCAGGCCGAGGCGCTGCGCTAGATCGGCGGCACTGGGTTGGCCGTCAAACAGGCCCATCACACCCTCGACCAGGATCAGGTCGCACTCTTGCGCCGCGGCATGCAGGCGCGCGCGCGCATCGGCCTCGCCGGTCATCCACAGGTCAAGCTGGTGCACCGGCGCACCACTGGCGAGCTGGTGCCAGTGGGGGTCGAGAAAATCCGGCCCACACTTGAACACGCGCACCCGCCGCCCCTGGCGGGTATGCAGGCGCGCCAGGGCGGCCACCACCGTGGTCTTGCCCTGGCCCGAGGCCGGGGCCGAGATAAGCAGCGCGGGGCAACGTGTCATGGACACCCTCAGACTTTCAGCCATGGCGTGCAGGGCGTATTTCGGTCATCCATGGCGCTTGGCATGCCACAGGCGCGCAACGCGACAGAGGGGGCTGCCGCTCATTGCTTCGGAGCCCACTTCAGGCCGACATACAGCGTGCGGCCTGGTGGCACGTAGGTGCGCGCCACTTCGTAAGACTTGTCCGCCAGGTTGTCAACCCGCGCCAGCAGCGTGAAATCGCGTGCCACGCGCGTGCTGGCGTACAGGTTGAACAGGCCATACCCGCCCAGGGTGCGCGTGTTCTTGGCGTCGTCAAAACGCTGGCCCGAGGCCTGCACTTCAGCACCCAGGGTCCAGCCGCCCACCCGCGCGTCTGCACCCAGCGTCGCGTAGCGCTTGGCCCGGCGCGCCAGCCGCTTGTCCGTGTCGAGATCACGGGGGTTTTGGAAGTCCATGGAGCCATGCACCTGCACGTTGCCCAGCTTGTGCGAGCCCGCCAGCGTGATGCCGCGGTATTCGGCACGCGCCGTGTTGACATAGCACCCAAAGGCCGCGCCACAATTGCCGCCGCCGGCAAAGGCGATCAGGTTAGAGACACGGTTGCGGTAGGCCACGGCGGAGAAGGTGCTTGAGCCCTGCGCATAGCGCAAACCCAGCTCGACGTTGCGGCTGCTCTCGGGCTTCAACGACGCGTCACCGTACTCACTGAAGCGCTGATACAGCGTGGGCGCACGGAAAGCCGTGCCTGCCGATGCCGTGGCGCGCCAGTGCGGCGCAAAGCCATAGCCATACGCCACGCTGCCGGTGTTCTCGCCACCGAATTCACTGTCGTCATCGTGGCGCAGGTTCATCTGCAACGTGTGTGCACCAGCGTGGTAGCCATAACCCAAAGCCAGCGCGTTCTGCGACCGGTCACGGTCGATGGTTTTGCTCCACTCGTCCAGCGCCGGGTTGATCAACGTGTCCTCACGGCGCTCCAGCGCAGCCGTAAACAGGTGCGCGCCCAGACGATATTCGTTTTGCCACAGATAGCCGCGCAACTGCGTCTCGGTGCGGTAGGGCGAAGGTTCGGTTTCGTAGCGGCTGAGTGTGTCGTTGACCGACAGGCGCATGGTGTAGGCCTGCGTCCACTGCGCAGCCCAGGTCAGGCCTGCCGTGCGCAGGCGGTTCTTGTTGCGGTCGTCCACGGGCACGGGCGAGGTGTCGTAGCCCGAGTTCATGGTCTGGCCCAGCAGCGTGGCATCGATGCGGTGTTGCGCGTTGACCTTGAAGCCCACGCGCGCATTGCCAGAGGTGGCGGTGTAATCGTCCTTGTCGGTGTTATGGCCAGCACCGCTTCTGATGTCGTAGCCGTCGCTTTGTGTACGGGTCAGGCCCAGGGCGTAATCAAAGGCCCCGTCCACACCCGCCGAGCCGCTCACACCAGCTTCTATCTTGCGGGTGTTGTGGGTGCCAATGCCCACACCGACGTAGGGAGCGAAAGCGCCCTCGCCCTTGCGCGTGAACAGCTGAACCACGCCGCCAATGGCATCCGAGCCATACACCGCAGCCGCGGGGCCGCGCAAAACTTCGATGCGATCAATCTGCGACAGCGGAATCTGCTCCCACACGGCACCGCCGGTGGATTGCGAGTCGACGCGTACACCGTCGATATAGACAGCCGTGAAACGGCCTTCAGCGCCGCGCAAGAAGACGTTGGCTGAATTGCCGACGCCACCATTGCGCACGATCTGCACGCCGGGCAGGCGCGCCAGCATGTCCACCACGCCGGTGGCGCCGCTGTTTTCAATGGTTTCACTGTCAACCACTGAGATGTCCGCCACCAGGTCAGACAGCGGCTGCGCTGTGCGCGTAGCAGTCACCACGGTTTCGCGCATTGACGGCGCATGCAGGTTTTGCGCCACCAGAACGGGCTCAGCCTGCTGCGCCAGGGCGGGCAGTGCACATGCCAACGCCAGGGTCAACACCGCAGGGCGCGCACACGCAGGCGCAGCAGCACGGCGCACGTGGGTAAATGAGGAAGTCATGAAAAAGAACCGTCAGCAAAAAGTAACCCCTGCCGACTTCCCCGCCGGCGCATGGGCGATAACGGCCGCACGCACCCGCAAAAAACGAGCGCACGCAGCCACCTTGTTGGCCGGTATCCGGGCTGGCGGAACGCCCTCCAAAGCCTTCCCACGCGCTTGTTCAAGGCGCTCAGTGGCGTGTAGATGGAGAGGGAATCACGTGATTCGTCCGCTGACCGTTGCGGGGGCAGCGCAGGCTCGGCGCGCCATGACTGGCGGCGTCTCCCTGCTTCCCGTTGAACTGCGGTATGTGAACCACACCGCGAGCACCAACGGGCGCATTTTACGACCGTTTACACGGCACAACCTTACAATTGCGGGTTGTATGGTCACACCGTCCCCCACCGATCAGATCGCCGAGCGCGTTGAACGCCTGCTGCTGCGCCACGCAGAACTGCAGCGCACCAACACATTGCTCGCCGAGCAGGTGTCCGCCCTCACGCAGGAGCGCGATTCCCTGAAATCACGCCTGAGCGCAGCCCGCGCCCGGGTGGATGCTTTGTTGGAGCGGCTGCCTGCAGTTGCCCCAGCCACGAAAGAGTCCGAATGAAACAGATCGAGGTGCAGATCCTGCAGCAAAGCTATCTGCTGACCTGCCCCGAAGGCCACGAAAGCCGCCTGCTGGACGCCGTGGAACGCGTAGACACGGCAATGATCCGCATCCGCGATGCAGGCAAGGTCCGCGCCCGCGAACGCATTGCGGTGCTGGCCGCCTTGAATCTGGCTTTTGAAATCGCGGACCGCGAAGCCGCCGACCTTGCCGCAGGCAGTGCGCTCCCCACTCCAGCGTCGGCATCATTCACGCCGCCCCCCCGCCAACAGGACACCTTTCTACCTGAATCAGACAGCCAGCAGCTGCAGGCCCTGGTGGCGCGCCTGGACCTGGCGCTCGGCGAAGACGGCCGGCTGCTTTAAGCAGCAATGCATTGAGCAGCCACCGGGCAGGCACCAGCACAAAAGAGCTGACGCAGGCTGCCTGCGTTGGGCCACCGCGGCACACAGTGCATTGTTTTACGGGCTTTACAGCTGCCACGCTCGGCAGCGCAGGCCATCCGCGCCTACAATAAAGGTGTCTGCGAAGCCGCCGGGCTTTATATTTCCTTGAACCAATGCTCATTGAGCACGGGCTTGGTACATCGCCCGGTGAGCGTGATCATCTCGCGTCAGATGAACCCAACGCCAGGCTGCCCTCGCCCACCTGAACCCCCGGTTCAGGATGAGGGTCCGGTGGCATTCGCAGACACCTCATTCTTCGTCACCCGCCTGCCCTCGACCCGAACAGGCGCAGCGTGACTGGCGGGAGCTCCGTGTGTTTCCACTCCGCTCTTTCATGCTGCCATGCTGCACCCACTTCTGATTGTTGAACTTGGCGCCCTGGGCCTGGCGACAGGTTTTCTGGCAGGCCTGCTGGGTATTGGCGGGGGCATGTTAATGGTGCCGTTTCTGACCTACATCCTCGGCCTCCAAAAGGTAGCGCCCGATCTGGCGGTCAAAATGGCCATCGCCACATCGATGGCCACGATCATGTTCACGTCCGTCTCCAGCGTGCGGGCCCACCACCTGCGTGGCGCGGTGCGCTGGGACATCGTCAAGCGCCTGGCCCCGGGGGTGGTTTTGGGTGGTTTTGTTGCCAGTTTGGGCGTCTTTGCGCTGCTCAAAGGCTCTTTGCTCGCTGTTTTTTTCGCGCTGTTCGTCAGTTTTTCTGCCACGCAGATGTTTCTGGACAAGAAGCCCGCCCCCACGCGCCAGATGCCTGGCGTCGCAGGCCAAATGACAGCCGGCGGCGTGATCGGTTTTTTGTCGGGACTGGTTGGCGCTGGCGGTGGCTTTGTGAGCGTGCCGTTCATGACATGGTGCAACCTCCCCATTCACAATGCGGTGGCCACCAGCGCCGCGCTCGGTTTTCCGATTGCATTGGCCAACGTTGTAGGCTACGTAATCAGCGGCCAAGGTTTGAGCGGGTTGCCCGCAGCATCACTGGGCTATGTCTGGCTGCCGGCTCTGGCGGTGATCGCCACATGCAGCGTGCTCACGGCGCCACTTGGGGCGAGGGCCGCACACACCCTGCCCGTCAAACAACTTAAGCGGATATTTGCATCGCTGTTGTTTGGGCTGGCGGCCTATATGCTCTGGAAGGGGCTTACGGCAGCCTGAAGCACATACCGTTCAAATGCCTCACGGCCAGGTAAACGAGGCCTGGCGCGGACTCAGGTGTTGAGTGGCTTACGCGCACCTTGCGCTGCCAGGGGCAGCGGCTTGCGCAGCAACGCGAGAAACTGATCGGCAGGCAATCCTGGGGCACACAGGAAGCCCTGATAGTGTTCGCACAACATCTGCTGCAACACGGCCAGTTGGGTTTCGGTCTCCACCCCTTCGGCCACCACCTCCACATGCATGGCGCGACCCATGCTGATGATGGCGCTCACGATGGCCCGGTCACCATCGTCATCGGCGAGCCCTCTTACAAACGACTGGTCAATCTTGAGTTTGTGAATCGGCAGCTTTTTGAGATACGCGAGACTGGAATAGCCCGTACCAAAGTCATCAATCGCGAGCCCTATTCCGAGGTCGGCAAGCACTCTCAGCCGCTGCTCCATTTCCTGGGCGTCTTGCAACAAGATGGTTTCGGTGAGCTCCAGCTCCAGCAGTGTCGGCGGCAGCTGATGCACCGCCAGCAGCCGGGTGATGCGGTCGACAAAATCAGGCTGGCGGAACTCCAATGCAGACACGTTCACCGAAATCATGATCGGCATGCCACTGTGCATCCACAACGCGGCCTCACGCACCGCCTGCTCCATCACCCACGCGCCCAGGGTGACGATGTAACCAGACTCCTCTGCCAGCGGAATAAAAACACCCGGCGAGACGGCCCCGAAATCAGGGTCGTTCCAGCGCAGAAGGGCCTCAGCGCCCATGATTCGCCCCGTGGCCATATTGACCTGGGGCTGGTAGTGCACTGCCATGCGATGCAGGCCCAGCGCCTGCCGCATCGCGTGCTCCATTTGCATCCGGGCGAGCAGGTTGGCATTCATCTGCGGCTGGTAAAAGCCGTAGCTCCCCCGTCCGCGCTCCTTGACTCGGTACATCGCTGTATCAGACTGCTTGATCAGATCGTCCAGCGTCACCCCGTCTTGCGGGTACAGGGCGATACCAATACTGCTCTGGATCGAAAACCCCATGCCATCGAGCATGAAAGGTTTGAGCATGTCATCCAGAATGCGCCGAGCCACACTCTCCGCCACGGCGGCATCGCCGCCATGAAGGTAGATGACAAACTCGTCGCCGCCCAACCTGCATAGCATGTCGGTTTGGCGCAGACAGGTTTGCAAGCGCTCTGCCACCAATTGCAAGACCCGGTCACCAAACGGATGGCCCAGTGAGTCATTGATGATCTTGAAGCGATCGAGATCCAGAAACAGGATCGCAAAGCCCGTGTCGCTCTGACGTGCGCCCTGAATCGCCGTATCCACGCGTTGCGACAGCAGCAAGCGATTGGGCAATCCGGTCAAAACATCGCTGTATGCCAGTTCTTCGATGCGTTTTTGTGCCGCATGCTGCAAGGTCAGGTCGCGCATGAAGCCGATGCTCTGCACAAGCCGGCCTTCGTCGTCGCGCAATGCCACCCACGACAACTGCACCGCGCAGTAGGCCCCGTTGTCACGAGGCAGCCAAAGCTCCCCCTCCCAAAAACCCTCACGCGCCCAACCTTGCGACACCTGCTCCATGAAAGCTGCATCCGACCCACCGCCAAACAGCGACGCTGCCATGCAGCCCTCAAACACTTTGGCGGTGAGCCCCACGAGACGCTCGCACCCAGGGTTCATGCGCATGAGGCGATGCTGGCTGTCGGCAATAAAAATAGCATCGAGGCTGGACTCGAACACGCGCGCAGCCAGCCGCAAGCTCGCCTGGGTTTCAGTCTGCCGCGTGATATCGCGATAGGAATACACACGCCCAACGGGCTGTCCCTGACTGAACTGCGGGACGGTACGCATTTCAAGCACAACGCCTGTGGTCAGCACAAGAATGTCCGTGCTCTCCTGTGTGGGCTCGCGTTCAATGGCCGCCATGCGATCCCCGTAAAAAGCGGCATCGGCAACCTGGCTCGCCATATAGGCATATATGGCCGTATCGTCGCGCTCCACAAGCAGGTCGCGCGGAAGACCCCACAGCTGAACCAACCGGTGATTAAACGCACGCACACGGCGATCAAGGTCGCAAACGAGCATGCCATCAGCCGCGGAGTCGAGCGTTGCACGCAACTCGGAAAGCAGCTTCTCCAGCTCCCGTTCGGTCGCTTCGTGCGAGCTTCTGTCCAGCATGGTCAACATGAAAACAGTGGCGGGCTCCGGGCCCCATGCCACGCGCGTAACGCGCCGGTCCACTGGCAGCAAGGAGCCGTCAGCACGCAACAAACTCGTATGCGAGTGGATACCCGCCGCAATCACATCAGCAGGCTCGGACCAGAAAGCAATATCCTGCGGTGTTGCGACCAACTTGAGGACGGACACACCGACGATCGCAGCGGTGGACATACCGCTAAGGCGCTCTGCCGCCACATTGGCGTGCACAACAACCTGGCTTGTTTCATCCACAAGCCACACGGCCTCTTGGAGTCCATCCAGCCAGGCGCGAGTTTCCCGCTTGATCACAGATCGCCCGCCTGGTCTGGATCGGTGCTGACCGCGCGTTCAAAAAAATAACAAATTCGCTGACGTGGCGACAGGTAATCCAGCGCATCACGGGGCAACTGGGCAGGCTTCAAACTCCGCCGAATTCCGAGTTCCGGCATTGTTTCAAGATCCAGAATCGGTGCTTCGTCTTTTGGGATTCGAGCGTCATGCACGATCACCCTGGGCCGCAAGGGCCGCGACGAATTGACCGAAGCGACAATCGCAAAGCGATCATTGACCAACTGGACGATGGAACCCGGAGGGTACACACCCATCATCCGAATAAAAGCACCAAGCACTACCGCATCAAATCGTGCTTTGAGTTGAGCAAAAATGACCGACAACGCCTCATGGGGGGTCAGGGCATCCACGCCCACCGCCGGGTTGCACATTCGGTCATATTGATTCACAAGGGCCAGCACCTGGCTTGCTCGGCCCAAGTCAGGCCCAGCCAATCCCAAAGGAAACCCACTGCCATCCGCCATTTCATGGTGGCGGGCGATGGCAGTGAGGACTGTGGACGAAAACCCCATGCTTTTTGCCAGCACCACGGATTCAGCCACATGGGTCTCGTAGCGTGCGCGCTCCAGCGGCGGCATGGCGGGTTTCGGCTGCCGAAGGTTCGGAGGGATATGCAGCTTGCCAAGGTCATGGATCAGCGACGCGACACCGAGATCGTGCAATTCATCGCTGGCCATGCCCAACGAACGGCCTAACAGCAATGAGATCACCATCACGTTGATCGGATGCAGCGCGTTGCGTTCGCCGACACCTTCCGACAATAGGCGAATGACGGAGTCGCCATTTTCCAGCAGCTCCGTCACACAGCCGGACACCAGTGCATCCGCCAAGGTACGCGCCTGGTCTGGGCTCTCGGGCACCACGCGTTCCAGCGACTGATACTTCCGTGTCGCCTCAGAGAAACGCAAATTGCAAGCAGCCAAGACACTATTTTGCGTTTCCAGCAAAACGCGTCGACGCGCCGTTTCAGGGTCCATGTTGGCCGAGGCGGCCGTTGTATCCGCACCTTCGGTCGCCAAGTCGGCCATCTCCGGCACGCTCCACGCCGCTGGCACCAGCTCTTTCAGCGATGGGTCACTCTTTTTGGGGACGTAACGCACCTCAGCCAGCCCAAGCTCCCGCAGCATGGTGATTTGCTCAGCCGATGCCACCCGAAAACTGCTGACAGGAAATGGATGGCGCATCCAGCCCACATCGAGTTGGATGTACATGCCAATACGTAGCTGGCTGATGTCGATGAGGATGGAGGAATTCACTTCTGGCGAACGGGAAACATGGCGACATCAATGCCACCAATAGTTACGCAGATTATCACCCGTTCCTCGCGCTTACCCAATGGGCGCACAGCACCCGCAGAACCACTACAACCCCAGAATTGGACAACGCGCAACACAACACCCATCGGGGAGTGGCATTCGAGCCCTCTGCTGTTGCGTTGTGCCCCCCTGCCTCACTCGCCCCCACGCGCCATGGCTTCGTATTCAGCCGCGCTTCAACGACACCACAGTGATGGTTTGTAGATCAGGTCGATCCAGAGAGCCCACGCAGCGATGCCACACAGCAAGCCCCCCGATATTCTGGTTCCCCATTCCACCCGCGCCAGGTCAAGACGCCTTTTCAACCGGGTCCATGCCCATGGCCCTGCCACCAGCCAGGCGCTACTGCCGACAGCAAATGCCACCATTGTCAATGCGCCTTCCAACGCACCGCCACTCAAAGCGGCGACCAGCAAAGCGGAATAAAGCAACCCGCAAGGCATCAAGGCCCAGAGAAGCCCTGCAGCAAACACGCCCCCAGGAGCGGCCACCAAGGGTTTCACTCGCCCCCATATGGACCGCCCTGCCTGATCGATCCAAGCAGGTTGACGCGACTGCACCATCATCATGAAGCCCCAAGCCATGACGGCTACATGCATCAAGGTCCACGCGGGTCGCAATGCCGTGGTCTGCTGTGTGAGCCAGGCCAGACTGTCCATGGCCAGTGCCGCCAGCGCGCCGACAAAGGCATACCCCGCAAGCCGCCCCACATGGAACGCTGCAGAGCGCTGCGCCTGGTCCTTGCGCTGCGCCCAGCGCACGATCTGCGGCGCAGCGGCACCGCCCGACGTCAATGTGGTCACCTTCTTCCCACTACCGACCAAAGCCCCACACGGCGCCGAGCACATGACAAGGCAATGAGACCCGCCCGCGAGCCCCATCAGCAAAGCAGTCCAGACAACCGTAGTGAGCATAGGCATCAGATGATGCGCGAAAACCGTGCGCGATTGCGGTCCACCTGCAGATAGCGGTCAAACACCATCGCAATGCCGCGAACAAAAAACCAGCCCATCGCGGTCACTTCAATCCCTTCAGAACCGACAGTGACCAGACCTTGCTCCACCATGCCTTCGAGTTGCGAAATCTCTGAGGCAAAGTACTTGCGGAAATCGATGAGCCACGCCTGCTCCATGGGCTCGAACAGCAACTCCCCTTGGCACATCAACGCCATGATTGCAGCGCGCCGCACCAAATCATCCCGCGTGAGCGCGAGCCCGCGCACGACAGGAAGACGCCCCTGGTCAAGGAAGTCGTAGTACTCATCCAGCGTTTTGGAGTTCTGGCTGTAAGTGGCGCCAACCCGGCCAATGGCAGACACCCCAAGTCCAATCAGGTCGCAGTCTGGTTGGGTGCTGTAACCCTGAAAATTACGATGCAAGCGCCCCTGCCGCTTGGCAATAGCCAGCGCATCCGTCGGAAGCGCGAAATGGTCCATGCCGACATACACGTATCCGGCATCCATGAACGCATCCAACGAGCGCGACAACATCGATACCTTGCTTGACGCCGTTGGCAGCTCCGCCGAAATGATGCGTCGCTGCGGCTTGAAACGCTCAGGGAGATGGGCATAGGCGTAGAGCGCAATACGGTCAGGATGCAACTGTGCGACCTGTGCCAACGTGCGATCAAAAGACTCTGGGGTTTGGCGAGGCAACCCGTAGATCAGATCCACATTCACCGAGTCGAAGCCCAGCGAACGCGCTGATTCCACCAAAGAAAACACCTGCTCTGCCGGTTGTATGCGATGCACCGCCTTTTGCACCTCGGCATCAAAATCCTGCACACCGAAACTCAGCCGGTTAAAACCCAGCTCGTGCAGTAGCGCCAAGCGCTCGGCGTTGACAGTGCGCGGATCAACTTCAATGGAGTATTCGCCACCCGGTGCAAAGGCAAAACTGCGCTTGAGCATGGCCATGAGTTCGCGCAGGCCCGCGTCGGACAGGAATGTTGGCGTGCCACCACCCAAGTGCAACTGGCTTACCACCTGCCCGCCACCACAATGTGCAGTGTGCAGATCAATCTCACGGCTCAGATATCGCAGATAAACATCGGCGCGATCATGGTGCTTGGTGATGATCTTGTTGCATGCGCAGTAGTAACACAGCGACTCGCAGAACGGAATATGCACATACAGGGACAAAGGCAACGCTTTCGCCATCGTCCCGGACCGCCGTTGTTCGAGGGCAAGGACGTATTCATCTTGCCCAAAGGCCTCAACAAAACGGTCGGCGGTCGGATAAGAGGTATAGCGGGGCCCTGGCACGTCGAAACGGCGCAGAAGATCAGGCGAAACAGCGGTCATGAGAAGATATCCTTGCGTACATCCAAACTGTGCCGTACCCTTAGCTGCCCGTCCTTGACCTGCATCAATTGATCGCATGTGCCAAACAGCGACAATTTGATGCACGTCACCCGTACCATTGCGGTTGAGACCATGCCATCTCGTGCGGCGCTCGTATAGCGCTTGACACCCCAACCAGTTCACGTGCTTATGAACCCGCTCACCATCAAAGTCGCCTGTTCCAACTGCAATCTGCGGGAACTGTGCATGCCCGTTGGCTTGAATGAAGAGCAGCTCCAGCGCATCGACGAAGTGGTTGCTGTTCGCCGCAAGATAAAACGGGGCGGCACGCTGTTTCGCAATGGCGAAACATTCACTTCGCTGTATGCCATCCGAACGGGTTTCTTCAAGACCTGTGTCGCCACTGAAGATGGCCGCGACCAAGTTACCGGTTTTCAGATGGCTGGCGAGATCATCGGTCTCGACGGCATCGTCAATGATCACCACACCTGCGATGCCGTTGCACTCGAAGACGCCGAGGTCTGTGTAATGCCCTTTGACCGCATCGAAGAATTGTCCCGAGAGGTCACGGCCCTGCAGCACCATGTGCACAAGATCATGAGCCGCGAAATCGTGCGCGAGCACGGCGTGATGCTCCTGCTTGGCAGCATGCGTGCGGAAGAACGTCTTGCTGCGTTTCTTCTGAATTTGGTTCAACGCCTGCACGCTCGCGGTTTTTCGCAGTCTGAACTCGTGCTCCGCATGACACGTGAAGAAATTGGAAGCTATCTCGGGCTCAAACTCGAAACCGTCAGCCGGACGTTCTCCAAATTTGTGGAAGAAGGCGTTGTGGAGGTCAAACAGCGGCACGTCCGCATACTGGATACCGAGGCGCTCAAACGCATCGTCAATAGCCAACAGGCATGCCATTGACCCAGTCTGGGTAGCGAGATTCCTGCCGGTAGGCTGGGCTCCAGCCCATGACTGGTATTTTCAATAGTGCATCAGGAACATGCATTTGTCTTGCGACAGTCGTCTGGCCGCTCACCGTTAGGCACAGGACAGCGGTTCAGCTCGAACGGGGACAATGACAGCAGCGTCGTCAATGCGCCACTGGCCATTGTGATGATCCAGAATATAAAAAAGGCCAGGGTATAGACCCCTTCCCTAGAAAGCGCTAAGGGCTGCCCAAACCAGTGCAGATCCTGCGGATCCACCAATGCAAAAACGAGCATCTCCAGCACCCCTGCCATGAGAAATGCTGGCCATGCAATCCACATCAAGCGTTGCGTCCACATATACATCCCGTCTCTTTTTCATAGGGCCTGCCGCATGGGGGCATGACCGGTGTTTTGTGTTCAGCGGGGTTGATCTTGCACCGGGGTCGCGGCATGGTTACGCCCTTTCATGGCAGGTGCGAGACTTTTCTCAGGGGCTTTCAGCGTCTTGTTGATTTCGATGCCCTGTTGATAGTAATCCTCCGCCACGACCGGATCGGGCCGCGCGATAGCGAGCCACAGAGTGACGAAACCCGCCACGACCACAATGGCAGGGCCGGCAATCACGAGCCATACGTGACCAAACTTCCACCATGGTGCAGCAGGTAACGCACCAGATACAGCGGCAACAGGGGTTGACGACATGGCAATCTACTCCTCAAAACATCTCAATGGGCACCACCACCACCTGGCAGCTAAACCAGTGGGTGGTGGGGACTTGCAAGCTGGTTAACGTGGCACGAGGAAAACAGATTTCTCCGTCACGTGGGCACCAGTTCCAACCGCTTGCACATCAAAATACACCGTGTGCGAGCCTGGCTCAGCAGCTCCATACGGTATTTGCAACCTGACAGCCACCCAACGCGAATCCGCAGCACTGATGGTCACATCGGTATCCGAGGCAACCTCCAGCGCATCCAAACCACGGGCACTGATACGATAAAGTTGCTCTCCCTCGGTGGCATTCATGATCTGTAGGCGGTAAATGTTCTCGAGTTTGCCACCTGCCACGATACGAGACAGCGCAGCACGGTCGCGCACTACATCCACCTTCAGTGGAGTCCGCATCGACAGACTCACAAGCATTCCCACGCACAAGACCAGCAGCGCTGCGCTGTAAATCAATACCCGAGGGCGCAACACGCGTTGCAATATCTGCGACTGCGACCAACGATTGGCAACTGCATTTTGTGTGGAGTACCTGATCAAGCCCTTCGGGTACTGCATTTTTTCCATCACGGTATTACAAGCGTCGACACACAGGCCGCAGCCTATGCATTCATATTGCAATCCATCACGGATATCGATACCGACCGGGCAAACCTGAACACAAAGCGTGCAATCAATGCAGTCACCCAGACCTTTGGCTTTGTAATCCACGGATTTGTTGCGTGGACCGCGGCGCTCACCCCGCTCTACGTCATAAGTAACAATCAATGTATCGCTGTCAAACATGGCGCTCTGAAACCGAGCGTAAGGACACATGTACTTGCATACCTGCTCCCGCATGAAGCCGGCATTGCCATAGGTGGCAAATCCATAAAAAAGCACCCAGAAAACCTGCCACCCACCACTGAAGGCCAGAAGCTCCGGACCCAGCTCGCGGATCGGTACAAAATAGCCCACAAAGGTGAACCCGGTCCACAGCGCAACGACAAGCCAAACAATATGCTTCAGCGATTTTTTGCGAAGCTTCTCAAAGGACCAGGGGCTCTTGTCGAGTCGTAACCGCGCGCTCCGGTCCCCTTCGATTTTGTGCTCAATCCACATGAACATTTCGGTGTAGACGGTTTGCGGGCACGCAAAACCACACCAAAGACGCCCTGCCACGGCCGTAAACAAAAACAGCGACATTGCTGAAATGATCAGCAAGCCGGTCAGATAAATAAAGTCTTGCGGGTAAAGCACCAACCCGAAGATATAAAACCGCCGCGCCCCGAGGTCAAACAACACCATCTGGCGCTGCCCCCACTCCAACCAGGGCAACCCGTAGAAAACGAGCTGCGTGAGAAACACCATAGCCCAGCGCCAACGGGCAAACAGACCTGTGATGGATCGCGGATAAATCTTCTTCTGCGCTTCAAACAGAGAAACGATTTCACCTTCTGACGAAACATCAGACGCGACTGGCGTAATAGGAATGACCTTGCGAGTGGGCTCGCTGGGAGTCTTCATGGTGTCGCTACTCTACAAACGGAAAACGTACTCTGTAATAACCAGGCGGCGCAAATGCGCCGCCTGAACTGTCACCGTGAGGCGACTTGCTTGTTCGACAAGCCCCAGACATAGGCTGCCAGAACGCCAATCTGCGCTTCCGTCAGCTTTTCTTCCTGAGCAGGCATCTGGTTGACTTTACCGTTGTTGATCATGGCGGTGATGGCTGCCTCGCCCCAACCGTGAAGCCAGATGTCATCGGTCAGATTAGGGGCACCAAGGGCTTGGTTGCCCTTGCCGTCCATGCCATGGCATGCAGCGCAGGCGGTGAACTTTGACTTGCCCAACGAGGCACGCAAGGAATCATGCGGGCTACCCGAAAGACTCAGCACATAGTGCGACAAGTTGCGAACATCCTCCGGCGTGCCTACAGCAGCCGCCATCGGGGGCATGTTGCCGATACGGCCCTTATTAATCGTCTCACGGATTTTTTCGGGAGAGCCGCCATGCAACCAATCAGCGTCCGTCAGATTCGGAAAACCCTTGCTGCCACGGGCATCCGAACCATGGCACTGGGCGCAGTTGTTCATGAACAGGCGTTCACCAATGGCATGGGCTTGGGGATCCCCTGCAACGTCTTCCGGCTTCATGGACGTGAAACGTGCGTACAACGGTTCCAACTCGGTTTTGGCCTTGGCCATTTCGGCTTCGTACTCGCCCTTTTGGGTCCAGTTCAACTTACCCGTGAAGCTACCCAGACCGGGAAATACGGCCAAATACCCGAGCGCAAAGACAATGGTGATAACGAACAACCACACCCACCAACGTGGCAGCGGGTTGTTCATTTCGACCAGATCTTCGTCCCAGACATGGCCCGTGGTGTTGTCGGCGGTTGCAGCCACTTTTTTACGGCCGGCCATCCACAGCAGCAGCGCGCAGGAAAAAATACCGACCAAGGTCAGCGTGGTCACAAAGACCGACCAGAAATTGCTGGTGAAGTCACTCATGGGGTGTTCTCGTTCTGGTGAAAGTCAATCTTGCTCAAAGGGCAACTGCGCCGCCTCGTCGAACCGGGATTTGTTGCGCCCCCTGTAGGCCCAGATCCAGATGCCGACAAAACAGACCATCGATACCACCGTAGCTACGATGCGCATGGTTGTGATATCCATTGCAAATCTCCTTTACTTGAGCGCGCGGCCCATGATCTGCAGGTAGGCAATAAGAGCATCCTGCTCAGACTTGCCCTTGACCTCGCCAGCCGCCGCATTGATTTGCTCGTCGGTGTAAGGCACACCCACGGTGCGCAGCGCCTTCATGCGGGGTGCCATCACGGCCGGGTCTACCTGGTTCTTGTCCAGCCATGAATAGGCAGGCATGTTGGACTCAGGCACCACGTCGCGCGGGTTGTTCAAGTGAATGCGATGCCATTCATCGCTGTACTTGCCGCCAACACGTTGCAGATCAGGCCCCGTGCGCTTGCTCCCCCACTGGAAGGGGTGGTCGTACACAAACTCACCGGCCACCGAGTAGTGCCCGTAACGCAAGGTCTCGGCACGGAACGGACGGATCATCTGCGAGTGGCAGTTGTAGCAGCCCTCGCGGATGTAGATGTCGCGACCAGCCAGTTGCAAAGCGGTGTAGGGCTCGACGCCTTTGACAGCCTCTGTGGTGGACTTCTGAAAGAACAGCGGCACGATCTCTACCATGCCGCCAATGGCGATCACGAGCAGGATGAGCACGATCATCAGGAAATTATTGGTTTCCACCTTCTCGTGGGAAAAACCGGTCGAAGCAGATGTGTTTTTGTCGGACATGAATTAGCTCCTTCGGTCTCAGGCGTGCGCCGCATTCACGGCGGGAATCGCCACCTTGACCGATCGGCCGGAGATGGCGGTGAGCCACACGTTCCAGGCCATGATCACCATGCCGCTCAGGTACAGCAGCCCGCCAGCCACACGAATCACATAAAACGGATAAGTGGCTTTCACGCTCTCCACGAAGGTGTATGTCAGCGTGCCGTCGGGGTTGATAGCGCGCCACATCAGGCCCTGCATCACGCCGGCAATCCACATGGCTGCGATGTACAGCACGATGCCAATCGTTGCCAGCCAGAAGTGCAGCTCGATAGCCTTCATGGAATGCATCTTCTCTTTGCCAAACAAGCGCGGCACGAGGTAATAGAGCGAGCCAATAGTGATAAGACCCACCCAGCCCAGCGCGCCCGAATGCACGTGTCCAATGGTCCAATCCGTGTAGTGGCTCAGGGCATTCACGGTCTTGATGGACATCATCGGACCTTCAAAAGTGGACATGCCATAGAACGACAGCGACACGATCAGGAAGCGCAGGATCGGATCGTCGCGCAGCTTGTGCCATGCACCCGACAGCGTCATGATGCCGTTGATCATGCCGCCCCAGCTAGGAGCCAACAGGATCAGGGAGAACACCATACCCACCGATTGCGTCCAGTCAGGCAGCGCGGTGTAGTGCAGATGGTGTGGGCCCGCCCACATGTACGTGAAAATCAGTGCCCAAAAGTGAACGATGGACAGGCGATAGCTGTAAACCGGACGACCGGCCTGTTTAGGAATGAAGTAATACATCATTCCCAGGAAACCCGCTGTGAGGAAGAAGCCGACGGCATTGTGGCCGTACCACCACTGCACCATGGCGTCCTGCACCCCGGCGTAAGCGGAATAACTCTTCATGAAACCCGCGGGGATTTCAGCACTGTTCACAACATGCAGCAACGCAATCGCCAGGATGAAAGCGCCAAAAAACCAGTTCGCCACGTAGATGTGCTTGACCTTTCGCACACCAATCGTGCCAAAAAACACGATGGCATAAGACACCCAGACCAGGGTGATCAAGATATCGATAGGCCACTCAAGTTCGGCATATTCCTTGCCCGACGTGTATCCCAGGGGCAAACTGACGACGGCCGCCAGAATGACCAATTGCCAGCCCCAAAAGGTAAATGGAATCAAAGGGCCGCCAAACAAGCGCGCCTGGCTGGTGCGCTGCACAACGTAATAGCTGGTAGCAAACAGTGCGGAGCCGCCAAACGCAAAAATCACCGCATTGGTATGCAACGGACGTAGACGGCCATAACTGAGCCAGGGAATGCCAAAGTTGAGTTCAGGCCAGGCGAGCTGGGCGGCGATCAAAACGCCCACCAACATACCAACCACCCCCCATACCACGGCCATGATAGAAAACTGGCGCACAACTGTATCGTTGTAATGCGCAACACTTGTTTTTGGAGAATCCATCGGGCACCTCTTTATATTGCTTTGCGAGTTTCACGTACGCGGAGCTTCTGAGCATTGACACAAGTCAATCGTCTCGGAGAATGCGCTCCCCCTCCTGCTCCACACTCTCAAACTGGCCGTGATAGACAGCCCACCACAGCCCCACCAGAATCAAAAGAACCAGAATGACGGACAGCGGAATCAGCAGATAAAGAATATCCATCAGATGGGCTCCAGGATTTTCTTGGTCACCCGACCGGGCAGTGGCGCGCTCGTGCCTTCACGAGGTGAAACCACCGCTTCAGGAGGGCAGCTTGCGCCACCAGCCAAACCGGGCAGCTCGCGCGAAAGCCGGGCAGCATTGAGCACAACCAGCAACGAACTCAAGGCCATGCCCAAGCCCGCCAACCAGGCAGGCATCCATCCCGCCACGGCCAACGGAACACACAACGCGTTGTAGCCTGCTGCCCACCACAGGTTCTGGCGCACCACATGCAGAGTGCGTCGCGCCAGCATCACCGCCTGCGGCACCATGGCAAGGCTGTCGCCGAGCACCACAAAGTCGGCGCGGGATTGGGCCAAAGGCACGGCACGGCCAAATGCGAACGAAACATGCGCACCGGCAAGCACCGGGCCGTCGTTCAGTCCATCACCCACCATAGCCACCTGGTGCCCCTGGGCCTGCAGCGCCTGAAGCGCCGCCAGCTTGGCCTGGGGCGTGCAATCTCCCCTGAATTCAGCAATACCCGTCTGAGCGGCAATGCGCTGCACCACGGCCTGGCGATCCCCCGACAGAATCTTCACCGCAACGCCGGCTTGCTGTAGCACCGCGACCACCCCAGGGGCTTCGGCGCGCAGGTCTTCTGCCAAGTCGAATCGTGCCAGCTCCGTCACAGCACTGCCAGGCGTTTGCTGGGACAACACCACTTGCAGCTCAGCACTACCAGCGCCGTCCGGAGCCAAACCGGCATGGCGGGGGGAGCCCAGCCACACCCGCCGCAACGCGAGGGGGTCGGTGTCATCGTGGACAGTCGCCGTCAGGCCCAGCCCGGCGTCCTCCGTCAGATCGGAGATACGCCACCGATCGTCGCTCAGTTCTTCAGCAGCCGTAGCAAGGGCTCGCGATGCAGGGTGCATCGAGTGCCGGGCCAGCGCCGCAGCCAGCGCCAACGCGTCGTTCGCCGACAAGCTGGTTGTGGTGTGGACGGCTCTTAGCGCCATGCCGTCACGGGTCAGTGTGCCGGTTTTGTCAAACACCAAGGTATCTACGCTGGCCAAGGCCTCCAACCCCTGAAGATTGCGCACCAGTACACCATGGCGCGCCAAAGTGCCCGCAGCGGTCAACATGGCCACGGGAGTGGCAAGCGACAAGGCGCAAGGGCAAGTCACGATCAGCACCGCTACCGCAACCATCAACGCGTGTCCCGGGTCCGATGGCCACCAATACGCTGCCGCCAAAAAGGCTGCCAGCAGCACAGCGGCAAGAAATGGCCGCGCAATACGATCTGCCAACTGGGCAAGCCGGGGCTTTTGCAAAGAGGCACTTTCCATCAGCGCCACAATTTGTGCAAAACGCGTTTGCCCACCCATCCCCTGCACCAGCATCTCCACGGGAGATTGCAGGTTGTAGCTCCCTGCGGTCACCGTGCTGCCGACTGGCCGGGCCACAGGCGTGGACTCGCCGGTCAACAAGGCCTCGTCTGCGTGCGTGTTGCCCACCGTGATGACACCGTCTGCCGGAAAAGCTTCGCCAGGCAACACCCGAATGGTGTCTCCCACGGCAAGACGACGTGTAGCCACCCGGATGAAACTGCCGTCGGCCACGCGCCGCTCCACGCTGTCGGGCAGACGATTCATCACGGCCTCCAGTGCGCCCGCCGTGCGGTCCCGAAGGCGCAGCTCAAGCCACCGGCCGGTCAGCAGGAAGAAGACAAACATCGTCAAAGAGTCGTAATACACCTCTTTGCCAAAAACACCTGCGGGATCGAAGGTGCCTGCCGTGCTGACCGCAAAAGTGATGGCCATACCCAGCGCCACGGGCAAATCCATGCTGATCCGGCGCAAGCGGACGTCACGCAAGGCACTGGCAAAAAATGGACCGCATGAAAAAACAACCATGGGCAACGTGATGACCCAGGACGCCCAACGCAGCAGTTGCTCCATTTCGCCAGTGAGATCGCCGGGTTGGGCCACGTAGGCTGGCCACGCATACATCATCACCTGCATCATGCAAAAACCCGCCACCAGCCAGCGCCAAAGCGCCCGACGGCTTTCGCGAAGGCGCTGATCGCGCGCAAATGCGTCCATGGCGGGCATGGCACGGTAACCCGCCTTCTGCACCGCCTCCATCCACTGCGAAGGGCGCACGCGGTCGGGGCGCCACACCACGCGTGCGCGGCGCGTGGCAGCGCTCACATCGGCCTGCAGCACCCCCGGCACAGTCCGCAAAGCATCTTCAATGGTGAGCGCACAGGCGGCGCAATGCATGCCCTCCAGCACCACCTGCGACTCCCAATGGGTGGAAGCGGGGTCTACCGACGATGCACCGACGGCGGGCACCAGAGGACTTCCCGTCGGCCCGCATGGGCGACCAAAGGCCAGCCACTCTTGCGGATCGTCCAACAAATGGACCGGCTTGACAGACGGCTCCATTGCCGTATCTTCAGGCGGGTGCGTCCCATCGGAAACCGGTGCACCGGGTCGAAAAATTGACATGGTTCAAGCCTATCTTTGACACATAGCAAGCACATTGACCTGCATCAAGCCTCAGAACATGATTCATCCTAAGCTTGTTCCACAACTTTGAGGAGCCCATATGTACAAACGCATCCTGATCGCAACAGACGGATCACCCCTGTCGAACATCGCGGTAAAACACGGTCTGTCGCTGGCAGAACTCTCTGGCGCCACGGTGATCGCCCTCAAGGTAGTGCCACGCTATCCCAGGAGCTATTTTGAAGGCGGCATGCCCGTCGACATGACCGATGTGAAACGCATCGAAGCCCAATGGGGCAACGCAGCGCAGGCCATGGTCGACAAGATAAAAGCCCAAGGTGCGGAACAGGGAGTCGCGGTCAAGGCCGTCATCGCCAAATCCGACTTGGTGGCCGAGGCCGTGATCTCTGCAGCCAAGAAGCACAAGTGCGACCTGATCGTGATGGCATCGCACGGCCGCAAGGGCATCAAGCGCCTGCTGCTGGGCAGCGAAACGCAGCATGTGCTGACGCATTCGCACATCCCTGTGTTGGTGCTGCGCTAAACACCATGAATATGCATCAAAACAGGCTCTAGCGCTTATTCATCAATCGTTAGCAGCTATTAAATAAATAGCAAAACACCGGAAAGGCTGAACGCCTTCTCGGTGTTTTTTCATTTCCAGCGGGATGGCGGGCAGCTCAGTGGTTGCCCAGGTAGAGCTGTGCCATGCGCTCATCGGCCAGCAGCCCCTGCGCCGAGCCCTGCAACACGCAGCGGCCCTGGTCCAGGATGTAGCCCTGCTGGCTGATCTGCAGCGCCTGGCGTGCGCGCTGCTCCACCATCAGCACCGCCACGCCAGCGGCGGGCAGCTTTTGCACCATGTCGAACACCTTGCCCACCAGTGAGGGGGCCAGCGCCGCCGTGGGCTCGTCCAGCACCATGATGCGGGGCGACGGCATGAGGGCGCGGGCAAAGGCGAGCTGCTGGCGCTCGCCGCCCGAGAGGTTGCTGGCGGGCTGAGGCAATCGTTCCACCAGCGCCGGAAAGTCGGCCAGCACCTCGTCCATGCGACGCTTGATGTTTGCAACACCGCGCACCACCTGCAGGTTCTCGCGCACGGTAAGCGACGGGAACACATTGGCCACCTGCGGCACATAGGCCAGCCCTGCGTCAAAGCGGTCTTCGGCCGACAAGGCCGTGATGTCGCGCCCACCCAGGTGGATGGTGCCCGCCACCCGTGGCAACAGGCCCAGCAGCGCCTTCACCAGCGTGGATTTGCCCGCACCGTTGGTGCCCGCAATGGTCACGATCTCGCCCGGCGCCACGGTCAGGTCAATGCCGTGGATGATGTCCACCTCGGAATACCCGCCGCGCAATTGCGCGATCTGCAGCAAGTTGTCTGCGCCGCTCATACCACCCCTCCCATATAGGCTTCCTGCACACGCGGGTCGTCCAGCACCGTGTGCGGGTCGCCCTCGGCCAGGATGGAGCCCCGGTCCATCACGATCATGCGGTTGGACAGCGACTTGAGCGCCTGCAGGTGGTGCTCGATCACGATGAACGCAATGCCCTGCCCGTTCAGCTCGCGCACACGGTCACAGATCTCTTCAATCAGCACCGGGTTCACCCCGGCAAACGGCTCGTCCAGCAAGATGCAGCGCGGGTCCAGCATCAGCACCCGGCCCAGCTCCACCAGCTTCTTCTGCCCGCCAGACAAGCCCCCCGCCGTCACATCGCGCACCCGCGCCAGATTCAAAAACTGCAGGATGCGGTCCGCCTTGGCAGACAGCTGCGCCTCATGCTCGCGCAGGCTGCGCGTCTGGAAGAAGGCATTCACCAGCCGCTCCCCTTGCGGGTTGGCGGCAGCGGCCATCAGGTTCTCGTGCACCGTGAGGCTCTTGAACTCGCGCGGAATCTGGAACGTGCGCACCAGCCCCAGCCGCGCGCGGCGGTACGGGGGTATGCGGGTGATGTCCTGCCCTTCAAACAGGATCTGCCCCGCGTCCGCTGGCTGCTGCCCGGCAATGGTCGCAAACAATGTGCTCTTGCCCGCACCGTTGGTGCCTGCAATGCCCAGAATCTCACCCGCCCCCAGTTGCAGCGAGACGCCGTCCACCGCCTTGAAGCCCCCAAACTGCCGCGTGACGGCCTCTACCTTCAGCATCGTTGTTGCAGTCATTAGGATTTGCCTCCAAACAGGCCGTTGGGCTTGTACAAGGTGACCAGGATCAGTGCCAGGCCCACCGCCGCCAGGCGCAGGCTGGCCATGCCGACCTCTGACACGCCCGGCACCCAGTCTTTGGCAAAGCGCGAGCCCTCCAAAAACACCATGAGCAGCAGCGAGCCAAACACCGCGCCGCGCACCGTGCCCGAGCCGCCCATCACCAGGCCCATCCACACATAAAACGTAATGAGCGGAATGAACTGCTCGGGCGTGATGAACGTGATGAAGTGCGCATAGAACGCACCCGCCACACCGGCCAGCGCCGCCCCCAGCATGAACACCTGCACCTTGAACCAGGCAGGGTCCTTGCCCAGGGCCGACAACGCGGGCTCATCGTCGCCAATGGCCTTGAGCAGCCGCCCAAACGGGCTGGCCGCCAGGCGCACCGTGCCCCAGGCCACCACCGCAACCACAGCCAGGAGCGTGGCAAAAATCGCCATGTCCGACACGCCACTGCCCCACGATGCAAACAGCTTGGGCAAGCCGGGCAAGCCCTGCACGCCCTTGGTCAGCCAGCTCTCTTGCTGGATGGAAATACGCACCGCCTCCGAAAAACCCAGCGTCACGATGGCCAGGTAGTCATCCCGCAGGCGCAGCGACAGCAGGCCAATAGGCAGCGCCAGCAAGCCCGAGAGCACAGCCGCCGCCACAAAACACAGTACCAGCGGCACGCCTTGCAGCGCCAACAGGCCCGAGGTGTAGGCGCCCACGGCAAAGAACGCCACGACGCCAAAGTTGACCAGCCGGGTCAGGCCGAACTGCAGGTTCAGGCCCAGCGCCAGCAGGCAGTAGATAAGCGCGATGATGCCAATGGCACAGAGGTAAGCAATCATGAATCGAACTCCTTACCGCACCAGTTGCACGCGGCCCATGATGCCCGCCGGGCGCACCAGCAGCACCAGGGCCAACACCACAAACGACAGCACCAATTTGTACGACGGCCCCATCAGCGGCACCGCCAGCTCTTGCACCACACACAGCAGCAGCGCACCCAGCACCGCGCCCACCGGGCTGCCGATGCCGCCCAGCACCATGGCCGCAAACGCGGGGATCAGGCTCTCCCACCCCATCTCGGGGCTGACCACGGCCTTCATGCCCAGCAGCACGCCACCCAACGATGACAACGCCCCCACCAGCAGCCACAGGCTCAGCATGAGCCCATTGGCGCGGATACCGCTGGCCCGCGCCAGATCCGCACTGTCTGCCACGGCGCGCAACTGGCGGCCAAAGCTGGTGCGGTAAATCAGCACAAACACCACCACTAGGCACGCAGCAGCCACGGCGGCAATCGCCAGATCGGTGGGCAGGATGCGGATGCCGCCAAAGTTCCAGGCGCGCACCAGGGGCAAGTCAAACGTGCGCTGGTCATGCCCGGCAAAAAAACTGATCAGGCTGCGCAGCAAAAACCCCAGGCCAATGGCCGCGAGCATGGACGACACCATGGGCCGCCCGGCCAGCTTGCGAAAAATCAGCGTGTACGACCCCGCAGACACCAGCGCGGTGACTACCATGCTGCCCAGCGCCGCCGCCCACAGCGGCCAGCCGCCCAGCAGTTGCACCGCCACAGCGGCGTAGGCGCCGGTGGTGAGCATGTCGCCCGTGGCTGCGTTGGGAAAGCGGTTGACACCCATCACCAGGGTCATGGCCAGGGCAGGCAGTGCCACCACCAGACCTTCGATCAATCCGTTGATCAGCAGGTTTACAAAGTCGATCCAGGTCATTGCGTCATTCCGTCATCCCATGCACATCTGCGCTGCGCAGTCCTAAAAAACAAAAGCCCGGGGCCTGCACACCGGGCTTGGCCCGTCACATCGTGATGGACACCACGTCGCGCCGCACCAGCTGGCCCTTTTCGATGATGAACACGCCAAAGTCCGGCGTCACATCGCCCGCCTTGTCAAAGTCCAGCTTGCTCGATGCGCCTTCGTAGTTCACCTTGGCCTTCTTGGCCAGTTGGGCCTTGCCTTCGGCAAAAGTGAACACGGCCGTGCCGGGCGCGTTGGACACATCGCGCATCTTGGCGTTGATCTGCTCTACCGTGGCCTTGGGGCCCGCAGCTTCCATGGCCAGTGCCAGCGAGATCACCATGTCATACGCCATGGCGGCGTAGATGTTGGTCGAGGCGGCCTTGCCCGTGGCCTTGGTAAAGGCGGCATCAAATTGGGCGTACGAAGCGCTCTTTTCGTTGGACACGGTGTCTACCGAGATGATGCCCTCGCACACCTCGGCGCCCAGGGCCTTCACCAGATCGGGGTTGGCCGCCCAGCCAGGGATGATCCACTTGGTGTCAGCACCCGACTGGAACCACTCGCGCAGGATGATGGTGGTGTCAGGCAGGTACGAGCCCATCACGATCACATCGGGCTTGGCGGCCAGGATTTTTTGCAACTCGCTGCGGTAGCTGGGGCGGTTGGGTTCGTAGGTGACGTGCGCTGCCACCTTGCCACCACGCTTTTCCCACACTTTGGTGAAGCCTTCCACATTGCCCAGGCCCGAGGCGTTGTTGAACGCCATGGTGGCCGGCCGCTTGAAGCCGCGCTTGGTGCAAATCTCGGCAAAGGCCGCGCCAAAGCGGTCATTGGTGGCCTGAAAGCGCCACACCAGGTCCTTGGTGTCCAGCGTAGAGATAGCGGGTGCGCCCGACACGTTCATCTGGATCAAGCCCGCCGCATCGGTCAGCGGCATCACCGCCAACGTCACGCCCGAGGCCCAAGTGCCCAGCACGGCCTGCACCTTGTTCACCTCGATCAGCTTCTTGGCGGCCAGCACGGCCGCGTCGGGCTTGGTCTGGTCGTCTTCGGTGAAGAGTTCGAGCTTGCGGCCACCGGCACCGCCAGCGGCATTGACCTCATCCACCGCCAGGCGAATGGCCTGCTGCATGCCCGGGCCATAGGGGCTGCCCGCGCCCGTGATGGGCGTGAGCGAGCCAATGCGAAACACGTCACCCTGCTGGCTGAAACCGATGGAAGGAAGGCACTGCAGGGCAGCAGCCGCGCCGCCGAGCTTGACGAAATTTCTACGTTGCATGGTGTTCTCCGGTTGGGGGGGTGGGATGGGGTTGAGGGGAAATCAAAGCGTGTTCTTGACCCACGCGCCGTCCTTGGCGATGGCGCGAATGCGCTCGCCCTGGTTCAGCAGGCAGGTGATGTCGGTGAGCGGGTTGCCATCGACCAGCAAGATGTCGGCAATGGCACCGGCCGTGACTTCGCCCAGCTGGCCTTGCTGGCCCAGAATCTCCGCGCCAATCAGCGTGGCCTGCAGCAGCACCGGGCCGTTGCCCAGCACGTCGGCGCGCAGGCGCAGCTCGTCGGCCTGCAGGTAGTGCGTTTCGGCCAGCAGGTCGCTGCCCAGGCCCATTTTCACGCCCGCCTTGGCCAGGATCTCGATGGCCTGCTTGCCCTGGCTGCGCACGGAGTCGATCTTGGCGACGGACGCTGCAGGCAGGCCATAGCGCTCGCCTTCGTTGGCCAGGCCTTCGTACGTGATGAGCGTGGGCACCATGAAAGCGCCCATTTCAGCCATCAACTGGGCCGTGGGCGCATCGACCAAATTACCGTGCTCGATGGTGCGCACACCGCAGCGCACGGCGCGTGCAATGGCGCGCGGCGTGTAGGCATGGGCCATGACATAGGTGTTGGCGTTGGAGGCCTCTTCCACAATGGCGCGCAGCTCGGCTTCTGAATAACCCAGGTTGCCTATCGGGTCGTTGGGCGATGCCACACCGCCAGAGGCCATCACCTTGATCTGCGTGGCGCCCTTCAGGATTTCTTCGCGCACCGCCAGGCGGCAGGCGTCCACCCCATCCACCACGCGGCCGATGTTGCCCAGCTTGTAGGCGCACGAGCACACATCCAGGACGTCGTTGCGTTGGCGGAAATCCGCATGCCCACCGGTTTGCGACAGCGCCTTACCTGCAGGGAAAATGCGCGGCCCTGGCACCAGCCCCGTGCGCACCGCCTCTGCCAGCGACCAATCGGCCCCGCCCGCATCGCGCACGGTGGTAAAGCCCCGGTCCAGCATGCCCTTCATGATGGGCAGCGAGCGCAGCATGGTGAACACATTGGGCATCTTGGCCACCGTGCCCAGGTTGAACGACGAGGCCACCGTGTGCACGTGGCAGTCGATCAGGCCAGGCATGAGCGTCATGCCCTTGGCGTCCAGCGTTGTCGTGCCCTCTGGCACCTGCAAGTCAGTGCCCACGGCGGCGATACGGCCGTCCTGCACCAGAACCGACAGGCCGGTGCGCAGTGTGAGTGCGTGCACATCCAGAACACGGCTATTTTCAATCAGCAAAGAGGTCATGAGATTCGTCAAGTTTGGCGCCATGGGCTTCAAAATTACTCATGACCCTCTTTTTGAGGGCCATGGGCATCGTCAGGCTCCAATCTGGTGCAATGCAGCATTCTTCAGAGAGGAGTTTTGACATGTTGGTGTCACAGGATGCATTTATCGGGCCAATTGCCCTTGGCCGCAACGCCTAAAATCTCACCCACCCATGAGCAACACTCATATCAAGGGATAACCCTATGCGCCGCCTCTGCCCCACTATTTCGGAGCTGAACGCCTTTCACTCCGCCGCCAAGCACCAGGCCTTCACCATGGCCGCGCGCGAGCTATGCGTGACGCAAAGCGCCATCAGCCGCCACATTGCAGCGCTGGAGGACTACCTGGGCCAGAAGCTGTTCATCCGCAAGGCCACGGGGCTGGAGCTGACCGAGGCGGGTGCCACCTACCTCAACGCCACCCGCCCCGCCATGGCGGCGCTGGAGTCGGCCACGGCGCAGCTCATGTCGTACGGGGGCGATGGCGGCTCGCTCAACCTATCTGTGCCGCCCACGTTTGCGGCGCAGTGGCTCTTTCCGCGCCTGGGGCACTTCAAGCGCACGCTGCCGCAGGTGTCACTGAACTTTGTGCGCTACCAGCATGCGCACGACTTTGCGACGCCGCACGAGTTTGACGCCGCCATCCAGTACGGCTACGGCAACTGGCCCAGCGCCAATGCGCGCTACCTGATCGGCAAGGAAACCAGCATCGTCTGCAGCCCGCAACTGCAGGCCGCCCTGCCCCTGCACACACCGCAAGACCTGATGCGCGCCACGCTGCTGCAACACATCGAAGTGCCCCTGGCCTGGCAAGACTGGATGGAAGCCCACGGCCTGGACACCAGCGCCAGCCGCTTCGGGCCGGGTTTCAACCTCTACTCGCTCATCATCCGCGCAGCGGTTTCAGGCTTTGGCGTGGGCATTGTGCCCACCTGCCTGGTGGAAGACGAACTGCAGGCAGGCACGCTGGTAGAGCCCCTGAAAGACCGCTTTGACAGCCCGCTGGGCTACTACCTGTGCGCGCCCACGGCACGCACCAATTTGTCGGTGTACCGGCTGGTGGCTGGGTGGCTGGAGCATTGCTGCAACCATGCGGAAGGGGCGGCTGCGACTGCAGAGGCTGGGGCGGGCTGCATTTTTTGCGCGCCGCAACAAGGCGTGGGCGGCGCCAACGCCGTCAGCGCCGGTACAGCCATAGTAGGTTGATGCGGCCAGCACGACTGCAAGCCTGCGCATGCGGCAGCAGCATCAGTCGTTGCGCAAACAGTCATGTCAAAAAATGGCTCTAGCGCTTATAGGTAGATCGCAAGCAGCTACTAACTAGATAGCAAAAATACTTTTGAGCGCCCACTTTTGGTACGAAACAATCCTGCCAAGGCGCTCAACGAGCAAAAGGCAAAACCTGACACCAACAGCTCTCGGGGAAAGCCCTTGTAGTTTGAGCTGTGCCACGAGCGTCGGCGCGGCGCTTGGTGTGCTGGATGGATGAGATGAACAACTCCTAGAAGCGGGCCAAGCGCCATGCCGCTACGAGGGGGCTCGAACGAAAGGTTAGCCCGCATTGCCACGCCCTCCCTTTGATCCTTCTTTGAGAACGGTGGCTACTGTTGCGGCAGCCTCCCAATTGATTCGTTCGAGGAACTCGCTAAATTCGAAGGCCGTCGCTAGCTCATCGAGAAACGAATCCAGCCACTCGTAGTAGTCCCAGCCTCGGCTCGTGAAAAAAGATAGCCACTTGAACTCGACCTCGATGTGGAGCCTGACGCCATACAGACTCAGCTCGTTGAACTGGCGCCCAAGATAGAACTCTTCGAACTGCGATGGGAAGAGTGCTGATGTCCCGATGAACTCAGGCTTAACAGCAAGATGAAATCTAGGAGTCTCGATTGAGAGCCCTGTACTCTGCAACCTGGATACACGAGACTTAGCTGGCAAGACAAGCTCAAAGTGATCGAACAGTGCGCCATCTGCTCCCGTGGCGTATACGACTCGACCATACTCCCCCCCGGAGAGGTGATCCATGAACGCCTCTCGCATCTCCATCGGCTTGGAGAAGAGCTCTAGAAAGCGATTCTGCAAAAGTACTTGCGGTATGTCGCTGCGCTCGACTCGGACGACTGTGTTTTCATCGACCTCGCGCGCGGAGTCAAAGTAAGCGCTCAGATGTAGCGTCAACTTATCGAGAACAAAATACTCAAGCGCCTCAAGTACAAGCAGATTTGCCTGGCTACGTGAGTTTCGTGCCGCTCGTCTTTCTTCATCAACTTCCAACCCAAGTGGCGTCTCAGTCCAGATTTTTGCGATAGCCTTGTTCTCGACCGAGATGGCCTTGAAGTATTGGTTCAGTTTTTCAGACAGCTCGTACCGATCGACTTCTTCGGGCATACGATGTTCATCTAGCGCAAGAATTCCTTCGAGCGTCAACCGCCGTCCCGCAACTCTGCGCAGGCGAACCGCTAGGAAGCTGACGCTGACCAGCACTAGCGCTGCTCCGGCTACTGCCGTCGCTTTTGACGACATTGCAAGCTCAGAGGGTAGCGCTGAAGAGAGAAGGTTGATTCCCAAAGCCAGTGCAAAGGCGAGGACGAGAATCTCGGCCAGATTGCGGCGGATTTCTAGAACTGCAGTGACGTAGTGGTGATCGTCTCGGCGCATGTTTTTAGTGTGGGACTGTACGGGCTAACTAGACTTAGGCGACAGCAACCGAATCCATAGAAGTCTGACAACGCATTTCGACACTGATTTTTTCGCTTGTAGTTTGCATCTCTTCGACTTTTAGGTGGCCCTAAAATTTTTCGAATGGATTCCGATGCTCGGGCTGATCGGGCCCGCGGGATGAAAGACCGGCAAAGGCGGCCGAGATGCCGCCTTTCCCGTCTTAAACAAACAACCCCTTGTACTGATCCCGCAGCAAGTTCTTCTGCACCTTGCCCATGGTGTTGCGCGGCAGTTCCGCCACCACAAAACACTTCTTCGGAATCTTGAAATTGGCCAGCTGTGACTTGAGCTGGGCCACGATGGCATCGGGGTTCAGGCTGGCGCCGGGTTTGGCGATCACCACGGCCACGCCCACTTCGCCAAAGTCGGGGTGCGATACCCCCACCAGCGCGCTTTCAGCCACGCCGGGCATTTCGTTGATGTAACCCTCGATCTCTGCGGGGTAGACGTTGTAGCCGCCGCTGATGATCAGGTCTTTGCTGCGGCCCACGATGCTCACGTAGTCGCGCTCATCGAGCTTGCCCACGTCGCCGGTCTTGAACCAGCCGTCTTTGGTGAACTCTTCGGCCGTCTTCTCGGGCATGCGCCAGTAGCCTTTGAACACATTGGGGCCCTGGACCTGGATGTTGCCGATCTCGCCCACGGGCAGGGGCTTGTTGGCGTCGTCCACCACACGCAGGCCCACCCCTGGCAGCGGGAAGCCCACCGTGGCGCCACGGCGCTCGCTCTGGCCCTTGTGGCGTGCATCGGCCGCATAGGGGTTGGAGGTGAGCATGATGGTCTCGCTCATGCCGTAGCGCTCCAGGATGGTGTGGCCGGTGCGTTGCTGCCATTCGGTGAAGGTCTCGATCAGCAGCGGCGCAGAGCCTGCGATGAACAGCCGCATGTTCTTCACTGCCTGCTTGTTCAGTGCGGGCTCGGCCAGCATGCGCACGTACAGCGTGGGCACGCCCATGAACACGGTGGCGCGGGGCATGGCGGCGATGACGGCCTTGGGGTCGAACTTGGCGAACCAGATCATCTTGCTGCCGTTGATGAGCGCGCCGTGGATGGCGACGAACAGGCCGTGCACGTGGAAGATGGGCAGTGCGTGGATCAACACATCCCCACGGCCATCAGGCCCTCCGGTAGCCGTCCAGCCCCAATAGTCCTTGAGCACCTGTGCATTGCTGAGCAGGTTGCCGTGCGTGAGCATGGCGCCCTTGCTGCGGCCCGTGGTGCCGCTGGTGTAGAGGATGGCGGCCAGGTCGTCGGCATGGCGCGCCACCGGAACATGCTCGTCCTTGTGGTGGGCTGCGCGCTCCAGCAGGCTGCCGGTGCGGTCATCGCCCAGCGTGAACACATGCTGCGTGCCCAGCGTGAAGGCGATCTTGCTCACCCAGCCAAAGTTGCCCGGTGTGCACACCACCACGGCGGGCTCGGCGTTACCGATGAAGTATTCGATCTCGGCGCTCTGGTAGGCGGTGTTGAGCGGCAAAAACACATAGCCCGCGCGCAGCGTGGCCAGGTACAGCACCATGGCTTCGACCGATTTCTCGACCTGCACGGCCACGCGGCTGCCCTCGGGCAGCTTCAGCGATGCGAGCAGGTTGGCCATGCGCGCACTGGCGCGGTCCAGGTCGTGCCAGGTGTAGAACAGGGGCGTGCCGTCGGGCGCGGTGGTCTCTACGGCCGTGCTGGCAAGGTCGGCAGGAAAGGCAGCGCGCAGGGCGCTGAAGAGGTTGTGTTGGCTCATGGCGTTTGACTGAGTGACAAGGTGACAGTTTTGGGGGTGCGATGGCCGCGTGAGCGCGCCATTCAGAACACGGGCGGGCGCTTGTCGAGAAACGCCGTAATGCCCTCTCGATGCTCCGCGCTATCCGCATAGGCGTAGGGATCCGGCGGATTATTTACTATGTTTTTTATAGCATCTAGCGCTTTACCATAAATCGCTAGAGGCGCTTTTAATGCTCTAAATGTCTGTTTATTCATGCGGGCGGCCTGTGGCGCCAGGGTGGCAATGCGCAGCGCACTGCCCAGGGCCTCGATGGCGACCATCTCATCGGGCACCACGCGGCTCAGAAACCCGCGCGCCAGCATGTCCGGGGCGGCAAAGGTGGCGGCCTCCAGCAGCATCTGGCGTGCGGTCATCTCCCCTACCGCGCTGGCCACCAGTTGGGCCTCGCGTGGTGCCATGGGGAAACCCAGCTTGGCAATGGGCGCGCCAAACCGGGCCCCATGGGCAGCGATGCGGATGTCGCAGCAGCTGGCGATCTCGACACCCGCGCCCATGCAGGCACCGGTGATGTGCGCGACGATGGGCACATCACACTCCAGCATGGCGTTCAGGCCGCCCCAGACGTCCCGCTCATGAAAGTCGCGCAGCGCAGCGGCGTCAAAACGGAATGCGGGGTATTCGGAGATATCGCCCCCCGCGCAGAACGCCCCGCCCTCGCCTTCGATCAGCACGCAGCGCACATCAGCGCTGCGCTGGATGCCGTCAAACACCTCGCGCAGCTGGCGCCACATGGCGCGTGACATGGCGTTCAAGCGCCCGGTGTGGCGCAGGGTGACCCGCACCACACCGGCGTCGCCCGCCTCCCCTGCGGCGCGTGCCGCCACCACTTCAGCGACCATTTGTCAGTCCAGTTTTGCGCCTGATGCCTTGACCACGGCCGCCCAGCGCTTGACCTCGCTGCTGACCATGGCGGCGAACTGTGGCTGCGTCATGCCGCCGTATTCGGCCCCGTTGCTCGCCCAGATGGTTTTGAGTTCTTCCGAAGCACCGAGCTTGCGCACCTCGTCCACGATGCGTGCCTGCACGTCGGCAGGCGTGCCCTTGGGCGCCCACAGGCCATACCAGGTGGTGACGGTGTAGTCGGGCAGGCCGACCTCGGCCGCGCAGGGCACGTCCGGGAACGCCGGGTTGCGCTTGGTGCCCGAGACCATGAGTGCCTTGATGCGCCCGGCCTTGATGTGCGTGGCCGACGAACCCAGGCCGTCAAACATCATGTCGACCTGGCCACCGATCAAATCCTGCAGCGCCGGGCCCGCACCCCGGTAGGGGATATGGGTGATGAAGACATTGGCCTGCTGCTTGAACAGCTCACCCGCCAGATGGTGCGATGTGCCCGCGCCCGCCGAGCCGTAATTGAGCTTGCCCGGATTGCGCTTCACATGGTCCATGAACTGCTTGAAGTTCGTCACGGGCACGGCCTTGGGGTTGATCACCAAGACCTGTGGCACGTTGGCCAGCAAGAACAGCGGAATGAAGTCCTTTTCAAGGTCGTAGTCGAGCTTGGGGTACATCGACGGGGCGATGGCGTGGTGCACCGCGCCCATGAACAGTGTGTAGCCATCGGGGTGTGCCTTGGCGGCATAGCTTGCGCCCACCGTGCCCCCGGCCCCGCCCCGGTTGTCGATGATCAGCGTCTTGCCCGTGGCCTTGGAAAACTGCGCCGCCAGCGGCCGCGCAAAGGCATCGGTCCCACCGCCAGCGGGGAACGGCACCACCAGATTGACCGGCTTGGTGGGCCATGCCGAGGCCTGCGCCAGAGCGCTGCCGCCTGGCAACCCCAGCCCTGCCGCTGCAGCACCCAACAGCACACTGCGGCGTTGCATCAGCGCTCGTTCGTTGATTCGCAGGTTGTCTTTCATTTCCTTGTCTCCTCTTGTCGTTGTAAAAAGGGAAATTGGCATTTGTGGTGCCACGCATGGGCCATTCACTGTTCGCTTTTTTGCCATGTGCCCGCTGTCACCTGTTTTTTACCAGAAGCGGGGGCTCGAAAGCCCCACGTTCTGCACGGACAGGTTCACCGTTTCCTCCACCACAGGCCTGCGCGCCGATGGGCCTGTCAGCCCATCGGCCCTGGGCCGTCGGTTAAAACTGCCACACCACCCCGATACGCCAAAGCCGCCGCAAGCGCCTTTGAACAGGCTCTTAGCCATCGTTAGTCGCGGCAAAGGCTGTCGATGTCCCCCGACACCGGCACCTTGCCCTGGGCCAGCAAACTGCGGTGCTTGTCGATGCGTTTGAGGTCATACAGATAGTTCACCATCAACCCATAGGACTGCTTTTGCGCCTTGGACGAAGGGTCTCCGGCCCAGTTGAGCCGCTCCACCCGGGCGCCGTTGCCCAGATGGAATCGGGCCACGGGGTCCACAGGTTTGCCTTCGTGCAACTCGCGGCCAAGGTAATAGGCGGCACATTCCAGCAGCATCTGGCGCACCGGCGACTTGGCATCCAGCTCATGCACCTTGTCGATGGCCGCCAGCAAGTGCGTGGCCTGTGGCGGCTCAAAACCCACGGCGCGGCCCAACTCAGCGCGGCGCTTGTCGTCCAGTCGCCCCAGCATGGCTTGCGCGTTTTTGACCAGCCACGACCGAAACCCCGGGATCGGTGACAGCGTGGCGAAGGTGCGCAGACGGGGGAACTCTGCCGTAAGCGTCTCCACCACATGTTTGATGAGCGAGTCGCCAAAACTCACGCCGCGCAAGCCAGTTTGCGTGTTGCTGATCGAATAAAAAATGGCCGTGGTGGCCCGGCCCAGGTCAGCCGGTGCGGCGGCCTCGTCCAGCAGCGGGGTGATGCTGGACGAAATCTTGTCCACCAGCGCCACCTCCACAAAGATGAGCGGTTCGTTGGGCAACCGGGGGTGAAAGAACCCATAGCAGCGGCGGTCACTGTCGAGCCGGTTTTTCAGATCGGCCCAGCTGCGGATGTCGTGCACGGCTTCGTATTTGATGAGTTTTTCGATCAACGAAGCGGGCGAATCCCACGACAAGCGCTGCAGCTCCAAAAATGCCACATCAAACCAGGTGGAAAACAGGTGCTCCAGCTCTGCGTCAAGCGCGAGCAGGCGCTTGTCGGCCTTGAGCAAAGGCAAAAGCTCAGCGCGCATGTCCACCAAAAACCGCATGCCCTGCGGGAACGCGGAGAACCGCTGCAACAGACGCGTGCGCGGTGACACCAGCGCACGGCGCAGGCCGATCTCTGCCTGACCTTCTTCGGCCGTGCCCGCTGCGGCCTCGTAGCGCTGGCGGGCCGATTTGAACTGCGACGCGTCGGGGGCGAATTGCTCACACATCAGCAGCCACATGTCGCGCCGCGCTTCGGGCTCGGCCTTGGCATACCAGTCGGCCACCACCTGGGCGCGTCGCCCGCCTTCGACTTCGCTCACCTGCGGCGCCACCACTTCTTGCAAGTCGGCCAGCAGACGGCGCAGTGCGCGCGGCGACAGCGACTCTTGCCCACGCCGCAGCGTGGCCTGCAAGCGGTCGTGGGTGGAGCGTGGCGGCACCACTTTGGCCACCACGTCGGTGACCGACTTGTCGAGCGCGCCTTTGACGGCTTTGTCTCCGGCCTTGTCTGCGCCCTTATCGGCCGCCTTGTCACCCGACTTATCGCCCGCTTTGTCGCCCCCTTTTTCGGAGAGGGCCTTGCCAGCGGTGGGCGTGGCAGCGCGCAGACGTGAAACGCTGCGGGAAATCCATTCAGGGGTGGTGGCGTTCATCATCGGGTCAACCTCGACTGGTGGTTGCGGGCAACGTCGCGCAGCGCATCGCGCTGGCGCAAAAGGTGGGTGCGCATGGACTCTTCGGCGGCATCGCTATCGCGGGCCTTGAGTGCGGCAAACACAGCCAGGTGCTCAGCCAGGCTTTGTTGCAGGCGGCCCGGCACCTGCAGCGTCTGCAGACGCGCCAGGCGCAGTATCTTGCGCAAATCAGCGATCACCTGGGCCAGCCAGCGGTTGTCCGCCAGGGTGATGAAGGCCTCGTGGATGGCGTAGTTGGCTTCGTAGTAGTCGGTGATGCGGCCGTCGTCGGCGCACTGCTGCAGTTGCTGGTGCAGCACTTCCAGTGCCGCCACATCGGCATCCCCCGCCTTGAGGGTGGCTTCGTAGGCCGCACGGCCTTCCAGAAGGGCAATGACGGGGAACAGGTCATCCAGATCCCGCTCGGTGACCTGGGCCACAAAACAGCCGCGCCGCGGCTCATGGCGCAGCAGCCCCTCAGCCACCAGCACCTTCAAGGCCTCGCGCAGCGGTGTGCGCGAGATCGCCAGGCGCTCGCACAGCGCGGCCTCGTCAAGAAAGCCACCAGGCGGCAAGGCGCCCGCAAAGATCTGCTCGCGCAGCCGCGAGGCCACTTCATCGTGCAGTGAATTCGAAACGGGACGCATGGCGAGAAGGACTCCAGGATCAACGAACACAAACTCGGACCATCACGAATTGATCACAAAGCAACGTCAACAGTTGGTTACTGTGCACATTGTTTGCGCATATGCGTAATTTCCCATAATTATCAAAATATACAAGGGACTAACCCTTAGTTTTGGCGGTCTGGGAGACAAAACAGGCCGCGCTTATGCCAAATCCCCACACCGAGCGTTCACCGCACGCGCCAAACCCGGCTCGCCCTGTGCCCACCGTGTTGGAGCGCTGCAATCCAAGCCCCACCCTCAGCGCAGGTTCATTGCACTTGCGCAAACCCCTGCACCAGGTGATCGATCCAGACGCGCAGTTTGGCGGGCACAAAGCGGTTGGGCGGGTACAGCAACCAGGCGGTGCCTGCGTACGACGTCTTGTGCTGCCAGTCGCTCAGCACCGGCACGAGGTCGCCACGCTCCAGGGCGGCGCGCGCTGCGAAGCCCGGCAGGCTGGCAATGCCCAGATGGTTCAGCGCCGCCTCCAGCCGCACCTCACTGTGGTTGGCCACGTAGCGCCCCCTGACGGCCACGGTCACCTCTTCGCCTGCGCACTCAAAGCGCCAGTGCCGATCGCGGTCGTCTTCCCCCAGGTAAATACAGGCGTGTTGCCCCAACTCCCGCGGGTGCTGCGGATGCCCGTGTTCGGCCAGATAGCGCGGACTGGCGCATAGCCGGTGGCACAACGTGGCCAGCGGGCGCCCCGCCAGGCCGGGGGGTGGCGTGTCGGTGACACGCAGGGCCAGGTCGATGGATTCTTCGTACAGGTCCACCGTGCGGTCGGTAATGACCAGTTGCACATCCACCTGGGGGTACTTTTGCAGAAACGAAAGCGCGAGCGGATGCACCAGTTGGCGACCCACCGCCTTGGGCATGCTCATGCGCACCAGGCCAGCGGGCGCTGCAGAGTGGGTGTCGCTCAGCGCCCACACCTCGCGCGCAGAAGCCACCATGGCCTGGCAACGGTTGTAAGCAGCAGCGCCTGCATCGGTCAGCCTGAACTTGCGCGTGGTGCGCTCCAGCAAGCGAACACGCAGCGCGGTTTCCAACCGGGCGACCTGTCGGCTGACGGCCGACGGAGTGATTCCAAGCTGCCGGGCCGCTGCCGAGAAGCCGCCAGCGTCCACCACACAGGCAAACACGGCCATGTCCGTCAAATTGCTCAGAGACTGATTAATGTTCATTTGGAACAAATCCTGTTCGATTAAGGCAATTATTACAGCCACTGCGCAAATCAATAATTGCAAGCTGCCCGCCAAGCTCCCTGCGGCCTTACAGCGTCTTGGCCTGCCCGCGCCACCGTGCGCCTCCTGCACCAGCCCATGCCCATCCCATGCCACCCACTCCCTCCTCCATGCCTGCACACAACCTCTCACGCTTCGCTGACGGCGCCACGAGCCACCCCATGGCGCCCCGCCTGCCCGACCTGGCCATGCTGCTGGTCGCAGCGGTCTGGGGCACCAGCTATGGAGTGGCCAAAGGGGCGCTGGTGTTCTACCCGGTGCTGGGGTTTCTGGCCGTTCGGTTCCTGCTGACCTTTATGGTGTTGTTGCCTGCGCTGCTGCGCACCGATGCAACAGGCCGCCGGAACGCGCTGTGGGCCGGGTTGCCCTTGGGCGTGCTGATGCTTGGCATCTTTTTGTGTGAGACCTTTGGCCTTTCCATGACATCGGCCAGCAATGCCGCATTCCTCATCAGCCTGTGTGTCGTGTTCACGCCGTTTGCTGAATGGTGGCTGCTGCGCCAACGGCCTGCCCGCGCCATGTTCGTTGTTGCCAGCGTGTCACTGCTGGGGGCCGCGTTGCTCAGTGGGGGTTATTCGGGCCATTGGGGCTGGGGCGATGCCCTCATGGTCGCGGCGGCAGTGTTGCGGGCCATCACCGTGTGCCAGACCACACAACGCACCCGCAGCCGCCACGTCCCGGTGCAGGCGCTTACGGCAGTGCAGGCGGGTGTGATCGGGCTGGGCAGCTTGCTGCTGGCGCTGGCCCAGCCGGGTTCGCTGCCACCGCTACCGTCCCTCACCCACGCCAGCGCGTTCTGGTGGGCCTGCGTCTATCTGGTCCTGGGGTGTACGGTCTTCGCATTCGTGGCGCAGAACTGGGCACTGCGCCACAGCACGCCCACCCGCGTGAGTGTGCTCACCAGCAGCGAACCCGCCTTTGGCGCGCTGTTTGCGGTGTTTTGGTTGGGTGAGAACCTCAGCGCCACGGCCTGGGCAGGGGGCGCGCTCATCGTGGTGGCGGCCCTGTGGTCGATGGCGGTGCGCGCAGGTTCGCAGCGCTAAGCCCAAGGCCGGGGCACGTTGGCCTTGCCTCGCACGCGTCGTCCACTACCATTTTTATAGCTGCTGGCGCTTATGAATCAAGCGCTAGCAGCCAATTTCACTTAAAAGCAGCTTGACGCGCAGGCTGGCGCTGCGCCCAGAGCCACAGCAACACACCGCCCACGATCATGGGCAGGCACAACCATTGCCCCATGCTCATGCCCAGCGACAGGATGCCCAGGAACGCGTCCGGCTCGCGGAAATATTCGGCGATGAAGCGAAAGCAGCCATACCCCACAAGAAACGCCGCCGCCACTTGGCCCTGGCGCCGCTCTTTGCGTGCGTAAAGCCACAGCAAAATGAAAAGCAGCAGGCCTTCCATGAGGAACTGGTACACCTGCGAGGGGTGGCGCGGCTGCATCGAGCCACTTTGCGCGAAGACCATGCCCCACGGCAGATCGGGGCTGGAAAAACGCCCCCACAACTCGCCATTGATGAAGTTGCCTACCCGCCCTGCGGCCAGCCCTGTGGGCACGCAAGGGGCCACGAAGTCTGCCACCTGCAGCCACGGCCGTTTGCGCGAGCGCGCAAACCACACCATGGCAACGATCACACCCAGCAGCCCGCCGTGAAACGACATACCGCCCTGCCACACGGCAAAAATCTCCAGCGGGTGGCTGAGGTAATAACCGGGTTTGTAGAACAGGCAGTAGCCGATGCGCCCGCCCGCCACCACACCAGCCACGCCCAGAAAGAGGATGTCTTCCACATCCTTGCGCGACCACGCACCGGGGCCGGTAATGGAGGCAAAGGGCTCATGGCGCAGGCGGCGAATGCCCAAAAACATGAACAAGCCAAAAGCGGCCAGATAAGTCAGGCCATACCAGTGCACGGCCAGCGGGCCGATCTGCAGGGCAATGGGATCGATGTGGGGATAGGTCAGCATGGTGGGCGGTATTGTGCCCGGCATGGCACGACGGGGCGTGAACCGGGGCGGTAATGCCTGGCAATTACAAGGAAAATTACCCCGCAGCGCATGTGTACCAATCGCTTCAAGCTATCAAAAACAGAGCGAAAAAAGAAAACCCGCCAGCAGGTGGGCCGGCGGGTTGGGGCACGCGGCGCCTGGGCGCCGGATGGTGTCAGTCCAGCAACGACAGATCGCGCACAGCCCCCTTGTCGGCCGACATCACCAGTTTGGCGTAGGCCTTGAGCGCTGCCGACACCTTGCGCGGGCGCGGCTGCGCAGGTTTCCAGCCCTTGGCGTCTTGCGCTGCGCGGCGGCGGGCCAGCTCGTCGTCCGACACCAGCACATTGATGCTGCGATTGGGAATGTCGATGCGAATGCGGTCGCCATCTTGCACCAGGCCAATGGCGCCGCCAGCGGCCGCTTCGGGTGATGCGTGGCCAATGGACAGGCCCGATGTGCCGCCCGAAAAGCGCCCGTCGGTCAACAGCGCACAGGATTTGCCCAGGCCCTTGGACTTGATGTAGCTGGTGGGATACAGCATCTCTTGCATGCCGGGGCCGCCCTTGGGGCCTTCATAGCGCACGATGACCACGTCACCCGCTTTCACCTTGTCGGCCAGGATGTTGGCCACGGCTTCGTCCTGCGACTCGGTCACATGGGCCGTGCCTTCAAACACCAGCAGCGCGTCGTCCACGCCAGCGGTCTTGACCACGCAGCCGTCCAGCGCGATGTTGCCGCGCAGCACCGCCAGGCCGCCCTCTTGCGAGAAGGCGTGGTCGCCCGAGCGGATGCAGCCCTTGGCGCGGTCCAGGTCGAGGCTGGGCCAGCGTGCGTTCTGGCTGAACGCCACCTGCGTGGGGATGCCACCGGGACCGGCCCTATAGAAGGTCTTGACCGCTTCGGATGGGTTGCGGGCAATGTCCCATTCGTCCAGCGCGTCCTTCAGGGTTTTGGCGTGCACGGTGGGCGTGTCGGTGTGCAGCTTGCCCGCCCGGTCCAGCTCGCCCAGGATGGCCATGATGCCGCCCGCGCGGTGCACGTCTTCGATGTGGTACTTGTCGGTGTTGGGCGCCACCTTGCACAGCTGCGGCACTGCGCGCGAGAGGCGGTCGATGTCGGCCATCGTGAAGTCGATTTCGGCCTCTTGCGCGATCGCCAAGAGGTGCAAGATGGTGTTGGTCGAGCCGCCCATGGCGATGTCCAGCGTCATGGCGTTTTCGAACGCCTTGAAGCCCATCGAGCGTGGCAACACACTGTAGTCATCTTGTTCGTAGTGGCGCTTGCACAGCTCCACCACCAGGCGGCCGGCGCGCTTGAACAGTTGCTCGCGGTCGGCGTGTGTCGCCACCACCGTGCCGTTGCCCGGCAGCGAGAGGCCCAGGGCCTCGGTCAGGCAGTTCATCGAATTGGCAGTGAACATGCCCGAACACGAGCCGCAGGTCGGGCAGGCAGAGCGCTCGATCTCGGCCACATCGGCGTCAGACACCTTGTCATCCGCCGCCATCACCATGGCGTCGATCAGGTCGAGCTTCTTGAAGGTGATGGCGTGGGTGTTGGGGTCGGCCTTGTTGACCTTGCCAGCCTCCATGGGGCCACCCGACACAAACACCACGGGGATGTTCAACCGCATGGCGGCCATCAGCATGCCGGGCGTGATCTTGTCGCAGTTGGAGATGCACACCATCGCGTCGGCGCAGTGCGCGTTGACCATGTACTCGACCGAGTCCGCAATGATGTCGCGGCTGGGCAGCGAATACAGCATGCCGTCGTGGCCCATGGCGATGCCGTCGTCGACGGCAATGGTGTTGAACTCCTTGGCCACGCCGCCAGCGGCTTCGATCTCGCGCGCAACAAGCTGGCCCAGGTCCTTCAGGTGCACGTGGCCGGGCACGAACTGGGTGAACGAATTGACCACCGCAATGATGGGCTTGCTGAAGTCATCGTCTTTCATGCCGGTGGCGCGCCACAGGGAGCGCGCCCCCGCCATGTTGCGACCGGCGGTGGAGGTTTTGGAACGGTAGATAGGCATCGTGCTGGCTTCTGGAAGATCGCTGAAAGGGAAGCGGGCCGCAGGAATAAAGGCCCCTCGCGCGCCCGTGCGAACAACCTCTTGAGCCGTGCCGGGGGCAAACCCCCCAATTATCGCCCACCCCTTTTTGCCTGTGGCGCGGCACGCCGCTCTCGGCCGTCGCACCCAAGCCCGCTGACGCGGCCCACTGCCCGTGGGGGCTGCGGCAGCACCGCAACCCAGACCCGCTTTGCACTGGCAAAATGATCCAGATCAGTTCCACCCAACGAGGACGCCCCACGATGACCGACCGCACCGCCACCCCCCTCCCTCCGTCAACCCCCATCAACCGCCGCAGCGCCAACATCACGCAAGGCAAGTCGCGCGCACCCAACCGCTCCATGTACTACGCCATGGGCTACGAGGAAGGCGACTTCGTGAAACCGATGGTGGGCGTGGCCAACGGCCACAGCACCATCACGCCCTGCAACAGCGGCCTGCAAAAGCTGGCCGATGCGGCCATCGCCGGTATCGAAGAAGCCGGAGGCAATGCGCAAGTCTTCGGCACCCCGACCATTTCCGACGGTATGGCCATGGGCACGGAAGGCATGAAGTATTCGCTGGTCAGCCGCGAGGTCATCAGCGACTGCATCGAAACCTGCGTGGGCGGCCAGTGGATGGACGGCGTGGTGGTGGTCGGTGGCTGCGACAAGAACATGCCCGGCGGCCTGATGGGCATGCTGCGCGCCAACGTGCCTGCCATCTACGTCTATGGTGGCACCATCCTGCCCGGCCACTACCAAGGCAAGGACCTCAACATCGTGAGCGTGTTCGAGGCCGTGGGCGAGAACGCAGCGGGCAAGCTGAGCGACTTTGACCTCAAGGAGATCGAAAAACGCGCCATCCCCGGCACCGGCTCTTGCGGCGGCATGTACACCGCCAACACCATGAGCAGCGCGTTCGAGGCCCTGGGCATCAGCCTGCCGTACTCGTCCACCATGGCCAACCCGCACGACGAAAAGATGAACTCTGCCAAGGAATCGGCCAAGGTGCTGATCGAGGCCATCAAGAAGGACCTGAAGCCGCGCGACATCGTGACCAAGAAGTCCATCGAGAACGCCGTGGCCGTGATCATGGCCACGGGCGGATCGACCAACGCCGTGCTGCACTTCCTGGCGATCGCCCATGCCGCTGGCGTGGAATGGAGCATCGACGACTTCGAGCGCGTGCGCCAGAAGACCCCTGTGCTGTGCGACTTGAAGCCCAGCGGCAAGTACCTGGCCGTGGACCTGCACCGCGCAGGCGGCATCCCGCAGGTCATGAAGATCTTGCTGAATGCGGGCCTGCTGCATGGCGACTGCATCACCATCGAAGGCAAGACGATTGCCGACGTGCTCAAGGACGTGCCTGACCAGCCGCGCGCCGACCAGGACGTGATCCGCCCTATCGACAAGCCCATGTATGCGCAAGGCCACTTGGCCATCCTCAAGGGCAACCTCAGCCCCGAAGGCGCCGTGGCCAAGATCACGGGCCTGAAGAACCCAGTCATCACCGGCCCGGCCCGCGTGTTTGACGACGAACAATCGGCGCTGGAAGCCATCCTGGCGGGCAAGATTCTGGCTGGCGATGTGATGGTGCTGCGCTACCTGGGCCCCAAAGGCGGCCCCGGCATGCCCGAGATGCTGGCACCCACCGGCGCACTGATCGGCGCCGGCCTGGGCGAAAGCGTGGGCCTGATTACCGACGGCCGCTTCTCGGGTGGCACCTGGGGCATGGTGGTAGGCCACGTGGCGCCCGAAGCAGCGGCCGGTGGCACGATTGCGTTCGTCCACGAGGGCGACAGCATCACCATCGACGCGCGCCAGCTGCTGCTGGAACTGAACGTGCCCGCAGAAGAAATCGCCAAGCGCCGCGCTGGCTGGACGGCGCCCGCACCGCGCTACACACGCGGCGTGCAGGCCAAGTTCGCGTTCAACGCGTCGAGCGCGAGCAAAGGTGCGGTGCTCGACGCTTACTGACACACAGTAAGCGTTACAGCCCCCTGGCTGTGAACACTAAAGCCCATAAAGCCTTGCTTTTGCTCTAGCGTTTTGGTTCATCAGAAAACGGAGCTTAAAAAGAATCGCCCGTAGCGCTGTCTGCTGCTACGGGCGATTGTGTTTGGCAGTGAAGAACGACACCACGTCACTGGAATGCCGCACACGGCGGGCGCCAGCAACGGTGTGGCTCATTCAGCGCGGCTTGCGCGGCTGGATACCCAGTGCTTCCTTGTGTTTGTTGATGCGGTCTTTTTTGCGCTGGTCCATTTTTTCCATGGCCTTGCGTTTTGTATAACCGGTGGAATCGGCCCATGCCCACCACAACATGGTGACGCCAAAACAGCCCAGCACCCACCACCAGGACATCGTGGCCGCAGGCCCGATCTCCAAGTATTTCAGTGCCAGCATAAGTAGGGAAAGACCCAGCAGATACATTGCGATCTCCAGAAAACGACATCAAAGAGCCGATTGATCCGAAACAAGGGTATGTCAACCCAAGTCACTACAATCGCATTAAAAGCACTGTAACCCAACCACAGGAAATCCCACCATGAAGCGCACCCTGATCACCCTTGCCATGACGCTGTCGGTAGCGGCCCCCGCAATGGCAGACCTCGCCTTGGCAACCTCCAAGAACTGCATGGCATGCCACGCGGTGGACAAGAAGCTGGTGGGTCCGGCCTATAAGGACGTCGCGGCGAAATACGCCGGCCAAAAAGACGCGGTGGACAAGCTGGCCGCCAAGATCATCAAGGGCGGCTCCGGTGTGTGGGGCCCCGTTCCCATGCCCGCCAATACGCAAGTCAATGATGCAGAAGCCAAGAAGCTCGCAGCCTGGGTGTTGACTCAAAAATAAGTCTATTGCGCGTCGGCCGCTCCTGCGAGCGGCTTGCGTGTTCGGCCAAAACAAAAGCCGCGCCACCTTGTGTGACGCGGCTTTTGTTTTTGCACCCCAGTCCGATCAAGAAACCGGTGGCACGCGCTATCCACTATCTATCGTGCGCCGCCGCCATCTCCACCGTTGTGCAGCAAAAACTGCCTCAGACGACGGGCGTCGTCGGGTTCATGGGGGTGGTGTGGGTAATGGAGGTCGAATGGCGGCCCAGCAGCTGATCTTCCAGTTGCCCCACATAAGCGGCCGTGGTGTTGTCTGACTGCTCAGCCCGTGCGGTCAAACGTGCTTCCAGGTTGTCGATCCGCGCGAGCAGCGCTGCATGCGACTGCTGGTGATGGGCTTCGATGTAAGCGCGCAACTCGGTGAAACGAGAGGCTTCGGCCTTGTCCGCCAGTTCACGTTGAACCTGCATCTCTTTGGTATGCCGGCGTGTTTCCATCAGCACAGAGCCCTGCAAAGACAGCACATAGACGATACAGACAATGCCCAGCAAGGTCGTCAGCGCCAGCATCAAAAGCCCAAGGGGTGCGTCAAACGTCACTACCCCCAACGACACGAGTGTGGGAGCGGCCAGGGTAGGCCAATTGAGGGCCGCCAGCGCTGCGATGGCCAGCGCCGTCACTAAAAGAACAATGGAACGCAAGTGCATGGGAAATCTCCAGTCAGTCGTTACAGGCCGGGGTGGCCTGTCGCGCCATGCTGCAGTTGTAACGCATGCAAAGGGGTTCCTTCACCCCGGAAGAACGATTTCAGACCGCGTCCTACAACCACGCACTGGACGGCAGCACGCGGCCTGCCGCATGGGGAAGGCCGGGGAAGGCCACCCCACGTCCACGTGCTGCATGAGCGAACGCGGGAGGCTACGGCCACGCACCACAGCGAGGTCGCTCAGCGCGCAGGTATCGCGGGGCACGGGCGCTACACAGCGCCTCGCCCCTGTCTTGCTCAGTTGGAGCTGGACAACTGATCAAGAATCGCCGGGTTCTCCAGCGTGCTGATGTCCTGGGTGATGGCTTCACCCTTGGCGATGCTGCGCAGCAGGCGGCGCATGATTTTTCCGCTGCGGGTTTTGGGCAGGTTGTCACCGAAACGGATGTCCTTCGGTTTCGCGATGGGGCCAATTTCCTTGGCCACCCAGTCGCGCAGCTCCTTGGCAATCTGCTTGGCTTCTTCGCCTGTGGGGCGGGGGCGCTTGAGCACCACAAAGGCGCAAATGGCCTCGCCAGTCACGTCATCCGGGCGCCCCACCACGGCAGCTTCGGCCACCAGGTCCGACTTGGCAACCAGCGCCGACTCGATCTCCATCGTGCCCATGCGGTGGCCGGACACATTGAGCACGTCGTCAATGCGGCCCGTGATGCGGAAGTAGCCACGGTCGGCGCTGCGCACGGCACCGTCGCCCGCCAGGTAGTAGCCCTTGAGCTCGTCGGGGAAGTAGCTCTTCTTGAAGCGCTCCGGGTCGTTCCAGATGGTGCGAATCATGCTGGGCCAGGGCTTCTTTATGACCAGAATGCCCCCCGAACCATTGGGCATGTCGTTGCCCATTTCATCGACAATGGCCGCAGCGATGCCGGGCAGGGCCAGCGTACAGCTGCCGGGCACCAGCGGCGTGGCGCCAGGCAGCGGCGTGATGACGTGGCCGCCCGTTTCGGTTTGCCAGAAGGTGTCCACCACGGGGCAACGCTCGCCACCCACGTTCTTGTAGTACCACATCCAGGCTTCGGGGTTGATGGGCTCGCCCACGCTGCCCAGAATGCGCAAGCTCGACAGGTCGGAGCTCTTGGGGTGCACTGCCGCGTCGGCTTCGGCGGCCTTAATGAGCGAGCGGATGGCGGTGGGTGCGGTGTAGAAGATAGAGACTTTGTGTTTCTCGATCATCTGCCAGAAGCGGCCCGCGTTGGGGTAAGTGGGCACGCCCTCAAACACCACCTGCGTGGCGCCCGCAGCCAGGGGGCCATAAGTCACATAGGTGTGGCCGGTGATCCAGCCGATGTCGGCCGTGCACCAGAAGACATCGTCTGCGCGCAGGTCAAACGTCCAGTCCATCGTGAGCTTGGCCCACAGCAGGTAGCCGCCTGTGGCGTGCTGCACGCCCTTGGGTTTGCCGGTGGAGCCGCTGGTGTACAGGATGAACAGCGGGTGCTCGGCCTCCACGGCCACGGGCGCACATTCGGTGCTTTGCCCGGCCAGCGCTTCGCTGAACGTCTTGTCGCGCCCTGCCGTCATCGCGCAGGCGGTGGCGGTGCGCTGGTAGACAAACACATTGCGCAGCGTGTCGCAGCCGCCCATGGCCAGCGCTTCGTCGATGATGGCTTTGAGCGGCAGCTCTTTGCCGCCGCGCATCTGGTAGTTGGCGGTGACGACGGCCACCGCGCCCGCATCGATGATGCGTTCGTGCACGGCCTTGGCGCTAAAGCCGCCAAACACCACGCTGTGGGTGGCGCCGATGCGCGCGCAGGCTTGCATGGCCACCACACCTTCGATCGTCATGGGCATGTAGATCAGCACGCGGTCGCCCTTGCTGACGCCATGCGCCTTGAGTGCGTTGGCAAACTGGCTCACGCGGGCCAGCAGCTCTTTGTAGGTGACCTTGGTGACCGTGCCGTCATCTGCCTCGAAGATGATGGCCGTCTTGTTTTCGGTGGGGGTGCCGATGTGGCGGTCCAGGCAGTTGGCAGAGGCATTGAGCTCGCCATCGTCAAACCACTTATAGAACGGCGCCTTGGATGAATCCAGCGTGCGCGTGAAGGGCTTGGTCCACTGCAGGTTCTCGCGGGCCAGGCGCGCCCAGAAGCCCTCGAAGTCCTTGTCGGCCTCGGCGCAAAGCGCCTCGTAGCCCGCCATGCCCGACACGCGTGCGGCTTTGACAAACGCGTCGGAAGGTGGGAACACGCGGTTTTCAACCAATACGGATTCGATGGCGGATGTGGGCGCACTCATGGTTTTGTCTCCTGGGTCTGATGGAATTGGATTTGGGCGGTACTGTCTGCCGCAGCACTTACAAGCCACTGACTGGCACGAAGCTTACACACGCCGGCATGCCCCTTAGGTGCGCGCGCACAGCCGCCCCCCGCATCACCGCCCTGCGCACCCATCCCATGCGGCGTCCAGCGCACTGGGTTGGCGCGCGCCAACGCCCGCGCACGCGTGAGGGCATAAGCCCCGTCACACGCGTCTTTTAGAATCGCGACACTTTTTTCTCCAACCACCCTTATGACCCTCCCCACCCCCGGCCTGGCCGGCCAAACCGATCCGGTCAACGCGCCGCTGCGTCCGCTTCCCAGCCTGATTTTTGCCAGCCGCTGGCTCCAACTGCCCTTGTATCTGGGGTTGATTGCGGCCCAGGGTGTCTATGTATGGCATTTCCTGCTGGAGTTGTGGCACTTGGTGGAAGCGGCCTTTGGCAACCAGACCGCGCTGCAGGCCCTGGTGACCAGCATCGGCTACAAACCCGATCTGCAAATCACGGCGCTCAACGAAACCGTGATCATGCTGGTGGTGCTGGCGCTGATCGACGTGGTGATGATCTCCAACCTGCTCATCATGGTGATTGTGGGCGGCTACGAAACCTTCGTGAGCCGGCTGGGCCTGGACAAGCACCCCGACCAGCCCGAGTGGCTAGGCCACGTGAATGCGTCGGTGCTGAAGGTCAAACTCGGCCTGTCCATCATCGGCATCAGCTCCATCCACCTGCTCAAGACATTCATCAACGCCGCCAATTACGACGTGAAGGTGCTCATGTGGCAGACGATCATCCATGTGGTGTTCCTGCTCAGCGCCCTGGCCATCGCCTACACCGACAAATTGCTCAACGCCTCGCACGACAAACACTGAGGAAGCACTGAGCCTGCGATGGCGCCCGGCAGAGCGCCATCGGCAAACACCAACAATCAGGTGTTTTAGGGCGCCAGCGCTTGTCAATAAATCGCTGGAAGCTATGTAAAACATAGCAAACCACCGTGGATGATGGGCTCGACTTCGGGGCACTTGGCGCCCGGCTTGGGCGGCCTGCCAACCCTGTGTTTTGACATAAAAGCACTGAATCCTTATAATTCAGTGGTGTTTTACAACCTGCAACGCAGGTAATTCACCCTTTTACAGGGCGAATCTCACCGTCAGGCGGCTGAACTCTTTGACAGACAGCACCTGACACCACGGCCGAAATGTCGGCCCTGATGCCCCTGGTGTCGCACCCCGCTTCGCGGTGGTCCGGCACCTGCGCTGTTCAGAAGTCCTCTGCCAAGACCTCTTCTGGCCCGCACCCCAGGCCCTTGCGCACCCTTTTGGCGTGCCATTCGGGCCGATCCGGTCACCCTTGTGTCCACCCTATTGATTGCCATCTGGCGTGCCGGGCTTTTGCCTGTGCGGCCGGTTTGGCCGCCGCATCAGGGTTTCCATCTTTCGGTCTTCGAGCCATGGCGGCCTGCGGGCGGCCCTGGCGTGTTCAACCCGCTGCACTGCAGCGACCAAGGGAGGACCCACAACGTGGCTAAACAAATCATCATCGACCATGTGTTCAAGGTATTCGGCGACACGCCCGAAAAAGCCCTGGACCTTGTGCAACGGGGCCTGAGCAAACACGAGATCCTGGCCCACACAGGCAACTCCATCGGCGTGTTCGATGCCACCTTCACGATCGAGCCCGGCGAGATATTTGTCGTCATGGGCCTGTCGGGCTCGGGCAAATCCACGCTGGTGCGCATGCTCAACCGCCTGATCGAACCCACCGCCGGGCGCATCGTGGTGGATGGCCAGGACCTCAACGCCCTGAGCGACCGCCAGCTGCGAGCCCTGCGCCGCAAGGACATCAGCATGGTGTTCCAGTCGTTTGCGCTGATGCCGCACCTGACGGTGCTCGACAACACGGCCTTTGGCCTGGAACTGGCCGGTGTGGACCGCGCAGAGCGCGAGCAACTGGCCGCACGGGCGCTGGAGCAAGTGGGCCTGGACGGCTGGGGCGCCAGCTACCCCGACGAACTCTCGGGGGGCATGCAACAGCGTGTGGGCCTGGCGCGCGCGCTGGCGTCAGACCCATCCATCTTGCTGATGGACGAAGCGTTTTCAGCGCTGGACCCGATCATCCGCACCGAAATGCAAAGCGAGCTGCTGCGCCTGCAGCAGGTCAAGCGCCGCACCATTGTCTTCATCTCTCACGACCTGGACGAAGCCATGCGCATCGGCGACCGCATTGCCATCATGAAAGACGGCCACGTGGTGCAGGTGGGCACGCCCGACGAGATCTTGCGCAACCCCGCCGACGACTACGTGCGCAACTTCGTGCGGGGTGTAGATGCCGCGGCTGTCTTCAAGGCCAGCGACATCGCCCGCAAGCGCCTGACCGTGGTGCGCGAGCACACCGACCGTGGCTGCCGTGCCGCGCTTCAGCTCATCGAAGGGCATGACGACAACTTCGCCTATGTGGTCAGCCCCACGCAGCGTTATCTGGGCACGGTGTCGGCCGACTCGCTGCGTGCCGCACTGCGCGGTCACAGCGGGCCCATAGGCTTGCAGCACGCTTTCATGGCCGATGTACCGCCTATTGCCGCCGACGCCACGGTGGCCGACCTGTTCGGCCAGGTGGCCCAGGCGCCCTGCGCGCTACCCGTGGTGCAGGCGGACGGACGCTTTCGCGGTGCCATCAGCAAGACCACGCTGCTGCGGTTTCTGGACCGCGATACGCCCCCCGTGCCGCCCAGCGTGCCCACAGTCCAGGCCACCCACGCAGCTGCGCCTATGCAGCACACGCAGCCGACAGATACCACCACCGTTCACACAGAAAGCGTCGCATGAACGCCATGACCACCCCGCTGACTGAGCCCACCCCCGCCGTGCTGTTGGCGCAGGCCGACGCGACCACCCCCATCCCGGAAACCACCCTGCCCCCGCCCGCAGACACCAATCCGTGGGCATCACCCACAGACAACGGCATGGCCGCCCCTGCCAGCCCCGGCGGTGCAGCCCCCATCGACACGCCCGCCGCCGCCATCGACCCGTGGGCGGCGTCCACCATGCCCAGCGACACGACGAACTCGGCCAGCGGCGGCACCGACTGGCTGGCCGCCCCACCCGCGTCACCCGACGTGGCGAGCGGAGCCGACCCCTCGGCAGCGGGCGGCTTGCACCTGAGCCAGTTGTTTGACGGATCGCTGCCCGTGGAAAGCTGGATCAATCAGGGCCTGGCGTGGGTGGTGGACCACTTCCGCCCCTTCTTTCAAAGCGTGCGTGCGCCCATCGACGCTACCCTGACCGGGGTCGAGAACATGCTCACCAGCATGCCAACGCTGGCCATGGTTGCGCTGATTGGCGTGCTGGCGTGGCAATTTGCCGGGCGTGCCTTGGCGGTGGGCGCCGTCATCTCGCTGCTGCTGGTGGCCATGCTGGGCATCTGGCCCGAGGCCATGGTCACGCTGTCGCTGGTGCTCACGTCGCTGGCGTTCTGCGTGTTGCTTGGGCTGCCGCTGGGCATTGTGCTGGCCAGCAGCGACCGGGCACAGCGACTCATGCGCCCCGTTCTCGACGCCATGCAGACCACGCCGGCATTCGTCTACCTGGTGCCCGTGGTGATGCTGTTTGGCATCGGCAACGTGCCGGGCGTGGTGGTGACCATCGTGTTTGCGCTGCCCCCGCTGGTGCGCCTGACCAACCTGGGCATCCGCCAGGTGCGGCCCGACCTCATCGAAGCCAGCCGCGCTTACGGTGCGTCGCCGCTGCAGATGCTCGTGAAGGTGCAGCTGCCGCTGGCCATGCCGTCCATCATGGCCGGCATCAACCAGGCGCTGATGCTGTCGCTGTCGATGGTGGTGATCGCTTCGATGATCGCCGTGGGCGGGCTGGGGCAAATGGTGCTGCGCGGCATCGGCCGCCTGGACATAGGCCTGGCCACCGTGGGAGGCCTGGGCATCGTGCTGCTGGCCATCACGCTCGACCGCATCACGCAGTCCCTGGGGCAGCCGCGCCGCGGCGTGCGCCACTGGTGGCAAACCGGCCCCGCTGGGCTGGTGTGGCGCCTGATGCAACGGCGCGCCGCGGCAGGCCTGGGCGCGGCCCCGCCCACAGCGGCCGATGCGCTCACCGCGACAGCGCGCCCCGCCCCCGAGCAGCCAGCCGAACAGCCAGCGCCTCACACAAGGCTGGCTGGAGCAGGTCATTAAGAACGTGTTCACGATCTAAATGCCGCAGCGCTGCTGCGCCTCAATCGATTCAGTTTTGCAACCCAGGAGAAAAATCCATGACATGGACAAACCACCGTTTCACGCCCACCCTCGCCGCCCGCAGCCTGCTGGCCACCAGCCTGGTGGCGCTCGGCCTTGCTGGCGCCGCGCATGCGAAAGACCTGCCCGGCAAGGGCATCGCCGCGCAGCCGCTGCAAAGCTCGATTGCCGAAGAAACCTTTCAGACCCTGCTGGTGAGCCGCGCGCTGCAAAAGCTGGGCTACGCCGTGCAACCCATCAAGGAGATCGAGTACGCCACAGCCCACGTGGCGATTGCCAACGGGGACGCCACGTTCATGGCCGACCACTGGGATCCGTTGCACGCCGACTTCTACAAAAATGCGGGCGGCGACGCCAAGCTGTCGCGCGCGGGGACTTATTCGCAAAATGCTGCGCAGGGCTATCTGATCGACAAAAAAACGGCCGACAAATACAAGATCACCCACATCAGCCAGCTCAGCGACCCCAAGTTGGCCCAGCTGTTTGACACCAACGACGACGGCAAGGCCGACCTCACCGGCTGCAACCCCGGCTGGGGCTGCGAAGCCGTGATCGAGCACCAGCTCAAGGCCTTCAAGCTCAGCAACACGGTGACCCACGTGCAGGGCAGTTACTCGGCGCTGATTGCCGACACCATCGCCCGCTACAAACAAGGCAAGCCCATCCTGTACTACACCTGGACCCCCTACTGGGTGAGCGGCGTGCTGCAGCCCGGCAAGGACGTGGTGTGGCTGCAAGTGCCCCACTCGTCGTTGCCCGGCGAGCAGGCCAAGCTCGACACCACGCTGCCTGACGGCAAGAACTACGGTTTTGTGCTGAACAACCAGCGCATCGTGGCCAACAAGCAGTTTGTGGAAAAGAACCCGGCTGCTGCCAAGCTGTTTGAGTTGATGCAACTGCCCGTGGGTGACATCAACGCCCAGAACCTGGCCATGAAGAACGGCCAGAACAAGCCCGCCGATCTGGCCCGCCACACCGACGGCTGGATCAAGGGGCACCAAAAGACGTTTGACGGCTGGATCGACCAGGCCCTGGCTGCCGCCAAATAAACGCCAACACGCCCTGCGCCCGCTGGCGTCGCCGCAGCGCGCAGCAGCCGGCCGGCACACCACGGGGTGGGGTGCCGGCTTTTTTGTGGCGACGGCCAGCAGCGATGCCCCCTGGGCGTTACCCATTGCAGCGGGCAATTATTTATATAAAAACAGCCTCTAGCGCTTTACCAACAAGCGCAACCAGCTATCAAAAAGTGAGTACTCCTATGACAACCAGGGCATCAAGGCGCTCCCAAATTCCTCCGCATTCGGGCGGCACAGTGCAGGCCATTCCCACCCTTCGGAGAACCCATGGAACGCACCGCCCCCACCAGCCGCCGCCTTGCGCTCAGCGCCTTGAGCTCTCTGGGCCTCACCTCCTTGCTGGGCTGCGGCGGTAGCGGTAGCGGCAGCGATACCGAAGCCGACGCCAGCGACACCACCACCACGACCGGAACTGGCTCCGGATCGGGCACAGGCACCACCACCGGCGCTGGTGCCACCTGTTCCGTGGCCCCTGACGAAACCGCAGGCCCCTACCCGGCCGATGGCTCCACGGTCAGCAACAACAGCTACAACGTGCTGACCCTGAGCGGCATCGTGCGCTCGGACATCCGCAGCTCCATCGGCTCATCCACCCAGGTCGGCGGCGTGCCGCTCACCATCGCCATCACGCTGACCAACGCCAGCGCCAGTTGCGCCCCGCTGGCGGGCTACGCCATTTACCTGTGGCACTGCACCCAGGACGGCAACTATTCGGTCTACACCACCAGCAACATTGCCGACAACCACCTGCGCGGCGTGCAGGCCACCGACACCAACGGCACCGTCACTTTCACGACCGTCGTGCCCGGCTGCTACGCCGGCCGCATGCCCCACATGCACCTGGAGGTCTACCCCAGCCTTGCAGCAGCCAGCAATGCGCGCAACGCCATCAAGACCACGCAGCTGGCCTTCCCCACGGCGGTTTTAAGCAGCATCTACAACGCCAACGCGGGCTACAGCGCCAGCGTGCGCAACCTGGCGTCCATGAGTTTTGCCACCGACAACGTGTTCAGTGACGGCACCGATCTGGAGATGACCACGGTGCAGGCCAACAGCGATGGCGGCTACGCGGCCAGCATCACCCTGTCCATCGCGGCCTGAACGCAAGCGTCCGCACCGCCCATCGCACAGACACGGCACAGCAACGGAACAACCGTCATCCATAGCACGCAGCACTTCCTCCACCCTCCTCCCTTCCCCCGCCCGTCCCTTCACCACCACCCGAAAGCACTCCCTCCATGACACCACAACGCCCCTTGCTCACCTATGCGGCCCTGGCCGTACTGGCCACCGCTGCGGCGGCCGCAGCGCCCGCGTTTTCGCAGCCCCAGGACCGCTCGACCCCGCCCGCTCCACCCCCAGAGGCCTACGCCGCGTGCAAAGACAAAACCGAAGGCGCCAGCGTGACGCTGACCATGCCCGACGGCAAATCACTCACGGGCACTTGCCGCACAATGGGCGGCACCCTGGTTGCCATGCCCGCAGGGGGCCCTGGCGGCCCTGGCGGCCCGGGCGGCGCAGGTGGCCCGCCCCCAGCCCGCTGACCCGTCGCCCCGCCCATGCCCAATCGTCCCTCGCTGCCTCGGTGGCCCCGGCTGCCTCGCCTGACCCTGCACAGCAAAGCCTTCATTGCGCTGGCCGCCTTGCTGGTGGCCATGCTGCTCATCTTTGCGGGCTTCTCGCGTCTGGGCCTGCAGCGGGGGCTGGGGCCCTATGTGGCCGAGATCGAGCTGGCCCGCATGGACTGGCTGGCCGAGCGCCTGCAGGCCCACTACCTCCAGGCGGGCGGATGGAACAGCCTGCGCAACCAGCCCCTGCTGTGGGGCCGACTCAGCCACCCGGCGCCTTTCCTGCGCAGGCCAGACGTGCCGCGCAACACCGCCGAGGCCGCCGCCTCCGACAACGAGGGCCGAGGCCGCAGCACGCCCCCGCCCTCTGCGCTGCCTTCACCCTATGAAGCAGACATGGGGCTGCCGCCCGGAGGCTGGCCGTTGCCCGATGCACCCCCACCCCCAGGGCTGCCAGACATGCGCGCGTTTGACAACGACGGGCCGCTCCGCCCACCGCGCCACGCCGATGGCCTCTACCCGCGCCTGGGCCTCCTGGATGCACAAGAGCGGCTGGTGGTGGGCACCGCCCCCCAGCCCGGGGGCGCGCGCCTGGTATTGCGCGGCCACGATGGCCAGACCATTGGCCACCTGCTGCTCGCGCCGCCGCAGGGCGTGCACAGCGAGGCCGACCGGGCCTTTCTCGCGCAACACCTGGGTTTTATGGTCTGGACCGGGCTGGCGGGCCTGGCACTGGCGCTGCTGCTTTCGGGCTGGCTGGCGCGGCGCTGGCTGGCGCCGGTCGAGGCGCTGGCCAACGGCGCGCGTGGCATTGCACAAGGCCATCTGCACACCCGCGTAGCCGTGCAGGGCCACGACGAGATGGCCGAACTCGCCCGCATCTTCAACACCATGGCCGAGCAATTGGGCAGCGTCGAGGCATCGCGCCGCCAGTGGCTGGGCGATGTGGCCCACGAGCTGCGCACGCCTTTGGCCGCCATGCGCGCCGAAATCGAAGCCGTGCAAGACGGCATCCGCGCGTTTGACGACAAGACCGCCCTGCGCCTGCACCGGCAGGTGATGCGGCTGATCCAGCTGGTGGGCGACCTGCGCGCCAGCCTGGACGCTGCAGGCAACAGCGCACCATCGGCCCGTGTGCCTGTGCACCCGCTCTCGCTGCTGACCGAAGCGCTGGCGTCGATGCGCCCGCGCCTGGAACAGGCAGGCATCAGCGTAGACACGGCGGGGCTGGACACCCTGGCCGCACAGTCGCCAGCCCCCGTGGTGCAAGGTGACGCGCAACAACTGCACCAGGTGTTCATGAACCTGCTCGAAAACAGCCTGCGCTACACCGACGCAGGCGGGCAGTTGCAGATCACCGCGCGCGAGGCCACCGATGCCAGCGGTGCGGCGCAATGGCAGGTGCAGCTGGACGACAGCGCGCCCGGCGTGTCCTCGTCCGAACTGCCGCGCATTTTTGAACGCCTGTACCGGGCCGAGACCTCGCGCAACCGCGACCATGGCGGCTCGGGCCTGGGCCTGGCTATCTGCCGCGCCATCGTGCTGGCCCATGGCGGCACGCTGATGGCCGAAAAATCCCCCCTCGGCGGCCTGCGGATCACGCTCAGCCTGCCCCTTCTCGACAACACAGCACCATGAGCCACCGCATTCTTGTCATCGAAGACGAACCCGACATCGCCACCATCGTGGTGGACTACCTGCGCCACGCAGGCTACACCGTCGAGCACCAGGCCACCGGCACCGCAGGGCTGGCGAGCATGCTCACCACGCCGCCCGACCTCACGCTGCTGGACATCATGCTGCCCGGCATAGATGGGCTGGAGATCCTGCGCCAGGCGCGGCGCCACACGCAGCACCCCATCATCATGCTGACCGCCCGCGTCGAAGAGGTGGACCGCCTCATCGGCCTGGAGCTGGGCGCAGACGACTACATCTGCAAACCCTTCTCACCCCGCGAGGTGGTGGCCCGCGCCAAGGCCGTGCTGCGCCGCACGGCGGCGGCCGACCAGGACCCGGCGGCCAGCACCAAGGTCAACGCGCTGACGCTGCACGAATCGCAGTGGCAGGCCACACTGCATGGAACCCCCTTAGGCCTCACGCGGCGCGAATTCCGCCTGCTGCAAGTGCTGGCCCGCCAGCGGGGCCGCATCTTCTCGCGTGCGCAGCTGCTCGACCAGGCCTACGACGACACGCTGGACGTGAACGAACGCGCCATCGACAGCCACATCAAGAACCTGCGCAAGAAGCTCAAGGCCGCCAGCGGCGATGGCAGCGACTGGATTCGCTCGGTGTACGGCGTGGGCTTTGCGCTCGACCCGGCGGCGGCGGACTGAGCGGCGGCAAGGCGGAGCAAGCGCTCTCTCTGCCCACGCAAACCACTCCTTATTTGATAGCTAATAGCGCTTGATGCGTAAGCGCTTCACGCCATTTTGAACGGTATTTCTTGTTTCCAAGGTGGCCGCGCTGCCCACGATCCATCGTCAAGCGGCTAAAGGCACCATGGGGACTAAGGGCGCCAAAGAGCGCCAGCATCACCGCCCCACCATATCGGCGGGCACCACCCACTGGTCAAATTGCTCGCCGGTGACGTGGCCTGACGCCACGGCGGCTTCGCGCAGGCTGGTGCCTTCCTTGTGCGCCTTCTTGGCGATGAACGCCGCCTTGTCGTAGCCGATGTGCGTGTTGAGCGCGGTCACCAGCATCAGCGAGCGGTCCACCAGCTCGCTGATGCGCTCGCGGTTGGGCACTATGCCTACTGCGCAGTGGTCGTTGAAGCTGACCATGCCGTCGGCCAGCAGCCGCACGCTCTGCAGGAAGTTGTGGGCCACCATGGGGCGAAACACGTTGAGCTCAAAATTGCCCGAGGCACCACCGAAGTTGATGGCGACATCGTTGCCGAACACCTGCGCGGCCAGCATGGTCACCGCCTCGCTTTGCGTGGGGTTGACCTTGCCCGGCATGATGGATGAGCCCGGCTCGTTCTCGGGGATGCTCAGTTCACCAATGCCACTGCGCGGGCCACTGGCCAGCCAGCGCACATCGTTGGCGATTTTCATCATGCTGGCTGCCAGCGTTTTGAGCGCGCCGTGCGCAAACACCAGGCCATCGACCGAGGCCAGGGCCTCGAACTTGTTGGGCGCGGTGACAAAGGGCAGCCCGGTCAAGCGCGCCAGCTCGGCGGCGGCCCGCTCTGCGTAGCCCTTGGGCGCGTTCAAGCCCGTGCCCACGGCGGTGCCGCCCAGAGCCAGCTCGCAAAGGTGCGGCAACGCGGCGCGCACGTGGCGCTCGCCGTGGTCGAGCTGGGCCACGTAGCCCGAGAACTCCTGGCCCAGCGTCAGCGGGGTGGCGTCCTGCAAATGGGTGCGGCCGATCTTGACGATGCCGTCGAAGTCCTGGGCCTTCTGGGCCAGCGTGGCGCGCAGCTTGGCGATGGCCGGCAGCAGGCGGTGCGTGAGCGCTTGCACGGCCGCCACGTGCATGGCGGTGGGGAACACGTCGTTGCTCGACTGGCTGCGGTTCACATCGTCATTGGGATGCACCAGCCGGCCTTCGCCACGCTCGCCGCCCAGCAGTTCACTGGCACGGTTGGCCAGCACTTCGTTCACATTCATGTTGGTCTGCGTGCCCGAGCCGGTTTGCCAGACCACCAGCGGGAATTCTGCGGGGTGTTGACCGGCGATCACTTCATCGGCTGCCGCCACGATGGCGTTTGTTTTCTTCGCGTCCTGCAGGCCCAGCGCGTGATTGACCACCGCCGACGCCCGCTTGACCTGGGCCAGCGCCTTGATGATCTCGCGTGGCTGCTGCTCGCCCGAGATATCAAAGTTCTGCAGCGAACGCTGGGTCTGCGCGCCCCAGAGCTTGTCGGCAGGCACGTCGATAGGGCCAAAGGTGTCACGCTCGGTACGGGTAGTCATGGGCAGGAGTCCTCCAAAAATCAACAGAAAAAAGAGGTGGGGCAATCAATACCGGCGCCCCGCCGCAGCGCGGGCGGCAGTGGTTGGCGACGACAAGGCCCCGTCCGCAGTCGAAAAATGATGCCGCAAGGTGCCCGGCCACATTATTCACGAGCGAACAATTCTCATTTGCAAAACATTGGTTGCTACAACACAGGCGTTCATGGCGCGCGGCAGCGACCACAGGTGAAGCGCGGCGCGAAAACTCGATGTGACTTGCTGCGATAAACCCCTGACATTGGCGTTTCACCTGCAGCAACGAAATTGCATCCTATGTCAAGGGGGAACCTTGACGGCACGCGTCGGCGACGATTCCACGCAGTTTCCACCTTCCATTCCTAAGGTCGTGACGCCACCATGGGGGCTCAACTTCTCCAGGAGCCCCTATGCGCATTCAAGTCACCACGGACCAACTTCGCCAACATCTGATCCAAGCCATCGGCCAAGACCAGCGGTCTGAGGGCCATATGTCACAAGTCGGAGCCGCTATTTGGCCGCAGCATCGTCCGGACATCTTTACGGGAGCCAACTGGGAGCTACTGGATTGGCCAGCCATCACCAAGTTACCGGAAGCGTGCCAAGGGGCGATTTATGACGCTGTCGCCGACGCTAAGGCCAAGTACAGCCTGCACACCACCAATTTCCTCGGGAGCAGCGCGGCAGCTCTCTAGAACAGCCCAGCCGGTTCTGCCTGAAGGTCCCAGTTGTAGATGATCAGCTCGCCGCGCTCGACACGGTTGGCACCACCACCCACGGTGTAGTCCAGCTTGAGGGCCTCCATGTCGAAGGCTTTGAAGCACTCGCGGATACCCGGACGCGCAGAGCAACGGCTGTTGACCGGATAGCGCAGTGCCACGCGCACCGGCCGCCTTGGGGCGCGTCAGGCCGGTGGGATTTGCGGTGTGTGCCCGAGCCATCCATCAACTACCGCAGATCGGGAGCGTTTCCTCCAGTCGCTGCCCGATCCGGTCACCGGTGCCGTTCCACCGGTTTCCTCAACCCTAGAAAGTGATTCATGAACAAGTCTGAATTGATCGAACGCATGGCCGACCAGGCCGGTATCTCCAAGACCGCAGCAGGTGCCGCCCTGGAAGCTGCAACCGAGGCCATCAAGGGAACGCTGAAGAAGGGCGGCTCTGTCACGTTGGTGGGCTTTGGCTCGTTCACGGTGACGAAGCGCTCGGCACGCACTGGCCGCAATCCGCGCACTGGCGACCCCGTCAAGATCAAAGCGAGCAAGGCACCCAAGTTCACGCCTGGCAAGGCGTTCAAGGAAGCGCTGAACTGATCCAGCCGGTTTTCTGGAGCCCCCGACCTGGGGGCTCTGGTGAGCCACCTGGAACACCGTTTATGACCACTGCCAACGCCCCCGCCAACAACCGCCGCGCCACGCTGATCAAGCTGATCCACGTGGCAAAGCGCGAACTCGGCCAGAAGCATGGCCTGGATGAGCCGACATATCGGTCCATCCTGCTGTCCATTGGAAAGTCCGCATCTCTCACGACGATGGGTGTTCCAGGCATGGTGGATGTTTTGGAACACCTCAAGACCAAGGGCTTCCAGGTGCGTCCAAAGACCGGAGACCGTACGCAAACCATCAACCGCGATACCAGCAAGGTGCGGGCTTTGTGGCTGTTCTTGCATGCGCTTGGTGTGGTGAACGATCCCTCGGAGCGTGCCCTCGCTGCATATGTGAAGCGGATCGCCAAGGTCGATGACCTTCGCTGGGTGCGTAGCAGTGTCACTGACACCTTGATCGAGACCCTCAAGAAGTGGGCCATGCGGTTCCTGCCCGCCGCCGTGGCGGCGCTGCGCCAAGAGCTGATGGAGGCCCGCCGAGCTGCGCCCTTGTCAGAACGGCAGATCGAGCTCGCCCAGCGTGCGGAACTGTATTTGATCGAGGGCGAGGGCTTCGACAAGCACTGGTGGGCTTGGGAATGCTTCATGGACGCGCTAGGACGCCCAATCCATCCCAATTTGGCTGTTCTCAAAGCCAAGGAGGCCGCATGCTGAACCCAGAATCCAGAATGGCAGAGCGGCGTAACGAGCTATTCGAGGACCTCGTGGCCTTCGTTGAGAAACGCCTTGAGGAATATGGCTTGGCGGAAACAGCAGCCAATGTCATGGCCAATGCGCTTGCTGATCACATCGCCGACCACTGGGGTGGTCAACTGATCAACATCCCCAAGGACCAGCGCCGTAAGCTGTCCCTGATGGAGGTCGAGATCTATCGCCATTTCAACGGCGACAACTACGGCGAGCTGGCGCTAAAGTACGGCATGGGTGAACGCGGCATGCGCAAGCTCATCAGCCGGGTAAAGGCTCGCCTCGCAAGACAGACTCGCGACGACCAGATGCAGCTGATGGTCTAGCTTCTGGGGGCCGCATGGGTTTCACCCAATGCAATCAAGTTACAGCGGCCCGTTTCACCCTATCCCCAAACATTCCCTTAAATCCCGATTTATCGCGACGTTTTGGGTTTGTTTATCTCAACTCCCTTCACACAGGATGCACCACCCTAATTCCCCACGCCAGCAGAGATGGGAATCTCTCTTTACACTGCGCGCAGCTTGACCGGCCCGTGCAACGCGCGCGCCGCGTGTCCAGACCGACACATCCCGGTTCGGCCGTCCCCCTCCCTCCTGCATTTTTTCAGACCATGACCCAGTTCATGACCTCCAGCTACCAGCTTTTGGTGGTGGCTGCATCGTTTGCCATTGCCATGTTGGCCTCTTATGTGACGCTGGACCTGGCGCGCCGCGTGCGCACGGCCCAAGGGCGCGTGGGGCGGGCCTGGTGGATGGCCGGCTCTGTCGTGATGGGCACGGGCGTCTGGTCGATGCATTTTCTGGGCATGCAGGCGTTCCAGTTGCCCATTGCGATCGGGTTTGCGGGCGGGATGACGCTGTTGTCGTGGCTGGCGGCAGTGGGCGCGTCCGCCATGGCGCTCGGTCTGGCGAGCCGCGAAAGTCTTGGCCGCACGCAGCTGGCCATTGGCGCCCTCGTGATGGGTGCAGGCATCAGCGGCATGCACTACATCGGCATGGCAGCGATGCAGATGTCGCCCGGTATCGTCTGGAGCCCTGCGTTGGTGGCGCTGTCGGTCGTGATTGCGGTGTTGGCCTCGGCCACGGCCCTGACGATTTTCCAACTGCTGCGCCGCGTGAAACCGGGGCAGCGCTTGGTGTATCAACTGACAGCATCGTTTTTGATGGCGGTGGCCATCTGTGGCATGCACTACACCGGCATGGCCGCCGCCGAGTTTGCCGTGGGCTCGGTGTGCCTGAGTGCCGGGGAGCTGGGCGGCCCCGGGCTGACTGCACTGGTGATTTTGGCCACCGGCATGCTGCTGGTGAGCACGCTGTTCACCGCCATCCTCGACGCCCGGCTGCAAAGCACTGCCGAGCGCCTCACGAAGTCGCTCAAGGAAAGCAACCTGCGGCTGCAGGCCGCCAATGACGAGCTGCAGCAGCGCGCGTTCACCGACCCGCTCACGGGCCTACCCAATCGGCTGCTGTTCGAAGACCGGCTCATCCATGCCGTGTTGCGCCTGGACCGCACCAATCACCTGCATGTCGTGGACCGGCTGGCCGTGTTGTTTGTCGACCTGGACGGTTTCAAACCCATCAACGACTCGTTTGGCCACGCGGCGGGCGATGAAATTCTGCGCAGCGCCGCACGCCGCCTGCAGACCGAGGCGCGGGAGTCCGACACCGTGGCGCGGGTGGGCGGCGACGAGTTTCTGATCCTGCTGGAGGATGTGACGAGTGTGGCGGCCTGCGTCGCCGTCGCCAACCGGGTCCTGGCCGCCTTGGCCAAGCCGTTTGACATAGCGGGCAAGAACGTTCAGATCGCCTGCTCCATCGGCATTGTTGTGCACCCGGACCACGGTGACCGCACCAAGCTCGTGGCCAACGCCGATGCCGCCATGTACGCCGCCAAACGCGCAGGCGGCAGCTGTTATGCGCTGTTCGAGCCGCACATGGGTTCTGACGCCTCGGAGCAGCTGGAGCTGCAAAATGACCTGCGCCAGGCGCTGGACCGGGGCGAACTGTCGCTTCATTACCAACCCAAAATCGACGGCACGCGCGGCCAGATCAGCGGTGTCGAGGCGCTGCTGCGCTGGAACCACCTCCAGCATGGCATGGTGAGCCCGATGATTTTCATTGCCCTGGCCGAGCGTTTCGGGCTGATCGTGCGCCTGGGCAACTGGGTCATCAACGAGGCCTGCCGCCAAACCGCCGAATGGGCACGCAGCGGTTTGCGCATGCGTGTGGCAATCAACTTGTCGGTGCACCAGCTGCGCGAAAGCGGGTTGGCCGAGCGCATTGAGCAGGCGCTGACGCTGCACGGCGTCGACGCCTCACAGTTGTTGTGCGAGATCACCGAGTCGGTCGCGATGGAAGACATCAAGGCCACCCAGCACACGCTGGAAGGGCTGGCCCGGATTGGTGTGTTTTTGTCCATCGACGACTTTGGCACCGGCTATTCGAGCCTGAATTACCTGCGCCAATTGCCCGCCCAGCAGCTCAAGATCGACCGCAGTTTTGTCAACGATCTGGAAACCAGCGAAGACGCCCGCGCCGTGGTGGCCGCCGTGATCGGGCTGGCCCATGCGCTGAGCCTGCGCGTGGTGGCCGAAGGGGTGGAAACGGCAGGCCAGCGCGACATTCTGCTGGCGATGCGGTGTGATGAATTGCAGGGCTTTTTCTTCGCGCGGCCCATGCCCGCCGACACGCTGCTGGCGTGGACCCAGGGCGACAAACCTGCAGGCAGCGCTGACTTCACGCCCTCGGTGTTTGGCAGTTTTCCGGACTGATCACAGAGAACCACGGCGGATCGCCCCGGACTCCATCCATCCAGGCTGCGGGCAGCACCATGGGAAGCGCAGGGGAACAGGCGGGCGTGGTCACGCCCGCGTAGAGCCCGGCGTGGCCTCTGTGCCCTGTGGCGGTGCGGGGGAACTGGCAAATGGGCTCCGCATCAACGCGGCGCGCATCCATCATGGACATACCTCTGTCTGCATTGCACCCAGCGCGTCTACCGCACCAACGCCCGTGGCGCCTATTGCCCGAGCGCAACACGCTGCCAGTGGGGGTCTGTCAAAATACGGCCTGCCTGCCTGCTGCGTTCAGCACAACACCCTGCATCCCTTCGCTGGTTGCAGGGTGGTGCGTGCGGCGGGCACGACACCCACGTGTTTGCGTTCCCCATAAAGACTCCCCCACGACAGCCATGACCACCTCCATCCGCCAGGACGACCTCATCGAATCCGTAGCCGCTGCGCTGCAATACATCAGCTACTACCATCCCGCCGACTACATCGCCCATCTGGCGCGTGCTTACGAGCGCGAGCAAAGCCCGGCCGCCAAGGATGCGATTGCGCAGATCCTGACCAACAGCAAGATGAGCGCCACCGGCCATCGCCCCATCTGCCAGGACACCGGCATCGTCAACGTGTTTTTGAAAGTGGGCATGGGCGTGCGCTGGGAAGGCTTCACCGGCAGCCTGGACGACGCCATCAACGAAGGCGTGCGCCGTGGCTACAACCACCCCGACAACACCTTGCGCGCCAGCGTGGTGGCCGACCCACAGTTCGACCGCAAGAACACCAAGGACAACACGCCCGCCGTGATCTTCACCGAGATCGTGCCCGGCAACACGGTGGACATCACCGTGGCAGCCAAGGGCGGCGGCTCGGAAAACAAGTCCAAGATGTACATGCTCAACCCCGGCGACAACGTGGTGGACTGGGTGCTCAAGACCGTGCCCACCATGGGCGCTGGCTGGTGCCCGCCCGGCATGCTGGGCATCGGCATTGGCGGCACGGCCGAGAAGGCGGTGCTCATGGCCAAGGAAAGCCTGATGGACGATCTGGACATGTATGAGCTGCAGGCCAAGGCCGAAGCCGCCAAGAGCGGCGGCCCGGCCCTCGATAAAGTCGAAGCGCTGCGTCTGGAGCTGTTTGAAAAGGTCAACGCCCTGGGCATCGGCGCACAGGGCCTGGGCGGCCTGACCACGGTGCTCGACGTCAAGATCAAGATGTACCCCACGCACGCGGCCAGCAAGCCGATTGCGATGATCCCCAACTGCGCCGCCACGCGCCACGCGCACTTCGTGATGGACGGCTCGGGCCCCGTGTACCTCACGCCCCCCAGCCTGGACCTGTGGCCCAACGTGAACTGGGCACCCGATTACAACAAGAGCAAGAAGGTCAACCTGGACACGCTGACCAAGGAAGAAGTGGCCAGCTGGAAGCCCGGCGACACGCTGCTGCTCAACGGCAAGATGCTGACCGGCCGCGATGCCGCACACAAGCGCATCCAGGACATGCTGGCCAAGGGCGAGAAGCTGCCCGTGGACTTCACCAACCGCATCATTTACTACGTGGGCCCTGTGGACCCGGTGAAGGGCGAAGCCGTGGGGCCCGCAGGCCCGACCACCGCCACGCGCATGGACGGATTCACCGAGATGATGCTGGCCCAGACCGGCCTGATCGCCATGGTGGGCAAGGCCGAGCGCGGCCCGGTCGCCATCGAGGCCATCAAGAAGCACCAGAGCGCTTACCTCATGGCCGTGGGCGGCGCCGCCTACCTCGTCAGCAAAGCGATCAAGACCGCCAAGGTCGTGGGCTTTGCCGACCTGGGCATGGAAGCCATCTACGAGTTCGACGTGGTGGACATGCCCGTGACCGTGGCAGTGGACGCCGGTGGCACCAGCGCCCACATCACGGGCCCTGCCGAATGGCAAAAGCGCATCGCCACCGGTGAATTCAAGGGCATTGGCGTGGCGGCGGCCGCCTGATACCTCAAAAAACGGAACCAGGCCGAGGTCCTTGGTCGCAACACAGACGGCACGCGAATGTAATCATTGACACGTCGCGTTCCGTCACACAGCGCCAAGTGCCCTCGGTCGCCACGGACCCTGCCGGTGAACACTTTGTCCTCCACGCTCACACCACCACACAACCACACGCCTGGCGCAGGGCCCGTGACCTCGGCGCAGCAGCATCGACCCATCGGTGTGTTTGACAGCGGCGTGGGGGGCTTGAGCGTATTGCGCGCACTCCTGGCCGCACTGCCCCATGAACGCTTTGTGTATCTCGCCGACAGTGCCAACGCGCCCTATGGCGAGCGCGGTGACGCCTATGTGAGCGCGCGAACCCATGCCATCACGCAGTACCTGTGTGAACAGCACCATATCAAAGCGCTGGTGGTGGCCTGCAACACTGCCACTGCAGCGGCCATTCATGAGGTGCGCAAGAGCCATCCCGAACTGCCGCTGGTGGGCTTGGAGCCGGCCATCAAAACGGCCCTCACAGCCACCAAAACAGGGCACGTGGGGGTTATCGGCACCCGGGGCACGCTGACCAGCGCCAAGTTCGGCAAGCTGATGGCCTCTCTGGCCGATCAAGCCCATTTTGTCCTGCAACCCTGCGACGGCCTGGCCCATGCCGTCGAGCGCAGTGTCGCGCTGCCCATGGCACGCGATGGCGCTGCGCCGGATGCGATCACCGCCACCGAGACCGGCGCCTTGTGCCAGCGCTACATCCGCGCCATGGGGGATTTCGGCACCGCCCCCGGGCAGATGGATACGCTGGTGCTCGGATGCACCCATTACGTCTTTGTGGAGCATGAACTGCGGGCGCTGGTCGGGCCCAACGTGCAATTCATCGAAACCGGGGCGCCGGTCGCGCGCCAAACACGGCGATTGCTGGAGGCTGGAAACTTGCTCAATGCGGGTCCGCCGGAAGAAAACGGATCAGCGGCGCAGGGGATAGAAACATTGCCGGACCCAACGCGCATGCCCGAACCCACGCCACCAGCTCACCCCAACGTTCGCCTGTTGACCACTGGCCCGGTTGAACTGCTGCAGGCCGGGGCGCGCCGCTGGCTCGACCTGCCCGCACACTGCTGCGCGATGGTTTCTGTGCCCTGAATACAGGCCAAAATGGCCGCCAGCGCTTTAGCAGAAAGCGCTGGCAGCTATCAAATTTGCAGCAATAGTTTTTAACCCGTCGTCACTCAGTATCAGAACCCCAGAGCAGCTCCCCTGCATGTTCTACATGCGTGAGATACAGGCGCAAATCAAACTCGTACTGGTGGTACTGCGGCTCCATATGGGTACACAGCTGGTAGAACGCCTTGTCGTGGTTCTTCTCTCGCAGATGGGCCAGCTCATGCACAACGATCATGCGCAAAAACTCGTCGGGCACCTGCTTGAACATCGCGGCGACACGAATCTCATGTTTGGCCGCCAACCGGTTGCCCTGCACACGCGACACGGCGGTATGCAGCCCCAGAGCGTGCCGCACCACATGAATCTTGCTGTCAAACAGCACCTTGTTGACCGTGCCCACATTGCGCAAAAACCGCGCCTTGATATCTTGCGCGTATTCATACAAAGCCTTGTCGCTGCGCACCGCATGGGCTGCGGGGTATCGGCGCTGCAGCACCGTGCCCAGGCGCCCTTGCGCGAGCAAATCGCGCGCCTGGTCCTGCAGGGACTCAGGGTATGAACGCAGATAAGGAAGGTCGGACTTCATTAGCGAGAGAAGGTGAACCTACAGGCCCCAGGGGTCACCACAGCGCATCCCTCTCTGGCCGGGCAGTGGCTGCGAGGACTGCGAATACGACGGCTGCCACGCGCTCCACATCGCCTTCCCAGCCACACGCGTGGCTGGGCTAGGCCGGGCGTCACCCCCTATTGACCTATGGAGATTCAGTGCAGGTGGCGTGGTCGACGACCACCACCATTGCTGTGGCCACCACCAGAGCCAGAGCCACCAGGCCCACGGGGAGGTTTGCCAATTTCCAACGAATTCACCAGCGCGTCAAATCGCTGGCTGAATAACTTGTCGATTTCGGTAACCACACCACCGAGTTCAGCACCATCGAAATGGCGCTCCATCATGTTCACCACATCCTGCACCAGCAGATCGCGCTGCACCTGCATGATGGCCGCTGGCGTGGGACCCACAAACAACATGACGAAATCATCACGGGATTCAGCGCCCTGGTCTTCTTCGTCTTCATCGAAATCGGTGTCGTAGAACGTCACTTCGATGGCAGCACCCAACTCGGCCAGTTCGTTGAGGCTCATGCACATCTCATCGAGCGACTGGCGAAAGTCTTCATCGCCCCGCACGGTCCAGCACATCTGCAGCACGTGCTCTTGTGCATCGAACTTGATACCCGGCTCTTCTTCGTAGGCGCTGGCCGCGCCGTCCGCCAATGAGCGGGCACCAGCGTATTTCCACAGGGGTTTGAGTGCATCCTGGATCTGGTCGAAGCTCGCATCGGCGCGCAACTGAACCTGTCCGTGAACGTGGATTTCGAAGGGAGCGTTGTAACTTGACATGATTGAATCGTAATGGTGCCCCGAGCCGGGGTCGAACCGGCACGCCCCTTTTCAGGAAAGCGGCGGATTTTAAGTCCGCAGTGTCTACCAATTTCACCATCGGGGCGCCGGCTGACCAACGCACACCTGCGTCGCAGCGTAACCCGGGCAGCACGCGCGCGCAATGCCCTGTCGTATCTGGTTGCAGAGTGCCGACACAACCGAACAACACTCTACACCGCCAAGAAAAAAGGGAAGCCGAAGCTTCCCTTGCAAAAATGGAGCGGGAAAAGAGTCTCGAACTCTCGACCTCAACCTTGGCAAGGTTGCGCTCTACCAACTGAGCTATTCCCGCATTTCAATGACCCTGCCGATGCAATCATCAGCGTGAATCAGTAAGCCTCAAATTATACATCTATTTTTTGGCCTGTAGGATTGCAAGCCAAAAAACTTTTCGTCCCAATCTCTCTTCGTCCCTCATCAGCTTCCACCCCATAAGGGATAAAAGCCCAGGGCAATTCCGAGCGAACTGGAGGCGCGGTCCGGAGTCGAACCGGACTAACCGGATTTGCAATCCGGGGCATAACCGCTTTGCTACCGCGCCCAAAAACCCCAACCATCTGAAAAAAAAGGGAAGCGATTGCTTCCCTTTTTTTGGAAATTGGAGCGGGAAAAGAGTCTCGAACTCTCGACCTCAACCTTGGCAAGGTTGCGCTCTACCAACTGAGCTATTCCCGCATTTTACCGAAGCCTCACATTGTACAACGTTTGCTGCGATGGAATGAATTGTAGCGCATTTTTCGGGGCTTCCAAAAAAAATTTACTTCAATGTTTCAATCCGTCCGCTGCCACCGATGAGGCCACCGCTTTGTCCGCCGTTGGCGTCGAGACCACCGCAACTTCCTCATCCGTCAATGGCACAGGTTTGGTTTCCAGGGCGATCTCAAGCACTTTGTCGATCCAGCGCACCGGCACGATTTCCAGGGCGCTTTTTACGTTATCGGGGATCTCTTGCAGGTCCTTCACGTTCTCCTCGGGAATCAACACGGTTTTGATGCCGCCACGCAATGCTGCAAGCAATTTTTCCTTGAGACCACCGATGGCCGTCACCTCACCGCGCAGGGTAATCTCGCCTGTCATGGCCACATCGCCGCGCACCGGAATACCGGTGAGGGCCGACACGAAAGCCGTGGTCATTGCTGCGCCAGCACTGGGCCCATCCTTGGGCGTTGCACCGTCTGGCACATGAATATGGATGTCGCGCTTCTCGAAAGTTTCATCCTTGATACCCAGCATGCGCGACCGGCTGCGCACCACTGTGCGTGCAGCTTCCACAGACTCTTTCATGACATCGCCCAGCGAACCGGTGCGCGTGATCACGCCCTTGCCGGGCATGATGGCCGCTTCGATGGTCAGCAAATCACCGCCTACCTCTGTCCACGCCAGCCCTACGACCTGTCCCACCTGGTTTTGCAGCTCTGCACGGCCATAGGTGTATTTGCGCACGCCCAAGAAATCAGGTAGGTTGTCCGCCGTCACGACCACCTGCGGCTCCAGCTTCTTGAGCTGCAGCCCCTTGACCACCTTGCGGCATATCTTGGACAACTCACGTTCGAGCGAACGCACGCCAGCCTCTCGGGTGTAGTAACGCACCATGTCGCGCACGGCTGCCTCGGTGATGAGCAGTTCTTTGTCCTCTACGCCATTGTTCTTGAGCTGCTTGGGCAGCAGGTATTTCATGGCGATGTTGGTCTTCTCGTCTTCGGTGTAACCCGACAGACGAATGACCTCCATGCGATCAAGCAACGCAGGCGGGATGTTCATCGAATTCGATGTGGCGACAAACATCACATCGCTCAAATCGAAATCGACCTCCACATAGTGATCGCCAAAGGTATGGTTCTGCTCTGGATCAAGCACCTCCAGCAGCGCGCTTGACGGATCACCCCGGAAGTCGGTGCCCAGCTTATCGATTTCATCCAACAGGAACAGCGGGTTCCGCGTCCCGATTTTGGACAGGCTCTGCAGCACTTTGCCCGGCAGTGCGCCGATGTAGGTGCGACGGTGTCCACGAATCTCCGCCTCGTCGCGCATGCCTCCCAAAGCCATGCGCACGTACTTGCGTCCCGTTGCCTTGGCGATGGACTGCCCCAGCGAGGTCTTGCCAACCCCCGGAGGCCCCACCAGGCAAAGGATCGGAGCCTTTACCTTGTCAACGCGCTGTTGCACTGCAAGATATTCAAGGATTCGGTCCTTGACCTTGTCCAGACCGTAATGGTCTTCGTTGAGCACCTCTTCGGCGTTCACCAAGTCGTGTTTGATCTTGGTTTTTTTGCTCCACGGCAGCCCCGTGAGGACCTCGATGTAGTTGCGCACCACAGATGCCTCGGCAGACATGGGTGACATCAGTTTGAGCTTCTTGAGCTCGCCCTCTGCTTTCTTGCGCGCTTCGGCGGGCATCTTGGCGAGCTTGATCTTCTTCTCGATCTCGTCAATGTCGGCCCCCTCGTCGCCCTCACCCAACTCCTTCTGGATGGCCTTGACTTGCTCGTTGAGATAGAAGTCGCGCTGGTTCTTCTCCATCTGACGTTTGACGCGACCCCGAATCTTCTTGTCGACATTCAGGATGTCAACCTCACGGTCGAGTTGCTCGAACAGATTTTCGAGTCGCGCCTTCACATCGGACAGATCAAGCACCACCTGCTTGTTCTCCAGCTTGAGCGGTAAATGGGCTGCAATGGTGTCGGCCAGGCGGCCGGGATCGTCAATGCTGGAGATCGAGGTCAGGATCTCGGGAGGGATCTTCTTGTTGAGCTTGACGTATTGGTCAAACTGCTGCATCACCGCACGGCGCAATGCCTCGATCTCGCTGGGCTTGCCAGCGTCGGGCACGGCTTCAACGGGCGTAACGGTGGCCAGGAAGTGGGTCTCCGCATCGTCAATGGAGGTCACCTGGGCACGCTGCTGGCCTTCGACCAACACCTTCACGGTGCCATCGGGCAGCTTGAGCATCTGCAGAATGGTCGATACGCAGCCGACGTCAAACATGTCCGAGACCGATGGCTCATCCTTGGCCGCGGCCTTTTGGGCGACCAGCATGATGCGACGGTCCGACTCCATGGCCATCTCAAGCGCCTTGATGCTCTTGGCACGGCCCACGAACAGCGGGATGACCATGTGGGGGAAAACCACCACATCGCGCAATGGCAACAACGGCAAATCAAGGGGGGTAGCAGGCAGGGGGGTATGTCCGGACATGAGAATCCTCAAAGTACTCTGTGGAATATGGTCCACATGCGGGGATTTTCAACCCTGGCGTGCAGCCGCACTGCCGCCAGGGTTGATGGTTCAAGGGGCGACAACAAGGCGCCCGCGCCGGTCATTTCAGGCCTTCTTGGCCGCTTCGCGATAAACGAGCAGCGGAGGCTTGTTTTCTTCGATGGTGGACTCGTCCAGCACCACCTTTTCCACATTGCTGGTGTTGGGCAAGTCAAACATCGTTCCGATCAACGATTGCTCCAGGATGGAGCGCAGGCCACGGGCTCCCGTCTTGCGCGCCAGTGCCTTGCGAGCGATGGCCTTCAACGCGGCAGGGCGGATCTCCAGATCGACACCTTCCATGGCCAGAAGCTTGCTGTACTGCTTGACCAACGCGTTTTTGGGTTCTGTCAGGATCTGCACCAACGCATCTTCGCTGAGCTCTGCCAAGGCAGTCACCACCGGCATCCGGCCGACCAGCTCAGGGATCAGGCCGAACTTGATCAGATCTTCGGGTTCGATCTCGGTGAAGACCTCGGTCAACGACCGCTGTTTCTTGCTTTTGACCGATGCTCCGAAACCAATACCGGAGGCTTCAGTGCGGTTCTCAATGACTTTTTCAAGCCCCGCGAACGCACCGCCACAGATGAACAGGATATTGGTGGTGTCAATCTGCAAAAAGTCCTGATTCGGGTGCTTGCGGCCGCCCTGCGGCGGCACGCTGGCCATGGTGCCTTCGATCAGCTTGAGCAACGCCTGCTGCACGCCCTCACCCGACACGTCACGGGTAATACTGGGGTTGTCCGACTTTCGCGAAATTTTGTCGATTTCGTCGATATAGACAATCCCACGCTGGGCACGTTCGACATCGTAGTTACAGCTTTGCAGCAGCTTCTGGACAATGTTCTCGACATCTTCGCCCACGTAACCCGCCTCGGTCAGCGTGGTTGCATCCGCCATCACAAAAGGAACGTCGAGCATGCGCGCCAAGGTCTGCGCCAGCAATGTCTTGCCGGAGCCCGTGGGGCCGATCAGCAAAATATTGCTTTTCGACAGCTCTACATCGTCCTTATGGGCCTTGTCTTTGTGGCGCAGGCGCTTGTAGTGGTTGTACACAGCCACGGCCAAGGTGCGCTTGGCCACATCCTGGCCAATCACATAGTTGTCGAGGTTGGTTTTGATCTCCACCGGCGTAGGCAGATCACTGCGGCCTTCGCGCACCGCGTCCCCTGCGGGCAGCTCGTCGCGAATGATCTCGTTGCACAGGTCAATGCACTCGTCGCAGATAAAGACCGACGGACCGGCGATCAGCTTCTTCACTTCATGCTGGCTTTTGCCGCAGAAAGAACAGTAAAGGGTTTTTTCGCTGGAAGAGCCTTTTTTCTCGGCCATGGGGGCAATGCCTTGCTTGTTACGGAAAGTTGTCGGGATGATAACCAAATAAGAAACGGCGTCTTCCCCAGGGGAAAACGCCGCACGGCGACCCTATGGTGCTCAGGAGCGCTTGCTGATCACCTGGTCAACAATGCCATAGTCTTTGGCCTCGTCGGCGGTCATGAAGTAATCACGCTCGGTATCACGCTGGATCTTCTCCAGCGGTTGGCCCGTGCGCTCAGCCAGGATACGGTTCATCTGGTCCTTGGTGCGAAGGATATCGCGCGCATGGATCTCGATGTCCGTTGCCTGGCCTCGCGCGCCGCCCAGCACCTGGTGAATCATGATCTTTGAATTGGGCAGCGAAAAACGCTTGCCCTTGGCCCCGGCTGCCAGCAGGAAGGCACCCATGCTGGCGGCGAAGCCGCAGCACAACGTGGACACGTCGGGCTTGATGAACTGCATGGTGTCGTAGATCGCCATACCGGCCGTCACGCTGCCACCGGGCGAGTTGATGTAGAAGGAGATGTCCTTGTCAGGGTTCTCGCTCTCCAGGAACAACAGCTGCGCCACCACCAGGTTAGCCGTCTGGTCGTTGACCTCGCCCACTAGAAAAATCACGCGTTCCTTGAGCAGGCGTGAGTAGATGTCGTAAGACCGTTCACCACGGCCCGACTGCTCGATGACCATGGGAACCATGCCCAAGCCTTGTGTTTCCAATGCGCTCATATTTACTCCAGTCAAGCAGGTACTGTACCCAGAAATGAGTTGGGGCTTGTGCGCGAAAGCACAAGCCCCTGCTGTGTATCACCAGCACCCGGGTGGGTGAAAAACTCGCTGCCCGGGGTGGCCAGGGCCTATCAGCCCTGTTGTGCCATCAATTCGTCGAACGACACGGCCTTCTCAACCACCTTGGACTTGCCCAGCACGAATTCGGTCACGTTGTTTTCGATCACAACGGCTTCGACTTCGGCCAGACGCTGGCGGTCGCTGAAATACCAGCGCACCACGTCTTCTGGTTTTTCATAGCTGGCGGCCAACTCGTCGATGTGGGCTTTGAGCTGTTCAGGCTTGGCATGGAGTTCGTTGGCCTTGACCAACTCAGCCACCACCAGGCCCAGGCGCACGCGGCGCTCCGCCTGCGGGCGGAACACGTCTTCAGGGATCTCCGCCTTGTCGGCGTCTTTGATGCCGCGTTGCTTGAGTTCAGCGCGAGCGCCTTCGAGCAGGCGGGCAATTTCAGCTTGCACGCTGGCATTGGGCAGGTCCAGCTCGGCCTTGGACACCAGGGCGTCCATCACGGCCGCCTTGTTGCGGGCCAGCAGACGGAACTTGACTTCGCGCTCCAGATTGGACTTGATGTCTGCACGCAGGCCGTCGACAGAGCCGTCCGCGATACCCAGCGACTTGGCCAGGGCGTCGTTCACTTCGGGCAGATGGGCGGCCTCGATCTTCTTGATGGTCACGAGGAAGTCAGCGGTCTTGCCAGCCACATCCTTGCCGTGGTATTCCGCAGGGAATGCCAGGGGGAACGTCTTGCTTTCGCCAGACTTCATGCCACGCACGGCGTCTTCGAACTCCTTGAGCATCTGGCCTTCGCCCACCAGGAACTGGAAGTCTTCGGCTTTGCCGCCATCAAAGGTCTCGCCGTCGATCTTGCCTTCGAAATCGACCGTCACGCGATCGCCGTCTTGTGCTGCAGCGTCCATGGCGCGCTGGGCGAAGCTGCGGCGCTGCTTACGCAGGATGTCGATCGTCTTGTCAATGGCCGAATCGGTCACTTCAGCGGACAATTTTTCGACTTCGGCGTCGGACAGGTCAGCAATCTTGACCTCGGGGAACACTTCGAAGATGGCGTCGAAAGTGACCTGACCTTCGGGAGCGCCTTCTTTTTCGGTGATGCGGGGCTGGCCGGCCACACGCAGGTTGGCTTCGTTGGCGGCCACGGCAAAGGCTTCGCCGACCTTGTCGTTGAGCACTTCGTACTGCACCGAGTAGCCATAACGCTGGGCCACCACATTCATGGGCACCTTGCCAGGACGGAAACCGTCCATCTTGACCGTGCGGGCCAGGCGCTTCAGGCGCGTGTCGACTTCGGACTGGATCAGGGTGACGGGCACGCTCAGCGTAATCTTGCGCTCGAGCTTCTCAAGGGTTTCAACAGTAACGGCCATGGCTATTCCTCTTATGAATGTGGATCGTGCTGGCTGCAGCGCAGCAGCGCCGTGTTCCGCAAAGTCTCACATGGGTGGTGCGCGGGGGGGGACTCGAACCCCCACACCATTGCTGGCGTCAGGACCTAAACCTGGTGCGTCTACCAATTTCGCCACCCGCGCGGTTCTACAAACAAACAGGCGGCAAGCTGAGCTGCCGCCTGTGTGAAATCGGTCAACCTTCTATTTTACCTGATGCGGGCACGCTGCTTATCAAGCACCCCCAAGAACCTCAAGCGCTGGCCGCTTGACACGGAACCAGGCGGCATACATCGCGGGCAGCGCCAACAGTGTCAGCACGGTCGCCACGACCAGCCCGCCCATGATGGCCACAGCCATCGGGCCCCAGAACACGCTGCGTGACAGCGGGATCATGGCCAGCACCGCCGCCGCAGCCGTCAGCACAATGGGCCGAAGGCGGCGCACGGCAGATTCCACGATGGCATCCCACGCAGGCACGCCCCTTGCCCGGTCCTGCTCAATTTGATCGATCAGGATGACCGAGTTGCGCTGGATCATGCCCATGAGCGCAATCACCCCCAGCAGCGCCACAAAACCAAACGGGCGATTGAGCAGCAGCAAAGCCGCCGCCACACCTGCCAGCCCCAGTGGCCCGGTCAGGAACACCAGCATCGCGCGGCTGAAGCTATGCAATTGCAGCATCAGCAGCGTGAAGGTGATGAACAGCATGATCGGAATGCCCGCAGCAATCGACGCCGAGCCTTTGGAGCTTTCCTCGACAGCGCCCGCCACTTCGATGCGATAACCACCCTGCCCTGCGGCACGCCATTGCGCTTCAATCTCCTTGAGCGCCGGCAACAGCCCTGCCGTCACCGTGGCACCCTGCAGCCCCTCGGTCACGTCGCCTTGCACGGTAATGGCGTAGTCGCGGTTCTCGCGCCACATCACCCCAGGCTCCCAGGTGAACACGGGCTTGGCGATCTGCGTGAGCGGGATCGACTTGCCAGAGGCCGTGGGCAGATAGGCATTGGCGATGTCGGTAATGGCGTTGCGCTCATCCAGCGGCTGGCGCAGCACGATGTCGATCAGCTTGTCACCTTCGCGGAACTGGCCCACCTGCGTGCCCGACAGAATGGTCTTGGAGGCCTGCGCAATGGACTGGCTCGTCACGCCCAAAGCGCGCGCCTTGGCCTGGTCGACCTCCAGGCGCAGCACCTTCACAGGCTCGTTCCAGTTGTCATTCACACCGCGCATGTTGGGGTTCTGCCGCAGTTGCGCCTTCACCTCGTCGGCACGCTCACGCAGCACCAGCGGGTCAGGCCCCACCACACGAAACTGCACCGGGTAGGGCACGGGTGGCCCGTTGGGCAGCAGCTTGACGCGGCCGCGCACTTCGGGGAACTCCTGGGCCAGCAGCGCAGGCAGCTTTACACGCAGCGATTCGCGCACCTTGAGGTCCTGCGGCACCACAATGAACTGGGACACGTTGCTCTGCGGGAACACCTGGTCCAGCGGCAGATAAAAGCGCGGCACGCCAGAGCCCACCCAGGTGCTCACGGTGCTCACGCCGGGCTCCGACATCAGCCGTTGCTCCACCCGCTTGGTGACCGCTTCGTTGCCCGCAAACGAGGTGCCCTCGGGGAACCAGATGTCCACAATGATTTCGGGGCGGCTCGAATCCGGGAAGAACTGCTGCTGCACCTTGCCCATGCCCACGATGCCCAACGCAAACGTGAGCACAGTGGCACCGATGGTGAGCCAACGGTGCTCGACACACCAGTTCACCAACCGGCGAAAGACGGTGTAAAAAGGGCTGTCAAACACCTCGTGTGGGTCGTCCGTGATGCCCTTGTTGGCCTGTGCAGCCAGCACATGGGGCGGCATCTTGAGCAGCAGCGTGCCCAGGTAGGGCACGAAATACACCGACACAATCCAGCTGAGCACCAGCGCAATCACCGTCACCGCAAAAATCGCAAACGTGTATTCACCCGTGACCGACTTGGCGATACCGATGGGCAAAAATCCCGCCGCCGTGATCAGCGTGCCCGTGAGCATGGGCATCGCCGTGATCTCATACGCGAAGGTGGCGGCACGCACCTTGTCGTAGCCCTCTTCGAGCTTGAGCACCATCATCTCGACCGCAATGATGGCGTCATCCACCAGCAGGCCCAGCGCAATGATGAGCGAACCCAGCGATATCTTGTGCAGGCCAATGCCCCAGTACCACATGGCCAGAAACGTCACGGCCAGCACCAGCGGAATGGTGATGCCCACCACCAGCCCGGGGCGCGGGTCGATATACCAGCGCTTGTAAAACGGCTGCTCGCCAGGGCGCTTGTGCAGGCCCAGGGCAATGAAACTGACCGCCAGCACGATCACCACGGCCTCGATCAGCACCTTCACAAACTCGTTCACCGATGTGGAAACGGACTTGGGCTGGTCTTGCACGTTCACCAGTTGCACGCCTGCGGGCAGCGTGCTGGCGATGCGTTCGGTGGCGGTATGCAGCGCCTTGCCCAAGGCAATGATGTCGCCCCCCTTGGTCATGGAAACCCCCAGCGCAATCACCTCGCGCCCCTGGTGCCGCACCTTGACGGCGGGCGGGTCCACATAACCGCGCTGGATTTCGGCGATGTCCGACAGGCGCAATTGCGCACCCGATGGCCCGCGGATCGGCATGGCACGCAGGTCTTCGATGGCGTTGAACTGCCCCTCGACACGCACCTGTACCTGGTCTTGTGGGGTCTGGACGGCGCCTGCGGCTTCCACGGCATTTTGCTGCCCCAACTGGGCCAGCACCTGGTTCATGTCCAGGCCCAATTGCGACAGGCGCTTTTGCGAGATCTCGATGAAGACCTTTTCGTCTTGAACACCGAAGAGTTCCACCTTGGCCACGTCGGGCACGCGCAACAACTGCTGGCGTGCGTCGTCTGCAAATGCCTTGAGCTCGGCGTAGTTGAAGCCGTCGGACTCCAGCGCGTAGATCACCCCATACACGTCACCGAAGTCGTCGTTGAAGAACGGCCCCTGGATGCCCTGCGGCAGGGTGTAGCGCATGTCGCCGATTTTCTTGCGCACCGAGTACCAGACGTTGGGCACCTCGCTGGCCTTGGACGAGTCCTTGATCTGAAAGATGATCTGCGACTCGCCGGGCTTGGAGTAGCTGCGGATCTTGTCGGCATAAGGCACCTCTTGCAGCGTGCGCTCGATCTTGTCGGTGACCTGCTCGGCCACCTGTTGCGCCGTGGCGCCAGGCCAGTACGTGCGCACCACCATGGCGCGAAAAGTGAACGGCGGGTCTTCGTCCTGACCGAGCTGAAAGTAGGCCGCAAAACCGAGCAGCATCAACACGACCATCAGATAACGCGTGAGCGCCGGGTGGTCGAGCGCCCATTTGGAGAGGTTGAACCCCTCTTTGGGTTGTATTTGTTTCATGTCGGGCCTCAGTGGGCGGCAGAGGCCGTAGCAGCCGCAGGCGCGGCGGATGCAGCAGGAGCCACGGCTGGGCCTGCACCTGCGGTCGAGGCAGCGGCAGCGGGGCTGTCTGGCAGCGCAGGGATCACTACTGAATTAGGAGCTGTTTGCGCTTTACTGACGGGCGTTTGAGCCGCTTTTTGCTGATAAATAGTGACCTTTTGCCCTGGCGACAACACATGCACTCCGGTCGCCACCACCTGCATGCCCGGCGTCAGGCCCACAGCCACCACCGCCTCGTTGCCGTCGGCCGTGGCGATCTGCACCACCTGCGACTTGACGGTGCCGCTGGCAGCGTCGTACACCCACACAGCCGTGGCCTGCCCCTGCTGGCGCAACGCGCTGGTCGGCAGCTTGATGGCTGCCAGGCCGGCATGGCTGAGCGCCTTGGGTGTCACATACACCGTCGACCCCAGCGCCGGGGCCTGTGCACCTTCAATCGCCACCTTCACCTGATAGGTGCGGGTGGCAGGGTCGGCACTGGCGGCCACCTCGCGCACGCGGCCTGCCATCGTCTCCCCACCCGCCCAGCCGCGCACCGCCACCTCAGAGCCCCGCGTGATCTGCGCCACCTTGTCTTCAGGCACCGCAAACACCACATCGCGCGGGCCGTCCTGCGCAATGCGCACCACTGGCGTGCCCGCAGCCACCACCTGGCCCGGCTCGGCGTCGATGCCCGTGACCACCCCCGACACATCCGCCACCAGCGTGGTGTAAGCGGCCTGGTTGCCTTGCGACGACAGCTGCGCCCGTGCCTGATCCAGCGTGGCCTGCGTGCCCTTGAGCGTGGCATCGCGCCGCTCCAGCTCGGCGCCGCTGATGAAATTCTGGTCCTTCAGCGCCTGGTAGCGCTTGAAATCGGCCGCCGCCAGGTCACGCTGTGTGGTGGCCGCAGCCAGTTGCGCACGCGCCGCATCGGCGGCCAGCTGGTAGTCCTTGGGGTCGAGCTGCGCCAGCACCTGCCCTGCCTTCACGCGCTGGCCGAGTTCGGCCTGACGCTGCACGATCTTGCCCGCCACCCGAAAGCCCAGGCGCGACTCCACGCGGGCCCGCACTTCGGCCGAATACTCCAGGTTGGACTGCAGCGCTCCCACCCCTACGGTCAGCAGTTTCACCGAGCGCACAGGCTCCTCGGGCGGTGCGGGGCGTGAGCAGGCGGCCAGCAGCGTTGCCGTGGCCAGCACCAGCCAATACCGTGAATACCGTTGAAAAGGCCGCGAAGCGGAGGGTGTGCGCATGGGAAATCCGGTGAAAGTAAAAAAGGGCCACAGGGAGCTGCACGCAAAACGCAAGCACACATGCCTGCGTTACGACGGGGGATCGGCCAGCCCCTGGTCCCATTGAATGCATTATTGTAGTTACTGACTGACCGGTTAGTAATCTATGAGAAGCCCCCCGCCTTGTCAAGCGACAATCCCGGGTGTGAATGATCGCACCAGCCCCTCCTCAACGCCCCCCGCAGCCCCCGCACCGCAGCCGCTCGGCGCTGCAGTGGCCGCGCCTGTCACGCACTACGAAAACTTCCCCGTGGCCTCCGTGCTGTGCCCTCCGCACCTGCGCCAGCCCATTGCCGCCATCTATGCCTTTGCCCGCACCGCCGACGACATCGCCGACGAAGGCGATGCGCCAGCCCCGGCCCGGCTGGCAGATCTGGCCGCCTACCACGCTGACCTGCAGGCCATCGCACAAAATCAGCCGCCCTCGGCCCGCTGGCCCGAGGTCTTCGGGCCGTTGCAGGGCGTCCTGCGCAGCCACCACCTGCCGGTGCCGCTGCTGCAAGATCTGCTCAGCGCCTTTGCCCAGGACGTGGCCAAAACCCGCGACGCCGCAGGCTACGCGGATCGCACCGAGCTGCTGGGCTATTGCCGGCGCTCGGCCAACCCCGTGGGTCGCCTGTTGCTGCATCTGTATGGCGTGACCGACACCACCGCACTGGCCCAAAGCGATGCCATCTGCACCGCACTGCAGTTGATCAATTTCTGGCAAGACCTGAGCGTGGACATCCCCCGAGGCCGCTATTACCTGCCCCACGCCGATGTCGCGGCACACAGTGCCAGCCAGGCCGACCTGCAGGCCCTGCGCAGCTCCCCCGAAAACGCGCGCCTGATTGCGGACTGCGCGCAGTGGGCGCGCGCCAGCATGCACATCGGTGCTCCGCTGGTACACCGACTGCCCGGCCGCGCGGGCTGGGAGCTGAGGCTGGTGGTCCAGGGCGGCCTGCGCATTCTGGACAAGGTTGATGCCCTGCGCGGCGCCAACCTGCACACCCGCCCGCGCCTGCGCACCGGGGATTGGCTGGTGATGCTGGCGCGCGCGCTGGCCATGTGAGAAGCAAAATTCATGGGCCGCAAGCCCCGCTGACATTGACAAACGGCTGGCGACGCATATTTATGCAAAAACAGGCTGTAGCGCTTATGCATTAAGCGCAATCAGCTATCAATTAAGAAGCAAAAACACACCCCACGCCCCTCCCTCGCCCCAAGGCCCACCCGGAGGGGGCAGGGATAGCGTGCATGGCATTGCCACAACAGCAGGCTAGTCTTGCGCCCACAGCCACCGCATGGCGCATGGGTCGCCGCCAAGGCTGGACCCGCGCGCCGCCTGGCCCCCTACAACAACAACAACGGTACACACCTCACCTCACCACACCTCACCTCACGCCTGCGCAATTTGTCGATGTGCGCTTGCCCAAAGGTCCTCCACGTGTCCGCCACCACTGTCTTCAAAGCCCTTCAATGGGGCCTCATCCTTTTTTGCCTCGTGTTCGGGTTCGTGGGCGGCACCGTGGCCGAGCACGTGATGGACCAGCTCCAGTGCCAGCCCCATGCCGACCCCACGCTGCGCACCTGCTCGTGGCTCACGAACCCAGTGGCCTTGCGTCTGGCACCTTTCCTGTCCGCCAACAGCCCCGCAGACTACGCCTTCACGCTGCTGAGCAACTTCTGGGGGCTCATCGCACTGTGGCTGCTGGCCCTCGGCGCGGTACGCTGGGTAGAAAAACACCCCACACAAGCAACCGCGTGGTGGCGACGCTGGAGCCCCCAGCCCCTCGCCCTCACCGTGCACCGCACGGATGTTCTGCGGTGGTCAGCGCGCGCTGCCTTCTGGCTTTTGTTGCTGGGGTTTATCGCCTTTTGCGTCGCATTGGGCACCCCCATCGTCGGCACCGATACAGCGCGTTCGGTCTTGCACAGCCTGGGTTGCTCACCCGGCACATTCGACCCCTTCTCATCCCCTTGCATGAAAGCCACGGGGTTCTGGACACCCCGACTGACCTTCTACGTTTTACCGCTGGCGGGCCCGCTGCTGGCGCCTGTGTGGTTGGTCTTGGGGTTCTGGGACGTATTGATCGCGTGGGCGGTGCTGATTGCAGCGGCTTCTTTTCTGCACTCATCCCTGTCGTCGCGCGCCACCCCAAGGCCGCCGCGCGACTAGGCCGCCCAGCCACGGCTCGGCACCGCAGCGAAAGACTTTCAGGCCCGTTAGGCCACCCCACCAGAGAGAAACCCTCCATGTCCGTCAGCGTTTTCGACTTGTTCAAGATCGGCATCGGCCCCTCCAGCTCGCACACCGTGGGGCCCATGATCGCCGCCCGGCAGTTCACCTGCCAGCTGCAAGCCACCGTGGGGTTGGCGGCAGTACACCGTCTGACGGTGGAGCTGTTTGGCTCGCTCTCGGCCACCGGCGTCGGCCACGGCACGGATCGCGCCGTGCTGCTGGGTCTGGCCGGGCATGAGCCCGACCGCATAGACCCCGAGCAGATCGCGCCCGCCATTGCCGACATCCGCACCCGCCGGTCCCTGGCACTGATGGGTGAACACACCGTGCCTTTCATCGAAAAAGACCACCTGCTGTTTCGGCGCAAAAGTCTGCCGCTGCACCCCAACGGCCTGTGTTTCAGGGCCTACAACGCGCGGGGCGACGAGATCGCCATGCGCGAGTACTACTCGGTGGGCGGCGGCTTTGTGATGGATGCAGCGGGTGAACGCGTGCTCAACCCACCCGCCAGCGCCGGGCCCGATGCGGCAGGCCATGGCCGGGGCCTGCCCCACGCGTTTCGCACGGGCGCCGAGCTGCTGGCCCAGTGCCAGGCCACGCACATGACCATCGCCCAGCTCATGGTCGCCAACGAGCAGCACTGGCGCAGTGCCCCCGAGGTGCATCGCCAACTCATGGCCATCTGGCAGACCATGGCGGGTGCGGTGCAACGCGGTTGCGCCAGCGCCGGCAACCTCCCCGGCCCCATGCAGGTGCGCCGCCGCGCGGCTGAGCTGCACCGCGCACTGAGCCGCTCGCCTGAAGCCGCGCTGCGCGACCCGTTGTTGATGCTGGACTGGGTCAACCTCTACGCCATGGCCGTGAACGAGGAAAACGCTGCGGGCGGGCGCGTCGTGACAGCCCCCACCAACGGCGCAGCCGGTGTCATCCCTGCGGTGTTGCATTACTACGTGAACTTTGTGCAAGGCGCGAACCAGCCCAGCGAAGACGGCATCGCCACCTTTTTGCTCACTGCGGGCGCCATCGGCATCATTTACAAAGAGAACGCGTCGTTCTCGGGCGCCGAGGTCGGTTGCCAGGGCGAGGTAGGGGTGGCCTGCTCCATGGCTGCCGGCGCCCTGGCAGCCGTGATGGGCGGCACGCCCGAGCAGATCGAAAACGCCGCCGAGATCGGCATGGAACACAACCTGGGCATGACCTGCGACCCGGTGGGCGGTCTGGTGCAGATCCCCTGTATCGAGCGCAACGCCATGGGCGCCATCAAGGCCATCAACGCCGCCCGCCTGGCCCTGCGCGGTGACGGCCAGCACGTGGTCTCGCTCGACAAGGTCATCCAGACCATGATGCAGACCGGCGCCGACATGAAAAGCAAATACAAAGAGACGTCGCGTGGAGGACTGGCCGTGAATGTCGTGGAGTGCTGAGCACCACCGCCACCGCACGGCAACAACCACGACCAGGCGCGCCCTGGCAGTCAATTCAAAATTGATAGCATCCTGCGCTTTATCCACAAGCGCCACAGGCCAAAGCCGTTAAAAAAATCACGCGCCACATCGGCATGACATGCCCCCTTGCACAACGGTAGCCATGCAGGCGAACCTAGGGTAAACGTTGTGGAATGCTGACGCGCCGCAAGCCTGATCTCGTTCCGGCGTGCCAGAACGCCCCGGGGCGAATGACAATCGAGAAACCGGGCAGGACTGTGCGCTGTCCGAACCACCTCACTTTGCTTTTCAAGATGTCACTATTTTCCAAGCTGAACCCCTGGGCTTTGATGGCTGCCCTTGCCCTGGCCAGTGCCCCTGCTTTGGCACAAGACACCCTTTCCCACATTGCCAGCTCCGGGGAACTGCGGCTGGGCCACCGGGAAAAGTCCCTTCCTTTTTCCTTCAAGGATGCATCCACGGGCAAGGTGCAGGGCTACACGGTAGATATCTGCCTGCAGATCTTCGAAGAAATCAAAAAAGAACTGAAGCGCCCTGACCTGCGCGTGACGTATTTGCTGGTGGACGGCAAGAACCGCATCACCGACGTGAAGAACAACGTGGTCGATCTGGAATGCGGCGGCACAGCCAACACCGCCGCACGGCAAAAAGAAATTGCGTTCAGCCACCACATCTTTGTGGCGTCGTCGGCTTTCCTGGTGCGCAAAAACTCTGGCATCAAGACGCTGGACGACCTGCAGGGCAAGAAAATCGCCGTGCAAGGCAAGACCACCAACGAAAACCTGCTGCGTGCCAACGAACGCACCTTCACCCGCAAATTCAATTACGTGCTGGTGGACAGCACGCTGGACGCGGTCAATGCGCTGGCCAAGGGTGAGGCCGATGCCGCCTTTGCCGACGACGCAGGCATCTGGATCCCGCTGACCCGCCTGGGCAAATCCATGGACGGGTACCAGTTCCTGGATAAACGCCTGTCTGTCGAGCCCTACAGCATCGGCCTGCGCAAGGACGACCCCAAATTCAAGGAACTGGTCGACCGCGTCACGCGCCGCATGATTCAGAACGGCGAAATGACCGCGCTCTACAAGAAGTGGTTCAGCTCCGAACAAGGCACGCTGCCCCTGAGCATGTTCATGAAGGAAGCCCTGCGGCGCCCCAGTGACATCGGGGTGGAGCAGATCGCGTTTTGATGCTCCCTTGAGGGAGACACACCCGGTGGCCTGGCCCAGCCAGTTCCCCGGGTGCACTGTTTTTTGGCCGTGCCGGTTTCACGGGCGGTGCGCTGGCCCATGGGACAATCTCCCCCCATGACACCGCAGCAGTACGTACAACAAAAAGCCGTGGCCTCGGGCAGCAGCTTTTACTACGCCTTTCTCTTCTTGCCAGCGCCGCGCCGCGCGGCCATCACGGCGTTTTATGCGTTTTGCCGCGAGGTGGACGATGTGGTCGACGAAGTGACCGACCCGGGCGTGGCCCGCACCAAGCTGGCGTGGTGGCAAGCCGAGGTCGCCAAGGCGTATGCGGGCCAACCCAGCCATCCGGTGATGCTGGCGCTGATGCCCCACACAGCGCAGTTCGGCATCGAACAGCGCCACCTGCAGGCCGTGATTGACGGCTGCCAGATGGATCTGGAGCAAACGCGTTACCTCGACTTTGCCGGTCTCAAGGGCTATTGCCATCTGGTGGCGGGCATTGTGGGCGAAGTGGCAGCCCGCATTTTTGGCCAGACCGACGAGCGCACCACGCAATATGCACACACGCTGGGGCTGGCCTTTCAGCTCACCAACGTCATCCGCGACGTGGGCGAAGACGCGATGCTGGGCCGCATCTACCTGCCAGTGAGCGAGCTCCAGCAGTTTGATGTGAAGGCGCACGAAATCTTGAAGCGCCAGTACTCGGACCGATTCACGGCGCTCATGCAATTTCAGGCCGCGCGCGCACACCGCTTGTACGACGAGGCCCTCGCCATGCTGCCCAGCGCCGACCGTCGCGCCCAAAAACCCGGCCTGATGATGGCCAGCATCTACCGCACCCTCCTGCGCGAGATCGAACACGAGAACTTTCAGGTGCTGCACCAGCGTATCCGCCTCACGCCGCTGCGCAAATTCTGGCTGGCCTGGAAGGTGCAGGCGCTGGGTCGGATGTGAGGATGGCCCCCACGGTCGCGCACTGCGTGTCGCTCCCTGCCCCCCGAGGGGGTCGCGTTTTGCCTTGGGGCGGCCCTGCGGCAAAACCAGTGGCCCCCACGGTCGCGCACTGCATGTCGCTCCCTGCCCCCAGCAGCAGGCATGCCCTGCGCCTCGCTGGTGCAAGGGGTCGCGTTTCGCCTTGGGGCGGCCCTGCGGCAAAACCAGTGGCCCGCACGGTTGCCGGTCTGCCATGAAGATCGCCGTCATCGGCGCGGGCTGGGCCGGCATGGCCGCTGCCATCGCGCACACGCAGGCGGGCCGCCAGGTCACCGTGTTCGAGGCGGCACGCAGTGTCGGCGGCCGCGCGCGTGCCATGCCCGCCACGCTGCCAGACGGCACGTCCGTCGCGCTGGACAATGGCCAGCACATCCTTATCGGTGCCTACGCCGAGAGCCTGCGCTTGATGCGGCTGGTGGGCGTGAACCCCGACACCGCCCTGTTGCGGCTGCCGCTTGCGCTGTTGTTTCCTGACGGCCAGGGGCTGCAACTGCCCGATGCACCGCCGCCGCTGGACGCCCTGTGGGGCATCGCCACGGCCCGGGGCTGGGGCTGGCAGGACAAGCTCGCGCTGCTGCGCACGGCCTCGGCATGGCAGCTGCGCGGCTTTCGGTGCGCGCCTGACACGTCGGTGGCCCAGCTGTGCACCACCCTCACGCCCCGCCTTTTGGCCGATTTCATCGACCCGCTGTGTGTATCGGCGCTCAACACACCGGCCCGCGAAGCCAGTGGCCAGATTTTTTTGCGCGTGCTACAGGACAGCCTGTTCAGCGGGCGCGGTGGCTCCAACCTGCTGCTGCCACGCACCGACCTGGGGAGCCTGTTTCCACAAGCGGCGGCGCAATGGTTGGAGCGCGCAGGCGGATCCGTGTTGACAGGGCAGCGTGTGCAGAGCCTTGTGCCACGGCAAGACGGACGCTGGGAGATAGCCTGCGGCAACGCAAGCAGCGCGCAACCTGCTGACGCCCTCGCGTTTGACCACGTCACGCTCGCCTGCTCGCCGTGGGAGGCCAGCCGCCTGGTGGCTGGGCTGGCAGCGTGCCCTGACCTGGGCACGGTGCAACAGCAAGCGGCGGCGCGCTGGAGCGCCGCCGCTGCAGCCCTGCGCTTTGAAGCGATCACCACCGTGTATGCCTACGCACCCGGCGTGCGCCTGCGCCAGCCCATGCTGGCCCTGCGCAACACCCCACAACACCCCGCGCAATTCGTGTTCGACCGGGGGCAGCTCGACGGCCTCCATGGGTTGCTGGCTTTTGTGGTGAGTGCCAGCACGGGCGACCGCGCGCTGGTCCAGGCACAAGTGCTGCAGCAAGCAGCTGCGCAGCTGGCGCTGCCGTCCGCAGCGCCCATGACGCCAGTGCAGACGGTGGTGGAAAAACGCGCCACATTTGCCTGCACGCCAGGACTGCAACGGCCGGGCGCTCAGGTGATGGCGGGGATGGCGGGACTGAGGGGGCTGTCAGCCTGCGGTGACTATGTGGATGGCCCCTACCCCGCCACCCTGGAGGGGGCCGTGCTCAGCGGCACGGCTGCGGCGGCGATGAGGGGCTGACCCCGTCGACGCCCCCCGGGAAACTCCCCATGCCGCTGACAGCATTTCGACAGCGCGGCGGTGCACCATGGCTGCGGCCCATTTTTTAGCCGCAACACTGCCAAGGAGACTGCCCCATGCTGATGCCCCCATCCTCGCCCATGTGCCCCACCCGTCGCCAACTGCTCGCCGCCAGCGGCGCGCTGTCACTGGGCGGTGTGCTGCCTGCCGCTGCCTGGGCACAGGCGACCTGGCCCAGCAAATCGGTGCGTTTTGTCGTGCCTTTTGCACCGGGCGGCAGCTCGGAGATCGTGGCGCGCTCGACCGCAGCAGAGCTGACCAAAACGCTGGGCCAGAGCGTGTTCGTGGACAACAAACCGGGCGCGGCCGGCAACATCGCCATGCAGGAAGTCGCACGTGCCGACGACCAGCACACCCTGATCCTGGGCCACATTGGCACGCTCGCGGTCAACCCCTTCATCTTCGACAAACTGCCCTACGACGCCAACAAGGACTTCAAACCGGTGAGCCTGCTGGCCAAGGTGCCCAGCCTGTATGTGGTGCATCCCGATGTGCCCGCCAAGAACCTCAAGGAGTTCATCGCCTACGCGAAAAAGAACCCTGCCAAGCTCAGCTACGGCTCTGCAGGCAACGGCAGCGCCGGACACCTGGCGTTTGAATACCTCAAGATGACGGCCGATATCTTCATGTTGCACGTGCCCTACCGTGGCACCGGGCCCATGATGACCGACCTGCTCTCGGGCCGGCTTGACGCTGCCGCCGTGGGCGCCGCCGCCATGCTGCCGTTCATCAAGTCGGGCAAAGTACGCTGCATCGCGACGGGCTCGTCCCAACGCTTGCCCCAGTTGCCCGACGTGGCCACGGTGGCTGAGCAGGGGTTTCCGGGTTTTGAAATGACCCAGTGGTACGGCATGCTTGCCCCAGCCAGCCTGGCCCCGGCCAACCTCGACAAATTGGCCGTAGAAACGGCCAAGGCGGTCAAGGCCCCCGCCTCGCTGGAGCGCCTGAACGCCGATGCCGCCGAGGCGATTGGCAACACCCCTGCCCAGTTCGCGCAATTCATTGCCGCAGAACAGCAGCGCTGGAAAAAGGTGCTGCTGCGCGCCAAGGTCAAACCAGACTGAGGCACCTGGTGGCGTGTCAACGTTCAAGGGTCGAGCGTGCGCGAAGTCATCGGCGTACAGCCCGACAAAGGGGCGTTGACACGACACCAATCCCCGCGTGGTGCGCCGTGCCGATGTGCGGCACTGTCAGGTCACCTCTCCAGCCACCACTGGATCATCACCTTGGCGATGAACCCCAGAAAACCCACGCCCAGGCCCAGAAACAGCACAAAAGTGCCAAAGCGCCCGGCCTTGGACTCCCAGGCCAGCTGGCCGATGATGAAGAGCATGTAGACGATGAACGCGCCCACGCCATAAGTCAGAAAAAAGCCCGAGATCTGCGCCTCGGTAAAACCGAAGATCACAATGACACCCCGCTTTGGCGTGCTGGCGTGACGGGATCACGCTCCGGCAGAACGGACGCATCCACGAGATCGCGGTAGGCATGCCAACTGGCATGGCCCAACATGGGCATCACGGCAATCAGCCCCAGCAAAAGCGAGCCCAAACCCAACAGCGTGAACCCCAGAATGATCGCCGCCCAGAAGGCCATGGGCAGCGGGTTGCAGACGACCACCTGCCAACTGGCCAGCACGGCCTGCAGCAGCGTGGCACGGCGGTCCAGCAGTAGCGGCATGGCCACCACGGTCGACGCAAAAATGGGCGCCGCCATGAGGCTGCCCAACGCCAGCCACAGCTCAAACAACCAGCCCTCCTTGGCCATCACCACGTGGCGCAAAAAGTCCAGTGGTGTCTCGATAGGCACGGGGGCCAGCAGTGTGATCAGCGCCGCCGACGTCATCACCCAGCCCGACGCCGCCAACGCCAGCAGCGCCCCGAACTGCACCATGCACCAGTAATCGTTGCCCCATTTATTGACGTGGCTGTTTTGCCAGTTGAGCCAGGTCTTGAGCACCACGCCCCAGTTGGCGGGCTCGCCGCGCTCCAGGGAGCGGCTCAGTGCATACAGGCTGGTAGCCAGCACGGGTGCCACCACCAGAAAGCCCGACAGCGCCCCCGCCAGCAGCCAGAACCGGTGGTGCCCCACGGCGAAGAGGGCCGCCCCAAAGAGGCTGAGCGCCAGCCCATGCGCAAAGCTGACCCAGCCCGCACGCGCCATGTCACGCCACGCCAGGACCAGCCATGTCATGGGCGTCATGAGGCCGATGGAGCGAACGGCGGGTAAAACGACAAGGGGGTTGGAGGGCATGGCGGCAAGGTCACGGAGCGACCGGGGAGTGTGGCGGCATTCACCGAGGGGATCAAGCACAGGCGGCCAAAGCGCGCCCATACCTTGACCTGCGACAAGAAATAGAAAGGGGCTATGAGAGGCGTTGTCAGGAGAGAGGTGTTGTCAGCATTGCAAGCGCGTGCCGCAATGGCACAGGTGGCGGGAGTCACCGACGTGTTGACTGTTCAGGCCAGCAATTTGCACAAGGTGGTGAGATTGTCGACCGTCGCATGGGGTGGCACACCGTGGGGCCAGGGGTGGTTGGCTGCGTTGAGCCACACGGCCTGCATGCCCGCGTCTAAAGCCCCCTGGGCGTCCATCGTGGCGTCGTCACCCACATGCAAAACTTCGTGGGGTGCCACCTGTGCGGCGCTGGCAGCAGCATGAAAAATGCGCACATCGGGCTTGGCCACGCCAAACACCGATGCGCTGATGCTGGAACGAAAGTAGTGGCCGATGCCAATGCGGTGCACATCGGCGTTGCCGTTGGACAAGGCCACCACCGGGTAGCGTGACGACAGGAAGGCGAGCGTGTCGTGCGCATCGGCAAACAGCTCCACGCGCTGGCGCTCGGCAAAAAACAGGTCAAACGCAGGCTCGGCCAGGGCGGGCTCGTCGCCAGCTTGGGTGAGAGCCAGACGGATGGACTCGCGCCGCAAGGCGCTCAGATCACTGCGCAGATCGGGCCGCAAGGTCACCATCTGATCGCGGATGGCGCGCAGCGCCTGCACATCCGAAAAAAGCGCCGCCGTGGCCGGCGCATGATGGGTGAGCCAATCGAGCAGCACCGCTTCGGCGCGCGAAATGGTGGGCCATATCGGCCACAGGGTGTCATCGAGGTCGATGGTGATGGCGCGAACGCGAGAAACGTCGAGGGAGGGAGCGAGCATGATGGACAGACCGTCTGAGAAATACACACATCGGAAGCCTCCTTACCGCAGCGCGTGGCAAAGGGTCGGCAGCGGGTTGGCAACCACAAAGGATAACGCAGCCCTTCGACGCACGAAGGTCAGCGCACCCCATCACACGGTCACGGCGGCGCCGGTAGCCACAACCCGGCACGCCGCAGCGCCTTACCGGTGTGCAGCAGCACCCACAGGCGACACCGACGACCCCCGCACCACCAGTTGCCCTGGCAACAAGCGCTCGCGAGCAGGGCCTTGCATGCCTTGCAGCCGCTCGATGAGACACTGCGCCGCGCAACGGCCAATGGCATCCGTGGGTTGGGCCACGGTGGTCAGGCCCGGTCCGATCAAGGGGGCCCATTCGGGGTCGTCGAAGCCGACAAACCCCAGATCAACGCCAAAACTCCACCCCAGCCGCACCATGGCCGCCGCCACCCGCAGCGTGACCACAGAATTGCCAGCCACCACCGCGCCACGACGGTGTGCACAGCCAGGCCCACCCGCGCGCTGCCACAGCACACGCAGGGCAGAGTCCAACGTCTCGTCCGACGCGTCGACCAACTCAAGGATCTCGCCGATGGCGTTGGCCCCGCGCGCAGCCACGCATTGCGAAAATGCCGCTGTCCGCTCCAGGCGCGAGCTCACGCCCTTGAGGGGCTGGGTGATATACAGCAGGTCGCTCCAGCCCTCAGCAATCAAATGGTCACAGGCCGCGCGCATGGCGCCCGGGTTGTCCAGCGACACGAAGTCAGCGTTGAGGCCCGCATAGCGGCGGTCCACCAGCACGGCGGGTCGGCCGTGCAGCGCGTTCACCTCGGCATGGCCTTCGTCCTGCCCCTGGGTATTGAGAATGAAACCGTCCACCTGGTAACTGGCGAGGGCGTCAATGGCAATGCGCTCACGCTGACGGTCGTTGCCCAGGTTGAACAACATCACTAGGTAGCCCGCGTCCTGGCAGGCTTTCTCGGCGCCACGCAACACGGCCACGGAGAACGGGTTGGTGATGTCTGCCACCACCAGGCCGATCAAGCGCGATCGCCCATGGCTCAGGGCCTGCGCCATGGGGCTGGGCACGTAGCCCAGCTTAGCGATGGCCGCCTCGACGCGGGTGGCGATGTCAGGGCTGAGCAAGCGCTCGCGGTGGTTGAAAAACCGCGATACCGTGGCTTTGGAAACCCCCGCCTCGAACGCCACATCGGCAATCGTGGGCCGTGCTCTGGCCCCCTCCACTGTCGCCACCGCCATGGCTGGCGCTGAAACAGCAGTATCCCCGGGCACAGAGGCACGCTTGCTCATACGCCAGCGCCGCCAGAGGCTTCATACACCGCCGCAGGCCGTTCGCCAGCAAGTGCCTGCAGCAAATTGGTGGTGGCCAACGCAGCCATGGCGTGCCGCGTGTCGTGGGTGGCCGAACCGATGTGGGGCAGCGGCGTGACACGCGGGTGCGTGCGCAATGGCGACGACAGCGGCAACGGCTCAATGGCAAACACATCCAGCCCTGCCGCACGCAGCGAGCCGTGGTCTAGCGCCGCCAGCAAATCCTCTTCAACCACCGTGGCGCCACGCCCTGCATTGATAAAAATGGCGCCTGGTTTCATGCCTGCAAAAACTCTGGCGTTCACCAAGCCCCGCGTGCTGTCTGACAGGGGCAGCAAAGCCACCACGATGTCCGAGCGCTCCAGCAGGTTGGCCAGCGGCACATGCTGCGCCCGGCCCAACAGTTCGGGCGCCTGCGCCGTGAGGTCCACCGGGCGGCGCGCGTGGTACAGCACGGGCATGCCAAACCCCAGCGCCGCGCGCCGAGCCACGGCCTGGCCAATGCGGCCAAAGCCCAACAAGCCGAGCGTTTTCCCGTGCACATCGCTGCCAAAAAGCGCCTCGCCGATGTTGCTGGTCCACTGCCCATCGCGCACCATTTGCGACAGCTCCACCACCCGGCGCGATGTCGCCATCAACAGGGCAAACACAGCATCGGCAACGGTTTCATCCAGCACCCCAGGGGTGTGACACAGCACGATGCCACGCGCTTGCAGCGCCTGCAGCGGGTAGTTGTCCACCCCCACCGAGATGCTGGAAATCGCCTGCAACTGCGGGGCCTGCGCCAGCAACTCGGCAGTGATCGGAAAACTGGAGCCAATCAAGCCGTGGGCGTCGGCCAAGGCGGCATCAAACAGCGGGCGCTGCGCCGCCTGGCGCGGATCGGCCACGGTGACTGCGTGCACGGCCTGCAGCCGTGCAAGCTGATCGGGCGGCAGCGCCCGAAAAACCAGGACGTTCTTTCGTGCCACCGGCTCACGCGTCATAGACCTGCCTCCGCCAGTTGCGCACGGGTGGGCAGCCCTTCGGTGTCGCCCAGCACCTGCACCGCACGCGCACCAATCCAGGCGCCGCGCCGCACGGCGTCGGGCACCGTACGCCCCTGCAGCAGCGCGCTGATGACGCCCACCGCAAAACCGTCACCGGCGCCCACCGTGTCCACCACCTCGGCCACCGGGAACCCGGCCACGTGGCCCGTGCCGGCGACATCGCTGTCAAAGTAGGCGCCTTGCGCACCCAGCTTGACAACCACAAGGCGTGCACCACGCTCCCGATAAAACCGGGCAACTCCTTCCGGAGTGGTTTCGCCGGTGAGGAAAACACCCTCCTCCATGCCTGGCAACACCCAGTCGGCATACCGCGAAAGCTCGTTGATCGATTGCCGCATGGTCTCCGGCGACGACCACAGCGTAGGGCGCAGGTTGGGGTCAAAAGAAACCGTGCGGCCCGCCGCCCGCATCACCTCCAGTGTGCGCGTTGCCGCCCGCAGGCTGGTGTCTGAAATGGCCGCAAACACACCCGTGGCATGCAGGTGGCGTGCGCTGCGCAGCCATGGCTCATCGACATCGGCAGGGCCCATCTGGCTCGCGGCCGAGCCCTTGCGGTGGTATTCGACCTGCGGGTCGCGGCCATCGGTCACGCGCTCCTTGAACTGAAAACCGGTGCGTTGCGTGGCATCACACACCACATGGGAGCAATCAATGCCTTCCGCCCGCATGGTGGCCAGCAGCGCGCGGCCCATGGAGTCTGTGCCCAGGCGGCTGGCCCAACCCACCTTCAGGCCCAGGCGCGCGAGGCCAATGGCTACATTGGTCTCAGCCCCTGCCGTGCGCTTGTGAAAGCCGGTGGCGTTCTCCAGTGGCCCGGGCTCGTTGGCCACGAGCAGCAGCATGGCTTCGCCAAACAGCGCCACGTCAAATTCGTGCGTGCTCATGGCAATCTCCGCGCTTCACGGATCACGGCCAGCTCGGCGCGTGTGACGGCGATCAGGTCGTCGCCGATGAGCGGGTACTCGATGGCATGCGGCACATCCGCAGGCAGCGCACGCAGCACGGCGCGCCATGGCGCCACCGAATCCATCAGCGGCACCGCCACCCACTTGCCCGGCTGGCGCTGCACGCCCTTGCAATGCACATAACGCACACGGTGGGCCAGCGCCTGCGCCGCCTGCAGCGGGCACTCACCCTGCCAATGCCAGTTGCCCATGTCAAACGTCATGCCCAGGTCTAGCCCCGCGCGCGCTTGCGCGTCAAAAAAAGCCTGCAACGCGGGCAGCGTGCCGGCCGTTGCGGTCTGGTCGTTTTCGATCACCAGCTCGACGGATGGATCCACCGCACTCAGCAGCACCTTCAGGCGCGCCAGCGACGGATGCGACGCTGCACCAAAACCGCCAATCGCCATCTTCAAGCGCGGCGCGCGCAGCACCTGCGCAGCGCGCAGGCCCCGCTCCAACGCTGCTTCATCGAGCTGGCCCTGCGCGGTCCACAGGCCCTCAGGGCTGGAATAAACCGCCGCGAAGCCTGCCAAAGCGGGCAACTCCGTAGCCGCATCGTGCAGCAACTCGCCCCGCACTTCCACGCCATCGGCACCCGCCTGGTTGGCGAGCTCGGTGCACCACAGCTGGCCGTGGCGCCCCGTTTCGGCCGAGCCAAAGGAGGACAGGGAAATCAATACCTTCATGTTTTTCTTTCAGGCTCCATCAAGAGATGGGACGCAGGCCTTCAACGGCACGCCCATCGGGTCTCAATGCGCGTGGTGAGAGCTCAGGATCTGGCCCAGGAACTGCCGCGTTTTCTCATGCTGCGGCTGGCCAAAGAACTGCTGCGGCGGCGCCTGCTCCAGGATCTTGCCGTCGGCCATGAAGATCACACGGTCTGCCACGCTGCGGGCGAAGCCCATTTCATGCGTCACGCACAGCATGGTCATGCCGTCTTCGGCCAGGCCGATCATGGTGTCGAGCACCTCCTTGACCATCTCCGGGTCCAGCGCCGAGGTGGGCTCGTCAAACAGCATCACCTTGGGCGCCATGCACAGCGCTCGCGCAATGGCCACGCGCTGCTGCTGCCCGCCCGACAGCTGGCTGGGGTGCTTGTGGGCCTGCTCGGGGATGCGCACCCGCGTGAGGTACTTTATGGCAACCTCTTCGGCCTGGGCCTTGCTCATGCCACGCGAGCGCATGGGGGCCAGCGTGCAGTTCTCCAGAATGGTCAGGTGCGGGAACAGGTTGAACTGCTGGAACACCATGCCGACCTCGGCGCGCACGGCATCCACGTTCTTGCCGCCAGCGGTCAGGTCGATGCCATCGACCTCAATGCGGCCCTTTTGCACCGTCTCCAGGCGGTTGATGCAACGGATCAACGTGGACTTGCCCGAGCCCGATGGCCCGCAGATGACGATGCGTTCACCCGGCCGCACCGACAGGTTGATGTCGGTGAGCACCTGGAAGCTGTCGTACCACTTGTTGACCCCCTCCATGCGGATGATCGGCGGGGTGCCGGGGGCGGTCGTGACTGCGTCGCTCATCAATGGCTCCTTGTGCTCACTCTGTTGCTCGCTGGGGTCTTACTGCAGCTTGGGCAGGTCGGCGCCCAGCCACTTCTGGTACAGCTTGTTCAGCTCGCCATTGGCGGTGTTGCGTGCGACGAAGTCATTCACGGCCTTCACCAGTTCGTCCTGGCCGGGGCGCATGGCAATGCCCATGGCCTGTTGCAGCAGGTTGAACTTGTTCTCATAGGTGTTGGCGGGCACACGCTTGGCGATCTGGGCGGCCACGGTGACTGAGCAGCCGATGGCATCGACCTGGCCAGACATCAGCGCCTGCATGGCCGAGGCGTCGTCGTCAAAACGGCGAATCTCGGTGCCCTCAGGGGCGGCCTTGGTCACGGCCACGTCCTGCGTGCTGGCGCGGGCCACGCCCACGCGCACACCCTTCAGATCGGCTGCGCTCTTGATGGCGGTGCCTGTCTTGCCGTACAGCACGATGGTGGCGGCCGCATAGGGCTGCGAGAACTGCACCTGCTTGGCGCGCTCGGGGGTGATGGCGAGCGAAGCCACCAGCACATCGACCTTGTTGGTCAGCAGGAAGGGAATGCGGTTGGGGCCGGTGACAGGAACGATGTTGGCCTTGACACCCAGGTCCTTGGCCAGCAGCTTGGCTACATCGGCGTCATAGCCATCGGGCTGGTTTTGTGCGTTGGTGGTGCCATAGGGTGGGAAGTCCACCAGCATGCCGATGGTGATCTCGCCCTTCTTCTTGATGTCGGCAACGGACTGTGCCGAGGCCAGGGGGGCAAAAGCCGTCAGAACGGCGCCCAGGCCCAAAGCGGCCAAAGCGGCGGTTGCGGTGCGGCGTTGTAAAGAAAAAGTCATCGCATGTCTCCTGGTGGTTGGTGTGAACGAGAAACAAAAAAAGAGGGTTGCTGCGCGTGGGTCAGCGCGCCAGAGCACGGGCGCGCTTGCGCTCCATGTGCGCGGCCAGCAGCGACAGCGGCCAGCAAATGATGAAATACAGCGCCGCCACGGTGCTGAACACCTGCAACGGCTGGAACGTGGCGTTGTTGATGATCTGCCCCGCCCGCGTGATTTCGGTGAAACCAATGATGGCAGCCAGTGACGTGCCCTTGATGATTTGCACCACGTAGCCCACGGTGGGCGGCAATGCAATCTTGAAAGCCTGCGGCAGCACCACAAAACGCATGCGCGAGAGGTAGTTGAGATTCAGCGCCTGCGCGGCCTCCCACTGCCCACGCGGAATCGCCTCAATGCAGCCGCGCCAGATCTCGCCCAGAAAGGCGGCGCTGTTGAGCACCAGCGCCACACCCGCAGCCACCCACGGGTTGATGTCCAGCCCCAGCACCGGCGCGCCAAAGAAGATCAGAAACAGCTGCAGCAACAGTGGCGTGCCCTGAAAGACCTGGATGAACAAGGTGGCAACCCAGCGCGCCACGCGGCTCTCTGACGTGCGCGACAGCGCCACGACGAGGCCCAGCAACGAGCCACCCACAAAGGCCATGGCGGACAACGCCAGCGTCCACTGCGCGGCCTGCACGATGAAAAGGAACTCGGAAAATCCAAAGGTACGCATGGCCAATCCTCAGCGACGGTCGGGGTAGTTCAGGGCGCGCTGATAGATCAGCTTGAACAGCGCAGAGAACGACAGCGCCAGCGCCAGATAGATCGCCGCCACCACGATGTAGATCTCAAAGCTGCGGAAGGTCTGCGATTGCAGATTGGCCGCCACCGAGGTCAGGTCGTCTGCCGAAATCACCGACACCACGGCCGAGCTCAGCATCAGCAAGATGAACTGGCTGGTGAGCGCCGGGTAGATGGCCTTGAGCGCGGGCTTGAGGATGACGAAGCGAAAGATCTCCCAGGGCTTGAGGTTGAGCGCCTTGCCCGCCTCGATCTGCCCCTTGGGAATGGACTCGATACCCGCCCGCACGATTTCTGCCGCGTAGGCCCCCAGGTTGACCACCATGGCCGTCAACGCGGCGGTATAGGGCGACCAGCGCAGGCCCATGGAGGGCAGCGCAAAGAAAAAGAAGAACAACTGCACGATGAAGGGCGTGTTGCGGATCAGCTCGATATAGGCATTGACCACAAAGCGCACCCAACCCGGCCCCGAGGTCTTGCCCCAGGCACAAACGATGGCGACCACCAGCCCCAGCACGGTGGCCGTGAGCGACAACTGCACGGTGATCCAGGTGCCCTTGAGCAGCAAGGGCCACGCGGCAAATACGGACTCGAACTGGAATTGGTAGTTCACGGCAAACGCCTGTTTTCTGACATGGCGAGAGTTTATGAAACCGGTTTCATACAAACATCGGGGATAACCCGAAGCCCGGCAAAAAACAGGCCGACCGCGCCCAAATGCCCCCGCCCGCCACAGCCCGGGCGCGTGGGTGAAAATGCCGCATGCCTTCTTTCCACCCAGACCCCCCCTTCACCCACGGCCAGGCCGAACGTACTGCGGTGCTGCTGTGCAACCTGGGCACGCCTGATGAACCCACGGCCCCGGCCGTGCGCCGCTATCTGGCGCAGTTTTTGGGCGACCACCGCGTGGTCGAGATTCCCCGGCTGGTGTGGTGGCCCATCCTGCACGGCATCATCCTGCGCACCCGCCCCGCCAAGTCGGCTGCCAAATACGCCAGCGTGTGGACCCCCGAAGGCTCGCCCCTGGCCCACTGGACTGCCAAGCAGGCCACATTGCTGCGCGGCTGGCTGGGCGAAGCAGGCCACGCGGTGCTGGTGCGCCACGCCATGCGCTACGGCAACCCGTCCATCGCCAGCCAGCTCGATGCCTTGAAGGCCGAAGGCGCCACGCGCATCCTCATCCTGCCGCTGTACCCGCAGTACTCGGCCACCACCACCGCCAGCGTGTTTGACGCCGTCTACACCTGGGCTGCCGCCACGCGCAACGTGCCCGAGCTGCGGTTTGTGAACCGCTATCACGACGCCCCCGGCTACATCGACGCGCTGGCCCGCACCATCGAATCGCACTGGAAGACCCACGGCCAGCCCGACCAGCTGGTGATGAGCTTTCATGGCGTGCCTGAGCGCACGCTGCACCTGGGCGACCCCTACCATTGCGAGGCCCGCAAGACCGGCCGCCTACTGGCCGAGCGCCTGGGCCTGCGCGAGGACCGCTACCGCATCACCTTCCAGTCGCGCTTTGGCAAGGCCAAGTGGCTGGAGCCCTACACCCAGCCCACCATCGAGGCGCTGGGCAAGGCCGGCACGCGGCGCGTGGACGTGGTGTGCCCCGGCTTCACCAGCGACTGCCTGGAGACGCTGGAAGAGATCAACATGGAGGTGCGCGAGGCGTTCCTGCACGCGGGCGGCAAGGAGTTTCACTACATCCCTTGCCTGAACGACAACCACCACTGGATCACCGCACTGAGCCGCGTGGCCCAGCAGCACCTGGCGGGCTGGCCTACCGAGGCGCCCACAGCCGCCGCGCTGGCCGATGCCCGCAGCCACGCGCTGGCGGGTGGCGCGCCGACAGGCGCTTGCCCCGTGGCACATTGACAGATTGCTATAGTTTATATAGCTTCCAGCGCTTATCCATCAAGCGCTAGCAGCCATTTTTATTCATATTCCGAGACGACAGCCGCTGACGCCCGCCCTGGCCTCTCCAACCACCCGCCCCCATGCCCGCCTCTTCCCTTGCCCCTCACCAACTGCGGCTGACCATCGCGCCTGAATCGCTGGACTTTGCCAGCACGGCCGAGCTGCAGGATCTGCCCCTGCCCTGGATCGGCCAGGGGCGTGCGCAAACCGCAGCACAGTTCGGCCTGGCAATGCAGCAGCCCAACTACCACCTGTTCGTGCTGGGCGAGGTGGGCAGCGGGCGCGCCTCGCTGCTGCGCCAGGCCATGCAGGCGGCAGCCAGCCAGCGCCCCGTGCCCCCCGACCTGTGCTACCTGCACAACTTCGACGCCCCCGACCGCCCCCGCGCCCTGCGCCTGCCTGCAGGCCAAGGCCGCAAGCTGCGCCAAGCAATGGCCGACATGGCACGCAACCTTCAGGTTGACATCCCCAAGCGCCTGACCAGCCCCGACTTCAAGGCCGAGGCCGGGCGCATCGAGAAAAACTGGCAAACCCAGGAGAGTGAAGCCTTTGCCGTGCTCGAGGCCTTTGCCGACGCGCGCCAGTTCCGCCTGTCGCGCGAAGGCGGGCAGATGGTGTTCACCCTGACCGGCCCCAAGGGCCAACCGCTCACCGAAAACGAGGCCCGCGCCCTGCCCCGCGAGCGCCGCGCCGAGATCGACGCGGCCGAACAAGAATTGCGCACCGAGATCGCCCGCTTTCTGGAGGCCGCCCGCCCCCTGGAACGCGCGCGCGACGACGCCCTGGCCGGCGTGCGCCGCCAGACCATCAAACCCCTGGTGGAACACGCCCTGCACGACATCCGCCAGGACCTGCGCAAACAGATCAAGGACGCCGTCAAGCTCACGCAGTGGCTCGACCAAGTGGAGCGCGCCGTGCTCGACCACATCGACCTGTTCGAGCCCGGGGATGCAGAGCAAGGCACCGACGCAGAAGACGACCGCAAGGACGCCCTCGACGAACTGCAGGCCCGTTGCCAGGTGAACCTGGTGGTGGACAACCACGGCCGTGAAACCGCCCCCGTGATGGTAGAGGACAACCCCACCGTGCGCACGCTGTTTGGCAGCATCGAGCACGGGTCGGACGCCGACACCGTGCAGGCCGACCACGCCAGCGTGCATGCGGGCAGCCTGCTCAAGGCGCACGGCGGCTTCATCCTGCTGCACCTGCACGACCTGGCCGCCGAAGAAGGCCTGTGGCCGCGCCTGCGGCGCTTTCTGCGCTGCGGCCGCCTGCAGATCGAAGAAGGCGGGGGCGGCGCAGCCCATGGCCTCGGCGGCACCGTGGCCCTGCAGCCCGAGCCGGTGGACGTGGATGTGAAGATCGTGCTGATCGGCTCGGTGGACGAGTACTACGCCCTGCAGGAGGCCGACCCCGATGCCGCGCGGCGTTTTCGCGTGAAAGTGGATTTTTCAGACCACTTTGCCGCCACGCCCGCCACCTACCGCGCCACAGCCATCCTGGTGGCACACAGCTGCAAAAAAAACGGCCTGCCCCACTTCGCGCCCGACGCCGTGGCCCTGCTGCTGGAGCAAACCCACCGCGAAGCCGACGACCAGCACCGCCAAAGCGCCCGCTTTGCGCACACCGAAGCCCTGGCCATCGAAAGCGCCACGCTGTGCCAGGCGCGCAACGCCAGCCTGGTGCAAGCGCCCGATGTGCAGGCAGCGCTGGCAGCCCGCATCCAACGCCACAACCAGCCCGAAGAAGAGCTGCACGACTCCATCACCGAAGGCGAGCGACTCATCACCCTGCACGGCACCGTGGCAGGCCAGATCAACGCCATGACGCAGATCGACCTGGGCGACTACCGGTTTGGCTTTCCGGTGCGCATCACTGCGCGCACGTTTGCCGGGCAAGAGGGCCTGCTCAACATCGAGCGCGAGGTGGATATGTCCGGCCCCATCCACGACAAGGGCGTGCTGATATTGCACAGCTACCTGACCGCCCTGTTCAGCCACGTGGCGCCGCTGGCACTGAATGCGTCCATCGTGTTCGAGCAGGAATACAGCGGCGTGGAAGGCGACTCGGCCTCGTGCGCCGAGCTGTACGCGCTGCTGTCCAGCCTGTCAGGGCTGCCCCTGCGCCAGGGCCTTGCCGTGACAGGCGCGCTCAACCAGCATGGCGAGGTGCTGCCCGTGGGCGGCATCAACGAAAAAATCGAAGGCTGGTTCCAGGCCTGCGTGGCCGCCGGGCTGGACGGCACACAGGGCGTGCTCATCCCCGCCCGCAACCAGCGCCACCTGATGCTCGACCGCGCCATCCTCGACGCCGTGGAGCGCGGCCTGTTCAGCGTCTACACCATGGGGCACGTCAGCGAAGGCATCGCCCTGCTCACCGGCGAAGCCTCGGGCATGAGCCCGGCGGAGTTGTTACAGGCCCAGGCAGATATTGCGGCCCAGGTGGCCGACACGGTGCTGCACCGGGCAGAACAAACGCTGCGCGCCTACCGGCGGGCGTGCCAGAACGCAGGGCATACGCGGCGCGGGCGTGGGGGGATGCGGCGCGGGGGCGGAGACAGGTCGTAGGCCGGCCGCATGTTTTGGTTTCCTTTCTTAGCAGCGGCAGACTTACCTGATGCAACGGTTTTTCTCCAACGCCTGAGCGCGCTGAGAATGTGCAATCGATGCCATATTCAATGCGGCACGCCAGCATCCCCTGTGAAGTGGTGGGCGTGATCGACGCATCACATTCTGCGCAGTCGGCCTAGATTGGAAATAAGCGACTTCGGTCTGAATCAGCTGGTTGGAGCGCACCCATGAATGGGTGCAATGCAGCGATTGCTGACCATGGGTGCGGGCAAGCGTGCTCACGCTAAGCACCAAGAAGCGGCCGTTGAGTTCGTCGACTGGCACTGCCCCCTCAAAAGCGGCTGTCCGAATTACTGCGGACACAGGGTTTCCACGACTCGGCGGGCACCCCACCATCGACCGCTTTCATATCACAGTCCTGGTGGTGTCGATCCCATCGCTGCCTCTCAGCGCCCCTTGACAATCGTGGCACCAAGCCCATCACATTGCGTCATTTCAAAAATTTCGACCAGTACCGGCCATGTACTCAAGCGCGGCTCGCTGACTTGCCCGCATTCTTTCTACTCCGAGAAAAAAGACCCGCGATTGCTGCAAGCAAAGAAGTCAGCACAAGCATCCCCCAGTTCGATAGCGTGGGAATTGAGGCCGCACTGCCTGCGGCCAGCGCCAATGCCACCCCCCCGGGGTCCGCGATAGAGCCGTTCATGCCTAAATCGTCGTCCCCCAGGCTGCCATCGGTAAGCACCAATGTCACCGTGTTTCCTGTGATCGTCGCACCCGCGAACGGGTACCAGTGCGGTGAGTTTTGACTCGGCGTGGGCCCGTACTTCATGTACACCGCGCCTGCTGGGAACGGCTGCGGATAAGTGAGCGTGATCGTCACAGCTGCACCGTTGGGACAACCTCCCACGATCACATCAAAAAGCCCTTGAGAAAACCCGTATCCAGCGGTGCCACCGGCTGGAGGAGAACCCGCGCCACCCGTGAGAGGAATAAAAGCAGCGCGATCAAACCCGCAGCCCGCAGGCCCCGCCAGGCTGGCACTGACGGAGCCTCCGCCGGTTGGGCTGGTGCCGGTTGCTGTGGTGGGGCGCGAACGTGTCACATTGACCGTGTAGCTTTTCGGGGTGCCATTCTGGGCGGTCACTTCCACGGTGACCACATTGGACCCAACGTTGAGTGCAATGGAAGCCGAAGCGTTGCCGCTGATGGTGGCTTGTCCATTGACGGTAACGCTGGCACTGCTGTCGGCCACCGTCGGCGTGACGGTGATGGAAGCGTCCGGAACGGTGGCGGTGTAGTTCTGCTGGGCCGCGCTGAACACGGGGTTCAGGGAGCCGCTTGACAGCGCCAGCGCAGCCAGGTCGTTATTGGCCGAGACCGCGCGCGTTACGGTGACGGTGTAGGTTTTGGTGACGCTGTTCTGCGCAGTGACGGTGACCGTGAGCGTGTTCGAACCGGTGTTCATGGCGATGGCGCCGGACGCGTTGCCGCTGGCCACGGCAACGCCGTTGACTGTGACCGTGGCGTTTGGCTCATTCACCGTAGGCGTGGCTGTGATGCTGGCGCTCGCAGCCGCGATCGACATCGTGTAGCTCGTGGTGGCTGGCGCAAACGCCGGGGAGAGACTGCCGCCAGACAACGCCAGGGCCGACAGGTTGGCGTCGCCCGAGCCAGCGCGGGAGACTGTCACGGTGTAGGTCTTGGTGGTGATGCCATCCTGGGCCGTGACGACCGTAGTGAGGGTATTGGCCCCCACGGCCAGCGCAATTGCGCCAGACGCATTGCCACTGGCGGTGGCAACACCGTTCACCGTGATGCTGGCCGTAGCGTCGGCCACGGTCGGGGTTACCGTGAGCGACGTGGTGGCGTTGCCCACGCTGGCCGTGTAGCTGGTGGTGCCGGAGGCGAAGGCCGGACTCAAGGTACCGCTCGATAGCGACAGCGCGGACAGATCGGCGTTGGCCGACGGCAGAGCGCGCGTGATGGTGACGGTGTACGTCTTGGTAGTGGTGCCGTCCTGGGCAGTGACTACCGTCGTGATGGTGTTGCTGCCGACATTGAGGGCGATTGCGCCGGAGGCATTGCCGCTGGTGGTTGCCACGCCATTGACGGTAACGCTGGAGGTACCTGCCGCGACGGTCGGGGTGACGGTCAGCGACGTGGTGGCGTTGCCCACGCTGGCCGTGTAGCCGGTGGTGGCGGCGGCGAAGGCCGGCGACATCGTGCCGCTTGAGAGCGATAGCGCGCTCAGGTCGGCATTGGCCGATGCGGCGCGGGTTACCGTAACGGTGTAGGTCTTGGTGGTCGTGCCATCCTGGGCAGTGACTACCGTCGTGATGGTGTTGCTGCCGACATTGAGGGCGATTGCGCCGGAGGCATTGCCGCTGGTGGTGGCCACGCCATTGACGGTAACGTTGGAGGTACCTGCCGCGACGGTCGGGGTGACGGTCAGCGACGTGGTGGCATTGCCCACGCTGGCCGTGTAGCCGGTGGTGGCGGCAGCGAAGGCCGGCGCCAAGGTGCCGCTCGAGAGTGACAGCGCGCTCAGGTCGGCGTTCGATGACGCGGCGCGGGTCACCGTCACCGTGTAGGTCTTGGTGGTCGTGCCGTTCTGGGCCGTAACCACCGTGGTGAGGATGTTGTTGCCGACCGCAAGCGCGATCGCGCCGGAGGCGTTGCCGCTGCTGACCGCGACCCCGTTGACGGTGACCGTGGCCGAACTGTCGGCCACGGTCGGGGTCACGGTCAGCGAGGTGGTGGCGTTGCTCACGCTGGCCGTGTAGCCGGTGGTGGCGGCGGCGAACGCCGGGGCCAAGGTGCCGTTTGAGAGCGACAGTGCGCTCAGGTCGGCGTTGGCTGAGGCAGCGCGGGTCACCGTCGCCGTGTAGGTATTGGTCGCGCCGTTCTGGGCAGTTACCACCGTCGTGATGGTGTTGCTGCCGACATTGAGTGGGATCGCGCCTGAGGCGGCTCCGCTGGTGACCGCGACCCCGTTGACGGTGACCGACGCGGTGCCGTCGGCAACCGTTGCAGTCACGCTCAGCGAAGTGGTGGCGTTGCCGACGCTGGTCGTGTAGCTGGTGGTGGCCGCGTTGAACCCGGGCGACAAGGTGCCGCTCGAGAGCGACAACGCGGTAAGGTTCGCGTTCGCGGACGCGGCGCGGGTCACGGTGATTGTGTAGGTTTTGGTGGTCGTACCATCTTGCGCGGTGACCACGGTGGTGATGGTGTTGCTGCCGACCGACAGCGCAATCGCGCCGGAGGCGTTGCCGCTGGCGACGGCCACGCCATTGACCGTCAGCGTCGCCGTGCTGTCGGCCACGGTCGGGGTGACCGTCAGCGAGCTGGTGGCGTTGGTGACGCTGGCCGTGTAAGAGAGCGTGCCGGCGGCGAACCCCGGCGTCAGGGTGCCGCTGGAGGTCGCCAGCGCGCTCAGATTGGCGTTGGTCGACGGTACGCGGCTGACGGTGAGCGTGTAGGTCTTGGTGACGTTGCCGTCCGGCGACGTGACGATGGTGGTGATGGTGTTGCTGCCCGGATTGAGCGCAATCGGCGCGGAGGCGGCGCCGCTGGCGACCGTGACGCCGTTGACCGTGACCGTCGCTCCGGGGGTGTCCACGGTCGGCGTGATCGTGGTGCTGGTCGTGGCGAATGGCACCGAAAAACTGTAGGCGGTGGTGTTGGAGTTAAAGGTAAAGCTGCCCTGCGAGGAGGTCAGGGCGCTCAGATCAGCATTGGCAGTGGGGTCGATGAAGACAAAATTGTTGAACCCTTCCTGGAACAGATTCGCCCCTTCCCCGCCTATGCCGCCATTGCTGGTAATGCGGATTTCATCGATATTGTTAAATTGGGCCGGCAAGTTGACAGATACGGGACTGGTGTTACTGCTGGTGCTAAAGGTGTGCGCGGTACCAGCGACGTTATTCCGATATGGCGTTGCGGTATAGATGGCGTTGAGTCCTTGCACGTCCTGGATTCGAAATTGGGACAAGCCAAACATCCGGTTCAGCTGGGTCTTAATGATCAGCGCCCTGACGGGACCGTACTGACCGGCGCCAATATTGAAATACAGCATCATCGACCCCGTACCGCCGGCCAGATCGATGTTGGTGATGCGCCCGGTCTGGGTATTGCCGACATCGGCGAAGTAAAACTCATACACGACGCCGGGAATATCAACGGTGCCGGTATCTGCCAGGCCATCCGTCAATTTGGCGTACTTAAAATTATCGTCAGGATGGCCGAAAGGCAGCGCCACCGTTCCCGCCACTGTGGGCAGAAGTCCGATATATGCGGGAAAGTTTAAAGCCGCATGGCGCATGGCACCGGTGCGCTGCTCGAGTAACCAATCCCCACCGAGTTGGCGCGCTCCCGTCAGGTTGGTGGAAGCCGCGACCTGCGTACCGGTTGCGTTGGCCAGCATGGCAACAAACTCCCGTCCCTCAGGCCCCTGTCCCACTTCGCAGCCATACAAGAATAGATCCGCACCGTTGATCAGCGCAGTGCGTATTCGCTCCAAATCTGCACCGCGCTCCAACAATGCCATGCGGTCAAGGTTCAGGGAGCCCAAGGCGAGCGCACCCTTAGCACCGTGCGAGATCAGATGAAGGGCCGAAACATTTTTGCGGCCAGCCAATGCCAGTGCCATCTGCTGCAGGCCGTCTTCTTTGGCATCCAACACGACGATATTCAACAAGGGACTCGCGTCAGCCACCAGTCGCTGGTAGTCGGCAACATCGCTCTCAATAAACAAAATACCGGTGGACTGAAGCAGTGGACGCGGTTGTGAGCCAGCAAATGCCGAGGAGGTTGCTGTCAAGGACCCCCAAGCCAGCGCAAGGACAAACAGCGCCCGCCAGAAGGCAAGAATTTGGGGGATTTTTATCATTGAGAGCCGCGGCGCGCCATTTAGTAAGTGCACGCAGTGAATCACGGTTTTATTGAAACTACTATCTTTTAATTTCTTGACTCAATGCCTGTTTGTGTAACGCCACGAATTCAACTCCCACCACGTTTTGTGGGTGAGGCCACGATAGATATTCTTTTTAGGGCGCAAGCGGTGCGTTCGGGATTTTTGGGGAGCGACAGTGCCTTCCAACCAACCATCGCCTTTGCCCCAAAAGCTCGCGATGGGCAACGGCTGCAACGGTTGCCATAATGGACGCCCCTCAATTGAAGCGACTCTAGCTCATCGTCTTCAAGGTGCCACGGACCATGGGTGATCACTTGGGGGGACCCGTTTTCGAAGGTCATAGAAGCACCCGTCTATGCTATTCACCGTTGGCTCTTGATCGAAGCAGTCGTTCAACGACTGCGTGTTGAGCGACAGCAACCAGCGGCAGATTCAACCGGTCGATGCAACACATTCGCTGAACATCTCAGCGGGTGTGTGGAAGCCCAGCGTCTTGCGCGGCCTCTCATTCAATTGTCTCGCAATGGCGTTGAGCTGAAGCTGTGAGAGACCCGAGAGATTCATGCCCTTGGGCATGTACTGCCTGAGTAAGCCGTTCGTGTTCTCGTTGCTTCCCCGCTGCCATGGGCTTCGCGGGTCGCAGAAGTACACCTGGATGTCGGTAGCCATCGTGAATTGCTTGTGAGCATGCATCTCCGAGCCTCTGTCCCAGGTCAGTGACTTGTACAGTTCCTGCGGTAGCTTGCTGGCGCTCTTGATGAGTGCCTTGACGACCGACTGCGAGTCTTTGCCATTCAGCTTCACCAGCATCACGTATCGCGTTTGACGTTCAACCAGTGTCGCAATTTGGCTGTTGCCACTGCCAAAGACCAAGTCGCCTTCCCAGTGACCAGGCACTGCCCGGTCCTCGACGCAAGCGGGGCGCTCGCTGATCGAAACAGCGTCAACGATCTTTCCGTGAATTGCCGTCTTCTGTGTGTAGTGCCGTGATCGGCGCATTCCACGAGTGCGTCTGAGGTGCTCCAACAGCTCCTTCTTCAAGGCGCCACGCGCTTGAATGAACAGACTGCGGTAGATGGTCTCGTGTGACACGTGCTGGCTCTCGTCGCAAGGATAAGTTTGCTTGAGCCAACCTGCAATTTGCTCCGGCGACCACAGCATCCGCAGCTTGTGAGCCACGATCCGGGCCAATGCACGGTTCTGCCTGAGCTTGCAGCGCTTTGGGCGCTGCGCTCGATTCCAAGCCGCTTCATCTGCCTGAGTTGCACGGTAGCCATCACAGCCGCCATTGCGCTTGATCTCTCGGCTGATCGTCGACGGTGCTCGCCCGAGCCGCGTTGCGATGGAGCGAATCGATTCGCCTGACACCATCGCCCGCGAGATCTCCTCGCGCTCTGCCAACGTCAATGCAATTGCTGCACGTGATCGCTGCGCAGGCCGGAATCCGCCCGTCTCTGCAAGTATCCGATGGATCGACGAGTGGGCGCGATCAAAGAGCTTGCCGATCTCATGCAGCGTCCAGCCTTGCTTCCAGCGCTCCCACATCAGCGCCTTCTGGGTATCTGAATAGTAGATTCTTGGTCGCTGTTTCATCTGCAACACTCCTTGCGCCTACGCGGTGGTTAGTGTGTTGCATCGACCGGTTGAATCTGCCGCCTAAAGCCGTCACGTTCAGATCGCGGCGAGAAGCACTGCCGGCGGTAGCTCCCCGCCACACGCCGCCAGAGATGACTGACTTTGCCCCAGAAAATTGGAGTGCGTGAGCACTCCGCAAAACAGCGACAAGGTCAGCTTGCAAATGCTCAATACACCGGCCTGCCCAGTCGTTTGCTCGCCCGTGATATGACGTAGTTCACCAGGCAATAAAGCAGCGCCACGACAAGGTACACGGGCACCAGTGCGTGGTAGTTGGCGATCAGCACCTTGGCGTTCTGCATGAGTTCACCGTAGGTGACGATGTAGCCGAAGGTGGTGTCTTTGACCACGATGACCAGTTGCGCGACCAGCGCCGGGACGATGTAGCGCAGGGCCTGTGGGAAGACGATGGCGAAGAAGACCTGGATGTCGGTCATGCCCAGGCTTCGCGCGGCGTCGGTTTGGCCCCGTGGAACGGCGAGCACGCCCGCGCGGTAGACCTCGGCCACCACGGCGGCCGTGCTCAGGCCGACGGGCAATGTCAACATCCAGTAGGTGCTGAGTTTGATGCCGACCGGCGGAAGCACCAGAAAACACACATAGATGAGCAACAGCGTGGGCGTGCCACGCAGAAACTCGATGACGGCGATGCTGGGCCAGCGCACGATCCGCAGCCGCGCCAGGCGCCCCTGCAACAGCACCAGGCCAAGGCCCAGCGCAATGACGGCTGCCATTGCCGCTGATTGAAGCGTGCCCAGCAGACCTTTGCCCAGAAAGGCCCAGGTAGTGGGCAAGGCAAAAAACCTCCAGAACCGGGCGTCGAGTTGCCCCGCCGCATGAAACCGGAACACGATGCCCGCTGCCAGCAGGATCAGCAAGGCAGCGGCGAACACACTCAACGCACGGTTGACGGCTTGGGCACGGGGGCTGGGGTCACCAAACAGAATGTCTTCGAGGGGGCGGCTCATCGCAATATCCGCACCTTCTTGTCCAAGGTGGCGCCCGCCCAGGCGATGAGCAAGCCTGTCGCCACGTACAGCGCGGCGGCCACTGCGAACGCGGCAATGCCGGCGGCAGAGTCGGTAGCGATTTTGGACACGAGCGCGGTGAGGTCCCTGCCCGGCAAAGGCACTTGCGACGCCAGTGAGGTGGACAACATCACCGCAATGAGCAGCGAGGTCATGGGCTGCACCACCGCGCGCAGCGCCTGCGGCATGACCACCGCAGAGATGATGCGCAGCGGCCGCATGCCCAGGGCCAGCGCGGCCTCCACCTGCCCGCCGCCGACGGTGTTGATGCCTGAGCGCAGGTAGTCGGCCGTGAATGCAGAGCACACCAGCGTCAACGTGAGGATCACGCTGGGCTCATAGTCGATCAGCACGTTGAGATCGGGCAGCGCAAACACGATGAAGATCAGCAGCGCCACGCTGGGAATGTTGCGAAAGATCTCGACGTAGGCCGTCAGCACAAAGCGCAGTGGCGGCAGCGGCAACAGCCGAAGCACCGTGACGACGATGCCCAGCAAGAAGCCGGGCACAAACGACAGCAGTGTGAGCTTCCAGGTCAACAAAAGGGCCTGCCCGAAGGCAGGCCCGTAGTCGGCCAGAAGGCTGGAGACGCCGCCCATTGGTTACGGGATGGCAGGCGGCGTGGGGACAGCGGTGCTGCCGGTGCGCTGGCCGATCGAAATCGTCCACAGCTTGGCCCAGGTGCCGTCGGCTTCGATTTTCTTCAGGAAGGCATTGACGAAGGCCACGCCGTCCGAGCCCTTGGGCAGCCCCACGCCGTAGGGGTCTTGCGCACCAAAGGGCGCGCCTGCCAGCTGCGCGTCGCCGGTGCCAAGGCTCAGGGTGTTGAGCAGCAGCGTGTGGTCGGTGACGTAGGCGTCCACGCGACCCTGGCGCAGTCCGTCCAGCGCCTCCTGGTGCGTCTGGAACTCTTGCACGGTGGCCTTGGGCACGTATTGCGCCAGGATCGCGGGCCCGGTGGAGCCCGCCTGGGTGGCTACCTTCTTGCCGGCCAGATCGTTGTACGACTGGATGGTTTTGTTGCCTGCCTTGACCAGCACACCGGCCTGCGAGGTGTAGTAGGGGCCGGCGAACGAGATCTTCTCGGCGCGGGCGGGGGTGATGGAGTAGGTGGCAAACACCATGTCCACCTGGTCGTTGATGAGCACGGGCTCGCGCGTGGACGAGGTCACCTGGGTGAACTTGAATTTGCCCGCGTCGCCCAGGATGTAGCGCGTGATGAGCTGCGCCAAACCTGCGTCGAAGCCGCGGATCTTGCCGTCTTTCTCGTTGAGCAGCGAGAAAAGATTTGAGGTTTGTGTGCCGCCAAAGCGCAGCGTGCCGGCCTGCTTGATCTTGCTGGCCCAGGTGCTCGACGCAATGGTCGCAGCGTCAGCAACGGGGCCCTGTGCAACCAGCGCATCAAACGCCGCAGCGTTGATGGGCGTGCCCTGTGCAAAAACCGACCCACCGGTCACGACCGCCAGGGCCACTACGGTGGATTTCAGAATGTGTTGGATCGACATGCAGTTCTCTTGGGGGGTGTGTGACGAAAACCAATATATAGCAGTTGGAGGATGCACGAGCTGCTGGCCCATGTACCGCTCTGTAGGCGGTGGAGCCATTCTTGTGGCTCATCGCCGCCCCGTCACTACAGGCCCCTGGCGGCGACAACCGCCAACGCCCGCCGCTGCGAGCGAGCGTGGAATGTACCGAAAATTGGCCGCTGGCGCTTTTCCTGAGCCGATCAACCATACAAAAACAATAGCAAGCGCCTCGACAACGGGCGTGTCACGCCCCAGCCTAACCACACGAAACATATACAATACGCATACGTTTCATATAGAGGTGGCCCATGGGCATTGTCAAAATTTCAGACCTGATGCACGAAAACCTGCGTGTGGCAGGCACCGCGCTGAGCCGCTCGATCAACGCGCAGGCCGAGCACTGGATGCGGGTCGGCATGTTGACCGAGATGTACCCCGATCTGGACCACCGCGAGATCAGCCAGATGTTGGTCCGGGCCGAGCTGGCAGGCGGGCTGGACGTGGCGCTGGCGGCGTCGGGCCAGCTGGACAAAACAGCAGCACGCGTGGTGGGCAAACACTGATGGCGCGCGGCGACGTTCCCATTCGGTCGGCCGACGAGCTGGTGATGGCCCGGCATGCGGCCCAGTTGGCCGCTGAGGTGCTCAGCATGATCGAGCCCCATGTGGTGCCGGGGGTGAGCACCGAGGCGCTCGACCAACTCTGCCACGACCACATCGTGAAGGTGCAGGGGGCCATCCCAGCCAACCTGGGCTATATGGACTACCCCAAGACGGTGCTGACCTCGGTGAACCACGTGGTGTGCCACGGCATCCCGTCGGCACAGCAGATTCTGAAAAAGGGCGACATCGTTAACATCGATGTGGCCGTCAAAAAGGACGGCTGGTTTGGCGACACCAGCCGCATGTTTTTTGTGGGTGCGCCCAGCGTGCTGGCGCGGCGCCTGGTCAAGACAACGTATGAAGCCCTGCGCGCGGGCATTCAACAGGTCAAGCCGGGCGCAAAGCTGGGCGACGTGGGGCACGCGATTGCTGCGGTGGCGCAGCGCGAGCATTTCACCGTGGTGCGCGAATACTGCGGGCACGGCATCGGGCAGATCTATCACGATGATCCGCAGGTGCTGCACTACGGGCGGCGCGGCGAAGGCCTGACGCTGGAGGCCGGGATGATCTTCACCATCGAGCCGATGCTCAACGCCGGCAAGCGCGACACCAAAGAGCTTGCCGACGGCTGGACGGTGGTGACCAAAGACCGGTCGCTGTCGGCCCAGTGGGAGCACATGGTGGCCGTGACGCCCACGGGTTACGAAGTGCTGACGGCCTGGCCGGGCGGCACGGGCGGCTACGCACCGATCTGACACGGGCATCGGCAAAGGCGCAACGCGGCCCCACGACACCTGCTGCGCCCGCTGCGCCCGCGAACGCCGGGGGTGAAGGGGCCCCCTGCAAATGCCCTACGGCACATCCACGGGGTGGCACCACTTAAAATCGCGCCCATGACGCTTCAGATCACCGTTTATTCCAAATCCGCCTGCCCCCAATGTGAGTCGGCCAAGATGCTGCTCAAGTCGCGCTCGCTGCCTTACGAAGAGATCAAGATCGACGAGGAAGCTGAGCGACTGGCGTTTTATGCCAAGTGCGGGCCGTCCGTGCGGCAGATGCCCCAAATTTTCATCAACAACCAGCGCGTGGGTGGGCTCGCGGGGTTGCAGGCCGCATTGGCCCAACTAAGCCTTTAAGCGTTTGAACTTTTGAGCGCGTCAGCGCTTCAAGGCGCAGGCGCGTGTCTGCAGGCGCTGGCGGCACCGGGGCCGTTGCGCAGAACAGGCCGCCAGGCGCCGCCCTCCCCTCACCCCAGGCGCCCGCCATAGCGCGTCAGGCGCGCGCCAGAAATGTATCGACCAACGCGTGGTGCTCGGGCACATTCAGCGCGGGTGCGTGGCCGCAACCTGGCACTTCGATCACCTGCACCAAGCCCCGCGCGCCGGGGCCGCGTGTGAGCATGGCCTGGGTGGTTTCGCGCAGCACCAAATCTGAGGCCGCGCCGCGCAGGCACAACACCGGAATATCGAGCGCGTCGTAGTGGTCCCAGATCAGGTAGTCGTTGGTGTGGCGGGTGAACTGCTGCACCATGGCCGGGTCGTAGTGCGGCGTAACGCGCCCATCGGGCAGGCGGCGGGTGCTGGTTTCGGTGAGCTGGCGCCACTGCGCATCGCTGAGCCAGCCGTAGGGCTGGTACACCTGCCTGAAAAACGCCTCCAGCTCCATCACCGTGTCAAACGCAGGCGGCTGGCCCGCATAGGCCTTGATGCGCTCCAGCGCAGCGTCGGCGAGCTGGGGCGCATTGTCATTGAGCAGCAGGCTCGCGATGCGGCCCTTGAGCCGTGGCTCGAACAGGCCCGATGCACACACGGTGCCAATGGCACCGCCCATCGAGGTGCCAATCCAGTGCGCCGTTTCCACACCCAACTGATCGAGCAGATCGGCCGCGATGCGTGCGTAAAACGACAGGCAATACTCTTGCTGCGGCGCGCGGGCCCATTGGCTCAGCCCCCGGCCGATGGTGTCGGGGCAGATCACGCGGTAGCGCGGTGCGAGGTGCGCGGCCAGCGCATCCATGTCGCGCCCGGTGCGCGCCAGGCCGTGCCAGGCAATCACCACCGGCGCATCAGGGGCGCCCCACTCCGTGGTGTGGATTTCATAACCGGCACAGGGGATGTAGCGCGACGTAGGGGACATGGTGGACAACCTTGAGGCGAGCAAAGAGGGGAGAGACAAAACGCAGTGAAGGCGATGGACAAAGCCGAAGAGCCATCAAAGAACAAGACAACCAGCTCGGCATGGGCGGCATGGGCGACGCAAGCGGCGCGCCCCCAGGCGAGCAGCGGGCACCCAAAGCGACATCACCTTCATGCCGCCCGGCGCACTGCCGCACGCAGCCGCCCCACCACACCGGTGGGAAAGTAATACACCGACAACACAAACAACACGCCCAGCCACAGCAGCCAGCGGTCGGGCGACAGCAAGGCAGACAACCAGGGCAGCCCCGACGTGGCCTCGCTGCCGAGGCGCAGCAGATCCTGCAGATAGCTTTGTGCCACCAGGAAGAGCACGGCGCCAATCACCGCGCCGTAGATGGTGCCCATGCCGCCGATCACTACGATGAGCAGGCAGTCCATCATGATTTCGAAGCTGAGCGAGGTATCGGGCCCGTTGTAGCGCAGCCAGAGCGCCAGCATCGCGCCTGCCATGGTGGCAAACAGCGCCGACAGCACGCTGGACGTGGTCCGGTACACCACCACGCGGTAGCCAATGGCCTCGGCGCGGAACTCGTTCTCGCGGATCGCCTGCAGCACACGGCCAAACGGCGAGTTGACGATGCGCAGCAGCGCCAGCACCAGCACCACGGCGGTGACGAACAGCAGGTAGTAGCAGAGCAGGCGCCCATCCAGGGTCACCCCCAGGAAGGGATCGTCAAACGGCTCGAAGCTGGGCGACAGGATCTCGGGCACCTTGAAGGTCAGGCCGTCCTCGCCGCCGGTGATGTCCGACAGCTGCGAAGCCAGCGTCTGAAACGCCGCCGCCACGGCCAGCGTGATCATGGCAAAGAAGATGGCGCGCACGCGCAGCGAGAACAGGCCCACGGCCAGCGACAGCAGCAGCGACAGCACCAGCGCCCCACCCAACCCCACGGCCAATGCGGACCATGTGGGCCCCACGCGTGTGGTGGCCACGGCAATGCCGTAGGCGCCGATGCCAAAGAACATGGTGTGCGCAAAGCTCACGATGCCGGTGTAGCCCAGCAGCAGGTCAAAGCTGGCGACCAGCACCACAAAGATCAGCACCTTGGCCGCCACGGACAGCGCCTTGACGCCCGGGAACAGAAACGGCGCGGACGCCAGGCCGAGGAAGATGGCCACCAGGATCACCGCCAGCACCTTGCTGCGCGGATAGTCGCCGGAGAGAAGTCGGTTCAGCATGTCAGTCGGCTCCTCATCAGCGGTTGGCCACGGGATAAACGCCTTGCGGACGCCACAAGAGAATGGCCACCATCAACGCGATATTGGAGAACAGCGCCACCTTGGGCACCAGAAAGCCGGTGTAGTTGGCCATCAGCCCCACCAGCAGCGCGCCGATCAGCGCCCCGCCCGTGCTGCCCAGGCCGCCGATGATGATCACGATGAAGATCAGCACGTTGACCTGCGCGCCCATCTGCGGAACAACGCTTTGCTGGTACAGCCCCCACATCACGCCGCCCAGGCCCGCCAGGGCCGAGCCCACCACAAACACGCCCACAAACAGGCGGCGGATGCGGTAGCCCAGGCTCTCGACCATCTCGCGGTCTTGCACGCCCGCACGGATCAGCAAACCGACCTTGGTGCGCGACAGCGTCCAGGCCAGTACGGCAAACACCAGCAGGCCCACGGCCACCGCCACCAGGCGGTATTTTTCGATGGCGGCATCGCCAATGAGCAGTGCGCCGCGCATGCCGCCGGGCAGCGGCAGCGGGATTTGCGCGGGGCCCCAGATCACCTTGATGAGTTCTTCACCAATGATCATCCCGCCCATGGTGATGAGGATCTGCTTGAGGTGCTGGCCATACACGGGCCGCACGATGAAGCGCTCGAACGCCAGGCCCACGGCGCCCGCCACGGCCATGGCCACCAGCATGGCCGGCAGGACAGCCACCATGTTGCGCCACAGCTGGTCAGAGCCCGCCCAGTCGCCCATGGCGCCCAACACGCTGGTGGCCACGAAGGCGCCCAGCGCAATGAACACGCCGTGACCAAAATTGAGCACGTCCATCAGGCCAAACACCAGCGTGAGGCCCGAGGCGATGATGAAGATGATCATGCCCATGGCCAGCCCCGCCACCGTGAGCGTGAGCCAGGTGCTGGGCGAGCCGATGAAGGGCAGCACCAGCAGCGCGAGCGCAGGCACCAGGGCCAGCGGCTTCCAGTCGAAATCACGGGCCATGCTCATGCCAGCGCTCCTTGTGGGCAGCGCGCTCGGCGCGCGCCGGCCCCTGCATTTACTATTGATTTGATAGCTGCTTGCGCAGATGAATAAAGCGCCAGAGGCCAAAAAGGGGCTCTTCTAGCGAATGCTAGTGATGCACTCGATAAATGTCGTACGTCGAAATCGCCGTCTTCAGACGTGCGGCGAGTTCCATCACTACTATTCGCTAGAAGAGCCCAAAAAGGCTTGAAATGCATGGCAACACTCATAACGCCAACCCCAGCAGCGAACGCTGCAGCGCCTCGTCCTCGGCCAGCGCGGCCATGCTGCCCGCGTGCACCACCTGGCCGTTGTCCATCACGGCCACGGTGTCGCCCAGCCGCTTGGCAAAGCTGATGTTCTGCTCCACCAGCAAAATCGTCACGCCGCTCTTTTTAAGCTGGCCGAACGCCTCGATCATGTTGTTGATGATGGCGGGCGCCAGGCCCTTACTGGGCTCATCCACGATGAGCAGGTCGCGGGGCTCGACGATGGCGCGCGCCACGGCCACCATCTGCTTTTGCCCGCCGCTGAGCTTGCCGGCCGGGTGGTTCCAGAACTTCTCTACCGCCGGGAACAGCCGAAAGATCCATTCGAGCCGGGCGGTGTCCATCTGCGCCGCGTTGCGGGCCCGGCGCGCGGCCAGCAGCATGTTTTCTTTCACCGTGAGGTCGGCAAAGATGCCCATGTTCTCGGGCACATAGGCGATGTTCAGGCCCGCGATCTGCGGGGTGTTCATCGCCGTGATGTCTTTGCCACCAAAGTGGATGGAGCCCTGCGACGCATGCCACAGGCCCATGATGGTGCGCAGCGTGGTCGTCTTGCCCGCACCGTTGCGGCCCAGCAGCATGGTGAGCTGGCCCTTGGGCACCGCCAGATCCACGCCGTGCAGGATGTGGTACGCGCCGATGTGCGTGTGCACGCCCTTGAGTTCGAGCAGGTTGGTCGTTGGCGTCGTGCTCATGCGGCCTCCTTGCCTGCGTCCTTGTCAGCGTCCTTGCTGACGCCCAGGTAAGCTTCCTGCACCACGGGCGATGCAATCACCTCGGCTGGCGGGCCATCGGCCACCAGCGTGCCGTTGGTCAGCACGATGATGCGGTCGGCCAGCTCGCGCACCACGTCCATCTTGTGCTCCACCAGCAGGATGATCTTGGTCTTGTCTTTCTTCAGCTCGCGGATCAGGTTCAGGATCACGGGCGCCTCGTCGTGGCTCATGCCGGCGGTGGGCTCGTCGAACATGTAGACCTGCGGCTCCAGCGCCATCAGCAACGCCACCTCCAGCTTGCGCTGGTCGCCATGCGGCAGGCTGGCCACTGGCGTGTCGCGCCGCTCATACATGGCCACCGTTTGCAGGATGGATTCAGCCCGCTCGGTCAGCGCGCGGTGGTCGCTCCAGATGCTCCACAGATTCAAGCCCCTGCGGTGTTTGCCATCGCGCGTGGCCTGCACGGCCAGGCGCACGTTCTCCAGCACGCTGAGGTTGGGGAACAGGTTGGTGAGCTGGAACGCCCGGCCCAGGCCCGCGTGCGTGCGCGCTGACACGGGCTGGCTGGTGAGGTCTTTGCCCCCCAACGTGACGGTGCCGCTGGTGGCCTTGAGTTGCCCCGAGATCAGGTTGAAGTACGTGGTCTTGCCCGCGCCATTGGGGCCCACGATGGCGGTCAGCGTGCCCGGCTCGAAGGAGCAGGTCACGCCGTTGACCGCCACGTGGCCGCCAAAGCGGATGGTCAGGTTGTGGGTTGCGAGCATGGGCAAACAGCTGGTGGCTGCGATGGCGCAGACAAATAAAGAGTCAAAAAGAGTCAAAAAGGCCTCTAGCGCTTATCTATCAAGCGCCATAAGCTATCAAAATATGAGCTACCACCCCATGCCCGCATGCCCGCGTGGTGTGCGGGGCATGGGGTGCGGGGCGTTTTTTTGTGCGGAGCGGCGTTGGCCGCCACCGCCACCATCAACGCTTGTTGCGGATCGGCACGTTCATCTCTTCGGGCTTGATCTCGCGCACCAGCTCGGGCACGCCCCAGGCAAAGGCCGGGTCCACCTTGATCTTGAAGTGGTACATGCTCTGCAGGGCCTGGTGGTCTTCCTTGCGGAAGGTCATCTTGCCCTTGGGCGTGTCAAAGCTCATGCCCTCCATGGTCTTGATGAGCTTGTTGGTGTTGGTCTCGCCGCCCGTGGCCTTGAGGGCCGTGACAAGCGCCATCGCAGCGCTGAAGCCGCCCGCCGTGAAGAAGTCTGGCGGCGCCTTGAACTCCTTGTAGTGCGCGGCGACCATGGCTTCGTTCACCGGATTTTTGGGGATGCCGAAGTAGTAATACGTGGCGCCTTCCATGCCGGGGAAGTTCTTGTAGCTCGCCATCGCGGGCAAGATGTTGCCGCCCGTGGCGATCTCGATGCCATAGCGCTTCAAGTCCATGTCGGCGATCTTGAACGGGTTGCCCGCGCCCGCCCAGATGATGAAGATGACCTTGCGGCCGGGCACATCCTTGAGCTTGTCGATCAGGCGCTGGGCCCCGGCGGTGAAGTCGGTGGTGGTGGTGGGCAGGTATTCCTCGTGCACGAGCTTGGCGTTCTTGAGCGCATCCTTGAAGGCCTTCACGCCATCGCGGCCAAAGGCGTAGTCCTGCGCCAGCGTGGCCACCGTGACGCCGGCCTTGTCGATGGCCACGGCGTTGCTGATCGCGTCCTGGCTGCTGTTGCGGCCGGTGCGAAAGATGTACTTGTTCCACTTGTCGCCCGTGATGGCATCGGCCACGGCAGGCTCGACCAACAGGATCTTCTTGTATTCCTCTGCCACGGGCAGCAGGGCCAACGCCACACCCGACGAGGTGGGGCCCACGGCGATGTCGGCCTTGTCATCAGAGTAGGCAGAGGCCAGCAGGCTCTTGCCCAGGTCGGGCTTGCCCTGGTCGTCTTTCTCGATCACCACCAGCTTCTTGCCATTGACGGCCATGGTGCCGCCGGTGGCGTAGCTCAGGCCCATCAGCAGCCCGGTCTGCGTTTGCTTGCCATAGGCCTCCAGCGGGCCGGTCTTGCTGTAGACGTGGGCGATGCGGATTTCGCCCGCATCGGCAAAGGCGTTGGCGGACAGTGTGGCGGCAGTCACTGCGGTAACGGCAGCGGTGGCGAGTGCGACCAGAGTGCGACGGTGCATGGCGATGTCTCCTGTTGTGATGCCTGAACATTGCACAGTTTGTGCCAGCACACAAGTGATTGATCTGTATAGAAATTTATTATCTCCCACACAGCAATCGCCTGAAAATCAGTCAATCAAAATGGCTGATTTTCATACAGATGTTCAATGTTTACTCAGGGTTTTCCAGACGTCCATACAGCGTGGCACGCGAGATGCGCAGCTGCCTTGCGGTGGCCAGCTTGTTGCCGCCATGCACCTTGAGCGCAGCGGCGATGGCCTTGCGCTCCAGTTCGGCCACCTGCTCTGCGAGCGGGCGCAGGTAGCGGCTTTCGTCCGCGTCGTCCACCTGGGCGCTGGCCAGCGCGTCTTGCACGGGCGCGGGCGCAGCGGGCTCCACACCGGCCTCGCGCAAGATGCGTTCAAGCTGCGCCGCATCGATCGACTGCGAATCGCTGCGCATCACGGCCTGCTCCAGCACGTTGCGCAGTTCGCGGATATTGCCCCGCCAGGGCTGCCCAGCCAACAGCGCCAGCGCATCGGGCAGCAGCTCGGGCGGCAGCGTGCCATTGCGCAGCGCCAGGTCTTCGCCCAGCGCCTCCACCAGCGCGGGGATGTCGCTGCGGCGCGCACGCAGCGGGGGCACACGCAAGGGCAACACGTGCAACCGGTAAAACAGGTCTTCGCGAAAGCGCCCCTCACGCACCAGCGCGGCCAGATCACGTGAGGTGGCCGCCAGGATACGCACGTTGAAAGGCACCAGCTTGTTGCTGCCCAGCGGCTCGATCTCGCCTTCTTGCAATGCGCGCAGCAGCTTGGCCTGCAGGCTCTGCGGCATGTCACCGATTTCGTCGAGAAACAGCGTGCCGCCGTCGGCCAGCTTGAACTTGCCGTCACGCCCCTTGGCCGATGCGCCGGTGTAGGCGCCAGGCGCCACGCCAAAAAACTCGGCCTCCAGCAGCGTGTCGGGCACGGCGGCGATGTTGACGCTCACAAACGGGCCGCTGGCGCGGCTGGATGCGGCATGAATGGCGTGTGCCAGCAGCTCTTTGCCGGTGCCCGTTTCGCCCAGCAGCAGCACGGGGCTGCTCGACTGCGCCGCGCGCCGCGCCTGGCGTTTGACTTCGGCCGCCGCCGTGCTCGACCCGATGAAGCTCGCAAACGTGTATTTAGCGCGGCGCTCGCCACTGCTGGCGATGACCAGCGAGCGGTTGCGCTGGCTGGCCAGCTCGCGCCGCGCGTCGTCCAGGTCGCGCTGCAGCAGTGCAAACTTGCTGATCAGCGGCTGCAGTGTGGTCTCGGGGTGGTCAAACAGCACGATGCCGATGGCACCAATCACCCGCTCGGCATCGTCGCGCAAGGGGATGCGGCTGACCACAAACGTGCCCGCCTGGTTGGTGAGCAGGTCGATCAGCACGGGGTTGCCCGTCTCCAGCACGCGGCGCATGCCGGTGTTGGGAATGACCTCTTCTACCATCCGCCCCACAAACTGGTCGACCGAAGAAAAGCCTAGGTCGGGCAAAAACCGCTGGTAGCCTTCATTCACCCACACGATGCGCCCGCTGCGGTCCACCAGAAACATGCCCTGGCTGACGCTGGAAAACAGCTGAAACATGGAGCGCGCCGCCAATTCAAGAATGCCTTGGGCATCCAGGGGCAGCGCGGGGGCGTCATCAACAGGCAGGGACATCCGTCGATGGTAGCGCGGCGCGGACCGCCAGGCCGCACGCCGCGCTGTGCGCATAAATGCTATTGATTCAATAGCTTCCCACGATTATCCATCAAGCGCATTCGCCCGATTGCATGCGCAATGTGGAGCGAAGTGCCCGCCCAGCCAGGCGGCTGGCTCAGGCATCGAGCTGCTGCAAGCGCGCCAGCTTGCGCTGCGCCAGGTGCTTGAACAGACGCGGCAGCACCAGCACCGCCAGCACAATGATGATCAGCGCGAGCGACATCGGGCGCTGCAGGAAAATGAGCCAGCTGCCTTCGCCGATCGACACCGCATTGCGCATCTGCGCCTCGGCCAGCGGCCCCAGGATCATGCCGACCACCACGGGTGCCGTGGGGAAGTCAAAGCGCCGCATCAGCACCCCCAGCATGCCAATGCCGTACAGCAGGAACAAATCGAACGCGCTCTGGCGCATGCCGTAGGCGCCCACCGTGGCGAAGATCAGGATGCCCGCGTACAACTGGGGCTTGGGAATCTTGAGCAATTTGACCCACATACCCACCATGGGCAGGTTCAACACCAGCAACATCACGTTGCCGATGTAGAGCGAGGCAATCAGCGCCCACACCAGCGCGGCCGACGTGGTGAACAGCTGCGGGCCGGGGTTGATGCCGTAGTTCTGGAACGCGCCCAGCAGCACCGCCGTGGTGTTGCTGGTGGGAATGCCCAGCGTGAGCAGCGGGATCATGGCCGCCGTCACTGTCGCATTGTTGGCCGCCTCGGGGCCCGCCACGCCTTCGATGGCGCCCACGGTGCCGAACTCGGCCTTGTTCTCACCCTTGGCGAGCTTTTTTTCCATCGCATAGCTCAGGAAGGTCGGGATCTCTGTGCCGCCAGCCGGTATGCAGCCGAACGGCGTGCCGATCAAGGTGCCGCGCAGCCACGCTGGAACGGAGCGCTTCCAGTCGCGCCGCGTCATGTGCACGCGGCTCATGGTGTTGCTGGTCTCCTGCACGCGGCCTTCGTACATGGCGGCATGCAGCACCTCGGCCACGGCGAACAGGCCCACGGCCACCAGCACGATGTCGATGCCGTCGAGCAGTTCGGGTTTGCCGCCGGTGTAGCGCGCCGCACCGGAAATCTGGTCCATGCCGATGCAGCCCGCCGCCAAGCCGATGAACAGCGCCGTCATGCCCCGCACGGTGCTCTTGCCCAGCACCGCGCTCACGGTGGTGAACGCCAGCACCATGAGCATGAAGTATTCGGGCGGCCCGAGCTTGACGGCGAAGTCCGCCACGTAAGGCGCGAACAAGGTCACGACCACGGTCGCAACGGTGCCCGCCACGAACGAGCCGATGGCCGAGGTGGCCAGCGCCGCCCCAGCGCGCCCGCTCTTGGCCATCTTGTTGCCCTCCATCGCCGTCACCATGCTGGCGGTCTCGCCCGGCGTGTTGAGCAGGATGGACGTGGTGGAGCCCCCGTACATGGCACCGTAGTAGATGCCGGCGAAGAAGATCATCGAGGCCGTTACCTCGACCTTGGCCGTGATGGGCAGCAACATGGCCACGGCGACCGCCGGGCCGATGCCGGGCAGCACACCCACGGCCGTGCCCAGCGCACAGCCAAACAAGGCCCACAGCAGATTGGCGGGCGTGGCGGCGGTGGCAAAGCCCGCCATCAGTGCATCAAAAATTTCCATTACAGCCACCCTGTCTGCGTGAGTCCGGGCAGGTTGATCGCCAGGAACTGCGTGAACGCCCAGAACACCGGCGCGGATATCAGCGCCCCCGTCAACAGATCAATGCACCAGGTGCGCACGCTGCCCGCACGCTGCCCCGCTGCGCGGCGCAGGCCCTGCACGGCCAGCAGGTAGCACAGCGTGCAGCTCACAATGAAACCCACCGTGGTGATCAAAGCCGCGTTGAGCAGCAAGCCCGCCGAGACCCAGGCGAAGGCCCCTTTATCTGCACGCGCAGCACCACCGGGGTCATCCATGAAGCGAAAGCCGCCGGACAGCGCCTCCCACACCAGCACCGCGCCGCACAAGGCCAGCACCCCGGCCACCAGCCAGGGCAGGAAATTGGGGCCTACACCGCCATAGCCAGCGTTTGATGGAATATCCACGGCGCCCACGGCCAGCGCCACGGCCACCAGCAGCACGGCAACGCCCACCGCGATCTGCATGCGTACGGACGGCACGCCGCTGACAGCGGCAGAATCGCCCCCGATCGGCGGGGGAGAAGAGGCAATGGAGTCAGACATGCTCAGTTCTTTCTCGGCAAACGCCCTGGGCAACGGTGCCCGGGGCGCAACAACCAGCGTGCCACCAGGACACGCACAAAAAATGCCCCCCGAAGGGGCCCTGTACCAGCAAGGAGCTGTTACACCATGCCCGCCTTGACCATGGTGGCGCGCAGGCTGGCAAAATCGTTGTCGACGAAGTTGGCGAACTCGTCACCCGCCATCCAGGCCGCAGTCCAGTCGTTCTTTTGCAGTGCCTCGGCCCAGGCTTTGCTCTTGGTGGCCTTGGCCACCATGTCGGTCAGCGCCTTGCGCTGATCGGCCGAGATACCGGGGGCGGCATACACGCCGCGCCAGTTGCCAATCTCCACGTTGACGCCCTGCTCCTTGAGCGTGGGCACGGTCGAGCCCTTGAGACGTTGGCCCGAGGTGACGGCGATGGGCGTCATCTTCTTGGTGGCGATGTATTCGGCCATCTCGCTGTAGCCCCCGCCGCCAATCGTCACGTTGCCGCCCAGGATGGCAGCGATGGCTTCGCCGCCCCCACGGAACGCCACGTAGTTGATCTTGGCCGGGTCCACACCCACTTCGCGCGCGATCATCGCCGCCGCAATGTGCTCGGTGGAGCCGCGCGAGCCACCGCCCCATTTGACGCTGCCAGGGTCCTTCTTGAGCTGTGCGATGACCTCGGCCATGCTCTTGAACGGCGAGTTGGCGGGCAGCACGAACACGTTGTATTCGCTCGTCAGGCGCGCGATCGGCGTGACCTGCGACAGATTCACCGGCGGCTTGCCGGTGATGATGCCGCCCAGCATCACGGCGCCCATCACCATCAGGGCGTTTGGATCGCCCTTGCTGGAGTTGACAAACTGTGCCAGGCCGATGGCACCAGCCGCGCCGCCCTTGTTGTCATAAGTGACCGAAGACGCAGCACCCGAGTCGAGCAGGGCCTTGCCCAGAGCGCGGCCGGTGGTGTCCCAGCCGCCGCCGGGGTTGGCGGGAATCATCATCTTGACGGCGCTGGCGGCCTGGGCCGACAGGGGCAAGGTGCCCGCGGCCGCGAGAGCGGCCAGGGACTTGAGGAAAGTATCGCGACGCATTGTTTGTCTCCTTGGAGGGTTGGCGAACCGCTTGATGATGCGCGCGCTGCCTGTCAAACGGCTGTCCTCGAACTCAGGGAAAACACCCATACGACCGACACCACACGAAGTTGCAGGGGATCTTTTCAAAGGGGCAGAAAAAACCCTGAACAGCGTCTGAGACGGTGATATGGTGCCGCGCATGCAACTGCTTCTTGTTGAAGACGACCCCACCATGCAGGCCACCCTGCACCGCGCGCTGACCCGCCGCGGCATGGAAGTCACGGCCGCAGGGGATGGCCGTTCAGCGCTCAGCCAATGGGCCGCCCGGCAACCCGACGCGGTCATCCTGGACCTCACCCTGCCCGGGCTCGATGGCCTGCAGGTGCTGCAGCAGGCCCGCTCGCGGGGTCTGCGCACGCCGGTACTGATCCTCACCGCGCGCGGCACCGTGGGGGACCGCGTGATGGGCTTGAACGCCGGTGCAGATGACTACCTGCCCAAGCCCTTTGACCTGGATGAACTCGAAGCGCGCCTGCGTGCCCTGGTGCGGCGCAGCGCCGACCCTGGCACGCCTGTGGCGCCCAGCACCCTGCAGATAGGCGCCATCCGCTATGACAAGGACAGCGGTGCGCTGTACCTCAACGGTGAGGTGATGGAACTCACCCCGCGCGAACTGGCCCTGATGCACGCGCTGCTCGCGCAGCCGGGCCATGCCGTCACCAAGGAGCGGCTGTATGAGCTGGTGTTCCCGGGCCAGCTGGACGTGCAATACGAAGCCATCGAAGTGGTGGTCTACCGGCTGCGCAAGAAATTAACGGGAACGGGCCTCACGCTGATGACTTTGCGTGGGTTGGGCTATCTGCTGCGTGCCGATACATGAGCACCGCCATTGCGCGCATCACCCGCGCCAGCCGCAACCATTCGCTGCGGCGGCGCCTGCTTGTGGGCATCTTGCTGCCCGTCACACTGTTCATCGCATTCAACACCCTCAGCCTCTACAAACAGACGCTGGCGTCGCTCCATACGGCGTATGACCGCACCCTGCTGGCGTCTGCCAAAAGCATCAGCGAACAGCTGGATGTCACGGGTTTCGACGACCAGGCCCGGTTGCGTGCCACCGTGCCCTATTCGGCGTTGGAGGCCTTCGAGGCAGACAACCAGAGCCAGATGTTCTACCGGGTTTCCACACTCAAGGGCGACCTGGTGTCGGGCTTTGAAGACCTTCCTGTGTGGCACGGCAACATCCCCATGCGCCCACCCTATGCGGCACTGGTGGATTTTTACGACGACCAATTTCGCGACCGTGCCGTGCGAGTGGCCGTGCTTCTGCAACCCGTGGCCAGCGCACAAGGCCGCGCCATGGCGGTGATCCAGGTGGCAGAGACGCTGGAAATGCGCGAATCCTTGGCCCTGCATATTTTGTGGAACACCCTGCTGCGCCAGGCGCTGCTGATTGTGGTGATCGCGTTCACCGTGGTGGTGGTGGTGCAACTGGCCACCCGCCCCGTATGGCAAATCAGCAAGCAATTGCAGTCGCGCCGCGAGGGAGACCTGAGCCCCATCACCGCGCCCCTGGCGCCGCGTGAACTGCAACCCCTGCTGGACGCCACCAATGAGGTGATGCAACGCCTGCGCCATCTGCTGCGCAACCAAAAGCGCTTTGTGCGTGACGCATCACACCAGCTGCGCACGCCGCTGGCGGTGCTCAAGACACAAGTGCAGTCGGCGCTGCGGGGCGACGTGGAGCCGCTGCAGGCACTTCAAGAGATCAGCGACACCGTGGACCGCGCCACCCAGCTCGCCAACCAGATGCTGGCACTGGCCAAGGTCGAGCAATTGCGCCAGCAAAACACGCCACCTGCCACGCGGATGGACGAGGTGCTGCGCGCCGTGGCACTGGAGATATCGCCCCTGATCGCGCAGCGCAACCTGGACTTCGGCATTCACACCGACGCGGCCCTGGTGCAAGCGCACGAATGGATGCTGCGCGAGCTCAGCCGCAACCTGCTGCACAACGCCGTGCGCCACGCGCCACCCGGCAGCGAGCTGACGGTGGACCTGCGCAGCGACGGCCGCCACATGGCGCTCACCATCAGCGACCAGGGCCACGGGATCGACTCAGAGCTGGCAACGCGCCTGTTTCAGCCGTTTTCGGCGGGCGACGTGCGCAGCGGCAGCGGCCTGGGCCTGGCCATCTGCCACGAGATTGTTCTGGCACTGGGCGGCAGCATCGCACTGACCAACCGCATGGAAGGCAACCACGTCATCGGCCTGGATGCCGTGGTGCGCCTGCCGCTTGCAGCACCCACACCAGACGACGGACTGCGCCCACAAGCGGCACAATCGTCTTCATGAACACGATGCTGGAGACAATGCGCCTCGATAAATGGCTGTGGTGCGCGCGTTTTTACAAAACGCGCAGCCTGGCCACCGAAGAAATCAGCAAGGGCCGCGTCACGCTCAACGGCCAGGCCGCCAAACCGGCGCGGGACTTGCGCTGCGGCGACATCGTGGCCATGCGCCAGGGCCCAGTGACGCGCACCGTCACGGTCAGAGGACTCAGCGGAGCCCGGGGCCCCGCACCCGTGGCCCAACAGCTCTACGAGGAAACAGCCGAAAGCATCGCCCTGCGCGAACAGGCAGCCGAACAACGCCGCCTGGCCCCCGAGCCTGCCGCCACCTTGGTGGAGGGCCGCCCGACCAAACGTGATCGCCGCGAGATCGACAAGGTGCGAACCCAAGCGGCAGACTGGGGAAAACGCTGGAGCGCATCACTCGACGAGTGATCTGGCGCGGCAAAAAACGGAACAAACCAACGGACCCGCGCACCCCGCGCACCGGCTCCATGGCATAAAAACCGTGCTGGAGCGGAAGGAAGCGCTCTGCGCCTGAGGAATGTGGCATTTCAATGCACCAAAGAAAAAAGCCTAAGTAGATGAACTACTTAGGCTTTATCTTGGCGGAAACGGAGGGATTCGAACCCTCGATGAGGCTCTACACCCCATACTCCCTTAGCAGGGGAGCACCTTCGGCCACTCGGTCACGTTTCCAATCCAGCTATTATGCCTCATTTCAGAGGCGTTTCTGGCCGATCAGGCGACTGGCTGGTCGAGGTCGAATGCCTTGTGCAGAGAGCGCACGGCCAGTTCGACATACTTTTCGTCAATCACGACCGAGGTCTTGATTTCGGAGGTGGAGATCATCTGGATGTTGATCCCCTCTTCGCTCAGCACCCGGAACATCTTGCTGGCAACGCCCACATGGCTGCGCATGCCGATGCCGACGATGCTGACCTTGCAGATCTTGGTGTCGCCCACCACTTCTTGCGCGCCCAAGGCGGGCAGCACTTTTTCATTGAGCAATTCGATGGTGCGGGCATAGTCGCCGCGATTGACGGTGAAGCTAAAGTCGGTTTTTCCTTCCTTGCTCACGTTCTGGATGATCACATCGACTTCGATATTGGCGTCGGCCACAGCGCCCAGGATCTGGTAGGCGATGCCGGGGGTGTCTGGCACGCCCAGCACCGAGATCTTGGCCTCGTCGCGGTTGAAAGCGATGCCGGATACGACGGCTTGTTCCATTTTTTCGTCTTCCTCAAAAGTGATCAGCGTGCCGGACTTGGCTTCTTCGTTGATGTCTATGTCCCAGGGCGTGAAGCTGGACAGCACGCGCATGGGCACCTTGTATTTACCGGCGAACTCGACCGAGCGGATCTGCAGCACCTTGCTGCCCAGGCTGGCCATTTCGAGCATTTCCTCGAAGCTCACCGTCAGCAGGCGGCGCGCCTCGGGCACCACGCGGGGGTCGGTGGTGTAGACACCGTCCACGTCGGTGTAGATCAGGCATTCGTGGGCCTTCATGGCCGCTGCCACAGCCACCGCCGAGGTGTCGGAGCCGCCACGGCCCAGCGTGGTGATGTTGCCTTCGTCATCGATGCCCTGAAAGCCCGTGACGATAACAACCTTGCCGCTGTCCAGGTCCGCACGCACCCGCTGGTCGTCGATCGACTCGATGCGTGCCTTGGTGTAGCTGCTGTCGGTGCGGATGGGCACTTGCCAGCCCGCATAGCTGACCGAACCCATGCCTTCGGCCTGCAGCGCAATCGCCAGCAATGCGGAAGAAGCCTGCTCACCCGTAGAGGCCAGCATGTCCAGTTCGCGGTTGTAAGCGGGTGTGGCGCGCGAGGGGGCGAGTTCCTTGGCCAGCGCGAGGAGCCGGTTGGTTTCGCCACTCATGGCGCTGGGCACCACCACCATCTGGTGGCCTGCGCGGGCCCACTTGGCCACGCGCTTGGCGACGTTGCGAATGCGCTCCGGAGAGCCCATCGAGGTGCCGCCGTATTTGTGAACGATCAATGCCATTGGAATTATTGGGGTGACGAATCCGAAGCCACGGCGCAGGTTGAAAACACTGTTTTGGCGCGCCGCCGTTGTTCGTACGATTAGGGGACCAAAACCTGGGGATTGTACCAATCGAGTATTGGCCCGGTCCGCACAACAAAACCGCGCCCTACTTTGATATGAATGCGGTGGCCCCGCGTGGTGCAGGCCGCCACCTGGTCCAGCAGCTCGCCCAGTTGCGCCGCCGCCGGGGTGGTCTGGTGGGTACTGCGCAGCCAGTGGCGCAACACATTGGCCTGGCGGGCACGGCTCAACCCTTGTAGCCGGGTGATGTGAAGTGGTGCGCCGACCAGCGCCAGGTCCTGCCGCGCCAGGTCTTCGAGCAGCTCGGCGGCTTGCGCCGCATTCGACGCCGACCGCGCAAACGTGTCACGAAAGGAAGGAAAAGCCGCGTCCAAGGCAGGCAAAAGCTGCGCCCGGATGCGGTTGCGGGTATAGCGCTCGTCGCTGTTGGTGGGATCTTCCACCCAAGACTGTCCCTGCGCACCGAGCCAGCGGCGAACGTCACCGGCGGCCACCTGCAGCAATGGGCGGTGCCACGCCACACCTGCGCGCTCCCAGCGGGCAGGCATGGCGGCGAGCCCGGCAACGCCCGCGCCGCGCGACAGCGCCAGCAGCAGGGTCTCGGCCTGATCATCTGCATGCTGCGCAATAGCTATTGATTTGATAGCAGCTTGCGCTTTACAGTCAAGCGCCACAGCCTCAAAAGCCTTGTATCTTGCCTGCCGTGCTGCATCTTCGGGGCTCTGGCCAGGGGCGTGGCGGGCATCCAGCCGCTGCACCACAAGCGGCACCTTCAGACCCTCGCACAGGCGCACGCAGTGCTGTTCAAAACCATCGGCTGCTGCTTGCAAACCGTGGTGCACATGGATGGCCTGCACCTGCCCGGGCCAACGTCGCGCACACGCCAGCAACAGCGCCGTAGAGTCTGCGCCACCGCTCAGACCCACCGCCAAAGGCAATGCGGGCGCGAAGGCCTGCATGGCTGCGTCGAACGATTGGGTCATGCCAACCGCTGGCTGGCGCCACGAAGCGGCGGTAACGAATCACAGGCACAAAAACAAAAGACGGAGCGGGAGTACATGGGCGCCGATTATCCAGGGCACGCTCCCTTCGCCACGCGCGCCCATCACATCATGGTATGGATCAGGATCACCGTCACGGTCGTGGTTACCGGTGGCGATCACCGATGGAACCCCATCGATGGCGGGATTCAAGGCGCGCTTCACATCGGGGTGGGTTGGGTGGGCACCGCGTTGGCGGCCACGGCCGGAATGGCACCATGGCCCGCTGCCCCATCAAACAACAACGGCCCCAAAAGGGCCGCTGAAGATGAAGCACGCGAAAGAGCCCGGGGTGCTGCGGGCCTTAGGCACTTAGATCGTGAACACGTTCTTAGGGACGTTGGCGCTCAGCGGCTATCCGCCTTGGTGTCGCTGAACCTCCCATAGCTCTGCAACCGGTCGTAGCGACGGTCCAGCAGGTCTTTCGTTTTGAGGTCGGCCACCTGGCGGAACGCATCGCCCAGAGCGCGCTTCAAGAAGGCGGCCATCTGCTTGTGGTCACGGTGTGCGCCGCCCACGGGCTCGCTCACGATCTTGTCCACCAGGCCCAGGGCTTTGAGGCGGTGCGCGGTGATGCCCAGGGCGTCGGCCGCTTCCTGGGCCTTCTCGCTGGTCTTCCAGAGGATGGACGCGCAGCCCTCGGGGCTGATCACGGAGTAGATGGCGTACTGCAGCATGACGACCTGGTCGCCCACACTGATGGCCAGCGCGCCGCCCGAGCCGCCTTCGCCGATGATGGTGGTGATGATGGGCACTTCGAGCTGCGCCATCTCGAAGATATTGCGGCCGATGGCCTCGGACTGGCCGCGTTCCTCGGCATCGATGCCGGGGTAAGCGCCGGGCGTGTCCACAAAGGTGAACACGGGCAGCTTGAACTTCTCGGCCGTCTTCATCAGGCGCAGCGCCTTGCGGTAGCCCTCGGGCTTGCTCATGCCAAAGTTGCGCATGGCGCGCTCCTTGGTGTCGCGGCCCTTCTGGTGGCCCAGCACCATGCAGGCGTGGCCGTTAAAACGGGCCAGGCCACCCACGATGGACAGATCATCCGAGTAGTGGCGATCGCCGTGCAGCTCGACAAAATCCGTGAAGATGTCGCGCACGTAGTCGAGCGTGTAGGGACGCTCGGGGTGGCGAGCAATCTTGGTGATCTGCCAGGGGCTAAGCTCGCTGTAGATGTCCTTGGTGAGCTGCTGGCTCTTTTTGCTGAGCTGGTCGATTTCTTCAGAAATATCGACAGCACTCTCGGTCTGCACGTAGCGCAGTTCTTCGATTTTGGATTCGAGTTCGGCAATCGGCTGTTCGAAATCCAGAAAGGTCTTTTTGGCCAACGTTTTTCTCCTTGGGTCGCGCCCTGCAGGGGCCGCCACGAATGGCACGCGCTGTCACCAGCGTGCCTGTGAAAATGTGTCAATAAGCAACGGGCAGGGGCTCGAGCGAGCGCCAAATATACCAAGTCGCCACGCTGCACCAGGGTTTCCAGGCCTCGGCCACCTCCCGGGCATCGCTGCGGCTGACCGGATCGCCTGAAAAATAATTCTGGCTGATGCCGTTGATCAGCCCCACGTCGTCCAGTGGCAGAACATTGGGCCGCATCAAATAGAAGATCAAAAACATCTCGGCCGTCCAGCGGCCGATGCCGCGAATCGCGATCAGCTCGGCAATGATGGCCTCGTCGTCCATCGCCGCCCAGTCCTTCACGTGCAGCTTGCCGTCATCGAAGTGCACGGCAAGGTCTACCAGGTAATCCACCTTGCGCGCGGACAGGCCCGCCGCGCGCATGTCGTCGATCTTGAGCTTGAGCACGTTGGCGGGCTTCATGCTGCGGGGCAGCGCCGCAAAACGCTCCCACACGGTTTGTGCGGCCTTCACCGAGATCTGCTGGCCAACAATGGAGCGCGCCAGCGTGGTGAATGCGTCACCCCGCGTGTGCAGCGCCGCATCGCCAAACTGCGGGATCAGGCGCTTCATCACCCGGTCCTTCTTCACCAGGTGTTTGCAGGCCTCGGCCCAGTACTCAGGCGTGGCGAGCGCAGGGGCAGGGGCAGATGCAGGCACAGGTGCAGGGGCCACAGCCTGGCCTTCAGTCGCTATCTTTTTAGAAGCTGCCAACGCATACTCCATAAGCGCCAGAGGCCGTTTTCATTAGAAACTCAGAAATCATCACTGCGCGGCTTCCCAGGTGGTTCCCGACGCGGAGTCCTTGAGCACGATGCCCTGGGCCAGCAGCGCATTGCGAATGCGGTCGGCTTCGGCGAAGTTCTTGGCCGCCTTCGCGGCGGCACGCGCGGCGATCTGGGCCTGAATGTCGGCATCGCTGGCGTTCGCACCCGATTGCAGGAAGGCCTTGGGATCGCCTTGAAGCAGCCCCAGGCACCCTCCCAACGCCTTGAGCAGCCCGGCCAGTGCGGTCGAACCGGTCTTGTTGACCTCACCCGCCAGGTCGAACAGCACCGCCACGGCTTCGGGCGTTCCGAAGTCGTCGTCCATCGCGGCCTTGAAACGCGCGGCATACGGGTCGGCCCAGTCGATGGCCGCCACATCCGCCTGGCCCACCAGGCTCAGCGCCGTATAAAGGCGCTTGAGGGCCTGGCGTGCGTCGTCAAGGTGCGCGTCGCTGTAGTTGAGCGCGCTGCGGTAGTGCGCGCGCACGATAAAAAAGCGCACCGTTTCCGCGTCGTAGGACTTCAGCACATCACGGATGGTGAAGAAGTTGCCCAGGCTCTTGGACATCTTCTCGTTGTCCACCCGCACAAAGCCGTTGTGCATCCAGAATTTGGCCAGCGGCTTGCCGGTGGCGCCTTCGCTCTGGGCGATTTCGTTTTCGTGGTGGGGAAACTGCAGGTCGGCTCCGCCGCCGTGGATGTCAAACGTTTCGCCCAGGGTGGCGCAGCTCATGGCCGAGCATTCAATGTGCCAGCCAGGGCGGCCCGAGCCAAAACTGCTGTCCCATTTCGCCTCGGGCGGCTCGTCGGCCTTGGCCGACTTCCACAGCACAAAGTCGAGCGGGTCCTGCTTGCCGTCATCCACCGCCACACGCTCGCCAGCACGCAATTCATCGAGCGACTTGCCCGAAAGCTTGCCGTAGCCGTCGAACTTGCGCACCGAATAGTTCACGTCGCCGTTGCTCGCGCGGTAAGCGAGGCCTTTGCCTTCCAGCTGGCCAATGAGCGAGAGCATCTGGGGCACGTATTCGGTAGCGCGGGGCTCGACCGACGGCGGCTCGATGCCCAGCAGGCCGATGTCCTGGTGCATGGCGGCAATCATCTCGTCGGTGAGCGCCCGAATGGTGATGCCGCGCTCCAGCGCGCGCTTGATGATCTTGTCGTCAATGTCGGTGATGTTGCGCACGTAGGTCACGCGCAGGCCGCTGGCCTTGAGCCATCGCTGCACCACATCAAACGCCATCATCATGCGGGCGTGGCCAATGTGGCACAGGTCATAGATGGTCATGCCGCACACATACATGCGCACATGGCCAGGTTCGAGCGGGGAAAACTCTTCCAATGCACGCGACAGCGTGTTGTAGATGCGCAAACTCATGGGGTTTCAGTTACGGGAGATCGGATGGGAATGGGGCGAACCAGCGCCCTGTAGCGACGGGGGCGAGCCCCTGGAGGGGGTGCGCCCGCCTAGGGCGCACAGCGAAATCACCTGCGGCAACAGCGTACCGTCATGACAACCCCCTCAGCTACAATCCGCCGCAGTATAAGCCCGGCCCGGGCCCGACGCCGCCCCCACCCCTGGATCCCCATGAAGCAAGTCCGACGCACACTTCCACGCCTTCTGCGCCTGCTGGCCCTGACCGCCCTGATGGGAACCGGCGTGGCCCAGGCGGACGACTATGCCGAGATCACCCAGTTGCTCAAGGCCGGCAAGTCAGCAGAAGCCCTGGTCAAGGCAGACCAGCGGCTGGCCGCCAACCCACGCGATCCGCAGCTGCGCTTCCTGCGCGGCGTGGCCCAGACGGATTCGGGCAAACAGGCCGACGCCATCGCCACCTTCACCAAGCTCACGGAAGAGTACCCCGAGCTCCCCGAACCCTACAACAACCTCGCCGTGTTGTACGCCAACCAGAACCAGCTGGACAAGGCCCGCACCGCGCTGGAGATGGCGATCCGCACCAACCCCAGCTACGCCACGGCGCAAGAAAACCTGGGTGACATCTACGCCAAGCTCGCCAGCCAGGCCTACAACAAGGCCCTGCAGCTGGACGCCAACAACGCCACGTCCCTCAAGCCCAAGCTGGCTCTCATTCGTGAGCTGTTCTCGACCGATACCACGGGCAAGGCGGGGCGCCACGCAGCCACGTCCGCCACGCCGCCCGCCGCTGCGCCGGCAGCCCCAGCGGTGGTGATGACCCAAAGGCCCGCACCCGCACCCGCACCTGCTGCGCCCGCGCCTGCCCCGGCCCCGGCCCCTGCCATTGCGGCAACCCCAGCGCCAGCCCCTGCCGCCGCGCCAGCCCCGGCTGCGGCAGCACCAACACCGGCCTCAGCCACCGCCGTGGTCAGCGATGCATCCATTCAGGCCGTCACGGCTGCGGTGCAGGCATGGGCAGATGCGTGGACCGCCAAGGACATGAAGGCGTATCTGGGCGCCTACGACAAGTCGTTTGACCCGCCAGGCCGCCAGACCCGCGCGGCCTGGGAAAAAGAGCGCGAAGCGCGCATCGTGGGCAAATCGAAGATCAGCGTGAAGCTGTCGGACGTCACGGTGTCGGTCAATGGCAACAAGGCCACAGCCCGTTTTCGCCAGGCCTACAGCGCCGATGCGCTCAATGTGGCCAGCCGCAAGACGCTGGAGCTGATCAACAACAATGGCCGCTGGGCCATCGTCCGCGAATCCACCGGCGGTTGATCGTGCGTCCAGCCCCGGCGCCCGCGCCTCAGGCGTGGGCTTTTTTTTGCCTTGACCGGCCCGTGCTATCACGCATGTTGATGCATGGGCCCGCTGCGCGCCGCCGAATTGCAGGCAGCGTCCTGGCATTGGCAGCCCTGCTGCAGGCGACGCCCGTCTTGCCCCAGGGCGCGCGAGGGCATCGCGCCAGCAAGGTGGTTGCAGCTGCAGCTACAGCAGTGCCTGCCCCGCCTGCGCTGCGCGACGGCCAAGCCGAAACCCGCCTGATGGCGGTCTATCAGCTGGTGGCCGCAGGCCGTAGCCGCGAGGCCCTGGTGCAGGCCGAAAGCCTGGCACGCGACTACCCCAACTTTCAACTGGCACAGCTGGCCGTGGGCGATCTGCTGATGTCGCGCACCCGCCCTGTGCCCACCCCGCGAACGCTGGGCACGATGCCACCCGTGCCCGATGGGGTCCCGGGCCTTCAGGCGGCCACGACACTGGAAGAGTTGCGCACCGAGTGGCGCCAGCGCCTGGAGGCCCAACGCAGCCGCCCGCCAGCGCACAGCGTGCCGGCGCACTTTCTGGAGCTGTCAACGCGTTCGCGCCACGCCATTGCGGTGGATGCATCGCGCTCACGGCTGTATCTGTTCGAAAACACCGCCCAGGGCCTGCGGCTGGTGGCCGACTATTACGCGTCGGTGGGCAAGCTTGGCATAGAGAAGGTGGTGGAAGGCGACCAGCGCACGCCACTGGGCGTGTATTTCATTACGAGCCGCCTCGATCCCGCCACGCTCAAGGACTTTTACGGCGCTGGCGCCCTGCCCATCAACTACCCCAACCCACTGGACCAGAGCCGGGGCAAAACCGGCAGCGGCATCTGGCTGCACGGCACACCGCCCGAGCAGTTCTCGCGCGCACCGCTGGCGTCCGATGGGTGCCTGGTGCTGGCCAATCCCGACCTCGAACGCATTCTGCGCACGGTGGAGCCGCGCTCCACCCCCGTGGTCATTGCACGCCAGTTGCAATGGGTGCAGCCGCACAGTATTCAGGCCGAGCGCAAGTCGTTTGATGCCGTGCTCAACGCCTGGCGCAACGCCAAGACCGAGGGCGACATGAAGCGTTTGCTGGGCTTTTATGCCCCCGACTTTCAAAGCTATCGCCAAAAGCCGCTGAACGAGTGGTCCCAAGTGCTGCAGGCCGAGACCCGCGCGCTCAAGGGCCGGGAACTCCAGCTCAAGGACAGGTCTTACCTGCGGTGGACGGACTCGGCCGACACCATGGTGGTAACGTTCGGCGAAGTCGCCGAAGGCGCCCGTACCGGCCCCGTCAAGCGCCAGTACTGGACGCGGCGGGGCCAACAATGGCAGATATTTTTCGAAGGAGTGATTGGATGATTTCCAGAAGAAATTCAACCCTGGCGCTTGCCAGTATTGCGCTAGCAGCTATGTTTTCCGTAGCACCCGTCCAGGCACAGGATGCCCCCAAGGTCAAGCTGGCCACCTCGATGGGAGACATCGTGGTGCAGCTGGATGCAGCCAAGGCGCCCAAAACGGTCGAGAACTTCCTCGCCTATGTCAAAGACAAACACTACGACGGCACGATTTTTCACCGCGTGATCGACGGCTTCATGATCCAGGGCGGTGGCTTCACCGCCGACATGGTGCAAAAGCCCACCAAGGCCCCTATCGCACTCGAAGCCAGCAACGGCCTCAAGAACGACACCTACACCATCGCCATGGCGCGCACGGGCAACCCCAACTCAGCGACCTCGCAGTTCTTCATCAACGTGAAGGACAACGCCATGCTCAACGCCCCCAGCCCTGACGGCCACGGCTATGCCGTGTTCGGCAAGGTGGTCCAGGGCACGGACGTGGTCGACAAGATCAAGGCCGTGGCCACGGGCAACAAAGGCCCGTACCAGAACGTGCCCACCGCGCCGGTCACCATCAACTCCGCCACCCTGGTGAAGTGACCCCTCCACCTCTGTCTGACAACTCCTTTCCGAAAGAACCTGCCATGAGCAACCCCCAAGTCGAACTGCACATCACCGGCTACGGTGTCATCACCCTCGAACTCGACGCCGACAAAGCCCCCAAGTCGACGGAGAACTTCCTGGCCTACGTGAACAAGGGCCACTACAACAACACCATCTTCCACCGCGTGATCCCTGGGTTCATGGTGCAAGGCGGTGGTTTTGAGCCCGGCATGAAGCAAAAGAACTCGGATGCGCCGATCGAGAACGAAGCCCAAAATGGCCTCAAGAACGCCAACTACACCGTGGCCATGGCCCGCACCAGCGACCCCCACTCGGCCACTGCACAGTTCTTTATCAACGTGGCCGACAACGGCTTCCTGAACCACACTGCCCCCTCGGCCCAGGGCTGGGGCTACGCCGTGTTTGGCAAGGTCGTCGGCGGCACCGATGTGGTGGACAAGATCAAGGCCGTGAAAACAGGCCGCTCGGGCTTCCATGACGACGTGCCCAAGGAAGACGTTGTGATCGAGAAGGCCGTGGCCCTTTGAAATATGGGACATCCCCCTGTGGCGCTGCGCGCCTTCCCCCTTCTCTCGCACCGCTGCGCAGTGCGGGAAGGGGGACGACGCCCTCGCTGCGGGGCGACTCTTGCTCGGCGTCCCTGGCTTAGGCCGTGCCCGTGTTACGGGCCAGGGATTCCGCATAGCGCAATGGATGACTGACAAAATCACATCCGCCGTGACCACGACCGTGCCCCGGTTCGAGGAGCTCATCGCTCCCTCGCACTGGCGCACGGTCGATTTCATTTCGGACCTGCACCTGCAAGCCGGCGAGCCCACCACCGTGGCCGCGTGGCAGCACTACCTGCAGGCCACCGATGCCGACGCCCTTTTCATCCTGGGCGATCTGTTCGAGGTCTGGGTGGGCGACGATGCCATCCAGGAACCCTGCAGCTTCGAAGCCCAAGGCTGTGCAGCCCTGAAAGCAGCGGCGCAGCGTCTGCCGGTGTACTTCATGCATGGCAACCGCGACTTTCTGGCGGGGCCTGCGTTTCTGGCCCACTGCGGCATCACGGGCCTTTCAGACCCGACCGTGCTCGTCTTCAATAGCCAGCGCTTTGTGCTCAGCCATGGCGACCTGCTGTGCCTGGACGACGTGGACTACCAGCGCTTTCGCGTGCAAGCGCGCAGCACCGAGTGGCAACAGCACTTTCTCGCCCAGCCCCTGGCCACGCGCCGCGCGCAGGCACGCGGCATCCGCCAGGAGAGCGAGGCGCGCAAACAGTCGGGCGTCACCTATGCCGACGTGGACGGCCCAGCCGCCATCGCCTGGCTGCAGGCGGCCCAGGCGCATACGCTCATCCACGGCCACACCCACCGCCCCGGCGACCACGCGCTGGCCCCTGGCTTACAGCGTGTAGTGCTCAGCGACTGGGACGCCGCAGCATTACCACCCCGCGCGGAAACACTGCGTTTGTCCCACGCGGGCTTGGAACGGCTGCCCCTGGCCCCCAAGTACGAGCGATCCTGAACTGCGCGGGGCTTCGCCGCCTGCTGCTTGATCGCCATGCCCCCTCTCCTCAACCGGCTCTGGAGCCGTGTCCGCGCCACGGTAGCCCCAGTGCCCGACATCTCTGCCACGCTGTGGCTCCAGACCCTGGGGCGCTACCCGTTTCTGGCAGCCCTGTCGCTGCACGACCAATCCAAGCTGCGCGCCTTGAGCGCGCTGTTCCTGCATCACAAGCAATTCCATGGCGCACACGGCCTGGTGGTGACCGACGCCATGGCCATTGACATTGCGGCCCAGGCCTGCCTGCCGCTGTTGCACTGGGGCGACCCGGCCAAGGCGCTCGATTGGTATGACGATTTCGTCACCATCGTGCTGCACCCCGGAGAGGCCGTCGCACGCCGCCAGACGGTGGACGAGGCCGGCGTGGTGCACGAGCACACCCAGGTCCTGCTGGGCGAAGCCATGGAGCGCGGCCCCATCATGCTCAGCTGGCAGCACATCGCCAACGCGGCAGAGAACACGGCGCGCGGCCACAACGTGGTGGTGCACGAGTTTGTGCACAAGCTGGACATGCGCAATGGCCAGCCCAACGGCTGCCCGCCCCTGCCCGCAGGCTTCATGGGCACCCGCAGCGGCCGCGCAGCCTATGGTGCCTGGTGGGCTGCGTGGGAGCCCGCGTACGAACAGTTCCGAGAGCGGGTCATCCTGGCCGAGCGCTTTGGCGCCGAGCGCCCCTGGCTGGATGCCTATGGGGCCACCTCGCAGTCCGAATTTTTTGCGGTGGCTTGCGAAGCCTATTTCGTGAACCCGACAAGGTTCGCGCAAGAGTTCCCTGCGTTGATGCCCGTGCTGGATGCGTTTTTCAAGCGCCCGATCATCACACGCTGACAAGCCCCTCCGCTGGCTCCGCTGGCCAACGCCAGGCAGAGCAGGGTTTAGACATTCTGTCTGATTTTGACAATTTATCTAAATCTGGATAAATTGTCGGAATGCCAAAAGAAGCCGCCCACCGCTCCTCGCCGCCCACCCGTGCGCGCAGGCGAGCACCTGCGCGCAGCGCTGAACAGATCGCCTTGCTCAGCCAGATCGAACAGGTCGCGCAAGGCCTGGCCGCCACCTTTGCTCCGTTCTGCGAGGTGGTCGTGCACGACCTGCTGGACCCCAAACATGCCATCCTGGCCATCCACAACAACCTGTCGGGCCGCCGCATAGGCGACCCGACCACCGAGCTGGGCCTGGCACGCATTGCCGACCCCGACTACCCCCAGGTCATTGCCAACTACGCCAACCAGTTCTCTGACGGGCGCCAGGCCAAGAGCACGTCGGTGGGCATCAAGGACTCATCGGGCGAGTACATCGCAGCGCTGTGCCTGAACGTGGACCTCACCCTGTTTCGCAGCCTGCAAAGTGTGGTGGGACAGTTCACCGCCATCGACGGGGACACGGGGCTCACCGAGTCGCTGGACCCGGCCGGCGCCGAGGCCATTCGCCAGCGCATCGACCAGTTCGCGGCGCGCCTGTCCACCGCACCGCGCGCGCTCAAGGCCGCAGAGCGGCGTGCGCTATTGCGTGAGCTGAAAGACTCAGGCTGCATGGAAGTGCGCCGCGCCATGGACGTGGTGGCCCGGCATTTGGGCGTGTCACGCGCCACGGTGTACGGTGATGCCAAGTAATCCCCCGGCACACCCCGGCGCGCAAGCCCAGCTTGCGCCGCTGGCCACCCATCAGATCAGTGCCCTGCGGCAGCCGCCAGACGTGCTGCACGCAGTGCCGAGCAAAAGGCTTTCACACAGCCGCCGGGCAGCCCGGCACCCACCTCAATGCCGTGGGCGCCGACACGCAGGGCCCGCGCGAGCGGCCCCACGGCCTCCTGCCTATCGCCTTGACCGCATCGCACGCTTTTTTTATCCGTTTTTTCCATCCCACCGGAGTCCCCCCATGTCCTCAACGCCTCTTGCCCTGCCTACCTACGACGACGTGGTGGCCGCTGCCGGCCGCATTGCCGGCCACGCGCACCGCACACCGGTGCTCACGTCACGCACCATCAACGAAGAGTTTGGTGCGCAGGTGTTCTTCAAGTGCGAGAACCTGCAGCGCATGGGCGCCTTCAAGTTCCGCGGTGCATTCAACGCGTTGGCCCGATTCGACGCAGCGCAGCGCAAAGCGGGCGTGATCGCGTTCTCGTCGGGCAACCATGCGCAGGGCATTGCGCTGGCCGCGCGCGAGCTGGGCATTCCTGCCACCCTCGTGATGCCGCAGGACGCGCCCGCCGCCAAGGTGGCGGCCACGCAGGGCTATGGCGCCACCGTGGTGTTCTACGACCGCTACACGCAAGACCGCGAGCAGATCACGCGCGACCTGGCCGAGCGCAACGGCCTCACCTTGATCCCACCCTACGACCATGCCGATGTACTGGCGGGCCAGGGCACTGCCGCCAAGGAGTTGTTTGAAGAGGTCGGCCCGCTCGATGCGTTCTTTGTGTGCCTGGGCGGCGGTGGCCTGCTGTCGGGCTCGGCCCTGGCCACGCGCGCGCTGTCGCCCCACACCAAGCTCTATGGCGTGGAGCCTGCAGCGGGCAACGATGGCCAGCAGTCGTTTCGCAGCGGCGCCATCGTGCACATCGACACGCCGCAGACGATTGCCGACGGTGCGCAGACGCAGCACCTGGGCAACATCACCTTCCCCATCATCGAGCGTGATGTAGACGACATCCTGACCGTGACAGACGAACAGCTGGTGGACAGCATGCGCTTTTTTGCCGAGCGCATGAAGCTCATCGTGGAGCCCACGGGCTGCCTGGGTTTTGCAGCCGCGCGGGCCATGCGTGATGACCTCAAGGGCCAGCGCGTGGGCGTGCTCATCAGCGGCGGCAATGTGGACCTGGCGCGGTTTTGCGCGTTGCTGGCGCGGTGATTGGTGGTTTCTCAGGCCGAGAAATTTTATGAGTTCATCTGGCCCTAGCGCTTTATGGTATTGCGCTGAACGCTACCAAAAAAGAAGCGGGCCAGAGCAAAACAGAACCCAACAGAACCAAGCCTGATGCCTGATGCCTGATGGGTTCAGGTCCAACAAGGGCTCACGTCGCCAGCGCATGCTCCACCGCCTGTTTGGCATCTTCCATACTGCTGAAAAATTGGGTGGGTTGCGGCTTGGCCTTGGGCAAATGGGATGGCGGCGGCCACAGGCGATCGTCCGTCCAGACGGCGGTCCACCCGCCAATGTCTTTGCGTTTGATGGAGCACAGTGCTTGTCCGTCCACGGTGGCCATCCAGGTGGTCGGCGGGTTGTGGTCCCAGGTGACGTGTGTCATGGCGCCCTCTCACGGTTACTGGGCCGGTGTAGGAAGCCTGTGCCGAATGGGGCAATGGTAGTCACCCACCCCACCCTGACCCACCCAGGTGGTGGAATGGATGAATGGCGGGACAGCAGCACGCGCCCGCACAGAGCCCGCGTTCATCAGCCAGCAGCCAGCGCGCGCCGCGCCGCGTGGGCCACGCTGGAAGCGTCCACGCCAAAAAATTGGCGCAATGCCGCACGCGTGTCACTGCGCCCAAATCCATCCGTGCCCAGGGTCACATACTTGCGGCCCTCGGGGATGAGCGCGCGCACCGTCTCGGGCACGGCGCGCACGTAGTCGGTGGCGGCAATCACCGGCCCGCGCGTCGCGGCCAGCTGCTGCGTCAGCCATGCGGGTGCAGGCGTGGATTCACCCGCCAGCCAACGCTGTTCGCACGCCACACCATCGCGGGCCAGTTGGCTCCAGCTGGTCACGCTGAGCACGGTCACATCCACGCCTCCGGCGGCCAGCAGCTCCGCCGCCTTGACCACCTCGGTCAGGATGGCGCCGGAGCCCATCAGGGTGACAGATTGGGATGAAATAGGGCTATCGCGCCCGTCCATAAATCGCGAGTAGCTCTTAAAAACATAGCAACCACGCAGCACGCCTTCTGCCGCATCGGCAGGCAGGTCGGGCTGGGCGTAGTTCTCGTTCATCAGCGTGACGTAGTAGAAGACGTCGCGCTGCTCGGTCACCATCTCGCGCATACCGGCGTCGATGATCACGGCCATCTCGCCCGCATAGGCCGGGTCGTAGGCTTTGCAGTTGGGGATGGTGGCTGCCACCAGGTGGCTGCTGCCGTCCTGGTGCTGCAGGCCCTCGCCGCCCAGTGTGGTGCGGCCCGACGTAGCGCCCAGCAAAAAGCCGCGCGCACGCTGGTCCGCGGCCGCCCAGATGGCGTCGCCCACGCGCTGGAAGCCGAACATGGAGTAGTAGATGTAGAACGGCAGCATGGCCAGGCCGTGCACGCTGTAGCTCGTTGCAGCAGCCGTCCAGCTTGCAATGGCGCCGGCCTCGCTGATGCCTTCTTCCAGGATCTGGCCGTCCAGCGCCTCGCGGTAGCTCAGCACCGAGCCGATGTCCTCGGGCGCATAACGCTGGCCCACGCTGCTGTAGATGCCGACCTGCTTGAACAGATTGGCCATGCCGAAGGTGCGCGCCTCGTCGGCCACGATGGGCACGATGCGCGGGCCCAGCGTGGCGTCTTTGAGCAACGTGCCCAGCATGCGCACGAAGGCCATGGTGGTGCTCATCTCCTTGCCATCGGCCTGCAGCGCGAACTGCGCGTAGCTATCGATGGATGGGACGGGCAGCGCGCCGCACGCCGTCTCGCGGCGCGGCAGGTAGCCGCCCAGGTTCTGGCGGTGGCTGCGCAGGTAGCGCATCTCGGGGCTGTCTTCGGCAGGTTTGAAGAATGCCAGGCCCGTGGCCTGCTCGTCAGTGAGCGGCAGGTTGAAGCGGTTGCGGAATTCGATGAGGTCCGTGTCGTCCAGCTTCTTCTGGCTGTGCGTGGTCATCTTGCCCTGCCCGGCCTGGCCCATGCCGTAGCCCTTTTTGGTGTGGGCCAGGATGACGGTGGGCTGGCCCTTGTGGGCGGCAGCGGCGGCGTAGGCGGCGTGGATCTTCACCAGGTCGTGCCCGCCGCGCTTCAAGCGGTCGATCTGCTCGTCCGTCATTCCTTGCGCCAGCGCGGCCAGCTCAGGGCTTTGGCCAAAGAAGTTGTCGCGGTTAAAGCGCCCGTCCTTCGCCGCAAAAGTCTGCATCTGCCCATCCACCGTGCCTTGCAGCGTGCGCACCAGAGCGCCCGTCAGGTCGCGGGCAAACAGGCCGTCCCAGTCGCTGCCCCACACCAGCTTGACCACGTTCCAGCCCGCACCGGCGAACAGGCGCTCGAGCTCGTCGATGATGCGGCCATTGCCGCGCACCGGGCCGTCCAGGCGCTGCAGGTTGCAGTTGACCACCCAGACCAAGTTGTCCAGCCCCTCGCGCGCGGCCAGGGTCAGCGCGCTCATGGATTCGGGCTCGTCCATCTCTCCATCGCCAAACACGCCCCACACTTTTCGGCCCGTGCAGTTGAGCAGGTTGCGGTGTGTGAGGTAACGCATGAAGCGCGCGTGGTAGATGCTGCTGATGGGGCCGATGCCCATCGACCCGGTGGGGAACTGCCAGAAGTCCGGCATCAGCCACGGGTGCGGGTAGCTGCACAGGCCCTGCGCCCTGGCGGCGGGCGCGGTGATTTCCTGGCGGTAGTGCATCAGGTCTTGTTCAGACAAGCGCCCTTCGAGAAATGCCCGCGCGTACACGCCGGGCGCGCTGTGCGGCTGAAAGAACACCAAGTCGCCCCGGTGCTGGCCCTCGCCCAGGCCTTCACGGGCGCGGAAGAAGTGGTTGAAGCCGCTCTCAAACAAATCGGCCGCACTGGCGTAGCTGGCAATGTGCCCGCCCAGCTCGCCATACGCCTGGTTGGCACGCACCACCATGGCCAGCGCGTTCCAGCGCACGATGGAGGCCACGCGCTCTTCCACCGCCAGGTCACCGGGGAACACGGGCTGGTCTTGCACCGCCACGGTGTTCACATACGGCGTGTTCAGGTCGGGGTGCCAGCCAATGCGCTGCGCGCGCGCCACCCGCACCAGCTCTTGCAGCATGTGCCGCGCACGCTCGGGGCCTTCGGTGGCGACCAGCGCCAGGAAGGCATCGCGCCATTCGGCGGTTTCTTCAGGGTCGGCGTCGGGCGTGGCGCCGGGGGCTGGTTGCAGCAGGGCGTGGGGTGTGAGGGCGTTCATGGAAGCCACTGTAGCGAGGCGGGCTCCAAATGAGTTGCCGTTTTGCCTTTCACGCCACGCCACCATGGCACTTTATGCCGCCAAAGCCATAAACTGCAGCACATGAAACTGGATACCCTCGATTTGCGCATTCTGGCCGAGCTGCAGGCCGACGGCTCCTTGTCCAACGTGGAACTGGCACGGCGCGTACACCTGTCACCCTCGCCCTGCCTGGCGCGCGTGAAGGCGCTGGAGGCGGCAGGTGTCATCAGCCGCTATGTGGCGCTGGCCAACGCGGCGGCGCTGGGGCTGGGCCTGAATGTGTTCATCAGCATCAGCCTCAAGACGCAGAGCAAGGAAGCCCTGGCCGACTTTGAACGCCGCATTGCCGAGCACGACGAGGTGATGGAGTGCTACCTGATGAGCGGCGACAGCGACTATTTGATTCGCGTGGCGCTGGCCGACATCGGGGCGCTGGAGCGGTTCATTCTGGAGCAGCTGGCACCCATTCCGGGCGTCGAGAAAATACGGTCGAGCTTTGCGCTCAAGCAGGTGCGCTACAAGACGGCGCTGCCGCTGCCTGCGGCGTGATACAGGCCCCGCCTGGCAAAAAACACTATTTGCGCGCGATTTCGCTCGTGGCCACGCGCTTGCGCAGGTCGCGGATCAACGCCTTGGCCCGCGCCTCGTTGGCGGGGCCCATGCGCACCAGGATCTTCTGCCCGCTGGACAGCGACTCGAGCGCTGGGTCGGCATATTCATATCGCACCCACGGGCGCAAGTTGGTCACTTCCGTGTTCACGGGCGTGAGCTTTACCCGCAGCGGGGCCTGGGGTTCTGGCGCCTGCAGCAGGTGGTCCAGCATCGCCACCAGTCGGTCATTGAAATAACGCCGGGGGTAGCCCAGCTCTTCGTAGGCTTGCTGGAACAGCGGGTACAAGCGCGCATACAACGCCACTGCGGGCTCCATGGGCACTGCCTCGGCAAACGCCAGCAGGGGGGTGTAGCGAGCGGCATTGGAGGCAGACACGGTGGTGGGTGCATTGCTGCTGCCATCGGCCTCACCATCCACCACAAACCGCTGCGGCGTGGGCGGCACCGGCCACATGCGCGATGGGGCATGGGCACGACCCAGGTTGTCTACCGTGGCCACCACGCGGCGCACAAAACCGTCGGTGAGCAGATAGGTCATCACCTTGTCGCGCCCGAGCAGCTCGGCCAACAACTCGCCCACGCGTTTGTCAGACTCGGCCAGCGCAGGCAGTGCTGAATCGGCGCGGGCCAGCGCATCCACCGGGTTTTGCGGGCCCGACGCTTCCGGCAAGGGGGCTGATGCCACGGGCTCTGGCGCAGGCGCCGCAGGCGCGCTGACTACCGGCGGCGGTGCAGCGGGCGGCTCCACCGGCCGCCACCAGAACCACCATGCGGCACCGGCGGCCACCCCGCAGGCCAGCACGGCGGCAACGAGCCAGGGGGCGGGGGCGGTGCGCGCAGGCGCGGGACGGAACTCGGCGGTGTCTTGATCGGGCATCGGGTCTCCTCAAAGTGCGGGAACAGGACCTGTGCGACCCTGTATTGCACCAGGCGTTCCCCCATGCATCCCATAGCGAAGGCGCTATTGGAAACCCAGCCGATGGGGGGCGCGTAACGCGATGTAGGCGACGCGCTGGCAATCAACTACCACGTGGTCAGAAAAACTCAGAACGCCGTTGGCGTGCTTGCCAGCGAATCCAGCCACGTTACGGTGGCAGTCAGCTCGGCCGGGCGTATCTCGTGCGCGCCAGGGAACTCGCGATAGGTCACGGTCACAGGCAGGGGCGCCATGTGGTGCGCGATGGCCAGCGCGTTGGCCAGCGGGATCACGTTGTCGTGGACGCCGTGGCTCAGCCACAGCTGCTTGCCCCGCAGTGCGTCAGCGGGCGCTGCAAGCGGTATGACCTGCGGCAGCAAGCGGCTGTGCCACACCATGGCAGCCTGCATCAGCGCAGGCTGGGTCAGCAGCAGCGACAGCGCCATGATGCCGCCCTGGCTGAAGCCCCCCACCACCACACGTTCGGGGGGAATACCCAGCTGCTCGGCCGCCGACTCGATGGTCCTGGCAATCAGGGCCCGGCTTTCCGCCTCCTGGGTTTCATTGATGGAGCGCTCGCCACCGGGTTCGATGGAAAAATCAAACCAGGCATGGGAGCCCGGCCCCATCCGAAACGGTGCGCGCAGGCTCAGCACATGAAAGCGCTCGGGGATCTGCGGCGCCAGGCTGAACAGGTCTTGTTCGTTGCTGCCTACCCCGTGCATCAACACCAGCAGCCAGGGGCGGGGTGTGGTGGCAGAAGCGGGTCGTTGCAAGAAAGTAAGCGGTAGATTCAGCATGTGGGTGCGCCTGATGTGTTGGTGGAAATGTTGCTGCTGCAGCAGCAGTCGCTGATGACGATGGTGACGATGAAACCTTGCTCAACGAGTCAATGCACAGGCTCCAAGGCAAAGGCGTCCATCGACAGAATGCCGTACATCACCTCGCGGCTCAAGTAGTTGGCGTGCAGATCGTCGCCGGCAGCCCCCAGCGCAAAGAAGATGGGCAAGAAATGGTCTTCGGTCGGGTGTGCACGGCTGGCATGGGGGGCCTCGCTGCGGTAGTTGAGCAGTGCTTTCATGTCGCCACGTGCCAGCGCGCTTTCGATCCAGCGGCTGAACTCCAGCACATACGGCGCTGGCTCGCGCTCGCCGCCAAAAAACTCGGCCAGGTTGTGCGTCATGCTGCCCGAGCCCACCACCAGCACGCCCTGGCTGCGCAGGCTGCGCAAGGCGGCACCCAACGCATACACCTCGGCGGGGCCCGCCCCCACGGGCAGCGCCACCTGCACCACGGGCACGTCGGCCTGCGGGAACAAATGCATCAGCGGCACCCAGGCGCCATGGTCAAAAGGGCGCGCGGTATCGCCTTGCGCAGCCACACCGGCAGCCTGGAGCAGGCCCAGCACCTCTTGCGCCAGCGCGGGCGAGCCTGCGGCCGGGTATTGCAGTTCGTACAACGCGGGGGGAAACCCACCAAAGTCGTGCCAGGTAGCGGGCTGCGGCCCGGTCATGACCTGGGCAGAGCGCGCCATCCAGTGCGGCGACATGATGACCACGCCACGCAGGCCGGGGTATTGCGCCTTGAGTGATGCGCCCCACTGCGTGAGTGCCGGGCCCGTGGTGCCAGCGTCGATGGCAAACAGCGGCGCGCCATGTGAGACAAACAGCGCCGGCAGCGTCGCCGCATTGCGCTCAATGCTGGCAGCAGTCGCGGTGGAGGCAGACGTTGTGGTTGTGGAAGCGGTAATGACAGGCATGGCGGTTTCCCTTCGGTGATGCATTGAATGTAGGGCGGACAGCGCCCGTTACCAAGCCCCAAAGGCCCAACAGATTGTTCTACCGTTGGTGCCAATGCACCCCAAAGCGCCGCATCAGCCTGCCGCCCTCCATACCGCCCACCCGCCGCCACGCAGCGCAAGCGCCCCATCCGGCCGACGCATCAGGACCCGTCGCGAACCCTGCCGCGCAATGCCTTGGTCTCGGCGCGCTGTGTCTTGCCCTCAAGCCTGCGCTGTTTGGACCCATAGGTGGGCTTGGTGGCGCGGCGCACACGTGGGGGCACGACCACCGTGTTGACCAAGGCGTTCAGCCGCTCCAGCGCATCTGCGCGGTTTTGCTCCTGGCTGCGGTACTGCTGGGCTTTGATGACCACCACGCCCTCTTGCGTGATGCGCGTGTCGCGCAAGGCCAGCAGGCGCTCTTTCACGTCCTCGGGCAGCGATGATGCCCGCACGTCAAAGCGCAGGTGCACCGCACTGGACACCTTGTTGACGTTTTGCCCGCCCGCCCCCTGGGCACGCATGGCCGTGATCTCGACCTCATCGTCACGAATCTCGAAACGCGGTGGTGTAGTCATGCCGGTAGGGTGCGCGGTGCGACGGGGGCCATCCGGCTTTGCAGGCAAAAGGAAGGAAAAGCAGGGCGAGGCCGCTCAGCGCCTCAGGCCGCAGCCTTGGCCTGCAACTGCGCCAGCCCGTCGATGGCCAGGCCGTAGCCCAGCACACCAAACCCACACATCACGGCCTTGGCCGCCGCCGCCATATAAGAGTGGTGGCGGAAAGACTCGCGTGCGTGCACGTTGCTGATGTGCAGCTCGATGAGCGTGATGCCCGTGCCTTTGGTAGCGTCGTGCAGCGCAATGCTGGTGTGGGTGTAGGCACCCGCGTTGATCACCACGCCAGCAAGCTCACCAGCGGCGTGCAGTCGACCCGCCTCGTGAATCCAGTCCACCAGCGCGCCCTCATGGTTGCTTTGGTGAAAACGCAGCGCAAAACCATGGCGCTGGCACGCGGCCTCGCAGAGCTTTTCAACATCGGCCAGCGTGTCGGCGCCATACACGGCGGGCTCGCGCGTGCCCAGCAGATTCAGGTTGGGGCCATTCAGGACAAAAACGGTTTTCACAGGCAAAGGCTCCGAAGCTGGATGCCCGCCACGCTGGCAGGCCAGAGTGCGCGATTATGCGGCGGCACACGGCCGTCACCTGCCCGGCCCCACGGCCATGGGCACGCAACAAAAAAGCGGCCCCGAAGGACCGCTGTGAAAGGCAGCCTGTGCAATGCTGCCGATGATGAGCGGCTCGCACGCCCAAGAGTTTGGTTACAAATAGGTGGCCACCACCGACGACCGCACGATCAATCAACCGATATCAGGCAACCATCGCACAACCGCGAGCGGTTGATCAGCGGTCCCAATGGCGGCCGTCGCGCCCACCGTGATGGCGGTGGCCGTAGCCATAACCGCCATAGTAGGCCGGTGGGGGAGGTGCGTAGTACACGGGCCGTGGGGGCGCGTAATACACCGGTGGGGGAGGTGCGTAGTACACGGGCCGTGGGGGCGCGTAATACGCCGGGGGCGCCACATACACCGGGGCTGGAGCGTAGCCGTAGCCATAGCCATTGCTGGCCCCAACCACCACACCGGGCACGCCAATGCCAACCGACCAATTAACGTCGCTGCGAGCCTGGGCAGCGCCCGCACCAGTCAGCAGCACCAGCGCCACGCCAGCCGAAGCGGCCAGGGCATAGATAGAACGGGTTTTCGTCATGGAAATCTCCTGTTTGAGCGAGGACTGCCAGCCAAATGGACTGACCTCACCGGTACATAACGCATCAAGTAGGAGAAAGGATGGCACAAAACGGTCTTTACGTTGTGTCTGGACGTACACGCGCTTGTTTCTATGCGTAAAGCATCACGAAACCGCCGCCTAAAATGCGCCAATGAGCACCCCAAACCCTGCCAATCCCGCCAACCCAGCCGCCCATCACTCTGCCGCGCCTGCCGCAGCAGCCCCTGAAGCCGCCAAGCCCAGCAATTTCTTGCGCCAGATCATCGAAACCGATCTGGAAAAAGGCACCTACGCCCCCCGCCACTGGGCGGGTACGCCCGGCGACGCCGCCCACCATGCCGCAGGCCAGCCCGACCCTGCCAAGATCCGCACCCGCTTCCCGCCCGAGCCCAACGGCTACCTGCACGTAGGCCACGCCAAGAGCATCTGCATCAACTTTGGCCTGGCGCGCGACTACGGCGGCGTGTGCCACCTGCGCTTTGACGACACCAACCCCGAAAAAGAAGACACCGAATACGTCAACAGCATCATCGACGCGGTGAAATGGCTAGGCTTTGACTGGAACGGCAGCCAGGGCGACTACAGCGTGGCGCCCTACCAGGCCAGCGACTACTTCGGCTTCATGTACCGCGCAGCCGAAGCGCTGATCGAAGCCGGCCAGGCCTATGTGGACGAACAAACCGTAGAACAAATGCGCGCCAACCGGGGCGACTTTGGCAAGCCCGGCGTGGACAGCCCCTTCCGCGCCCGCACCCCGACCGAAAACCTGGCGCGCTTTCGCGAAATGCGCGACGGCCTGCATGAAGATGGATCAATGGTGCTGCGCGCCAAGATCGACATGGCCAGCCCCAACATCAACATGCGCGACCCGGCCATCTACCGCATCCGCCGCGCCACGCACCACCACACGGGCGACACCTGGTGCATCTACCCCATGTACACCTACGCGCACCCCATCGAGGATGCGCTGGAGCAGATCACCCACAGCCTGTGCACGCTGGAGTTTGAAGACCAACGCCCCTTCTATGACTGGCTGCTGGAGCGCCTGACCGAAATCGGCCTGCTGGCCAGCCCGCCCCCCCGCCAGTACGAATTTGCACGCCTGAACCTCACCTACGTCATCACCAGCAAACGCAAGCTGGCCCAGCTGGTATACGACCACAAGGTGAGCGGCTGGGACGACCCCCGCATGCCAACAATAGTCGGCCTGCGCCGCCGTGGCTACACCCCCGCCGCCATCCAGACCTTTGCCGAACGCATTGGCGTCACCAAATCCGACAGCTGGATCGACTACAGCACCCTGGAAGGCTGCCTGCGCGAAGACCTGGAACTGAAGGCCCACCGCGGCATGGCTGTGCTCAACCCCGTCAAGCTGGTGCTGACCAACTGGGACGACGTGATGGGCGCCGGCCACCTGGAGCCCTGCAGCCTGCCCGCCCTACCCCACCCACCCGAAGGCGTGGAAAGCCCCGTGCGCCACTTCACCATCGGCAAAGAAGTCTGGATCGAACGCGAAGACTATGAAGAAGTGCCCCCCAAGGGCTACAAGCGCTTGTTCCCAGGCAACAAGGTGCGCCTGAAGGGCGGCTACGTCATCGAATGCACCGGCGCCAACAAAGACGCCGACGGCAACATCACCGAAGTGCTGGCCACCGTGGTGCCCGACACCAAAAGCGGCACCCCCGGCGCCGACAGCGTGAAGGTGAAAGCCGCCATCACCTGGGTGGGCGTAGCCGACGGCGTGAACGCCGAAGTGCGCATGTACGACCGCCTGTTCCTCGACGCCCACCCCGACGCGGGCGGCAAGGACTTTATTGAAAGCCTGAACCCGAACAGCCTGAAGGTTGTGACCGCCATCGTGGAGCCGTCCCTCGCCAACGCCAAGCCGGACGACAAGTTCCAGTTTGAGCGGCACGGGTACTTTGTGGCGGACCGGGTGGACCACGCGGCGGGGAAGCCGGTGTTTAACTTGGCGGTGGGGTTGAAGGATAGTTGGGGCAAGTGACCAAAGCCTCAACTCTAATTCCAGGCAGATCAGACCGTGGACTACCGCGCCCTAATTGAAGAGAGTGCAAAGGCTCATTTGCCAAAGAGGCAAATCGCCAGGCAGCTCTATTTCTTAGCGCCGTCTTTCGCTTTTGCGGGCAACACTCAACTCCAGCTTGGGCTCTACGAAAAAGTTTGTGAATTTCTCAAACTACCTTTGACGTCCATTCGGGTGGTCGGATCTGGCCATACTGGATTTAGTTTGGTGAAAGACACGCCCTTCGATAAAACCAGTTCAGATCTGGACATCGCAATAGTTGATCAACAGTTATACCTTGATCTTTTTGAGCTTGCGTTTGAAATAACTGAAGGTTGGCGAGACTCCAGTAAATTCAGCGGAACTCCGAGCGAGCAAAGAGAGAAGAAAGACAGCTTTCTACGCTATCTCCGGAAAGGAGTTATTCGACCGGATCTGATGCCCGCATCTCCGCGCAAAGCGGAATGGGAAAACTTTTTCGGCAAGCTTGCCGATGACTACTCGAATTTCTGCGACGGAATAAGCGCTGGAGTATATGCACGGGAAAGCTTTATGGCGGCAAAGCAAGAGTCAGCCATAAACACATATCTTTCGAAACAGGGAATCGTATGAGTAAATATAAAGTTCAATCAGTCACTCTTCTCGATCTTGTGAATGACGTTAGAGCAGGACGTCTGGTTCCCGATGCTTACTTTCAAAGAAATTTGGTTTGGCGAGAGATTCACAAAAAAGATCTCATTCAAACAATTTTGCTCGGCTACCCATTCCCTCCAATGTTTTTTTCCCGCGGAAAAATTGACGTTGAGAGCATGAAAGCAACCTCTTGTATCGTTGATGGCCAACAAAGGACAAATGCGATAACGGAATTTATTGATAATAAGTTTCCCGTGAATGGAAGATTCTTCAAGGAGCTCGAAACTCCTGAAAAAGAAACCCTATTGAAGTTCGAAATCGCTGTTGTTATGCTCGACATGCCAAATGACAGTCCAGACGTTTTGGAGATATTCAAGCGTCTGAACAGAACAGCCAACTCTCTCACTACCATTGAGAGATTGGCCTCCGAATACTCATCCACCGAATATATGTACGTCGCCAGACTGCTTGCAAACGACGTCGATTTAAATCCCCCAAAAGATGCAGCAGAAGAAGAGGATTGGAAGTTAGACCCAAATCTCCCACCTGAACTAATCGCATGGGCGAAGACCAAAAAGCCAAGCTCTTTCGAAGACTTAATATCCCAACTATCTGTTTTCTCCGATCGTGAAATCGCTCGCAAGGTTCATTTGATGTATTTGCTAAACATCATGTCAACCCTTTTAGGGGGATTTTTCAATCGAAACGAGAAAACTACCACTTTACTCGACGACTATAAAGACTTTTTTCCAGAAAAGGACAATACATACGAACTCGTATCATCCGCATTGATTTCAGCAACAAATCTCCAAATTGAAAGACACTCATTTTGGTCAACCAAAGCGAACTTCTTTTCTTTAGTAGTCGCAATAGCAAAGAGACTCGAAGTTAATCAGAATATCGACTATTTAGCCACACGATCCGCATTATTGGAATTTGCCGCGAAGCCAGATGCGGAGTACACATTGGCAGCCAAAGAGGCCGTCAACAACAAGAAAGAGCGTCAAATTCGCCACCAGCGGATTGCAACCCTTTTAAAGGGATAAGAGGCAAGCGCAACAGAAAGAGCACAAGGTGCGAGCAGGCGCCCTACTCTTTTCATGCGGCAACGGGGTCAGGTCTTGCCTTGTGCCTTTATTGATGATCGAGGCCGGCGGCAGTCAATGGCCATAAGCGTTCTATTCCAAGGGAGATAAACATAGATGGCAAAGTTTCTTTCGACAACCGGCACCAACTACCACCTTGAAGAACTCATCAAGAGTGCGTCAGATCGCTTGATTCTTATCAGCCCCTTCCTCAAGCTCAACGACCGGATGAAGGAACTGCTGGCCGACAAAAACCGCTTGAAGATCGATGTCCGGATCGTCTACGGCAAAAGCGAGTTGCAGCCGCAAGAGATTGAATGGCTGCGCGGCCTGACCTATATCCGCACCAGCTTCTGCAAGAACTTGCATGCCAAGTGCTACATGAACGAAGAGATGTGCATCATCACCAGCTTGAATCTGTACGAATTCAGCCAGGTGAATAACAACGAGATGGGCATCCTGATTCAGCGCAGCGACGACGGGCAGCTCTACAAAGACGCTTACGAAGAGGCGCAGCGCATCATTCGGATCAGCGATGAGGTCCGGATTTCCCTGGAGCGTGTGGCCAGCAAAGAACCAGACCACGTTTCAACACAAGGCGCAGAGACGCCCACCGACAGCGAAACATCTACGGGCGACAAGGTTCCATCTTCCAAATTTGCTCAGAAGCTCGGACTAAAAACGGCGCAACTTCTGGATCGCGCAACCGAGTTGGGATACTTGATTCAGCAGGGTGACAAACATGCGTTGAGCCCCAAGGGCGAACAGGCTGGCGTCGAGTTCGTCGCCAAATCCCGGTTTGGCCCGTATTTCTTATGGCCACAGGATTTGGTGCTCTCCTCATAGAAGACTTAGAAGCAGTTTGCTTCACATTTCATAGCGCCTTGCGCTTAAGCAGTAAGCGCGAGGGGCCTAAATCTCTTACGAAACCCGCTTGGTTCGTATCTGAACATTCGACAAGGTCACACCATCAGGCCTGACTAGAGGTAACTCTTTCACCTCTAGATACTTAAGAGAACGCACCAGCTCACTCAGCTTTTTGAACCCGTAGTTTCGGGGATCGAAAGCAGGGTTGATCTTGCTGATATGGCTCCCCACGCCGCCAAGTGCCGCCCAGCCATCTTCACGGGCATTGGCATCAATGGCTGCAATGATCAAGGGCTGCAATGTACGAACATCGGCCACAGCAACAGGCTCTACCTTAGGTTCATCCTTTTCGAGTACCTGCTCTGTCCGCAAGATTTCGGTATAGATGAACTTATCGCATGCAGCCACAAAGGGCTCGGGGGTTTTACGTTCGCCAAAGCCGTAAACCACTTTGCCTTCTTCGCGGATGCGAGTGGCTAACCGAGTGAAGTCGCTATCGCTGCTGACCAAACAAAAACCGTCCACGGTGTCGTCGTGCAGCACGTCCATCGCATCAATGATCAGCGAGGCATCGGTCGAGTTCTTACCGCTGGTGTAGCTGAACTGCTGGATGGGCTGAATCGCCAGTTTGTGCAGAACATCTTTCCACCCCTTGAGGTTGGTAGTGGTCCAGTCGCCGTATGCGCGTTTGATGGTGGCCGTGCCATAACGCGAAACTTCGGCCAGCAGTTCTTGAACGACCGACGCTTGCGCGTTGTCTGCATCGATCAGTACGGCAAGTTTTTGGTTGGTGTTGGTCGCCATGTCTCTCCCTGTGTTTTCAGGCATGTTAACGGCCCAATATCTCAGCGCTACAGTGCTGCTTTGTATTTCAGCCTCCATGGAGCCACCATGACAACCACTGCAGAAGCGCTGAGCGCCCAAGCCGCCCAACTGCCCCCAGCAGAGCGGATCGAATTGGTGGTGCGCATCCTCGACAGCTTGGACCAAACCGATGGGGCAATGGACACACTGTGGGCCAAAGAGGCAGGCGACCGGCTGACCGCCTACCGCCGGAGCGAGGTCAAGGCGGTGAGCTTGTCAGATGCCATCGAAAAACACCAAGTTAACAACATGCGCGCTGCATCTGTCCCGACCACACCAGCCTCAGACCTCGCCCAAGCGGCATTGGCCGCCTTGTCCCGTGCAGGCTTGCGCGCAGCTGAGGATGCGTTGCGCGCCAACACCCACATGGTGGTGGCGGTCGACGGCAAGGTGCTGTATGAAAGCCCGCAGGACTATCTACGCAAGCGCGACGAGCCCGCGACACAGCCAAACGCCAAGCCCCGCGCCTGATCGGAAACACCCACATGCACCCTGCCATCGCACAACACCGCTCCGGCATTGCTGCCATCTGCCAGCGCTATGGCATTCAGCGGCTGGAGGTGTTTGGTTCGGCTGCGCGGGCCAGTGACTTTGACCCGGCCCACGGTGATGCTGACTTTCTGGTGGAGTTTGCGCCGGGCGTCGAGCCGGGGCTCCAGTCATTTTTTGGTGCCAAGGCTGACCTGGAGGCCCTGCTGGGCCGGGGCGTGGACTTGGTGGAGCCGGGCGCGGTGCGCAACCCCTATATGCTGGCCAGCATCAACCGGTATCGCGCGATCATCTTTTCCGCAGAAGATTAGCTATCCGTTTAGTAGCTGCTAGCGCAATCTCTATAAGCGCTAGAGGCCGATTTGACCTAAAAAACCGCAGCGCCGCTAAACTCCAAACCATGCGCCCCTCCGAAGCCCTTTCCCTCCACCGCTCGCAAATCCGCGAGATCGCGCTGCGCCACCGTGTGAGCAGCGTGCGGGTGTTTGGCTCGGCGCTGCATGGGGACGACACTGCCGACAGCGACTTGGACCTGTTGGTAGAGCCCACCGCGCAAACCACGCTGATGGACATTGGTGCGATCCGGTTTGAGCTGAAACAGTTGCTAGGCATGGAGGTGGATGTGCTCACCCCCAACAGCCTGCCCGCTAGCTTTCGGGACCAGGTGCTGCGCGAGGCGATGGCTGTATGAGCAGAGCGCACCCGCTGCGGGTAGCAGACTATTTGCAGCACATCCTGGAGGCCGTCGGCAACATTCAGGACTACACGGTGGGGATGGACTTGGCCGCCTTCCTGGCAGACCGCAAGACATGCGACGCCGTGATTCGCAACCTGGAAGTGATCGGTGAGGCCAGCAACAACGTGGCCAAGAACCACCCCGAATTCGCGCAGAAACATGCCCATGTTCCGTGGGGCTTCGCCTACGAAATGCGCAATGCACTGGCCCACGGCTATTTCACTGTGGACCTGGGCATCGTCTGGCAAACCGTGCAGAACGACCTGCCAGCTCTGCGGGCGCAAGTAGCAGCACTCTCGCTCTAGCTTGCTTCAATTTCGATAGCTGCTTGCGCTTATCCATCAAGCGCTAGAGGCCAATTTCATTCAAACAACTGACCACCACCAAAGCCCGTCCATGACGCCTTCGTTCACCCCTACCTTCGCCCATGTGCCGCCCGGCCCGCTGGCAGGTCCCTTGCAGTTGCTACCCGTCAACGCCGGTGTGGTGTCTGTACACACAGCCGATGGCGCGCATGTGGGCTCGCTCAAGCTGGTCGGCGGGGTCTGGAAGTTCAAGGCCATGGGCTACGACGCTGCTGGCCGCATGGAGCCTGGCCATGGGCCGCTGACAGGGCAACACAACATGCAGTTCGCTACGCCTGACGCGACTGAGGTGAGCGCGCGGTTGCTCGGCGCGCTGGGCGATTTGAGCTAAGCGCTGCCGAAAGAAAGCCACGAACCCTCCCGCTGGAGGCACCACCAGCAACCGTCAGGCAGTAGCCCCCGCTGAATGCCCCCCGGCGGAGCCAGCCGATGCACCAGTGGCACCTGCGCAATTGCCAGCCCCGCTAGAATCCGCGTTCTTCGAAAGAACCGTCATGGCCATGCCATGCCCATGGAAGGCTTTCATACTTTGGACCCAATGGGGATGAAGATGGACAAGCCTTTCATTTCTCTCTGCCCGGAGATCACGCGGGCCGACGCGCTGACATTGATGGACTGGTTGGAAGACGAGGACGTGACGCGCTTCCTGAGCGACTCGCGCCACGTTTCCCGCTTCATCGGGCGGGTGCAACTGCCCGTCCTGACGCATTTGTTCAATCAGGGTGGCCGCTTCTTCATGGCCTTTGACCGCCACGACGTTCCTGTGGGCTTCGTGCGCCTCGTCAAGCAGGGGGCGGAGTGCGAGATAGTCCTGGTCATCGGCAACCGGGACAACTGGGGCCGCAAGCTGGGCGCCAGCGCCATCCGCGAGGGCTTGAAACTCGCTTTCTTTGACATGCGGGCCGAGAAGCTCATCGCCAAGATCCACCCGGACAACGTGCGCTCGCTCAAAGCGTTTCTGCAGGGCGGTTTTGTGCTGGAAAACGAGTCGCCAGTGATGAAGTCGTTGTCGATGAGTTCGGAGCGCTATCTGAGGCTTCTGCGGGAAAGCCATGCAGCCCACACCTCGGACATTTACATCACCGAGATCGACAAAGCGCGGCTCAAAAATCTGGTGGAGGTAGAGCAAGGACCGACGGTGTTTGAGCTGGAGCATGAGATCGAGCGCGCCATTGTGGTCGATCCGTGGAACGTGGCCGATGATGTGGTGACGATGAACTCCAAGGCCCTGCTGCACGTGGACGACGAGGAACGCGAGGTCGCGCTGGTGTACCCCGAAGACGCAGACGAACGCGCCGGAAAGCTTTCGGTGTTCTCCGACATTGGCACCGCGATCCTGGGCTACCGAGCGGGCGATGCCTTCAGCTGGCGGATGCCGAGTCGCACCTGCCACATCCGGATCGGCAAGGTGCTGTACCAGCCCGAAGCGGCGGGCCACTACCACCTGTAGGGGTGCTTCACGCCGCCATCAGGCTGCCCAAGCAAGCGCCGTGGGTGCGGGGGTACGCATTCGGCTGGCGGGTAAATACGCTCACTTGAGAACTATCAATTTCATAGCTTCCAGCGCTTATCCATTAAGCGCTAGAGGCCAATTTAACTTCAAATCAGCCTCAATCTGGCGAAGGGCTGGACTGGCACACAAACTCTACCGCCGCACACACTGCCGCCACCTGCGCCTCGATGCACTGCTCTGGCGTGGCGCGGGGGCTGTCCGGGTAGACCTCGGTCGTCGTGGTGTAGCGCGCGCCGCTGATGCCCGCGCACAGTCCCCAGTGCTTCATCGGGTAGCGGATGACGCCCGGCGCCACCACGGGCGAGCCGATGATTTCGTTCTTGTCATCCGCAGGCGCAATGTGCGTGACGCGGCTCACGGCGTCGATGATGGCTTGCTGGAAGGTGGGCTGCGGGTTGTCGGTGTCGTCCACCAGGTAAAAGCCGTCGGGGATGCTGCCGGGCTCGAACACTTTGCCGTCGCGCGCGGCCACGGCGGGGCGGTATTCGGTTTCGTCGGTATCGGTGGTTTCGTGCAGGTCGAGGTGGGCGGCGAACTGGCCGTATTGGCCGCTGTGCTGCGCCACCAGGCGCATGAGGGCGGCGGACTCCTGCGCGGGCGAGCCTTCGCGGAAGGCGCGGTTGGGGTCGATGGCGTCGAAGTTCCAGCGCTGAAACCGCTCGTACGCCCAGGGGCTGACGCAGGGCACCACCAGCAGGTTGGCGCGGCCTGCAAAGCGGTCGGCCTGCGTATCCACAAAACGCAGCGCGCCGTGCACGCCGCTGGTTTCGTAGCCGTGCACGCCGCCGGTGACGAGCACGCTGGGTAAGTCGGGTTGCCAGTGACGGCTGCGCAGGGCCCGCAGGGGAAAGCGCTCTGCCGGGTGCTGTGCGTTGGCATAAATCACATCGCCATACATCTCCACATCGAACTGGCCCCGCAGCGCCTCAATGGCCGTGAGCACGTCGTCGGCGTAGCTGCGCTGGCGCACCTGGCGTGCGCGCCACTGGTCGCGTTCTGAGGCGCCCCAGGGTTGGCCGGGCGTGCCGATGGGATAGTGGGAATGGGTGGGTTGCATGGGTGCGTGGGATGGAGTGGCTGGTGAATGGCTAACGAGACAAAAAGGCTTGTCGCAAGGCGTTCATAGAATACCGCGATGCCCTTCCCCCTGATCCGGCCCCTGCGGCTGGCAACCTCGTCCTTCGTTCTGCTGCTCTGCGCCCTGGCCCACGCACAGAATGCCCCACCACCCGCCTCTGCCAACACCCCGGCCGCTCACCCGGCGGGCAGTGCCCCTGTGGATGGCACTGCACCCGCACCAGCGGGCACGGCGGGCACTGTGGCCGCTGCGCCCACAGCGGCCGACGCGGCGCTGCTGTCGCGCGATGCGCGGCGCATTTACGAGTTGTCGCGCGACAAGCTGGTGCAGATCCGCACGCTGCTGCGCAATGCCAACACGCAGGCGTCGATTGGTTCGGGCTTTTTTGTGTCGGCCGACGGGCTGATCGTCACCAACTTTCATGTGGCCAGCCAACTGGCGCTGGAGCCCGAGCGCTACCGGGGCGTGTATGTGACGATGGAGGGGCAGGAGGGCGAGGTCGAGCTGCTGGCGTTTGACGTGCAGCACGACCTGGCCGTGCTGCGCGCCAAAGAGCGCAAGGCAGCGGCGCCCGTGCTGGGCTTTCGGCCTGCCGCCGAAGCCTTGGCGCAGGGCGAGCGCATCTACTCACTGGGCAACCCGCTCGACATCGGCTTTGCCGTGACCGAGGGCACCTACAACGGGCTGGTCAAGCGCAGCTTTTACCCGCGCATCTTTTTTGGCGGCGCGCTCAACCCCGGCATGAGCGGTGGCCCGGCGGTGGACGATGCGGGCCGGGTGCTGGGCGTGAACGTGGCCAAGCGGCTCGATGGCGAGCAGGTCAGCTTCTTGATCCCGGCCGAGTTTGCGCAGGCGCTGGTGCAGCGTGCGGCCAACGCAGAGCCCATCACCCAGGCCGCGCATGCCGAGATGACGCGGCAGCTGATGGAACACCAGCAACTGCTGACAGACCGGTTCTTGAAAGCGCCGTTTCGCGAGCAGCGCCACGGCAACTACCGCCTGCCGGTGCCCGACGATGCGCTGGCGCGCTGCTGGGGCTCGGGGCGCGACCCGAATTTTCCCGGTCTGAATCTGGAGCGCACGCAGTGCCAGGCCGACAGCGACGTGGTGGCCGGGGACTTCAGCACCGGCGCGGTGCGCCTGTCTTACGAGGCCTACAACGCGCCCACGCTGGGCGCTGCACGGTTTGCCCGGGTATTCTCAAAAAGCTTTGAAAACGAGCGGCTGCAGACACGCGGCAACCGCCACCAGACGGCGGCCGAGTGCACCGAGCGGTTTGTAGACCCCGGCACCGTGCCGCTGCGGGCGGTGGTGTGCCTGTCGGCCTACCGCAAGCTGACCGGTCTGTACAACATGACCGTGCTGGCCGCCTCGGTCAACCAGCCCACGCAGGGCGTGCTGGGCCGCCTGGATGTGCAAGGCATTGCGTTTGATAACGGCATGAAGCTGGCCAGCCACTACCTCAAGGCGTTTCGCTGGGAGGCCGCACCATGAGCACGATGCCGACCCTGGGGCTGATCGAAGCCTTTGACCGCCACGGCGCGCTGCTGGCGCGCGCGCCCATCACGCACTGGCCCGTGACGGTGGGCCGGGCGCTGGACTGCGACCTGGTGCTGGACGACCCGTTTGTGGCGCCCACGCACCTGCGTATCGACCGCGCAGCAGACGGCCCGCGCGCAGTGCAGGTGGAGGTGCTGGAGACACGCAACGGCGCGCGCCTGCAGCGCAAGCGCCACGGCCAGGGCGAGCGCTTTGACTGGCCCGACGGCACCCCCGTTGACCTGGGTCGCACGCACATCGCCTTGCGCCTGGCCGACACGGCCATTGCCGACGAGCAGGCTCTGCCGCTGTTTCCGTGGCGCATGCTGGCCATGACGGCCGCTTGGGTGGTGCTGATGGTGGCTGCTGCGGCGGGGTCGTCGTGGCTGGAGGCACGCGACGCGTCGCAATACCTGAAGTCGCTGCCTGTCGTGCTGCTGAGCACGCTGATGGTGCTGTGCGCCTGGTCGGGCATGTGGGCGGTGGCCAACAAGGTGTTTGCCGGCCAGCTGCGGTTCTGGCGCCATGTGCGCATTGCCTGCGCTGCGGCCCTGGGGGCCGATGTGGTGCAGCTGGTGAGCAACCTGACCGCATTCGCTTTCTCGCTGGAGGTTTTTTCGCAGTTCGCCAATCTGCTGGCCGTGCTGGTGCTGGCGGCGGCGCTGTATGCCCATCTGGCCACCGTGCTGCCACGCCGCCGCGTGGGCCTGGCCTGGGCGGTGGCCGCCGTGGTGGCATTGGGCGTGCCGTCGTGGCTGGGTGCGCAGTGGCTCAACCGCATGCGGCTGACGAACGAGCTGTACATGAGCAGCCTGTTCCCCCCCAGCCTGCGCGTGGCCCCGGCCGTGCCGGTGGATCAGCTTCTGCAAGACGCCGAGTCGCTGCGCAGCAAACTCGACCGCCGCCTGCGCGATGACGGCCAGGCAGACGAGGACGACGAGTAGGCCACCTGACGGACTGCGTCTACCCAGCGTCTATCCAACCTCTACCCAGCCCCCTCCATTGCCCCATGCGCCGCCGCAAACCGCACCACCACGTCTACGTGGTCGAGCTCTCCAAAGACGTGCTGCTGGAGCCGCGCTTTCGCAAATGCAACCCCGGCTACGTCGACGGCAAGCCCTGCGTGTACGTAGGCATGACGGGGCTGGACCCGGACGTGCGGTTTGACAAACACAAGGCGGGCATCCAGGCCAACCGGTTTGTGACGCAATACGGCCTGCGCCTGCTGCCGGACCTGTACGAGGGACATGGGAGTTAATCCATTTTCAATGCGACATGGTAGTCAAATAAAAAGTGACAACCTGAGTGGTACTCAGTAGATTGAAACAAGTACAAGCATCCATTCTTCTTGTTTAGGTTGTTACTGGCTTCTCTACTAAGGCTTAGTGGGCAAGTGGGCTGCCTGCAAGTGCTTGCACTTTTCCACGGCAACCGCGTCAGTGCCTGGGAGCAGCGGGAAACCCGCGCACCCGCAGGGCTGTCTACAACCTCGTGGTGCAGACAGGCGGGTTTTCCACGGCGGTCGGATTCAACTTCGGAGGTTGTTGATGAAGCGCACAGTACCTCGTAAAGTTGTTGTACCTGCATTTCAACTTACCCAGGAATGTGAGTTGGACGAGGTAGGAGCTGTCGAGCGGCGGTTCTGTGATAGCCGTGGTGGGAGTTCCTGTAACTCGTATCACTTCCGTCCATCCTCCTCCGGTCAAGCCAGTGCATGGAACCTGTTTGCGTTCGCCTTGGACTCACAGGGGCGACCATGGGACTTAGCGACGGTGTACCTGCTTGAGCATGTTCAAGAGGTACAACGGCCTGAGATGGCGACGTACCATGCCCTGGCGGACGATCTCGGTGCCTATCGGCACTGGCTTGATGTCCAGAAGAGCCAGGATCTCCTATTTGAGTTTCCAAAGAACATCCTGGAGAGGGTGACGTACTGAACCGCCCCGCGTTTTGAGGAGGCTCTTTTCTCTGAGAGGATTGAGCCATGAGCAAGAAGTCGAACCAGTTTTCACCTGAGGTCCGCGAGCGCGCTGTTCGCATGGTGCGTGAGCACCGAGGCGAGTACCCCTCGCTGTGGGCTGCCATTGAATCCATCGCCCCCAAGATTGGCTGCGTGCCGCAGACCTTGCACGAGTGGGTCAAGCGTGCCGAGGTCGATTCCGGCGTGCGTGAGGGCATCACCACCTCCGAGCGTGAACGGATGAAGGTGCTGGAGCGCGAGGTCAAAGAACTGCGCAAAGCCAACGAGATCTTGAAGCTGGCCAGCGCGTTTTTCGCCCAGGCGGAACTCGACCGCCGTCTGAAGCCCTGAAGGGCTTCATCGATCAGCATCGACAGGCCTACGGGGTCGAGTCGATCTGCAAGGTGCTGCAGATCGCCCCGTCAGGCTATTGGCGTCATGCCGCCCGTCAACGCAATCCACGGCTGCGCTGTCCGCGCGCCCAACGTGATGACACCCTGGTGCCGCATATTGAGCGCGTCTGGCAGGCCAACATGCGGGTCTATGGCGCCGACAAGATCTGGAAACAGATGAACCGCGAAGGGCTGTCCATTGCCCGCTGCACGGTCGAGCGCTTGATGAAGCGCCTGGGATTGCAGGGCGTGCGCCGTGGCAAGGTGGTTCGCACCACCATCAGCGACATGAAAGCACCGTGCCCGCTGGATCGGGTCAACAGACAGTTCAAGGCCGAGCGGCCCAACCAGCTGTGGGTCTCGGACTTCACGTACGTCTCAACCTGGCAGGGGTGGCTGTACGTGGCCTTCGTGATCGACGTATACGCCAGGCGCATTGTGGGGTGGAGGGTCAGCACCTCCATGCAAACGGAATTCGTTCTGGATGCCCTGGAGCAGGCCCTGTATGCCAGGCAACCCGAGCGTGATGGCGCATTGATTCATCACTCCGACAGGGGGTCGCAATACGTCAGCATCCGCTACAGCGAACGGCTGTCAGAGGCAGGCATCGAGCCCTCGGTGGGCAGCAAGGGCGACAGCTATGACAACGCTTTGGCTGAGACGATCAACGGTCTGTACAAGGCCGAGGTGATTCATCGACGGTCCTGGCCAACTCGTGAATCGGTAGAGCTGGCAACGCTGGAATGGGTGTCTTGGTTCAACCATCACAGGCTGCTCGGACCCATCGGATACATACCGCCGGCAGAGGCTGAGGCAAACTACTACCGGCAACTCGCCAGTCAGTCCTCCATGGTGGCGGCCTGACTTAAACCAACCGGCCTCCACGAAACCCGGGGCGGTTCATACCGGTACTACGGTCACCTCAAGAATCAGGTCTTCCTGGGTGAATTGGCGGCAAGCACGGCCGCACACCGAATGCACACGGTGATTGACTTTTACAAGTTTCTTGCCAAGGCTGAGTACTTCATACCTGAACATCCTGCCTGGAAGACGAGACAAGTGAATCTGGCCTTCAAGACCATATACGGGGCCCAGGTTGTCAAGAACGTAGAGACGACGGACCTGCACATAGAGGCCCCCAAAGCCAATGATGCCTTTCGTGAGACGATTCTAGACGGTGGTGAGCTCCGGCCCCTTACATCTGTTGAGCAGAGGTGGCTCCTTGATGCCCTGTTGGCCATCGGGAACACGGAGATGTACCTGCTGCACTGGTTCATGATTGCCACCGGCGCGCGCATACAGACCGCTTGTACGTTGAGAGTCGGATTCTTCCTCGGGCATCCGCATGCCTTTGGCGGTCATCTGGCCGGTGGGAGGCAGGTTGTCAAGTTGAAGTGCGGACCAGGGACGCTGATCGACACCAAAGGTGGCAAGCACGGAATTCTGCATATTCCTCAAGCGTTGTTTGAAGCCATGCGAACCTACGCGCACAGTGACCGTGCCAAAACTCGTCGCAGAGCCGCAAAGCGAGGAGATCAACAGAACCAGTACTTGTTTCTCACCAACAGGGGCCAGCCGTACTACTTGAGCAAGGACGATGCACGGGTATTTGACCCTGAACACACTAGTAGCTACCTGTGCGATGGTGGAACTGTTCGCAAGTTCGTGTCTGACCGTTTGCTTCCTGCAATACGAGAACGCCACGATCAGCAGTTTCATTTCAAGATCCATGATCTCCGAGCGACCTTTGGCATGAACTGTGTTGACCTCCTCATGCCCCGAGTGCAGAAGGGAGAGATCACCCTGAGCAAGGTACTCGGCACGGTGCAAGAACTGATGTGGCATTCCAGTCTGCAGACTACCGAGAGGTATCTGCAATACCGCAGCCGTATGCAAGTGATTTACGCAGCCATCGACGGATACGGTGAGCAGGTACAGGCCTGGATTGCGGGTGCCAATTCTTTGCGAGGTTCGGATGAGTGAGAACTCGCCCAGCATGTTTGTCGGACGGAATGTTGAGATTGTGGACTTGCCGTTGCCGAACGAGGCGCGGCTTCCGCATCCTGAGCGAGTCATGGTCCGAGTTGCAGGACATGTCCACGACATCGGCGCGTATTGTTATACATCTCGTTCACCTAAGAAACGCAAAGCCAATGGTTGTACGGAAGTCGCCCTGAAAAGCTTCCAGAATGACCGCATTTCGCAGGTGCGGGGATTGATCAGGACACTGTCCAAGCTCATCACGGTAGGGGGTTTACGTCCCTATACGGTCAATGGGCACTGCGAATTTTTGAAGAATCTGATGGATTGGGCTGACCGCAATGGCCATGCCCAATGCCTGGCAGGCGGTGCTAACACCTATGATGCCTACCGGCACTATGCTGCGGATGTGGAAGACGGCTACCGCCGACAGCTATTCGGTAGCACCAATGCATTCCAAAAACAGACGTTCAACCTCAAGCTTCTGGAAGCGTTGACCGGTCTCACGGACCTGGCCAAGGGGATTCGACTGGTGCGAAAAAACAGCAGGGAATCCCTCGGTACTGAACCCGTCAATCTGCACGACTTCGCCCGTGTGCTGGCGATCAATGAGGCATTATTCGAGGGCTTAACGGATCTGGTCCTGGAGCAAAAGCACTTCCCATACCGCGTGCAAATGCCCGCCGGTCTCGGCTGGGAAGAAAACTATCTTTGGGTGTTTCCAAATTCGAAGTGGTTCCAATCGCCAAAGCACCAAGGATCGCCGGAAGGTCACCGCAAGATCTACGACTACCGGAATGGGCGGCTTGCACGAGAGGATGATGGTGGCGCTGGATACGATCAATCAGCGGTATGGCAAAGGCACCGTGCATTCAGGCGCCACGGGGGGCACCAACAAGGGCAAGGACTGGGGGATGAAGCAGGAGAGGCGCACACCGCAATACACGACTCGGTGGGAGGATGTGCCGGTTGCTCGGGCTTGAAAATGGGCAGGCTGCCACGCCGGACGTCGGATCTGCAGCGATTGCGGTCTTACAGTGATGCGCCCGCGACTGACGGCAACATCGACGTCTTCGGACGTTCGCGAAGCCACAACGTCATGAGCCGGGCACACTGACCGAGAAGGTTAGGGTCTGGGAACTGAGCGATGTCTCATGTTCTCGATCCCTACGTTGCGGTCCCTCTGACGAAGCATGCTAGGAGCATGATCCCACTCCGGAGCCCACGCGGTAGGCGGCTGCGCCCGTCTGGAGCAGCGTGAACCGGCCTGGACTGGCGAGCGCAGGAACTACGCGGCCGAGATCTGGAGCCTACCTATGTACCAGACCGGTTCGAGCAATCCAAACGTATTCGAGTCAAGCCGAACCAGGCCGCAACCAACATGCTCGCCGCCCGGTGCATGCGCGCGCGGCGAGCAAGCGACTAGAGTCACGCGACGATGTGTCCACACCAGGGAGGAATCACACGCCGCGGCCGCGCGGCAGAATGGTGCACCCAGACACACACGCACCACGATGCAGCACCAGAAATGAACGAAGAGTGGATTCTCCAGAAAAAAGAAACTCGCCGCCTGTTCTCAACCGCAACCTGGGTGCCCTTGAGGGCATCCGTGAAAGACGAAAAGGGTGACGTTAGAGAGGCAGTCCACTCCAGCGAATACTTTGGATTAGGGTCTGCTGCGTTTCCGCCAGAGCAGCGGGCATTCGTTGAGGAGCGCTTAGGCTGGGGCAACTTGGGCATCGGCCACACGGTGGAGCCGTATGCCTACAAGGACGGCTACGCATCCATCGACCAATACCAATACAACGACAAGGAGCCCATCGGCGTCAACCTTGTCTTTGAACACCCGCAACCCGTAGTCGGCGGCAGGCAATGGATCTTGAATCCCGATCTAGTCGTGGCGCTCGGCCTTATAAAGGAAGGGACGAACTGGGTAAGGCCAAAAGAAAACTTCGTTGTCGTTGCACGTGAAGTCCTCGACAAGGACAACGAACATACCCTGATCGAAATCAAGCGTGAGTTTCTACTTGATTACTTGGCAGCCAGGAACCTATCGCTGCGACTCTCCTATTACCGGCAAAGAGTGGAAAACGTACCCGCGCTTGAAAAGAGCGAGTATGCAAATCTGAAAGAGCACGAGGAAGAACGCGACGGCGGACGATTTGAACTTCTAATTCGCGAAGTCAACAAAGTATTCGGTGGTACTTGGGCTATGTTTCGTATGTGGCGAAATGACGTTGATGAGGAAGAAGACGCGCCCGTAATGGGACCGGACAACGACGGAAACACTAGCCATGAACAGTCGCAAGGCGAACGTGGCGGCTATCAAGGTATTCGAGTTGAAGGCGAATTCTGGCGAGACGAATGGATCGACCACCAATCGCGAAGCATTCGAGTTCGTGGAGATGAAGACACGAACCTTCCTCAATTCATCGTGGAGACTGACGGTACGCGCATGCCCTCCGCCAAGCTGGATAACGAGGACATTGGCCGCTGGCTGTGGTTCCGATCCAGCGTGGTCAACGAACTTTTAAGCAATAGAGGCTTCACGTTGCACTGGTACACGGCAGAAACAGGCGGTATCAAGTCAACGTCTGGATACAAGACCCATTTCGGAATTAATTCCGCTGACTTGATTACTGTATATGCCTACGACATTGCCAAGCTATATCCATGGGAGCAGCATCTTTGGGCCGCGCATAACGTAGCGCCGGAAGGGAAGGTTTCGATCGAATTGCTGGCTTCGCAAGTCAAGGCTAAACCGGCAGATACGCATGCCGTCGAAGAAATGCTGTTTGGGACGATGCGTCAGCTGGAGGATAATTTTCGCAAGGTTTATGGAATATCCCTGTTCACTCACGATATTGATGACACTGCGTCGATGCAAAACGTGTCTAGGTTCATGAGCAAGGATCAGGCGTCGCTGCTGAGGCTGGCCAAGGAGCTTGTCCGCGTGTTCTCGGACCGCCTCAATGTCCGCGAGCTTCGCAAAATTGCGACTCATGCGGACAAAGAAAAACTCGGCTCGAACAAGCTTCTCCAAGACGTGCTCGCGCAAACGGTCGGACCCGATACGGCGCGTGAAGTATTTGCAGAGATTGCAGGTGTCTACGACATGCGCGTGGGAGACGCACATCCAACCGGCTCAAAGGTAGCAGACGCCATCAAGCTTGCCGGTATTGACCAAAGCCTTTCGTATCTCAGGCAGGGCGAGCAGTTGCTCAACAACTTTGGAAGAGCAATTTGGCACGTCGGGAAGTTTATGTTCGGCCAGTCGAAAGATCTCAGCGACAATAAACCATGAGCATAGAATTCCTGCACACCCCATTTGAGAAGGCCAATTATTTGGCCACGTTGCTGAGCTCCCACGCTACAGGCGGAAATGCGGACAATAATGAATATGCCACCCTCAGGCAGGAGCTTTTGTCCTTGTCTGATACCGCACACTTGGTTCCGCCATTTGTCCGTACAAATCGCGACTTGAGTTCTTTTTGGAATTTCATCCAGCCAAAATTCAAGACCTACGCAGAGCGGCGAACGTACATTTCGAAAGAGTTCACCCCCTTGCTGGACTCCTTGGAGTTTGGACAGCAGACGGCAGCACCCGAACACGCTGCTACGCCAGTGTTCATGCGATCCCCAGGTTCTTTACCGGTAGCCGCGCCCGTCACGCGGAACAAGCGAAAAGTCTTCATCGTGCATGGCCGCGATAACGAAGCAAAGCAGGAAGTGGCACGCTTCGTTTCGGACCTAGGGCTTGAGCCGATCATCCTGCATGAACAGGCGAGTTCAGGCATGACGATCATTGAGAAGATTGAGCGCTACACCAATGATGCGGACTTTGCCCTGGTCCTCTACACCGCGTGCGACCACGGGCGCGGCGTTCACGAATCAAAAATTCCTCCTAAGAACCGAGCTCGTCAGAATGTTGTGTTCGAGCATGGGTACCTGATGGCGAAGCTTGGTCGAGAAAACGTATGCGCGCTGGTCAAGGGCGAGATAGAAACGCCCAACGACATCAGTGGCGTTGTGTACGTTGGACTCGACCAATTCGGCGGTTGGAAGACCGAAGTGTGAAGGAGTTGAAGGCCTGCGGCTACACCATAAAGTGGTGGGGCTAGAGCCTCCAACGTCGAATGGGCTCAGCCGAGCGAACGGCCTTAAAGAAAAGACCCACCAAGTGGGCTTCGCTAATCCGATTCGGGTACTTAGCACCTGCCGACTGCATAAGGCGCAGCAGTGGCACGAAGTCAGCCTTCGACCCGCCGGATACAGCAGATAGGAAATGACCTTAATGCGGCCCACACCCAATAGAACGTCAGGGAAGCCGCGCTTTGAGGTACTTGCCCGCGCCGCCCGAAAGCTCGCTGCGGTCGATGAGCTTGCCTTGGAACTGGAACTCCCGATCAATGCGGACGATCAGCAGCTTCTCAAAGTTGCCCTGGGTCTTGACCAATACGTGATCGCTGGTCTTCTCGGGGGAGATAGTCTTCACCTCAACACGCTTGCCGTCAATCGTTCCGTCCGAGCCGGGGGCGTGGGTCGCATGGCGGCGAAGCCCAAACTTGATCTCCGCGTAGATTTCGCCGAGTTCGCCCCAGACCTGGAGGTATCGGCCAGTGTTGTCGAAATGGCGCGTCGCGCATTCGACCAAGTCTTGGAAGATTTCCTTCTGCTTCAGGATGCTGAACGGGAAGCCTTCCCTGCTTCGTACAGGTTGAATCGAGGCGGCGGTGTCCTCTGGCTCGCCCTCAAGTTGCTCCTCGGCCCACTGCCGGTCGATGTACTTCGCTTCCCAAGGTGCATAGCCGCAGGCCGCAGCATCCGCTATGTCGTCGGCGCTGTAGCCACGGTCGTGCATGTCGTGAAGAAAATCCCAATCGCTCATTCTGTTTCGCGCTCCTTGCTCGCTCGATTGTTGCGGCGTCGGTCTGCAGTTCGCGTTGTGAATCGGCAAACGGAGTGGGTATAGCAGAGGTAAGGGGCGAATGTCACGTTGCGTCAGATGGGCTCATAGGTTCGGGAGGGTAACGTCTAAACGTCGGTACGCTTGTCTAAGCCGAACCGGTCGCGAATGACTGCAATCAGCTTTCGTGCAGATGTCTAGCTCGCAGGTGTCGAACTTCCGCAACCAGCCTGAAGCCGTCTTCGCAGTGACGAACCACAACTCCGCTGCGATTGTTGATATCTACCATTCGGACGCCTAGTAGTTCTAGGGGCAGCAACCGGTCATCCGACCAACAGCCTCTTGTCGTTAGTCCGGTAGGAGCACCCCGCTCTTCGTGAGAAGAGGTCCTCACCGGTCCGGAAAATCGGAGTGAGGTAGTCCTTGAGTGCGTCTCGCTTGAGGACAGTGTCGAGCCGCCTCGGGATCTGTACCCCTCGTCGACAACGCCGATCAGGCGATCAAAAAATTGCTGCGTCAGCGTGACCCACCGGTGTTGAGCGCCCTTAGGCTCCTAGGAAATAGGAGGACCTGGATGCTCGACGGTGAGCTATCCGTTGCTTAGCGCAGCACGTGCGATTTGCGCGCAGTGTGACTTGGTACTTCGGTAGCCCGTGCGATCACAGGCAACAGAACTGCAGTGGCATTGCCAGGGGATCTGCCGACTGCATTGAACTGCAACTGGCAAGCCTTCACTAACGCCTGCAACTGCGTGCATGGTGCCCGCTCCACCCCCAGAGACGTCGCCCACCTTTCCACTGCCCAGTTGCATCCGCTGGCGTCGCGCTCCGGCAAGGCTACCAACCGCGGTTGCAGGTCGCTCAGGTGCTCGTGCCGCTGCACTTCACGGACCATCAGTGTGCGGAGTTGATCAAAAGTCTTGAGTTGGCGCATCCTGACCTCGGGTAGTGGTGTGTGTATGAGCAAGAAGACTCCCATTGTCATGAGCCCGGCGTCAAAATGTCAAAAACTGCAATTCGATTGCGTATAGACAATAAATCTGGATTCATATTCTTCAGCATTTCGGTCGCCGGAAAGAGCGTAGCAAGCCCCTGTGCGCAACGAAATTTCGATTGGCGATAGGGGTCGTCTTAGCAGGAAGAGTCGAGCCAAGGTTCCAACGCGCTCTCCACATCCATGCAGCACTTAGGTCGCCGAGATTGCAGTTTCGAGGCCGACTTTTCCCTACCGCCACACGCGCTCACGCACGATGCACCGTGCACCCGGTCCCTTCACTCCCGCACGCGCATCCGCACGCCCGAATAGCGGCAACAGAGTCGCCAATCAACCTCATTCATGATTGTCTATATACAACTATAAGTTGTATTTGACAATTCAAACGTGGAAATCGAGACTACATACACCAACACACGAAATCCATGCAGACATGAAACGCCTTACCGATTACACGAGCTATTCCGATGCACAGAGCCACTTCGCTACTGAGAGGTTGTGGGAGCTTTTCGATGGCGACCGCAGCGCGTTCAACATCGCCCACGAATGTGTGGACCGCCATGCAGGCCAAGGCGGCGAAGCGGTGATCGTGTGCCGCGCGGATGGCGCGGACGAGAAGATCAGCTTCGACGATTTGTCGCGCGACTCGTCGCAGTTTGCGCACTACCTGGAACGCAAGGGCGTGCAAAAGGGTGATCGCGTGGCGATCATGCTGGAGCCGTCGCGCGAGTTCTATACCGCAATGTTCGGCGTGATCAAGCGCGGCGCTATTGCAGTTCCGCTCTTCACTCTGTTCGGCCCCGATGGAGTGCGCCTGCGCGTTGGCGATTGCAAACCAGTCCTCCTGGTGACGAATGAGGACAAGCGCGAAGTGGCGGCAGGCCTCGGTACCACACCGTACGAAATCTTCAGCACAGCCCTCTGGCAAGACCTTGGCGCGCTGCCATCACAGTACAAGATCCAGTCGTCCCCCGACGAGCTGGCAGTGTTCCAGTACACCTCGGGCACCACACGCGAACTGCCCGAGGCTGTGAAGCACACGCACAAGGCCCTGGTCACGCTGATGGTGGCTGCGCTCTACGGCACGGGGCTACGCCCAGGCGACCGCTTCATGTGCCCCTCGTCCCCCGCCTGGGGCCACGGCCTGTGGCACGGGACGCTTGCGCCGCTGGCCCTAGGCCTCACGGTGGGTAGTTACAGCGGCCGGTTCAACCCTGAACGACTATTGCAGGCCCTATCGTCGCATCGCTTCACCAACATGTCGGCGGCCGCTACCCACTACCGCATGATGAAGAACTGCGGCAAGGCGGGTGACTACAACTACCACTTTGAGAGGCTGTCCTTCACTGGCGAGCCCATCGACGACGACACGGCCGACTTCGTGCAAGAGTGCTTTGGTCTGCCTGTGTGCAGCATGTACGGCACTACAGAGATCGGCGTTGTGCTAGTGAGCTACCCAGGCGCAGCGGACTTTCCCGTCAAGCGCGGCTCGCTGGGCAAAGCCGTGCCAGGCACGGTGGTCGAGGTCCACGACGCCGAGGGCAAAGTGTGCCCGCCAGGAGTCACTGGCCAGTTGATGGTACTGCGTCGCGGCCAGTGGGTACCTACCAAGGACCTGGGCCGCACCGATGAAGATGGCTATTTCTACCACGGTGGCCGCGCCGACGACGTGATCATCTCCGCCGGCTGGACCATGAGCGCGGTGGAGATAGAGAACGTGATTCTGATGCACGAGGACGTTCTCGAAGCCGCCGTTATCGGTGTGCCGGACGCCATCCGCGGCCAGGTCGTCAAGGCCTTCGTGGTCTCGGATCGGGCGCACAGCGATGCCTTCGTCGACGAAGTACAGAGCCTCGTCAAGACCAAGCTCAGCCAGCACGAATACCCGCGCCACATAGCCTTTGTGGCTGAGCTCCCCAAGACACCTGCAGGCAAGGTGCATCGCAAAGTGCTGCGTGAGCGCGAGGCCGCCGCTCAAGCCACCTCCACCGTCTGAGCAGGCTTCCGTGCCACACCCATTTCGCAGACTCATTTCCCGTTCCAACCAACCGCAAAAAAAGGAGACATACATGTCAACCGAAACGCAACGTACCTTCCCCAAGATCACCGATAGCGGCCTGGACGACCTTCGTCAGCGCATCGGCGTGAAGATCGGTCAGACCGCCGAACCGTGGTGCTACGAGGCCACGCGCGACAACATTCGCCACTACGCCCACGGAATCGGCGACGACAACCCGCTGTGGTGCGACCCCGACTACGCAGCCAAGAGTCACTACGGGGGTCTTGTGGCGCTGCCCAGCTTTCTGTTCTCCACGAGCCGCATCGTCTCAGGCTATGTGGGAGGCCTGCCTGGCGTGCACGCCATGTGGTCAGGCGCCGATTGGACCTGGCATAAGGAGGTGCGACGCAATGACGTGATCTCCACCGAGTCCTACCTCAAGGACTTGGTCGAGCACCAGACTCGCTTTGCTGGACGCGCCATCCAGCAGATCTATCACGTGGACTTCTTCAACCAGAGCGGCGACAAGGTGGCCGAGGCCGACAGCTGGTGCTTCCGTACTGAACGTGACCATGCTCGTGAAAACGGCACCAAGTACCGCGAAGTGCGTGAACGCGGCGTGCGTCGCTACACCGACGAGGAACTGGGCGAAGCCTACAAGTTGTACCGCGATGAAGAAGTGCGCGGCGCTGTCCCCCGCTATTGGGAAGACGTCAACATAGGTGATGAGTTGCCCACCATGTTCAAGGGCCCGATGACGGTGACCGGTTTCGTTGCCTACGCACAAGGCTGGGGCGGACTCTACATCCGCGCCAACAAGCTAGCCTGGAAGCTGATCGACGCGCACCCTGGCGTGGGCATCAAAAACCGTTTTGGCATCCCAGACGTACCAGAGCGTGTCCACTGGGAAGAAGACTTTGCTTTGGAAGTAGGGGCACCTGGCGCCTATGACTATGGCCCGGAGCGTACCTCGTGGATGACGCACCACCTCACTAACTGGATGGGCGACACAGGCTTTCTGTACAAGGCCAGCTGCAAAGTCCGCCGCCACAACCCAGAGGGAGACATGGTGTTCATCAAGGGCAAGGTGACGCGCAAGTTCGTGGAGAACGGCAAGCACATGGTGGAGATTGAGCAGGAAGCGCAAAACCAGGACGGCGAACAGTCCGCAGTAGGCGGTGGCGTGGTCGTGCTGCCCAGCCGCGGGTGAGCACCATGGCGACCGTCAGCGCAACCACTGCGCTGGGGGGCCTGCGGGTCGTAGACCTGACCCGAGTACTCGCAGGCCCCCTTTGCACCCAGATGCTCTCCGACAACGGTGCCAACGTCGTCAAGATCGAGCCTCCGGGAGGCGACGAGACTCGTCACCTCGGCCCGCCCTACGACGCCATGGGAAACTCTGCCTACTTTGCCGCGCTCAACCGAGGCAAGAAGGCACTGAGTCTGGATCTTTCTCAGCCCGATGCGCAGGAGGTGCTGCACCGCCTGCTCGATGGTGCTGACGTGCTGGTGGAAAACTTCCTGCCCGGCACCATGGAGAAATGGGGCTTGGGCTACGAGGAGGTACTGGCTGCGCGCTACCCTCGGCTTGTCTATTGCGCCATCTCCGGCTTCGGCCGCGACGGCCCGCTTGGCGGCCTGCCGGGCTACGACGCGGTGCTGCAGGCGCAATGCGGGCTGATGAGCATCAACGGCGAGTCCTCCAGCGGGGCAACGCGCATGGGCATCCCCATCGTGGACCACCTGACCGGCTACGTCGCGCTCACGGGCATCCTTATGGCGCTGTGCAGCCGGCAAGTCAGTGGCAAGGGCCAGCGGGTGGAGGCCACCTTGTACGACACCGCGCTCAGCCTGCTGCTTCCGCATGCATCGAACTGGTTTGCCTCAAACCAGACGCCGGGCCTGCTCGGTAGTGCGCACCCCAACATCGCGCCCTACGACAAGTTCAGAGCGAGTGATGCCCACGTGTTCATCGGCATTCTCAACGATGGCCAGTTCCGCCGGTTCAGCCACCACATCGGCTGCAGCGAACTCCCTGACGATCCGCGCTTTCGGACGAATGCCGAGCGCCTGGCGCACAGACAACCGCTCAAGGCTCTGATCGAAGCCGCAATAGCCAATGTTGACAGCGAGACCTTGTGCAGGGACCTGATGCGCGTGGGTGTGCCAGCAGGTGTAGTAAACGACGTGCCGCAGGCGCTGGCACAGGCGCATTGCGCACACCGCGAAATGATTATCCAGCAGGGTGCATTTACAGCGCTCAGGGGGCCAATGCGCCTCTACGGTACCCCGGCATCGCCGGGCGACCCGCCACCGGGTTTCAGTCAGCACTCGGACGAGGTGCTATCCGATCTCGGATTCAACGAGACGCAGAGGAGAGATTTTTACCACAGGGGCATCGCGCGCACCCACTCCCCTCTGTGACCTTCAGAATACAAATACAAGGAGACAAGCATGCGAAATATCGCGGCCAGAATGATCACCACGACTGCTGCCAGTCTGCTACTTTTCAACGTACAGGTAGCCCAGGCGCAGTCAACCACCTATCCCAGTAAACCTATCCGCATCATTGTTGCTTACGCTGCCGGCCAGGGCACCGACGTGGCCACCCGGCTGCTGGGCGAGCAGCTCTCGAAGGAGCTGGGGCAGCCCATCGTTGTGGAGAACAAGGCAGGCGCCGGGGGCATTTTGGGGACCGAGATGGCGGCCCAGGCTGCTGGTGACGGCTACACCCTGACCATGGGCACCAATGCCACCCATGTGCTCAACCAGTTCCTCTATCCCAAGATGCCTTTCGATCCAGCCAAGGATTTCGAGCCCATCGCGATGGTCGGAACTTTCCCCATGGTGCTTGCAGCGGGCGCCAATACTCCATATCGCACCGTAGGCGACGTACTGGAGGCGGTGAAGCGCACCCCAGGCTCGGCAGATATAGCTATGCCAAGCACATCGGCGCGTCTGGTTGTTGAGTTCCTAAAAGAACGTTCGGGAGCCCCGCTCTTCGGTATCCCTTACAAGGGCTCAGGAAGCGCGATGACCGATGTACTCGGTGGGCAGCTTTCCGTAACTATTGATACTCCACTCGCATTGCGCCCCCATCTTGCAGCAGGCAAGCTACGCGCCTTGGGAGTCACATCGGGCACTGCCAGCAGTCTTGTACCTGGAGTCAAGCCAGTCGCAGAGCAAGGCCATCCTGGTTTTGAATTCGTGGCATGGAATGCACTCTACGCCCCCAAAGGAACGTCAGCAGAAATCACTCGAACGCTCAACACAGCCGTCAACAAAGTGCTGGCAAAACCCGATGTTCGCCAACGCCTGCTAGATCTGGGGTTCGAACCTGCGGGTGGGAGCTCTGGCTACCTTGGTGTCTTTGCCAGGAAGGAACGAGAACGCTGGGCACCCATCATCAAGGCTGCCGGCATCCGGGCAGATCAGTGACACCGAGAGCGGGCGGCGAGTGTCGCCCGCTTAGCGGTGATGGCGTTCGGACAAATTTAGGCTGCATTGCTCAGGGGGGACAAGTCGAAATGCTTGATCTGCGGCCTTTCCACCTCCCCATATTCAATCGACGAACGCGATGGACGTATGGATCGCGCTCACAGTTGTCTGGCTTGCTCGATATACGAGAGACGCGTCTCAGAAGGTAGGGCTGCGACTAACCATACTGCGTCGAAATACAAGACGCGTGTGTGAGACTTGCGCAGAAATGAACATCGGAGCATCGCGCCTCCGCGCAAAGTAGGCAGCTCAGAAGCTTCCCGGAAAAATATTCTCGGGCACTTCCACGACAGCGGGGACATAGCGTAATTGCGCACCGAGCAATTTCTCCTCCCCGATCTGCCCACGGTCCTCACTGCAAGCTTCGATGTCAAGCAATGCGTGGGCCGTATCTCCAGCTATCCAACGGCAGCGAAAGGTTATGCACTGTCCCAAGCGAGGTCGCCCGCTAATCGAGATACCTGACAGACCAATCAATTGCACCGGGCCGCGAAAATGCTGGCCTGGTAGAACGGCACCAGCTAGATCCATTTTTGCCAGCAGCCACCCTGTTGGGACATGGCCACTTGCATCGATGTCTGCGGGCATGGTGATGGTCTTTAAGACCGTATGCCAGTTCGGTATCTCTAATTTCTTGGACATGACACTATGCTCCCAGGTCCAGCAACGCTGAAAGATCAGCCGCTTCACGCTGCATCGCCTGAGCCATTTTTTCAACTCGTGGCGCACCAAGCTGACTCGTAAGTCCCACAGCTACAAGTGTGTGGACCAGTCGTCCACTCGATGAGAGGACCGGCACCGCTACCACGGTGATGCCGGCCATGAAATTGTCTCTGTCCAAGGCCCATCCGCGCAGGCGGGTCAACTCGACTTCTTTTTTCCATGCTGTGTAGCTTGGCGCCTTGTCCCAGGCAACCCGGGCAAATTTCTCTTTAAGCGCTGGCCATCCTTCCCCGCTATGGGCCGCAATCAATCGTCCCGTGGCGCTTACCAAGGTATCGAACTGGCTACCCACATCGGTGTGTACGCGAAACGGTTGGTTGGACTGCGAAATGGCAAGCACCATCACCGTCTGCCGGGCGGAAATCTCCACGCCCATAGCGGTCACGCCGAACTGTGCTGCCATGCGGTCCAGCACCGGTTGGACCAATTGCTTGAACCCGCCGCCCTCAAGTACGCTGCGAGCGAGACTGATCATGCCCGTTCCCAGAGCGTAGCGTTTAGTGTCGGGATCTAACGTGACTAGGTCTTCTGAGACCAGCACTCTCAGAATGTGCAAGCAAGTACTTGGAACCAGGTCGAGTGCCTGTGCCACGCTTTTTAGCGTGAGCGGCTGCTTCTGTTCGCCCAATAGCCTCAGGATAGCGATCGAGCGTGTAACTGCCGGGACGGGGCGCACGCGCACGCTCCGACCAGTTTTGGTTGCTGAAGGCGCTGCGGCTGAGGTGGATCGGGATGCCATGCGGGAGTGCTTCTTCTGGAGCTGCAATCCGGCTAGGTTAACCCTATTTGCATCTGCTTCAGGCGATGCTCCGCCCGTCGCCATGCCATACAAGGCCATCAAGCTGTGCTGTGCGGGAATGCTTCTTTCCATGGCGTTTCCTCGTTCATACACTTCGCGGGGCCGACGGGCAGCATGGCCATGCCCCACCGGGGATTAAGGAATCCTCTTCAGTGGCTTCATCAGCGCTTGGGCACCCAGCACCAAGCTATCGTCCACGCGCAAATCGCCACGCATGAAAATCAGGGTGCCAGTGCACCGGGTGACTTGGGCCCGCGCTTCAACGAATTGGTCCGCCAGCACCGGGGCGGCGAAATGCGAATCCAGCTGTAAGGTGACGCAAGGCACCCGGCCAGCGGCCTCCCAGGCCACCGTGCTCATTGCGTGATCTATGAGAGTGAGCAGGGCGCCGCCATGCACCACGCCGGCGGGGTTCAGGTGCTGTGTGCTGATCGCAAATCCATAGGCCCAGCCATCTCCTTCGCGCCGCGCCCAAAGGGGGCCAGCATGGGCTATGAACCCTTGGATGGCGCGCATCTTCCATTCCGCGGTTGCCTCAGTCTCCAAGACAAGCTCCTGCACCGTGAGTCGGCGCTGATTCGCTATTGTACTTTTGTCTTTTAAATTGTACTTAGACAATTTATGGATGTCATACTAGGTCGAAACATGATCGTCGTAGCAAAGCTCATTGCCTTCATTAACGACCTTTTCAGGAGTTGGATTCTCAGCCCGCCGTGTTTCGGGAACGTTGATGCCTACGAGTATTCCTGCATTGGCTTCCGCCAGCTTGACAAAGTCGCTCAAGGTTAGTGGTATGCAGCCAATGTTGAGGAGGCATCACTGGGAAGTCGTCCACAGGTCGATCCACCACTTACGGGTCTGCAAACCAGTTCAGCGTGCTTTTCAACGAAGTCGATATAAGTCTGTCGCGAATCGGCGAAGCGGTTTTACAAGTCAATACGCGGTGAACCGAGCAGTAGAGTTGTCGGCTCCGAGGACCAAACGGCCATTCGAGGTGTTTAGGGCCAGTGGTGGCGGTTATCCCCGTTCGTACGCGGGCCCCAAATTACTCAGATCAGCCCAAAGCTGAAACAACAAGGGCGGCTCTGCAGCGATTACCACCGGTGGTGTGCGCTCCGTCAATTCACGGTGACGACCGCAGTGCAGTCGTTGAAAGCCCTCGACACATATCGAGCGCGATGACCGGTCGCCGGCAATGGCATACAGAGTCGACGGTGACAGTGGTCATGACGGGTTCAGAGCGTTGTTGTTGAGACATCTTGAGCGTGAGCCCATGTCTCTGCACGCTGGCAACAAGGGGAGGTTAACGCGGCACGCATGCCGGTCAGGTACTGGAAATCGGCGGCGCAATCAACTTGCATCAGCGCGGTCAATCCCGTACGCTGCCTCGACGTCCACACGCAACGCCCGAGCCCATGCGGGCCGCCGGGCCGGCCTTCCGGACGTGCAAAGGAGTCCAGCCATGCCAAGCCGATCGAACGGCCTCGCGGCCGAAATGAAAGCAGTGCGAACGCTGGCGCTGGTGGGCGCCGCGGCCGCCGGCAAGACCTCGCTGGCCGAGGCCTTGCTGTACAAGGCGGGTGCCATCGGGGCGTGCGGCAGCATCGAGCGCGGTAGCACCGTCAGCGACCACGACCCGCTCGAGCGCCGCATGCTGCATTCGCTCAATGCCTCGGTGATGCATCTCACGCATGCCGCCACGCGCATCCACCTCATCGACACGCCCGGCGGCCCCGACTTCCTCGGCCAGAGCCTGCCCGCGCTGGAGGCAGTCGAAACGGTGGCGGTGGTCATCAATGCCGCCACCGGCATCGAGCCGATGGCGGTGCGCATGATGGACTACGCAGCCTCGCGCCACCTCACCCGCATGATCATCGTCAACAAGATCGACGCGCAGGGCGTCTCGCTGACCGGCCTGCTGGCCGACATCCAGGCGACCTTCGGCCGCGAATGCCTGCCGCTGAACGTGCCGGACGGGGTCGGCAGGCAGGTGATCGACTGCTTCTTCAACCGCTTCGGGCGCTCCGACTTCGGCCCCGTCGAAGCAGCGCACCGCGCACTGGTCGAGCAGGTGGTCGAGGTCGACGCGGCCTTCGTCGATCGCTACCTCGAGGAAGGCGACGTGGACCCGTCCGAGCTGCACGCGCCGCTCGAGCAGGCGCTGCGCGAAGGCCACCTGATCCCGGTCTGCTTCACCTCGTCGCGCAGCGGCGCCGGCGTGGCCGAGCTGCTGGACGTGATCGTCAAGCTCCTGCCCGACCCGACCGAGGCCAACCCGCCGGAATTCATCGTTGGCGAAGGCGCACAGGCCATGCCCATGAAGGCCAAGCCTGACCCGACGCTGCACGTGCTGGCGCATGTGTTCAAGATCACGATAGACCCCTTTGTCGGCAAGATGGGCATCTTCCGCGTGCACCAGGGCACGGTCACGCGTGACAGCCAGCTCTACATCGGCGACGGCCGCAAGCCCTTCAAGGTGGGGCACCTGTTCATGCTCCAGGGCAAGGACCATGTTGAGGTGTCGCACGCGGCGCCGGGCGACATCGTGGCGGTGGCCAAGGTCGAGGAGATCCATTTCGATGCCGTGTTGCACGATGCAGCGCAAGACAGCCATGTGCATCTTGCACCGCTGCCGTTCCCGGTGCCGGTGTACGGCCTGGCCGTGGAGCCCAAGCGGCATGGCGACGAGCAGCGCGCCTGGGAGATTTTGGGCAAGCTCGTAGCCGAAGACCCATGCCTGCGCATCGAGCATGTGGCCGCGACCAACGAGACGGTGCTCTACGGGCTTGGCGAGCTGCACCTGCGCATCGTGCTCGAACGCCTGCGCGAGGTTTACCGCTTCGAGGTCCAAACGCGGCCACCGCGCATCGCCTACCGCGAGACTGTGACCGCGCCGGCCGAGGGCCACTACCGCCACAAGAAGCAGAGCGGCGGAGCCGGCCAGTTCGCCGAAGTCTTCCTGCGCATCGAGCCGCTCGCGCGCGGCGCGGGCTTCGAGTTCTCCGACGAAGTCAGGGGCGGCACGATCCCGGGCCAGTTCATCCCCGCCGTCGAAAAAGGCGTGCGCGAGGTGCTGGCGTGCGGCGCGATCGCCGGCTACCCAGTGGTCGATGTGCGCGTCGTGGTGTACGACGGCAAGCACCACAGCGTGGACAGCAAGGACATCGCCTTCGCGACCGCCGGCCGCAATGCCTTCATGGCGGCGATTCGCGAGGCCCGGCCGGCTGTGCTCGAGCCGATTGTCCAGATCGAGATCGCCGTGCCCGAGCATTCCGTGGGCGACGTCACGAGCGACCTGTCGTTGCGGCGCGGCCTGGTCACCGGCACATCGGGCCTGGGGGCCGGCACCGTGGCCATCGGCGGTCAGGTGCCAGAGGCCGAGCTGGCCGACTACCAGTCGCGGCTCAATGCGATGACCAGCGGCCAGGGCCGCTACACCATCGCGTTGTCGCACTACGAGATCCGCCGCGAGGCCTCGTGCCACGTAGATCGCCTGGTGCCACGGGATTACGGAACCAGGCGACCACATCAGATCGGGCTTTTCTGCCAGACGGACCGCGCGCCCAAGAACATCACGAGCCCACTCAAGGTCTTCCGGAGTGCGCCCGTCTCGGAAGTTGAGCGTGATGGCCGCAGTAGCAGCGACCGCACCTCGACGCATGCCCAATTGCTCTTCCTCGTTCCCGTCGTTCGAGAGCTCGAACAAGTCGCTGGTGTCAGCCTCCCTGGCCGACGCGATGGCCTCGTCGACGGTGTAGGTGTCACCCAGTGACTTCTCTTCGAAGGACTTGGACGCCCACGTCCAAAGGCCCATCTGTCTAAGCTGCTTAGATGCCTCTTCGGCCCTAGCGACGTTTTCAGGTTTCGCGGCAGAGGGGCTGATGTGGACAATTGCTACCTCGTCTGAATCCCCTTTGGCGCGGAACGCTTGATAGTTTTTCGGATCCGCCAGCTCGGCATATTCGAGGGCCTGAGCTGTGAGGTGCTCCCCTGCTTTCGGAATGCCGTCAGATCTTAGGTCATCGATGTGCGCGACCGAAGTCAGCTGGCTAAGGCCAATCGGCTGGCTAAGCTGACGAGCACGAACACGCGCCAGGTCGAGCAGCGTGCGCTGCCGTTCAATCGCGCTTTGGCCACTCTCGTTGTAGCCGCCCCGCCGCCACCAATGCTCGATCAGATCGACTTCGGATTGGGGCGCGAATGTCGGGGCGCTGGGGTCAGCTACATAACTCTGATTCAGAACCTTCGCAAAGAAGGGACGTCGGACGACCTCTTGCACCTGGGCTGATCCGAACAGAAGCGGCCTTAGATGTGGCTTGGCTTCTGCTAGTGTCTCCGCCTCTTCGTCGCTCAGCTGACTAACGTCAAGTGTCTCGACTTTCAGAACATCAAGAAAGTCACCCAACCAAATGCGAAGCACTTCAATGCCGGTGTCGCGGAGCGAGACGACCACGCGCCACTTTTTGAGCAACGGCGACTCCACGATGGTGCGGACCACATCCAGGATGACGGGCTGGTTTACTTTTTCGATCCGATCGATTGCATCGATGAAGAGTATGGGAGTACCTACGGCCCCGACCTCCACGAGAAGTTTTTCCAAAGGAGCGCCTGACAGGCCCTGTGAGGTTGCGTAGCTGATCCAACTGGTGCCTTCGAGCTGCTCGGCTTTGAGGAAGAGGACCGGCCCACGTTCTAGCGCGCGCTCTACCGCCCGCCTCACCACAACTGACTTTCCACTTCCTGGCAGTCCACGAATCTGAACTAGGCGGGCCATGGTTAACTTCGCGCTCAGAGTCTCAAGGAGCGAAGTTCGGTCGAGTTGCGTTCCACCAATATCATGAGGAATGAGGTTTACGTAGCTCTTTGCGATCTCCGTTAACTTGTCGAGGTCTACCGGAACGATCATCTTCAACTGTTCACTCATAGCCACCAGTTGCTCTTGGTGGCCTGTCGCATGAGCCTGAACTATCGCCGCAGTGCCAGGATCACGAACAGCCCCCATGATGCTGGCCTTCAGCACAGCTACCGCGAGCGTGATCACCGATTCGGCGTGTTGGCGATCCTCATGTGAGTTCAGCATGTAGCTTGCGACGAGTGCCTCATGGTCATCTCGATGAACTTCCCCCCCCCGTCAGCTTGGCCTTCGTAACTACCTTGAGAAGGCGCTGAACATTCGTCTGCGAAAGCCATTCCTGAACATGCGGCTTCTTGAACCAGTCCGGTCGAATCGCGGCCGCTCCTATCTCCACCAAAGCACGCTTCCACCACGGGTGTTCCAGATCGACGGCGCCCAATCTGTTCAGGGCATCGTCGAGGATTCTTTCTGCTTGGTCGACAGGGACGGCCTCCGGGACTATTCCAGCAGAGCGTTCTGCATAAAGTTGCTTGCCCTTTGGCAGCAAGGCTCCCACAACGGAGGTAAAAAGCCTGAACACGGTTGCTGTAAAGCTCATGAAAAGTAGATTCCTTTTGCTCCAGCGAATGACAACGTGCCAAGTGACCCCGATGCGCAACGTCTAGTCGTGCTTGTCGCTGAGCCTTCATAAGTATGCGGTTGAGCTTACCAGTGCGTCGGATGAGGTGTACGTTTTCATCAGCCCACAGCTGGGAAGCGCTTGTACCAAGGCCCCATACCGACTTGTTTGCGGCGCCACTTGAACGAAATCATTGCAGCCTGAATGATCGTCATTTGGCTGACTTAAGTGGCGGGTTTGGAGTGACCAGCTCGAAAGCTGAACGGCTGCTATCAGCCTGAACCTGCCGCGACCTAGGCAGGCTCTGCAGTGATAGCCAATCATATTGCTCTGTTGCGCGTAGCCATCAGCGCGATGACGCCTGTATATACACAACACCCTCTGGGTCAACACAGAGTTGGAGTGTCCTGAAACACCTTCAAACTACTTGAGTTCGCGTCCCATCAGGAGTGCGTTTTCAATTCGAATGCGGCTTGCCTCGCGGATCCTCTGCATGCCCAACTCGCGAGCCATTGCAACCACAGATTCTTGTTCGGAGAGCCCTCGGTGCAACACCCAGCGGGCAAGCGACAAAAGCTCCGCCGTACAAATTTCTTCGACGCTCCGTGCGCTGTCGTCGTCCGTTGGACGACGGAAAGGTATTTCTTGGCACGGCTCAATTTCACGAGGCCAGTAGAAGGTCCCACCGGTCTCTTCTGTGGCTTTAAAGATCTGTCGCGCGACCTTCTCGATCCGTTCCTGAATTCGACTACCCGTTCGTTGAAAACCGTGAGCCCGCGCGATGCGTCGGGCCAGAACCGTATCTAGAACAGGTCCCTCGCGCGTCACTATCCACTCGACCATCTCCTGTAACACCGCGTCATAGCTGGGCTCGTAGAACAAGTCAGCAGAGATCGTGTTGGCGGATACTGCATCGCTGGGTTGCGATGCCTGAAAGCGGGGATCTGTTTGGTCGTCAGGAGCCTTGTTTTTCGCTACTGACAAAGGCGAAGCCGCGCGTGCATAGACAACCTCTGTCTGCGCTGTGGTTTCCAACGGAGCGCTGACGGGGGGCAGTCGAAGGCCCGATGCGGCGCGTGCAATTGCTGCTTCGACCTCGTTGATCACGTCAAGGCTCGGCGTGACATCTGGACCACTCGGCTCGGTGAGTGGCTCGTCAGGTCGCTCGATGACTTCATTGGCTCGCTGTCCCCGGTCTTTCTCAAGCAGTTCAGTTAGCGCTGCGTGTACACGCTCCAGGGTGCCGCCCGGATTCACCCACCAGTCAGTAGACCAGATGCGCACGATTTCCCAGCCAAGTCCGCGTAGCACCTGTTCGCGCAATTTGTCCCGGTCGCGTGCGGTGGCGGAGCGGTGGTAGGTTGCCCCGTCACACTCCACCCCCGCTAGATAGCGACCCGGAAAGTCAGGGTGCACCACGCCCAGGTCCACGCGGAACGACGAAGCGCCAATCTGGGTGTGCACCTGCCAACCCTTGCGTCCCAGCGCAGTGGCCACACCGGCTTCGAAAGGACTATCAAAATCACCCTGACTGCCGTGGTGCGCTTCGGCCAGCGCGCGCGGGCCGAGTTCTGCAAACTCCAGAAAGTGCTTCAGGTCGCGTACGCCGTTCGCCTTGGTGCGCGACAGGTCCATCTGTTCTCCACGGAGGCTAGAAAACACGCGCAATTCATGCCGGGCGCGCGTCACTGCCACATTCAGGCGCCGCTCACCGCCGTCGCGGTTCAGTGGGCCGAAGTTCATCGACACGGTACCGGCCATGTCAGGCCCGTAGGTGATCGAGAAATACATGATGTCGCGCTCGTCACCTTGCACACTCTCCAAGTTCTTCACGAACACCGGTTCGAGTTCCATTTCCGAAAAGTAGGGCTCCAAGCCGGGGTCTTTGCGGCGCTCATCGTCAAGCAAGTCTTCGATCAGTCCCTGCTGTTCGGAGTTGAACGTCACTACACCAATGGTCAGGCCGGACTCCCGGAAGCCCGGGCGCTTGAGTCTGCCCACGAGATCGGCCACCAGTGCCTGGGCCTCTGGTTGATTGATGCGGGCACCGCCTTTTTCATAGCGCCCCTTCACCAGGTGGAAGCTGACGGCGCGGTCGTCTGTGACGGGTGACGGAAAAGTGACGAGACCACCCCCGTAGTAGCGGTGGTTGCTGAAGGCGATCAGGCTTTCATGGCGCGAGCGGTAGTGCCAAGACAGATTGCGCGTGGGCAGGCTGGCACCCAGGCACTCGTCAAGGATGCTCTCCAGATCGCCCTCGACGACGTCATCGTCACCATCAGTGCCTTCGCTGCGGCCGAAGAAGTTAGTGGGGGGCAATTGTTTCGGATCACCCACCATCACCACCTGCTTGCCCCGAGCCATGGCACCGATGGCGTCCCACACCGGAATTTGTGAGGCCTCGTCGAACACCACGAGGTCGAAGTTGCTGGCTTCGGCCGAGAGGTACTGAGCGATCGACAACGGACTCATCAGCAGGCAAGGGGTCAGCCGCAACACTACCGATGGAATTTCTTGCAACAGCTGGCGCAGCGGTTTGTGCTGCTTTTTCTTGGTGATCTCGTGGCGCAGAATGCCCCATTCACTGTTGCGTTGGATGCTGTCGGTCGCTGGCAGGTTGGCACATAGCTTCGCGCGAATCCATTCACGGGACACCTTGGTGAACTCGTCATCCAGGGCGCGGAACTCCTGAATGCGAAGCTCATGCTCGGCAGAGACAAATCGCTTGAGAACCGAGTCTTCGTCCACCGCTTCCGCGAGCCACCAGCGGGCATAGTTCACTTCGAATGCGGCGGGCACCTGCGCCGAGGTCACATCACCTGCCTCGATTGCGCCCACCAGTGCCGGGAGCCCTGCATTGCGTGCATCGACCTGAGCATGGCGCCAGGCGCACCATGCGTGCAGGCCCTGATGATGAGACTCCAATTGCTCCGCCATCTCAGCCAGCACCACGGGCTCAAGGTCTGCGAACGAGCGGCGGACAGTGTCTGGCTGCGCTGCGTTGTTGCAAAACTGTTCTGTCGCACTGTTGAGGTCTGCCAGCTTCGCCATGATCCCGTGACAGGCTTGCCCAATCACGCCGGAGTCACCCAGTTCGGCGCGACGCGTTGCGAGCACCTGGTACAAGCTGCGACGCGCTTCAGCTACGGCAGAAGAAGCCAGTCCAAGGCCAGACAGGCCAGCCTTCAGCGAGGCATGGAACTTCAGCGCTCGCTCGATCCCGTCGCTGTCGGTATCCAATGCATTCCAGACCCCTGGGCATTCGGTAGCGAGACCAGTCATGGAAAGCAGCCGTGCCTCCACCGCACTGCGTCTCTGCAACTGCTCATGCTGCTGTTGTAGTGCTGTGCCGCATCGCCCGTCGCCCACCTCCTGATGCGGTGTCTGCAGCATGCCCCTTTGAAGCAAGATCGATCGCTCGCGTTCAAATGCGAGCGCTGAACGAAGAACTGCGGAATCGGTGTTGTGCCCTTGCCAAAGTCCGTGGCTGCTTTCCGAGAGCGGTGCACACTCGGTCAGGCGATGGTCCAGATCTAACAAGGCCTTCAGGCGTTGAACTTCGCGTGTCCAGCGCTCGCCGCAGTATCCCTCAGATGCTGCGTCCAAGCCCTCGAGCTTAAATGGCTTATGCATGCGTGCGGCATGCAGAGCGATGTTGGCTTTTAAGGCGCTGCGAGCGTGATCAACCCGGGTCTTGATGCCAGACCACAAGCCTTCAGCAGCAGCACCCGGATTCAGTTGTTGGACTTCTTCACGTAGGCCCTTGATGCGTACGAGCGCAGAAAGATCATCGGCGACACGCGGTTCACCGGTGCCATCGATGACTCCTTCAAGCGCACTGCGCACTTTTCGCTTGCCTAGCCAAGACATCGGCCAGAGCGCCTTTTCGGCCTTGGCCCAATCGCGCTGCAGCTGAGACACATTGAGCTGTCCGACACCTGATCCGTACTTCACGGAAAGACCCGTGCGTAGTTGATTCATTTCCTCGATCAACTGGACCCCGCGCTCGATCTCATCGCTGACCGCAGGTGGCCAGGGCGCTGCAAGTTCCGCGTGCAGGTTTCGGTGCTTGTCGAGCAAGTCGAGCGCATGAGACAGGCGAGTTTGCAGCTCGACCGGCCACGGAGCGGACATTTTCGAGGAGATCTCCCGGTGTTGGCCGAGCAGATCATTTCCGTTTTTCAAGGCGGCACAGATGGTCTCACTGTCCGGCAGCGCGAAGAAACTCCAGTCTTGAGAAGACGCCTGAGGCAAGGCTTTGGCAAGTACACCGAGCGCTGAGCGGGTTTGACGGTGCAGCGTTGGCCATTCCATGCCTAGAAGTTGCCCCAGGTTTAGCGCTGCGGCCTGGAAGTCACGACTGGAGGTTTGCAGTGTCTGTGCGGACCTGACCATTTCCTGTTGCCACTTGGCGGACCATTCCGTGCCGTGCACTGGCACCAGGGGGCCGGTCAGCAACTGATCAGGGTTCACAGCCGCAGCGTTGGCCTGCAACCTACCGGCGAGATTTCGCAGTTCGGTCAGTGCAGCCTCATCATGCGCACGCGGAGAGGCCCAGCTGAATCGCAGGTCAGGTAACGCATCGCCTCCAACGACACACCCGATGGCTTTGAAGATCGTCCAACCGTTGCGGTGGCGGTGGTGAAGGCGCTCAACATAGGTGGACAGTTGCTCGCGTACTTGACCCAATTGCCGCGCCTTGGCTTCCCAGGTGGCTGCGTCCACCTCACCTTTGGACTCCCAGGACTTCTGGAGCTGGCTCAGCACGTCGAGCTTGCGACTCTTGTTTGAATGCAATTCGAGGCAGAACTCCCCCAGCCCGACTTCCCGCAGGCGGCGGAAGACGACATCCAGCGCTGCGATCTTTTCAGCCACGAAAAGTACGCGTTTGTTCTCAGCCAGACATTGGGCGATCAGGTTGGCGATGGTCTGGCTCTTGCCGGTTCCTGGCGGACCGATCAACACGAAGTCCTTGCCTCTGGCAGCAGCCATCACGGCAGACAGCTGGGACGAGTCTGCGGGGAGTGGGCTGAACACCTGCTGCGGTGGGTAGTCAGTGTCCAGCCTCCGGGTCTCGGGGAAGGGCGTTGCGGATGGGTAGGGTTCGCGCGGCGAGTCGATCAGGTGTGCCACCACTGGCGACTTGCGCAAGTCGTCGGTGCGATCTGACAAGTCCTTCCACATCAGGTACTTGGCAAAGGAGAACATCGACAACACGACGTCTTCGCTGACCTCCCAGCCTCGAATATCTTTGATGGCGCTGCGAACGCGCTTCCAGATGCCTGCTATGTCCAGACCTGACTCATCACGTGGAAGGTCGCCAGCGGCAATGCCCAACTCCAATTGGAAGTCCTGTCGAAGCATTTCGACCAGCGTCGGATTAAACAGCGCCTCATCTTCGTGTTCTTGCAGCGTGAACCCCGAACGGGCGCTTTTGCGGTTCAGCGTGATCGGCAGCAGGATCAAGGGCGCCTTGACCCGAGCATCTGGCTTATCAGGTCGGGTCCAGACCAGGAACCCGAGCGCAATGAAAAGGGTGTTGGAACCACCTTCTTGCATCGCATTGCGGGCGCCTCGATACAACTCAACCAGGCGTCCTTCCAGTTCTTGATCTTCCAGCCGAATGAATACCTCACGGTGCTTCAGGGCGTCCTTTGCATGCGCCTTCCGGAGGTCTTCAAGGCTTCTTGCCTCGTGTAATTGCTGGCTACGAGGGTCTTGACCTTGCATGAGTGCTGGGCTGGGCAGCAGCTTGATCGTTTGCCCGTCTGCCAGGGTGTCTTCCAGTTCTGGCGCTGCCACGTCCAGCAGCAACGCCTTCTTCCCCTGCTTGAAATTCAACAACGTGTTTCGTAGTGACAGATCGAGTAGTTTGCGCTGCCACCGGGCCAGTCTGTCTTTGGGATCGAGTTCAGATGTCGGCGTATCGGTGATGGCATCTTCGGGCAGGTCTGGGGCATCTTCAATGCCGATCGTTCCTTCTGGCTCAACCTCAACTGGTACAGCCTCTGCGACGGCGTGCCCCTGCGCCAGCGGCTTGATGCGCGACATGCGCGCGCGTTTCACGTCGATGACCAGTTCAAACTTGTCTTCTTCATCTTCCGACAACTGACGGTTTGCGTTGGCGATGGCCTGGCTGAAACTCACTGCTTGGCTCTGCGCCGCCAGCGTTGTTTCGAAAACCAACATCTCCTGCAACTTCAAACGCTTTCTCACCGCCGTGATGTCATCGACCACAGAGGTAGAAAACTCTTCGTCCCGCAGCCACACGCCGACAAATGCGTGACCGTGTGTGAATATCAGCAAGGGGTTGAGGTGCGCCTGCTCCAGACATGCTGCGAACATCAGCGCAAGATCTAGGCAGGTGGCTAAGCCGCCATCGAGCACCTGCGAAGGGCTGCGAACCTTCTGCCCAGTGTGCTCAAAACTGGCGGGCGGCAGCGCGTAGTTGAGCTTGCGCTGCAGCACTGCAGCCCAGATACCCGACGCCAGCTCCCATGCCCGTTTCGAGCCATGGGTGTAGCCATCGATCGACCCTGACTTTCCTCCCGTCTGCAATGCCAAGGCGGCACCTTTGAGCAACCGGTCGATAGCCTGGTCGTTCGGCTGCACGAATGCCGCCACCATCTCTGGCAAGTGACCAATGCCGCCCCATTGATTTCGCGCCAGAAGTTCTACAGCGGACTCGTGCCTCGCAAGAACTTCATCTGATTGCTTGCGACTGCGCAATTCGAAGCGCAGAGAAGCTGTTTCAGCTTCCGTCAAGCGCGAAAGGAGAGCGCCGTCCAGCTGAACGTCGAGATCACGCAGGTGATAACTCTCGCCTGCGCCGACCGATTCCACGTTCCAGACGCGAGGCTTTACGAAGGGCGGCTCGGAAATCAATTGAACGGTCAACTCGCTGATCAGCGACGAGGTCTCATTGACGATCACCAATTCGTGCAACGCAGGTACTGCGTTCTGGAAGGCTGCGAGGTTTAGTTTTTTCGCAGCGCTGATCTGCAATCGAACCGTGGGAGGTGGAGCCTCTGTAACAACAGAATTTTCAGGCGTACCAGCCTCTGTCAATGGACCCGACTCCCTTGTCATGCACGTTCTCCTTTTCGCCACTATTGTGGGGTGCGGATAACGTTGTAACAAATGTTTATTGTCTACTTGCTGATCGAATGACGGGGCGATCGAGATGATCGGACGTTAGGGACCCTTTGTACGAATCAGCGCGCCTTGTACATCAGCGGTCTCGGGCCGTCTGCCGCGTTGCAAATATTCGCAATAGCTGCGGCTATCCTGAACGGTAGGCGCTAAGGATCCGCAGCCAGAGTTCTTGCGAGGCAATTGACTCCGCCAAGCCAGCTACCTGTTGATTTCCTTCTAGAAGTGACCCACTAACCCCCGTGGATTCGGTTTGCATGGAATCAACAAAATGGACAAATGATGGAACTTGCGTCCATCGACTTGGCAAAATTAATGGACAAGGAAACTGACAGAGGTGCTTGATTTCAAAGTGGAATCCAACTGTCTATTTTCAAATAATCGCGTGGCACACGGGCTTCAACCCCATGACCTACGAGGAGGCGGTGGACCGCGAGATCGAGATCGGCATCGACCTGCGCTCGGCGGGGTTTGGAGTGTGGCAGGCGTGAGCGCCTGAGAGTCTTTGGGCCATGCCCACATCCCTTAAGATTTCGCCCCTCTGATTCAATCACTCACTTTTTTATAGCTGCTCGCGCTTTATCTTCTAGCGCTTGCGGCCCATTTCATTTAAATCTGACTGCCATGAACTTCGCAGACCGCCTGAAACAACTCCCCTCCGCCAGCCACCTCGCCGCCCTGCACCTGCTGGGCGCGGACGGCCAGGTGCTGGCCACCATCGAGAACAAGCCCGGCCAGACCGGTTCGCTGGTGGTGTATGCCGCGCTGGCGGCGCTGTATGGCGGGCGCATCACGCCCGCAGCCGCCAGCCTGGGGCTGGAGTGGTATGCCGAGCACGTGGCCGATGCACGGGCCTTCCCCGGCAAGCACCCCAACATCGACCGGCTGCTGGCCTGGGCCCAGGGCAGCGAGGGTTTTGCGGTGCGCACCGTGGCGGCCTGACGCGGCACCCCGCACACAAAAAAGCGGGGCAGGCAGCGCCCGGCTGTCGAAAGTGCGCTGAGCCGTTCGTCGTAGGGGTATGAACGCGTGAGTGATCGAAGCCATTGACCCGAATGGCTTCATGGCCCACGCTGTCATTCATACACCCCTGGCGACAACCCTCTTGGAGACCCGCATGACAACCCCCAACACCTCCGCAACCACCACCGGAACCACGGGCATCACCGGCACCGTCACCCTGCACCGCGTGCTGCGCGCCCCGGCCGAACGCATCTACCGCGCGTTTCTGGATGCCGATGCCCTGTGCAAATGGCTGCCGCCCCACGGCTTTACCTGCCGGGTGCTGAGCCTGGATGCGCGCGTGGGCGGCAGCTACCGCATGCAGTTCACCAACATGAGCAGCGGCGGCACGCACGCGTTTGGCGGCGAATATGTGGAGCTGGTGCCGGGCGAGCGCATCGTGCACACCGACCGGTTTGACGACCCCCACCTGCCGGACGAGATGCGCACCACCATCACGTTCAAAAAGGTGCTGGTGGGCACGGAGGTGACGGCGGTGCAAGAGGGCATTCCGGCCGTGATTCCGACCGAGATGTGCACCCTGGGCTGGCAGGAGTCGCTGCAGCTGCTGGCGCTGCTGGTGGAGCCGGAGATTCCGGGCGAGTAACGCACACGCGCACAGCCCCCGGCCCTTGTCACATCAACCGGGTCACTTCAACCACTTGTCTGCGGCCTGCTTGATGGTGCCCCGGCTGTCCACCAGGCCCCACACAAAGCCCATCACGCGCACATAGTCGGCGTCGTCGGTGGGCAGCATGAAGCCCAGGTAGTTCTTGGGCGTGAGGGGCGCGTCCACAAACGCGGCGGCCAGGCGTGGGTCGGTCTTGGCGTAGTGCAGGGCTTCATACGTCTCGGTGATCATCACGTCGCCCTTGCCCTCGGCAATCAGCGCAGGGATCTCGGCGTTCTTGTCGTGCGTGCCGACCTGCGCGGCCTTCAGGTTGGCCAGCACATAGGTCTCGTTGGTGCCGCCCGGGTTCTTGATGACGCGCACCGTGGGCTGGTTCATGGCGTCCACGCTGGTGTACTTGGCCTTGTCGGCCGCGCGCACCAGGGCCACTTTGCCAAAGGGGGCGTAGCCGGGCAGCATGTCAAAGAGGCGCATGCGGTTGACGTTGCGGGTGATGCCGCCCACGGCCACGTCAAACTTGTCGCCCTGCAAATCTTTGACCAAATTGGTCCAGGTGGTGGGCACGTATTCGATCTTCACGCCCAGCTCTTTCGCCATGGTTTCGATCACGTCGATGTCGTGGCCCGCGTAGCCCGCGTCGGTCTTGATGGCAAACGGGCGGTAGTCGCCGGGTGTGCCCACGCGGATGACCTTGGCCTCCAAAATCTTGTCGAGCCGGGGTCCGGCCTGCGCGGCCTGGCTGAAGGCAAGGGCGGCAACCATGGCGGCAGCGGCCAGGGCAAGGGTCTTTTTAACGATCATTTTGAGGTTCTCCAGAGGGTGGTGGGCTTCTTGGCAAACTTGGCCAACTCGGCACACACGGAAGGGCCCACTGCGTGGCCCTGTGCGGTGAACGCAAGCATGGCGGGGGCCCACGTTACCGCAGGCCTCCATCCAAACCATCGGGGCTTGCCCAGGGTGCAGGCACGTGGCCGCTTTGGCGCATGACCGAACACAGTGATGCACGTAGCGGTGCCCGTAGTGATGCCAAGAGTGGCGCCGAGAATGGTGACAGTTGGTAAAGTGGCAGAGCGCTGCAGTCGTTGAACACCAGCGCACCAGGCGTATGCAAATGCCATGCCACGGCTGCACGGCGCCAGGGCCAGGGCACGCTGGCGCAGGCCCCTGCTTACGCTCTATTTTTTATAGCGCATTGCGCTTATCCAATAAGCGCTACGCGCCCATTTCTTATCAATCTGGGTTACCCTGCCCGGCTTAGCAACCAAGGATTCGCCATGAAAAAACTCAACGTCACCATTCAGCTCGAAATGTCTGTGCCCGACGACTGGGAGCTGACCGACACGTCAGAGGGCACACCGGTCATCAAGCTGCCCGACGGCAAGTTCATGGACATCGCCATCGAGCCCCTGTTCGCCACCGACCCCGAAGCCCTGTGGAGCAGCACCGAGGACGAAAACGTGCTCGACGACATTCTGGACATGGTGGAGAGCGAAGTAGTGACTTATGAATTTGTGACGCACTGAGCTGCGCACGGGTGCGGATGGGCATCGCACGCCCTTTCCACCACCTTTGCACCACCATCGCACGCGATGCACCCGTGATTCAAGGGTGACTCCAACGCCGTGGACACGACCCACGCGCAGGGCCGTGGGGTGTCCATCAACGTCATCCAATGAGAACGTGTTCACGACCTACAGCTGCGACCGCAGCAAGGCCGTCATCTTCTCGGTCAGTCTTTCGCGCCAGGGGCGCTCCAGCCAGTCGTCATAGGTCACGCGGCGCGAGCGCTGAATGTCGCCTTCAAACACCTTGCTCTGGCGCAGTGCAAACGCCCCGTCCAGCACGTTGAGGTTGGCCTCGTCGTTCAGGCGGAACGACCGGTTGTCAAAGTTGGTGGAGCCCACTGACACCAGCAGCTCGTCCACGATCATGACCTTGCAGTGGTACATGGTGGGCTGGTATTCGTAAATCTCCGCGCCTGCCTTCAACAGCTCGCCCCAGGTGGCGCGCGATGCCGCCTTGACGGTTTCGGTGTCCGTGTGTTCGCCGGGCGTGACGATGCGCACACGCACCCCCCTCGCCAGCGCCCCCATGAGCAGCTTGCGTGTGAGCGCGTCGGGCACAAAATAGGCCGCCGACAAGTCCAGGCTGCGCTCGGCGGCAGTGATAGCGAGGTAAACCATGAGCTGCATGCTCTCGCTGCCGCTCGATGGCGAGCTGGAGAACATCTGCGCCTTTTGCCCACCCGCCGAGGCGATGTGTGGAAAGTACGCCTCGCCATGCAGCACCTTGCCGGTGACCTTGAGCCAGTTGTCCAAAAAAGTGGCCTGCATCTGCGCCACGGCAGGGCCGCGCACCAGGTAGTGCGAGTCACGCCAGTGGTCGGGGTCTCGCGCATCGCCCGTCCATGCGGGGGCAATGCCCACGCCGCCGGTAAAACCCACCTGCCCGTCCACCACCAGCAGCTTGCGGTGGGTGCGGTTGTTCAGGCGGGCCAGGTTGTACCAATGGGGTTTGTGGAATTTCTCGATCTGGACGCCCGCTGCCTTCATCTCGGACAGATAGCTTTCCTCGATCTTGGCACTGCCCACCCAGTCGATCAGCACATGCACCGGCACACCGGCACGGGCGCGTTCGCTCAGGGCATCGGCAAACCGCTTGCCGATGTCGCCCGACCAGTAGATGTAGGTCTCGAACGTGATGCTTTTTTGCGCGGCGCTGATGGCCGCCAGCATGGGGGGAAAGATCTGGTCGCCGTTGAGCAGCTCGGTCACCTCGTTGCCGTCCACCAGGGCCGGGCCGAGCAAGCTGCCCAGTGCGCGCTCAAACTGCGGGCTGGCGGTCTGGTACAGGCGGGGCAACTGTTGCTGCACCTTTTTCTCGCCGGCGGTGAAATTGAGCGCCAACAGCACCAGCACCCCGGTGGCCAATGCAGTGAGTAGAACGGTGAACATGGTGGAACGGCGGCACCCCGCTGCTTTTTGCATGGCGCGATTGTGGATGTCGACCTGTAGGCCCGATGTAGGCCGACACCGCCAACGCTGGGCGGCACAATCGCGGGATGCGGGCCGTGCAAGCGCGGCCACAACGCACTTGCCACGCACCTGCCACACACTCACCCTCACCGCATTTTTTACTGTTGCCCTGCCGTGTCTGAATCTGCCCACCCCGCCCTCCCTGCCCTCATCCACCCCGCCCGCCTCATCAACCGCCGCAGCGCCTTGATCGGCACGGCGGGCCTTCTTGCTCAGCCCGCCCTGGTGGCGCCACTGCACGCCAAGCCCTTGCCACCCGCACCCACGGTATGGCCCCAGGCGCTGCAGGTGCCAGGGGGCGTGGCGCGGCTGTCGCTGGGCCCGGCGGCCACACGGCCCGTGGCGCAGGTGCGCCAGGGCGATGTGGACGTGCCGCTGCGGGTGGTGGGCGACGCCATTGAGTGGACGGCCGTCGTGGGCATACCGCTGGCCGCTGCGCCGGGCGATGCCTTCATCACCGTGTTGGCCGAAGGCGGCGGCAGCCCGCGCCTGGTGCACTACAGCGTGGCCCCCAAGCAATACCAAGAGCAGCGCCTGAAAGTGTCGCCGCGCACGGTGGACCTCTCGCCCGAAGACCAGGCCCGCTACGAACGCGAGCGCGATCACCAGGCCGGGGTGATGGCCACCTTCACCGAGCAGCCTGCAGGTGCGGCCCTGCCATCGCTGCGCATGCGGGTGCCCGTGCCGGGGCGGCGGTCCAGCTCGTTCGGGCTGCGGCGCGTGTTCAACGGCCAGCCGCGCAATCCGCACAGCGGCATGGACATCGCCGCCGCCACGGGCACGCCCGTCGTGGCGCCGCTGCCGGGCCGGGTGATTGACGTGGGCGACTACTTCTTCAACGGCGGCACGGTGTGGCTGGACCACGGCCAGGGCCTGCTGACCATGTACTGCCACCTGAGCAGCGTGGATGTGCGCGTGGGCGATGTGGTGAACGCGGGCGATGCGTTCTGCAAGGTGGGCGCCACCGGCCGCGTGACCGGCCCACACCTGCACTGGGGCGTGATGCTCAACCGCACCATGGTGGACCCGGCGCTGTTCGTACCCGCATAAGGCGCAGAGCCTTTCACCATAGCTATTCATTTGATAGCTTCTACCGCTTATCCATCAAGCGCTAGAGGCCATTTTTACCTGATTAGCGACATACCTCAGATTGCGCAGAACAAAGCCCAGCCAGAGGACTCCAACGGACATGCCGAGTTCTCGGCGCCAAGGAGCAAGCGATGTCCATCAACACCATCCAGTTCCAGCGCGGGCTGTCGCTGCCACAATTTCAGTCTCAGTACGGCAGCGATCAGCAGTGCGAGCAGGCCCTGGTGGCCGCCCGCTGGCCCGATGGCTGGCAGTGCGCGCATTGCGGCTGCAAGCGCTTTTTTCACCCCCGCAATGGCACGGGCCGTCTGCTGTGGGAGTGCTTGCTTTGTGGCTACCAAAGCTCATCCATCGTGGGCACTGTGATGGAACACACCCATGTGCCCCTAAAGCTGTGGTTTCTTGCCATGTACCTGCTGACGCAGAACAAGAACGCCATCAGCGCCCTGGCGCTCAAGCGCCAGTTGGGCGTGTCCTACAAAACGGCATGGCTGATGAAGCACAAACTGATGCAGGCCATGGCCCAGCGCGATGCGCGCTACCTGCTGCAAGGGCGGGTGGAGATTGACGATGCCTACCTTGGGGGCGAGCGGGCAGGCCACATCAACGGCGGGCGCCGCGCAGCCAACAAGACGGCCTTCGTCGCCGCAGTGCAGACCAGCGTCGATGGCCGGCCCCTGTACATGCACTTGACGCCTGTGCAGGACTTTACCAACCAGCACATGCGGCAATGGGCACAGGGCCACCTGGCGGCGGGCTGCCACGTGGTCAGCGACGGCACGCGTGCCTTTGCGCAGGTGCAGCAGGCGCAGGCCACGCATGAGCGCCACGTGACTGGAGGTGGGCGCCAGGGGGCGCAGACACCTCAGCTGCGTTGGGTGAACACCTTGCTGGGCAACCTCAAGACCAGCATGGCAGGAACCTATCACTCGTTTGACCACACCAGGTATGCCCAGCGCTACTTGGCCGAGTTCTGCTGGCGATTCAACCGCCGCTTTGATCTGCCTGCCATGCTGCCCAGACTGTTGAAGGCCTTGGTGACTACTGGCCCACTGCCTTTGAAGCTGCTGCAGGTATCTGAGGTAAGTAGCTAATCAGGCATTTTTAATCAAAACTCTTCCACGCATGACCCCGCGCCTGATCCGCTTCAACAAACCCTATGGCGTGCTGAGCCAGTTCACGCCCGAAGGCAAGTGGCAGGGCCTGAAGGACTACATCGACCTGCCCGGCGTGTATGTGGCCGGGCGGCTGGATGCCGACAGCGAAGGGCTGCTGCTGCTGACCAACGACGGCAAGCAACAGGCCCGCATTGCCGACCCGCGCTTCAAGATGGAGAAGACCTACTGGGTGCAGGTGGAAGGCATCCCCAGTGCTACCGCGCTGGCCGCACTGCGCAGTGGCGTGGTGCTGAACGACGGCCCCACCCTGCCCGCCCGCGCGCGCCTGCTGGAGCCCGCGCCTGCGGTGTGGGACCGCACCCCACCCATCCGCGAGCGCAAGGCCATCCCCACCACGTGGATCGAACTCATCATCCGCGAAGGCCGCAACCGCCAGGTGCGCCGCATGACGGCCGCCGTGGGCCACCCCACGCTGCGGCTCATCCGCGCGGCCATCGGGCCCTACACGCTCGAAGGGCTTGCGCCGGGTACTTGGGAAGGTTGACGCGGGCCAACCACGCCCGAAAGTGCTGCGCCGCAAGCTATACGGCTATCAGCCTGCACGTTTTTTTCAAAACATGTATGATGATCATCATGCGAAACATAAAAACGAATGCCAGGACTGCCGCCAAAGAGGCGACCCACGAGCGTATCGTGTCGGTCGCATCACGCGCCATCCGCCGCAGTGGATACGACGGCACGGGTGTCGCAGACATCATGAAAGAAGCGGGTCTGACACACGGCGCGTTCTATGCACACTTCGACTCCCGTGAGGCCATGTTGGCCGAGGCATCCCGCCAGGCCTGCGCCGACTCTGCATTGGCTGTGGCCCGCGTGGTGGCGAGTGCCCCAGCCCAGCAGGCCCTGGCGTCCATGTTGGGCGCTTACCTCTCGCGCGAGCATGTCCAGCAAACCGAACGAGGGTGCCCACTGGCCGCACTGGGCTCTGAAACGCACCGGCAGACCCCCGAGGTACGCCGCATCACCACGCAGCACATCAAGGAAATGATCGACTTGGTGGCACGCCAGTCGCCCGACTGGGGACAACCCGATGCACACGAACACGCGCTTGTCACGGTGGCCACCATGGTGGGCGCGCTGGTGCTGGCCCGGGCGGTGGACGAACCATCGCTGTCGGATGGCCTGCGAGAAGCAGCACTCAAACACCTGTCGCCTCCCGGCCACTGAATTCGACCCTCGCCACGAGCTATCGGCAGGTGTCCGGTAGGGGGTGATTTTTGTAACCTGATTTTTTCATTTTTCGCTCGCTATTACAAATGATGATCATCATGCCAGTAAGCCACCAAACCATCAACGACTGCGACCCGCTCCATCAAGAAATGAGCGCGCCAGGTCGCGTGAACGGCCCACGCGCTGGTGGGGCACTGCAATGAGCACCCACGGCACAGTGGCATGGGTCACAGGGGCTTCTTCGGGCATTGGCCAGGCCACGGCCCTGCAGCTGGCTGACGCCGGTGTGCGCAAAGACCTGCGGCTGCAGGGCTGAAAAAACGTTCACACCACCATGCCCGTCACAACACACCCAACACGCCCAACACCAACCAAGGGAACACCATGAAAGCCTTTGTCATCGATAAGTACGCCAAAAACCGCGCCCTGCGTTTGGCCGACCTGCCCCAACCAGAGCTGCAGGATGACGAAGTGCTGGTGGAGGTTCACGCCGCTGGAGTGAACCTGCTCGACGCCAAAATCCGCAACGGCGAGTTCAAACGCATCCTGCCCTACAAGCTTCCGCTCACCCTGGGCCACGATGTGGCGGGCGTGGTGGTCAAGGTCGGCCCGCGTGTGCGGCAGTTCACGCCGGGTGACGAGGTCTATGCGCGGGTGGATGACTTTCGCATCGGCACCTTCGCCGAGTTGGTACCCGTCAAGGAGACCTCACTGGCGCTGAAGCCCCGCAACCTCACGATGGTGGAGGCCGCCTCGATACCCTTGGTGGGCCTTACGGCATGGCAGGCGCTGGTAGAGCGGGCCCAACTTCACCGTGGGCAAAAGGTGTTTATCCAGGCGGGTTCTGGCGGTGTGGGCACGTTTGCCATCCAGCTGGCCAAACACCTGGGCGCTACGGTGGCCACTACCGCCAGCGCAGGCAGCGCAGCCCTGGTCAAGGGCCTGGGCGCCGATGTCGTGGTGGACTACAAGACCCAGGATTTCGAAGAGGCGCTGCACAACTATGACGTGGTGCTAAACAGCCAGGACAGCAAGACGCTGGAGAAGTCGCTGCGTGTGCTCAAAGGGGGCGGCAAGCTGCTGTCGATCTCGGGCCCACCCGATCCCGCATTTGCAAAAGGCATCGCGGCCCCGGCGTTCGTGAAGTTCGTGATCCGGCTACTGAGCGCTGGCATCCGCCGCCGGGCGCGCGCGCGCCGTGTGGACTATTCGTTCCTGTTCATGAAGGCTGATGGCCGCCAATTGCAAGAGATCACCCGGCTGATGGAGGCCAAGGCCATCCGCCCCGTGATCGACAAGGTGTTTGCGTTCGATGCCACCAACGACGCGCTCAATTATGTGCAGACCGGCCATGCCAAAGGCAAGGTGGTCATCGAGGTCAAGTAAGGCCCTACCGATAGCTAGTCCACGGAATCACTGCACCGCTGCACCACAACACGCGTGCCGCATTCATCTGCCTTTCATCCTTGGCCCTCGGCCCTCGGCCCTCGTTCCCTTCCCTCTCACCTCTCACCTCTCACCTCTCACCTCTCACCTCTCACCTCTCACCTCTCACATTCTGGAGTTCCCCATGAAAATCGAAAACGCTGTGGTTCTTGTCACCGGTGCCAATCGTGGCATCGGCCTGAGTTTTGCGCGCGAATTGCTCGCCCGTGGCGCCCGCAAGGTGTACGCCGCAGCGCGCACCCCGGCCACCATCACGATGGCCGGGGTGCAGGCATTGCAGCTCGACGTCAACAAGCCTGAAGACGTGGCGGCTGCGGCGGCGCTGGCGCACGATGTAACGCTGGTCATCAACAACGCAGGCATCGCCCAGCCCGGCGGCTTTCTGGCGGCCGACAGCGAAGAAGTGACCCGCCGCCTTTTTGAAACCAACGTCTATGGCGTGCTGCGCGTAAGCAAAGCCTTTGCGCCCATCCTCAAGGCCCATGGCGGCGGTGCGCTGCTCAATGTGTTGTCGGTAGCGTCGTGGGTGAATGGCGGTGAGCTGGCGGCCTATTCGGCCAGCAAGGCAGCGGCCTGGTCGCTCACCAACGCCTTGCGCTACGAGTTGGCAGAACAAAAGACGCATGTGATGGGCCTGCACATGGCCTATGTCGATACCGACCTCACACGGGGCCTCAAAGCGCCCAAATCCAGCCCCGACGAGATCGTGCGCCGTGCACTGGACGGGCTTGAAGCGGGTGCGGATGAAGTGCTGGCCGACGACCTCACCCAGCACGTCAAATCAGGGCTGTCAGCCGATCGACCCAGCTATCTGCCGCCAATAGCCTGAACCGGTGTGACGCAAAAAGCATCCGCATGACTGTCGCAACAGCAACGTCTGTCCACCCCCAGCCCGCATCAATCCTCAGCGGTTTTATCCAGCACCAGGTAGCGTTTGACGAGATCAAAAAAGTTCTCGTAAAACGCGGCTTTGGCGATCGTCTCGCTGCCCACCTTGACCAGCGATTCGCTGGTGGATGAAAACGGCAGCGACACCGAGCCGATGGCGCCCACGCCCAGGCTGGCAGAGTTGTTGGTTTTGCGCAGCGAGAAGGTGTCCTGGGTGGCTGTGACAAAACCCAGGCTCACCTTGCCGTTGTCGGCCTCGGGCACACACACCACGCGCACCACCATCTGCAGGTGCGACTCGGGCTCGGGCTGAAAATTCTTGCTGCCTTCGACCATTTCTTTGGCGCTGGAGGAGATCACATACCCCTGGCTCAGCAGTGCGCGGCGCGATGCCTCGCAGGTCTCGACAGGGGTGGCGTCAAACAGGCGTGAATAGGTGGTGACAGAACCAAAATCTTCCTGCACCGAGAATTTCTTGGCGGTCGTGCCCACGCAGCCGGTCAGCAGCGCCAGCGCGCAGGCCGCAGCCCCCAGTGCGACAGCGCGGCCCAGGGGGCGCCAGCCACGGGTGGCCGGCAATGGTGCTGGAGAGCTCATCCATGGAAAACGCAAAACCGGGTACTCCTTGTTCATCGTCATCGGATTCGAATGCATCAAACGGGCCCCATCCATTGGTGGCGGGGTATCGACTGTCAGACGGGCGCAATAGCGCTCGGTTCCGTGGTGGGCCACAAGTTACTGCGCGCGCAATACACAACCGCCCGCCGCAGCCCCACACTATGGGGCCATTCCGCCACCGTTTGAAGGCACCAAAAGCATCCATCGCGTATCAATTGGCAGTGATCTGAGAGAAACCGGCCAACAACACGCGCATTTAACAATGCGAGCCTCAGGTTGCCGCGAATCGGTGCGCCGTCGCGCCTGCGTTGGAAGCCGGCATCGCGGTGCGCCCGCCCACTTTTTGCCGTGAAAATGCCGCCAGCCGATCAAACCTGCGGGTGCACAATGCTATACCATTGATAGCTGCTAGCGCTTATACATAAAGCGCCAGAGGCTAAAAACACCTCATTTTCTGCAGACCACGGATTTCGAGCCCTCCATCCCTCTTTTCGCTCGGGATGAGGCCACACGCCAATCCGGTAAAAACAATCTCCATCTGACGAACGCACGCCGTGTGCGCCGCGTTCCTACCCCACCTCCATGCCCATCGCCACTTTGCTTTGCCTTGTTGTCGCCATCAGCGACGGCGACACGTTGACCGCGCGCTGCGGCGCGCCCGGCGCCTACCACCCCGTCAAGGTGCGCATTGCCGCCATCGACGCCCCCGAATCCCGCCAGGCGTTTGGCCAGAAGTCGCGCCAGAACCTGGCGCGGCTGTGTTTTCGCCAGCGCGCGGCGCTGCAGCCTCTGGACACCGACAGCTACGGCCGCACCGTGGCCAACGTGCGCTGCGGCGGCACCGACGTGGCCACCGCGCAGGTACGCGCGGGCCTGGCCTGGGTGTACACACCCTATGCGAGCGCCCACCCCCACCTGGCGCCGCTGCAGCGCCAGGCACGCAGCACCGGCACGGGCCTGTGGTCCCAGCGGCGCCCCCAGGCGCCGTGGGACTACAGGCATCGGCACCACCGCACCCAAGAGCATGCCTTCGGGCACTGAAAAGCGCCCGGTCCACGGGTTTGTCTTGTAAAGCGCCGCATCGCCGGTCTCAGCAGATTTTGGCGGAAACCGATAGCATCGCCCGCCAGGCCCACCACCCGGTAGCGCCCATTTCAACCACCGCTGTCCCCAGGCCGCCCGCCCGGCGTGGGGGCCGATTTTCTTGAGCCTTGCCCGTTTGTGACCGCCCCCCACCCTTTGCCCGCCCACGCCGCGCCCGAACAAACCCCCACCAACGCCCCAACCGAAGCCCAGGCGGAACCGAACGTATACCGCCACGCCGGTTTTGTTTCTTTTCTGATGGCCCGTGTGGTGGCCGTGGTGGCCACGCAGGTGCAGGCCGTGGTGGTGGCCTGGCAGGTGTATGACATCACCCGCCAGCCGCTGGCACTGGCGTATGTGGGCCTGGCGCAGTTTCTGCCCATGTTGTGCCTACTGCTGCCCGCAGGCGACCTGATCGACCGTTTTGAGCGCAAGCGCATTCTGGCCATCAGCTGGTCGGTGGGTGCCGTGTGCAGCGCCCTACTGTGGTGGCTGGCAGGCCATGGTGCGGGCGGTGTGGCGGGCATCTATGCCGTGCTGGTGCTGTATGGCTGCTCACGTGCGTTCTCAGGCCCGGCCATGCAGAGCCTGCTGCCGCAGATCGTGCCGCGCGACCAGCTCGCGCAGGCGATTGCGGCCAACAGCATGCTCATGCGCACGGCCAGCATTGGCGGGCCGCTGCTCGGCGGCGTGTTGTATGCGCTGGGTGGCGGTCAGCTGACCTATGCCGTGTGCTGCACCTGTTTTGTGCTGGGTGTGGCGCTGCTGCTGCGGGTGGTGGTGGCCTACGCCACCGCACCGGGGCCCACCCAGGGCACGATGTGGCAGCGTTTTGGCGCGGGTATTGCCTTCATCCGCTCGCGGCCCATCATTCTGGGCACGATCTCGCTCGACCTGTTTGCGGTGCTGCTGGGCGGCGTGGTGGCCTTGCTGCCCATCTACGCCCACGAGGTGCTGCATGTAGGCCCTGCAGGCCTGGGGGCGCTGCGCAGCGCCATGGCCGTGGGCGAGGTGAGCGCTGGCCTGTACCTGAGCATGCGGCCCTTCAACCGCCGCGTGGGGCGCACCATGTTCATTGCCGTGGCGGTGTTTGGCGTGGCCAACCTGGTGTTTGCGCTGTCCACGGTGTTCTGGCTGTCTTTTGCCGCGCTGATGGTGGCCGGCTCGGCCGACATGGTGAGTGTGTACATCCGGAGTGCGCTGGTGCAGTTCTCCACCCCTGACACCATGCGCGGGCGCGTGAACGCGGTGAACATGCTGTTCATCGGCTCGTCCAACGAACTGGGCGAGTTTCGCGCGGGCACGAGCGCATCGTGGGTGGGCGTGGTGCCCGCCGCCGTAGTGGGTGGGCTGTGCACCCTGGGCGTGGTGGGGGGCTGGATGCTGGCGTTTCAGGCGCTGCGCAAGGTGGACCGTTTCGAAGAAGCCGCCAACGCCCATTGAGCCTTGGCCACATCACCAGGCCAGGCGCCCAAGGCGCAGGCCTGGTGAGACGCTCAGTGCGACTGCGGTGCCGTGGCGTTGAACGTACCCGTCAGCAGCTCAGGCAAGCGATCCACCGCCATCTTGAAACCACAGGCCTGAGCGTGGCCGCCGCCGCCCATGCTTTCGGCCAGCGCGATGCAATCAAAATTGCGCTGCGCACGCAAGCCCGCCTTCACACCCTTGGCGCTCGCACTCCACATCAGCGCAAAGGTGCCGGTTTTGGCCGACAACAAATCACCCACCAGGCTGTGGAACATGCCAGGGGCATTCACCATCAGGCCTTCGATGCCGTTGAAAACCAGGGGCTGCGCGCCCTCGGCAATATCGGCGGCGAGCTTGCGGTATTTTTCGTCCATGGCCGCGCCACGCGCCATGAACTGGGTAAGTTGCTCGGTGGCGAAGCCCGCAATCTCGCGCCAGCGTGCAAAGTCCTGCGGCTCCATGTCGAGGGCCGACAGAAAACCTGCGCTCTCGGCAAACTCCCACTTCCAGATGTCGCGGTCTTCCACATATTGCAGCAATGCAGGCACGGGCTCGTTGGGGTGAAAAAACTCCCAAGCCAGGCGCGCGCCCGACTTGTTCATATCAAAGTGCACCACGCCACAGCGGCAGGCAAAACCGGTGAGCTTTTCGGCCGCGCTTTTGTGGTGGTCCAGCATGACCAGCTTGGCCGCGCGCTCGTCCAGGGCACTCATCACCTCGGCAGAAAAAGAAAAATCGAGGATGTAGACCGCACGGCCCTGCACCGGTGGCAGGTCGTCGACAGACTGGATATCGCCGTGATCGAGCCCCAGATATTCGGCACGGTCGCCGTAGTAAAGCCACGCCGCCAGCGCGGCACCAAAACCATCGGGGCAGTTGCGCCCGTGGTAAAGAATCAGCGGGGCGGGGTCGTTGTGATCGGGGGCAACCAGCAGTTGCAGGGGGAGGATGGTTTTCTTCGTCATGACTGCCCATTGTCGCCGGGTCGATGCGCCGCCGCGCACCGCTCGGGTGATCGCCCGCGTTCTTTTGGCTGCACATCGTGCTGCACAATCCGTCCAGCCCTTCGCCTGCGCCTTCCCATGCAGGACCTCGCGCCGACAACCACCCCGCCCATGCCCCCACTACACATTCTCTGGCGCGACGCGCATCTGGTGGCCGTCTACAAGCCCGCGGGCTGGCTGGTGCACCGCACGGGGCTGGATGCGGGTGAGACCCGTTTTGTGATGCAGACCCTGCGCGACCAGCTGGGGCAGCATGTGTATCCCGTGCACCGGCTCGACAAGGGCACTTGCGGCGTGCTGGTGATGGCGCTGCACAGCGATGCGGCCCGCGCGCTGTCGCAAGCGTTTGAGCACGGCGCCACGCACAAGCGCTACCTGGCCATGGTGCGCGGCTGGGCGCCCGAGGCCACCGAGGTGGACCATGCGCTCAAACCCGACGACACCCCTGCCGATGCGGCTGTGCAAGACGCCCACACGCGCTTTCGGCGCCTGGCGCAGCTCACGCTGCCCGAGGCCAGCGATGCGCGTTTTGCCACCACCCGCGCCTCGCTGGTCGAGGCCATCCCCACCACGGGGCGGCGGCACCAGATTCGCCGCCACCTCAAGCACCTGGCGCACCCCATCCTTGGCGACGCCACGCATGGCAAAGGCCCCCTCAACCGCTGGTGGGCCGAGCGGCTGGGGCAACAAAGGCTGTGGCTGCATGCCTGGCAACTCACAGTGCCCCACCCGGTGTCGGGGGCCGTGATGACTTTTGACAGCGGGCTGCGCTGGCCCGGGCCTGCGGACTGGGGCGGCGGGCAGGAAGCCGCCGACGACCCCGCCGATGCATCCACCGCGCACCCCAGCGCTGACTGGCAACGCCTGTTTGCACAGCTGCCCTGGGAAGAGACACCCGCCTCGGCCCCGTAACGCGGGCGACACGGCGACGGCGTGCCCGTCGAAATAATGGGCACTCCCACCATCAGGAGACTCCGCCCATGACCGCACCCGCCACCAACCGCGTCCTTGCCCACACCGGTGCGCGCTACCCCATCATCCAGGCGCCCATGGGCTGGATAGCGCGCTCGCAGCTGGCCTCGGCGGTGTCCCGCGCGGGCGGGCTGGGCATCATCGAAACCTCCTCTGGCGAGACCGCCAACTGCCAGGCCGAGATCACCAAGATGAGCGCGCTGGGCCTGCCGTTCGGCGTGAACCTGCCCATCCGTTTTTTGAAGGACGACGCCATGCTGCGTTTTGTCTGCGCATCGGGCGTGAAGTTTGTGACCACCTCGGCCGGCAGCCCCGCCAAGTTCATCGCACCGCTCAAGGATGCAGGTATCACCGTCTACCACGCGGTGCCCACCGTGGATACCGCGCTCAAGTGCGTGGACGCAGGCATTGACGGCCTGGTGGTCGAAGGCGGCGAAGGCGGCGGCTTCAAGAACCCCGAAGAGGTCTCCACCCTGGTGCTGCTGCAGGCGATCCGCGCCCAAGTGGACGTGCCGCTGGTGGCCGCTGGCGGTATTTGCGATGGGCGCGGCATGGCGGCCGCTTTTGCGCTGGGCGCTGAAGCCGTGCAAATGGGCACCCGCTTTGTGAGCTGCGCCGAAAGCCCCGTGCATGCCAACTACAAAAATGCCATCGTCGATGCGGGTGTCACCGGCACCTGGATGCTCAACACCAAGGCAAGCCCCTGTATCCGCGCGCTCAAGTCGGCACGTACCCAAGCCATCCATGAGGCGGGCCTGATGCCGGCCGACAGCTTTGCTGGGATACAAAACGTTTATTTCAACGGCGACATGGAAGCGGCCCCTGCACTCGCGGGCCAAACCGTGGGCCTGATCGATTCCATCAAGACCGCACAGCAAATCGTCGATGACACGGTGGCAGAGTTTTTTGCCATCAGCCAGCGCATGGGCGCCATGGCCGCTGCGCACGCGTTTGGGTAAAGCCCGCGCCCTGCGGGGCCGCGTCCTACGGCAGCAGGCGCCAGAAGCCGGCGGACTGATCGGGGCATGTGACGCACAGTGTGTGGCTCACCTCGGCCTGATTTTTTGCGTGCAGCGCATGGCCGCCCAACACCTCAGAACAAGGCACCCATGACTGACTGGTGGCAACCCATCACCCACACCATCGCCGCAGAGTTTTCGGACGTGTCTGACGCGGCGCAGGCCACGCGCATTGTGGTGCGCCTCGGGGTGGCGGCTTTGCTCGGTGGCGTGTTGGGATGGGAGCGTGAACAGGCGGGCAAGGCCGCCGGGGTGCGCACCCACATGCTGGTGGCCATGGGTGCGGCACTCTTTGTGCTGGTGGCACAACAAGCCGGCATTGCGGCTGCCGACAACAGCCGGGTGTTGCAGGGCATCATCGCGGGCGTGGGGTTTCTGGGTGCAGGCACCATTCTCAAGGGCGATGCAGAGGGCCAGGTCAAAGGCCTGACCACCGCCGCCGGCATCTGGCTCACGGCGGCCATCGGTGTGGCGGCCGGTCTGGGCCTGGAGGCCACGGCCGTGCTGAGCACCTTGCTGGCATTGGTGGTGCTGTGGGCGATACCGGTGCTGCACGACAAGGTCACCCGCAGCGCGAAGCCATCGCGCCCGGCGGCTGCTGCGGCCCCAGCGCCGCACGAATAAAAATCGGCGCGCTGCGCGCAGGGGCCCATCGACCGCACCTAGCAGTCCACCCATCGCTGCGCTACACTTTTTGGCCACCCTTGCCTGCGACGTGCGTGCGCAACATCGACGCGGCGGGCCTCGTTCCCGTGCTCCGGTCTTCCAGAGCCACACCAAGTGCCGCCCGACGGTGCGCCCATGAAACCACCTGCACGCTCCCTTCCCGGCCATCCGGCACCTGCACCGAACCCATCGACCGCAGCACACACCGCCGCGTCTGAAAACCTGCGCGGCATCATGGCCATGGTCGTGGCGGTGGGGTGTTTTTCGCTGATGGACGCGCTGCTCAAGACCTTGGCAGGCAGCTACCCCGCCATGCAGGTGGCGGCGCTGCGGGGCTGCGCAGCGTTGCCGCTGGTGGCCTTGTATGTGCTGTGGCGCGGGGAAGTGCGCCGCTTGCTCAAGGTGCGCTGGCCGCTGCATTTGCTGCGCGGCGTGATCAATGTGAGCATGTTGTCCTTGTTTGCCTACGCGCTCAAGGAACTGGACCTGGCCGAGGCCTACACGCTGTTTTTCATTGCGCCGCTGCTGATCACGGCGCTGTCCACGGTGGTGCTGGGCGAAAAGGTGCGCGCCACCCATTGGGTGGCCATTGCGCTGGGCATGGTGGGGGTGCTGGTGGCGCTGCGGCCCAGCCAGGATGCGTTCTTTACCCTGGGTGCGCTGGCCGTGCTGGGGGCGGCCTGTGGCTATGCCGTGTCGGCCATCACGGGCCGCGTGCTTTCACGCACCGATTCCAGCGCCAGCCTGGTGTTCTGGACGACCACGTTCCTGGCACTGGGCGCCACCACCCTGGCCTGGCCCCACTGGGTGAACGTGGCGCAGGCGCACTGGCCGCTGGTGGCGGGCCTGGCAGTTACGGGTTTTTTGGGGCAGGTGGCCATCACCGAGGCCTTTCGCCACGGGCAGGCGTCAGTGGTGGCGCCGTTTGAATACACCGCCCTGGCCTGGGGCATGGGCCTCGACTGGCTGCTGTGGCAGGCCGTGCCAGGTGTCTGGACCCTGCTCGGCGGCGCGATCATCGTGGGCAGCGGCCTGTATCTGGTGCGACAGGAACGCGCCCAGGCGGTGCTGCCACCCTGAAAGCGCTGCGACAGCGGCCATGCCCCCATCAGCACCCAGGCCCGTGGCCCGCATCCACACAGCGCATGGTCTGACAGCATCGCAACGCCTGGGGCCATCCAATGCAGTGATCAGCACTGCGGCACCGCCGCTCAAGGAGACCATTGCATGACACAACACGCCACCATCACAGGCCACGTGACCTACACCCCAGGCGACGGCGCTCCCCTGACCATCCCCAAAGGCCCGGTGGAGCTGGATGCCGCCAAAGACAGCACCACCCTGAGCTGGACAGCCGACAATGATGCCGTCGGCGCAGCCGCCATCCCTCACGATCAGTTCAAGCAATATGTGCGCGATGGGAAGATACGCATTGACGACCAATAATGCGCAACACCACGGCGAGCGACGCACGGTAGAAACACTCAATTTTGATAGCTGCCAGCGCTTTATCAACAAGCGCTGGCGGCCCATTTGACTCAATAAACTGCTCCATGCAAAGCCAAGCCATTCTGGATTTCTGGTTCCAGGAACTCACACCCGCCCAGCACTTTGCGCAAGACGGCGCCCTCGACGCCCAGATCGCGGGGCGTTTTGGCGCCACCCTGGACGCAGCGCGCCAAGGCGAGCTTTGGGCCTGGCGCTCGAGCCCCCAAGGGCGCCTCGCAGAAATCCTGGTGCTCGACCAGTTCTCGCGCAACATCCACCGGGGCACGGCCCTGGCTTTTGCCAACGACGCGCAAGCGCTGGTGCTGGCACAAGAGCTGGTGGCGGGTGGACACGATGGCGCGTTGGCGCCTGCCCAGCGCGCCTTTGCCTACATGCCCTACATGCACAGCGAGTCAGCCACCATCCATGCGCAAGCCATGGTGTTGTTTGACCAGCCAGGGCTTGAAAACAACCTGCAGTTTGAGGCGCGCCACCGCGACATCATTGTCCGGTTTGGGCGATATCCGCACCGCAACGCGGCGCTGGGGCGCACCTCCACGCCTGAAGAGGTTGCGTTTTTGCAGCAGGCCGGTTCATCGTTCTGACCCGCTGACAGCGGGCCATGTTGATCACAACACAGCGCCCGCCGCCAAGTTAAGGAATGCTTACAGCGGCCGCGTGAGGTACACCGCCTCGCGGCCGACAATCGGCTCACGGGTGGGCATGAACACGGTGCAGTCGTCACACGGCGCGCGGATCTCGTCCTCGCCATCGGTGGCAATCAGTTCGTCTTCGGCAAACACCTCAAACCCCACCAGCGGCCGCACAAACCGGAAGTCCGGCGTGCGCACCATCAAGGTCTGCAGCAGCTCATAGCGGCTCTGCGGGCCTGGTGCGGGGCGGTCGGCAGGTGCGTCGACCAGGCCGAAGTGGGCCAGAAAATCAAGCGCTGCCGTTGTCGCCACGTTGGCCGCCGACTGCAGAAAATGCTGGCCGCACTCCACCACCAGCGCCACGCCTTGGCCCTCTGCCAGACCATGGCGGCCATGCTGGATGAGCGGAGTGCCCGACCCCAGGCCGCTGGGCATCACCAGGTGCACGGGCGGGCGGCCCAGGGCCAGTGCCACCGTTGCATTGCGCGCATATGCCGGGTAGACCCAGAAGGGCACCACGTCCTGGCTGGTGGAGTGGATGTCGAGGATGTGATCGGCCGCCGACACCACGGGCCGCAGTGCGCGCGCGCGCAAAAGCTCGGGGCTTTCTGCCGTGCCATCGAGCTCGCTGGCGGACCAGATGCGGTTGAGGTTGTGCACCAGCTGGCGGCTCTCGTGCGGCTGCGACGCGTCAAACGATTCGTAGGCCGCCACGTTGGCAAAACTGATGGTCAGCGTGCCGATGCGCGGGCGCACGCCGGTGTCGAGCAGATGCGTGGCCGCCACCATGCCGCAGATCTCGTTGCCATGCGTGAGCGCATTGATCAGCACGTGCGGGCCGGGCTGCCCTGACTCGAAACGGTGCACATAGTCGATCCCGACGTTGCCCTCGCGGTAAGCGGACAGGTCACGAGGCAACACTTCAAAAACAGGGAGATTCTGGGCCATGGCGGTGAATGGATAAGACAGCACATCATTGTCTGCGCAAAGCCGCAGGCTTGCAGGGGGCGGTGTACGATGCCCGCCGTTGTGCCCCTCCGCGCCTGTTGACCCATGCCTACCGTCCGACTTTGCCCGCTGGCCGATGTGGCCGACCAGATTCCGCCCGGGTGCTGGTTGGCAGAGCGCCTGGCGCATGCACCCGCTGAGCTGGCCAGTGAGACGGTGCTCTATATCGCGGGCGATCTGTCATTGCCCCAATTGCACCTGAATGCCCCGCTGGCCCCACACAACACACTGCGCGCCGCACTGCCGGACCTGGGCAGCCTGGGCCAACGACCGTACCCACAGGACGACGATGCGCAAGTGTTCGTCCCGGCATCGCCATTTCTCATTCTCATTGCAGGTCAACTGCACGTTGACGGTGCGCTGACCAGCGACCCACCAAGCGACACCGTCGACACCCCCACACACCTGATGGTGCTGGGGGATGCACACGTGCGCAACGCGGTGCTGAGCGGTCAACAAACGGACATACAGGGCGCCTTGCGCGTGGATGATCTGCTGTGGGGCGACAGCCCCCACAACAACGGCAAACCCGGCAGTGCCCACGGCGCTTTATCGGTGGCGGGAGGGCTGCAGGCCCGCGTGGCCCTGTTCACCGGCAACTACCGGCCACGCATCGGCGGTGTGGAGCAGGTGGAGTTCCTGATGGACGAGGTGCGGGGCGTGCCCCACCGGGCCGAATTCTCCAGCGAGATCATGGGCGCGGTGTTTGCCCCGGCGCTTCATGAGGGCGTCCACGACGGCGAGAACGGCCTTGCCAGCATGCTCAGCCGCAGCCGCGTGGTGGCGGCCGTGCGGGCGGGCGGCAGCGCCGCGTGCAGCAGCGCCAACATCCACGCTGCACAGCCGATGGCGCACGACCTGTGTGAAGGCGATGCCATCACGGCGCAGAACATTCTGGCGGTGGTGCACAGCCCCGTGATCGCCCACAAGGAGCACAAAGCGGCAGGATGGTTTGGCCAGACCGACTTCGCCCTGTGCCAGCGGCACGTGGACGAAGAAGGCGACCGCCGCGACGACAGCGTGTACATCACCGTGTGGAAGACCTGGGACTTTTATCTGGCGGCTGAGCGCGAGCCCGCGGCGCGCGGCCCCCTGCAAAAACTGATCGCTTTGCTGGGGCGCAAGGCACCGCCTGCTTCACCGCAGCTCACACTGATTTACCGCCGCTACACCAACGGCCAGGCGGGCGATTGGCAGGCCCTTGTACCCCCCACAGCCCAGCACGACGAACAAAGCCCGGCCATGAACCCGGCGCAGAATCGGGTGCCCCGCATGGAAGCCGGTCCCCACACCATGGACACCGGGCAGGCTTGGCAGGCCTGCCAACAAGCTTGGCGCGGTGTGCTGGACTATGTGCGCAAGGCCACGGGCCAGCACCACGCGCGCTACCCGCTCTACCAGCGCCTGCATGGCGAACTGACGGCCACAGCCGTCGAGGAATTCACCAGCCTGCCGGTGTTCACCGAGCGCTACAACGACTGGTGGGACAGCGACCACAACGGCTGGTGGGAGGGCGAGGTGTGGGTCGGCGCCCGCCAGCCCTGCATGCACAACGGCGAACCCTGGGGCCGCGCGCTCAAGCTCAGCTGGAAAAACGGCGCAGAGGCGCCCGGCGACGACCCGGACGACGCCCACAGCGCCTACCAGCTCGATGTGGACGAAGCCCGTGACGGCCCCCCCGTGGTCGTGTTCAGCTACACCCAGCGCCAAAGCGAACCCCGCACCGCCCTGCCCCGTGGCGCCGCCGACCACATGGCGCGGCTGCTGCGCTTTTACGGGCAGGTCAACACAAGCATCCGCGCCACGGACTTGCACGATCACGCGCAAGCGTGTGGGCAAAGTCCGTCGGCACCAGCAGGCCAGCACATTTAAGAGCCTGTTCAAAGCCCCAACGCCGCGTTGATCCCACACGGTGGGGCGCTCAAAAATGCGGGCCCGGGCCTTCTTGCGCCAGCGTGTCCTGCGCATTGCGCAACGGGTAGGCCCTGGCCCTGTGGCGGGTGATGCACCGTTCACACCATCCGGTGGCCGCACCGGGCTATGTGCAGGTGCTGGTCTCATGATGATGGCGCGCCAGACAACGCAGGCCGTTGCGGCCGCATAGTCACAGCGGCACAAAAGGGCATGGTTTGTGACGTACCATGCCGGCATGGTCCCATCCCGAGACCCTTAAAGGAGGCCCCATGGCAAAAGGCGAACAACGCAGCAACAAGATGGCGAAGAAACCCAAGAAGGACACTTCCCTGCCCAAGGAGCACACCGGCTCTGACCGCCCCATGCCCCCCATGACGGCAGTGATCCCACGCGGCAAGGACAAGAACAAGTAGCCTCTGGTCACTGGTTCGGCGGCGACGGATGTCGCGCCAACCATTCGCCAGGCCCGTTAGATTTGCTACTTAAATCATAGCTGCCAGCGCTTTATCCATAGGCGCTGGCAGCTATTTTTACGTCAGATCGCTGCCCGGTGAGGGTTCCCGCACCCCAGAGCCCTTGCCTTTGGATTTGGTGCGGGCATCTTTTTTGGCCTGGCGTTTGGCGTCTTCGGCCAGACCCGCAGCGCGCCAGGCTTCGAACTCGGCGGGATCTTCCAGCGTGATCCGGCCCAATATGGCCGAGCGGAAGTCGGTCATCACGATCTCGGCGGTTTTCTGCAAATTCACACGGCCACCGCCCAGCATGGCGCCACGCTTTCGGCCAATGGCTTCGAGCAGTTCCTCATCGTGCATGGTGGCCACGGTACCCGCAGGCAGGCCCAATTTGTAGCGCGCCTCCAGCAACGGCGCGTAGTGCTGCTGCAAGCGGCGCAGCAGCTCGAGCGCCACCAGTTCCTCGTCATAGGCGTTGCGCCCCACGGCACCGCTGGCGGCCAGGTTGTAGCCGCTTTCGGGCACCACGATGCGGGGCCACAACATGCCCGGCGTATCCCACAGATAGAAATCATCGGCCAGCGTGATGCGCTGCTCCAGCTTGGTGATGCCCGCTTCGTCACCCGTTTTGGCCTGGCGCTTGTTGGTCAGCGTGTTGATCAGCGTGGACTTGCCCACATTGGGCACGCCGCAGATCAACACCCGCATGGGCTTGGCCATGCCACCCCGGTTGGGCGAGAGCGCATGGCACCCGTCGATGAGCTTGCGCGCGGGCGCGGGGTCTGAGGCATCGAGCGGCACGGCGCGTGTGGCGCTCTGTGCGTTGTACCAATCGACCCACAGCGCGGTGCGCTCGGGGTCGGCCACGTCCTGTTTGTTGAGCACCTTGAGCGTGGGCTTGTGGCCCGTGATCTCGGCGAGCAGCGGGTTGGCGCTGGAGCCAGGCAGCCGGGCGTCCAGCACCTCGATCACCACGTCAATGTCCTTGATGCGCTCGGTGATGGCTTTTTTGGTCAGGTGCATATGACCGGGGAACCACTGGATGGCCATGCGGGGGTCTTTCTTCGTCGTACAAGTCTGTCGGTGGGTGGCAAGGATAATCGCGGTCTGCCCACCGCCGCCGCAACACGCTATTGAACACCATGCCCCGCCCCAAAATCGCCCCCGGCAAAACACCCGCGCCCCCGGTCCGCACCATCAGCAAGACAGACAAGGAGATGTTGTTCAAGGGCGTGACCTGCGCACTGATCGGGCTGGTGATCTTGCTGGCACCGTATGTGGCGCGGTCGACCAGCGTGCGCGAACTGATGGCCCAGGTCACGCTGGTGGGCTGGTTTGCGCTGGTGCTGGGGCTGGCATTTTTGGTGAACTACGCGTTGCGCCGCTTCAAAGCGCAACGCGGCGCCCGGTGAACAGGGGTGCAGCGGCGGGTACCGTTGACGCGCTCAACGCCATCACAGCCCCCATCGGGGATGCGGCGTCGGCAAGGGCCATGTTCGCGGCGCTGCAGGCCCGGGCCGCTGGCGCCGGCATCCGGCTTCGCACCCCACCGCCCGAGCCCACCACCTGTTGCGGCCGGGGCTGCAACGGCTGCGTGTGGGAGGGTTTTTTCGATGCAGCGGTGTATTGGCGGGATGAGGCGCTGCTGCAGTGGGAACCAGCGCGCACTGCGCCCTGACTGCTTCGCTCTGACCACTGCGAACGCCCTGCGGCAAAGCCCTGCACCGGATGGGCGCCAAGCCAGTGCACAGGCATCCTGGCACGCTATTTTTGTGGCAGCCCGTCTGCTGTGGGAGCAGCGCGCTCCGGCAGCAATGAAGGTGGTGTCGAAGGTGCCAGCCAGGCCCGCACCAGATCCGCGTCAGCGCGCACCTGTGCCGCCAGGTCGGTGGCCAGCCACAGGCGGCGCAGCAGCCAGGGGGTGAGGTCGCGCTCCAAGGGGCTGGGCAAGGGTTCGGGCACGGGCGATGCCAATGCGTCTGCCGCAACTGCGGGAGGTGGTGCCGCACCCAGCAGCAGTGCATTGATGCGTTCGGCAGCCTGTGCCAGCGGCCCCTGCACCTGATCGGCTTGCAGCAGGTCGCGGCGCAGCACCAGCAGGGCTTTGACGGCGGTGAGCTGCGCCAGCAACTGGTAACTGTGGGCCTGCAAATGCTCCAGCGGGGCCAGCGGCGGGCGCACGGCACGCGGCTCGACCAGTGAGCGCTGCGTAGCCTGCACCAGCGCCGAGAGGCTGTCATACGCTTCGCGCCGGGCCAGGCGCCAGGCCAGCTCGGGCGCAGTGTCCACCGCCTGGAACTGCCCCAGCCCCAGGGCGACATGCATGTGGCGCGCCTGCGCCGTGAGCGTGCGCTCCACCAGGCCTGGCAGCTGCGTACGCTCCCAGGACGGCAACACATAGGCAAAGGCCCAGGCGATGCCCGTGCCGATCAGGGTGTCGGCAATGCGCTCGAACAGCGCAAAGGTGGTGCTTTCGCCGCTGTTGAGCATGTGCGCCTGCAGCAGGCCCAGCGTGGTGGCGGCCACCGCCGTCACCACATAGCGGCGCAAGGCAAACCCGTGCGCTACCCCCTGCGCCAGCGTCAACCAGGCGATCAGCGCCAGCGGCGGCAGATGCGCCGCCAGCAGGCCCAGGGTCAGCACGCAACCCACCACGGTGCCCAGAACGCGGCTGTTGCGGCGCTCCAGCGTCTGCGCTAGGCTGCCGCGCAGCACCACGACGATGGTCAGCACCACCCAATAGGCGTGGGTGCCCCAGGGCAACAGCTGCGCCACGGCAAACCCCACCGCAATGGCCGCTGCCGCACGCAGCGCATGGCGCAGCGCGGGGGCCTGCCAGCGCCACAGCCCCGCAAAGGGCTTCCACGACCAGGTGGTGGGGCTGACAAACATCTGCCAGTTGCGGCGTACCACGGCCAGGTCGGGTTCGGCCTCGTCGCGGGCCAGGGCGATCAGGTGCAGCACTTCGTCGTTGATGCGGCCAATGCGGCCCGCCAGGGCCTGCGCGAGCAGCCCGGGTGCAAAACCCACTGCGGCAGCAGCGCCGTCATCACCGTGCACCGGGGTCGAGGCAAGGGTTTGCAGTCGCCCCCGCAGGCTCTCAAACGGCATGGGTTTGCGGCCCAGCAGCAAATCGTCCGCCAGCAGCGCGACCTTGGCGGCCAGGGCCCGCAGCACCACCTGCTGCCCCGCCAGTGCGGGGGCCTGCCCCGGCTGGCTGTGCAAGGTGTCGAGATCCAGTTCGCAGGCCAGCAGGTGGTCGCGCATTTCCAGCACCTGCACCAGCATGCCCGCCAGGCGCTGGCGCCGTGGGGTGTCGGGCGCTTCGAGCACCACGTCGCGTGCCGACTGCAGCTGGTCGGCCAGCGTGGCGTGGCGGCGCAGCAGCTGGCCGGTCAGCAGCACGGGCGTGCTGCCTGGCGCAGCAGGAGAAAATTGCTGGGCCTGCAGGCGCAGAAGGCCCGCCGTGGACAACAACGTGTCGGCGAGCAGTTGCACGCGATAGCGCGCATTGAGAAGGTGGTTGGCCACCAGCGAAAACGGCAGATACAGCAGCGCCCCCAGGCCGAAATACAAGGTGGTCGACAGTGCAGCCGCTGCCGGCTCGCCGCCCGTGTGCACGGGTACGGCCATGGCAAACACCATGGCCAGCATGATGGCAATGGCGACCGGCGCACCGCGCTTGCCCCACGCCATGCCCAAAAACACCAAAAAGGTGGCCGGCACCAGCAACAGTCCCAGCAGCACGGGCGTGGGATGCAGCCACTGCACGGCAAAAAACAGCGGCATGCTCAACACCGGCCCAGGCAGCATCTGCCAGAACTTGCCGCGCCGGGGCGCCACGCTGTCCGGCGGAATCGCGACGATCACCCCCACGGTGGCGGCGGCTGCCGCCAGCGCACCCAGCCACAGGTGCACACTGGCCGAGATCAGCAGCAGGCCGGCGGCGCCCACCAGACCGTTGAGTACGTAATGGCTCAGGGCCACGCGCCGCATGGCACGAAGGCGCGCCGCCATCCGAAGTCGCAAGGCGGTGCCTGTGGCCATGACAGGGTCCATCAACGTGCGCAGCGGCCGGTTATCCCAAACCCTGGGCGGCCATGTAGTGCTGGCGCCACTCTTCAAAAGGCTGGGTGTCGCCGTCTTCAATGGCCTTCTGGCTGACCAGGGACTGCTCGGCCTGCGCGGCGTGGCGCTCCTGCTGGTCGGCGCTCCACGGCAGGGCCAGCAGCGTGTCGCGGGCCTGCAAGGACTGGCTCAGGGTAAAGGCGGTGAAACTGTTGTCGTGCGCATGCGCCATCTGTGCAAGCACACGGGCCGAAGGCGTTTGCGCTGGCTGCGCCACCAGCGCGCGCGCACTGGCGAGGGCGGCACTGTAGTCGCCACTGGCGTGCGTGGCGTCCAGCGCTGCGGCCAGCGGCACACATTCGTCCAGCACCTGCGCGGCCCAGTCCACCAGCGGCACGTTCTGACCATTGCGCAGCAAGCACAGGCCCGGCTCGCGGCCACGCGCGGCCGTGAGGTGCTGGTTGTGTTTGAGCTCAGTGATCTCGTTGGGAGTGTCGGGCGGGCTGTCGGAGAGCAGGCAGTGCAGCAAAAACACATCCAGCAGGCGCATGGTCTCGGCCGTGATGCCCACGGGCACGAAGGGGTCGAGGTCCATCAGGCGCACCTCGACATACTCGACACCGCGCTCGCGCAGCGCATGCAGCGGGCGCTCGCCGGGGTGGATCACGCGCTTGGGACGGATGGTGCCGTAGAACTCGTTTTCAATCTGCAGCAGGCTGGTGCCCAGCTGGTTGTAATCACCGCCGGGATTGCGGATGCCCACGGCCTCATAGGCCGGATAGGGCTTGGTGAGCGCCTCGTGCAGCGAGTCGGCGTAGCCTTGCAGGCCGTTATAGCTCACGGCCAGCGTGGCTTGCGCGTCGCTCTGGTAGCCCAGGCGCCCCATGCGCAGCGAGGTGGCGTGGGGCAGGTACAAGGCCTGATCGCTCAGGCGCTGCAGCGCGTGGGGGCGGCCCTGGGCAAAACACGGACACAGCGCAGGCGAGGCACCAAACAGGTACAGCAGCACAAAGGCATGGCGGCGAAAGTTGCGGATCAGCGAGAAATACTGCTCGCTGGTGACACCCGGCATCGACCAGTTGTAGTGAATGCCACAAATGGTCTGCATGCGTCGGCCATAACGGTGGCCCAGGCCCATGCGATAGACGCTTTTGGCGCGCCCGACGTTGGAGCTGCCATAACGCGCCAGCGGAATCGTCTCGTCCGTGGGCAGGCGGCAGGGCATGCTCGACACCCACAGCGTCTCGTCGCCTTGTGCATGCAGCGCGCGCAGTGCGAATTGGTGAATCTCGGTGAGTTCGTCCAGGCACTGCTGCACACCCAGGTGGGCGCCCGTGACCAGTTCGATCTGCGACTCGCTGTAGTCGGTGGTGATGTGCGGGTGCGTGAGCGCCGAGCCCAGCGCCGCCGGGTGCGGCGTCAGGGCCAGATCGCCGGAGGGCTGTACGCGCAAGCCTTCCTTTTCGATGCCGCGGCGAATCCCTCCGAGCGTGTCTATCGGGTACGCGGCCAGTTTTTCGTGCAAAGTGCTCATAGGTATTTTTAACGATCCGTCGTCTGTCGGAGCGGAACTTAGCACGGAGCAGGCTGGCGCGCCCGGACAAATATCATGCCCTTGCGGCCAACGCCTTTCCCACTTCGTTGGTCCCCTGTGCTGCGCCACTTTGTGGTACCTGCTCGCCAGCACGCGCAGTGACCTCGGCCAAGCGGGCCGCCAGCTGCTCGGGCACATCCGCGCCGATCCCCACGTGGATGCCCTCGGTCAGCGTGATGTGGGCCGCTTCGAACGTGCCCGCACCAGCGCACAAAATGGTGCGCGTGGGCGCGCTTTCGTGCGCCAGCACCAGCATGGCGGGCACCACGGCCTCGGGCTTGAGGGCGTCCAGCACCTCTTGCGGCATCAGGCCTTCGGTCATGCGGGTGGCGGCCGTGGGGGCCAGCGCGTTCACGTGGATGTTGTGCTTGGCGCCTTCAATCGCGAGCGTCTGCATCAGGCCCACCTGGGCCAGCTTGGCCGCACCGTAGTTGGCCTGGCCAAAGTTGCCATACAGGCCGGTGGACGACGTGGTCATGACGATGCGGCCGTACTGCTGGGCCACCATGTGCGGCCACACGGCCTTGCAGCAGTGGGCGGCGCCCATCAGGTGCACATCCACCACCAGGCGGAAGTCGGCCATGTCCATCTTGGCAAACGACTTGTCGCGCAGGATGCCCGCGTTGTTGACCAGGATGTCCACCCGGCCCCAGGCGTCGATGGCCTGCTGCACCATGGCTTCGACCGCCGCAAAGTCGGTGACCGACGCGCCGTTGGCCAGCGCCTCGCCGCCCGCCGCGCGGATCTCGTCAACCACGGCCTGCGCCGCGCCCACGGTGCCACCACTGCCATCGAGCGCGCCGCCCAGATCGTTGACCATCACCTTGGCGCCGCGCGCCGCCAGCGCCAGCGCATGCTGGCGGCCCAGGCCACCACCGGCGCCCGTCACGATGGCCACGCGGCCCTTGAAATCAATACCCATGGTGATGGTTCTCCTGTTGTCACAAAAAAGAGGAAAAGGAAATACACGCTGGCGAGCGCCTATCGAGTGCCCGCCCCGCGTGGCACTTTAAGCCACGCCGCGCCCGCGCGTGGTTGCGCAGGCGACTGCGTGGGGCACGCCTGGGCGCAGGCCACACCCCTTGAGGGGAATGATGAATCAGGTAAGGTATTCATGCCTTTTCAAGGCCCGTTGGGCACACACCGATGTGTGCCTGGCACGCAACCACTCACAATTTTGTAGCTGTACGCGCTTATTCATCAAGCGCCCAAGGCCCTTTTTATCAAGGATTCTTCCATGCAGGCAGTCTGGAACGGCGTGGTCGTTGCCGAGAGCGATGACACCGTGGTGGTCGAAGGCAACCACTACTTTCCCGAAAGCGCACTCAAGCGCGAGTACTTCACTTTCAGCAACCACAAGACCACGTGCGCCTGGAAGGGCCAGGCCAGCTACATGTCTCTGCTGGTCAACGGCGAGATGAACACCGATGCGGCCTGGTTCTATGCCGACCCCAAACCCGAAGCCGAAGAGGTTCGCGGTCGCGTGGCGTTCTGGAAGGACGTGAAGGTTACGGCCTGAACGTTGGTGTTGGTGCGGGTGTTGATGTGGGCATTGGTGCTGGTGTTGGCACCACGGGGCAGCAAGTCCTGACCCCGACGTACTGCGGGTTATCCCTGTGAGCGCTGGACAATCATGTGGATAACTGAGGGCAAGTCTTGTATGACCGACCTAAGTCATTGATTTGCAAGGCGCGCCCCTGCATTGCTTCATTTTTAAGCACACCGGAACCATCGACGCACGGGTTATCCCTGTCAGCACTGGACAATCCTGTGCATAACTCTGGACAAGCCTGGGATGACGTCCCTAAGTGGTTGATTTTTAAGGAATATCATTGCGCTGCTTAAAAATAATGCAAGTACGCCAAACCTCACCCAGGGGTACTGCCCTCCACCCAGCGGCGCCAGTGCACAGGGGAAAACCACGGGGTTATCCCTGCCCGCACTGAACAATCATGTGGATAACTCTGCGCAAGCTTTGTATGACCGGCCTAAGTGCTTGATTTACAAGGAAAGCACTTGTGGTGCTGAAAAACAAGGCACCTGCGCCACGCAACACGGCCAGGCAAAATGCCAGCCGCCACCGCAATTTACTCACTATTTGATAGCTGCTTGCGCTTAACAGACAAGCGCTACAGGCCAAAATCACTCAAATGTCCGACCCCATGCTTCACCACAGCCCTGCCGCCGAGCGCAATCGGGAGCCCATCCTGGCGCAGCTCCAGGCGTTGCTGGGCCCCACGGGCGCGGCGCTGGAGATCGCCAGCGGCACCGGCCAGCACGCGGCGCACTTTGCCGCCGCCCTGCCCGGCTGGCGCTGGCAGCCCACCGACCTGACCGACGCGCAGTTCGGCTCGATCACCGGCTGGGCACTGCACGGCGGCGCCCGCAATGTGCAACCCCCCTTGCGCCTTGATGTGCAGCGCAGCGCATGGCCCAGCGACAGGCCGCCGTTCGGCACGTCGTTTGACCTCGTCTTTTGCGCCAACATGCTGCACATAGCGCCCTGGGCCTGCTGCTCCGGGCTGATGCAGGGGGCCGCACGCCATCTGGCACCGCGCGGGCACCTGGTGACCTATGGCCCCTATCTGGAAGACGGCGTGCCCACCGCGCCCGGCAACCTGGCGTTTGACGCCAGCCTGCGCGCCCAAGACGCCGCCTGGGGCATACGGCGCATCGAAGACGTGGCTGCCGTTGCTGCAGATGCCGGCCTCGTGCTGAGCGAGCGCCACGCGCTGCCGGCCAACAATCTTTTGCTGGTGTGGACACGCACCACACCCGCTGCCGGCTGAACCTGGCCGTGCTGTTTCCGCCGATTGACCATCCATCCCGCGCCTGCCCCATGACGAACCCCACCCTCCCCTTTTTTATCGCCAAGGTCGAACCCGACGGTCTGCAATGTGATGCCTGGCCTGAGCAACCCCTGCTGCTGTCCCTGGAGCAAGGCGGCATTGACTGGCCCAGCTCATGCCGCAACGGCACCTGCCGCACCTGCATCGGCCAGCTGGTGGAAGGCACCGTGCGTTATGCCGTCGAGTGGCCCGGCCTTTCGGCCGAAGAAAAAGCCGAAGGCTGCGTGTTGCCCTGCGTCGCCTACCCCGCGTCGGATGTGACGCTGCAGGGCGCCTCTATTTGAGGCAACACAAGCACGGCGCGGCTTGATGCCGCGCGGCGCCAGCACGCAGGCCCCTGGTGAACTAAAATCCCATCTTTGCTCTTTGGCAGCGGCGGCATACAACACACCGCCCTGTGACGTGCGGCAGCGCCGCATCGCATGTTCTTTGGATGGTTCTCGGGGTGGCATGGCATTCGCTGGCCAAGCCCCCGGCCTGAAGAACCTGCGCTGCGGCCCCAATGAAAGCCTTTTTCCATGAACACCCCCCTCACCCCTGTGCCTATTTCGCCGGTCCAAGACATCGTGGCCGAGATGCGTGCCGGGCGCGTCGTCATCCTGGTGGATGAAGAAGACCGCGAAAACGAAGGTGACCTCGTCCTGGCCGCCGACCACGTCACGCCAGAGGCCATCAATTTCATGGCCCGCTTCGGCCGTGGCCTGATCTGCCTGACCCTCTCGCGCGAATGCTGCGAGCGCCTGCAGCTGCCGCCCATGGTGGCCCGCAACGGCACCAAGATGGGCACGGCCTTCACCGTCTCGATCGAAGCTGCCGAAGGGGTGACCACCGGCATCTCGGCCGCCGACCGCGCGCGCACCGTGCAAGCCGCCGTGGCGCCGGGCGCCGTGGCCAGTGACCTGGTGCAGCCCGGTCACATCTTTCCGCTGCAGGCCGTTGAAGGCGGCGTGCTCATGCGTGCCGGCCACACCGAAGCCGGGTGCGATCTGGCCCTGATGGCCGGCTGCAGCCCCGCCGCCGTGATCTGCGAGATCATGAAAGACGACGGCACCATGGCGCGCCTGCCCGATCTGCAGCTCTTCGCCGCCGAACATGGCATCAAGATCGGCACCATTGCCGACCTGATCGAATACCGCAGCCGCACCGAATCGCTGGTCGAAAAGGTAGGCACGCGCACGCTGAAAACGGCCGCTGGCGAGTTCACGGCCCACGCATTCCGCGACAAACCCAGCCAGGCCGTGCACCTCGCGCTCGTCAAGGGCCAATGGGGTGCCGACGAGGTGGTGCCCGTGCGTGTGCACGAACCCCTGTCGGTGCTGGACGCGCTGGAGGTCAACCGCTCCATGCATTCGTGGGGGCTGGACACCAGCCTGCAATACCTGGCATCGCAGGGCAAAGGGGTGGCCGTGCTGCTCAATTGCAACGAGAGCGCTGCGCAGCTGCTGGACCAGTTCGAGGGCACGGCCCGCGCCGCGCAGGCCCCCGAACGTGGCCGCATGGATCTGCGTACCTACGGCGTAGGCGCACAGATCCTGCGCGAATGTGGCGTTCAGAAAATGGCGCTCATGGGCCAGCCGCGCCGCATGCCCAGCATGGCCGGTTACGGCCTCGAAATCACCGGTTTCATCCCCAAAGAATAAAGAGCACACCACATATGTTTGGCGCAGACAAAGGCACGGCAGACCGCCTGGACGGTAAAAAACTGCACATCGGCATCGTGCAGGCCCGCTTCAATGAAGGCATCACCAATTCGCTGGCCGCCGCTTGCCGGGGCGAATTGCTGGCCCTTGGCGTGCAAGAGAAAAACATCACGCACGTACTCGTGCCCGGCGCACTTGAAGTGCCCGTGGCCCTGCAGGCCATGGCCGAGAGCGACAACTACGACGCGCTGATCGCCCTGGGTTGCATCATCCGCGGCGAGACCTACCACTTCGAACTGGTGGCCAATGAATCCGGCGCAGGCGTGACGCGCCTGGCGCTGGACTACCAGACACCGATCGCCAACGCCATCATCACCACCGAAAACATGGACCAGGCGATTGCACGCCAGACCGACAAGGGCGTGGACGCAGCCCGCGTGGCGGTGGAGATGGCCAACCTGCTGGACGATCTGTCATGAGCGAAAACACCCGCCCCCCAAAACAAACGCGCACCGGCCTCAAGGCCACGGGCACCCGCAAGGCGGCCTCCAAATCAGGCCGCAGCCGCGCACGCGAATTTGCGCTGCAGGCGCTGTACCAGCATCTGGTGGGCGGCAACGCCCCCGAGGCCATCGATGCATTCACCCGCGACCTGGCCGGCTTTCACAAGGCCGACTCGGCCCATTACGACGCGCTGCTGCACGGCTCTATTGCCCAAGCCGCCGACATGGATGCGCTGATCACCCCGCTGCTGGACCGCAAGATGGCCGAGATTTCGCCCATTGAGCACGCGGTGATGTGGATCGGCGTGTATGAGTTTCAGAACTGCCTGGACGTGCCCTGGCGCGTGGTGCTCAACGAGTGTATTGAGCTGGCCAAGGAGTTTGGCGGCACCGACGGCCACAAGTATGTGAATGCCGTGCTCAACGGCCTGGCCCCCAAGCTGCGAGCACAGGAAGTGGCGGCCGACAAAGCCTCTGGCGCGGCCACCGCACCCGCGGCATCGCAAGCCAACGCTTCCGAAGGCGCCTGAACGCGCCACCCGCGCCGTGCTGCTGCAGCACGCATGCTGTCACGCCCGGTGCACCGTCTTCCCGAACCACGCCCGTCCCCCCACGGGCAGGATGCCTTCCCATGAAGTTTTCCACGCGCGCCGAGCGCATCGAACCGTTCTACGTGATGGAAGTGGCCAAGGCCGCCCAGGCCCTCGCCCGCGAAGTGGCGGGCACGCGCGAGCCGATGATCTTTTTGAACATTGGCGAGCCCGACTTCACCGCGCCGTCTTTGGTGCAGGAAGCCGCAGCGCGCGCCATCCACAACGGAACAACGCAATACACCAATGCACTCGGTCTGGATGCTCTGCGCGAGCGCATCAGCGGCTGGTACCTGAGCCGCTTTGGCGTGAACGTGCCCGCCCGGCGCATTGTGGTGACGGCCGGCGCATCGGCGGCGCTGCAGCTCGCGTGCCTGGCGTTGATCGAGGCGGGCGACGAGATCCTGATGCCCGACCCCAGCTACCCCTGCAATCGCCACTTCGTGAGTGCCGCAGAAGGCAAGGCCGTGCTGCTGCCCACCACCGCGGCCGAGCGTTACCAGCTGAGTGCGGACAAGGTGCGTGCCGCCTGGGGCGAGAAGACGCGGGGCGTTTTGCTGGCCTCGCCGTCCAACCCCACGGGTACCTCGATTGCGCCCGATGAGCTGCGCCGCATCCATGACGTAGTGCGGTCGCACGACGGCATCACGATGATCGACGAGATCTACCTGGGCCTGTCGTACGAGGAAGAGTTCGGCCACACAGCCTTGGCGATTGACGACAACATCATCAGCATCAACAGCTTCAGCAAATACTTCAACATGACCGGCTGGCGCCTGGGCTGGATGGTGGTGCCCGACGCCATGGTGCCGGTGGTCGAGCGCCTGGCGCAGAACCTGTTTATCTGTGCCAGCACGGTGTCGCAGCACGCCGCGCTGGCCTGCTTCGAGCCCGAGAGCATTGCCGAATACGAACGCCGCCGCGCCGAGTTCAAGGCGCGGCGCGATTACTTCATCCCGGCCCTGCAATCGCTGGGCCTCACGGTGCCCGTGATGCCCGACGGCGCCTTCTACGCCTGGGCCGACTGCACCCAAGCTGCACAGCGCCTGGGCGTGAACGGTAGCTGGGACTTTGCGTTTGAACTGATGCGCCGCGCGCACATTGCGGTGACGCCGGGGCGCGACTTTGGCACGGCGGAACCCGAGCGTTTCATCCGGTTCTCCACCGCCAACTCCATGGCGCAGCTGCAAGAATCCGTGGCGCGGCTGCGCACATTGCTCGGCTAAGGGGCTGGCGTGGCGTTTGAGTTACCGATCCGCGTTTATTGGGAGGACACCGATGCCGGGGGTATCGTGTTCTATGCCAATTACCTCAAATTCTTTGAACGCGCGCGCACGGAGTGGCTACGCTCGCTGGGCATCGGCCAGCAACTACTCAGGGAACAAACCGGCGGCATGTTTGTCGTAACGGATGCGCAGCTGCGCTACCACCGCCCTGCCCGCCTGGACGACGAACTGATTGTTACCGCGGCCCTTCAAGAGACGGGCCGCGCATCGTTGACAATAATGCAGCAGGCGCTCCTGAAACCAGAGCAAATGACCCACCAGCCCCCGGTTTTGCTGAATGAAGGCACCATCCGCATCGGATGGGTCGATGCCGCCACGATGCGCCCCGCAAGAATCCCGAGCACCCTTCTGGAACAACTCACACCATGAACTCCCAAGACATGTCCATCATCTCTCTGGTGCTACACGCCAGTTGGGTGGTGCAACTCGTGATGCTATTGCTGCTGGGCGTTTCCGTCGCCAGCTGGGCGGCCATTTTTCGCAAGCTGTTTGCCCTCCAGCGCGTAAAAACGCTCAACGACGATTTCGAGCGCGAGTTCTGGTCAGGCACCAGCCTCAATGATCTGTATGCCAGTGCGGCCCAGAACGCCAAGCAGGCCGGGCCCATGGAACGTATCTTCGCCAGCGGCATGCGCGAGTACCAAAAATTGCGCGAGCGCCGCATCGTGGACCCCGGCACATTGCTCGACGGCGCACGCCGGGCCATGCGCGCGAGTTTCCAGCGCGAGATGGACGTGATCGAGTCCAGCCTGTCCTTCCTGGCCTCGGTGGGCTCCGTGTCTCCGTATGTCGGCCTGTTTGGCACGGTGTGGGGCATCATGCATGCCTTCACGGGCTTTGCGGGCATGGAACAGGTCACGCTGGCCACCGTGGCGCCAGGCATCGCCGAAGCGCTGGTGGCCACTGCCATCGGTTTGTTCTCTGCCATTCCGGCCGTGATCGCCTACAACCGTTTTGCGCGCGACATCGACCGCGTGGCCACACACCAGGAGACCTTCATCGAGGAGTTCTCCAACATCCTGCAGCGCAACCTGGGCGCACAGCCCGCGCCCACAGGCACGGCCTCAGGCCACTGAGCACGGAGATATCACCATGCCCGCCATGGCATCCCGCGGCCGAGGCCGCCGCACCATCAACGAGATCAACATGGTCCCGTTCATCGACGTGATGCTGGTGCTGCTCATCATTTTCATGGTGACGGCGCCAATGCTCACGCCGGGCATGATCGATGTCCCCAGCGTAGGCAAAGGCAAAAATATGCCCAAGGTCGTGGCGCAGGTCATCGTCAACAAGGATGGCTCGCTCCAATTCAAGACCCCCGACGCCACGCGCAGCCTGAACCAGCGTGAAATCGGTGATGCAGCCAGCCGCTGGCAAAAGTCGCTGGGCACAGACAACAGCGCCGTGGTCATCAGCGCAGACAAAGGTGTGCAGTACGAATCCGTGGTGAAGGCCATGGACGCCTTGCAAAAGGCGGGCGTGCAACGCGTGGGATTGTCCGTCAAACAAGGCGGTTGAACCCTACCGTCGCCGCCCGCTCTCACGTCCATGCACGCCCATACCGACCGCGATCAGTTCTCCCCGCCTCGCCCCCCCGCGCGCATGCGCGCCATCACACTGGCGGTGCTGGTGCATCTGGTGCTGATTGGCGCCCTCACCTGGGGCGTGAACTGGAAGAACACCGCTGATCAGCCGGCGGTCGAGGCCGAATTGTGGGCCGCCGTGCCCACGCAAGCCGCCCCGCGCGCCGTGACGCCACCGCCACCTCCCACGCCAACACCGGTGCCAGAACCCACCCCAGTCACGCTGCCCGCACCACCGCCGCCCGCCCCGCCACCCGTGCGTGTCGCGCCACCTCCGCCCCCCGACACCCACGAGGCCGACATCGCCATCGAGCGCGAGAAGAAGCGCCTGGAGCAGGAGAAAAAAGCGCGCGCGCAGCAGCTTGAACGTGAAAAACGGGAGCGTGAACGCAAAGAAGACGAGCGCCGCGACCGCCTGGAGCAGGAGAAGAAAGAGCGCCTGCAAAAAGAGAAAGAGAAAGCGCAGGAGCAGCACGAAAAGCAGCTGGCCGAACAGAAAAAGGCCGAGCAGGAAAAGCTGGAGAAGCAGAAAAAACTGGCCGAAGACAAGCGCAAAGCCGAAGAAGCCGCCAAGCGCAAGGCCGAGGCCAACGACAAGCAACTGGCCAAGTTGCGCGAAGACAATATGCGCCGCATGCAAGGGCTGGCCGGTGCCACGGGCGGCGAGACAGCCACTGGCAACGCGCAGCGCAGTGCGGGCCCATCGGGCAGCTATGGCGGCAAAGTGGCCGCCAAGGTCAAACCGAACATTGTGTATCCCGATGCGATTTCGGGCAACCCGCGCGCAGAGGTGGAAGTCAAGCTGTCGCCGGACGGCACCATCGTGGGCAAACGCTTGGTGCAAGCGAGTGGCAACAAGGCCTGGGACGATGCCGTGCTACGTGCGCTCGACAAGACCGAAACGCTGCCCCGCGATGTGGATGGACGCGTGCCCTCGTCACTCGTGATTGGCTTCCGACCGCAGGATTGATGCAGGCAGGGCCGCTGTGACCCGAATGCCGCCAATGCCACGCCGTTCACAGCGTGTTGGCGTGTTGGACAGTGGGCCTGAATACGTCACCGCCAAAGAACGTCAGGACACCGTCGGCCATCGGCGGCCATCTGCAAATATCATTCAAATCGAGCTCTAGTGCCTATCCTATAAGCGCCAGAAGCTATCTTTTAAATAGCATTCAAAGCCACTCCGCCCTTCTAGCCTCTTCGCTCAAGGGCAGGCCACCGGCTTCATGCAGCGCCGGGTTTCAAATCCTTCAAGCCAAGCCACCCCGCGCCACACCTACGGACGCCAGCGAGACTGCCCCTGGGGCTGCAAGCCAGTGCTCGTGGCAATGGTCAGTCACCGCACCCATCGCGGCCCATACCAGGTCGGCGCTTCAACCCGCCTCTAAAGCCTGAAAAAACTGTCTTTTACCCACTATATTCAACTTTTTCGGCCTGTTGGTCGATAACTAGAGGGAAAGCAACCCTTGCAACATCACCCGGAGATCAGCATGGTCACGCCTTCTATGGGATTCCCCCGCACTGCCACACCGGCAGCCGCCAACCCCACCAGCACTGTGGCCCCGTCCGTGAACAGTGCGTCGTCGGCCCAAGAGGTGAAAGGGACGAAGGAGGGGCAAGGGGCGGCGCAGAGGGCCCAGTCACCCACGTCAGCCAACAACACCTCGGCCAGTGACCTGCGCAGCCAGCAGAACGCACAAATCCTGCAAGCGTCGATGGATGTATCCATCCAGTCGGGCAATTCGTCGCTGACCTTGCTGTACCGCACAGCCATTGACCGCATCAATGAATTTCTGACCGCTGAGTTGGGGCCGAATGCCATTGGCACCGCCGACGCGCCAGACGCAAGCCCCGAGGCAACGGCGGGCCGCATTCTGTCTTTGTCTACCGCTTTCTATGACGCGTTTGCAGCGCAGCTTCAAAACAAGGGCAAGGACCCCGACGCGCTGGCGAAGGATTTTGTCGGTCTGATCCGTGGCGGCTTTGAACGCGGTTTTGGCGAAGCCAAAGATATCCTGAGCGGCTTGAACGTATTGGGAGCAGACAGCCCCATCGAACAAGGCATCAACAAGACTTATGCGCTGGTCATGAAGGGGTTCGACGATTTTCTAGCGAGCAAATTGACGCCCAAACCTGCAGAGGACAAGTCGCCACCAAAAGACAACAAAGACAGCCCTGCGACCTGATGCCCCAGGGGCATTTGGCGCCCGCCCAGGACCCAGCACGCGCGAATCAAGGGTGTCGGCGCCTCATCCCGGGCGCTGCCGATCATAAAAAAACCCGCCGAAGCGGGTTTTTAATTCGGATCACCGAAGCTTCAGGCAGCAACGCCCTTGGCAATCTCTGCGTACTCTTCGATCTGGTCGAAGTTCAGGTACTTGTAGATCGAGGCCCCATCCTTGTTCACGATGCCCATGGCGTCGTGGTACTCGGCCACCGTGGGGATCTTGCCCAGCTTGGACGCGATGGCGGCCAGCTCGGCAGAGGCCAGGAACACGTTGGTGTTCTTGCCCAGGCGGTTGGGGAAGTTGCGGGTGGATGTCGACACCACGGTAGCGCCTTCGCGCACCTGTGCTTGGTTGCCCATGCACAGTGAGCAGCCGGGCATTTCGGTGCGGGCACCAGCAGCGCCAAAGTTGGCGTAGTGGCCTTCCTTGATCAGCTCGCTCTCGTCCATCTTGGTCGGTGGTGCCACCCACAGCTTGACGGGGATGTCACGGCTGCCGCCCAGCAACTTGGCTGCAGCGCGGAAGTGGCCGATGTTGGTCATGCACGAACCGATGAAGGCTTCATCGATCTTGGTGCCCGCCACTTCCGACAGGGTCTTGGCGTCATCAGGGTCGTTGGGGCAGCACAGGATGGGTTCCTTGATGTCGGCCAGATCGATCTCGATGACGGCAGCGTATTCAGCATCCTTGTCGGCTTCGAGCAGGTTGGGATTAGCCAGCCAGGCTTCCACCTTTTCGATACGACGCTGCAGCGTGCGTGCATCTGCGTAGCCGTCGGCGATCATGTTCTTCATCAGCACGACGTTGCTGGTGAGGTATTCCTTGACGGGTTCGGGGTTGAGCTTGATCGTGCAACCAGCGGCGGAGCGCTCTGCCGAGGCGTCCGACAGTTCAAACGCTTGCTCCACCTTCAGGTTGGGCAGGCCTTCGATTTCGAGGATGCGGCCCGAGAACGCGTTGATCTTGCCGGCCTTGGCCACCGTCAGCAAGCCTTGCTTGATGGCGTACAACGGAATGGCATGCACCAAGTCGCGCAGCGTCACGCCAGGCTGCATTTCGCCCTTGAAGCGCACCAGCACCGATTCAGGCATGTCCAAAGGCATCACACCCGTCGCCGCACCGAAAGCCACCAGACCAGAGCCTGCGGGGAACGAAATGCCGATAGGGAAACGGGTGTGCGAATCACCACCAGTGCCCACGGTGTCCGGCAGCAGCAAGCGGTTGAGCCAGCTGTGAATCACACCATCGCCAGGTCGCAGGGCCACGCCACCGCGGTTGCTCATGAAGGCAGGCAGTTCGCGGTGCGTTTTCACGTCCACGGGCTTGGGGTAGGCCGCCGTGTGGCAGAACGATTGCATGACCAGATCGGCCGAGAAGCCCAGGCACGCCAGATCCTTCAGCTCGTCGCGGGTCATGGGGCCCGTGGTGTCTTGCGAGCCCACGGTAGTCATCTTGGGTTCGCAATACGTACCGGGGCGCACGCCCTGGCCTTCCGGCAGGCCAATGGCGCGGCCCACCATCTTCTGGGCCAGCGTGAAGCCGGCTTTGGTGGCCACTGGCGCAGTGGGCAGGCGGAACAGCGTGGAGGCAGGCAGGCCCAGGAACTCCCGGGCCTTCGCCGTCAGCGAGCGGCCAATGATCAGGTTGATACGGCCGCCAGCGCGCACTTCGTCAAACAACACGTCGCTCTTGAGCTTGAACTCGGCGACGGTCGCGCCGTTTTTCACGATCTTGCCGTCGTAGGGCAGGATGTCGACCACATCGCCCATTTCGAGCCCGGAAACGTCCACTTCAATAGGCAGGGAGCCTGAGTCTTCCTGGGTGTTGAAGAAGATGGGGGCAATCTTGCCGCCCAGCGTCACACCACCAAAGCGCTTGTTGGGCACAAAGGGGATGTCCTGGCCCGTGGCCCAGATCACGCTGTTGGTTGCAGACTTGCGGCTGGAGCCAGTGCCCACCACGTCGCCCACATAGGCCACGAGGTGGCCCTTCTTCTTGAGGTCTTCGATGAACTGCATAGGGCCGCGTTTGCCGTCTTCTTCGGGCTTGAACGCCGCGCCTTCGCGCGTGTTCTTCAGCATGGCAAGGTAATGCAGCGGGATGTCAGGGCGCGTGGTGGCGTCCGGCGCGGGCGAGAGGTCGTCGGTGTTGGTTTCGCCTGGCACCTTGAATACCGTGACGGTGATCTTTTTCTCGACCTCGGGACGGGTAGTGAACCACTCGGCATCGGCCCAGCTCTTGATGACGTCCTGGGCCTTGGCATTGCCGGCCTTGGCCTTGAGGGCCACGTCGTTGAAGAAGTCGAACATCAGCAGCGTCTTCTTCAGGCTCTCGGCGGCCACGGCAGCCACCTCCGCGTCGTCCAGCAACTCGATCAGCGGATGCACGTTGTAGCCACCCACCATGGTGCCCAGCAATTCTGTCGCCTTGGCTTTGGAGATCAGGCGCACCGTGATGTCACCGTGCGCCACGGCTGCAAGAAAGCTGGCCTTCACCTTGGCAGCGTCGTCTACACCAGGCGGCACGCGGTGGGTCAGCAAATCCAGCAGAAAAGCCTCCTCACCGGCGGGCGGATTCTTGATCAGCTCGATCAGCTCGGCGACCTGCGGGGCTTCGAGGGCCAGTGGTGGGATGCCCAATGCAGCACGTTCTGCGACATGGTCTCGGTAATCTTTCAACATTTCTTTCTCCGGTTTCGTTCTTAAGTGAGGCGGCGCGCCTACCAGCGATGGCCTCCAGGGCCGTCACCTTTGCACGCACAAGGGTTCGTCTTTTGGTGATTGAAACTTCAGGCGCCTTTTGGGGCGCCTTCTGGCGCTTATTTGCCAGCGGGCATGGGCTCAAGAACGCTCACAGGTGGGTTCTTCCTGATGGCCTCGGCCACCACCACCTGCTCGGGGCTCATACATTCATCTGCCAGGCGCTGGCCCAGGCGCTGGTTCATCAGCATCGATTTGTTGGCGATCTGCAACCACACGGCGCCACCCTTGTCGTCCTGCAGACGAACCGTGCCCGTGGTCGTGGCCACTGGCGACATGTGGTACTTGAAACCCTTACCTTCCACATTGAAGCGGCCTGGCGACGTCGCATCTGCAGAGACCGTGACGAAGGCGCCCAATTCACAGGGCATGCGTCCGACATGGACACGCTCCGCGATCGCCAACTCAGCGGGCGAGAGCGCCGCTTCGGCCGCGACAATGCCCGCTGCCACCTGGCTCGTGGCGCTGCGGAGCTGTGTACGGCTGCTGGTGGCCTCGGACCTCTTGGCAACCGCTGCCTTCTTGGCGGCGGGGGCCTTGGCTATAGGTTTGGCTGCAGGTTTGGTTTTGGCGCTGGCCGCAGGCTTCGCAGCAGCCTTGCTATCGGAAGCGGCGGGGGTTTGGGCCAACACGATGGCCGGGGCCAGCAACATCAGGGCGGAAGCAATGAAGGATTTCATGGGGGTGTCCTGCTTGGGAATATTCAGTAGCTCACGATGGAACAGAAGCCGTTGCGCCAAACCACGCACGCACGGAAAGAGGAAGCGCACGCCCTGTGCTGTGCGCGCGCTCGAGAACTTGCCAATAAAACCGGTAACTGGCGCGGTCATGCAGCGCGCCCTCGAAACGGATGGGCGCCCAGTCCGCCTGATCTGCGGCCACAATTATCTTGCCGGCCATTTCAATGTCGTCCTGCTGTGGCGCAAAGGCCTCCAGGATCGGACGGATCTGCGCTGGATGAATGCTCCACATGCGGGTGTAGCCCAACTCTAGCGCGGCGCGGCGAGCCGCTCCCAGCATGGCTGAAGCATCGGTGAATTCAGTCACGACACAATGCGAGGGGACCTTGCCGTTGGCATGACAGGCCGCTGCTATTTCAAGCTTGGCGCGCACCACCAGCGGGTGTGCAAACTGCCCACCGGATGTCATGCCATAAGCAGGAATGGCACCACCATGGGCAGATACAAAATCCATAAGACCAAAGCTCAGGCTCTGCACCAGAGGGTGGGCCGCGATCTCGAACGCGCGGTGCACAGCAGCGGGCGATTCGATCAAGACATGAAGTGGCACGCGTGTGCTGCAGGATTGCGCGAGCGCTCGCTCAACCCGCAGCACATCGTCCACGGATTCCACCTTGGGCACCATGATGTGGCAGAGCCTGTGGCCGGCCTCCCCCGCAATCGTCGCAATATCGTTGACGAAGGACGGGTGGTCCACCGCATGGACACGGGCTGCCACACGCGCCAAAGGGTTCGCAGCCAGCGCCAGGCTGGCAACCAGCCGGGCATGGTCAGACTCAAAACCTACGGGCGCGCCATCTTCACAATCAAGAGTGACATCAAAAACACAGGTGCCCAGCTCCTGCATCATTTCGGCCTGCAACTGCAGGCTTTTTCGCATACGCGCTTCCACTCCGCTGTAGTGGTCGCATACAGGAAGAAACCCGGTTTGAGCCTGAGCGCCCAGCAGCACGTCACGCGGGTGAACGCGCAACGACGCTGGCGAAGAAAGCGCAGCGCCCTGCCCCTGCACGGGGACATGGGCGGCCTGTGGGCCCGATGCCAATGGCGTCGGCTGCATTTGCACGGAGGCCTGTCTCTTACAGCAGGTGTTTAACGCCGTCTTGCTCGCCCTGCAACTCGGCCAGCGTGATGTTGATGCGCTCTTGCGAGAAGGCGTCGATTTCCAGGCCATCAACGACCTTGTACTCGCCGTTTTCGCAGGTCACGGGAAAGCCAAACATGGTGTCTTTGGGAATGCCGTACTGGCCGTCCGACGGGATACCCATAGTGACCCACTTGCCGTTGGTGCCCAGAGCCCAGTCGCGCATATGGTCGATGGCGGCATTGGCGGCCGAGGCAGCCGAAGACAGGCCACGCGCTTCGATGATGGCAGCGCCGCGCTTGCCGACGGTGGGCAGGAAGGTGTTGGCGTTCCATTCCTGGTCGTTGATCATCTTGGCCACGCTTTCGCCCTTGATAGTGGCGAAGCGATAGTCGGCGTACATCGTGGGCGAGTGGTTGCCCCAGACGGTCAGCTTTTCGATGTCGGCCACAGCCTTGCCGGTCTTGGCAGCGATCTGGCTGGCGGCGCGGTTGTGGTCCAGGCGCAGCATGGCAGTGAAGTTCTTGCGCGGCAGGTCAGGTGCGCTCTTCATGGCGATGTAGGCGTTGGTGTTGGCGGGGTTGCCCACCACCAGCACCTTCACGTTGCGCGAAGCCACGGCGTTCAGGGCCTTGCCTTGTGCCGTGAAGATGGCGCCATTGACGGCCAACAGCTCGGCACGCTCCATGCCCGGGCCGCGAGGGCGCGAACCGACCAGCAGCGCGTAGTCAGCGTCCTTGAAGGCGGTCATGGGATCGCTGTGGGCAGTCATCTCGACGAGCAGCGGGAACGCGCAGTCGTCCAGTTCCATCATCACGCCCTTGAGCGCTTTTTGGGGGCCATCCACCGGCACCTCGAGCAACTGAAGGATGACAGGCTGGTCTTTGCCCAGCATTTCGCCAGAAGCGATACGGAACAGCAGGGCGTAACCGATTTGGCCAGCAGCGCCGGTGACAGCAACACGGACGGGCTTCTTGCTCATGGTGAAAACTCCAGAAAGTGAGGAAAACAGGTGTGAGTGCAACGCAAGCACAGCGCCTGTTACCAGCAGCCCGTGCCTCGCAAAACAGCCTTGGAGTTTACCCTTGATTGAGCCACTCAGTCAATTTGTCTTATGTCTTATATAAGATATGATCACACCCCGCCTGTCGTTCGTTTGTCACGTGGCAATCGCGCTGCCATACAACAACCCACGCACATCACCAACCATGTCCTCCCTCCCGTTTGTTGCAGACAGCCCGCCTACGCCGTCCGGCTCCGTGGGTGCATCGACGCCCGCTTTCAGCCCGCTGTATCAGCAGATCAAGGGGCTGATCCTGCAAAGCCTCCAGCAGGGCGAGTGGAAGCCCGGCGAAGCGATTCCGAGCGAAATGGAGTTGGCCGCGCGGTTTCGCGTGAGCCAGGGCACGGTGCGCAAGGCGATTGACGAACTGGCGGCAGAGAACCTCGTCATGCGCAAACAAGGCAAGGGAACCTTCGTGGCCACACATGCCGAGCAGCATGTGCAATACCGTTTTTTGAAACTGCTACCGGACACCGGTGACGCACGGGTCGAGGGCCCGGCACAGCGTCAGGTCATAGATTGCCGACGGGTACGCGCCAGCGCAGACGTGGCGCGCGCACTGGCCTTGCGCAGCGGGGATGCCGTCATGCAGGCCAAACGCATCTTGTCATTTGCCAGCGTACCGACCATTCTCGAAGACATCTGGTTACCTGGCCAGGCATTCAAGGGGCTCACTGCCGAGCAACTCGCCAATTACCAAGGCCCCACCTACGCCATGTTCGAACTCGATTTCGGCGTCCGGATGGTGCGCGCAGAAGAAAAAATTCGAGCAGTGCTGCCCGATGAAGACCAGACACGGCTTTTGCAGGTGTCGTCGGTCACGCCGCTTTTGAGCGTGGAAAGAATCGCATACACCTACAACGATGTTCCGATGGAGTTACGTCGCGGCCTCTACCTCACGGACACGCACCACTACCGTAACGAACTGAGCTGACAACAGGCTGGCAACCCTCATTCAACATCAGAAATTCCGATCAACTCAAACCCCTCGTTGTTGCATTGCAATAGAATTTTGCGTTCTTTGCATCTTCAAATTACAAAGCAGTTACATCCACGAAAGCACCAGACATGACAGAACTAGCCAAAAAAAGGCCTGAATTCCGCAACATCAATGCCTTCAAGGACCTGACGACCTACCGCATGACACCGGCGGCCTGGGTCTCCATCCTGCACCGAGCGAGCGGAATCATCATGTTCCTGCTGCTGCCGTTCATCATCTGGATGTTCGACACCTCCTTGTCATCCGAGATTTCGTTCGCACGCTTTACCGCAGCCTTCAATGCAGGGGTCGGTTTTGTGCCTGGCTGGTTCGTAAAGCTTGCCGCTTTGGCCGTGATCTGGGCCTACCTGCACCACTTCATGGCGGGTCTGCGCCACCTGTGGATGGACACCAACCATGACGCAGTGACCAAAGCATTTGGCAAGTCGTCTGCACTTGTCACGCTCGTGATCAGCATTGCTCTCACCTTGGTGCTGGGCGCCAAGCTGTTCGGGCTGTATTGATTAACACGGCGGCTTTTGCCTGGTGGCGGGCCGCACAAGCAACGATCAAAGGAAAAAACACCATGTCCGTCAATTACGGCTCCAAGCGCATTGTTGTGGGTGCTCACTACGGTCTGCGCGACTGGCTCAGTCAGCGCGTGACTGCAGTCCTCATGGCCCTGTTCACCATCGTCGTGCTTGCACAACTGATTTTCTCCAAGGGCCCCATCGGCTACGACCTGTGGGCTGGAATTTTCTCCAGCCAGTGGATGAAGGTGCTGACCTTCTCCGTGATCGTGGCGTTGATCTGGCACGTGTGGGTAGGCGTGCGAAATATTTTCATGGATTACATCAAGCCTGTGGGACTGCGACTCGTTTTGCAAGTTTTCACGATTGTCTGGCTTGTGGGCTGCGCCGGCTGGGGCATCCAGGTCCTGTGGCGTCTCTGATTCCCGCGATTGAAGGTACACAATGAGCTATACAAAAGCCAACATCACCAAGCGCAAGTTCGACGTCGTCATCATCGGCGCTGGCGGCTCCGGCATGCGCGCCGCACTCGAACTCTCCAACGCCGGCCTGAACGTGGCCTCGTTGTCCAAAGTGTTTCCCACCCGCTCGCACACCGTGGCGGCACAGGGTGGCGTGAGCGCCTCGCTGGGCAACATGAGCGAGGACAATTGGCACTATCACTTCTACGACACCATCAAGGGCGGAGACTGGCTCAGCGACCAGGACGCCGTTGAGTTCATGTGCCGCGAAGCACCCAAGGTGGTGTATGAGCTCGAACATTTCGGCATGCCGTTCGACCGCAACCCTGACGGCACGATCTACCAACGCCCGTTTGGTGGCCACACTGCGAACTACGGCGAAAAGCCCGTGCAACGTGCCTGCGCCGCAGCCGACCGCACGGGCCACGCCATGCTGCATACGCTGTACCAGCAAAACGTCAAGGCCAAGACCAACTTCTTCGTCGAGTGGATGGCCTTGGACCTGATCCGTGACGCCGACGGCGATGTGGTGGGCGTGACGGCGCTCGAAATGGAAACGGGCGATCTGTATATCCTCGAAGCCAAGACCGTGCTGCTGGCCACGGGTGGCGCGGGCCGCATTTTTGCGGCCTCCACCAATGCGTTCATCAACACTGGTGACGGCCTGGGCATGGCAGCACGTGCTGGCATCCCGCTGCAGGATATGGAGTTCTGGCAGTTCCACCCCACCGGCGTGGCTGGTGCTGGCGTGTTGCTGACCGAAGGCTGCCGTGGTGAAGGCGCCATCCTGCTCAACAGCAACGGCGAGCGCTTCATGGAGCGCTATGCGCCCACATTGAAGGATCTGGCGCCCCGCGATTTCGTGTCCCGCTCGATGGACCAGGAAATCAAGGAAGGCCGTGGTTGCGGCCCCAACAAGGACTACGTGCTCCTCAAGCTCGACCACCTGGGCTCCGAAACCATCCACAAGCGCCTGCCGTCGGTGTATGAAATTGGGGTCAATTTCGCCAACGTGGACATCACCAAGGAACCAATTCCTGTGGTGCCCACCATCCATTACCAGATGGGTGGCGTTCCGACCAACATCCACGGCCAGGTTGTCTCGCACAACGGCACGAGCAACGTTGTGGTCAATGGCCTGTACGCAGTCGGCGAATGCTCGGCCGTCAGCGTGCACGGCGCCAACCGTCTGGGCACCAACTCGTTGCTGGACCTGCTGGTGTTTGGCAAGGCCGCTGGCCGCCACATCGTCGAGTTCAACTCCAAGCACAAGGAACACAAGCCTTTGCCAGCCGATGCGGCTGACCGCACCCTGGAGCGCCTGAACCAGCTCGAAAACTCGACGGCAGGTGTCTATTCTCAGGCACTCGCGGGCGACATTCGCGCAACCATGCAACAGCATGCTGGTGTGTTCCGCACCCAGGCCAGCATGGACGAAGGCGTGCACAAGATCGCGGCCCTGCGCGAACGCGTCGGTGGCGTCACGCTGCAAGACAAGTCCAAGGTGTTCAACACAGCTCGCATCGAGGCACTGGAAGTGGACAACCTGATCGAAGTGGCGCAGGCCACCATGGTGTCCGCAGCCGCACGCAAGGAATGCCGTGGTGCCCACACGGTGTATGACTACGAGCACCCTGCCGATCACCCCACGGCACCGCTGGGCCGCGACGATGTCAACTGGCTCAAGCACACGCTGTGGCACAGCGCCAGCAACAGCCTCACCTACAAGCCGGTGACCCTCAAGCCACTGACCGTGGACAGCATTCCACCCAAAGTCCGGACGTTCTAACCAGGTCGCCCCACGAGAGAAGCAACATGAAACGCACATTCCAAATCTATCGCTACGATCCGGACAAAGACGCCAAGCCTTACATGCAAACCATCGAGATCGAACTCGACGGCCACGAGCGCATGTTGCTGGACGCCCTGATCAAGCTCAAGGAACAAGACCCTGCCCTGTCGTTCCGCCGCTCCTGCCGCGAAGGCGTCTGCGGCTCCGACGCCATGAACATCAATGGCAAAAATGGTCTGGCCTGCCTGACCAACATGAACACGCTGCCAGGCGTCATCACCTTGAAGCCTCTGCCTGGTCTGCCGGTGATCCGCGACCTGATCGTGGACATGACGCAGTTCTTCAAGCAGTACAACTCGATCAAGCCCTACCTGATCAACGACAGCCTGCCCCCCGAAACGGAGCGCCTGCAGTCGCCTGAAGAGCGTGAAGAGCTGGACGGCCTGTATGAGTGCATCCTGTGCGCTAGCTGCTCCACCAGCTGCCCCAGCTTCTGGTGGAATCCCGATAAGTTCGTGGGCCCTGCGGGCTTGTTGCAGGCCTACCGGTTTCTGGCGGACAGCCGCGACGAAGCCACGGGCGAGCGCCTGGACAACCTGGAAGACCCGTACCGCCTGTTCCGCTGCCACTCGATCATGAATTGCGTGGATGTGTGCCCCAAGGGCCTGAACCCCACCAAGGCCATTGGCAAGATCAAGGAACTGATGGTGCGTCGCGCCATCTGACCCTTGTCACCCACTGAACGCCGGGCCATGGAATCACTGTCCACCACATCCATCACGTCGGCAGCGCCTTGCGCGCTGCTGGGTGAGCGTGAGTTGAGCAAGCTGCACTGGCGTTGCCGGCGCGGCCTGCTTGAAAATGATCTGTTCATCGAGCAGTTTTTCAACCGCTACGAATCAACGCTGACCACGCGCCATGCCACGGGCATGCTCTCGCTGATGGATCTGGCTGACAACGACTTGCTGGATCTGTTGCTGCGGCGGCGCGAGCCCCACGGCGAGCAAGACACGGAAGAAGTACGTGAAGTGCTGGGCATGCTGCGAGAGCGCAACGGCGTCTCGACCCCGCTGCCGGCCTGACATAGCCACCACGCCGCACGACCGCATCAATATCGGCAACCACCCCCCCAAGGAAAGTAACAATGAAGCTAGCTGACAACAAAGCCACCCTGTCCTTCAGCAACGGCAGCCCCAGCGTGGATCTGCCGGTCTACCAGGGCAGCATTGGTCCGGATGTCATTGATATCCGCAAGCTGTATGCGCAAACGGGCATGTTTACCTATGACCCCGGCTTCCTGTCCACGGCGGCAACGCAGTCGGCCATCACCTACATCGACGGTGACAAGGGTGAGTTGCTGTATCGCGGCTACCCCATCGAACAGCTGGCCACCAAGTGTGATTACCTCGACACCTGCTACCTGCTGCTCAACGGTGAATTGCCGAATGAATCGGAGCGCACGGACTTCCACAAGCTCGTGACCAACCACACGATGGTCAACGAGCAGATGCAGTTTTTCCTGCGCGGCTTTCGCCGTGACGCACACCCCATGGCGGTGCTGACCGGCCTGGTGGGCGCCCTGTCGGCCTTCTACCATGACAGCACGGACATCAACAATCCGAAGCACCGCGAGATTGCCGCCATCCGCCTGATCGCCAAGATGCCCACGCTGGTCTCCATGGCTTACAAGTACGGCATGGGCCAGCCTTACATGTACCCACAGAACGACCTGAGCTATGCCGGCAACTTCCTGCGCATGATGTTCGGCACGCCCTGCGAAGAGTACAAGGTCAACCCCGTGCTCGAACGCGCACTGGACCGCATCTTCATCCTGCACGCAGACCACGAGCAAAACGCTTCGACCTCTACCGTGCGCCTGTGCGGTTCGTCGGGCACCAACCCGTTTGCCGCCATTGCGGCTGGCGTGGCCTGCCTGTGGGGCCCTGCACACGGTGGCGCCAACGAAGCTGCGCTGAACATGCTGCACGACATCCAGGCCCAGGGCGGCGTGGAAAAGATCGGCGAATTCATCAAGCAGGTCAAGGACAAGAACTCCGGCGTCAAGCTCATGGGTTTTGGCCACCGCGTGTACAAGAACTACGACCCCCGCGCCAAGCTCATGCAGGAAACCTGCAACGAAGTCCTGGCCGAGCTGGGCCTGGAAAACGACCCGCTGTTCAAGCTCGCCAAAGAGCTGGAAAAGATCGCCCTGGAAGACGAATACTTCGTGTCGCGCAAGCTGTACCCCAATGTGGATTTCTACTCGGGCATCGTGCAGCGCGCCATTGGCATCCCTGTGAACCTGTTCACCGGCGTGTTTGCCCTGGCCCGCACCGTGGGCTGGATTGCCCAGCTCAATGAAATGATTGGCGACCCCGAGTACAAGATCGGCCGTCCTCGCCAGCTGTTCACGGGCTCAGAGCGCCGCGACATCGGCACCGTCGCCAAGCGTTGATGGGTGCGATAGGTGTGGCCCCTGCCGCCCACCACCGGTGATGATCAAGCCCGCAGGCACTGCCTGCGGGCTTTTTTCATGGCTGGATTCAGCGCCGCGCCCCTCCACCAAACCGCTCCCGATAGGCCTGCGGCGTGATGCCCAGAAGCCGCACAAACAAGTGCCGCAGCACCTGCTCTGACCCGAGGCCCACACGGGCGGCAACGGCCTTGAGCGGCAAGCTGGCGTGCGACTCCAGCAAGCGGCGGGCGCCCTCGAGCCGGGCCGCCTCGACAAAGGCCGAAGGTGCCTGGCCCGTCTCTTGTGCGAACACGCGCCGAAAATGCCGCTCGCTCATGGCAGCACGCGCGGCCATGGCGGCAATAGGCATCGGCTCGGCGAGGTGCTGCAGCACCCAGCTCTGCACCGCCTGAATATCCCGGTGCCCCGTGCTCTGGCTGGCCAGTTGCACGCTGAACTGCGATTGCCCGCCCGGACGCTTGAGGTACACCACCAGATCGCGGGCCACCTCCAGCGCCAGCGCGTGGCCAAAATCCTCTTCCACCAGCGCCAAGGCCAAGTCGATCCCGGCGGTCACACCCGCCGATGTCCACAACGAGCCGTCGCGCACGTAGATAGCATCGGCGTCCACGTCAATGGCCGGATACCGCTGTTGCAGCAACGTGGTCACGCTCCAGTGGGTGGCTGCGCGCCGGCCATCCAGCAAGCCGGCTGCCGCCAGAAAAAAACTGCCCGAACACAGCGCGATCATGCGGGCCACCTGCGGGGCCACGCGCGCCGCCCAGGTCACTAGGCCCGGCGAGGCCGCCAGTGCCTGCTCAATATTGCGCGAGCCCACAAAAATGACGGTGCAGCCCACCCCGCCGCGGTCCAGGTCAGCCAGCGATGCGGTGGCATCCAGGGCCATCAACGTGTCTGACCGCACGGAGCCGGCCTGCTCAGCCACCACACGCACCACATACCCGTCCGGGCGGCCACGCTTGCGCAGATGCACGTTGGCGTAATCAAACACCGACATCGGGCCCACCGCTTCGAGCGCTTTGAAGCCGGGGTACACAACAAGATCGACGCGATGCGCGCCAGCATGGGGAGGATGGTTTTCTATACGCACGGTGCAATCACAAAAGACACCTGGCGCCGCTGCTCCAAAGCGGGCGGCAGATGCAAATACTGTTGCACCTGCGCACCCACCACGCGGGCCGGGCCAAAGGCGCCTGACTATACGGGCCAGGCGGCTCGCATGACCGCCAAAGGCTCCACCCTTGAAATTCGGCCATAACCCCTGGGTACGCGGCCATGGGCGTTTGCGGGCGCGCCACTTGGCCTACAGTGGCGGTTTACCCGCAACGCGCCGGATGTTGTCGCTCCACCAGCGCCCGCGCCACGCACCTGCGGCACCCCGCCATTTCCAAACAGGGACCCACACCATCATGACCATCAAATCCAAAGCCGCCGTGGCCTTCAAGGCCGGAGAACCCCTGCAAATCGTCGAGATCGACGTCGCCCCGCCCCAAAAGGGCGAGGTGCTGATCCGCATCACCGACACCGGCGTGTGCCATACCGACGCCTTCACACTCAGCGGCGAAGACCCCGAAGGCCTGTTCCCCGTGGTGCTGGGCCATGAAGGCGCTGGCATCGTGGTGGAGGTGGGCGAAGGTGTGACCAGCGTGAAGCCCGGCGACCATGTGATCCCACTCTACACCGCCGAATGCGGCGAATGCCTGTTTTGCAAAAGCGGCAAGACCAACCTGTGCGTGGCCGTGCGAGCCACGCAGGGCAAGGGCGTGATGCCCGACGGCACCACCCGTTTCAGCTACAACGGCCAGCCCATCTACCACTACATGGGCTGCAGCACCTTCAGCGAATACACCGTGGTGGCCGAGGTGTCGCTGGCCAAGGTCAACCCCAACGCCAACCCCGAGCAGGTGTGCCTGCTGGGCTGCGGCGTGACCACGGGCCTGGGCGCCGTCAAGAACACGGCCAAGGTGCAAGAGGGCGACACGGTGGCCGTGTTTGGCCTGGGCGGCATTGGGCTGGCCGTTATCCAGGGCGCAAAAATCGCCAAGGCGGGCCGCATCATCGCGGTGGACACCAACCCCTCCAAGTTCGACCTGGCCCGCACCTTTGGCGCCACCGACTGCGTGAACCCCAAGGACTTCGACAAACCCATCCAGCAAGTGATTGTGGAGATGACCACCTGGGGCGTGGACCACAGCTTCGAGTGCATTGGCAACGTCAACGTGATGCGTGCCGCACTCGAATGCGCGCACCGTGGCTGGGGCCAGAGCGTCATCATCGGCGTGGCAGGCGCTGGGCAAGAGATCAGCACCCGCCCCTTCCAGCTCGTCACCGGCCGCAAGTGGATGGGCACGGCGTTTGGCGGCGTCAAGGGCCGCAGCGAATTGCCTGGCATGGTCGAAGACGCCATGGCCGGCAAGATCCAGCTGGAGCCCTTTGTGACCCACACCATGGGCCTCAAGGACATCAACGCAGCCTTTGACCTGATGCACGAAGGCAAGTCGATCCGCTCGGTGATCAAATACGCCGCCTGAGCAATACACCAATAAAAAATGAAACTAACGCGACCTGATAAAAACAGGAGCACCTTGCGCTGGTGCTATAAGGCTTTCAATATGTTATTGGCATGAAACCCTTTATTTACCAGCGCAACCAGCTACATTTTTTGAAGCAAAGCACCCATGACAGGCACTCTTGAACTTCTAAGCACCCAGGCATGCCACGGCGGAATGCAAAACTTCTACCAACACGCGTCCCGCGAGATCGGGCTGCCGATGAAGTTTTCGGTCTACCTGCCGCCCCAGGCCCCCGCCCAGGCAGGCGACAAAATTCCCGCCCTGCTCTACCTGGCCGGGCTCACCTGCAATGAAGAGACCTTCATGATCAAAGCGGGCGCTCAGCGCCTGGCCGCCGAGATGGGCATGGCGCTGATTGCGCCCGACACCAGCCCCCGCGGCCCTGCGGTGCAATCCATCGACGGCGCGAGCGCCAGCTGGGATTTCGGTATCGGCGCGGGCTTCTACCTGGACGCCACCCAGGCTCCGTGGCGCCCCCACTGGCGCATGGAAAGCTACCTCATCCGGGAATTGCTGCCCCTGGTCACCCAGCACCTGCCCATCGATGCGCAGCGCCTGGGTATCTTTGGCCACTCCATGGGCGGCCATGGAGCCCTCACGCTGGCGTTGCGGCACCCCGGCCTGTTCAAGACGGTATCGGCCTTCGCCCCCATCTGCGCCCCGAGCCAGTGCCCCTGGGGCGAAAAGGCCTTCACCGGCTATCTGGGCGCAGACCGCACCGCATGGGGCGAATACGACGCCACCGTGCTGATGCAAAACCAGCCCATGGCCCCTTACCCCGATGGCATCCTGATTGACCAGGGCCTGGCTGACCAGTTTCTGGCGCAACAGTTGCACCCCCATCTGTTTGAAGAAGCCTGCGCCCACATCGGTCAGCCCCTCACGCTACGCCGCCACGCGGGTTATGACCACGGCTACTACTTCATTCAGACGTTCATGGAGGACCACCTGGCCCACCATGCACGCATGGTTCGTGGTGCAGCGTTAACGCAGTCTTAAGCATCAGCCCCCACACTACCCGCCATGTTTTCAACCCTGCGGCGCATGCTGCCTTCGCCGTTCCTGGCTTCGCCCCCCGGCACAGAGCCTTCCTCCCCCAAAACCACCCCTACCCGCCGTCCCCTGCATCGCGCCTGGGTGGTGGTGTTCATCAGCGTCTGGCTGGCCACCGCGTGCAACGTGCCACTGTGGCAAGAGGTGGCCCGGCTGCCCGGCCAGGGCAGCCTGCGCGGTTGGGGCTTTTCGCTGGCGTTTGTGGTCATCGTGGCGGCAGGCAATGCGGCCCTGCTGAGCCTGCTGGCCTGGCGGTGGACACTCAAGCCCGCCGCTGCGGTGTTGGTGTTGATGGCGGCATTTGGCGCCTACTTCATGCTCGCCTATGGCATTGCCATCGACGCGAGCATGCTGGTGAACGTGTTCCAGACCGACGTGAAGGAAGCCGGCGACCTGCTGAACTGGCGCATGGCAGGCACGGTGTTGCTCTTGGCGGCGCCCCCTCTGGTGTGGCTGTATCGGCGCCCCGTGCTGCACTCGAGCGCGGTGCGCCAGGTGGGGCACAACGGGCTGCTGCTGGTGGGCTCCATCGTCGTTGTCGTGGCGTGCCTGCTCCTGGTGTTTCAGGATTTCGCGTCCTCCATGCGCAACAACACCAAGCTGCGCTACCTGATCAACCCGCTCAACAGCGTCTATGCGCTGGGCAACATCGCCACCAAGCCGCTGCGCATGGACAGCACCAAGCTGCTGCCCCTGGGGCGCGATGCGCAACTGGGCGCCAGCTACGCCGACCAGGCCAAGCCACCGCTGTTGGTGCTGGTGCTGGGTGAAACGGGACGCAGCGGCAACTTTGGCATCAACGGTTATGAGCGCAACACCACCCCCTTGCTCGCGGCGCGCAATGACCTCATCAGCGCACACGATGCGTGGTCGTGTGGCACCAGCACCGCGGCATCGGTGCCCTGCATGTTTTCGCACCTCGGACGCAAGGGCTATGAAGGGCGGCCTGCCAATTTCGAGAGCCTCGTCGACGTGCTGCACCACGCCGGGCTGGCCGTCCTGTGGCTGGACAACCAATCCGGCTGCAAGGGCGTGTGTGACCGCGTCGGTGAAACCATCATGTCGGCAACCCCCGACCCCACACTGTGCACTGGCGGCGAGTGCCTGGACCGCGTCATGCTCAAGGACCTGGACGCGCGCATCGCAGCCCTGCCCGCCGAACAGCGCCAGCGCGGCACCGTCGTCGTGATGCACCAGATGGGCAGCCATGGGCCGGCTTACTACAAACGCTCGGCGCCCGAGAACAAAAAATTCACCCCCGAATGCACATCCACCGCCTTGCAGGAATGTGACCGCCAGCAGGTGGTGAACGCGTACGACAACAGCATCGTTGAAACCGACCAGTTTCTCGACTCAGTGCTCAACTGGCTTGGAGCGCAAGACAATAAATCGCAAGCAGCTATGATTTATGTAGCAGATCATGGTGAATCGCTGGGCGAAAACAATGTCTATCTGCACGGCCTGCCCTACTCCATTGCACCCGACGTACAAAAACACGTGCCCTGGATCACCTGGCTGTCGCCCGCCATGCAAAGCCGCGCCCACCTGAGCACCGATTGCCTGCGCAAAGACCTGAGCGAACGGCGCCTGAGCCATGACTACTACTTCCACTCGGTGCTGGGCCTGATGGATGTGAAGACCGAGGCGTACAGCGCAGAGCTGGACATGTTTGCCGGGTGCCGCAAGCCCGCCGCAGCGGGCTGAGGCCGGCTGACGCGCTGGCCTGCGCTACAAAAGGCGCGGCGGCGCCACCAACGGGCCGCAGGCCTGGCACAGCGCCCGGTGCGCCCGGTGTGCTCAGTGCACTCCCGGCAGCAACAGGATCTTGCCAACGCTGGCGCCGGACTCTATGCGCCGATGGGCCTGCGCGGCGTCTGCCAGCGCAAACGTGCTGTCGATCACCGGTCGGATCACCCCTGCGGCCAAGGCTGGCAGCCACTGCTGCGCAAACCGCTGCACCATGGCCTGCTTGACCTCGGGCGGTCGGGACTTCATCACCGTGCCGAAAATCTGCAGGTGGCGGTACAGCACCGCATCCATCGGCAAGACAGCCCCCTGCGCGCCACCGAGCAGGCCCACGGACACCAGGCGTCCCCCTTCGGCCAGCGACCGCACATTGCGCTCCAGGTACGGGGCACCAATGAAGTCGATCACCACATCCACGCCCCGGCCCTGCGTCGCCTGCGCCACCACCGCCTGAAAGTCTTCGCTGCGGTAGTCGATGAACACATCGGCGCCACAGGCCAGCACGGCGTCGCGCTTGTCACCACCCGCCGTGGCAAACACCCGGGCTCCCGCCGCGTGGGCCAATTGCACGGCGGCAGAGCCCACGCCGCCCGCCGCTGCATGGATCAGCACCGACTCGCCGGCATGCAAACGGGCCAAGTGGAAAAGCGCTTCATGCGCGGTCACAAACACCTCGGCCACGGCGCCAGCCGCCACCAGGTCCATGCCCGCAGGCACATGCATGGCCATGCGGTGGTCAATGCGCGACACCTCAGCGTAGGCGCCACCGCCCACGATGCCCATCACACGGTCGCCCACGGCAAAGCCCTGCACCTCAGGCCCTACCGCCACCACCGTGCCTGCAATCTCCAGCCCCATGGTGTCGGCATCGCCAAAGTAGGCGCGGCCGTAAGCCCCCTTGCGATGCGACAGGTCGGCACGGTTGACGCCGATGGAAGCATTGCGAACCAATAAGTCGTGCGGACGGACCTCGGGGGTCGGTATCTCGCGGGCCACCAGCACTTCGGGCCCACCGAAGTCATCGAACACGATGGCTTGCATGGTGCGTTGGGTGGTTGCGGGGTGTTCAGTCACGGGTGTGGACATGGGTGTTGCTCCTCAAGCAGTTCTTTCAAGCTTCGAAGGATAGGGCGCCTCGCAGTGTTTTAAACGCAGCAATTTCGCTCTACATTGATGCAAATTTGCATCACACTTAGTTCTCCCCCGCACCCTCCCGACCACCATGAACTGGGACGACACCCGCATCTTTCTCGCCCTGACCCGCGCCCCCTCCTTGCGCGCCGCCGCGCGCAGCCTGGGCGTGGACCAGGCCACGGTCGGGCGGCGCCTGAACGCGCTGGAGGCCGAGCTGGGTGCCAAGCTCTTTCTGCGCGCCAAAGACGGCTACCTGCTCACCGCAGCGGGCGAGACAGCGCTGGCCGCAGCCCGGCGCATGGAAAGCGCGGCCCTGGACCTGCGCACCCGCATCGAAGGCCAGGACGCCAGCCCTGGCGGCCTGGTGCGCGTGACCAGCACCGACTCGATTGCCATCGACCTGCTGATGCCCGCCATCGAGCGCCTGCAGCAGCACTGGCCCCACATCCGCGTGGACCTGGAGGTCTCCACCCAGTTGCTCAGCCTCAGCCGCCGGCAGGTGGACATCGCGTTCCGCAATGTCCGACCCGAAGCGCCCGATCTGGTGGTGCGCCGCGTGGTGTCGTGGCCCGTTGGCCTGTTTGCCAGCGCGGGCTATATCGAGCGCTTTGGCGCGCCCGCGCCAGAGGACGAACTGCGCGGCCACCACCTGGTGGCCTATGCCCCCTACCTGGAGCAAAACCCGTTTCTGACCATGGCGGGCGTGCCCGCCCGCCAGGCCCGGATCGCGCTGGCCGTGCGCTCCAGCCTGCTGGTGCGCAAAGGCGTGGCGGCGGGCATTGGCCTGGGTGAAATGCCGGTGTGGATGGGCGAGCGCGAAGGCCTGGTGCGCATCTGGCCCGAACGCCGCCGGGCGACCGACTACGAAATCTGGCAAGTCATGCACCCCGACCTGCAGCGCACGGCCCGGGTGCGCGCCACGGCAGAGTTTCTGTCTGAGGCATTTGGCGAGCAGTAGGTAAAAAATGGCAGGCTGCTGAACGTTGCCTTCGGGCCCAAAGCGCATGAGCAAACAAACAAGCAAGCAACGGCCCAGCAACCAGCCACCCCAACAAGCAGCGGCGGGCACAAGCTGCTGCGCCATACTCCAACGCCAACCCCCTCGGCCCTATTCACCCAACCATGCCACACACCATCCACCACCAGGAACAAGACGCCAAAGGCGCCTTCTACGTAGAAAACGGCGGTCAGCGCATTGCCGAGATGACCTACAGCCGCACCAACGCCACGATGGTCATCGTGGACCACACCGAGGTAGACCCGTCGCTCAGCGGCCAGGGTGTAGGGCGCGCGCTGCTCGACGCCCTGGTGCAATGGGCGCGGGCCACAAGCACCAAGGTGGTCCCGCTGTGCCCGTTTGCCAAGGCGCAGTTCGACAAGGACGCCTCTATCCGGGACGTGCTGGTTTAAACAGCCCGCAGACGGCGCACAGCAGCCACGCAAGCGCGACTACGGGATCGGCGGTTGATGCTATTGATTGAATAGCTGGTAGCGCTTTATGGATAAGCGCTAGAGGCCAATTTGGTTTGAATTATCTGCACGCGCTGGTGTTGAAAACCAGTGCGTGATGCGCAGCGTTTGCTGCGAGTGCCTGCTCGGGGCGGCAGATTCAACCGGTCGATGCAACACATTCGCTGAACATCTCAGCGGGTGTGTGGAAGCCCAGCGTCTTGCGCGGCCTCTCATTCAATTGTCTCGCAATGGCGTTGAGCTGAAGCTGTGAGAGACCCGAGAGATTCATGCCCTTGGGCATGTACTGCCTGAGTAAGCCGTTCGTGTTCTCGTTGCTTCCCCGCTGCCATGGGCTTCGCGGGTCGCAGAAGTACACCTGGATGTCGGTAGCCATCGTGAATTGCTTGTGAGCATGCATCTCCGAGCCTCTGTCCCAGGTCAGTGACTTGTACAGTTCCTGCGGTAGCTTGCTGGCGCTCTTGATGAGTGCCTTGACGACCGACTGCGAGTCTTTGCCATTCAGCTTCACCAGCATCACGTATCGCGTTTGACGTTCAACCAGTGTCGCAATTTGGCTGTTGCCACTGCCAAAGACCAAGTCGCCTTCCCAGTGACCAGGCACTGCCCGGTCCTCGACGCAAGCGGGGCGCTCGCTGATCGAAACAGCGTCAACGATCTTTCCGTGAATTGCCGTCTTCTGTGTGTAGTGCCGTGATCGGCGCATTCCACGAGTGCGTCTGAGGTGCTCCAACAGCTCCTTCTTCAAGGCGCCACGCGCTTGAATGAACAGACTGCGGTAGATGGTCTCGTGTGACACGTGCTGGCTCTCGTCGCAAGGATAAGTTTGCTTGAGCCAACCTGCAATTTGCTCCGGCGACCACAGCATCCGCAGCTTGTGAGCCACGATCCGGGCCAATGCACGGTTCTGCCTGAGCTTGCAGCGCTTTGGGCGCTGCGCTCGATTCCAAGCCGCTTCATCTGCCTGAGTTGCACGGTAGCCATCACAGCCGCCATTGCGCTTGATCTCTCGGCTGATCGTCGACGGTGCTCGCCCGAGCCGCGTTGCGATGGAGCGAATCGATTCGCCTGACACCATCGCCCGCGAGATCTCCTCGCGCTCTGCCAACGTCAATGCAATTGCTGCACGTGATCGCTGCGCAGGCCGGAATCCGCCCGTCTCTGCAAGTATCCGATGGATCGACGAGTGGGCGCGATCAAAGAGCTTGCCGATCTCATGCAGCGTCCAGCCTTGCTTCCAGCGCTCCCACATCAGCGCCTTCTGGGTATCTGAATAGTAGATTCTTGGTCGCTGTTTCATCTGCAACACTCCTTGCGCCTACGCGGTGGTTAGTGTGTTGCATCGACCGGTTGAATCTGCCGCCCTGAGCCGCCATCCAGATAAAAGCTTAAAAGCTCCAAAGCCGTCATTCAGCCAGGCTGCATGTTCAACGCCAAGGAATCCAAGGGGCTGGAGGCTCCTCCGGCAGCGACTTTCAGGGCATGGGTATAGATCATCGTCGTGCTCACGTCCGAGTGCCCCAGCAGTTCCTGCACTGTGCGAATGTCGGTGCCCGACTGCAACAAATGCTTGGCGAAGCTGTGGCGCAAGGTGTGCACCGAAACGAGCTTGCAAATGCCCACCTGTGCCACGGCTTTCTTCAGGGCACGCTGCAAACGCTCCTCATAGACGTGATGGCGTTGCCAGACACCCGTGCGCGGGTCCACCGACAGTGATGAAGCGGGGAACACCCAGAACCATCCCCACCGCTGCCCCACGCCTGGGTACTTGGCCTCCAGTGCATGCGGAACCTCCACGCCACCGCGTTGCGCCTGCCGATCTTGCTCCCACAGTGCGCGCGCCGCGAGCACCTGTTGGCGCAGTTCGGCGGCCAAACTGCGCGGCAGCATCACCACCCGATCCTTGTCGCCCTTGGCTTGGCGCACCACGATCACCCCGCGATCAAGATCCAAGTCCTTGACCCGCAAGCGCAGGCCTTCCATCAGACGCATGCCGGTGCCGTACAGCAGGCGTGCCAGCAAGGCCATATCGGCCGACAACGCCGACAGCAGTGCCGCCACCTCGGCCGTCGTCAAAACCGAAGGAATGCGCTTGGGCGTGCGCGGGCGCTGCACGCCATCGAGCCATGGCAGGTCAATGCCCAACACCTCGCGGTAGAGGAAGAGCAGTGCGCTCAACGCCTGGTTGTGCGTGGCAGCAGCCACCCGCCGCTCGTTGGCCAACATGGCCAGAAAACCTTCGATTTCCAGCTGCCCCATGTCTCGTGGATGCCGCAAGCCGTGCCATTTCACAAACACGCGCACCCACTGCACATAGGCCTGCTCGGTGCGCAGGCTATAGTGTTTGTAACGAATTCGCTCACGGACCTGATCTAGTAACCGTGTGGCGCGCAGCACAGGAGGGGCGGCGGGTTTCATGGCTAAATTTAGTACTGTATTTACATACAGAATACGTGCCACACAGCGAGGCTGCAAGCCCCTTGCGGCGCTTTTCGCGTACCAATTTAGACCGCAAGCGCCAGATATGGCCTGCGGGTTGGTGCGGTCTACATTACGTTAGGCCACACATGTCCACAGCCGATTCCAACATCCCTATGGACCGAACTCAGTGGTCGGTTAGAAGCCAGCGCACGACCGGGCACTACGACGAACGGGTGACCGAGTACGAAGGGATTCGGTGCAAATGCCGATCCTGCACGAGATCATTTGTTTTCACCGCTAGAGAGCAACAAGTTGCCTACGAGGTCGAGAAACGATTTGTCTGGTATCTACCTAAGCTCTGCCATGACTGCTCATCTAAAACTTAGGCTGAAGCCTTGGAAGGTCAAAGCCCATGCTTCAAAAGCGCACCTTCAACAATGAAGTGCAACGCCAAAGCCCAAAATTCAGCGCCTAACTGGGCGGTCAAGCGGACGCCAACAAGGGCCATGGCTTCGCCATTGTCCTGGCCCTTGTTGGTACCCTTCAGTCGCTGCGCTCCTTCCAGCGCCGCTTACCTTGGGCGTTAGAGCGCAAAGCATGAAGCCAGCACCGAAATTCGTCGCTGCGTACGTCCTGCTGTCCGCGGTGCTGGGCGGTCTCGCACTGCTGCAGTCGTTTCCTGCTCGGCCAACGTCCTGGGTCGGTTGGCTGCTGCTCTTCGCGTTAGCTGTTCCTGTCACCATCGCTGCAGAGTTCGTGGGCGAGCTCATCTTCCGCAATCCTGTCAGTCAGGCAGTCGAGCGCCGCACCAAAGAAAAGAGCTTTTCTTGGCTCCGCATTCTCGCAGGGCTGGTGTTAATGCTCGTCGTTTTCGCTGCGGTGTTTTGCCTTGGTCAGCTGCTTGCATAAGGCGCGCCACCATGCGTTCTAACCCGTCGCTCAAGCGGACTTGCCTACGGCAAGCCGCTTACCTTCAACATTGAGCGTCCGCTTTCTTTGGCTGCCACCGGCTGGTGTTGGCCGAGAACAGCCTACCGACCACACCTCTAGCGCGGCCCGAAGATGCTATGCATTCAATAGCCTCCAGCGCTTTACAGATAAGCGCCAGAGACCAATTTGCCTGATTAGCTACTTACCTCAGATACCTGCAGCAGCTTCAAAGGCAGTGGGCCAGTAGTCACCAAGGCCTTCAACAGTCTGGGCAGCATGGCAGGCAGATCAAAGCGGCGGTTGAATCGCCAGCAGAACTCGGCCAAGTAGCGCTGGGCATACCTGGTGTGGTCAAACGAGTGATAGGTTCCTGCCATGCTGGTCTTGAGGTTGCCCAGCAAGGTGTTCACCCAACGCAGCTGAGGTGTCTGCGCCCCCTGGCGCCCACCTCCAGTCACGTGGCGCTCATGCGTGGCCTGCGCCTGCTGCACCTGCGCAAAGGCACGCGTGCCGTCGCTGACCACGTGGCAGCCCGCCGCCAGGTGGCCCTGTGCCCATTGCCGCATGTGCTGGTTGGTAAAGTCCTGCACAGGCGTCAAGTGCATGTACAGGGGCCGGCCATCGACGCTGGTCTGCACTGCGGCGACGAAGGCCGTCTTGTTGGCTGCGCGGCGCCCGCCGTTGATGTGGCCTGCCCGCTCGCCCCCAAGGTAGGCATTGTCAATCTCCACCCGCCCTTGCAGCAGGTAGCGCGCATCGCGCTGGGCCATGGCCTGCATCAGTTTGTGCTTCATCAGCCATGCCGTTTTGTAGGACACGCCCAACTGGCGCTTGAGCGCCAGGGCGCTGATGGCGTTCTTGTTCTGCGTCAGCAGGTACATGGCAAGAAACCACAGCTTTAGGGGCACATGGGTGTGTTCCATCACAGTGCCCACGATGGATGAGCTTTGGTAGCCACAAAGCAAGCACTCCCACAGCAGACGGCCCGTGCCATTGCGGGGGTGAAAAAAGCGCTTGCAGCCGCAATGCGCGCACTGCCAGCCATCGGGCCAGCGGGCGGCCACCAGGGCCTGCTCGCACTGCTGATCGCTGCCGTACTGAGACTGAAATTGTGGCAGCGACAGCCCGCGCTGGAACTGGATGGTGTTGATGGACATCGCTTGCTCCTTGGCGCCGAGAACTCGGCATGTCCGTTGGAGTCCTCTGGCTGGGCTTTGTTCTGCGCAATCTGAGGTATGTCGCTAATCAGGCCAATTTGCCTTGATTTTTTGACAGAGGCGCTTCGATGGCCGCACCCCTGCTCAGCGTGTACGTCTACACCGTCGGCACCGTCCCCCCGTCAATCACGTGCTCCGAGCCCGATATCGCCCCCGCCCGTGGTGACACCAAAAAGGTGATCAGATCAGCCACCTCCTGCGGCCTGGCGGGGCGGCCCAGCGGGATGCCGCCCAGCGACTGCATGATGATCTGCTTGCCCCCCTCGTAGTCCGTGCCCGCCTGCGCGGCCACGCGTTCGGCTAGGGCGATGGCGGCTTCGGTTTCGACCCAGCCGGGCGAGACGCTCAGCACGCGAACGCCTTTTGGCGTGACCTCTTTCGACAAGGCTTTGCTGTAGGTGGACAAGGCCGTCTTGGCTGCGGCATAGGCGGTGGTGGACTCGGGCAGCGGCAGCGGCAGCGGCAGCGCACGCTGGATAGAGCTGACGTGGACGATGACGCCAGAGCCCTGGGCCAGCATGGCGGGCAGCAGGGCGCGGTCCAGGCGCACGGCGGGCATCAGGTTCTGGTTCAGTTCGCTGAACCACTGCGCATCGTCCAGCGCCGCAAAGCCCCCGCCGGGCGCGCTGGAGCCGCCCACCACGTTGACCAGGATGTCCACGCCGCCCCAGTGCGCGAGCACCGCCTGCGCGACCTGTGCAGCGCCCTCGGCGGTGGAGACGTCGGCAGGCACGTACACCACGCCGTCTGTCGGCTGCGCAGGCCTTGAGCGCGCGGTAGCCATCACCTGCACGCCAGCATCCACCAAACCTTGCACGACGGCAGCGCCCACGCCTTTGGTGCCGCCCGTGACCAGTGCGCGCTGGCCGCGCAATTGAAGATCGAAGCTCATACGGTGATCTGCAGCGACGCGATCAGGCCGCGTTCCAGGCGAAAGCGGTAGCGCAGGTCAACCGGGCTGCCGGGGAAGTTGCCTTCGACCCGGCTGGTGACGACCTGCTGGCCGTCGCTCTGCTCCAGCGCAAAGGGTTCGGTGGTGTACGTGTACTTGGTCGATGCCGCAGCCTTCCACGCCTTGATGGCGTCGATGCCCGAATAGGTGTGGCCCTCGTCCTGGACGACGGCGTGCGCCGTGAAGCAGTGCGCAAGCGCTTGGGCGTTCTTTTGTTGGTCGGCTGCAAAGTAGGCGGCAATGGGTTCGGGGAGGCTCAAAGTGGTCATGGTGACGATCTCCTTGGGTTAGTCGTTGGGTTACTGAAGTCGTCAGGATGCGCCTGCAGCATAAATTAGTGAATGGCCTAGAATTTGAATAGGCTATGTAGAAAGCAATACAGAATGCGCGGATCGGATTTTGCAGAACTGAAGGCCTTTGCCGCCGTGGTGGAGCGCGCAAGCTTTGCGCGCGCGGCGGAGCATCTGGGGCTGTCGCCTTCTGCGCTGAGCCAGACGATCCGCCAGCTTGAAGGCCGGCTGGGAGCGCGGCTGTTGAACCGCACCACGCGCAGCGTGGCGCCCACGGCCACCGGGGCGCAGCTGTATGCGCGCATGGCGCCGTTGTTGCGGGACATGGCCGACGCCGTTGCCGAGGCCAGTGCAGCGGCGGGCCAAATGGGGGGCACGCTGCGCATCAACACGCTGGGCATGGCGGCCACACAGGTCATCGCACCACGGCTTGGTCGGTTTCACCAAGAGCACCCAGATGTGGCGCTGGACATCGTGGTGGACGACGGGCTGAGCGACATCGTCGCGGGCCGCTTTGATGCGGGCATCCGCGTAGGCGGCCGGCTGGACAAGGACATGATCGCCGTACGGCTGACCCCGGACGTGAAGATGATCGCTGTAGCGTCACCCGACTACCTGGCGCAGCGCGGCACGCCACAGGCACCTGCAGACCTGCACGGCCACGCGTGCATCAACTGGCGGCTTCAGGTAGACGGCCGGACGTATCGCTGGGAGTTCGAAAAAAAAGGAAAGCGGGTGGAGGTGGCGGTGGAAGGACCGCTGGTGACCAACCACTCGGACACCGGCGTGGCTGCAGCGGTGCAGGGTTTGGGCATTGCCTATGCCTTTGATCGTCAACGCGTTGACGAGCACATCGACCAGGGGCGGCTGGTGCAGGTGCTCGCGGATTGGTCGGTGGCAAAGCCCGGCCTGTTCCTGTACTACTCGAACCGGCGCCATCCGTCACCGGCATTGAGGGCCTTCATTGACTGCATGGTGGACCGAGACCTGACCGACCCCAAGACTGGCTCACCACCTCCTTCAAGGGCCAAGGCCACCGCCCGGGCGGCCACTCGTGGGTGATGCCGATACAGGTGCAGATACAGGTGGCCGATGTCTACCGCTCACGCGGACCAGGCTGCGCTCACCGCCAGCCCATCCGCCCCATCAACCCATCCACCTCTCCCACCCAATGCGCCCCAAACACCTCGGCAATCAGTGCCAACTGCTTGCCCCTGGGCCAGACCAGGTGCCATGGGGACTGGATGGGAAAGCCCTGTGGTGAGGCTGACCAGGCAACGCAGTGCGGGCCGCTGGGTGGAGCACGGGTTCTAAAACTAAAACAGGCTGCCCTGCCCTCGCAGCAGCCCGGGCCTGAACTGCCCCAGGTCCAACCCTTCGCGCTCGCGGTTGAGCCCCAGGCGGCGGCAGGTGTTGGCAAAACGCTGGCGCAGCAGGTCGGCCCACAGCCCACTGCCTTTCATGCGGGTGACAAAGTCGCTGTCATAGGTCTTGCCGGCGGCGCGCTGGGCATCGGTGAGGTGGTGCAGGTCTTGCACCCGGGCCATGACGCGCTCGGCCCGCTGCGGGTAGTGCACCGTAAGCCATTCGCGAAACAACGCATCCAGCTCCCACGGCAGGCGTAGCACGGTGTAGAACGCGGTGCGCGCACCGGCGTCGCGCGCAGCCTCCAGCACGTGTTCCATGTCTTCGGTGATGAACGGGATCTGGGGCGCCACGCTCACGCCCACAGGCACACCGGCGTCGGCCAATGCGCGGATGGTGCGCAGCCGCCGGTGGGGCGCTGCAGCGCGAGGTTCCATGCGGCGGGCCAGCGTGGCATCAAGCGTAGTGATAGTGACGTACACGGCCGCCAGGCGCTGCGCAGCCAGCGGGGCAAGCAGGTCGAGGTCGCGCTCCACGCCACTGGATTTGGTGATGAGCGAAAACGGGTGGCGCGCCTCGCGCATCACCTCGATCACGCTGCGCGTGAGCTTCAGGTCGCGCTCCACGGGCTGGTAGCAGTCGGTGGCGGAGCCGATGTTGAGCAAGCGTGGCACGTAACGCGGCTGCACGAGCTCTTGGCGCAACACCTGCGCAATGTTGTGCTTGGCCACGATCTGCGTCTCAAAGTCGAGCCCGGGCGAGAAGTTGAGGTAGCTGTGCGTGGGCCGGGCGTAGCAGTAAATGCAGCCGTGCTCACAACCCCTGTAGGGGTTGACCGAACGTTCAAAAAAGATGTCGGGCGAATCATTGGCGCAGATCGCACTGCGCGCGGTTTCCAGGTGCACGCGGGTGGCAGGTGCGGCTGGCGCATCGCCGTCCTGCGCAGCCCCGGGTTCATGACCCCAGCCGTCGTCCACCACCTCGCGCGCCACCCGCTCGAACCGATGGGCCATGGCCGAGGCAGCGCCACGGCCCCGAATGGCCTGAAGGGGGATACGCACTTCCTCGGCTGCCGCAGAGGCATCGCTGACGCGGAGGGGGTACGGCTCGGTTGAAACGGGAGTGGCTGGTTTCATAACTGTATGAATGTACAGTTATTCAATTCCTTTTGCACCCTTTTGCACACATGCAGACCAGCCCACAACCCCTTGCATGGCATTGACATCACGCACCCCATTGACCGCGCGTGGCAGTGCGAGATTCACAATCGACTACAGTCCCGCCCTTTGCAACCATCCACCGAGGTACCGCCATGGCGCGCAAACCCCAGATCATTCTCTCGTCTCTGGACGTCGACCGCATTGAAGCCCTGCTGGCGGCCATTCCGGCCAGCGTGTTTCCCGGCAAGGCGGAGCTGCAGGCAGAGCTTGACCGCGCCGATATGGTGGCACCCGAAGAAATTCCGCCCCACGTCGTCACGATGAACTCCACCGTGCAGTTCTCCATTCTGGAAACCGGCAAGGAGTTTTGCCTCACGCTGGTCTACCCCCGTGACATCGACGGCAGTGCCGATAAATTGTCGATTTTTGCGCCGGTGGGCAGCGCGCTCCTGGGTCTTTCTGTGGGTGACGAACTCGCCTGGCCGGGGCCGGGCGGCAAATCCATGACGGTGCGGGTGAAAGAAATTCTGTACCAGCCCGAAAGCGCTGGCGAACTGCACCGCTAAAACCGGCCCCCGGCGAAGCGCCCACCCTGGCGCGTTTTGCCGTGGCGGCGGCAGCGCAGACCATGGCGTTTGCCGTGAATGGCACCGCGGCCCCACGGCCGCTCGCAGCTATCGCTGGCGACTTCAGGCGGCCCAGTGGCTCGTCATCACCACCAGCATGCCCGCCCCCACCAGACCCAGCTGCCAGCGCAGGGCTGTGGTCCACGACGGAACATGCCGCTCCACCCGCAGATAAAGCACGCGACCGGCGGCCAGTGACAAGCCAAATGCCAGCACCATGCCCAAAGCGTTCAACACGGGCGAATCTGGCCACACCTGGCTCACTACGGCGTTGACGAGCAGGCACACCGAAAAGTGCACCAAAAACACCGAGTAAGACATCTGCCCCAGCCGCACCAGCGGCTCTACGCCACGCCATGACTGCACACGGGTCGAGCGCAAAGCCGCCACCAGGCACAGCGCCGTGAACACCGCCAAGGCAATGCGCCCCCGAAAATCGAGCGCCAAGGCCACACCGCCCAACAACACAATGGCAACCACCCAACCCCGCGGGTCGGGGGCACGCACGGCCCAATAGGCCAGCATGCCAAGGCCATAGGCCCCCAAAAAGTACAGCGCCCACATGTCGAGCTCGCCCATGCGGTTGAAGACCCACAACGAGGCGGCCGCCCCCACCACCATGCTTGCGCGGGTCAACCCGGCCGCATGGCGCCGCGCCCATGTGCCAGGCAACGCACGGATCCCCGCTAATACCAGCACCACCAGTGCAAAAAGCTGGAAATCGATGGCCACATACCAGACACCCGCGGACAACGCGTCTTTGCCCACGATGTCTTGCAGCAAAAGCGCATTGGCGACCAACTGGGACAAGCTGGGCTGGTCGGGGACCGACGGGTGGTCCATCACCGGGCGGACCAGTGCCGACACCAGCACCGACAGCATCAACGCCACGGCATAGGGCACGACAAGCCGCACAAAGCGCTTGGCGATGGCACTGCCCGCATGGTCAAAACGCGCCAGCCCCTGCGGCGCAAGGCTGGCAGCAGCCAGATACCCACCGAGCACCAAAAACACCTGCACGGCCATGCGCCCGTAGGTAGACAGCCAAGCCATCAGCGTGGGGGCGAGCGGCTGGGCGATGTCCGACATCGGTCCATAAAAAACCAGGTGGTGCCAGACGATGGTCGCGCACGCCATGCCCTTGATCATGTCGATCAAGGGTGTGCGGGAAGAGGAGGAGGACATGGGTCGCCAGAGAAAAACAACCGGGTGCCAATGCCCCCGGGGAAACCCGGTATTGTGCTCTGCCTAGCGATTTTTTGCAGGGCGTTCAGCTCGCACGCACGTCGCACCCGACGTCGCACCTGTTCATGGATCTCATGATTTCTCAATTTTCAGTATTTACTGAATATTCGATAATTTCATGCACAATACAGACCCATGACCCAAGTCAAAACCATCCTGCCGGCGTTGAATCGTCAATTTGTGGCCCATTTCGGCGAAATGGGCAGCCGCTGGGGCGTCAACCGCACCGTCGGGCAAATCTATGCGCTGATCTTCCTCTCGCCGCGCCCCGTCCATGCCGACGAGATCGCCGAGACGCTGGAGTTCTCGCGCTCCAATGTGAGCATGGGGCTCAAGGAGCTGCAGTCGTGGCGGCTGGTCAAGCTCAGCCATCAGCCCGGCGACCGCCGCGAATACTTCGAAGCGCCCAAGGACGTGTGGGAGATCTTTCGCGTGCTGGCCGAAGAGCGCCGCCGCCGCGAGATCGAACCCACCTTGTCGATGTTGCGCATGGCGCTGCTCGAAGACGCCACTTCGCCCGACGAGCGCTACGCCCAGGAGCGCATGCGCGAGATGCACGACCTGATCGACCGGCTGATGACCTGGTTTGACGATGTGCAGCGCCTGGCGCCTGAAACCGCCATGCAACTGATGGGCATGGGCGCCGCCGTGACACGGGTGCTCGAATTCAAGGACCGGCTCACCGGCAAGGGACCTTCCGCCAGTTTGGCGAGCGCGGCCAATGCGGCCAGTGTCGGCAACCAAAGTAGGGAGGGCTGAGGCCATGGACACCTTCACGCTCTCGCGCATCCAGTTCGGCGCCAACATCAGTTTTCACATCCTGTTTCCCACCATCACGATCGCGTTGTGCTGGTTTCTGGTGTTCTTTCGGCTGCGCCACGCCGCCACGCGGGGCACAGCGGCCGCTGCAGGCTGGGAGCAGGCCTATTACTTCTGGACCAAGGTGTTTGCGCTGACCTTTGCCATGGGCGTGGTGTCGGGCATCACCATGAGTTTTCAGTTTGGCACCAACTGGCCCGGGTTCATGGAACATGTGGGCAACATTGCCGGGCCACTGCTGGGGTATGAGGTCCTGACGGCGTTTTTCCTGGAGGCGACATTCCTGGGCATCATGCTGTTTGGCCGCAGCCGTGTTTCCAACCGCATGCACATGGTGGCCACGCTGATGGTGGCGCTGGGCACCACGCTGTCGGCGTTCTGGATACTGAGCCTGAATTCGTGGATGCAGACCCCGGCGGGCTATGAAATCATCGATGGCAAGTTCCATGCGGTGGACTGGCTGGCGATTGTGTTCAACCCGTCGTTTCCCTACCGCCTTGGGCACATGCTGCTGGCGTCGGCCCTCACGGCGGGTTTTTTGATCGCGGGGGTGAGTGCTTGGCAGCTCATCAAGGGCACGGCCGCCCAGGGCACGCGCCAGGCGCTGCGCACCGCCGTGGTGGCGGTGGCGGTGGCCATACCGCTGCAGATCTTCATGGGCGACCTGCATGGCCTCAATACGCTGCAGCACCAGCCCGCCAAAATCGCCGCCATCGAAGGCATCTGGCACACCGAAAAAGGCGCGCCGCTCACGCTGTTTGGCCTGCCCAACGAAAAAGAGGGCCGCACCGATTACGCGATTCAGATCCCCAAAGCGGCGAGCCTGGTGCTGGCGCACGACTGGGATGCCGAGCTCAAGGGCCTGAACGAGTTTGCAGGCGCTCACCCGCCCGTGGCGCCCGTGTTCTGGGGCTTTCGGGTGATGGTGGGCGTGGGCCTGTTGATGCTGGCGGTGGCATGGACAGGTGCCGTGCTGCTGTACCGGCGCCGCGCGCAACCGTTGGCCCCGTTGCCCAGACCCATGCTTTACCTGCTGGTGGGCATGACGTTCTCAGGCTGGGTCGCCACGCTGGCGGGCTGGTATGTGACCGAAATCGGTCGCCAGCCCTTTTTGGTGTACGGCCTGTTCCGCACTGCAGACGCCGTGGCGCAGCATCCCCCCGCCATGGTGGCAGGGACCCTGGCCGCATACCTGACGGTGTATGTCTTGCTGTTGCTGGCCTATGTCGGTGTCATCAAATACATGTCCGAGCACTCGACCATGCCCGCCGCCGTGACGCCCCCCACACCCCAGGCTGTTTGAAAAGAGTCACATGATGGAAACATTGACCTGGGCCACCGCCCTTCCCCTCGTGTTCATGGCTGTGATGGGCCTGGCGTTATTGGCGTATGTCGTGCTGGATGGCTACGACCTGGGCGTGGGCATGTTGCTGCCCTTGGCGACCCCTGCCGAAAAAGACGTGATGGTCTCCAGCATCGGGCCGTTTTGGGACGCCAACGAAACCTGGCTGGTGCTGGGCGTGGGTGTGTTGCTGATCTGTTTTCCGGAGGCACACGGGGTGGTGTTGTCGGCGCTGTACCTGCCCGTGGCGGTCATGCTGATCGGCCTGATCGTGCGTGGTGTGGCGTTTGACTTTCGCGTCAAGGCGCGCGATGCACACAAGGCCGCCTGGAACCACCTCTTCGCCGCCGGCTCGCTGGTCACCACACTGGCCCAGGGCTGGATGCTGGGCGCCTATGTCACCGGCTTTCATACCGACCTGTGGAGCCGCCTGTTTGCCGCAGGCATCGCACTGACCTTGCCCGCTGCCTACGCCATGCTGGGCGTGGGCTGGCTGCTGATGAAAACCGAAGGCGATCTGCAGCGCAAGGCCCTGCGCTGGGGCCAGGGCGTGTTGTGGCCCATGGGTTTTGCCCTCATGGGCATCTCGCTGGCCACGCCGGTGGTAAGCCAGACGGTGTTCAACAAATGGTTTGTGCTGCCCCAATTTTTTGCATTGCTGCCCATTCCCCTGGCGTGCATCGTGGCGTTTTTTGCCATCCGCCATGTGCTGGCCGCGCCGCGTGTGGTGGCAGCCGGTTATGGATGGGTTGTGTTTGTGGCGACGGTGGCCATTTTTATGCTGGCCTTCTGCGGGCTGGCCTACAGCATCTACCCCTACATCGTGATTGATCGCCTGACGGTGTGGGAGGCCGCCAGCGCCACCGAGTCGCTGATCGTGATCGGCATCGGCGTGGCCATCACGCTGCCGGTGATCGTGATCTACACCGTGTTCATGTACCGCGTGTTCTGGGGCAAGGCGCGGGAGCTGGTGTACGGGTTGTGAAGATTCACATCAAATTGGCCGCCAGCGCTTGGATTTATTGCGCAAGCAGCTATTAGATTGATAGTAAATCTACACCGCCTGAAACGCGTCACGCCTGTCCCCGCAGCCGCGCATGCAGATGCAGATGCGCTGGCGCCTTGCAAACCATCACTTCACAGCTTCAACCGCGCCCGCGCTGCTTCGTATTCGCGGCGCAGCTTGGCCACAAAATCGGCCGTGCTGGTGACTGCATCAATCGCGCCAATACCCTGGCCACAGCCCCAGATATCTTTCCACGCCTTTTTGGCGTCGCCGCCAAAGTTCATCTTGCTGGGGTCGGACTCGGGCAGGTTGTCCGGGTCCATGCCCGCCGCACGGATCGACGGCGCCAGGTAGTTGCCGTGCACGCCGGTGAACAGGTTGCTGTAGACGATGTCGTCAGAGTTGCCGTCCACGATGGCCTGCTTGTAGGCCTCGCTGGCGCGCGCTTCGTGCGTGGCGATAAAGGCCGAGCCGATGTAGCCGAAGTCTGCCCCCATGGCCTGCGCCGCCAGCACCGCGCCGCCGCTGGCAATGGAGCCGCTGAGCGCGACGGGGCCATCAAACCACTGGCGAATTTCCTGGATCAGCGCAAACGGGCTTTTCACGCCCGCGTGGCCACCAGCACCGGCTGCCACGGCGATCAGGCCGTCGGCGCCCTTTTCAATCGCCTTGTGTGCGAACTTGTTGTTGATGATGTCGTGCAGCACGATGCCGCCCCAGGCGTGCACGGCCTGGTTCACGTCCTCACGCGCGCCCAGGCTGGTGATGATGATCGGCACCTTGTACTTGGCGCAGACCTGCATGTCGTGCTCCAGGCGGTCGTTGCTCTTGTGCACGATCTGGTTGATGGCAAAGGGCGCAGCGGGCTTGTCGGGGTGGGCCTTGTTGTAGGCGGCCAGGGTTTCGGTGATCTCGGCGAGCCACTCGTCCAGCAGCTCGGCGGGGCGGGCGTTGAGCGCGGGCATGGAGCCCACCACGCCGGCCTTGCACTGCTCGATCACGAGCTTGGGGTTGCTGATGATGAACAGCGGCGAGCCGATGACGGGCAGCGACAGGTTTTGCAACGCGGGAGGCAGTTTGGACATGGCAACAACTTCCAGGAACAGGTTTTGATTGAAATAGCCCTCTAGCGCTTATCAGTAAATCGCTAGCAGCTACTATTTTTATAGTAAAGGCCTGCACCCTGCACAGGCCTCGTCTCACTCTTTTTTCACTCCTCAAAGGGCAGGCTGCCCTTTCAGAACGCGTTAGAACGCTTCCAGTGCCAGCTCGGTCACGCTGGCAGCACCTTCCACAATGCTGTCACGCAGGCCCGGGGCTTTGACCAGGATGTGCTCGGCGTAGAACTGGGCCGTGGTGATTTTTGCGCGCATGAATGCCTCGTCCTGTCCCTTGTGCAACAGGTCTTGCGCCACCAGCAGGCTGCGCGCCAGCTGCCAGCCCGCCACCACATTGCCCGCCAGCATCAGGTAGGGCACGCTGCCTGCAAACACGGCGTTGGGCTGGGCCTTGGTGCCACCGGCCACAAAGTCGATCACGTCGAGCAGCGCCTTGCGTGCGGCCGTCAGGCGTTTGGCCACGGCCAGGGCTGCTGGCGTGCCGCTGGCCAGCAGCTCGCTTTCAGTCTTCTCGATTTGTGCAGCGATGCCCTTGGCCACCTGGCCACCATCGCGCGCCGTCTTGCGGCCCACCAGGTCGTTGGCCTGGATGGCCGTGGTGCCTTCGTAGATGGTCAGGATCTTGGCGTCGCGGTAGTACTGGGCTGCACCGGTTTCTTCGATGAAGCCCATGCCGCCGTGCACCTGCACGCCCAGGCTGGTCACTTCCAGGCTGGTTTCGGTGCTGTAGCCCTTGACCAGCGGCACCATGAATTCATAGAACGCCTGGTTCTGCTTGCGCGTGTCGGCGTCGGGGTGGTGGTGGGCGGCGTCAAACGCGGCAGCGGCCACGGTGGCCATGGCGCGGCAGCCCTCGACGGTGGCGCGCATGGTCATCAGCATGCGCTTGACGTCGGGGTGGTGGATGATGGTGGCGCTGGCATTGATGCTGCCGTCCACGGGGCGGCTCTGCACGCGGTCTTTGGCGTACTGCACGGCCTTCTGGTAGGCGCGCTCCGAGATCGCGATGCCCTGCATGCCCACGGCGTAGCGGGCCGCGTTCATCATGATGAACATGTATTCGAGGCCGCGATTCTCCTGGCCCACCAGGTAGCCCACCGCGCCACCATGGTCGCCAAACTGCAGCACGGCCGTGGGGCTGGCCTTGATGCCCAGCTTGTGCTCAATGCTCACGCAATGCGCGTCGTTGCGAGCACCCAGCGAGCCGTCCTTGTTCACCAGGAACTTGGGCACCACGAACAGGCTGATGCCCTTGACGCCCTCGGGCGCGCCCTGCACGCGGGCCAGCACCAGGTGGATGATGTTCTCGGCCATGTCATGCTCACCGTAGGTGATGAAGATCTTGGTGCCGAAGATTTTGTAGGTGCCGTCGGGCTGGGGTTCGGCACGCGTGCGCACCAGGGCCAGGTCCGAGCCCGCCTGGGGTTCGGTCAGGTTCATGGTGCCGGTCCACTGACCGGTCACCAGCTTTTCGAGGTAGGTGGCCTTGAGCTCGTCGCTGCCTGCGGTCAGCAGTGCCTCGATGGCGCCGTCGGTCAACAGCGGGCACAGCGCAAAGCTCATGTTGGCGCTGTTGGTCATCTCGATGCAGGCCGCGCCAATGGTCTTGGGCAGGCCCTGACCGCCAAAGTCGGCCGGGTGCTGCAGGCCCTGCCAGCCGCCTTCGCCGTATTGGCGAAAGGCCTCCTTGAAGCCGGGGGTGGTGGTGACGACGCCGTCTTTCCAGCTCGATGGGTTCTTGTCGCCTTCGAAGTTGAGCGGAGCCAACACGCCCTCGTTGAACTTGGCGCACTCTTCCAGCACGGCGGCGGCGGTGTCCAGGCCCGCGTCTTCAAAGCCGGGGATTTGGGCGATCTGTTCAATGTTGGCCAGGTGCTCGATGCCGAACAGCATGTCCTTGACGGGGGCGATGTAACTCATGGGCGTCTCCGGAAAAGCAAAAAATTGTCAAAAAAAAGGCATCGCAAGCGATGCCTTCAGGCTGCAAGCAGCAGATGCAATGGCCTCTGTCAGAGCGCGGCGACCAGTTCCGGCACGGCCGTGAACAGGTCGGCCACGAGCCCATAGTCGGCCACGCTGAAGATCGGCGCTTCGGGGTCCTTGTTGATCGCCACGATCACCTTGGAGTCCTTCATCCCAGCCAAGTGCTGGATCGCACCCGAGATGCCGGCTGCCACATACAGCTGCGGCGCCACGATCTTGCCGGTCTGGCCCACCTGCAGGTCGTTGGGGGCGTAGCCCGCATCGACGGCAGCGCGGCTAGCACCGATGGCGGCGCCCAGCTTGTCGGCCAGGGGGGTGATGACTTCGTCGAACTTTTCCTTGCTGCCCAGCGCCCGGCCACCGGAGACGATGATCTTGGCGGCAGTCAACTCGGGGCGGTCGCTCTTGGCGATTTCGCTGCCCATGAAGGTGCTCTTGCCTGCGTCGGCGGTCGCTGCGGCGGTTTCGACGGCGGCTGCGCCACCGGTGGCGGCTGCCGCGTCAAAGCCCGTGGTGCGCACGGTGATGATCTTCACGCTGTCGGCGCTTTGCACGGTGGCAATGGCGTTGCCTGCGTAGATGGGGCGCTCGAAGGTGTCAGCAGACACCACCTTGGTGATGTCGCTGATCTGGGCCACGTCGAGTTTGGCGGCCACGCGGGGGGCCACGTTCTTACCGCTGGCGGTGGCGGGGAACAGGATGTGGCTGTAGTTGGAGGCGATGGCCAGCACTTGGGCGGCTACGTTCTCGGCCAGGCCGTGTTCGAGGCCGGGGGCGTCGGCGTGCAGGACTTTGGCAACGCCAGCGATCTGGCCCGCAGCGGCAGCAGCAGCGCCCGCATTGTGGCCAGCCACGAGCACGTGCACGTCGCCGCCGCAGGCAACAGCGGCCGTGACGGTGTTGAGGGTTGCGCCCTTGATGGACGCATTGTCGTGTTCAGCAATAACGAGTACGGTCATTTCTTGTTCTCCTTAGATGACTTTGGCTTCGTTCTTGAGCTTGTCGACCAGGGCAGCCACGTCGGCCACCTTGACGCCAGCGCCGCGCTTGGCGGGCTCGGTCACTTTGAGGGTCTTCAGGCGCGGAGCCACGTCCACACCGAGGTCTTCGGGCTTGACGGTGTCGAGCTGCTTTTTCTTGGCCTTCATGATGTTGGGCAAGGTGACGTAGCGGGGCTCGTTCAGGCGCAGGTCGGTGGTGATGACGGCGGGCAGCGTCAAAACCAGGGTTTCCAGGCCGCCGTCCACTTCGCGGGTGACGCTGACCTTGTCGGCCGAGAGTTCCACCTTGTTGGCAAACGTGGCCTGGGGCAGGTCGGCCAGGGCCGCCAGCATCTGGCCGGTCTGGTTGGCGTCGTCGTCGATGGCTTGTTTGCCCAGGATGATGAGCCCGGGCTGCTCTTTGTCGACCAGCGCCTTCAAGAGCTTGGCCACGGCCAGGGGCTGCAGTTCCACATCGGTTTCGACGAGGATGGCGCGGTCGGCGCCAATGGCCATGGCGGTGCGCAGGGTTTCCTGGCATTGGGCCACGCCGCAGGAGACTGCGATGACTTCGGTCACCAGGCCTTTTTCTTTCAGGCGCACAGCCTCTTCGACGGCGATTTCGTCAAAGGGGTTCATGCTCATCTTCACGTTGGCGATGTCCACACCCGTGTTGTCCGACTTCACGCGGACCTTCACGTTGTAGTCCACCACGCGCTTGACAGGGACCAAGACCTTCATGCTGCGGCTCCTAAATAGTTGGTTGAATTGACGTTTACGTAAACCAGATCATTCTATGCCGCACTGCAGCGAAACCGCTGCCCAGACGAGACACAGATCACATGTTCCACAAAAAAGAACGATCGTGCTTTTTGTGAATTATAGGCGACGGCCTGGCGCCCCTGTCCACTGGCAGCTGTCGTCGGTGGCAACTCGGGGACATGCGCTGGCTCTCTGTACATCACCCGGCCGGCACGGATGCCCCCGTGGCCCCGGAAGGCAGCCCCTGTGGCAAAGCACCACCACCTTGCACATGCACGACCCGCTGCGGGAAAGGGATATCAATGTGATGGGCGCGCAGCGCGCTCAGGATGGCGCGGTTGATCTCCGAGCGCAGGCCCAATGACCCGTTTTCGGGGTCGGATATCCAGAAGCCCACGGTGAACTCCAGCCCATCGGCGCCGAACGCCGACAAGGCGACACTTGGAGCTGGTTCGCGCAACACACGGCTGCTGGCGAACGCAGACTCGCCCAACAACCTGGACACCAGATCCACGTCGCTGTCGTAACCGACGCTCACCACCGTGGACAGCCAGACCCGGGGGTCGGCCAGCGACAGGTTTTCGACCCGCTGGGTGATCAGCATTTCATTGGGCACGATGGATTCACGCCCCGTGGAAGACCGCACCACGGTGTAGCGGGCATTGATGCTGGTGATACGGCCCTCGAAGTTATCCACCCGCACGTTATCGCCAATGCGCATGCTGCGCTCGGCCAGGACGACAAAACCGCTGACATAGTTGGCCGCCAGCTTCTGCAAGCCAAAACCAATGCCCACCCCCACGGCCCCACCCAGCACGGACAGCGCCGTCAGGTCGATGCCCACGGTCGACAAGGCCATCATCAGCCCCACAAAGACCAGCAGCGCACGCACCGCATTGCTCACCGCCTTGCGCAGCGACAGCTCAGCCCCCGTGGCAGCGTGCAGCAGGCGCGACTCGATGGCGGCGGAAACCCACAACGCAATGAGCAGCACGGCACCGGCCGTCAGCACGCCTTCGATCATGGTGCGCACCGACAGCGTGGTGCCCCCCACCTTCCAATGGATCTGATCGAGTTCATCGAGCACCAGCGGCAACAGGCCCGTGACCCACAGCACCATGCCCAGCCAGGCCAACCACGAGATGGAGCGCTCGATGGGCCGCACCCAGCTGGCCTCTGGAAAAGCCACCTGCAAGACCTTGACCCCCGCGCGTATGACCACCAACGCCACCAGTGCCGGGATCGCGATCTTGAAAGCTGCCAGCGCCACCCACTGCTGCAGCCCGGTACGCGCCACATAAGCCAGGCACAACAGCACCAGCGGGAACAGCGCACCGTCCACGATCCGTGCGCCAAACAATATGGAACGGGGGTCGCCCCGGCGCAGGCCCCGCTGCAGCACTCGCACCAGCAGCCATGCCAGGGCCGCACACCCCGCCAGCGCCGCCAGTTCCACCAGCACCGTAGGGCGCAAAAAAGCCTGCGTCCACAGGCCCATATCGTCGAACATCAGCTTGTCCATGGCGGTAATCTTCACAACGGTGTGCTCAACGGCTCAACACTTCCAGCGTGGCTGGCGTTTTTCTGCGAAGGCGCGAGCACCCTCTTGCGCAGCCTCGTCCATCATGTTGGTGGCCATGGTCTGGCCCGCCAGCTGGTAGGCGGCATCAATGCCCAACTCGCGCTGCTGATACACCAGCGCCTTGCCCATGGCCACGGCCACCCGAGGCTTTTGCAGGATGGATTGCACCAGTTGCTCCACCTCGGCATCCAGCGCATCGACAGATACCACGCGATTGACCAGGCCCTGCGCCAGCGCTGTGGGGGCATCGATGAAATCGCCCGTGAGCAACATTTCCATCGCCCGCTTGGCGGGCACATTGCGCACCAGTGGCACGCTGGGCGTGGCACAAAACAGGCCGTAGTGGATGCCGCTGGTGGCAAAGCTGGCGGTGTCCGCCGCTACCGCCAGGTCCGACTGCGCCACCAGTTGGCAACCCGCCGCCGTCGCCATGCCGTGCACGCGTGCTATCACCGGTACAGGGAGTTTGTGGATGCTGAGCATCACGCGGCTGCACTGGGCAAAAAGCTTCTGGTAATACGCCAGCTCCGGTTGCGCGGCCATCTCCTTGAGGTTGTGGCCAGCGCAAAACGCCTTGCCAACGGCGGCCAGCACCACCACACGCACCGACTCGTCACGACCCGCATCGTCCAGCGCCTGCTGCAGCGCAGAGAGCATCTCGCTGCCCAGCGCGTTGAAGCGGGCAGGGTCGTTGAGGGTCAGGGTGACCACACCGCGTGGTTCGTGGGTGATCTGCAACAGGTCATCGGCATTCGTTTTCATGATTTCTCCAGTGTTCTGCACTGCCCAGTGCCGCCGAAACCGGCGCGGCTCCAGGCCAGTGCCACCGCGGAACTGGCTTTGCCAGGCCACGGGTGGCGTCCCCCTTGGGGGAAGACGCCGCAGGCGGCTCAGGGGGGAATCAAAGATCAGCCAGGACCCGCAAGTGCGCCTCCACACTGCGCGCGAGCGGCCCCATCACATAGCCACCCTCCAGACACGACACGATGCGGCCCTTTGAATAACGGCGGGCCACGTCTTTCACACGCTGGGTGATCCAGGTGTAGTCCTGCTCGGTCAGGCCCAGCTGGCCCATGTCGTCCTCGCGGTGGCCGTCAAAGCCCGCGCTCACGAAGATCATCTCGGGCTTGAAGGCCTCCAGGCGGGGCATCCACATCATCTCGATGATCTCGCGGATGTCCATGCCGCGCGTGTACGCAGGCACCGGCACGTTGACCATGTTGGGGGCGGGATCGTGATCACCGCTGTAGGGGTAGAACGGGTGCTGAAAGATGCTGACCATCAGCGCACGCGGGTCATTGGCCAGGATGTCTTCGGTGCCGTTGCCGTGGTGCACGTCAAAGTCCACCACCGCCACGCGCTGCAGATTGTAGCGCTGCAGCGCATATTTGACGGCCACCGCCACGTTATTGAAAAAGCAGAAACCCATGGCCTTGTCACGGCAGGCATGGTGGCCCGGCGGGCGCACGGAGCAGAACGCGTTTTCGATCTCGCCCGCCATCACGGCATCGGTGGCGGCCAGCGCGGCCCCCGCCGCGCGCAGCGAGGCTTTCCAGGTGTGGGCGTTGATGGAGGTGTCGGTATCGATCTGCGCATAGCTGGGGCCGCCGGCCATCAGCTCTTCGTTGAGCCGGTCCGACAGACCGCGCAGGGCTGCGATGTGCATGCGGCCATGGGCCAGTTCGATGTCGGCCAGCGAGGCCTCGGGCGCTTCATAACGCTCCAGCGCGTCACCCACGCCGGTGACCAGCAAACGGTCTTCAATCGCGTCCAGCCGCTCGGGGCATTCGGGGTGGCCCGGGCCCATCTCGTGTTTCCAGCAATCCCGGTGGGTGAAATAGCCCGTTTTGCTCACAGTCTTGTCCCCTCGTCGCATATCTTTGAAGTTTTTCGGATAACGTCGTGCCATGAACGCACAGCACAAGATCAAATCACTTCTGGATCAGCTTAACACGGTGATTGTGGGCAAAAAATCCCAGGTACAAGACTGCGTGGCCTGCCTGTTGGCGGGGGGCCACCTGCTCATCGAAGACGTGCCCGGGGTGGGCAAGACCACGCTGGCGCACGCGTTGTCGCACACCTTTGGCCTGCAGTTTTCGCGCGTGCAGTTCACCGCCGACCTGATGCCCAGCGACCTGACCGGGGTGTCGGTGTACGAGCGCGGCAAGGAGGCCTTCGTGTTCCACCCCGGCCCGGTGTTTGCCCAGGTGCTGCTGGCCGATGAGATCAACCGCGCCAGCCCCAAGACCCAAAGCGCGCTGCTGGAGGCCATGGAAGAAAAGCAGGTGTCGGTGGAAGGCGAAACCCGCGCCCTGCCCCACCCCTTCTTCGTTATCGCCACCCAGAACCCGCACGACCAGCTGGGCACCTTTGCGCTGCCCGAGTCGCAGCTCGACCGGTTTTTGATGCGCATCTCCATCGGCTACCCTGACCGCGAGGCCGAACGCATGCTGCTGGCCGGTGGCGACCGGCGCGACATGGTCAGCAGCCTGTTGCCGCTGTTGTCTGGCGAGGAGCTGGCCGAGCTGCAGCGCCAGGTGCTGGCCGTGCACACCGCCGAGCCACTGCTCAACTACGTGCAGGACCTGATCGCAGCCACGCGCTCGGGCCGCTGGTTTTTGCAGGGGTTGTCGCCGCGCGCAGGCATCGCCATGCTGCGCGCGGCCAAGGCACAGGCGCTGATCAGCGGGCGCGACTACGTGGCGCCTGACGACGTGCAGGCCGTGCTGCCGCAAACCATCGCCCACCGCCTGGTGCCCGTGGGGGATGCGCGGCGCGGCGCGGTCGAGCAGGTGCGCGCCATGGTTGACGCCGTGCCCCTGGCATGAAGCCCCCCCTGAGTCGCTTCGCGCCTTCGTTCCGGGGGGCGACGCCCTCGCTGCGGGGCGGCCCTTGCTTGGCGTGCCTGGCTGGGACCACGCCTGTCTCAACAGGCCATGGACGATGCGCGGCGCGCGGCGCCATGAGCGATTGACATGACATCCGCCCCCACCCATCCCGTTGCGCCCTGGCGCGCGGCCCTCGCCCGGCTGAACCCGATCGCGCCGCTGCGCCGCCGCTTTGAGCGCTGGTGGCAGGCGCGGCTGCCGCTCAGCGACACCCTGGTGCTCACACAGCGCAACGTCTACATCCTGCCCACACGCTCGGGGTGGATGCTCGCACTCACGCTGCTGGTGCTGCTGGTTGCATCCATCAACTACCAGCTCAACCTGGGTTATCTGCTCACGTTTTTGCTAGCGGGCAGTGCGGTGGTGGGTGTGCATATCTGCCACGCCAATCTGCGCGGCATGACCTTGCACCTCAAGACACCGGCGCCGCACTTCCTGGGCCACAGCACCGCGTTTGAGGTGCAGCTGTCGAGCGACCGCGCATCGCCGCGCTACGGCGTTGCGCTGTCGGTGCATGGCAAGGGCAAGGCCGAACACCATTGGGCCTGGACCGATGTGCCCGCCCAGGGCCAAGCCAGCGTGCAGGTGGCGTTTCAGCCCACGCGCCGGGGCCTGCACCGCGTGCCCACGCTGACGGCCGAGACCCGGTTTCCCCTCGGCACCTTTCGGGTCTGGACCTACTGGCGCCCGGCCGCCGAGGTGCTGGTGTACCCCACGCCAGAAACGCCCGCGCCGCCGCTGCCTGCGGGTGAGCCACGCGCGGGGGGCACGGGCAGTGCGCTGTCACAGGGCATTGGCGAATTCGACGGCGTGCGTGCCTACCGGCGCGGCGACCCGCTCAAGCTCGTGGTCTGGAAAAAAGCCGCCAAATCGCTGGCCACCGGCACCGACGACCTGGTCAGCCGCGACGCCCAGCAAGCCCAGCGGCACGAGCTGTGGCTCGACCTGGCCAGCGCCTCGCTGCCCGACCCCGAAGCCCGCATCTCGCGGCTGACCGCCTGGGTGCTGCAGGCCGACCGCCTGGGGCTGGACTACGGCTTGCGCCTGCCTGGACTGGAGATCGCGCCCGACACCGGCGCCGCCCACCGCATGCGCTGCCTGGAGGCACTGGCACTGTGCTGATTTCTTCCATTGTTTTATATAACAAATTGGCCTCTAGCGCTTATTACACAAGCGCAATCAGCTATTTATTTGATAGCAAATCGTGCATGACGCCCCAGGCGTGCCGTATGTTGCAACTGCCAGCACAAGTGCCATGACCCTGCGCCAGACCTTCAATGCCCTGCCCCGCGACGCGCGGGACACGCTGTTTTTGCTGTTCGTGATCGCCTGGGTCATCGGCCCCCAAGTGGGGGTGCTGCCCCTGTGGGCCAGTCTGCTGGCGGGCGGGCTGCTGCTGTGGCGGGGCTGGCTGGCTTTCAAGGGGCTGCCGCTGCCCGGGCGCTGGGTGCTCAGCATCCCGCTGGTGCTGGCGATTGCCGGCACGCTGTACACCCATCGCACCATCCTGGGCCGCGATGCGGGGGTGACGATGATCGTGATGCTGCTGGCGCTCAAGATGCTGGAGCTGCGCGCTCGGCGCGACGCCATGGTGGTGTTTTTTCTGGGCTTCTTCACGATGCTCAGCAACTTCTTCTTTTCGCAATCGCTGCTCACGGCCGCTGCCATGCTGGTGGCGCTGCTGGGGTTGCTGACAGCGCTGGTCAACGCGCACATGCCGGTGGGCCGCCCGCCACTGTCGCAGGCGTTTCGCACGGCCGGCACCATGGCGCTGCTGGGCGCGCCCATCATGGCCGCGCTGTTCCTGCTGTTTCCGCGCATGGCGCCGCTGTGGGGCATGCCCAGCGACAGCATGACCGGGCGCAGCGGGCTGTCGGGCGCCATGAAGGTGGGCAACATGGCCGATCTGGCGCTTGATGACAGCGTGGCCATGCGGGTGCGTTTTGACACCCCGGGCGGCGCTGCACCGCCCCAAAGCGCGCTGTACTTTCGCGGCCCGGTGTTCGCGCGGTTCGACGGCACCGAGTGGCTCCCGCTATCGGGCCGCTCGGGCGACCTCACGCTGTCGCGCGCCAGCACGCCTGCCAACCTGCAGGTGCAAGGCGAGCCTGTGCGTTACGAGGTGACGCTGGAGCCCCACCAGCGCCCCTGGCTGCTGCTGCTCGACGCAGCGGTGGACAAACCCGTCGTGGCAGGCATGGACACCTTCATGACCCAGGACCTGCAGTGGCTGACCAGCCGGCCCGTCAACGACCTCGTGCGGTACAAGGCCACCAGCTACCCGCAGTTCACCCATGGCCCGAGCACGCCCACCGCCAGCCTGCGCGCCTATACCGAGCTGCCCGCCGGCTTCAACCCCCGCACGCTGGCGCTGGCGCAGCAGATGCAGAGCGACCCACAGATCACGGCCAACGCGGCCTCCGGGCCCGCCAGGGCCGAGGCGCTGGTCCAGGCCGCGCTCACGCGCCTGCGCACCGGCGGCTATCTCTACACGCTGGAGCCCGGCGTGTATGGCCAGCACACTGCCGACGAGTTCTGGTTTGACCGCAAGGAAGGCTTTTGCGAGCACATTGCCTCGGCTTTTGTGGTGCTGATGCGTGCGCTCGACATCCCGGCGCGCATCGTCACCGGCTACCAAGGCGGCGACCGCAACCCCGTGGACAACGCCTGGACCGTGCGCCAAAGCGATGCCCACGCCTGGGCCGAGGTCTGGATCGCGGGGCGTGGCTGGGTGCGGGTAGACCCCACCGGCGCCGTGTCGCCAGGGCGTGTCGGCGCCTTCCAGCGCCTGCGCGCCCCGCAGGGCGCGTTTGCGTCGGCCATGGGGGCGGTCATCAGCCCCGGGATTGCACAAAACCTGCGCGCTTTCTGGGAAGCCACCAACAACCGCTGGAACCAGTGGGTGCTCAATTACACCCAAAGCCGCCAGCTCGATCTGCTCAAGTCGCTGGGGTTCGAATCACCCAGCTGGCAGGACCTGACCATGGTGCTGGGTTGTCTGATCCTGCTTGCCGCCGTCGGGGGCATGGGATGGAGCCTGTGGGAGCGCAGCCAGCACGACCCCTGGCTGCGCCTGCTGGCCCGCACACGCCAGCGCCTGGCGCGCGCCGGGCTGGACCTGCCCGACACCCTGCCGCCGCGCGCCATGGCCGAGCGGGCGCAGGCACAATTTGGCACCTCCGCCACCGCATTGGCCCACTGGCTGCTGCGCCTGGAACAGCAACGCTACGCGCAGCACCCCGACAACGAATGGAAGCGCCTGCGGCGCGAGTTCCGCACACTGACCTGGCCCACTGCGCCCCGCCGTTGACTTTGTAGACCCTGACCCAGCCCCAGACCCTGACCACCGGACATGCCCAACATATTTCGTACGATCACGCTCGCCATCGCTAGCGTATTGATAGCTGCTTGCGCAACACCAGCAAGCGCTAGCAGCCAAAAACACCAAAAAATCCACACCCTGCAGACCCAACGCCCCACAGGCACAAGCCAAGGCGGCCGCTCCAAAGCCGCCCCCGTTTTCTATGCATCGCGCCCCGAAGCCCTTGCGTTTGCCGACGACCTGGCCGCACGCCGCGACCTCGACCGCGAATGGGTGCGTCAGGCCATCGGCCAGGCGCAGTTCCTGTCCCAGGTGCCCAAGCTCATGCTGCCGCCCGCCAAGGGTGCGGCCAAGAACTGGCGTGTGTACCGCAGCCGTTTCATCGACCCCGTGCGCATCCGCGCAGGCCAGCGGTTCTGGCAAGACAACCAGGCCACGCTGGAGCGGGCCGAGCGCGAGTACGGCGTGCCCGCCGAGATCATTGTCGGCATCATCGGCGTGGAGACCATCTACGGCCAGCAGATGGGCAACTTTCGCGTGATGGACGCGCTGGCCACACTGGCGTTTGACTTCCCCTCGGCCCACCCGCGCGCCAAAGAACGCACCGAGTTCTTTCGCCGCGAGCTCGAACAGTTTCTGAGCCTCAGCCATCGCAGCAACACCGATCCTTTCGAGCCACGGGGCAGCTACGCGGGCGCCATGGGCCTGGGGCAGTTCATGCCGTCGAGCTGGGTGCGCTACGCGGTGGACTTTGACGGTGATGGCCGCATCGACCTGTTCAACAGCCCTGCCGACGCCATCGGCTCTGTGGCCAACTACTTTCGTGGCCACGGCTGGACCCCGGGCATGGTCACCCATTTCGGCGTGCAACTGGACGCGACCCCGCAACAGTTCGATGAACTGCTGGCCCCCGACATCCTGCCCACCTTCAGCGTGGCCAGCATGGCCGCCAAAGGCGCTGTGCTGGACGCTGCGGGTGCGCAATACCCGGGCCCGCTGGCGCTGGTCGAGCTGCAAAACGGCGGCGATGCACCGAGCTACGTGGCGGGCACCGAGAACTTCTACGCCATCACACGCTACAACTGGTCCAGCTACTACGCCATGGCCGTGATTGAACTGGGGCGCGAAGTGGCGGAGGCACGCGGGCGATAACCCACCCGGCCATAAAGACGCTGGGGACAGAGGCACCCAGGCGCATCGAGAAGCACGCTTATCCCCGCCCGTGCACGCCAGCGCCAGTCAGTCCACAATCGTGGGCTTCGACCGCTGGCGTGGCAGCGCCACCGCAGCGGCCCGCCTGTTTTTCACCCCTGCCTTATGCCTGCATCACCATCTACAACACCTGCTGTGGACGCCATCGTCCGCGTGCGCGGCGTGAGCAAAACTTACGCTGGCGGCTTTCAGGCGCTTAAAAACATCGACCTCGACATCCGTCCGGGCGAGATATTTGCGCTGCTCGGGCCCAACGGCGCGGGCAAGACCACGCTCATCAGCGTGATCTGTGGCATGAGCAATGCCACCGAGGGCAGCGTCACCGCTGACGGTCACGACACCGTGCACGATTACCGCGCCGCCCGGGCCGCCATAGGCTTGGTGCCCCAGGAGCTGCACACCGATTCATTTGAAACCGTGTGGGCCACGGTGACCTTCAGCCGGGGCCTGTTTGGCAAGGCGCCCAACCCGGCCTTCATCGAAAAGATCCTCAAGGACCTGTCGCTGTGGGACAAGAAAGACAGCAAGATCCTGGCGCTCTCGGGTGGCATGAAACGCCGCGTGCTGATCGCCAAGGCCTTGTCGCACGAGCCCAAGATCCTGTTCCTCGATGAACCCAGCGCCGGCGTGGACGTGGAGCTGCGCCACGACATGTGGCGCCTGGTGCGCGCGCTGCGTGACGCGGGCACCACCATCATCCTGACCACCCACTACATTGAAGAGGCCGAAGACATGGCCGACCGGATCGGCGTGATCCGCAAGGGCGAGCTGATTCTGGTGGAAGACAAGGACGTGCTGATGCGCAAGCTCGGCAAAAAGCAGCTGACGCTCACGCTGCAACAGCCCATGGGACATGTGCCCGATGCGCTGGCGCGCTGGCCGCTGGTGCTCAGCCACGGCGGCTCCGCCCTGACCTACACCTTCGACACCCAGCAGGAGGACACCGGCATTGCCGCGCTCTTGCGTGCACTGGCCGAGCACGGCATTGACTTCAAGGACCTGCATTCGAGCGAAAGCTCGCTCGAAGACATCTTTGTGAGCCTTGTGCACCAGGGCAAAACCGAACCGAAAGCACCAACAGCATGACCAGCCTGAACCTGCATGGCGTGAGCGCCATCTACCGCTTCGAGATGCACCGCGCGTTTCGCACCTGGATGCAAAGCCTGATTGCACCGGTGCTCTCCACCGCGCTTTATTTCATTGTTTTTGGCTCGGCCATCGGCTCGCGCATGGGCGACATCGGCGGTGTGAGCTACGGCGCCTACATCATCCCCGGGCTGCTGATGCTGTCGCTACTGTCCGAGAGCATTTCCAACTCGGCCTTTGGCATCTACATGCCCAAGTGGTCAGGCACCATCTACGAGCTGCTGAGCGCACCGGTGAACTGGGTGGAGGTGCTGTTAGGCTATGTGGGCGCAGCGGCCAGCAAGTCGCTGCTGGTCGGCGTGCTCATTTTGACCACGGCGCGCGTGTTTGTGCCGTATGAAGTGGCGCATCCTGTGTGGATGGTCGGCTTTCTGGTGCTCACGGCCATCACGTTTTGCCTGTTCGGCTTCCTCATCGGCTTGTGGGCCGACAGCTTTCAGAAGCTGCAGGTCATACCGCTGCTGGTCATCACGCCGCTCACCTTTCTGGGCGGTGCGTTCTACAGCATCAACATGCTGCCGCCTTTCTGGCAGACGGTGTCGCTGTTCAACCCCGTGGTGTATCTCATCAGCGGCCTGCGCTGGGCCTTCTACGGCCAAGCGGATGTACACATCGGCGTGAGCGTGGGCATGACGCTGGTCTTCATGGCCATTTGCCTTGCAGTGGTGTGGTGGGTGTTCAAAACGGGGCACCGCATCCGGCGCTAAGAGCCTGTTCAAAGGCCGGACGGGGTTACACCAGCTTGCGGATAGGCTGGTGGCGCCAGATTTTCCGGTAGTAGGTGCCCTGCAGCAAAAGCATCGCAGCAAACGCTACCGGATAACCCATCCACACCCCGTGCAGCCCGAACTGGTGGCTCAACAACCAGGCGGCAGGCAGCTCAACCAGCGCGATGCAGGCAATCGCAATGCCGGTGGGCACCAGCACCGCGCCGTTGGCCCGCATCATCCCCGACAGCGCAGAGGCCATGCCGAAAATCACGGTGCTCCACAGCATGACGTGCAGCAGCTCCTGCGCCACCTCGATCACGGCTGCATCGGTAATGAAAAAACCCATCAGTACACGCGAGAACAAGTAACCCAGCAGCACCAGTGTTCCCGTCAGCACCACGTTCATCCACAGCGCCGTGCGTACGATGGCCCCCAGCGTATGCAGGCGCCCGGCCCCGATGGCCTGCGCGCCCAGGATAGACGTGGTGATAGCAATCGAGATGGCCGGAAACTGTACATACGCAACCACCTGGTTCACCGCGCCATAGGCCGCCGTGGCCTTGGAGCCATAGCCGTTGACCAGGCTCAGCAACGCCAGCTCGGCCAGCGAAATCACGATCATCTGCACCCCGGTGGGCAGCCCCACGCGCAGCACACCGCGCAACAAGGCCAGGTCAATGCGCAAATGCCGCGCCAACGCATGCCCGGGCGCGAGCGGGCTGTTCAGGCGCACCAGCCGCCAGCCCAACCATGTGGTGGCCACCACAAACGACACCACCGTCGCAGCCGCGCCGCTGGCTACGCCCAGCTGGGGCAACCCTGCCCAGCCGCGAATCAGTGCAGGCGTGAGCACCAGGCCGATACCTGCCGAAATCAGCAGGGTGTAAAGCGGCGTGACGGTGTCGCCCACCCCACGCAACATGGCCGTGGCCAGCAGAAACACAAACAGCCCAGGCATGGCAATCAGGATGATGCGAGCGTATGCGGTGGCGTCTTGCAGGATGTCAGCCGGCGTGCCAAGCGCGCGCAGCATGGGACCAGTAAAAGTCCCACCCAGCACGGCCACCAACAGGCCAAACACTACGCCCACTGCGAGCGTGGTACCGGCCACTGCACGCACCCGGTCGACCTTGCCCGCACCCCAGGCCTGGCCAATCAGCACCGATGCGCCAGCGCCCAGGCCGATCATGAAAGCAATAAAAAAGAACATCACCGGGAAAAAACCGGACACTGCCGCCAACGCCTTCACGCCCAGCATCTGGCCGATATAGATGTTGTTGAGCGTGCCCGAGAGCGACTGCAGGATGTTGCTCGCCAGCATGGGCGCCAGAAAAGCGCCAAAAACGCGCCACAGCGGGCGTGGGGTGGCTGCGACGGCGCCGGGGGTCATCTCAGTGGGGGGCATCGGGGCTCCAGGACGCAGCGGCCAGGCCCTGCAAATAGTGTGAAACATCCACAGGCCAAAGCGCCAGCAACGCATCAAAGCGCGCCTGGTCACCCGCAAACAGCGCACGGGCCGCCTCTTCAAAACCTTCCAGCGACCCGGCCATGGCGGTCATGAACCGGTAGGCCGCCTCGCGCGATTCGCGCACCGTGTCGCGCCCCTGGTGGATGCGTCGCGCTTCCTCCACCAGGCGGCGCAGGGCCACCGAGGCACCGCCGGGTTGGCGGCTGAGCCAATCCCAGTGGTGCGGCAACAGCGTGACCTCGCGCGCAATGACACCCAGCTTGGGGCGGCCTACGCTGCGCGGCGGGCTCTCGATGGCGGGCTCTGGGGCAGCAGCGGTTGCCGGTTCGCGCAGATCCAGGTCCACCAACGCACCGGTGGCATCGTCAAAAATCAGGAGCGCAGCGCCGCCTTGGAGAGGGCGCAACTGTGCAAAGACGTCTTCGCGGTTGCCGTGTGCGATGCGCTCAAAACCTCCGAACGCCGTGAGGGTATGAACACTCATGGACGCCCACCGTTGTAGCCGCTATCGCCGTGACAAGGAATCTCTTCGCGCCACAGCGCGAGCATGCTGGCCAGCTCGCCCGCATAGTCAAACAGAGGATCGTCCCGTTCCTTGAGCTGATCGAGCACCTCGAAGCTGAAAGCCTCGGCGCCGTGCGCGATCCAGTCCTGCTGCAGCAAGTGATTGCGGTGCGAACGCATTTTCAGCTCGAATCGCATGCGATTCATCGCGCCGTCGAGCTGGAGACTGCCGCCCACAAACACCCGGCCAGTGACCAGGTTGGTGAGCCTGAAAACACCAGCGAGAGGACGCGACTGCTTGTATTGCCGCAGCAGCTCGCGGCGTGTTTCCGAAGAGGGAGGGATGGCGTTCTCGCCCCCGCATGCAGGCAGAGGGGTCAACGCAGGCAACGAAGTGATCATTGCCAAATTTTACCCGGGCAATATTTTTACGCAATATACCCGGGTAAAAAATAACTCAAAAACGCTGCATCTGGCAACTGTGCGGCTGTTGTGCCTTGTCGGCCGCTATCTGCCGCACCACGCGAAACCCGTAGCCCGAGCCTTCCACGTCAAATTTCACACCGGGCGAACCTTTTTTCCCCATCACTCCAACGGCCAGCGCCTGCTGAAACTGGTGATCGGCACCGCGCATGTGGCCGCCTTGGCCTGCCATCTGCACGTTGGCGGTTTCCATCTGCCGGGCGACGGCCACCACGTCGGTGCTGCCCGCGCGCTCAATGGACTGGGCCAGTGCCTCGATCATGAGCTGCATGCGCATGTGCACGTAGTCGTCCTGTGGCTTGGGAAAGCGCGCGCGAAACGATTGGTAGAACGCCTCGCTTTGCGCGCCTGGCACGTTGGGCAGCCAATCGGCCACGGCCACGACCTTGCCGATACCAGCGTCGCCAATGGCAGCAGGCGCGCCCAGCGCGTTGCCATAGAAGGTGTAGAAGCTTCCTTCATAGCCCACGTCGCGTGCGGCCTTCACCAGCAGCGTCAGATCATTGCCCCAGTTGCCGGTGATGACAGCCTGCGCACCACTGGCCTTGATCTTGACGGCATAAGGCGCGAAGTCTTTCACGCGACCGACAGGGTGCAGCTCTTCACCCACCACCGCCACATCGGGACGTTGTGTGGCCAGCTGCTTTTTGGCCTCGCGCAGCACAGCCTGGCCAAAACTGTAATCCTGGCCGATAAGGTACACGCGCTTGATCGCCTTGTCTTCGCGCATCACCTGCATGAGCGCTGCCATGCGCATGTCGGCGTGGGCGTCAAAACGAAAGTGCCAGAAGCTGCACTTCTCGTTGGTGAGGATCGGGTCCACCGCCGAATAGTTGAGGAACAGCACCCGCTTGCCCGGATCGCGCTCGTTGTGTTTGTTGATGGCCTCGATAAGCACCGCAGCCGTGGCCGACGAGTTGCCCTGCAAAATAACCTGGGCACCGTCATCAATGGCCGCGCGCAATGCCGACAGCGCTTCTTCGTTCTGGCCCTTGCTGTCATAGCGCTCCAGCGCCAGCGGGCGCGGGCCGCCAGCGGTGGCCGGCAGCTGCACGCCACCGCGTGCGTTCACGCGTTCCATGGCCCAATAAATGTTGCGGTAGACAGCTTCGCCCGTATTGGCAAACGGGCCAGAGAGGCTCTCGATCAATGCCATCTTCACCGGCTTGGCCTGCGTCACCGCCGCCGAGGCTGCCGAGCCCGCCGATGGAGCCGATGGTGCAGCCGCTTGTGCCCACCCTGCAGTCAAGGGCGCCAACACCGCCACACAAGCGGCACCAAGGACACAAACGGACTGACGTAATGCCGCGAAGCCTGATTTCAAGCCTGCCGTGCGCAATATAAACATGCTGATTTTTCCCTTGAAAAGCGGCGCGGCCGTACACACCTCTTTGCCATGCGGCGACCACGTCGAGAGCCGCGCAGTGTATAGGAGTACCTCATGATCTTCGCCCCCGTGATTCGCCGCGCAGCCTACGCCCAAGCCCCCCGTTCTGCCGATCTCGCTCTGCAGCGTTTTCTGATGGGAACGATGGCCGCGCCGACCGCAGGCCGCTCTGCAGGCTCTGCTGGCTGCACCGTGACCCAGGACGAAAAAACCACCACGCTGCAACTGGATGTGCCTGGCCTCACCCGCGACCAACTGCAGATCAGCATCGAAGGCAACACCGTGCGCCTGCAAAGCGTGGAAGGCGCACCGCGCCAGGTGCAGCGCGCCTGGGAGTTGGCCGATGAAGTGGATGCCACCGCCAGCAATGCCAAGCTGGAGAACGGCGTACTGACGCTGACCCTCGCTCGCGTGGAGCCCACCAGCAAGGCCACTACCTTGACCATTCACTGAGCGGCCTCTTGCGCGCAAAGGCCTGCTGCTTTCGCAAGGCAGCTCACGTGGCCAGTTCGCTATTATAAATATAGCAACAAAGGCATGTAGCAATAGCGCTACATGCCTTTTTCATGTCAAACCACTACGCTGATCGCTGCGGGGCCGCACCCCAACCTCATTCATGCCTCAGCGCATCAATGGGGTCCATGCGGGCTGCGCGCCGGGCCGGGAAGTAGCCAAACACCACCCCAATGCCGGCCGAGAACACGAACGACAACAGGTTCACACCCGGGTTGAACAGGTAGGGCACCCCCATCAGTGCGGACAGCGCCAGCGATGCCCCCGTGGCCAGCACGATGCCGACAAGCCCACCGAGCGCCGCCAGCACCACCGCTTCGATCAGGAACTGCAGCAACACCTCACGCTCGAGCGCTCCAATGGCCAGGCGCAGGCCGATCTCGCGCGTGCGCTCGGTCACGCTCACCAGCATGATGTTCATGATGCCGATGCCGCCCACCAGCAGGCTCACAGCGGCCACGGCGCCCAGCAACGTGGTCAGCACCTTGGTGGTGCCCGAGAGCGTGTCGGCCAGTTGTTTGGTGTCGAGCACGTTGAAGTTGTCTTCGTCCGAATCGGCGAGCTTGCGCAGCTCGCGCAGCAGCTGCGTGAGACTCGCCTTCACACGCTCGGGGTCGCTGCCGTCCTTCATCGACACCAGCAGCGTGTTCACGCGCGTGTTGCCCGTCACGCGGCGCTGCAGGGTGCGCAGCGGCACCAGCACCATGTCGTCCTGGTCATTGCCAAAAGCGCCCTGCCCTTTGGACGTGAGCACGCCCACCACCTCGCACGAAAAGGCCTTTACACGCAATTGTTCGCCCACGGCATCACTGCTGCCAAACAGCTCGCGCCGCACGGTTTCGCCGATCACGCACACGGCGGCGCCCGCACGCAGCTCGGCGTCCGAAAAGTCGCGGCCCGTGCGCACAGTCCAGTTGCCGGTCTGCAGCCAGGCATTGGTGCTGCCGATGACGCTGGTCGTCCAGTTGCGCCCGCCCACCACGGCCGTGGCGGCCGCGCGGGCCTCGGGCGCCACGGCCAGGATGCCGCCGATCTGCTGGGCAATCACGTCGGCGTCGGTGTCCTTGAACGCCGGGGCGCCCGTGCCACCGCCGGGGCCCATGCGCTGGCCGGGGCGCACCTGCAGCAGGTTGGTGCCCAGGCCCGATATCTGGTTCTGGATGGCCAGCGTGGCGCCATTGCCCAGAGTGACCATGGTGATGACCGCACTCACGCCGATCACGATCCCAAGGACGGTGAGGAACGAGCGCATCAGGTTGCGCCGGATGGACCGCAAGGCCAGAAAGATGGTGTTGAAGAACATCAGTGGCCCTCCCCATGCGCCGGTGCCGCTGCGGGGACCACTGCGCTGGCGGCCTGGGCGGCATCAGGGCCCAGACCCCGTGGATGGGGGTTGGGTGCATCGCTGTCCACCACGCCATCCACAAACCGCACGATGCGCCGCGCGTACTCCGCCATGTCGGGCTCGTGCGTGACCATCAACACGGTGATGCCCTGCTGCACATTGAGCCGCCACAGCAGCTCCATGATTTCGCGACTGCGCTGTGTGTCGAGGTTGCCCGTGGGCTCGTCGGCCAGCAGCACGGCTGGCTCGGTCACGATGGCGCGTGCAATCGCCACGCGCTGCTGCTGCCCGCCCGACAGCTCGGACGGCGTGTGATGCTCCCACCCCTTGAGCCCCACCGCGTCGAGCGCCCTGGCCGCTGCGGCGTGGCGCGCTGCGGTTGATTCACCACGGTACAGCAGGGGCAATTCCACATTCTCTTGCGCCGAGGTGCGCGCCAGCAGGTTGAAGCCCTGGAACACAAAGCCAAAATAGCGCCGCCGCAGCCGCGCGCGCTCATCGCGCGAGAGGGATTCGACATGCACGCCCTTGAACAGGTATTCGCCCGTGGTGGGACGGTCCAGGCAACCGAGCGTGTTCATGGCCGTGGACTTGCCCGAGCCGCTGGGCCCCATGATGGCCACGAAGTCGCCCTGGGCAATGTCCAGGTCCACGCCTTTCAACGCCTGAAAAGCCAGTGCGCCTTCGCCATAGACCTTGGTCACGCCACGCAGGCGGATGATGGGTGTGTCCATTGCGGTCATGGCTTGGCAGCGGCGCTGCGCTGGTCCGTGATCACGGCCATGCCGGGGACAAGCCCTTCGCCCGTGACCTCGGTGTGGCGTCCGTCGCTGATGCCCACCTGCACGGTGACCGCCTGCGCCGCCCCGTCCTTCAGGATCCACACCTGCCGGGTCTTGCCGGCCCCGTCGCCCGCTTCTGCGGCGCTGCCAGGCTTGCGCGGACCCGAGCCAGAGCGTGGCATGCGCGGCAAGAGCTGCGACATGATGCCCCCGCCACTGCCCGATGCGGCCGTCTTCGCACCGCCAGCACCTGGCTTGGCATCATCACCGGGGGCCTGCGCAGGCGTGAAGCGCAAGGCCGTGTTGGGCACCAGCAGTACATCGTTGCGCTCGGTGGACGTGATGGTGGCCGCCGCCGTCATGCCCGGTCGCAGGCTCATGTCGCTGTTGTTCACATCCAGCCAGGTGATGTAGGTCACCACGTTGTCTGTTTTGGTGGACCCGAACGACACCCGCGTGACCTTGGCCGGATACCGGCGCGAGGGATATGCGCTCACGGTGAAGCTGGCGGTTTGCCCAACCTTCACCGAGCCTACATCCGCCTCGTCCACGTTCACATCCAGACGCAGCCGAGTGAGGTCTTCGGCCACAGTGAACAGCGTGACGGCCTGCAGCGACGCTGCCACCGCGTTGCCGGGCTCGACCGATCGTGCGAGCACCACGCCGTCGATGGGCGAGCGGATCGAGGACTTGGACAAATTGGTTTCGTCGGTGGAGAGGGCCGCGCGGGCATCCTGCACCGTGGCCCGCGCACTGTTTTCATCGGCCAGTGCCCGGTCGAGGGTGGCGCGGCCGGTGTCCAGTTCGGCCGCCGACGGCACCTTGCCGCCCGACAACCGCGCCACCTCTTGCAGCCGTGCCAGCGAGGTCTTTGCCTCTTGCGTGGTGGCAGCGGCCTGGGCCTGGCGGGCCTGCGCCGACGCCAGCGAAGCCCGTGACCGCAGGACCTGCGACTCCAGCTTGGCGGGGTCCAGGTCCACCAGCAGCTGGCCCTTCTTGACCTTGTCGTTCACGTCCACCAGCACATTGCGCACGGTGCCCGACAGCTCACTGCCGATGGTCACCGACCGCGTGGGCTGCAGCGTGCCGTTGGCGGACACCGTAAGTGTGAGGTTGCCACGGCGCAGTTCTTCGGTGATGTAGCTGGGCGCAACGCTGGCACTTTGGCCCGCTTGCCACCAATAAACGACGCCACCCACCACCACCAGCGCTGCAACGCCCAGCCACACCGGCGTGCGCAGCCACCAGCGGCGCGGGCGGTCGGCGCCCAGCAAGGCATTCAGACCGGCTGAAGCCGCCGGCCCGGTGGAAGTGGATGCGTCGGGGGTATCAGTTTTTTTCATAAAGCGTCATTCAAAAAAAGGTCCGTCGGCGTGTGGCGATGCCACAGGCCAGGCTGCGGGCGGACCGGCGAATGGCAAGACAACAACCATGGCGCATGCCCGCAACCGCCACTACGGCTACCGCCAGCCACCGCCGAGTGCCTTGTACAGGCGCACATGGTCTGCCGCGACGGCCGCGTTGACGGACGCCACGCTGTCCTGGGTGGACAGCAGCGTGCGCTGGGTTTCCAGCACAGACTGAAAATCGATGAGGCCACTGCTGTATCGCTGCTGCGCCAGCAGCGCGGCGTTGCCTGCGGCATCAGCTGCGTCCTGCAAAAGCGCTAACCGTTCGCGGTCCGTGCGCAAGGCCACCAGCGCGTTTTCCACATCCTGCAGCGCCGTGAGCACAGTGGCTTCGTAGGCCACGCGGGCCTGCTCCAGGCCTGCAGCCTGCACACGCACCTGGGCGCGCGCAGCGCCTCCATCCAACAATGGGACGGACACGCTGCCCAGCAGCGCGCTGGTCACCGCACCGCCACCGGAGAGCGCCCCCAGCGTGAGCGCACGCAAACCCAGCGAGCCGCCGAGCGAAAAACTGGGGTAACGCGCCGCATCCGCCTGCGACACCCGTGCCAGCGCCGCCACAATGCGCTGCTCCGCCGCCCGCACATCGGGCCGCTGGCGCAGCGTTTCAGCGGGGATGGCCACCGCCAGCGCTGCCGATGGCTGCGGCACCGGCGCGGTGGCGGCCAGCGCGGCATCGAGCGCGCCGGGCGCCTGCCCTGTGAGCACGGCCAGGTTGTAGCGTGACTGCGCCAGGCTCGACGCGAGCGCCGGGATCTGCGCCGCCGTCTGCTGCGCCGCCGACCGCGCCTGCTCGGACACCAGCGAGGTGGTCAAACCGGCCTGCAACCGCCACTGCGTGATCTGCAAGGTCTCCTGCTGACTGGCCAGGTTGCTCTGTGCAATGGCCAGGCGCTGCTGCAGCCCGCGCAGCTCGATGTAGTTCACCGCGACTTCAGCGGCCAGCGACACCTGCACATCGGCCAGACTGGCCTCGGCGGCACCGGCATCGGCCTCGCTGGCGTTCACACCGCTGCGCAGGCGGCCAAACACATCGGGCTCCCAGCTGGCATCAAAACCGGCCTGGAAGGTATTGCTGGTGCTGCTGGCGGCGCGGCTGCGCTGCGCAGAGGCAGAAGTGCTCACGCTGGGCAACAGGCCCGCAGCCTGCACATCCACCTGGGCGCGCGCCTGCGCCAGCGCAGACTGCGCCGTGCGCACGGTCGTGTTGGCCTGCAAGGCCTGCGTGATCAGCGCGGTGAGCTGGGGGTCACCCAACCGCAGCCACCATTGCGCAAGCGAATCGGCCGCGCGGCCCGGCGCGGCAGCCTCGTCCTCAGACCAGGCAGCCGGCACGTTGAGCGAGGGCAGACGGGCATCCTGCGGGGCAAGGGTGGTACAGCCGGTCAACGATGCCAAGGCGGCCAAGGCAGCCACCTGGGCCCACACACCCCGTGAGACGCCCCAACGGGGGGGAAAACGGGGCGTGGCTCGGTGCAACGTAGATAAGGGATTCATGGAGGTCAGGACCGCGTTCGCGCAAGAGACGCTATTGTGCAAACTCATGGCCGAGCGGTGGCACCCAGCACGTCAATCGCAGGTAAAGAATCAAGACAATCTGGGTTGGATATGGTGCGCTGCCATGCCCGGGGTCAAGTTTCCCGTCTTTTCTTTGGATGAACAGTGGCCACCCGCCAGCCAACGGGCCACGAACGCCTGGGGTGATGGGCCTGCCAACGCGGGCCATCTTTTCGCCAATGGGCGGCCCGATCGCCCTGCAGACCGGCGCACATCTATCGGCCTCGCGCAGAGAGCCGCAGCCTATGATGCGGCCTCTCCAACACCCGCCGGGGTGCACAACGGCACCACTGGCGTCGGTTCCTATGAGGGTCAGGTCGCAGCCTGCGGCACGGGGCTGATGGCGTCGAGCGGCCAGCGCGGCTTCACGTCAAAGGCGTAGTCGGTGCGCGCCTCTTGCTGCCCTGCCTGCAACCGCATCGCTGCCGCCATGGCGATCATGGCGCCGTTGTCGGTGCACAAATGCAATTCGGGGTAATGCACGCGCACCTTGGCTGCAGCACAGGCCGCATTGAGCTGAGCGCGCAAATGCCGATTGGCGCCCACGCCCCCGGCCACCACCACGCGCTTGAGGCCGGTCTGTTTGAGGGCCGTCAGCGTCTTCTTCACCAATACATCCACGATGGCGGCCTCGGTGCTGGCCGCAAGGTCGGCCTTGCGCGCAGGCAGGTCGTCGCCCAGCTTTTTGGCTTGCGTCAGCACAGCGGTCTTGAGCCCCGCAAACGAAAAATCGAGATTGCCGCTGTGCAACAAGGGCCGTGGCAACTTGAAAGCCGCAGGGTCGCCCTGTTCTGCCAGGCGCGAGAGCGCGGGCCCACCGGGGTAACCCAGGCCCATGAGCTTGGCGGACTTGTCAAACGCCTCGCCAGCAGCGTCGTCAATGGTTTCACCCAGAATTTCGTAGCGGCCCACGCCGTCCACACGCATAAGTTGCGTGTGCCCGCCCGACACCAGCAACGCCACAAAAGGGAATTCGGGCGGGTCAGCGCTCAAAAAGGGCGACAACAGGTGCCCTTCAAGGTGGTGCACCCCCAGCACGGGCTTGTCCAAGGCCGCTCCCAGGGCGCAGGCCACACCGGCCCCCACCAGCAGCGCACCCGCCAGGCCCGGGCCACGGGTATAGGCCACCACGTCCACCTCCGACAGCAAGAGGCCAGCGTCGCTCAGCACCTGGGTCGCCAACGGCAGCACGCGCCGGATATGGTCGCGGCTTGCCAGTTCGGGCACCACACCACCATAGGCCTGGTGCATTTCGATCTGGCTGTGCAGCGCGTGCGACAGCAGCGTGGGCACGGCACTGCCTGTGGTGCGCACCAGTGCCACGCCCGTTTCATCGCACGAAGATTCAATACCCAGTATCAGCAGACTCATGCCGCGAGTGTAAGAGCCTGCGAGAGCCTGCGAGAGCCTGCGCGCCCCGTGCGGGTGTCACCAGCGGTCTGACCGCATGCGCAGCTCCCAGCCCCCGCTGCGCAGCTCGTACACCCCGACGGCACCGTAGCGCTGCTCGCCTTTTTCGTCCCAGCTCATGGTGCCGATCACGGGTGCATAACCGTTGATGCTGTGCAGGGCCTTGGTGATGTCCTTGGGGTCGGCAGACTTGGCTTTCTGGATGGCCGCCGACAACACGTACATGCTGTCGTAGCTGTAGTGGCCGCCATAGGCCGGGGGCTTTTTGTAGGCGGCGACGTATTTCTCCAAAAACGGCTTGCCGGTGGTGAACTCCTTGGCTTCAAGCACGGGCGACGTGGCATAGATGCCCTGGATCACGCCGGCACCCCGGGTCATGTCGGTGGTCTTGATCGTGTCTCCGCCCAGCAGTCGCACGTTGGTGTGATCGACCTTGCGCAGCGCGTCTATCAGTGCCAGCGCCTGAAAATCGTTGAGGGTGGAAACAATCACCTCGACCTTCGCCGCCTTGAGTTCACCGGCCAGTGCGTCAAACGCCACGGTCTTGTCGTCAAACGACTTGCGCACCACCACCTCTTTTTTCTCGGCCTTGAGCTGCTCGGCTGCGCCATCGGCCAGGCCTTTGCCATAGGGGGTTCCATCGTCAAGCGCGGCGTAGCGGGCAGCCCCCAGTTGCGTCGCAGCAAACGAGCCGATGGCACGCGCCTGCAAGGTGTCGTTGCCCACCAGGCGGAAGGTGGTGGGAAAACCCAGCTGCGTGAACTTGGGGTTGGTCGAGATGGCGAGCTGCGCAATGTCCTTGGCGGCATAAATGGGTGCGGTGTCAATACTCACACCCGAGTTGAGGTGCCCGATGACCGCCACCACCCCCGAGTCCACCAGCTGCTGGGCGACCACCTTGCCCGTGGCTGCATCGGCCTTGTCGTCCACCGACACCACCTCCAGCGTCACCCGCTTGCCATCGACGGCGTAGCCCGCTTTGTTGAGCTCGTCCACCGCCAGCTTGACCCCGTTGAGCAGATCCTGCCCCAGGGCCCCCAGGGGGCCTGTCAGTGGCTGGGCCACGCCGATTTTCAGGGTATCGGGCACCTTGCTGCAGCCCGCAACCAGTGCCGCAGTGGCAGCAGCGGCCACAACGGCCAGGGCCACGCGGGCGACAGGGGCAAGGCGGCGTGCAGCGCCCGCCAGGGGGCGCAGGCGGCGAATGTGCTGATTCATGCAGAAAACTCCCAATCGTTGGATGAATGTGACGAGATGTTCATGCGGCCCACCCCAAGACACCACGGGGTAAGCCCGCCCGGACGCTGCTGTATTAGCAACTTTCAGGCCCCACAAGCCTCACCATCCCGGCTGCAGCGCGACGACACAGGCAACCGGCCCCGGCAAAACAGGTCGAGGCACGGCCACCCACATGGGGACTGCGTGGCACGCGGTTGCTTTTGCAATGCTCGGCCGGGGCCGTCATGGCGCAAAAATTGCATGCGCCTGCAGCCATGAATGAGGCTTTGCGCATCGTGGTGGTGGCCCCTGATCTGGCCATTGCCGACCCCGAGGACGAACACGCCGTGGAACAGGCAGAACGTTCGCGGGCGCTGCGCATTGGCTTGCTGGAGAACAATTTCAATCTGGTGGCCACGCTGCCCGCCGACGTTTTTCTGAGCGAACGCATCGCCCAGCTGCAGCCCGACCTCATCATCGTGGACGCTGAAAGCGAAGCGCGTGATGCGCTGGAGCACGTGGTCATGGCCACCCGCGACGAGCGCCGCCCGATCGTGATGTTCACCAACGACGAGGACACCTCGCACGTGAGGGATGCCGTGGCCGCCGGGGTGTCGGCGTATATCGTGGCCGGCCTGGCACCGCAGCGCATTCGCCCCATCCTGGACGTGGCGATGGCGCGTTTCCAACACGAGCAGGCCCTGCGCGCCGAGCTCGCCGATGCCAAAACCGAGCTGCGCGACCGCAAGACCATCGACCGCGCCAAGGGCCTGCTCATGCAGCGCCAGGGCCTGAGCGAGCAGGCGGCCTATGAAAAGCTGCGCAAGACGGCCATGGACAAGGGCCTGAAGCTGGCGGACGTAGCACAGCGCATGCTCGATGTGATGGATCTGCTGGGCTGACGCCCGCGCCTGGTGCACCCAAAAAAACGCTGCCCGAAGGCAGCGTTTTGGATGGTGCGCAAAGAGGCCGCAGACGCGCTCAGAACGCAGGGACCACGGCACCCTTGTACTTGTCCTGGATGAACTTCTTCACTTCCGGGGTGTGCAGGGCCTGGATCAGCTTGGCGATGCGGGGATCGTTGGCGCGGTCCGCGCGGGCGGCCACGATGTTGGTGTAGGGCGAGTCTGCGCCTTCGATGAACAACGCGTCCTTGGTCGGGTTGAGCTTGGCTTCGATCGCGTAGTTGGTGTTGATGAGCGCCAGGTCCACGTCAGCCAGTGCACGGGGCAGCAGGGGCGCTTCGAGCTCCCTGAACTTCAGCTTCTTGGGGTTCTTGGCCACGTCCAGCGGCGTGGGCGTGAGGCTCTTGGGGTCCTTGAGCTCGATCAGCCCTTGCTTGGCCAGCAGGATCAGTGCGCGGCCACCGTTGGATGGGTCGTTGGGAATCGCCACCGTGGCGCCATCCTTCAGGTCCTTCACGTTCTTGATCTTGCTGGAGTACGCACCGAAGGGCTCCACATGCACCTTGCCATTGGGCACCTGCACCAGGCTGCTCTTGCGGTCTTTGTTGTAGCTGTCCAGGTAGGGCTGGTGCTGGAAGAAGTTGGCGTCCAGCTGCTTGTCTTCGACCGCCGCGTTGGGCTGGATGTAGTCGCTGAACTCCTTGACCTGCAGATCCACGCCCTGGGCCTTGAGCTGGGGTTTCACAAAGTTCAGGATCTCGGCGTGTGGCACGGTCGTGGCGGCCACCTTCAGCACGTCGGCAGCATGGGCGCTGACGGCCAGGGCGGCAAGGGCAATTGCGGACAGGGTCTTTTTCAACATGACAGGCTCTTTCAATGAATGAAGGCACGGCAGGGTCAAAAAATACGGGATAACCCTGACGCTTGGCGGCAAGTTTAACGGCGAAATCCCCTTCAAAACAGCTTCCTTAGCCATTTTTTGATATAAAAACAAGGTTTTATATGCGAATTATGCGCAATCATTGCACCAGGCGAGGCCACCGAATGGTGCATTGCACAACAACAGTGCAGAACAGGCTGGGGCCCACGGGCTACTTTGAGAACCCCATCGCCTGATGGACTGCTGGCCCCAGGCCTGCCCCCACATCCGTTCGGGCTGAGTTCGGGCTGAGCTTGTCGGCGCCTTGCGCGACTTTGGGGAGCCCTTCGACGGGCCTGCCCTGCGCTTGCCCAAGAACCCAGGGCGAATGGGGTTTGCCTGAGATAGCTGGTCAATCAAGCCAAATCGGCCTCCAGCGCCCAACCTATAAGCGCTAACAGCTATACGAAATATAGCAATAATCCACCGATAACAACCAAACCCAAGACAACCCGTGTCTGGCACGGCGCTTGCATTACCCCTTGCGGGACCAATGACGGTTCCACTGATCACGGCACGGACCCAATGACGGGTTGGTGCTGCGGCGAGCCCCCGGGGTATCGCCATGGACAAAGGCGTCCCTCTTCGCGTTTGGCGTTGCATGTGAGTGTGCAACCCAGCCGGAGAGGACGCCTTTTTTGTTTTTAACGCACCAAGGAAACGCCCCATGACCGATCTGTTGAAAACCAGCCTCAACCGCCGCACCGTGCTGCAGGCCGCCACCATGGGCGCGGTGGGGGTGAGCCCCGCGCTGCGCGCCCTGGTTCATGCGCAGGGGTCCGACGCGCCCGAGAAAAAGGAAGTGCGGATCGGCTTCATCCCGCTGACCGACTGCGCCAGCGTGGTCATGGCCTCGGTGCTGGGCTTCGACAAGAAGTACGGCGTCACCATCATCCCCACCAAAGAGGCCAGCTGGGCCGGTGTGCGCGACAAGCTGGTGAACGGTGAACTCGACTTTGCCCATGTGCTGTATGGCCTGGTCTATGGCGTGCACCTGGGCACGGCGGGCCCCAAGAAAGACATGGCCGTGCTGATGAGCATCAACAACAACGGCCAGGCCATCTCCCTGTCCAAGGCCCTGGCCGACAAGGGCGCGGTGGACGGCCCCTCGCTGGCCAAGCTCATGGCCAAGGAAAAGCGCGAATACACCTTTGCAGGCACCTTCCCCACCGGCACCCACGCGATGTGGATGCACTACTGGCTGGCAGCGGCCGGCATCAACCCCATCTCGGGCGCCAAGCTCATCACCGTGCCGCCACCACAGATGGTGGCCAACATGCGCGTGGGCAACATGGACGGCTTCTGTGTCGGCGAGCCCTGGAACCACCGCGCCATCATGGACGGCATTGGCATCACGGCCAACACCACACAAGACATCTGGAAAGACCACCCCGAAAAGGTGCTGGGCACCACGGCCGATTTCGTCAAGAAGAACCCCAACACCACCCGCGCCGTGATGATGGCCGTGCTCGAAGCCAGCCAGTGGATCGACGCCAGCCTGTCCAACAAGATGAAGATGGCCGAAACCGTGGCCCAGAAGGCCTACATCAACACCAGCGTGGACGTGATCAACCAGCGCATTCTGGGCCGCTACCAAAACGGCCTGGGCAAAACGTGGGACGACCCCAACCACATGAAGTTCTTCAACGACGGCGCGGTCAACTTCCCCTATCTGTCAGACGGCATGTGGTTCCTCACCCAGCACAAGCGCTGGGGCCTGCTCAAGAGCCACCCCGACTACCTGGCGGTGGCCAAGCAAATCAACCAGATCGACCTGTACAAATCGGTGGCCAGCGCCATGAAGATCAATGTGCCCAAGGACGTGATGCGCACCAGCAAGCTCATCGACGGCGTGGTGTGGGACGGCAAAGACCCCGCCAAGTACGCCGACGGCTTCAAGATCAAGGCGTGAGGCCCTGCCCCGCCCGCTCCCACCGCGCCCCTGCCCCACTTTCTTGACGCCCCGCACAGGAGAACCCCATGGTCAGTGCCGTTTTTCACGCCCCCCTGGATGCAGCGCCCGCGCCTGCACAAAACGCTATGACAAATGTAGCTAGCAGCGCTTTATCCATAAGCGATAGAGGCCAAAAACACTCAGAAACCGATGCCACCAGCACGCCTACCGCGTCGGCAGCCCTTGCAACACCACCCTCCACTGGGCCCGTTCCACCGGCCAAGGGCCGCGACTGGGCATCGATGTCCCGCGCGTTCTGGATGGCGGTGCTGCCACCGCTGTGTGGGCTGGGGCTGCTGGTGGGCGTGTGGGCGGTGGTGTCCACCACCACGGGCGGCAGCATCCCCGGCCCGCAAGAAACCTGGAAGCAGGCGCTGGAGATTTTCAGCAACCCGTTCTACCGCAACGGCCCCAACGACCAGGGCGTGGGCTGGAACGTGCTGATGTCGCTGGAACGTGTGGCCATCGGGTTTGGCATGGCTGCGCTGGTGGGCATACCGGCGGGGTTTGTGATCGGCCGGTTCAACTTCCTGGCGCGCATGTTCAACCCGCTCATCAGCCTGCTGCGCCCGGTCTCGCCACTGGCGTGGTTGCCGATTGGCCTGCTGGTGTTCAAGGGCGCCAACCCCGCCGCCATCTGGACGATTTTCATCTGCTCAATTTGGCCCATGATCATCAACACGGCGGTGGGCGTGCAGCGTGTGCCGCAGGACTACATGAACGTGGCACGGGTGCTCAACCTGTCGGAGTGGAAGATCGTCACCAAAATCCTCTTCCCCGCCGTGTTGCCCTACACACTGACCGGCGTGCGCCTGGCCGTAGGCACCGCGTGGCTCGTGATCGTGGCGGCCGAGATGCTGACGGGCGGCGTGGGCATCGGCTTTTGGGTGTGGGACGAGTGGAACAACCTGAACGTCAAGAACATCATCATCGCGATCTTCGTGATCGGCATCGTGGGGCTGGTGCTGGAGTTTGCACTCATCAAGCTGGCCACCGCATTTACTTTTGAAGAGGTGAAAGCATGAACACGACCACCGCGGCAGCATCCGCACACCCCGCCACGAGCACCAAGTTCATCGAAGTCCACGGCGTCGCGCAGACCTTCAAGACGGCCAAGGGCCTGTTCCCTGCACTGCGCGACATCAACCTGACCATTGCCAAAGGCGAGTTCGTGGCGCTGATCGGCCACTCGGGCTGCGGCAAGTCCACCCTGCTCAACCTGATCGCGGGCCTCACAACCCCCACCACCGGCGCGCTTCTGTGCGCCAACAAGGAGATCAAAGGCCCCGGGCCCGAACGCGCCGTGGTCTTCCAGAACCACTCGCTGCTGCCCTGGCTGACCTGCTTTGACAACGTCTACCTGGCCGTGGAGCGGGTTTTTGGCGCCAGGGAAACCAAGGCGCAACTCAAGGCCCGCACCGATGCAGCGCTGGCGTTGGTCGGGTTGACGGCGGCGGCACAAAAACGCCCCGGCGAAATATCGGGCGGCATGAAGCAGCGCGTGGGCATTGCCCGCGCCCTCTCCATGGAGCCGCAGGTGCTGCTGATGGACGAACCCTTTGGCGCGCTGGACGCACTGACCCGCGCCAAGCTGCAAGACGAGTTGCTGGAGATCGTCGCCCGCACGCAAAGCACGGTGGTCATGGTCACCCACGATGTGGACGAGGCCGTGCTGCTGTCCGACAAGATCGTGATGATGACCAACGGCCCCGCCGCCACCATTGGCGAGGTGCTGGCCGTCAACCTGCCCCGCCCGCGCCGCCGTGTGGAGCTGGCCGAAGACCCCCGCTACGGGCAATACCGCAAGGCGGTGATCGACTTTTTGTACACGCGCCAGGCGCATGTGGAGAAGGTGGCCTGAGCCGCACGCAGCGCGGCCGCCCCCCGGATGGCAGCGCCATCCGCACGAAAGCCCTGACCGCGTTGTCCGCTGTCAGGGCTTCTCTTTTTTTCCAGGCTACCGCCCGGCCGCCCTATCGCCCTACCGCACCTGGCTGCCGGTGATGTAGTTCTCCATCTGCTCGATGATGAATTTCTGCTCGGAAATGATGTCTTTCACCAGATCGCCGATGGAGATCATGCCCACGAGTTTGTTGTCGTCCACCACGGGCAAGTGGCGCAGGCGGTTGCCCGTCATGAGCTGCATGCACTGCTCGCTGGTCTGGGTGGACCGCACGAACCGCACCGACGTGGTCATCACGTCCTGCACCAGCGTGGCGGCCGATGTGCGCCCCAGCAGGGCAATCTTGCGGGCGTAGTCACGCTCGGTGACGATACCCACAATGGCATCCCCCTGGGTGACCACCAGGGCGCCAATGCCTTTGTCCGCCATCAGCCTGAGCGCATCCAGCACCGACGCCTGCGGCGCGATGGTGTGCACGATGGCGTCGGGCTTGGATTGAAGAATCTTGGCAACAACCGTCATTGGAACCTCCCTCTTGAAAGTTGGAAAGTTGAAACACCTACCACCGCCTGATTTCAGCCCATAAGGCTTGCGAACGCAACCCGCGCAAGCCCGATATCTCGCGAATGGGGGTGGGCACGGCAACTTCGACGCAAGTGTTGCCCTGCTGTTGCAATTGAGGTTCGGGGACAGGGTTCGGGGTGCGGCATGCCCCAGGCGCACAGCAAGCACTGGCTCACCAGCGGGCGGGCATAAAAAAAGGGGCTCCCGCGTGGGGAGCCCCTTTTTGCCCGCCAGACCACCAGACCCGGCAAGGCGCCGGTCTGCAGGTCGTCTGCGGGTCGTCTGCAGGTCAATGGCCAGGCTTATTTGCCCGCGCGCACCTTTGCTACCGCAGCCTGCACGTCTTTCCACAAGCCCTCGCCCACATCGGCGGAAATGCTGGCGTTCACCGCGCCCAGCTTGTCGCGCATGCGGCTGGCCTCGGTGGCAGACAGTTCGTTGATCTGCATGCCCTTGGCCTTGAGGTCAGCCAGCGCCTTGTTGGCCTCATCGCGGGTGTCCTGGCGCTCGAAGTCGCGGCTCTTCTTGGCGGCGTCGAGCAGCACCTTCTGCTCGGCCTTCGAGAGGCCGTCCCAGTATTTCTTGCTGACCAGCACGATCCAGGGGCTGTAGACGTGGTTGGTCACCGTGAGGTACTTCTGCACCTCATAGAACTTGCTCGACAAGATGGTGTTGTAGGGGTTCTCCTGGCCGTCCACCGTCTTGGTTTCGAGCGCGGTAAACAGCTCCGAGAATGGCAGCGGCACCGCGTTGGCGCCCAGGGTCTTGAAGCTGTCGAGGAACACGGTGTTCTGCATCACGCGCAGTTTCACGCCGTCCATGTCTTCAAGCTTGGTGATGGCGCGCTTGTTGTTGGTCAGGTTGCGAAAACCGTTCTCCCAATACACCAGGCCCACCAGGCCTTTTTCCTGGAGCTTGTCCATCACGCGCTGCCCCACCGGGCCGTCCAGCACCGCGTCGGCTTCGTGGGTGTTGTTGAACAGGAAGGGCGTGTCCCAGATCGCCATCTCCTTGGTGATGCCCACCAGCGTGGCGGTGGAGCCCACCATCATCTCCTGCGCGCCGCCGATCAGCGCCTGCTGCATCTGCACGTCAGAGCCCAGGGCGGCCGCACCAATGGCGCGCACCTTCATCTTGCCGCCCGAGGCTTTTTCGACCTCTTGGGCAAACAGCTTGGTGGCACGCCCCTGGTTGGACGCTTCGTTGAGGCCGTAGCCAAAGCGGACGATGCGCGGCTTGAAGTCTTGCGCGGCGGCCTGGAACGAGCAAGCCAGCGCGGCCACTGACAGGGCGGCGAGCAGGGTGCGACGGAAAGTTTTCATGGTTGTCTCCATTGGCAAGGGAAAGAAAGGCACGGGAAAAGAGGGGGAAAAGAGGGGGCAAACGCCATCACCGCATCCACAGCACGGGTGCGGTCACGAGCTGCGGGAACACGACCAGCAGCGCAAGAATCAGCACATAGGTGAGCAAAAACGGGTTCACGCCCTTGATCACGCTGTGCATCGAGATACGCCCCACCCCGGCCACCACGTTGAGCACGGTGCCCACGGGGGGCGTGATGAGGCCGATGGCGCCGTTGAGCACGAACATCAGGCCGAAGTACACCGGGTCGATCCCCGCCTTGACGGCGATGGGCAGCATCACGGGCGCAAAGATCAGGATGGTGGGCGTGAGGTCGAGCGCGGTGCCGATGAGCACCAGCACGATCATCATCACGGCCATCAACAGGCGCGGGTTCTCCACCAGCGGGCCCAGCCAGCCGGTCAGCACCGTGGGCAGGTCGGCCAGCGTGATCATGTAGCTGGCCACCTGGGCACCAGCGCACAGGAACATCACGATGGACGTCGTCTTGGCCGCGCGCACCAGCACGCCGTAAATGTCGGCCACCTTCATTTCGCGGTGGACGAACAACGCCACCACCAGTGCATAGAACGCAGCCACCACGGCGGCTTCGGTGGGGGTGAAAACGCCAGACTTCATGCCACCAATGATGATGAGCGGCATCAGCATGGCCCAGAAGGCACGCACCGTGGCGCTCAGCCGGTCCTTGACGGGCAAGGGCTCGCCCTGCGGCAGGTCCAGGCCGCGCAGCACCCAGCGCCACGCAAAGATGAGGCCCCCACCCATCATCAGCCCCGGCACGATGCCCGACACAAACAAGGCCGAGATCGAGGTGTTGGTGGTCACCCCATAGATCACGAACGGCATGGACGGCGGAATGATGGGCGCAATGATGCCGCCCGACGCGATCAGCCCGGCCGACGTGTTCATGGGGTAGCCCTGCTGGCGCATCATGGGCAGCAAGATGGTGGCCAGTGCGGCCGTGTCGGCCAGGGCAGAGCCGCTCATGCTCGCCATGAGCACCGCCGCGCCAATGGCCACGTAGCCCAGCCCGCCACGGATATGGCCCACCCAGGCCTGCGCCATGTCGATGATGCGGCGGCTGATGCCGCCCGAGTTCATGAGCTCGCCCGCCAGGATGAAAAACGGCACCGCCAGCAGCGGAAAGCTGTCCACCCCCGCCACCAGGTTCTGGGCCAGGAGCTGCGTGTCAAAAAAATCGAGCACCCAGGCCATGGCGGCGCCGGTGAGCACCAGCGCCAGGCCCATGTTCATGCCCGTGCCCATGAGCACCAGCATGCCCAGCGAAAAAACAATAAAAGCCTGTGCTTCGGGTCCCATGGTCACTCCACCTCGGCGCCGTGACCAAGGTCCAGCGGCTTGCGTTGAATCAATTCGATGGTCGCCATCACGCCGATGGCCAACGCACACAACAAGGCGGGCAGCGGCAGCAGGGCCGCCGGGTAAGCCATCACCACCGACCGGCTCTCCATGCCCACCACCACCTGCTGCCAGGCTCCCCAGGCCAGCATGGCGCTTGCGGCAATCACCAGCAGCCGGATCACCGCCGTCAACACGCCAAAGGCCACCGGGCGTTTGGCCAGCAGCCCCGCCAGGCTGGTAAAGGCCATGTGCTCACCCGCCGGGTAGGCCGCCGCAGCACCGATGAAGACCATCCAGACAAACAGCAGGCGCGAGAGCTCTTCGCTCGCCGCGATGCCACTGCCAAAGCCGTAGCGCAGCACCACGTTGACGAACACGGCCACGGCCATCACGCCCAGGCAACCCGCTATCAACACCTGGGAGGTTCTGGCGAATCGGCTCAAGGGCTCAGCGGCCGCCGCCTCGGGATTCAATGGGGTGCTCATGCAACCTCCTTCGTGGCAATCCAGGCCGAAGCCTGCTGCTGCAATGTGGACAGATCCAGCAACGCATCCAGCCGCAGCACGCCCGCCTCGCCCACGGGCGATTCGAGCGTGGCGAACTGGCTGTCTACGAGTGCGGTCGAAAAGAAATGGGTGCCCGCACGGGCCGCCACCCGCTGCCCGGCACTCGCACGGTCAATCTCCAGAAAGACGAAACGCAGCCCGGGGCAGGCACTGCGCAAACGGTCGCGGTACACCTTCTTGAGGGCCGAACACGTCAGCACCACCCCGTGCGGTTGCGCCTGCAGCAACTGCCCCAGCGTGGCCAGCCAGCCCTCGCGGTCTGCGTCGGTCAAGGCGATGCCGCGCCGCATCTTTTCGCGGCTGGCGGGGCTGTGGTGGTCATCCCCCTCGATCAGGGGCAGGCCTTCGGCCTGAGCCAACGCGGCACCCACGCTGGACTTGCCGCAGCCGGCCACACCCATGACCACCAGAAAAACCGATGATGGCAAAAAACTCATATTGGTAGCGCTATCCCATTGATCCACAAAAAAAGCACCCGTACAGGGTGCCTGCAAAAGCCAGTGCAAATGCGCCAAACATGCGATAAAGCGGTCTGCAGCCTTGCCCAAGGTTTTGGACAGCGCTATCCTACCCAAATCAACACCCATCCCAATAAGGGTAATCCCTTGAAAAAACCCGAGACAAAACGCCGCTCCAGCGGGCGCATCACGCTGACTGACGTGGCCAAGGCCGCAGAAGTGAGTCCGATCACGGCGTCCCGCGCGCTGCGCGGAGAGCGGGGCGTGGCCCATGGGTTGGTGTTGCGGGTCAAGGAAGCGGCAGAGCAACTGGGCTACGTGCCCGACCCGGCCGCGCGCGCGCTCGCATCGCAGCGCAGCGTGCAGGTGCCCGTGCTGGTGCCGCTGCTGTCCAACGCGCTGTTTGTGGACGTTCTCGAATCGGTGCACCGCACGTTGGTGCCCCTGGGCTACCAGGCGCTGATCGGCGTCACCCACTACGACCCGCAAGAAGAAGAGCAGCTTTTGCGCACCTATCTGGCGCACCGCCCCGCCGGCCTGCTGGTGACCGGTTTTGACCGCACCGAAACCGCGCGCCACCTCATCGCCGCCAGTGGCGTGCCCTGCGTGCACCTGATGGAGATGACGTCGGCGCCCGGCGTGTACTGCGTGGGGTTTTCGCAGCACGACGCAGGCCACGACATGACCGACCACCTGCTGGCGCGGGGCTACCGCAAGGTCGCTTTTGTGGCCGCGCAGCTCGACCCGCGCACCATGCAACGCGCCGAGGGCTACCGCCGTTGCCTCAGAGACGCGGGCCTGTATGACCCCAAGCTGGAGCTGCTGAGCGCGCAGCCCTCGTCCATGCGGCTGGGCGGTGAGTTGCTGGAGGAATTGCTGCGCACCCGGCCGGGCGTGGATGCCGTTTTTTTCTGCAACGACGACCTGGCCCAGGGCGGCCTGCTGGCCGCGCAGCGCATGGGCATCGCCGTGCCTGGCCAGGTGGCGATTGCAGGCTTCAACGATTTGGCGGGCAGCGACCAGATGCCCCCGCCGCTGACCACCGTGCGCACCCCCCGCGCAGCGATGGGCGAAGCCAGCGCCCGCATGCTGCTCACGCTGATGCGCGGCGAAGTGCCTGAGTGCAACTCGGTCGACCTGGGGTTTGAGCTGACGGTGCGAGCGAGCACGTGACAGGCCGGACGCGTGACCAGGGGGTGACCGATGCGTGACAACGTGGGTCGAGGTTTGTTTTGAATTGTTTGAGTGTTTCTGGCCTCTAGCGCTTATGAAATAAGCGCTAGCAGCTATCTTTTTGAGAGTCATTGCGCTTTTTGCGCTGTATGGGCCCGGCTTCCAAGCACGCCTGCCCGCGCAGGAAATCGACCCCACCAGACCGAGGCGGCGGTCCCGCCCGCGTGTCGCTGAACCACCCCTTGCGCAGTCCATTACGTGAAGGTGCGCTACCGGGGGCTCATGAAGAACACGGCGCAGATCGTCACGCTGTTTGCGCTGGGCAATCTGTGGATGGCAAGGCACAAGTTGCTGGCCTGCATGGGGCAGGTGCGCGTGCAGGGGGCGTAAAGCCTCCGATATAGGGGCAATGGCCCTCGCCAAACGCCTGCTGGGTGCGCTGCGCACGCCTCATTACTCAAAGCGAGTGCTGTTTTAGTTCAGGCATCGCTGTGACATAGCCAGAACCGATTCGTGAAGAGCTTCCCTAGAGCCATAAAACACCTAAATCAATCAAGCCCAGCCCAACACCCCTGCCTGGATCTGCTCACGCCGGGCCTCGGTGCGCACCGACATGTAGCCCGTGGGTTGGTCGCCCTGCATGAGCGGTGTGACATTGGCCATCACCCAATAGAAGCTGCCGTCCTTGCGCCGGTTTTTGACGGCGGCCGACCAGGGCAGGCCGCTGGCAATGGTCTGCCACATGTCCCGGTAGGCCTCTTCGGGCATATCGGGGTGGCGAACGATGTTGTGGGGCTGGCCCAGAAGCTCATCCCTGTCGTACCCGCTGACCTCGATGAACATCGGGTTGCAGTACAGGATGCGGCCCTTGAGATCGGTGGTGGACACCAGGGTCTGGCCTTTGGGAAACGCATATTCGTGGGTGCTGACCGGCAGATTGACGCGCATGAAACCCCCTCCATCTGAAAGATGCGCGCCATCCGGATGATGGATGCGGTAAGCCGCGCGATTGAAGCGCCCAATTGAAACGCCCAATTCATCGTAATGCTGAAAACATTCGATTACAAATAGAGAAGTCGCCAATCCACGCAAAGTGTCACCGTCGTGGTGCAAACGCCTACACACAAAGCCACCGAGCGGGCACCGCACTGATGGAGGGCGGCCAGCCGGCCCGGCGTCCAACGGCGGCCCCCTCTTGCGGCGGCGCTTTCACCCATCGTCCTGGCCCCGGCACCCAACACGGTGCAAAACACTGGCATGGCCATTGCTTATCCGCAGGCAACGACCCGAAAGGGTCACGCAACCCGCCTGTGCAACGGCGCGCAGACGGATTGCCAGGACGAAGGCGTCCCCACATGCGGTTCCGAGACTTCGGCGGCGCATCGTGCGGACGCCTTTTTTGTTTTTCGAATCGCCCAGGCGATAGAACCGACGGAGTGGCTCACGATGAAAAAACCCAAGCTGGTGATGGTAGGTAACGGCATGGCCGGTGTGCGCACGCTGGAAGAGCTGCTCAAGATGGCCCCGGATCTGTACGACATCACGGTGTTTGGGGCCGAACCCCACCCCAACTACAACCGCATCCTGCTCTCGCCCGTGCTGGCGGGCGAGCAGACGATCGACGAGATCATCCTCAACGACTGGTCGTGGTACGCCGACCACCACATCACGCTGCACACCGGCTTCACCGTGACCGATGTGGACCGCGTGCGCCGGGTGGTGAGCGCCACCAGCAAGGACGGTGACGTGATCACCGCCGAGTACGACCGCCTCATCATGGCCACGGGCTCCAACCCGTTCATCCTGCCCATCCCCGGCAAGGACCTCAAGGGCGTGCTGGCCTACCGCGACATTGCCGACACACAGGCCATGATCGACGCGGCAGCCACCTACAAACACGCCGTGGTCATCGGCGGCGGTCTGCTGGGCCTGGAGGCCGCCAACGGCCTGATGAAGCGCGGCATGCAAGTGAACGTGGTGCATGTGGGCGACTGGCTGATGGAGCGCCAGCTGGACGACGTGGCCGGCAAGATGCTGCAAAAGTCGCTGCAAGAGCGCGGCATGCAGTTCTTGATGAAAGCGCAGACCCAAGAGCTGGTGGGCAACGCCGAAGGCCGCGTGGCCAGCGTCAAGTTCAAGGACGGCACCGAGGTGCCCGCCGACCTGGTGGTGATGGCCGTGGGCATCCGCCCCAACACTCAGCTCGCCGAAAAGATGCGCCTGCACGTCAACCGCGGCATTGTCGTGAGCGACACCCTGCAGACCACCACCGACGCCCGCATCTACGCCGTGGGCGAATGCGCCGCGCACCGAGGCATTGCCTACGGCCTGGTGGCCCCGCTGTTTGAGCAAGGCAAGGTGCTGGCCAACCACCTGGCCGAGTTCGGCATCGGCCGCTACCAGGGCTCGCTCACGTCCACCAAGCTCAAGGTGACGGGCATCGATCTGTTCAGCGCAGGCGACTTCCAGGGCGGCGACCACACCGAAGAGATCGTGATGAGCGACCCCTTTGGCGGCGTGTACAAAAAGCTCGTCATCAAGGACGACAAGCTGGTGGGCGCCTGCCTGTATGGCGACACGGTGGACGGCAGCTGGTACTTCAAGCTGCTGCGCGACGGCCGCAGCGTGAGCGACATCCGCGACAAGCTGATGTTTGGCGAATCGCACCTGGGCGACACCGGCCACCAGGGCCAGAGCAAGGCCGCCGCCATGGCCGACAGCGACGAGGTCTGCGGCTGCAACGGCGTGACCAAGGGCGCCATCTGCAAGGCCATCAAGGACAAAGGCCTGTTCACGCTCGATGAAGTGCGCAAGCACACCAAGGCCAGCGCATCGTGCGGCTCGTGCACCGGGCTGGTCGAGCAGATCATCATGTTCACCGCCGGTGGCGACTACAGCGCCACCCCCAAGACCAAGGCCCTGTGCGGCTGCACCGACCACGGCCACCAGGCGGTGCGCGACGCGATCCGCGCCAACAAGCTGCTCAGCATTGGCGACGTGTTCAAGTTTATGGAGTGGAAGACGCCCAACGGCTGCGCCACCTGCCGCCCCGCCGTCAACTACTACCTGATCAGCACCTGGCCCAAGGACGCCAAGGACGACCCGCAAAGCCGCGCCATCAACGAGCGCAGCCACGCCAACATCCAGAAAGACGGCACCTACAGCGTCATCCCCCGCATGTGGGGGGGAGAGACCACGGCCGACGAGCTGCGCCGCATTGCCGATGCGGCCGACAAATACAACATCCCCACCATCAAGGTCACGGGCGGCCAGCGCATCGATTTGCTGGGCGTGAAGAAGGAGGACCTGGTCAATGTGTGGAAGGACATCGGCATGCCCAGCGGCCATGCCTATGCCAAGGCGCTGCGCACGGTCAAGACCTGCGTCGGCAGCGAATGGTGCCGCATGGGCACCCAGGACAGCACCCAGATGGGCAAAGATCTGGAGCGCGCCATGTGGCGCATGTATGCACCGCACAAGGTGAAGTTCGCAGTGTCGGGCTGCCCGCGCAACTGCGCTGAGGCCGGCATCAAGGACGTGGGCATCATCGGCGTGGACAGCGGCTGGGAGATGTATGTGGCCGGCAACGGCGGTATCAAGACCGAGGTGGCGCACTTCTTCACCAAGCTCAAAACCGCCGAGGAAGTGCTGGAGTACACCGGCGCGTTCTGCGAGCTGTACCGCCAGGAAGGCTGGTACCTGGAGCGCACCGTGCACTACGTGAGCCGCGTGGGCCTGGACTATGTGAAAAAGCGCATTCTCGAAGACCACGAAGGCCGCAAGGCGCTGTGGGAGCAGCTGCAGTTTGCGCTGGACGGCGAGCCCGACCCCTGGTTCGAGTTTGACAAGGCAGCGGTGGACACGCGCCAGTTTGTGCCCCTGGGCGCCTGACCACCACGGGAGCCACCACATGCATCGCCGCACTCTTTTGACCGCTGCAAGCTGCACCACCGCGTGGGGTGCCATGGGCTTGCTGATGCCTGCGGGCGCAGCCCACGCCCAGGTCGCCGATCTGAACGACGCCATCAACAAGGCAGGCCGCCAGCGCATGCTGAGCCAGCGCATGAGCAAGGCCTGGCTGGCACTGGCCCACAAAGCCGACACCCCGGCAGCCCGCACCGTGCTGGACCAATCCATGGCCCTTTTCGAACGCCAGTTGGGTGAGCTCAAGGCCTATGCACCGTCGGCCCCCATCCGCGACACCTATGTGAAGCTCGAAGGCGCCTGGGCCGACCACAAGGCCGCCCTGCTGGGCTCCACCCCATCGCGCGACGGCACTGCCGCCCTGCTGCAGACCGACGCCAAGGTGCTGGCCCTGGCCCACCAGGGCACGGTGCAGTACGAGGCGGCCTCGGGCAAGCCCGTGGGCAAGCTGGTCAACGTGGCAGGCCGCCAGCGCATGCTGAGCCAGCGCATGGCCAAGTTCTGCCTGTCGGCCATGCTGGGGGTGGACACCGCCACCGCCACCACCGAAATCGCCAAGGCGCGCGATGAATTCATCAGCGCCACCGAGCTGCTGCGCAACGCGCCGCAGGCCACCGCCCGCATCCGGCAAGAGCTGTTGCTGGCCGACGGCCAGTGGGTCTTTTTTGACGCCGCATTGCAGCGCCTGGGCAACGGCAGCAACACCTTCCGCCAGGTGTCTGAAGTGTTTGTAAGCAGCGAGAACCTGCTGGCCAGCATGGACCGCGTGACAGGCCTGTATGCAGCGCTGGGCAACAGCTGAAGCCAGCCTTGCGACGGCCCCCCATCCGCCCACCGACACCCCACCGAACAACACCAAGGACCATTTCCATGACCACCAACAACCCGACCCCTGAATGGAAGCTCATCTGCCGCGTGGACGACATCCCCGTGCTGGGCTCGCGCCGCGTGGCCCGCGACAAAGGCCTGGATGTGGCGGTGTTCCGCAACGATGCGGGCGGCGTGTTTGCGCTGCTGGACCGCTGCCCGCACAAGGGTGGCCCGCTGAGCCAGGGCATTGTGTTTGGCACGCAGGTGGCCTGCCCCATGCACAACTGGACGATTGGCTTGTGCGACGGGCAGGCGGCTGCGCCGGATGAGGGGTGCACGCCGAAGTTTGCGGTGAAGGTGGAGGAGGGAGCGGTGTATCTGGATGCGCTGGAGCTGGTTTCTGTGGCTACGGATTTGACGCGGCCCATCGCGGGGCCTGCGCGCAGGGCTGTGGGGGCTTGAGATGTTTCCGGGGTTGCCTTTTTTGATCGCGTGCCGTCGCTTAGGGCGGAGGCCGGGATGTCGCCCCGGCGGGCGAGCCCCTTTCTTTCGCGTCGCCGAAAGAAAGGAACCAAAGAAAGGGCGACCCTACTGTGCGCGTCCCTTCGCTGCGCTGCGGGCAACCTGCGATGCTCGGTCAGGCGGTGCGCCGCAGAACTCACTGCGCGCTGCGCGCTCCGCTCAAACAACTGCGGCAAGCCAGTGCACGAAGTGCGTGTGTCCTGCGGCACACGCACGCCCCCCCTGCCCTGCGCTTCTCGGCACACACAGAAGGGAACCCGGGGGAGCGGACATCCACACGGGCCATCGCGTTGCTCGGCCCCACCTCGCGGGCGCAAGCGCCACGCGCTGCGCAGCCTGGGCCGAGCGAAGCAATGGCCCGAATGGATGTTCGGCTGTCCCACCCCTGCTGGCTGAGCCTGCGGCGGGGCGGTTGTGGGGTGGCACGCGCGTCGGAGCGCGCGTGCTTCGTGCTCTGACTCGCCGTGGTTGTCTGAGCGGCGCTGCGCAGCAGCAAAGCGAGTTCCACGGCGCACCCCGCAACCGCCCCGACGCAGGTTTGCCCCTTCGCACAGCGAAGGGGTCGCAGACTGGGGGTCGCCTTTCTTTTGGGTACTTTTCTTTGGCGAAGCAAAGAAAAGTACCTCGCCCGCCGGGGCGACAACCCGGCTCCCGCCCTCAAACCCAGCATGCTTTCACAACCAGCACGCCCCAGCTTCGACAAGCTCAACCCGAACGGGTAGCAGGAAAACCAAACACTATCAAAACAATAGCTTCTAGCGCTTGAAAGATAAGCGCTAGAAGCCAAAAACACCAAAAAAACCACGCCATGCAAGAAACCCAATCCACCTGCCCCTACTGCGGCGTAGGCTGCGGCGTGATCATCGAATCCGAAGGCGCGCAAATCACCGGCGTGCGCGGCGACCCCACGCACCCCGCCAACTTTGGCCGCCTGTGCACCAAGGGCTCAACCCTGCACCTCACCGCTACCAGCCCCGTCACCCTGCAAACCCGCCTGCTGCACCCCCTGCACCGCGCACAGCGCAACGAGGCCGCCCTGCCCGTCAGCTGGGACGCCGCCCTCACCCTGGCCGCCGAAAAATTCGCAGCAACCATCGCCCAACACGGCCCCGACGCCGTGGGCTTCTACGTCAGCGGCCAGTTGCTCACCGAGGACTACTACGTCTTCAACAAGCTCGCCAAGGGCCTGATCGGCACCAACAACATCGACACCAATTCGCGCCTGTGCATGAGCAGCGCCGTGGCGGGCTACAAGCAGACGCTGGGCGCCGACGCCCCACCCGCCTGCTATGACGATGTGAACCACGCGCAGTGCCTGTTCATCGTGGGCAGCAATGTGGCCTGGGCGCACCCCATCCTGTTTCGCCGTATCGAAGACGCGCGCGCCGCCAACCCGGGCATGAAGGTCATCGTGGCCGACCCGCGCCGCACAGACACGGCTGGCATGGCCGACCTGTTCTTGCCCATCCAGCCGGGCAGCGACGTGATGCTGTTCAACGGCATGATGCACATCATGCTGTGGGAGGGCTGGGTCGACACCGCCTACATCGCCGCGCACACCATGGGCTTTGACGAACTCAAGGCGTTGGTGCGCGACTGCACTCCAGAGCGCGTGGCCCAGGTATGCGGCATCACCGTGGCCGACCTGACCACCGCCGCCAAGTGGTTTGCCACATCGAAAGCCACGCTCAGCCTCTATTGCCAGGGCCTGAACCAGAGCAGCAGCGGCACCGCCAAAAACGCCGCGCTCATCAACCTGCACCTGGCAACGGGCCAGATCGGCAAACCCGGCGCGGGCCCCTTCAGCCTGACCGGCCAGCCCAACGCCATGGGCGGGCGCGAGGTGGGCGGGCTGGCCAACTTGCTCAGCGCCCACCGTGACTTGGGCCTTCCCCAGCATCGCGCCGAAGTGGCCGCGCTCTGGGGCGTGGCCGATGTGCCATCCAAACCCGGCAAGACGGCGGTGGAGATGTTCCAGGCCGCTGCCGACGGCGAGATCAAGGCCCTTTGGATTGCCTGCACCAACCCCGCGCAAAGCATGCCCGACCAGGCCACCGTGCGCCGCGCGCTGCAACGCGCCGAGTTTGTGGTGGTGCAGGAGGCCTTTGCCACCGCCGCCACCTGCGCCTATGCCGACCTGCTGCTGCCCGCCACCACCTGGGGCGAAAAGACCGGCACGGTGACCAACAGCGAGCGCCGCATCTCGCGCGTGCACACTGCCGTGCCCGCACCCGGCCTGGCGCGCCACGACTGGGCCATTGCGGTGCAGTTTGCGCACCAGTTGGAGGCACGCCTGCGGCCTGGCATGCCGACGCTGTTCCCCTACACCACCGAGCATGCAGACCAAGGCGCGGAGACCGTGTGGAACGAGCACCGCGAAAGCACACGCGGGCGCGACCTGGACATCACGGGCCTGTCGTGGGAGATGCTCGAATCTGCAGGCCCCCAGCAATGGCCGCTTCCAGAGGGCGCCGCCACCGGCAAGGCCCGCCTGTACGAAGACGGCATCTTCCCCACCACCGATGGCCGCGCGCGTTTTGCCCCGCATGCATGGCAACCCACGGCCGAACAACGCGAATCGCGCTACCCCTTCAGCCTGACCACCGGCCGCCTGCGCGACCAGTGGCACGGCATGACGCGCACCGGCACGCTGGGCCGCCTGTTTGGCCATGTGGCCGAGCCCAGCCTGCAGATGCACCCGCAGGACATGGAGCGGCGCAAGCTGGCCAGCGGCGACCTGGTGCATGTGACCAGCAAGCGCGGCTCCATCGTGGTGCCCGTGCAGGCCGACAGCACGCTGGGCCTGTCGCAGGTGTTCATGGCGATGCACTGGGGCAGCGAATTCTTGAGCGGCATCTCGTCCACCGGCGAGCGGCTGGCGGGTGTGAACGCCCTCACCACCTCGGCGTTCTGCCCCACCTCCAAACAACCCGAGCTGAAACACGCGGCCGTCAAGGTGCTCAAGGCTGAACTGCCGTGGACGCTGCTGGCCATGGCCTGGTTGCCTGCTGACAGGGCATTGGCTGCGCGCGAAGCCTTGTCCGCACTCATTGCACAGTTTCCCGCCTTCCAGTTCACCAGTTGCGTGCCCTTCAGCAACAACACCCCGCTGGATGAGCCCGGCCGCGAGCGCACTGGCGTGCTGCTGCGCGCCGCCGCCCACGAGGCACCGCCCGATGCGTTGATTGACCAGATCGAAGCCCTGCTGGGCATGGCGGGTGCCGACACGCTGCGTTATGCCGACAAAAAGCGCGGCCAGCGCCGGGCCGCACGGCTGGCGCGCCAGGGCGACAACACCACGCTCGAAGGCATCGTGCTCGCAGGCGACACCAGCGCCGAAGGCTGGCTCAAGACCCTGCTGCAGGAAGAACTGCCCGCACAGACCTACGGCCGCCTGCTGCTGGTGCCCGGCGCCAAGGCCCCCGTGGCCGTGCAGTCGCGCGGCAAGCCGGTGTGCACCTGCTTGAACGTAACGGACGCCGCCATCACCGCTCAACTGGCGCACTGCCACGGCACCGACGGCGACCGCCTGGCGCAACTGCAGGGCAAGCTACGCTGCGGCACCCACTGCGGCTCGTGCGTGCCCGAGCTCAAGCGCATGGTGCGCAGCACCGGGCCGCTGGCGTCCATGCCCGTAGCGCGGGCTGCCATATAACCAAAAGTTGGCTGAATTGCTTGAAAATAGCGCACAGCCACTCCAACCCTTATCAGGACTTGTGCAATACGGCTCCAGCTAGGCATTTCGGCGCAGACAGTACATGCGTACGGCAAGCCGAAATAACGACGCTGGAGCCGTATTTCACAAGCCCAACCACAACAAAGACCATGGGTATCAGCCAGTACATCAAGGAAATCGGCCGCGGCCCCCGCGGCTCCAAGCCGCTCACGCGTGAGCAGGCAGCCGACCTGTTCGGCCAGGTGCTGGACGGCACGGTGACCGACCTGGAGATCGGTGCGTTCTGCATCGCCATGCGTATCAAGGGCGAAACACCCGAGGAGATGTGCGGCTTTCTGGACGCCACCCACCAGCGCCTGGCCCTGCTGCCCGCCACCGACCGCCCACTCATCGTGCTGCCCAGCTACAACGGCGCACGCAAGCTCCCCGTGTTGACGCCGCTGCTGGCGCTGCTGCTGGCGCGCAAGGGCCTGCCGGTGCTGCTGCATGGCATGCGCACCGAGGCGCGCCGAATTTTGGCATCGGATGTGCTTGCAGCGCTTGATGCACCTGCGCTGAAAGCTCCTGAAAAGATAGCAAATGGAACGGTGCGCCATATCCACACGCAGCACCTGCATGCGGGCCTGGCACGGCTGCTGTCGGTGCGCGAAGTGGTGGGCCTGCGCAACCCGGGGCACAGCGTCGTCAAGCTGATGGCGCCCTGCGCGGGGCCTTCGGTGGTGGTAACGGCTTACACCCACCCCGAATATTTCGAGATGCTGCGCACCACCTTTTGCACCCTGGGCACCAGCGTGCTGCTCTCGCGCGGGCTCGAAGGCGAAGTGGCCACCGACCCGCGCCGCACACCGCGCTATGACGGTTTTGTGCGCGGCGTGCACACCGTGCTCGAGGAACAGCAGCCGGGCACGGCCAGCGAGGTCACCGGGCTGCCCACCGACATCGACGTGGCCACCACCGCCACCTACACACAGCGCGTGCTGGCCGGTGAGCTGCCCGTGCCGCCCGCCATCGAACGGCAGGTGGAACACATCTTGCGTCTCGCGGATCAAACCGCTTCGGAGACAACACCATGAGCCACCCCACGCACACCGCCCCCCACACGCCCCACACACGCCATGCGCCCCACCTTGGCACCGGGGGCACCTGCACGCTGGTGGGCGCGGGCCCCGGCGACCCCGAGCTGCTCACCCTCAAGGCGCTCAAGGCCATCCAGGCCGCCACGGTGCTGCTGGTGGATGACCTGGTGAGCGACGCCATCGTGGCACACGCATCCCCCACGGCGCGCATCGTCTATGTGGGCAAGCGCGGCGGCTGCAAGAGCACGCCGCAGGCCTTTATCGAAAAGCTGATGCTGATGGCCGTGAACGAGGGCGAGAACGTGGTGCGCCTCAAGGGCGGCGACCCGTTCATCTTTGGCCGAGGAGGCGAAGAAGTGGAGCACCTGCGTGCGGCGGGCGTGCCCGTCACCGTCATCAACGGCATCACCGCGGGCCTGGCAGGCCTGACCTCGCTGGGCGCGCCGCTCACGCACCGCGAGCATGCCCACGGCGTGGTGTTTGTCACCGGCCACGCCAAGCCCGGCGACGCTGGCACCGACTGGCGCCAACTGGCCGCCACGGCGCGCGATGCCAAGCTCACGCTGGTGATCTACATGGGCGTGAGCGGCGCAGCCACCATCGAGCAGGAGCTGCTCACCGGCCTGCCTGCCAGCACACCCGTCGCCATCATCCAGCACGCCAGCCTGCCCCACCAGCGCCATGCCGTCACCACACTCGGTGCACTGCACGCCACCATCACGCGCGAGGGGCTGACCAGCCCCTCGGTGATCGTGGTGGGTGATGTGGTGCGGGGCGTGGCGCTCGCATCACACGACGCCGCAGCACAGCCCTTGTTGGCCCGCCGCGCCAGCTGAACCTTCCGCCGTCCGCAAGCCGCACCGGCGCACCGCATGGCGCGCGGTGCGGGGCCGCGCCTTGCCTCCAACCCCATCGCACCCGTCGCACCCGTCGTTCACGGCGCCCGCATTGGCCCGGGTATTGCTTGACGGCAGGTATCTGAATGCAACAGCACAAGGAACACCATGGCAGCCTTGCCCCTCCCCGCACGCAACCCCAGCATGCCCACGCTGTCCCCTTCGTCTGCCCCCGCAGCACCCGCATCAGCCCGCGACAACGGCATGTCGCTGGTCAACCTCGCTGCGCGCCAGCGCATGCTGTCGCAGCGCATGGTGCTGCAGACCGTGCTGGCCGCACGCGGCAGCGACCTGCACCTGAAAGCGGCGCGCAGCACCCTGGCGCTGTTCGCCGACAGCCAGGCCCGCCTGTTCGACACACCCCGCCACCTCGATGCCAAGAGTGCAGAGCCGATTCGCAAGGTGTACCAAGGCCCCACGGGGGTGGGCGCCACCATTGACCTGTTTGCGCAGCAGGTAGACGCCGCGCTGGACCTGGCCGAACGCCAGAGCCCGCGTGTGGAAGAGGCCCTGGCCCGGCTGGTGGAGTCCACCGATGGTGTGCTCGAAGCGCTCAACACGGCCACCACCGCATTCGATCAGGTGAACAAGGCCCAGTCCGAAACCTTGATGAAGGAACTGGCGGGCATCGTGGCCTCGATCCAGACCGTGGCGCGCGAGGCCAAGGTGGTCAGCTTCAACGCCCAGGTGATGGCCGCACGCGCGGGGCAACACGGGCGCGAATTTGCGGTGGTGGCCAATGTGCTGTCGGGCATCACCAACGAGATCGATGGCCTGTCGCTGCAGGCGGTGTCCCTGGCCGGGCGCAGCCGAAGCGCTGCCTGAGAACGTGTTTACGATCTCGCAGGGGATCGTAAACACGTTCTGAGCAGCACAGCGTGAGAGACAGAGAAAAGGCCCGGGGCGATCTGCCCAGGGCCTTCGAAGGCGTCCATTCAAGGCACCCACTCAAGGCGTTATTGCCCGGCGGTTTCTCGCACCTGCTGAAACCGCTGCGCCAGCTCTTTGCGCAGCGACTTGCGCAGCAGTGCCGACTCCCAGCGGCGGCGCTCGTCGGGGGTAGAGGGCGACAGCGGCGGCACCTGCACGGGCTTGCGCGCCTCGTCCACCGCCACCATGGTGAAGAAGCAGCTGTTGACATGCCGCACCACCTGCGAGCGGATCTCTTCGGCCACCACCTTGATGCCCACTTCCATCGACGAGCTGCCCGTGTAGTTCACGCTGGCCAGAAAGGTCACCAGCTCGCCCACATGGATGGGCTGCAGGAACATCACCTGGTCCACGCTCAGCGTCACGGTGTAGCAGCCCGAGTAGCGGCTGGCGCACGAATACGCCACCTGATCGAGCAGCTTGAGGATGGCGCCGCCGTGCACGTTGCCCGAAAAGTTGGCCATGTCAGGCGACATGAGCACGGTCATGCTCAGTTGGTGTGAAGGGATGTTCATGCAGCGATTTTAGAAACCACGCAGGCATCTGAGGGCCTTGCTTTGCGCTGCATCACACAACCAGCAACCGCCGTGGCGGCTTCGCTACACTCGCGCAGCACCTGCTGACCGGGTGCGAGGAGGAACCAATGATCGAACTAGAAAAACTCAACGAATTCACCGAAAGCCATGGTGCGCTGCGCCGTGGCAAAGGACTGCTGTCGGGCGTGATTGCGCTCACCCTGGCGGCCCTGTGCCTGCTGGGCGTGCTGGCCTTTCACTTTCCGGAGTACCTGACCACACCACAGCTGCGCAAGAGCTACGACGTGACGATGATCCGAACGATCATGCTGGGCGCCATGGCGATCGCCGGCGGCATCTCAGTGGTCAATATTTTGTTCAACCGCTCGCGCTGGCTGGCCACGTTTGCGTTTGCCATGGTGGCCATCGCCGCGCTGCTGGGCGGCCACAAGGTGGAGGTGAACCCGAACTTCCCCGACAACACGCCCTACATCGGTCTGGACTGGTTCATCCTGGACCTGCTGGGCAGCTCGCTGATCTTCATCTTCATCGAAAAGCTGTTCGCGCTGCGCAAGGACCAGCCCGTGTTTCGCGCCGAGTGGCAGACCGACTTTCACCATTTCATCGTGAACCACATGGTGGTGGGCTTTGTGCTGCTGGCCACCAACCTTGTGGTGCACAAGTTCTTTGGCTGGGCCGCCAGCGACGGCATTCGCGGCTGGGTGCAGGGCCTGAACTTCTGGGTGGCACTGTTTGGCATCATCCTGGTGGCCGATCTCGTGCAGTACTGGACCCACCGCGCCTACCACGAGGTGCCTGTGCTGTGGCGCCTGCACGCGGTGCACCACAGTGTCAAAAGCATGGACTGGATGGCCGGCTCACGCCAGCACATCCTGGAGCTGATCATCACCCGCACACTGGTGCTGGCGCCCATTTACGTGCTGGGATTTTCCAAGGAAGTGATCGACGCCTACATCGTCATCGTGGGCTTCCAGGCCGTTTTCAACCACGCCAATGTGAGCGTGCGGCTGGGCCCGTTGCGCTATGTGCTGGTCACGCCCAATTTTCACCACTGGCACCACAGCCAGGACCAGGAGGCGCTCGACAAGAACTACGCCGCGCAATTCGCGTTTCTGGACTATCTGTTTGGCACGGCCGTCAAAAGCACCAAGCTCTGGCCCGAGCACTACGGTGTGCTGGGCGACTATGTGCCCAACGGGTTCGTGAAGCAGTTCAAGTTTCCGTTCACCTGGAAGGGGTGAGGGCTCCTCAGGTGCAGGGCGGCTGCAGGTTCAGGGCATAGCGGCCAGCTCTCTCTCCAGCACCCGCAGTTGCTCGCGCAGCGCCTCGGTCCGTGCCTCGCAGGCGGCCTTGTCATCGGCGGCCTTTGCCGCACTCTCCTGCACAAACTGGTTGCCCGACGGCAGGTTGCCGCGCCGCAGCGGGCCTGCCGTGGCCACGGCATGGGGCTGGGCCGTGCATTCACGCTGGTTGCGCTCGATGGCCGCGCGCGCCTGGGGAATGCCCTGGGCCTGCAGGTAATTCTTGCGCTGCCAGGATGCACCGAACACCCCCTCCTTCACGGGGGAAGCGCTGGGCTGAATGGGGGTGGCGCCCTGGATGGCGGGCCGCACCTCGATCTTCTCGCCCTCGCCCGCGCAGGGAGCGTCCTGGAACGACACCTTGCCATTGGCGTCCGTGCATTTGTTGATGGCCCAGGCCGGGGCCAGAAAGCCCAGTGCCACCGCGCAGGCGGCGTAGCGGATTGGATTCATGAAACGTCCTTGGCGGGTGAATGGCACATGCTATCGCGCTGCGCACAATGTAACGCCCTACAATCCGCCGCTCCCATGACCACCCCTTTCTTTGACGCCATCATCATCGGCGCCGGCGCCGCTGGCCTGTTCTGCGCGGGCCAGGCGGGCCAGCGGGGGCTGAAGGTTTTGCTGATCGACCATGCCGACAAGGTGGCGGAGAAGATCCGCATCTCGGGCGGGGGGCGCTGCAACTTCACCAACCGCGACCTCGACCCAGCCGCGCCGCACAAGCACTTCGTGGGGCAAAACCCGCAGTTTTGCCGGTCGGCGCTGTCGCGCTACACGCCTGCCGACTTCATTGCACTGGTGCAAAAGCACGGCATCCCGTTTCACGAAAAGCACAAGGGCCAGCTGTTTGCCGACCGCTCGGCCGAGGACATCATTGCCATGCTGCTGGCCGAATGCGAGGCGGGCGGAGTGACGCGCTGGCAGCCATGCAGCGTCAAGAATGTAGCCTTTTTGGCCTCTAGCGCAGATCCATCAAGCGCAGGTAGCTATCAAATTGATACTGACCGGGGCCCGGTGCAGGCGCACTCGCTGGTGATTGCCACTGGCGGGCTGTCCATTCCCAAGATCGGCGCCACCGACTTTGGCTACCGGTTGGCGCAGCAGTTCAACGTCCCGCTCATCGAGCGCAAGCCGGGTCTGGTGCCGCTGACTTTTGACGGTGCAGGCTGGGCACCGTATGCGCAGCTGGCCGGGCTGGCTTTGCCGGTGCAGATCAGCACGGGGGACCATGAAGGCCCCCACGCTCCACCGCTGCGCGGGTCGCTGCCCCCCGAGGGGGCCGCTTTTTCCTTGGGGCGGCCCGGCGGCAAAAAGAAAAACCGCATGGCCTTTGACGAGGACCTGCTGTTCACCCACCGGGGCCTTTCGGGCCCGGCGGTGTTGCAGATCTCCAGCTACTGGAAAGAGGGCTCGCCCCTGGCCATCAACCTCGCGCCCACGGTCGACCTGCCCGCAGCACTTGCGCAGGGCAAGGCGCGCTCACGCAAGCTCATTGCCAACGAACTGGCCTCGCTGGTGCCCAGCCGCCTGGCCGACACCTGGGCGCAGCAAAGCGCCGACTGGCAGCGCCCCATCGCCGAAGCGTCAGACAAGGCGCTGGCGCGGCTGGCCGAGCAACTGGCGCGCTGGGAGCTGACACCCACCGGCACCGAAGGCTACAAAAAGGCCGAGGTCACGCTCGGCGGTGTGGACACACGCGCCCTGTCGCAGCAGACCATGGAATGCAAGATGCAGCCCGGCCTGTACTTCATTGGTGAGGTGGTGGATGTGACGGGTTGGCTGGGCGGCTACAACTTCCAGTGGGCCTGGGCCAGCGCGTTTGCCTGCGCGCAGGCGTTGCCCACGCACTGACGCTCAGTCGCCCACCACGTCGCGCCAACGCGTGTGGCCGAGCCCATCGCGCAGCGCCACGGCGCCGCGCGGTGTGATCGCCAGCGCACGCGTGCCCTCGCCGCGCAACAGCCAGCCGCTGTCAAGACAGTGGTTGCAAATCAGCGCGCCCAGGCGTCCCGCCAGGTGCATGCGCCGCTCGCTCCAGTCCAGGCATGGGCGGCAATGCGGGCGCCGCCCTGCGCCAGCCGCAGGCATCGCGTCTAGCTCGATGCCGAGGTGCCGCAACACGCTCGCAGCGCAGTCCGTCACATAACCGGCCGCAGCGTCGCCTTCGCCCTCGAACACCACGGCGCCCTCATCCAGCAGGTGTCCCGTGATGGCGACGCCAATGCGCCCTGCCAGGTGGTCGTAGCACGTGCGAGCGGCACGCAGGGCCGCATTGCGCGGGCCCACCACCACCCGGCGCAGCGCGGACGACGGCTCCGGCGAAACAGCCAGTTGCATCAACCCTTCCAGCACGCGCGCCACTTCGGGCGAGGCCAAGCGGTGATAGCGGTGCCGCCCCTGCCGCTCCACCTTCAGCAGCGAAGCCTCTACCAGCAGCCCCAGATGGCGACTGGCCGTAGCCGGCGTGATGTGCGCCGCATCGGCCAGCTCGCGTGCGGTGAGGGCACGGCCATCCATCAACGCCATCAGCATGGCTGTGCGGGCAGGCTCGCCCACCAGGGCGGCCACGTGCGCGATGCGGTTGGTGTTCATGGCTTGCAGTGTGCTGCAAAAGCGGGCGGCGACGATTCGCTCCACAGCGAAGCATTGCGGCCATGCGGCGGGGCACGATCACCGCCATGTCCACCCCATCGATTCCCATGCCAGCCCGCGCCTTCCACGGCACTGCCGTGGTCCGTGCCGCCTTTCTGATCGCCCTCTTCGGTTGGGGCACGGGGGTTTATGGCCCGCCTGTTTTTTCTGCAGGCGGTGGTCTCGCGCACAGGCTGGCCTGAGCGCTTGTTTTCCTCCACCCTCGCTCCCAGGGAGCTCTCCACATGACCATCACCTGCTTCATCCGTTACGAAATCGACCCCTTCCAGCTCGATGCATTTCGCACCTATGCCGAAAATTGGGGGCGCATCATCCCGCGCTGCGGGGGGCATCTGGTGGGCTACTTTCTGCCCTCCGAGGGCTCCAACTACGAGGCCTGGGGCCTGATTGCCTTTGACAGCCTGGCCGCCTACGAGGCCTATAGGCAGCGCCTGCGCGCCGATGCCCAGGGCCGCGCCAACTTTGAAAGCGCCCAGCGCCAGCGCTTCATCCTGCGCGAGGAGCGCAGATTTACCGAGGTGGTGGCCGGCACGTTCGAACGTGCGGCACTGCCGCCGCCAGAGCGCTGCGCATCGGAACCCCAACCATGATCGCCGTGATCTTCGAGGTGCTGCCCAGCGCCGACGGCCGGCAGGCCTATCTGGACACCGCCGCCGCGCTGCGGGCCGAGTTGGATGCGATGGACGGGTTCATCAGCATCGAGCGCTATGAGAGCCTGGCCCAGCCAGGCAAACTGCTGTCGCTTTCGTTTTGGCGCGACGAGGCGGCCGTGACGCAATGGCGCGAGCATGGCAGCCATCGCCACGCCCAAGCCGCAGGGCGCGCGGGCGTGTTTGCCGACTACCGCCTGCGTGTGGCCCAGGTGCTGCGCGACTATGGCCTGCACCAGCGCACACAGGCGCCCGCCGACTCGCGGGTGGCCCATGAAACATGCTCACCCGCCGTGGATATGAACATGGCCACGGACATGGGCACGGACACCGTTTACGGCGTGCACACCGTGCCCTCCTCCATCACCATGGGCCCCAACCGCTGCTGAGCATGGCTTCGTGCCCATTCTTCAAGCGCGGGCACCGGCAGGGGCCGGCTGAAGTGATAACCCTGCAACTCCTCGCAATCGAGTGCGCCCAGCACCTGGGCCGTGGCCTGGTCTTCCACCCCTTCGGCCACGATCTTGAGCCCCAGCGTGTGGCCCAAGGCAATGATGGCGCGTGTGATGGCCATGTCGGCGGGGTTGCGGAGCATGTCGCGCACAAACGATTTGTCCACCTTGAGCCGGTCAATGTCAAAACGTTTGAGGTACGCCAGGCTCGAATACCCGGTGCCGAAATCGTCGATGGACAGCTGCACGCCCAGCGCCTTGAGGGCCGCCAGTTGCTGTTCGGCGGCATGGGCGTTGTCCATGAGCTGCGACTCGGTGATCTCCAGCTCCAGCCGGTCGGCAGGCATGCCCGTGCGGCCCAGCAGCGCCTTGATGTCGCCGATCAACTCCGGGTCGGACAGTTGGGCCGCCGACAGGTTGACGGAGATGGACACGTCGGCCAGCGGGTGCGCCGCTGTGGCGCCCGCAACGCCTGCCGATGTGGGTTGCCAGCGCGCCCACTGCTCACACGCCTGCTGCAGCACCCAGTTGCCGATGGCGCGGATCATGCCGGTCTCTTCGGCAATGGGAATGAACTCGCTGGGCGGGATGGCGCCCAGCGCCGGGCTGTTCCAGCGCAGCAGCGCTTCCACGCCGAGCAGTAGCGCCCCCTGGGCGCTCAGACGCGGCTGGTAGTGCAGGCTCAATTCCTGGCGCTCCAGGGCGCGGCGCAGCTGCTGCTCCATGGTCTGGCGCGCCACGGCACGCTGGTCGGTTTCCACCGAGTAAAACAGCGCCATGTCGCGCCCCGTGGTCTTGGCCTCGTACATGGCGGCGTCAGCGCGGCGCATGAGCTCGTCGATGTCGTTGCCGTCCTCGGGGTACACGGCAATGCCCACGCTGCAGGACACGTTGAGCTCATGCCCTTCCACCGGGTGGCTTTGGCGGATGAGCGGGATCAGGCGCCGCTCCACCAGTTGCTGCACGTCCTCGCGCCCGGCCACGTCGCGCATCACCACCACAAACTCGTCGCCGCCCAGGCGGCTCACGGTGTCACGGCTGCGCACGGCCTGCGTGAGGCGCCCGGCCACCGAGCGCAGCAGGCCGTCGCCAATATGGTGGCCCAAGGTGTCGTTGATGGACTTGAACCGGTCCAGGTCGATGAACAGCACGGCCACCTTCTCGCCCGTAACGGGCGCCTGGGCCAGGGCCGTCTGCAGGCGCTGCACGCACAGCGAGCGGTTGGGCAGCTCGGTGAGCACATCATGGTGGGCCAGAAACTGGATGCGTTCCTCGCTGCGTTTGCGATCGGTGATGTCGATGGCGATGCCGATATGGTTGGCCACTTCGCCGCCTTTGCCCTCGCGCACCGCCGACACCATGAGCCAGGCCGGGTATGTCTCGCCCGACCGTTTGCGAAACCGCACCTCGCCTTGCCAGGATTCCTTGTCCAACATGGTGCGCCGGATCTGGGCCGACAGCGCCTCGCTGTCCGAGTCTTCGAGCAAAAAACCCAGGCTTTCACCAATGACCTCGTAAAAGTCGTAATGCGTGCTGCGGCAGAACGCATGGTTCACGCTGATGATCTGCTGCTCGGCGTTCATGATGATGATGCCCTCAGACGAGGCCTCGAACACCTTCGCCCACAGCTCCAGGCGCTGCTCCATCACCTTGAGCACGTTGATCGGCGTGAACGCCGTGAGCACCGCGTCGCGCCCCTGAAACTGCAATCGCCGCGCCGACAGCACCGCCCACGAAGGCTCCAGCCCACCTTTCCAGCGCACCTCGAACTCATCCACCGAGCCATGGTCGGCCAGGCGCTGAAAAAAGCGGGCCCGCACACCGGGCTCCAACCCCTGCGCCCAGGGGTCGGTCTTGCGCTCGCCCAGCCACCGGGCTGCGGGCGCGTTGGAATGCAAGACGTCGTGCGCCGGGATGGAGGTGACCACCATCGGAATGGGAAAGGCTTCCACCAGTTCGCGCTGCGCCTCGGCCGCACGGGCACTGGCGGCCATCTCCTGTTGCAGCAATCGCTCGCGGTCAAGCTGCGCCAGCATTTCATTGAAGGCGCTCACCAGCCGGCCGATCTCGTCACCGCTGATCCAATGCGCGCGCAGGCTATGGTCGCCACTGCGGCGTACCTCATCGGCCACGCGCGCCAGTTGCTGCAGCGGCTTGGCGATCTGGCGGGCCACCAACGTCACCAGGCTCAGAATGCAGCCCAGCAATACCAGCGCCGTGCCAAGATGCAGCCACATGCGTGCAAACAGGCTGTCCACGCGCTGTTGCAAAAGGCGCTCAAGATCGACCAAGCCCACGCCCCAGGCGTCGCGCAGCGCACTCAGCACCTGCGCTTGCTGCACCGCCAATTGCGCCTGCGTGAGGCGCGACTCTCCGGCCGCAATGCCCTGCAGCAGGGCCTGAAACCCCTCCAGTGATGCCTTGAGCCCCTGTCGCTGGTGGGTCAGCGTGGCGCGCATTTCGGGCGTGCCCGCGATGAATGCCTGGTTGTAGTCCGATTCGATGCTGAGCGCCACGGCATCCAGACGGCCCACCAGCGTCAGCAATTCGGACGACCATTGCGGGCCATGATGGCCCGACGATGCGGCGCCGAGAAATACCACCGTGTCGTGCACCGCCTGCAAAAGTTCGGGAAAACGCAAAACCACCAGCGACATCGCGTAGTAGCTGTCCAGGTCAGGGTCGAGGATGAGGTTGGACTGATTGCCCACGGTGGTGAGTAGCTCACGGCCCTGGCTGAGCAACTGGCTGCGCATGCTGGTGACCGAGGGCGCGCTGAACGGCGCGGCCACGGCCGCGCCGCCGGCTGCATCGCGCGTGGCGCTGGTCAGCTGCTCCAGTGCGACATCAAAACGCTGGCCCACCGCTTCCGTGCGCAGCTCGTCGTCATGGATCTGCCGCACCACCGCCAGGCGCACCCGCATTTGAGCCACCGCCGCAGCATCGGGGGCAGGCTCCAGAAACTGCTCCATGAGGCTGTCGCGCACGACCGCCGCATAGGTGGTGCCCACGATTTCCTTGCGTGTGAAATCGATGGCCTGGTATTTCTCGTGGATCAGGATGCTGGAGACGTAAATGACCGCCGTCAGGTCCAGCAGATAGATGAGCATGAGCTTGCGGCCCACACTGAGGCGGCCCAACCAACCCGATACGCGCTGCATGAATGCCATGGTTTTGCGGCAAGGGCGGGCCCTGGCGAATGGCCGGGCCTGCCCACCGGTGAATGTGAGTGTTACAACGTGAAGCAACTTCCACGCCATCCAGCACTTGTGCGCCCCGGGCACCTCTTCGACGCCACTGCGGTGGGCCGATTGACAGGCATTTGCGCTATGGGTCGCCATAAAGGCTATAATCTCCGGCTTTGCTGGCAATGCCCCGTCGGCCAAATACTAGTTACAGACGGGGAAACCGCTACGTATGGTCTTGAGGCCCGATCTCCCCAAGTCCCTCTGCGAGCAACATTTTGGAAACCATTAGCTAATGACTACGATCCGCGTAAAAGAAAACGAACCCTTTGACGTTGCACTGCGCCGCTTCAAGCGCACCATTGAAAAGCTCGGCCTGCTGACCGACCTGCGTGCCCGTGAGTTCTACGAGAAGCCCACCGCCGAGCGCAAGCGCAAGAAGGCAGCTGCCGTCAAGCGCCACTACAAGCGCGTTCGCAGCATGCAACTGCCCAAGAAGATGTACTGATCCATCTTCGGCCCCGAGCCTTTTCGCTTGGGTCCCAAAACCCGCGCTAGGGACGCCAAGCGCGGGTTTTTGTTTTTTCGGGTCTGCACAAAGCCCCTCTGGCGTCGTTGCAACGCCTTGCCGTAGCAAGGCTACTGTCTGCGGCGCTGACGCCTAGCCAGAGGGGCTTTGTGCAAACCCTCCGTCCCAGTCTGAAACCAAAAAAGGAAGCCGCCATGAGCCTCAAGGACCAGATCACCGAAGACATGAAGACCGCCATGCGCGCCAAGGACAGCGAGCGCCTGGGCACCATCCGCCTGCTGCAGGCCGCGATGAAGCAAAAGGAAGTGGACGAGCGCATCGTGCTGGACGACGCGGCTGTGGTGGCCATCGTGGACAAGCTCATCAAGCAGCGCAAGGACTCCATCACCGCCTTCGAAGGCGCGGGCCGCCAGGACCTGGCCGACAAGGAAAAGGCCGAGATGGCCGTGCTGCAGGCCTACCTGCCCGAGCGCATGTCGGCCGAAGAAACCCTGGCCGCCGTGAAGGCCATCGTGGCCGAACTGGGCGCTGCAGGGCCTGGCGACATGGGCAAGGTGATGGGCGTGGTCAAGACCCGCCTGGCGGGCAAGGCCGACATGGGCCAGGTGTCGGCTGCGGTGAAGGCCGCGCTGGCGGGCTGATCCACCGACGACCAGAACTCGATAACACCCCAGGGTGGGCCGCACTGCGGTTTACGTTGCGGTCAATATCATTTTGATAGCTGCTCGCGCTTGCCAGATAAGCGCTGGCGGCTATTTTTGCTTCAAACCACGCCGTTTTCACTGGCGCCGTCATTTCCCGCCGCCTGCGCCATCCACCCGGCGCGGAAATGCGCCTGCAGAAACTCCACGCACACCCGCACCTTGGCCGACCGCTCCAGCCGCGTGGGGTACACCGCCCACACATTGGCCTCTTGCTGCCACTGCGGCAACACCTGCACCAGGCGCCCGGCCTGCAGGTGCGCGCCCACGTCCCATAGCGAGCGCAGCACCACCCCGCGCCCATCGACGGCCCACTGCACGGCCATCTCGCCGTTGTTGGCCGACAGCGGGCCGCGCACCTTGACCGACTCTTCCTGCGCGCCACTGCGCAGGCGCCACACGCCAAACGGGTGGTCGCGCTCCTTGATCACCAGGCAGTCGTGCGCGGCCAGGTCGGCCACCGTGCGTGGCGTGCCCTTGCGCTGCAGGTAAGCGGGCGCCGCGCACAACACGCGGTGGTTATCAGCCAGGCGGCGCGCGATCAGGTGCGGGGCGATCTCGTCGCCCACGCGCACATCCAGGTCAAAGCCTTCGACCGCCACGTCCACCAGCCGGTCGAACACTTCGAGCCGCACCTGCAGCCCCGGATAGCGCCCCACCAGGCGCGACACCGCAGGCGCCACGATCTGGCGGCCAAAACCAAAGCTGCTGCTCACGCGCAGTAGCCCGCGTGGCTCGCTGCGGGTGACCGCCACCTCCTGCATCAGCTGTTCCATATCGTCGAGGATGCGCTGCGCCCAGTGAAAGACGCGCTCGCCCTCCTCCGTCACCGCCACCCGGCGGGTGGTTCGATGCAGCAGCTTGACTTGCAGGTCTTGCTCCAGCAGGCGGATGCGCTTGCTCACATAGGCAGGGGACGTGCCCAGCTCGGTGGCGGCGCCGCCAAAGCTCGCCTTGCGCACGACAGCCGCGAACACGCGCAGGTCATCTGCCGCAGGACTTTTATGCACGATGTGTGAAGGATGAAGCCACAGTTGGTGGATTGTAGTTTTTGATGGCGCTGGAAACAATGCACCCACAACGCAGGCTGCCCCCACAGCAGCCCCCTCCACCCATCCCAAGGACTGCTTCATGACCGCCTCCATCGCCCCCAAAACCTACCGCATCGCCCTCATCGCCGGAGACGGCATCGGCAAGGAGGTGATGCCCGAAGGCCTGCGTGCGGTGCAGGCTGCTGCAGCGCGCTTTGGCATTGCGCTCGAAACCACCACCATCGACTGGGCCAGTTGCGATTACTACGCCGCCCACGGAAAAATGATGCCCGACGACTGGAAGGCGCAACTGTCGGGCATGGACGCTATCTTCTTCGGTGCCGTCGGCTGGCCCGCCACGGTGCCCGACCATGTGTCGCTCTGGGGTTCGCTGCTCAAGTTCCGCCGCGAGTTCGACCAGTACATCAACCTGCGCCCCGTGCGCCTGTTTGAAGGCGTGCCCTGCCCCCTGGCCGGCCGCAACCCTGGCGACATCGACTACTACGTGGTGCGTGAGAACACCGAGGGGGAGTACACGTCGCTGGGCGGCATCATGTACGAGGGCACCGACCGCGAGATCGTCATCCAGGAATCGGTCTACTCCCGCCACGGCGCCCACCGCCTGCTGAAGTTCGCCTTTGACCTGGCCCAAAGCCGCTCCAAAAAGCATGTCACCCTGGCCACCAAGAGCAACGGCATCGCCATCAGCATGCCCTGGTGGGACCAGCGCGCCGACGACGTCGCCAAAAGCTACCCCGAGGTCACACTGGACAAGCAGCACATCGACATCCTCACCGCCCGCTTTGTGCTGCAGCCCGGGCGCTTTGACGTGGTGGCTGCCACCAACCTGTTTGGCGACATCCTCAGCGATCTGGGCCCGGCCACCACCGGCACCATTGGCCTGGCCCCCTCGGCCAACCTCAACCCCGAGCGCCACTTCCCCAGCCTGTTCGAGCCCGTGCACGGCTCGGCGCCCGACATCTACGGCAAGAACACCGCCAACCCGATCGCGATGATCTGGTCGGGGGCGCTGATGCTGGACTTTCTCACCCAGGGCCAGGGCGCAGGCCGCCAAGCACACGATGCCATCGTGAGCGCGATTGAAGAGACACTCAAGAGCGGTCCCCGTACGCCGGACCTGGGCGGCACGGCCAACACCACGCAGGTGGGTGAAGCGATTGCGGCGCTGGTGGCCGGGGAGTGAGCCACACCGCACGACAACTCCTGATTTCATAGCTGCTTGCGCTTGATGGACAAGCGCAAGCGGCCGATTTCGCTTCAAAAGAGGCAACACCATGGTCATCCACCACCGGGCGGCACCTTGAACTCCTCGGTGATGCGCGCTTGCGCACGCGCCAGCGCGTCACCTGCGCGCGCCGCCCATCCCTGCAGCCATGTACCAACGCGCGGCCACCAATTCGCGGGGGCGGCGGGGCCCGGGCGAGCGGCACGGCGTGCCATTGGGGGAGATTTGGGATCGCGGGCGGGGTTGTCTGTAGAGAGCGGGTTCATGACGACGAATGCTCGCCAACGGCTTACCATCTGTAAAGTTGAATTCAATGACGATTCAATTCATAAAACCTGATGCGTAACCTCAACCTCGACCAGCTGCAAACCCTGATCGCCATCGCCGACCTGGGCACCTTCGCTGCCGCCGCCCAGGCACTGCACTTGGCGCCCCCCACGGTGAGCATGCACATCAAGGAACTGGAGTCGCGCCTGGGCGCCGACCTGGTGGTGCGCGGCAGGCGCCAGGCCGACCTGACGCCAGCGGGCGAGGTGCTGGTAAGCGAGGGCCGGCAACTGCTGCTGGCCAGCGACGATCTGGTGGAACGCGTGCGCCGCCGCGCTTCGGGCCGTGAAGGCGTGGTGCGGGTAGGTGTATCGGCCGGGGTCAGCACCCACCTGCTGCCGCGCGTGCTGGAGGCACTGGCGGCACGCAGCCCGGGCGTGGAGATCCGGCTGGAGGCCGTGGGTTCGGCCGAATCCATGCAGCGACTGAAGACCGGCACGCTGGACATCGCCATCGTCGCCAGCCCCCAGCCCCCACTGGCCGAGGTGCGGCAAGCCCCTTGGCGTAACGACCCCATGGTGGCCCTGCTACCCGCAGACTGGGATGCACCAGAGTTTGTGACGCCCGATTGGCTGGCCCAGCGCCGCTGGGCTTCGTTCGCCCCCGCCACACAGATGCACGGCCTGATCGCCAACTGGTTCGGCCAGGCAGGGCACCACCCGCGCCCGTTCCTGGCACTGAGCTACCCCGGCGCACTCAAAAACCTGGCCCTGGCCAGCCAGTGCGCCGCCTTGCTTCCGCTGGAGGAGGTCGCCGACCAGCAAGGCACCGCCCGCGCGCAGATCCGCCACCTACAGCCGCCGCTCATGCGGCCCATGGCGGTGGCGCACCGCCACCAGGCATCCCCCGCCGTTCAGAGCGTGCTGGGGCTGCTGGCGGAGTTTGCAGACTAACCGCAGGAAAGACGCACCAGGACAGGCGCGCGGGCCACGATGTCACGCGGGAGGCGCCTTGCGCGCCTGCCCACGGCCTGGCTTGCTGCCCGCTTGCCAGTACGGCTGGGCCAACAGGTACAGCCCCGTGAGCAGCAGCAAGGCCAGCGGCGGCAGCAGCGGCGCATATGTCAACCACGCAGGGGGTTCGCCTACGCCCGTCCTGGCGGCAAAATTGGCGATCACCGTCAGCGTGAACGCCACAGACACCCACCGGTGAAACCGGTGAACGCCATGGCCGCCGGTCACCGGGCATCTCCCGCTGCCTGGATCATCTTCCAGCCGTTGCCCGCAGGGTCACGAAACCCCGCATCCACGCTGCCGTATCGGTCCACTGGCTCCTGGGTGAACTCCACCCCCTTGTCACGCAACTGTGCATACGCGGCCCGGCAATCAGGCACATGCAGCACCAGCGGTGGCATGGCACCTTTGGCCACCATGGCGCGCAGGGTCTGCGCGGTGGCCTCGTCGTGTATCGGAGGTCCAGGGGTGAA